>NZ_FUXG01000004.1:90794-207423 GCF_900167095.1 Oceanospirillum multiglobuliferum
GCTGAGTCTTCCCCACGCCCGTGGGGGTGTTTCCGGTGAAGAAAGACGAGTGACTGAGAATCCAAAGTCTTCCCCACGCCCGTGGGGGTGTTTCTGAAAGGTGCGCGCTATTTTAGATCGCGCCGCAGTCTTCCCCACGCCCGTGGGGGTGTTTCTATTATCTGGGTCTTTTTTCATTCAGTGCTCAGGTCTTCCCCACGCCCGTGGGGGTGTTTCTCATCAAGCTTTGCAACGCATTAGCGATCTTCTGTCTTCCCCACGCCCGTGGGGGTGTTTCTTCGCTAGTGCTGATACGGGTTGCAGGCGCACAGTCTTCCCCACGCCCGTGGGGGTGTTTCTCTCAGCACTGGTCGCTTTGAGCGCACGCAAAGGTCTTCCCCACGCCCGTGGGGGTGTTTCCCTCTTTACTGACAAGCGTACGTGTCTTGCTAGGTCTTCCCCACGCCCGTGGGGGTGTTTCTTCAGCGAGCACCACGCGGGGTTGGTTCGGCTGGTCTTCCCCACGCCCGTGGGGGTGTTTCTACAACTGTTAGCATGATGGTGTTTAGATTATTGTCTTCCCCACGCCCGTGGGGGTGTTTCCAGGCAGCCGCAGAAATGGCGGCATGGGGTGGCGTCTTCCCCACGCCCGTGGGGGTGTTTCTGAACTGGCATGGAAAGCATGGCTAACGCTGGCGTCTTCCCCACGCCCGTGGGGGTGTTTCCGTCAACCAGCGCCACCTTGATATTCAAGTCCGGTCTTCCCCACGCCCGTGGGGGTGTTTCTGTATCGTAACCGCTCCAGTTACTTGACGATGTGTCTTCCCCACGCCCGTGGGGGTGTTTCTTGTACCGACAGTACCTGACAGCGACTCGTTAAGTCTTCCCCACGCCCGTGGGGGGTGTTTCTCAGGAATGGGCAACCGCTGCGGACACAAAAAGGTCTTCCCCACGCCCGTGGGGGTGTTTCCAGACAAACCGACCAGGCGACTTTCTACAGATGGTCTTCCCCACGCCCGTGGGGGTGTTTCTAAAGAACATGATACTGATAACACACTTTTCGGGTCTTCCCCACGCCCGTGGGGGTGTTTCTAAAGAACATGATACTGATAACACACTTTTCGGGTCTTCCCCACGCCCGTGGGGGTGTTTCCATTGATAAAAAGATTTTTTGGACGCTGCTCGCGTCTTCCCCACGCCCGTGGGGGTGTTTCCTTCTGGGGCTATTCTAATCGTCTCGAAGTCTTGTCTTCCCCACGCCCGTGGGGGTGTTTCCGGATTTAGGCCGTTTTCGTGTTTGATAATGGCGTCTTCCCCACGCCCGTGGGGGTGTTTCCTTCATACATCCTGTATTCCGTACTCTTCTTCGGTCTTCCCCACGCCCGTGGGGGTGTTTCTATGGGCAATGCCCCATGAAGGTTGATTTTAAGGTCTTCCCCACGCCCGTGGGGGTGTTTCTATGCTGCTTGAATTTTTTGGAAAATTTAAAGAGTCTTCCCCACGCCCGTGGGGGTGTTTCCCTGTCACCGTTGAGATGGCCTGCGTACCCGTGGTCTTCCCCACGCCCGTGGGGGTGTTTCTCACCCGCCGCCGCGATAACGCTAGCGATAGAAGTCTTCCCCACGCCCGTGGGGGTGTTTCTATTAATACTCTGACCAGAAGTCATATAAAAAAGTCTTCCCCACGCCCGTGGGGGTGTTTCTCCCCGATACCTTTAAGTCTGTTTTGGCTTATAGTCTTCCCCACGCCCGTGGGGGTGTTTCCACTAAAAGTAAGTTTTAGTAGTATTGCATTTCGTCTTCCCCACGCCCGTGGGGGTGTTTCTGCCGCAAATGCCACAGATGGCAGGCTCAGGCGGTCTTCCCCACGCCCGTGGGGGTGTTTCCAATGCTGTTGATGCAGTGCAAATCCTGCTGGCGTCTTCCCCACGCCCGTGGGGGTGTTTCCTCACTAAGATCTTCGTCAACTATTGCGTGATTGTCTTCCCCACGCCCGTGGGGGTGTTTCTGTTACAGCCTTGGCAGGTAAAATATCTGATAAGTCTTCCCCACGCCCGTGGGGGTGTTTCTGCTACCGATCGCTTGAGCAACTGCCGAATCAGGTCTTCCCCACGCCCGTGGGGGTGTTTCTTCAAACGCACTTTCAAGCGTGCCATCTTCACAGTCTTCCCCACGCCCGTGGGGGTGTTTCCTGACAGTAAAATTTCAAACTGACAGAGAGTAAGTCTTCCCCACGCCCGTGGGGGTGTTTAGGTGTGCCATTTCATGATGTTAAAAAGCAAAGTTCCATCAAAACAACGCTATTTGATGATCTGTGATCGCACGAAATGACAGCCCCATCAAAGGTAATATTGCATCGACAATGGGAATGATCTGTTTTTCAACATAGTGTTCGTAGTCGATAGGACTACTGTGGTACTCCACCACTTCAGGGCCATTGATGGTCATCAAATAAGCCACTTGCCCCTTGTGTTGATATTGAAGACGTTTACCTTTCTTTAGGTTGATGTCGTCAGCTCGGCGGGCGGCTCTAACGTGCGGGGGACTATTTTTCACGTAGGCACTTAAGGGACGTCGCAATCGTTTACTGTACACCAATTGATGATCCCGTTGGCCTGCACGCAGTTCTGCGAGGGTATTCAGAATTAATGCACTGGGGTTTTCATTGTGAAAAATCTGTAAATAGAGTGCTTGTTGTAAGGTTTTAGCCAAATCTGTCCAATCAGAACGGATCGATTCCAGCCCTTTAAATACCAACTGTTCTTGACCTTGCTGAACGATTAAACCCGCATAACGCTTTTTGCTGCCTGTTTCACTGCCTCGAATGGTGGGCATAAAGAAGCGGCTGTAGTGCGTCTCATACTCCAGCTCTAAATAGGATGCTAAACCGTATTGAGTCTTGAGTTGATCTGCCCAACAGGCGTTGATCTCTTCAACCAGTGTTCGACCGATCTGATCAGCCTCTTGATGGTTCAGCTTATCATTCAGCAAGACAAACAAAGAATCGGTATCACCATAAATCACTTTCAGTCCTTTAGCCTCAAGCCATTCGGTGGTTTGTTTAAGAATATGATGCCCACGCAATGTAATAGAACTGGCCAATTTGGTGTCGTAAAACCGACAACCGCCAGAGCCTAAAACCCCATAAAACGAGTTCATTAGAATTTTTAAGGCTTGTGACCGAACGAGATCCTTGGCTTTTTTTGCTTCATCGCGCTGCTGCCATAACGCGGTGATAATGTCGGGCAAAAAGTGTTTATCCCGAGAGAAAAACGCCCCTTTATACCCCGGTATGGCTTGCTCAGGTTGTAGAGCGCCCTCTATTAAACCCATTGGATCAATTTTAAAAGTGCGAATAATGGCGGGGTATAGGCTTTTGAAATCTAAAACAATAACGTTGTCATACAACCCTGGAACAGAGTCCATAACATAACCACCGGGGCTGGCCAAACCGCCTCCCTCTGGTAAATTGGGCGCAATATAACCAGCCCGATGCAGTTTTGGTAAATACAGATTGGTGAAGGCCGCCACTGAGCCACCGCTTCTGTCCAACTCTAACCCTGTGAGCTGTGAGCGCAAAACCAAAAACTCTAACAGTTTAGTTTTTTGGAAGATGTCCCACACCAATCGGCAATCTTCAAGATTATAAGCGGCCAGTGTGTGTTTTCGATGTTGAAAATCATAGGTGATGGCAGCCAAGCGATTCTCTGCTGATTCCGTTAACTTGCCTCGGTTTAATAGGGTTTGTGCCACAAACTCTAAGCTAAAACTGGCAAACTGATAGGTGGCGGTTTTCAGTGCTGCAATACCATCAACCACCACACGCCCAGGTAAACTGATAAAACCCGTATTATTCTCTTCCCGAGAGGCCCGCCAAGAGGCGTAACCGCCGCCCCGTCCGAGTTTTAAACGCAAACCATAACGCTGAGCGCGCTCGATCAAAAGCCTGAAATCAAAGTTCACCACATTCCAGCCGATGAGAATATCAGGATCAAATTCGGCCATGCTGTTTTGCAGTGCCAACAGTAAATCCAGCTCATCTGTCACCCAGATCAGCTCTTGGTCAGGTGCGAGCGAGTCTGTCGGCGGTGTTTGCCAAAGAGAGGCATCACCAATCATTAATACCCGCGCAACCGATTCTCCGTAAAAAGCGATGGAGTAAAGTTCACCCTGCTCAGAGCATTCCAAGTCCAAAGAGATCACCTTGAGTTGAGGCGTCACTTCAGCGGCTCGTAGCTGCGGGTTGTTGAGTTGTACATGGTCTTTTTTTACCTGTCGCTCTCCTTGAAAACGAATCCCCCCTCGAATCCAACGCTCCATTAAGTAGCGATCATCTAACCGAAAGTCATGTTCTAACAGCGTGATCTGATGTCGGTTTAGACAGTCCACCGCGTGATGAAAGCTGCGTAATGTCGGCAGGTATAGCGCCGCCACAGGACGGTGCTGAAAGGACTTTAGGTTAAGGGTGCGCAGCTCATACTGGCCGGCCAGTTCAGTCAAGGCAACTTGCACCCGTGGTAGATCCACTTGATCGACAAATAGCAGCGGACGCTCACCCTGAATATTCAGCTGAACCGGCCCTTCTGGTGTGGCGAGCCAAAGCGTAATTTCGGTTTGATTGCCGATATCGCGGCTGTGTCGGGTCAGTAAAAAACCTTGCTGCATGAGAAGATAAGCTCTAGAGGATCAATAACAGCAAAAGAACGGCTTAATGCAGAGTTTTTGCTTGTTACTGTATTTTCTTACAGTTTTAATGCGTCAAGCAACCTTAAGTTTTTAGCTAAAGGATCAGTAAGCACTTATTTCAAGAGCCTAGATTATGCGCTTTGACGACCTTTATGGTCGATATCATTAATACTGCAGTTCTATTTTTAGGCAGTAAAACTCACCAGTAATCAGAAAATTTCGGTATTATATTGCTTTAATTTCACGAAGGTAGAGTTATGACAATTCAACGCATTAACCCAACGCCTCGGTGGTCAGATGCCACTATTTTTAACGGTATTGCACACTTTGTTGAAGTACCAGAAGATACCAATACGGATATAGCAGGGCAGGTTGCCCAAATTTTCGCTCAAGCTGAAGCTTCGCTGGCTACTTTTGGTAGCGACAAGTCACGTCTATTATCTGCAACAATTTACCTAACGGACTTTTCCAACTTAGCCGCACTGAACAGTGCATGGGACGCATGGTTACCAGAAGGTTGTGCACCAAGCCGAGCTTGCTTAAAAGTAGAGCTAGCCGACCCAGCTTATTTGGTTGAAATTGCCTTTGTAGCTGCGGCTCAATAACCTATTTGGCGGTCTAATTTCGAGTAAGCCATACCAGAGAGTTCAAATACTGGTATGGCTCTTTTATGGTCTGTTTAAACAGGAGACTGGGCAAACAATTCCGCCAGCTTTTGAACGTCCTCTGGCGAGCCATTCTCATGCCACCAAAGCGTTAAAGTTGCAGTGCCACCTTCTAGGATCATGGTATCTGCTGGTAATGCTTTTAACATCTCCTCTAGTTTCGCTAAGGTCGCTGCATCAGCGATTGGCATAGGCTCTTCTAACCAATGCCAACCCTCAATGAAAGGATCCCCGTAAATGCCAATCTCTTCTTTTTCTAAACGTGCCGTTCTGGCAACCTTAAAACGATAAACGTTTTTTTTATCTTCTCGCATCCAGCGATAAGCCACTGCTGAGTACTCTTGCCCATTCAGTTTGAGTTTCTCAATTCTCACCTTCAAGCCTGCATGCATCGCCTGCTTGCGCAGTTCCATTTGGTAGCGCTGCCGTGGAGAAGGCATTAACCAAAAAATGGGGCTAATCACTGCGGCCACTATCACTAATATAATTAGCCAATTTGTGCTCATGGTTAAAATTCCTATTGAAGTAACGCGCTATACTAATCGATAGACTCAAGATAAAGTACAGTCAGATATGGATTTTTAAACATGAGGAAACACTAATGTCTAAGTATCAGCACGTTTTAATTGCCGTTGACCTAACCGAAGAGTCTCATCAAGTTATCGAGAAAGGACAAGGTATTGCCGAGCGCAATGGCGCTAAAATAAGCTTAATTCATGCACTGGAGCCGCTAGGATTTGCCTACGGTGGTGATATACCTATGGATTTAACCTCAATCCAAGATCAGCTTGATCAACACGCCCGCGCTAAAATTGCAGATCTAGCAGCACCGCTCAATATACCTCAGGAGCGCCAACATATTTTGGTGGGCTTACCTGATAGCGAAATTCACCGCATAGCCAAGGAACAAGGTGTTGATCTTATCGTTGTAGGTAGCCACGGCCGTCATGGCTTATCACTTCTACTGGGTTCAACCTCAACGGGAGTTTTGCATGGCGCCAAATGCGATGTTCTCGCAGTACGCATCCAAAAAGAAGACTGATTTTTCAAAAAGAGCCCAACAACAGCGCACCTTCTCACCGTTGTTGGGCGTAGCCTTTTTAGTTTAAGTGACAACTTAGCCTTGTTGCATCGCCTCTAGTTCTAACCAGCGCTCCATAACGGTCTCTAACTCAGCTTCAGTTTGTTGAAGTTGATCTAAAGTTTTTGCCACTTTATCTTGATCTTGCTGATAAAACTGGCTGTCGCCCGTTAGTTTATGTAAATCTTCTAGGGCTGCTTCTAAGCGCTCAATTTCAGCAGGCAACAGATCAAGTTCGCGCTGTAATTTGTAGCTCAACTTTTTCAGCACCTTTGGTTCTGCCTCAGGTACAGCTGTATCGACAGGCTTAATTTCTGCCTTAGGCGCCGCAGCCAGTTCATCTTCAGCTTCTTGCTGAGCAGAAGCCTCAGGCGGAAAGCGCCCACCCTGCCGAACCCAATCGCTATAACCTCCTACATATTCCTTAACAATACCGTCTCCTTCAAAGGCAAAGACACTGGTTACCACGTTATCCATGAAGGCTCGGTCGTGACTAACTAAAAGCACCGTGCCATCAAAGTTTGCCAACAACTCTTCTAGAAGCTCCAACGTTTCCACATCCAAGTCGTTTGTTGGCTCATCTAGTACCAGCATATTGGCGGGCTTGGTGAACAGTTTAGCCAGTAATAAGCGGTTGCACTCACCACCTGATAGCGCTTTTACAGGAGTACGGGCGCGCTCAGGGGAGAATAGAAAGTCACTTAAGTAGCTCATGATGTGTTTATCACGGCCACCAATGGTAATGCTCGTCTGTCCTTCGGCGACGTTTTCCATCACGGTACGCTCAGGCTCAAGCTGCGCCCGTAGTTGGTCAAAATAGGCAACCTCAAGCTTAGACCCCATTTTCAAGTCGCCTGACTGTGGTGCTAATTGGCCAAGCAACAGTTTTAATAAGGTACTTTTACCCGCACCGTTACGGCCTAAAAGACCGATGCGATCACCACGCATTACAGATGTGGTGAAATTTCTAATTATAGGTCTATTACCCCAGCCATAACTGACGTTATCTAGCTCTGCCACCAATTTACCTGAGCTAGAGGCTTTATCTAGCGTGATATTTGCGGTGCCCATACGTTCACGACGCTGAGCGCGCTCTTTGCGTAGTGATTCAAGTGCGCGTACTCGCCCCTCATTACGAGTGCGGCGTGCTTTAATACCTTGTCGGATCCAAACTTCTTCCTGAGCCAACTTCTTATCAAACTCAGCATTATGCTTTTCTTCCACTTCAAGCAAGTGCTGTTTGTTTTCTAGAAAGCTTGGATAGTCACCTTCCCAAATTGTTAAGTTACCACGGTCTAGTTCAACAATACGTGTGGCAAGCTTCTGCAAAAAGGCACGGTCGTGAGTAATGAACAAAACGGCACCACGGAATTCATTGATTTGTTGTTCTAGCCAATCAATAGTTTCAATATCCAAGTGGTTGGTCGGTTCATCTAATAGTAATAGATCAGGCTCCGAAACCAAGGCTCGAGCCAAGGCAACACGGCGACGCCAGCCTCCAGACAAAGATTTCATCGGGGTTTCAGCAGGCAAGTTCAATTTACTGATAATAGATTCAACTCGTTGAGTCATCGCCCAACCGTCTTTGCTTTCTAGCTCGGTTTGTAGGCGCTCTAGTTTTTTCAAGTCCTCATCCGTGTGAATTGACATCACTTGGTGGTGATAGCTTCTAATCAGTTCACCAATACCGGGTAAGCCACTGGCAACAATATCAAACACAGTTTCTTCATCCGCATCTGGTAAATCCTGCGCTAACTGGCCAATTTTCAACCCCGGCTGTAGCCATAAGCTACCGCTATCAGGCGTTTGCTCACCAGACACCAGTTTCAACATAGTGGATTTACCTGCACCATTCCGACCCACAACGCAGATACGTTCACCTTTACTGATGACTAAAGATGAGTTGTCTAATAGCGCGTGGTGACCAAATGCGATACTGACTTTTTCTAACCTGACTAATGCCATTGTCTACTCGTATAAAAACTAAAAAAATTGAACACCTAAGATTGAGTATTTACAGTTATAATCAACTGATTACTCTTGCTCATCCGGAAAAGCTTAGGATTATAAAATGTTGAAGTGCGCTTATCTGAAAACGAGCCTATCAATACTTGCTATTATCACCTTTTTATCTGGCTGTATGCACCATGTTCCAGAACTTGGTGTGCAAAATAACAGGCTATCCCCTTGCCCTGAAACACCAAACTGTGTCAACTCACATCCAGAAACACCAGACTCACAGAAAGTTGCGCCTATTTTTTACACCGCAAAACAAAGCTTGGCATATGCTCGGCTTGAGAAACTACTACGCAGTCATGAAGATGCCATTATCGTGAGTCGCGAGCCTAACCTCTATCTCAGAGCTGATTTCAGAACGCCTATTCTCGGCTTCATTGATGATGTGGAGTTTTTCTTTCAAGTGCCCGGAGTCATTGCCGTTCGCTCCGCATCACGCATTGGCTACTCTGACTTAGGCACCAATCGTCGAAGAATAGAGAAACTACGCAAAGAATTCAGTGTGGTAATTGCTGAGCCTGATACATCAGATGCATCAATAGAGCGAGCACTGCTCACTGAATAGAGGCTATAAATTTAATCGGTTAGAGCAGAGTCTAACGCTAGCCTCCAGAAGAAATCGCAAGGCAGTCACAAAGAATCGTCATGACATAGTCATAATCCATTCGTTTATTTGGTTTGCTCTGACAATAAAAAGCCTGACTTCAGTTCATACCAAAGCCAGGCTTTTAGGGTATTAATCACCTCTAATTTGAAGAGATACTTTTAGCTTATAGCAGGCTACGGCCTTTCATTGCCGCAATGCGCATACGTAAAGCGTTCAACTTAATGAAGCCGCCTGCATCTTTCTGGTCGTAAGCACCCGCATCATCTTCAAAAGTTACGATCTTGTCGTCATACAGGCTGTCTTTAGACTGGCGACCAACAACAATCACATTACCTTTATACAGCTTCAGGCGTACATCACCGTTCACAAATTCTTGCGACTCATCAATCATAGTCTGCAACATTTTGCGCTCAGCACTCCACCAGTAGCCGTTGTAGATCAGCTCAGCATATTTCGGCATCAAGCTGTCTTTTAGGTGTGCAACTTCACGGTCTAGCGTGATTGACTCAATCGCGCGGTGTGCTTTCAGGATGATAGTGCCGCCTGGAGTTTCATAGCAGCCACGAGCCTTCATGCCCACATAACGGTTTTCTACAATATCAACACGACCTACACCGTTAGCACCACCAATCTTATTCAGTGTTTCAAGCACAGTAGCAGGCGACATTGCTTCACCGTTAATGGCAACGATGTCACCTTTAACGAACGATAGATCTAGGTACGTTGCTTCATCTGGAGCCGCTTCAGGGCTTACAGACCAACGCCACATGTCTTCTTCTGGCTCTGCCCATGGGTCTTCCATGATGCCGCCTTCATAAGAGATATGCAGTAAGTTAGCATCCATTGAATACGGTGATTTCTTTTTGTTGGTTGAGAAATCAACTGGAATATTGTGCTGTTCACAATACTGCATCAATGTGTCGCGGGATGTCAGATCCCACTCACGCCAAGGCGCAATAACTTTTACGCCAGGTTTCAGCGCGTAAGCGCCCATTTCAAAACGTACTTGGTCGTTACCTTTACCTGTCGCGCCGTGTGCAATTGCATCTGCACCTGTTTCGTTAGCGATTTCAACTAGGCGTTTGGCAATCAGCGGACGTGCAATAGACGTACCTAGCAGGTACTCACCTTCATAGATGGTGTTAGCACGGAACATTGGAAATACGAAGTCGCGAACAAACTCTTCGCGCACGTCTTCGATGAAAATTTCTTTCACGCCTAGTGCTTCTGCTTTTGCACGAGCAGGCTCTACTTCTTCACCCTGACCTAGGTCAGCAGTAAAGGTTACCACTTCTGCGTTGTACTCATCTTGTAACCAACGCACGATTACCGATGTATCTAGGCCACCAGAGTAGGCCAGCACTACTTTTTTAATGTCTGACATTTGTTGCTCCAACGCTGTCACAGACTAGGCGGCTTGTTGCGCACTAATCTGACAAAGATAAACGGCTATCTAATCAGATAGCCGTTCTTTACTTAAATAATGTTCAATTGATTGAACGGTAACAATAAAATGACAAGAGTATAACCGATTTGCACCTACTTCGGCACCACCTGTCTATTTAA
This sequence comes from Oceanospirillum multiglobuliferum, assembly GCF_900167095.1. GTDB lineage: Bacteria > Pseudomonadota > Gammaproteobacteria > Pseudomonadales > Halomonadaceae > Oceanospirillum > Oceanospirillum multiglobuliferum. Next base: position 101,394 of record NZ_FUXG01000004.1, read on the forward strand.
TTGGCCGTATCAGCACTACCGTTGTCATACTGCACTTGGGCATCACTAGGCACAACAGGATCACCTAGGGCGATACCCTCGCGCTCTAACCGAATAGTCACACGGCGATTTTTAGCACGATTGGCTTTTGTATTATTGGGTACAATAGGGTAACGCTCACCATGATAACGCGCGGTAACCATTGCTTCATTCAAGCCTAAGTCGATCAAGTAATTCAGCACAGTATCTGTACGTTCTTTTGATAGTTTACGGTTATCTCTACGACTGCCATAACTGTCTGAGTGGCCATCTAAAAATACATATTTAACCGATGGGTCAGCGTTAATATAACGCATAATTAAACTCAACAGCTCTTTATCAGCGGTTGAAATATCAATACCACCACCAGGAAAGGTGATCGCCGAACGAGAGATCTGGTCAAAGTTAACTGGCAGTAAGTTTCCTCGACACTGTACATATTCAGCAAATGCAGGTTTGAAGCCTAAAGCGCTCAAGTGGCCTCGGATTGGCGCATAGCGTTTATCAGCAGGGGTTTGCATGAAAGTTGGATTCAAACCCTGCTCTAGAACTTCCACCATTAAGTGCGCTTGTTCAGAGTCAATGTGCACGCCCTCTTCACCCAAACCGACGTTGACTTTTCCTAAGTCAACAGGGGCATCACCCGGCTTCCAATTTGGAGGCAACGCCATAAGCTCCGCGCTACCTTTTTGTAAAGGTTGCCCATAGGGGTCAAGCCTGAACTTTAGATCTTCGCCAGATCGATGGGTAAAGCGCGCCATCCCCATATTAGGAATAGGGTGCGTCAGCTCACAATATAGTGGCGATGGCGGTGTCGCCTGCCACACACTGTTGCCAATAGATGCACCATATTGGGCGGCATAAGATTGTGCGCTCACAAAAAGCAAAGATGTCAGCGTGAATAAAATTGTCCGTTGGAGCCTAAAAAGTGGCATTGCCATCAATCTCCTTGATTTGTAAGAACTCTATTTTGCCAGTTCGGCCAGTAAATACAAAACTTTAAACCTTTACAAACTATATCTGCCTGTATGAATCAGTTACCATTCTATATCAATATTTATCGGCCAATTACAGTATAGGGGTTATTAGCCTTGGAATTACTTATGTCAGAAGCGGAAATCTACGATGACAAACACCCGCTTGCACAGAGATTTCGGGGGTTTCTACCCGTTGTAGTGGATGTGGAAACCGCAGGCTTTAATGCGAAAACTGATGCTTTACTTGAAATTGCTGCCGTTACACTGATGATGGATGAAGAGGGTTATCTACACCCTTACAATACATACTCTTGCCATATTGAGCCTTTTGAAGGTGCTAATATTGAACAGTCTGCACTTGAGTTTACCAAAATTGATTTAAACAATCCGTTGCGTAAAAGCATGGCTAAAAGTGAAGAACAAGCACTAGGTGAAATATTTAAGCCGGTACGCAAAACCTTAAAAGAGTTTGGCTGTACTAGAGCCGTTTTGGTTGGTCATAACGCCAGTTTTGACTTGAGTTTTGTAAATGCAGCAATTGAGCGCTGTGGCATTAAGCGCAATCCATTTCACCCATTTTCCAGTTTTGACACGGCTACTTTGTCCGGTTTAGCTTACGGACAAACCGTTTTGTCTAAAGCCTGCAAAGTTGCAGGTATTGATTTTGACAATAGCCAAGCCCACTCTGCCCGCTATGATACTGAGAAAACTGCCGAACTGTTTTGTTCAATTGTTAACCGTTGGAAAGACTTAGGCGGCTGGGAACTGGCAGCACAAGAGCAACATAGATTGCGAAAAAGTTAATCTTATACCCCCCATAAAGCCCTATAAAAAACCCCCGATGCCAATAAGCATCGGGGGTTTGCTTTTCAAGCGTAGCAAGTACTAGGCTATCAAACCTTATAGTTTGTCAGCAGACTCGCTCAGATACGCTGCAACACCCTCAGGAGATGCAGTCATACCTTTGTCACCTTTGTTCCAGCCAGCAGGACAAACTTCACCGTGCTCTTCAGTGAACTGTAGCGCATCAACTAGACGAATCAGTTCGTCCATGTTGCGACCTAGTGGCAGGTCGTTCACGATTTGTGAACGTACATTGCCGTTTAAGTCGATTAGGAATGCACCACGGAATGCAACACCTGCATCATGCTCAACGTCATAAGCTTGGCAAATCTCGTGCTTAACGTCAGCAACCATTGTGTAAGCCACTTGGCCAATACCACCAGCATTAACTGGTGTGTTACGCCATGCGTTGTGCGTGAACTGAGAATCGATAGATACAGCCACAACTTCAACGTTACGTGCTTTGAACTCTTCCATGCGGTGATCAAGTGCGATCAACTCAGAAGGACATACAAATGTAAAGTCCAGAGGGTAGAAGAACACTAGACCATACTTGCCTTTTAAAGCTTCTGACAGCGTGTAGCTATCAACGATTTCGCCATTGCCCAATACCGCAGCAGCTGTAAAATCAGGTGCTTTCTTTCCAACCAATACGCCCATTTTAATTCTCCAATCGTTTGGGTAGTTCACAGTAAGTTCAGAACGAACAATCTATAAAATCGTCCGGCCTGTTTAGTGTTAATCTATCGTTTATGATCTGTATTACAATATTAAGAAGCAACCGCTTCTGTAATTAGCTTTTGTAACTCACCAGACTGATACATTTCAACAATGATGTCACAACCGCCAACCAACTCACCATTAACCCATAACTGAGGGAATGTTGGCCAGTTTGCATAAGCAGGTAGCTCGGCACGGATATCAGGATTGTCTAAAATGTTAACAAACGCAAATTTCTCACCGCAAGCCATCAACGCCTGTACAGCTTGAGAAGAAAAACCACACTGTGGCATTTGAGGATTACCCTTCATGTACAGCAGAATAGGGTTGTTTGCGATCTGTTCTTTGATGGTATCGATGGTTGCGCTCATATTTAACCTTTCAATTTATACAGTAAAACCAGCTAAAATTAACCTACTAATGAAGTCAATTTTAGCCTGACTGATTCCAAAATGCAGCCATAAAGATCAGTATTCAAGCCCTAACTTGAAACTTTTTAAAAGCTTATCTCATTGACAACATTAATATTTGGCTATAGCTTTGCTCTTTTAACCCTCATTATCGGCAGCGTTTCGCTGCCGTTTTGTGTTTTAGGGACGTGAGGATAATGACTGGTCAACACCTGATGAACACCTATGGCCGTCTTCCTGTGGCATTTACCCATGGGAAAGGCGCTTGGTTGTATGACGAAGCAGGCAAACAGTATCTAGATGCCGTAAGCGGTGTCGCTGTTTGTGGCTTAGGGCATGCACACCCAGCCGTAACCCAAGCAATTTGTGAGCAAGCTGCACGAGTGATGCACACATCTAACCTGTACCGAATACCCGCACAGGAAACATTGGGCGAACGACTATGCCAGATATCAGGTATGGACCGAGTATTTTTCTCTAACTCTGGCGCAGAAGCTAATGAAGCAGCAATAAAGCTGGCTCGCCTTCATGGTAAACATAAAGGCATTGAGCTACCAACAGTGATTGTGATGGAAAATGCCTTTCATGGCCGCACCATTGCAACATTGACAGCAACGGGCAACCGCAAAGTGCAAGCAGGCTTTGAGCCCTTAGTACAAGGGTTTGCACGTGCACGCTTCAATGATATTCAAGCAGTTGAGTCCATACTGCGTAACAATAAAAATATTGTGGCTGTTATGGTAGAACCCGTGCAAGGCGAAGGTGGTCTAGCAAGTCTTGACGATCAATATCTACCGTTGTTACGTGCACTTTGCGATAAGCATGACCTGCTGATGATTCTAGATGAGATTCAAACGGGCAATGGTCGCACTGGTACTTATTTTGCCTATCAGCAATCAGGCATAAAACCTGATGTAGTGACAACGGCTAAAGGTTTAGGCAATGGCTTCCCTATTGGGGCTTGCCTAGCCCAAGGCAAAGCCGCAGCGCTATTTCAGCCTGGCAGTCATGGCTCAACCTATGGCGGCAATCCGCTAGGCTGCTTTGTTGCCGAAGCTGTAGTTAAAACTTTAGTTGAAGAGAAACTTCCCGAGAATGCCGCCAAAATGGGGCAATACTTACGGAATGGTTTTGCAGAGGCATTAGCTAACTGCGATCAAGTTGTTGATATTCGTGGCAAAGGCTTGATGCTAGGCATAGAGCTAAAAACAGAGTGTAGTGCCATAGTAGCCCAAGCACTAGAGGCACAAATTTTGATCAACGTAACGGCAGGTAATGTTATTCGACTATTACCTCCGCTCACGATCAACAAGTCTGAAGCCGACCAGATTATTGAGCGTGTCAGTGCGCTTATTTTTGCGTATTCAGCAAGTTCACAATAAATTTCCGATTCACCAGCTGTTGTAAAGCGAACGCCAAAGGATCAGGTGTTCCCAACCGATTACTGGAACAAAGCTCATGGCAAGACATTTTTTAACCCTATTAGACTTTACCCCTGACGAACTACATTACGTAATAGAACGGGCAATCACCATTAAGAAGGAACACAAAGCAGGCAAGATATACGAGCCTCTAAAGAACAAAGTGTTAGGTATGATCTTTGAGAAAGCCTCAACCCGTACCCGTGTCTCTTTTGAAGCAGGCATTGCACAGTTAGGTGGCAGCGCTATCTTTTTATCACCACGAGACACCCAATTGGGTCGTGGCGAGCCTGTTGAAGACAGCGCACGAGTACTATCTGAGATGGTCGATATTGTAATGATTCGTACCTTCGAACATGCCTTGGTTGAGCGTTTTGCAGAGTACTCCAGCATCCCTGTGATTAATGCGCTAACCGATGACTATCACCCATGTCAGTTAATTGCTGACATTCAAACCTTTATTGAGTTACGCGGTAGCATTCAAGGCAAAACCGTAGCTTGGGTGGGTGATGGCAATAATATGTGCAACTCTTACATTAATGCTGCACAGCAGTTTGATTTTCATCTAAATATCGCCTGCCCAGAAGGTTATGAGCCTATGGCGAGTCTGATGGAAGAGGCTAAAGATCGAATCAGCCTGTATCGCACTCCAGAAGAAGCGATAAAAGGCGCTCACCTTGTATCAACTGACGTGTGGGCATCAATGGGCATGGAAGAAGAGCAGCAAGCACGTTTTAAAGCCTTCAAAGGCTATCAAGTCAGTCCAGCCCTGATGGATACAGCCTCAGAAGATGCACTGTTCATGCACTGCTTACCCGCTCACCGTGGAGAAGAGATCAGTGAAGATATGCTAGACGATCCTCGCGCAGTAGCATGGCAGGAAGCGGGTAACCGTTTACACGTACAAAAAGCACTGATGGAATTTTTGTTATTGGGTAAAGTAGACTCATAAACACTAAACTTTTGTGCTTCGGCCCAGTCTGACCACTGGGCTTTTTGCTTTTTAAGCCCTGTATTTTTCAGTCATTGGGTTTTTATTTTCAGGCAGCGTTTCAATTATGAGTGCATTATTACAAGTTGACGGCATAGAGTGCCGTTATGACCAACTCGTTATTACCCAAGATATCTCCTTCGCTTTAAACCAAGGCGATATCTGCTGTTTGTTAGGCCCTAGTGGCTGTGGCAAAACAACCCTACTACGCACTATTGCAGGCTTTGATCAGGTTTACGCTGGGCAGATTAAGCTAAATGGTGAGCTAATCTCCTCACCTTCTATGATGCTGCAACCAGAACAGCGCCAAGTGGGCATGGTATTTCAGGACTATGCATTATTTCCGCACCTTTCCATTGCAGACAACATAGGCTTTGGATTACGCAAGTTGTCTGACAGCGACAAGAAAAAGCGTGTGCATGAGATGCTAGAGCTGGTCAATATGCAGGAGCTAGCAGAGCGATACCCCCATGAACTCTCAGGCGGTCAACAGCAGCGGGTCGCCTTAGCACGTGCCTTAGCCCCTAGACCTCAGCTTATTCTACTTGATGAGCCTTTCTCTAATCTTGATTTTGAGCTGCGTAAGCACCTAGGTTTAGAAGTACGCCGCATATTGAAAGCGCTGAATATTAGCGCTGTACTGGTAACTCATGATCAAACTGAGGCTTTCGCCATGGCAGATTACGTAGGGGTACTCAATCAGGGCCGCCTACAACAGTGGGATACACCTTTTAATCTATATCATGAGCCACGCAACCGCTTTGTTGCTAACTTTGTCGGGCAAGGCTACTTTGTTCCCGGCGTTTTAAAAGAACACCATAAAGTAGAAACAGAGGTCGGTTTATTTGAAGGGAACAGAGCCTATCCTTGGCCTGAAGGCACTGAAGTAGATGTACTATTGCGTCCTGACGACATTATCGAAAACCCTCAAGGGCACATCAAAGCGACCGTAGAACAGCACACCTTTGCAGGGTCTGCCACTTTGTATCGCCTACGACTACCCTCAGGACAGATTGTTGAATCAATGTTTAACAGCCATGCTGAGTACAGCATTGGTGAACAAGTTTGCATTGAAATGAAAGCAGACCATCTTATTTTGTTTAAAAAAGACGAGTCTTGCGCATCACTGGCTCGTTAATCTACATTGCCATTTTCTCACGCTACTCAGATGTCAGCATTTTACCTTGCTCTGACGTCTGAGCGCTCACCACTGTACTGGCTCGCTTACGCCTGATATATAAAGTGCGCATGACTCTCGCAACCACTTCATCGTTGTTATCTCGAATCAACACTTCAAACTCTGGCAGATACTTTTCTCCATTAGCTGTTTTATCTTTAATCTGAGCCAGCAGTTCTGGTGTAATTTGAAAATCTGCCCACACCGTTGAGCGACCAGGTTTTACATATTCAATATGTGCAGCCTTATCCCACACCACATAACCCTTGCCCAAAGATTCAGACAACATCAGCATATAAAACGGATCAGTCATTGAATAGAGTGACCCGCCATAATGCACACCTACGTAGTTTCGGTTATACCAGCGCAGCTTCATACGTACACGGGCAACTCTAAAATCAGCATCTAAACGCTCAACCTTTACACCCGCGCCTAACAAAGGTGGCCAAAGGGAGATTCCCCATTTTAAGAGTGCAGCTTTTAACTTCATTGACAGTACCCTAGACTAAATATACTAGAGATAATGACGATTAAGGCAGCAAAAATCAAACGTCCGTTTCAAAATCTAGATTATTTTTAAAGCCATCCACCCCTTGATGCAGGTGCAGCATCGCTACAACATTAGCTTCTGATTGGTATTGATCTAAGCCGTGATGTTCAAGCCACTCCTGCTTCAGGTGTATCCAGTCTTCGCTTGGCATCTCATAAAGGCTATAAGCAGGCTCCAAGGCAAACTGAGGCTCCATCTGATAAGCATGATAGAGCTTATCTAACCAGTGTTCATCTTCACCTAAGCCATCAACGTAAACCACATCACTGTCAATATCGGCTTGTAACTCTCTAATTACCTCTAAGGCACTTACACCATGTAGCATTAAGTCATCAATATCGAGATGATGGTCATCAAAGCTACTGCTTTCGTATTCTAGCCAGTGGTCTTCTGGACAAATCAAGGTACTTTTAACTTGCCCATCTGGCAGACTCCAACTCACGGCGATTGGAAAACCATCTTCATCAGGACTACTACATTCAAAATCCAGAAAAATTGGAAATTGACTCATATGATCTCTCTTTATTTTAAGTGTCAGATTTAAGGTAAGCGGAAAAAGCGCTGGGCATTATCACTGGTCTGTTGCGCTAAAGATAACTCATCTTGATTTAAGCACTGACTCATTTGCTTTAACACCCAAGGTAAGTAGGCTGGCTCGTTACTGCGACTCTTCGGTTTGGGTTGCATATTGCGTGGTAATAAATAAGGGGCATCAGTTTCTAGCATTAAGCGTGCCGTTGGAATATTTTTTACCAACTGCTGCAACTCTAATCCTCGACGCTCGTCACAGACCCAACCTGTTATACCGATATAACAGTCTAAATCTAAATAGCCAAACAACGCTTTTTGATCCCCAGTAAAACAATGAATCACAGCGTCAACAATATTGTCGCGATAATACCTAAGTATCTCAGACTGCTTGGAAAACGCATCACGCTCATGTAGAAACATCGGCTTTTTCAGTTCAACAGCCAACTCAATTTGACGTTCAAAAGCATTAACTTGTTGCTCAGGTGTTGAAAAATTGCGATTAAAATCTAGCCCTGTTTCACCGATGGCTACACAAGATTTATCTTGAGCAAGATTAAATAAGGTTTGATATGTACTTTTTTGAAATTGACTACTGTCATGAGGGTGTACACCTGCAGTGAAATAAAGCTGCCCAGGATATTTCTCACACAAGACTTGCGCGGCTTCTGACTCTTCTACGGAAGTGCCTGTTACAATTAGCGTTTTAACCTGAGCCTGTTGCGCACGTGTTAGCACTTCATCTAATTGATGGGAAAAACGAGAGTTAGTTAAGTTGACACCAATATCCACAAGTGGCGCGGGAGCGATTAATAGCTGATTTTGTGTATTTACAGACATTTGAGTTGGAATCCTGATAGAAAAAGCCGTCAAATTTAACTACTATTGTCTTTCGGAAGGAAGTGTAACTGTGGCGAAAGCCTCATTTCGATAACATCAAGATTGGAGCGACCCATGGCAGGGGTATTAGCAAGTGTAGATTCTCGAACCCAGCTAGTAGGTGAAAACCGCCTAGAGCTGCTGATGTTCCGTTTGCTCACAGGGCAGCTTTTTGCCATTAACGTATTTAAAATTCAGGAAGTGATGCGCCTTCCTGCTTTGTCTAATCTTCCTCATCATCATCCCTACGTTGTTGGTGTAACGCATTTGCGTGGACAGACTGTGACTGTTATCAACTTGAGTCAGGCTATCGGTATGCCTGCACTTAAGCCAACAGAAAACAGTAACTTGATTGTGACTGAGTACAATAATTCGATTCAGGCATTTTTGGTGGGTGGCGTTGATCGCATCATCAATATGAACTGGGATCAAATTATGCCACCACCACGCACCACAGGGCGTTCTCACTATTTAACGGCAATCACTCGTGTAGATGATCAAATTGTTGAGATTATTGATGTCGAGAAGGTGCTAGCTGAAATATCACCCTATACAATTACACTTGATACAGAAAGCATGGATGACCGTATTCTAAATGCCGCTAAGGATATGGAAATATTGATGGTAGATGATTCATCTACTGCGCGCAGCCAAGTAAAAGAAACCTTGAGTCAGCTGGGCATTACCATCCATGAATCACGTGATGGCCGTGAAGGACTTGACAAGCTGAAGGCATGGGCTGATGCAGGTGAAGACGTTCCAAGAAAGCTGTTAATGTTAATTACCGATGCTGAAATGCCAGAAATGGATGGCTATCGTTTAACGCGTGAAATTCGTGAAGACCCACGTCTGAAGGATCTATTTATTGTTCTGCATACTTCATTAAGCGGCAGTTTTAACAAGGCGATGGTACAAAAAGTAGGCTGCGATGATTTCTTGTCTAAATTCCAGCCCAAACAATTATTTGAAGTTGTCAGTCGTCGCATTGCCGATGTACAGGGCATCGAGTAGTCGCAAGCTTAATACCAGATCAAAAACCCCAGTTAAAAAGCTGGGGTTTTGCTGTATAAACCAATGTTGCTGACAGCAGAGACTGCTGTTGAAAATTAGTGCACACTTTCCATAGACACAACCCCGCACATTTATTGAGGTTGTACTCCACTTGCTTTTACGACTTGATCAGGAAGATTAGAAGCAGCCGCTAATACACCTAATGACACCAAGCTTTGATAGCTTGCCATCAGCTTATTCATCACCTGCTGGGCATTAGGGATTTGCTGGCTATTAATATGGAAATAAAGAGGAACGCGCTCTAGCGTGTACGAGTTAACCGCTTTTGCACTGCGCCCCAACTCTTTTTCACCCGCAGCGAAATTAACATCATAGAGCAAAGCATAATCAGCGCGATTAGCCTCTAACATTCTAATGGCACTACTAAAACTATCCACTTCAATCATAACAAGCTTATCCTGATTATGATCCAACCAAGATCTAAGCCCTCCGTAGCCATAACCCCTCATTACGACAACTTTTTTGCCTAACAAACTTTCTTTTGTTAGAGACTGCTTTTGGACTTGATGCGAATACAAGTTCAGAATCATTTCCGATACTGGGACGGGGCTAGACAGTATCGTACCAGATGCTTCTAGCAAGGGGTTTTTCACCAAAATACTGCTGTCGTACATCCCATCGGTTAGGGCTTTCATCACTCTTTTTGCGGGAATAATAGCGCCATCCCATCCAAAGCCAGCGTGCTCAACAATTAAAGCATAAAGCCGAACCAACTCACCAGAGGGCTTACCATCTGCATCTGCATAATAGTAAGGAGCGAACTTTGGCCCAGCTAAATTTAGCTTTAAAGGAGTGCCAGCCAAGCTTTGCATTGAAACTATCGTCAGTAGAAGAATGCCGAGAAATTTGACCAGTGAGTCTAAGCCTTTGCTCTTCACCATTGGAGTTCCCTCCCATTTAGGCTGCCAAAATTTATAAGCGGTATTAGATGACTATAAACAGATTTTGATTACAGAATACTAGCAAATTTTAACATATTGTACCGAAAACAGCTCAGCGAGTTAAAAAAGGGGGGCTACAACCTTGGTTTGAATTTTGCGGCCTGTACTTACGATACGCATACTAAACTTTTCAGAATAGCTATCAAACCGCCCTCTTACACGAGGGCAGTTTGCTTGATAAAACAGAAACTATTCTATTTTACCTGTTTCAAGGCGTTGCTTATGAATGGCTTGCAGTTTGTACAAATCTTGCTGCAATTCGAAGAAGCCATGCCAGTGGGCATAGTCCGGCGCTCCCATCATTGCACCATGACGCGCACGACGTCCTTCGTGGTGCCATAAGTGGTAGAACGTGATCTGGAACTCATCTGTCCAAGGATTATCTTTTAGTAAGCCTTTTTCTTTCAGCTCATCCAGCATTTTCTGCGCAGGTGCGTAGTACTCCACATTATACAGCTTGACTGCTTTGTCGCCTTGTTTGAAGAAGCCAGTTGTATGGGTGCTGCTGTGACAGGAGCTGCAAACTTGCTCCATTTTTTTACGACCTTCAACGCCATTACCAAGAAGCGGGCTCATCACATCGTCTGAGTTGCGCACTTTTGACTCTTTTGCCCACAAGTTCCAATACAGGCGCTCACTGATATTGTGGGTAGTGCTCAGCTCACCGATGCCACTCATGTGGCAAGTCGCGCAAGTAGGTGCTCGGTAATCACCCGGCTCCCATCCATCAGAAGGTGAGTCCCACTTCCAGTTATTGCCATCAGCATTGAATACGTGGCCATGTTTACTATTGTTGAACACCTCAATATCCGGATGGTCTGGGCCTAAGTGGCAAGACGCACAGGCCGCAGGCTTACGAGCCTCAGCAATTGAGAACTTGTGACGAGTATGACACGCCGCACAGTTGCCTGTTGAGCCATCGGGATAAATGTTACCCATACCTGCGTTTGGCCAAGTGGTTGGATCAGGTTTGCCTTCGGCATCCAGCTTGATCTTTGTGCCGTGGCATTGCATGCAGCCCGTTTCATCTGGTGCGTTGCCCAGTTCTTTATTATTGCGTCCCTCATGAAACTTCACTAAAGCATGTAGACTATCTTTAGGGATAATCTGATGATAAGAGCGGAAGTGGCCACTTTTGTTAAATTGCTCCTGTTCCTGAGAGTGGCAACGGCCGCAGGTTGCAGGGGAAACCAGTGGAGAGATATAAACGTTTTTCAGGTCGCCTTTGTTGTGTAACTGGGCATCAGGCTCGCCTTTTCTGGCTTGGTGACAGTCATTACAGCCTACGCCCACATGGCTATGGCGGCTGTCTTTCCAGTCGGCCACAATGCCTGGCTGCTCTTTTTGGTGGCAGCTAATACAGGCTTTATCCTCTTCACTTAAACCACGCTTAAAGTTAAGCGTCTTCACTTGGCTTAAGTCGATGCCTTTTGCCGCAGGTTCTTCTGCTTTGGCTGCATTGCTGGTGATTGCGATCAGCAGCATCAGCACAAACATCAGGCTATACCTGATCAAATGCTTTGTAATTAACATATTAACCCCTTTGTCATCATTTTATCCCATCCAATCACTGAGAGTTTTTCTCGCGAGCCATTGCCAGATGTCGCTTCATATCGTGATGACCGACTTGATGGCAATCGACACAAGATTTTTCGGTAGTGCCTTGGAAATAAGGTTTGTGAGCGACAAATTGTTTATTGTTGAGCTCAGAACCTGTCTGTAAGTTGTTGTGGCATTTCAGGCAGCCAGAGTCGTAAACATAGCGATTGGCATGTTCTAACTTTGCAATCCAGTCAACGTCTTCTGCTCCCAGTACATATTCTTTCCATACATCCCAAGCACCATTTTTAGCTTTCATATAGAGATAATTAACATAGTTGTCTTGGGGGAGATGGCAATCTGTACAGAGGGCTTGCACGCCTTTTGTTGATCGTCCGCCGTGAATGTCTTCTAGAAATGAGGCTTGCATGGGTTTCATGCTGTGGCAGCTGCCGCAAAAGGCTTGGTCTGATGTGGCGTGCAAGGCATAGTCAGTGCCCATCCAGCTCAAAACAACACCTAAGCCGATGGCAGATAGAACGGTTGCCAACATGATAAGAGAGCGTAGGCCTCTGTTTTTTCTACGTCTATTCAAAACAATACTCCCTTTGTGGGTATACCCGCAAAGAGTAGCGTTATGCTTTAACTTTCGCCAGAAAAGTTCATTTTTGCGCTCGAAAAAATATCTTTTTCTAGACCAAGGTCTATGTTTTGGCATTTTAATTCGAAACATTCACATGATTTTCGATTGGATGTCGTCTCGCTTATATAAAGCGATACATGATTAATGTTTTGTTTTTTTAATTGGTGTCATATAATGGCGAGCCTTTGATAGCAAAAGTCATCACAATTTGCTGATACTGCCTATTATATAGTAAAGGGTACACCTGCTTTCGGTGGGTGTTGTCTCAATTAACAGATTTGCTGCAACCTGCTAACAGCATGATACAAAACTGTCATCAGATTTATCTGAATCAGTGACATGGCTTGGCAGATTATAATAAAAGATCGGAGAGCATAGATATGACGCCCGAAGAACAGAATTTCATGCGTAAGATCGAAGCGGAAGAAAAGATCGAACCGAAAGACTGGATGCCTGATGCTTACCGCAAGAATCTGATTCGTCAGATTTCTCAGCATGCGCACTCTGAAGTGATTGGTATGCAACCAGAAGGTAACTACATTACTCGTGCACCTTCTCTACGCCGTAAAGCGGTACTGATCTCTAAGGTACAGGATGAAGCCGGACACGGTCTTTATCTTTACAGTGCAGCAGAAACACTGGGTATCTCGCGCTCAGAGATGATCGAGCAACTGCAAAGCGGTAAGGCGAAGTACTCCTCTATTTTCAACTATCCTGTATTGACTTGGGCAGACATTGCTGCAATCGGTTGGTTGGTAGACGGTGCTGCAATTGTTAACCAGGTTTCACTGCAACGCACCTCTTATGGCCCATATTCACGCGGCATGATTCGTATTTGTAAAGAAGAGTCTTTTCACCAGCGTCAGGGTTACGAAGCAATGTTGGCCTTGGCCAAAGGTTCTCCTGAGCAAAAAGCGATGGCACAGGATGCATTGAACCGCTTCTACTGGCCTGCGCTGATGATGTTTGGCCCACATGACTCTGACTCGGCACACTCGCAAAAGTCGATGGAGTGGAAGATCAAGCGTGAAACCAACGATGACTTGCGTCAGAAGTTTGTTGATCAAACCGTTAAGCAAATTGAGGTACTGGGTCTGGATCACCCTGATCAAGCGATCAAATGGAACGAAGCCCGTGGTCACTATGACAGTTCAGACCTGAACTGGGATGAGTTCTGGAGCGTGATCAATGGCAACGGCCACTGCAACCGCCAGCGCATTGAACACCATATTGCCGCTCATGACGAAGGTGAGTGGGTACGTGATGCCATCACTGCATATAACGAAAAGAAAAGAGCGAAAAAAGCTCAACAAGCAGCGTAAAGGGGAGAACAAAGATGTCTGTTACTGAAAAATTAGAACTATTTGAAGTGTTTGTCCGTTCAAAGCGTGGTCTTGATCACAAGCACGTTGGTAGCCTTCACGCTGAAGATCATGAGCAAGCCCTAGAGTATGCGCGTGATTGCTACACTCGCCGCAGCGAAGGTGTGAGCATTTGGGTGATCAAGTCTTCTGATATCTGCGCCTCACAAGAAGATGATGCAGATTGCTTCTATGATCCAAACGATGACAAGCCATATCGTCATGCCACTTATTACGTCCTACCTGACCCTGTAAACAACATGTAATACAGCGGTTTTTAATTGAGGTTAGGAGTGAAAATAATGAGTGAAGCAATTAAAGCGGCAACGCTTGAATACGCCACCCGCTTGGGTGATGACTCAGTGGTACTGGGTCACCGCATTTCAGAATGGATCAGCTATGGCCCATTTCTAGAAGAAGATATTGCCTATGGCAACGTCTCTCTCGACTATATTGGCCGTGCGCGCATGTTCTACACCTATGCAGCAGAGCTGGCGAATGATGGTCGCGATGAAGACGACTTCGCCTATATGCGTAATGATCGCGAATACCGCAACCTGCTGTTAATGGAGATGCCGAAAGGTGACTTCGCTTACTCTCAGGTGCGCCAACTGTTTGCAGATGTGTATTACACCTATGTGTTGCCAGAACTGTTGCAGTCAAAAGATGAGACTTTATCGGCAATTGCTGCGAAAGCGATCAAAGAAACCAAATACCACCTACGCCGTAGCCGTGACTGGGTACTGCGCCTTGGTGATGGCACTGAAGAGAGCCATAAGCGCACACAGAAAGCGGTCGACGCGCTGTGGGGTTACACCCATGAGCTGTTCGATATGGATGAAACAGAGCAGATGTTAGCTGACGCAGGCATCGCAGTTGATGTTTCAAAGCTGCGCGGTGCTTGGTTGGCGAAAGTCACCGAAATCCTAACGGAAGCGACTCTGACTGTACCTGCCGATGACTGGGCAGTACGCGGTGGTCGCGTGGGTTACCACACTGAAAACTTAGGCCATATGTTGACTGAGATGCAGATCGTGCATCGTTCATTCCCAGGTTGTAAGTGGTAACACTGCTCGATTGTGAGCAGAGGTTGTAATCCGTAATCGTGAATCCATAGGTAATGAGTCAATGACAGAAATCCCGCTGATGCCCGTTGAGCAATATGAGCGTCTACAACAGCGCAATGATGACCGTGTCAAAGCGCTTTGGGATCTTTTGGATGCCGTCACAGATCCAGAAGTTCCCGTCTTGACTTTGTGGGACTTGGGTGTGTTGCGCAATATTGAGCGTGATGGTGAGCAGGTGATTGTCACCATTACGCCCACGTACTCAGGCTGCCCTGCGATGAACACAATGGCAGACGACATCACTCAAACGCTGAAGGACGCTGGTTTTGATCAAGTACAAATCAAAACCGAACTGGCGCCTGCTTGGAGTTCTGAGTGGATGACTCAGGAAGGTCGCCGTAAGCTACGCAACTACGGCATTGCGCCACCTGAGGATGCTGAACTTGACGAAGATGGCTTAACGCCAGATGCGCATGCTCAGTGCCCACATTGTCGTTCTCGTAATACAAGACGGATTAGCGAGTTTGGCTCAACAGCCTGTAAGGCTTTGTTCCAGTGCAACGATTGCAACGAGCCGTTTGATTACTTTAAGAAGATCTAAGCGCGGATCGCCTTAGTGCTTCAAAAAATATAAAAGATATAGGTGACACCATGTCTGACACCCAGTTTTACACACTGAAAATTGCGGATGTGCAACCGGAAACGGACACCGCAATTTGTGTTAGCTTCGCGGTTCCGGAAGAACTGACAAGCAAATTCAAGTTTATCCAAGGCCAGTTTTTAACCTTGCGTGCAATGATTGATGGCGAAGATGTTCGTCGCTCTTACTCAATCTGCTCAGGCGTTAATGATGGTCATATGCGTGTGGGTATTAAACGTGTTGACGGCGGTAAGTTTTCAAACTACGCCAATGACCAGTTTAAACCGGGCATGTCTGTTGAAGTGATGCCGCCACAAGGTAGCTTTTATAGTGAACTGAATGCTGTTAACGCTAAAAACTACATGTGCATTGCAGCGGGTTCTGGTATCACGCCGATGATTTCTATCATGAAATCAGTGCTGGATATTGAACCTAATAGCAAGGTGACCTTGATCTATGGTAACCAGCGCAGCAACACTGTGATGTTCAAAGATGAGCTGAACTTCATCAAAAACCGTTACATGAGCCGCTTCCAGTGGATTAACGTAATGGATTATGAAGACCAAGGTGCCGATCTGCTGAATGGTCGTATTGATAACAAGAAAGGCTATGCTTTACAAAAAGCCGGCCTGATTGATATTAAGAGCACTGATGAAGCCTTCATTTGCGGCCCAGAAGCGATGATGACAGAAGTGTCTCGTGGTTTCCGTATGGAAGGTCTGGGCGAAGATCAGATTCACTATGAACTGTTCGCCAGCTCATCATCTGATGCTCAAGCCACGCTTGAGAAAGCGCAAGCGCGTGTAGCCCAGTATGGCGAAGATAAGACCAGTAAAGTCACCGTGATTGCAGATGGCCGTTCAGTGATGTTTGATTTGGCCACTGTGGGCCAGAACATTCTTGATGCGGGCTTGGATGCGGGTATGGATCTACCTTACTCCTGCAAAGGGGGCGTTTGCTCCACTTGTAAGTGTAAGCTGGTTAAAGGTGAAGTGGAGATGGATATCTCTCATGGCCTTGAAAAGCACGAAATTGATGCCGGCTACGTGTTGAGCTGTCAGGCTCACCCAATTACTGATGAAGTGGTATTGGACTTCGATCAGCGTTAGTCGCTCAGAAAACCTAAGCATAAAGGCTTGAGTTAAACTCAAGCCTTTATGTGACTACGACCCAAAAACGTTAGCTGCTACGCTAATAATCCTCTTTCAATATCTTGCCAAATATCCTCAACACCTTCTAAACCAATGGACAAACGTACTAAACCTTCTGATACGCCGTGAGCCAAACGCTGTTCAGGAGTATAGGTTGAATGAGTCATACTGGCTGGATGCTGGCACAAAGTTTCAGCATCACCTAGGCTTACCGCTCGTTTGATCATCTGTAGCTTATTCATGAAGCTTTTTCCTGCCTCTAGGCCACCTTTCAGCTCAAATGCCAGCATGCCACCGGAAAGGCTCATCTGCTGCTTTGCCAAATCATAATAAGGATCAGTTGGTAAGCCAGGGTAATATGTGACTTCAACAGCAGGGTGCTGCTGTAAACGCTCTGCAATAATTAAGGCGGTTTCACTATGACGCTGCATTCTCAGTTCAAGCGTTTTAAGGCCTCGCATAATTAGAAATGCCGTCATAGGTGCAATCACTGCCCCCGTCATATCTTTTAAACCTTCAAAACGAATACGCTGAATTGTTTCTGCATCACCAACCACAGCCCCCGCAATCAGGTCGCCATGACCACCTAAGTACTTGGTAGCAGAGTGAACGACTAGGTCAGCTCCCAGCATCAAAGGTTGCTGAATAGCAGGTGTGCAATAGGTGTTGTCAACAATCACTTTAATTTCTGAGTTAAAGCGATGTACTTCATCACTAATTTTTTGGATATCCATTACCCTTAGATTAGGGTTAACAGGCGACTCAAAGTACACCAACTTTGTATTTTCGTTTAAAGCAGCCGTTATTTCCTCTACATTGCAACAGTCAACATAAGACACCTCAATGCCGAACTTTTTCAGGCCGTGCTCTATTAGTGCAAAAGTACAACCATAAAGAGTCTTATCCGCAACAATATGATCACCTGCCGCAAGTAGCGTCCAGAAGGCAGCACTAATAGCTCCCATACCAGAAGCCGTAGCAAGTGCAGCCTCTCCCTCTTCTAAGTCAGCTAGTCGAGTTTCCAAAATAGATTGTGTCGGATTACCCAAACGAGAATAGATAGGCCCCTCTTCTTCACCAGCAAAACGTGCACCGCCTTGCTCAGCAGAATCGAAGGCAAAGGTTGAAGTCATATAAATAGGCGGCGTTAATGCACCATTCTCTGTATCAGAATCATAGCCAGAGTGGATTGCCCGTGTTGAAAAAGCTGCTTTAGGGGCTTTTGAACTGATGTTTTTCATAACTCACCTGTAGTTTTATTATTGTGTGATTACCTTATTTAAAGATTAGTGCAATTGGCTTGGACTTTTGCACCAATCAAAAAGCCCAAAACAGACCAATTTGATTACAATCACTCAATAATTCCGAATAATGACAAAAAAAAGCCAGCTTTCTTAGCAACACCTTCTAACGCAGATTAAAATACATATTTATCAGCTTAAAGCGTGACTGAAACGTATCCCAGTGTTGATGTGGTATGGTGATTGTCTTTATGATGTGCAACCGTCAATTGATCTTCTGTAATTGGCTGGCATTTGAATTTGTACAACTGTGAATAATCATTGAGTTAAACAAGGCTAACCGACTTGGCAGGGATTAATCTGTGAAGGGAAGGTCATGAGGATCCATGAAAACTCCGAAAAGAATCCAACCTTTGGTTGAAGACGGCCTTATAGATGAGGTCATTCGCCCGCTGATGAGCGGAAAAGAAGCAGCAGTTTATGTTGTGCGGTGCGGAGACGAGATCCGTTGCGCCAAGGTCTATAAAGAAGCCAGTAAACGCAGCTTTAAAAAAGCTACGTTATATCAAGAGGGCCGAAAAGTACGTAGCGGGCGTCGAGCTCGCGCAATGGAAAAAGGCACTAAGTTTGGCCGCGATCAACAAGAAGCTGAGTGGCAAAATGCGGAAGTAAATGCCTTATATCGGTTAGCTGATGCGGGGGTGCGTGTGCCTGTACCTTTTGGCTGCTTCGATGGTGTATTACTGATGGAGTTAATCACCGATGAATCAGGGCAAGTTGCGCCTCGCTTAAACGATGTGTCTATGTCTGTAGAGCAAGCCGAAGAAGATCATGCATTGATGATGCATTACATCTGGCTGATGCTGTGTGCAGGCTTAGTTCATGGTGACCTTTCCGAGTTTAATGTACTGGTTGATGAATATGGTCCAGTCATTATTGATTTACCACAGGCCATTGATGCAGCCGCAAACAACCATGCTAAATGGATGCTGTCACGGGATGTTAGTGCCATTACCACTTATTACAGTCAATTTGCTCCACATTTAGCAAAAACACAATATGCAAAAGAGATGTGGGCATTATTTGAAGCAGGGGAGATCAATCCTGATACCGAGCTGACAGGAGAGTTTACCGAAGAAGATGAAGTAGCGAATGTTGATTCAGTTTTAGAGGAGATTAAAGCCGTACTTGCTGAGGAAGCCTTTCGTCAATCGGTTAGAGAAGCAGAGGAGTTCTAATTCCTCTGCCAGTATACACCGCGCCATAAAATCGTTTTAGTAGTGTTCACTCACTTTCAGAAGCAGTAGAGACGTCACCAGATGACTCTGCTGCTAACTTTTCCCGTTCTGCTTTCGAGATATAGCGCTCTTTATTATTACCGACCAATTTGGCATTAGCTTTTTTGGCACGGGCTTTCAGAATCTGATTAATCTTCTTTTTTCGGTTCATTACGATACCAATTGCATTCAGTAATTATGAAGCGCTGATTGTATAGACTATAAGGATCAATTACCAAAAATAGCAGACTAGAACGAAACACTAAGTTTAGCTGCCAGCCTTACCTGCAAAATAGTCTTTTAGCATTGCGTTACAATGGAAAGTTGATCTCAAAACAACACCCTTTCCCCACTTCACTACGGCAAGAAATAGTGCAAGTCATGATGCCGATGCAAGTCTGATTCACATGTAAATCATTAATCTGCTCACCATCAGTACTAAAGCCGAAACAAGAATATCGAGCAAAAACCAACAGCTTGACCAAGCTGTTGGTTTTGATGAAGCTCCACAGGCATTAAAATACAGTCAAATGTGATCAAAGCTGAATACTTTGGTACTGAGTCGTTATACCCAGCCCAATAAATCATGTACAAAAAAGATGATCACTTCGACTGCAATCAACCAAATTACAATCCACTCTAAGTTTGATGAGTGGCGGTGGTTTTGTTCATCTGCCAACATGTCAAATAGCTCATGTAGCACCTCTAGGCGTTTATTCAGGACTAAAATACGCTGTGATATCTCTAAATAATTCGCCAATGTCTTATAAATTGGCTCAACTTCAACATACTCCCAAAATACTTCAGGTGTATCTAGCAGATCATACCGCAAATTGATATCCATACGATGGATATGTAGTTGCCCCCGCATCTTGGCAATCTCTTTACGACTCAAAGAGGTGTGGCCAGTATTTTTGATCTGTTTTGGTAAGTAAGCTGTATCCGCTAAAATTTGTGCAGTTGAACCTTCAAATTGCATCAGTTTAACGGACTGTGCGAGAGCATGTGATACCGCCATTTTTTCTAAGACATCTCCAGTGGAGAGGATAAATGTATCATTGCTCACTCTAAACTGCGGTTGTCCCAGCTCAAACTGAAAGTGGTCCTCATTAGAGGGGGTTAATAAAGTGCCGCAATGAGGTTTTATCTCGTCAAGTAACTTTGCGGTTGCGTCGTAGCCTAACCCCCACAGCACAATAACACCGAAAGGAAAAATAAAAGCTTCGCCTTCACCTGCTTCAGCACAAATTAAATCTCGATAAAGGGTTAAGCGATAGCGACTTTCCAGCACAGGTCTCAGCTCCATCATATTGATGGATTCTGCAATACCTATTGCTCGACAGCTGGTTTGGAAGTGCGAAAAATCGGTGGGTATGACTTCATTTAAAACAGCCAATTCAGATGACATGATCCATTCCTAAAAGACACAGTAGTGCGGCTAGTCGATTACTCTAATGTATAACTAAGACATAGGCATTAAGATTTATGCTGGGCTTGAGCTAACAATTTGAATAAATATAAGAAAAAGTATGACTCTAGGCGCTAAACTCTTAAAATAATCTATATTCGCGACTCACCTAGTGGACAGGTTAACAATTATGCCTAATAAGAGCGCCAATCCTGCTTTAGCAATTTTGGACAAACTTAATGATATCGGCATCGCTCTATCAGCTGAAAAAGATACGGATAGCCTGCTAGAGTTGATTTTGGTAAGCGCAAAATCACTTACAGGTGCTGATGGTGGGACACTTTATCTGTTTAATGAGCAGGATCACACCTTGGAGTTTAAAATTGTAAGAACAGACTCTCTAGGTATTAAGTTGGGCGGAAAAACTGGGGCTCCTATCAATGAGAACTTTCGGCCTCTCCGGCTTTATTTAGAAGATGGTACGCCTAATCGTCAAATGATAGCTGCATGCGCGGCACTCACCTCTGCGACGATTAACATTCCAGATGCGTACGAGGTAACTGATTTTGACTTCTCTGGTACGAGAAAATTTGATCAGCACACAGGCTATCGCTCAAAGTCTTTTCTAACGGTTCCAATGCTGAATCATGAAAACGATATCATGGCCGTACTACAACTACTAAATAAAATTGATGAGGACGATAATAGCGTTATAGCATTCTCAGAGCAGGATCAGAAACTAGCAGAGTCTCTTGCATCCCAAGCCGCAGTTGCCCTGACTAACAAAAGGCTGATTGATGAGCTTCAATCGCTCTTTGATTCTTTTATCAAGTTAATCGCAACTGCAATTGATGAAAAATCACCCCACACAGGCAATCACTGCCGCCGAGTACCAGAAGCCACCATGATGCTTGCGGAAGCGGCTAGTGTCAGTACCAATGAATATTTCAAACAGTTTAAGATGGATGAAACAGATCGTTACGAGCTTAAGGTGGCTTCTTGGCTACATGATTGCGGAAAAATAACGACGCCAGTCCATGTTATTGAAAAATCTACCAAACTTGAGACTATTCATGATCGCATAGAGTTGGTTTCTGCCCGTTTTGAGATTATTCGTAGAGATATGGAAATATCTATGCTGAAACAACGACTAGCGGCGGTAGAAAAAGGTGAAACTGATCACAGTTCTATCATTAATAATTACCAATTATTGATGCAGTCTCTGTCAGAGGATCACGCTTATGTTAAAAAGTGCAATACTGGTGGTGAGTTCATGGGAGATGAGCAAGTTGCTAGAGTTGAGTCCATTGCAGAGCTACAGTGGACTGATTTTGATGGAAACTCCAACCCGCTAATTAATAAAGACGAACTAAAAAATCTAACGGTTCGTAAAGGGACAATTACGGCAGAAGAGCGAGAGATTATCAATAACCACATGGTGCTAACCATCAGAATGTTGGAACAATTGCCATTTCCAAAGCACTTACGCAGAGTACCAGAGTATGCAGGTGGGCATCATGAGAGAATGGATGGTAAAGGCTATCCAAAGGGATTAACTAGAGACGAAATGTCAATACCGGCTCGTATTATGGCTGTAGCGGACGTCTTTGAGGCGCTCACCTCGACAGATCGCCCTTACAAAAAACCGATGCCAGTAAAACAGGCGCTTACCATTATGGGAAGAATGGTTGAAGAGAATCATTTAGACCCAGATATTTTTAGACTATTTGTTCAAGATAAAGTTTATTTGCAATACGCTTACAAATTCCTACAGCCAGAGCAAATAGAAGAAGTCAACCCAAAAGATCTGCCTGGTATGACTTACATTTTGCCATTTTCGGCTTCACGATAAAGGACAGCTCTATGTGGGTATCTATTTTAGGTTGTAGTGGCGGTATTGGTCCTGGTAATCGCACCACATCCATTCTCATTGATGATGATATTCTGTTGGATGCAGGTAGTGGAGTTGGCGACTTACAACTACAACAGATGTGTAAAGTGAAGCACATTTTTATTTCACATTCTCATTTAGATCATATCGCGTTTTTACCCTTTCTAGTTGATAGTATTTTCAGTCAGATTGAAGAGCCTATACAGGTTTATGGGCTGCCTGAAACAATTGATGCTTTGAAAAAACATGTTTTTAACTGGGTTATCTGGCCTGACTTTTCAGAGCTTCCAAACAAAGATCGGCCCGTTATGGCTTTCAATGTTATTCAGCCTAATCAGAGTATTAAAATAAAAAAACGCACTATTCAGGCCGTTGCTGTTGACCATGTTGTACCAGGCTTAGGCTATATTGTTACAAATGAGGCAGGACGAACATTTGCCTTCAGTGGTGACACCGCAACCAATGATAGTTTATGGGAGGCATTAAATAATCTGCCCTCACTTGATACGCTAATGATTGAATCAGGTTTCCCAAATAGCCATGAAGCGCTCGGTAAATTGGCTAAACACTATACTCCTAATACCCTTGCCAAAGACTTGTGCAAACTAAAACATAAGCCTCATTTATTAATTTCTCATCTTAAACCTGGGATGGAAATCATGATTTCAGAACAGCTCCACAAGGTATTAAACGGTTATCAGCTTACCTGCATCAAAAGCGGAGATAGTATAAATATTGACTGATGCACTGCAATTCCCAGAGGGCGCATTCAATGACTAAAGCAAGCGCGCGTCGTTTACAAGCTGGCACAGTCATATTTTTAACTGTCTGCACGTTAATGACAATACTGCACTTCTTGGGGGGGGGGCAACGCTTAGAATGGATTACTTACGATCATAGATACAAAGTGTTTAGAGCCGACAAAAAAGCCCATGATGACATCGCAATTATTTTAATAGATGAATCTTCGTTACAAGCAATGGCTCCGCTAGTAGGAAGATTCCCTTGGCCACGAACGGTGTATACAGACCTGCTTGAGTTTTTGAACTACGCGGAACCTAAAGCTATTCTTTTCGATATTTTATTCACAGAGCATCAGAATGCGAAAAATAGTATTGAGCAAGAAGATGATTTGAGCTTTGCTATTGCAACTGCAAGTACAGGTTCAGTATATCATGCGGCTCAAATTATGGCTGTAGCAGAGGATGAAAGAAAAGACAAAATGCTTGACAGGCCGTTACCAGACGCTTTTAAACAGCAATTTGGCTTTGAGCTAAATGAAAAATTAAGCACTGATCTTAGAACTAATAATTACGCCCTACCTTACACAGATCTATATTCAGGCTCTAGAGGGATTGGCTCCGTTGATATGAAATCAGATGCTGATGGAATCTACCGAACAGTTCATCCTTTTAGAATTTATCAGGACAAAGCACTACCTAGTCTAGGCTTTGCTGCTTTTGTTAATAGAGATACAACTATAAGGCGAAATGAGAACTCTCTTACTCTTGATGATATCCAAATCCCATTGTTAAATAACGGTGAATACCCCGTTCATATGGTAGGAAAATTTAATACTTATTCTTTTGGTGGATTGATGGCGTCCTTGCAGCAGATTAGGCAAGGTAATGTTGATAATTTAATTGTTGATCCTAGAGAGTTTACTAACAAAATCATTTACATTGGCGCTAGTGCCGTGGGCCTTGAGGATATAAAGGCCACTCCAGTGTTGTCTCAGGCACCGGGGGTCATGATTCACGCATCTATTACTAGCAATATTTTAGAACGTGATTTTTTAGAGCCTGCATCGCCACAAGTCTCTTACATCTTGATCTTACTATTTGCATTATTGGCAAGCGCCAGTGTACTTTACTTCTCTGTTTTCAGCCTGCAAATCTTACTACCAGCGGTGCTAGCCGTAAGTTATGTTGGTTTTGTTTATTGGCAGTTCTCAATTGGTGAACTCTACAATCTAATAAGCCCTGTCATAACTATCATTCTTGCAAGTGGTTTGAGCTTGGTTTTTTTGACTTTCACTGAAGGTAGAGATAAACAACGGGTACGTAAAATGCTTTCTCAGTATGTCTCACCAGCCATTCTAACCGAGTTAATTGATAAAACAGATGAGTTGGCTAAAGCTGATATAGGGACAGTCGAGAATCTTACTATATTGTTTTCTGACATTCGAGGTTTTACAAGTATTTCAGAGAACCTTGATGCAAGCCAAGTAGTTGATCTGCTTAATATTCATCTAGGCTCCATGAGTGATGTTATTTTTGATTACAATGGCACTCTAGATAAATTTATTGGTGATGCCATCATGGCATTTTGGGGCGCCCCCATTAGGATTGCAAATCATCCTGATCAAGCTGTTCAATGTGCTTTAGCAATGGTAAGAGAGTTAACTAAGGTTAACGAAAAGCTGAATGCTAAAGGTTATAAGAGTATCAATGTAGGTATAGGCCTTCACACTGGTGATGTTGTTCTGGGAAATATTGGTTCCAGCAAAAAACTGGACTACACGGTAATTGGCGATAATGTCAATTTGGCTTCACGAATGGAGGGCTTAACGAAGAATTATCGCTGCGAAGTACTTATTACAGAAGATACAGTCAGGGCATTCCAATCCCCAATGCCTTGCATCAAAGTTGATTTGGTTCGAGTTAAAGGTAAGCAACATCCAACTGCAGTCTATATACCGACAGACATTGCAGAACTGAACGAAATAGAATTAGCCCAAGCATGGCAACAGCAGCAGAATAGTGAAGTCGCCTTTGAATATTATCTAGCACGAGATTGGGACAGAGCAATTGAGTTGTTCAAAACCATCCGGCACTTACCTGCAATTGATGATTTGATTGAGCGCTGTAATCACTACAAAGCTATCTCTCCGGATATGGACTGGGATGGTGTGCATACGATGAATACGAAATAATCCCATTCGTCATTAATATAGATGATGTAGCTAGGAGATAGAACATGACCCCCTCACGCTTGTTAGTACTTCTACTTATATTGAGCTCAGCATGGACAAATAGTCTATTCGCAGCAGAAACATATTATGTGCAAAGCCAAAAAGCAGACTTGCTAGCTAAACCCAAATTTAGTGCCGAGAAATTGCAGAAGCTTGTACAAGGTACAGCCGTACAGCTATTACAAATCAATGGTAATTGGATGCAAGTCAGTGTTGATCAAAAAGTAGGTTGGTTATCTAAGCTACTGCTGAAAAAACATCCTCCACTTACACGTGTGTCCGTGTTGGATCGATCTGACACTGAGCTAAAAGACAGTGTTCGGCGTAGGTCTTCATCTATCGTAACTGCAGGAGCAGCTCGTGGATTGACCAGTGAAGAGCGCAGTCGAATTCACCAAGACAATACCGCTAATTACTTCGCATTGAAAAAACTTGAGCAATTTACAATTAGTCAATCTGAATTGCGGCAGTTTGCACTCACCTTGGAGAATGCGCAATGAGGGCACCTCGTTTATTGATATTATCTTCTCTCGTGGCCGCAAGCTTGCTTAGTGCTTGCGCTTCAGACAGCAGCATCAGAGAAGCAAGGCAGCGCTCAGATCAGCAATATGCCCAGTCTTCTATTTCAGAAGAAGATGTAACAGCTGAAATTCAATTTGGCCGAGAATTAGCTGCAAGGATTCTTGCTCGTTATCAAATGAGTAATGATCAGGAACTAATACGCTACCTCAATTTAGTAGGTAAAAATATAGCCTCGCATTCTGATCGCCCTGAGCTGAACTTTCACTTCACCGCGATTGTATCTGACGAAATTAATGCTTACGCTGCCCCTGGAGGTTACATCTTTGTAACTACAGGAGCTATTAAAGAAATGAGAGATGAGGCTGAGTTAGCGGCTGTATTGGCGCACGAAATTGGCCATGTTACTGAAAAGCATATTGTGAGAGCCATTGGTATCAAGGGTGCAGATTCAAGTGCGCTGAGCGGTATATCTAAGCTGTTAGGGGCGTCTAATGACCCTAGTCGAGTAGCATTCTCACAGGCAATGGATAAAGCGCTTAATTACCTCTTTGAGAATGGTTTGCAGGCTGAGGATGAATATCAAGCTGATAGCACAGGCACACTCCTTCTAACACAAACAGGCTATGATCCTACAGCGTTGCAACGCTATCTTGATAGAGTCAAAAAACAGCGTAAGCAACTCAACATAGTCAATAAAACCCACCCTTCTTTTGATTCAAGATTAGTGCGTATAGACCAGTTATTGACAATGGAAGCACTTAGCTCAGAGCCGAACAAAGTTTATACGCAGCGCTTTAATGCTCAGACCAAATTTTAATTTACAGGTTTTACTGTTATGAAAAAAACACTTATCGCCGCTGCAACACTGGGCAGTTTAGTCTTTACCCCACAACTGCTGGCTGATCAAGAGCATTACGTCAACCTATTACTGGGTGGTCGAGCAATGGGAATGGGAGGAGCTTATACCGCAATTTCAGACGATCCTGCTGGTTTATTCTATAATCCTGCGGGCATTGTTTATGCCCATAGCGCAAATCTATCCGCAAGTGTGAACGCCTTTCGTTACTCAAGTAAAACCTATGAAAGAGTTCTGTCCGGAGGAATTGACTGGAGCCGTGAAAGCTCAGGTTTAGTCCCTAACTATTTTGGGGTAACGCAGCCATTTGGGCCTTTTACAGTAGGTTTTTCTTATGCTGTAACAGACTCCTCCGAAGAGGATCAAGCGCAAACGTTCAAAAATCTCAACAACGGTGTAGAGGTATTCACAATCAACGTGAATGAATCTAATTCCGTGAATAAAATTGGCCCATCAATTGCTTACCAGGCCAATGAAAACTTTGCCATAGGTTTAACGTTGTACTTACATATGCGCGATTCCAAAACCATTGTGAATCAATATGTACAGCTACCAAATAATACAACTGCTGGAGCACCCAACAATAAAACAGAATGGATCAATACCTACTCTAAAAACAAGGAGTATGGCGTTACACCTAAGCTAGGTGTTATTTGGAGTCCAACAGATAAATTGGCTTTAGCTGCAACTTATAGTCAAAACTTTGTTATTAATTCTAGTGGCTACTCGCAGCAAACTTGTTTGGCCTCTTATGGTAATGCCGCAGTTGGTACTAATGGTTATAATAAATTTTGTGACCCTGCTATAGCCTACGCTCAGCAATCGGCGGGAGAAACTAGCAATACCCATAGCGAAGATCCATTTGAGTTACGCTTTGGTAGTGCCTACTTTGCAACCAATAGTTTATTGCTTTCTGCTGATCTGAGCTATCATTCCGAGGTTTCAGGAAAGTTAAGTGTGGTGAACTTTGCGGGTGGAGCAGAATATTACACCTCACCAGAGTTGGCCATTCGTGCCGGCATATTCAGTAATATGTCAAATGCCCCCACACCAACAACAAGCAATACATCTGAAAAAGTTGATTATTTTGGCGGTGCATTTAGTCTCACTCGCTTTAATAAAAACTCATCTGTTTCAGGTGGTATTAATTTTCAATATGGTACAGGCACATCTAGCGCTGTTGCATCTGGGCGAATCGTTGATGTTAGCTCCTTGGATATGACCTTTTTCCTATCTACAGCTTACTCATATTAATATGAATACTGCTAAGTAAACACTGAGCAAGTTCCTAAGCTCTATCTAGACAACTTGTTTAGTGTGTTAATAATAAAACTGATTTCCTGGCCCCCCCAATAGTTGGATATCCAATATTGGGGGGTTGTTTTTTTATGACAATGGATAACCGTTTGCTCAAAGTACGATTGTTTTAAATATCTAAAACCTAGGCTAGATACTCGCATATTTTGCACCAATGTAAATTGTAAACTCAGGAGACTCTATGGTCTGCAAAACCTTGATGATTCAAGGCACTACCTCTGATGCTGGAAAAAGCGCAGTTGTTACTGGATTGTGTCGCTTATTAGCCCGTCGTGGAATTAAGGTTGCACCATTTAAGCCACAAAATATGGCACTAAACAGTGCTGTAACAGTGGATGGTGGAGAGATTGGCCGCGCGCAAGCCGCGCAGGCACAAGCTTGCTTTCTAGAACCTCACACCGATATGAATCCAGTTTTGCTAAAGCCTAACTCTGATACTGGTGCGCAGGTGATTATACAAGGTAAGGCCATTACCAATATGGAGGCCAAGGTTTACCACGACTATAAAACTGTGGCGATGGCTGCTGTGCTAGATAGTTATCAGCGCTTACAGTCTCAATATGATGTGATTATTGTTGAAGGCGCAGGCAGCCCTGCTGAGATTAATTTACGTGACCGTGATATTGCCAATATGGGCTTTGCAGAAGCGGTAGACTGCCCCGTGCTAATTGTGGCTGATATTGATCGCGGTGGTGTTTTTGCACATCTAACGGGGACGTTAATGTTGCTGTCTGAATCAGAACAGGCTCGGGTGAAAGGCTTTATCATTAACCGCTTTCGTGGCGACATTAAACTGCTGCAGCCCGGTAACGATTGGCTTGAGAGTTATACCAATAAACCTGTACTTGCAGTTCTGCCTTATCTGCACGGTTTGTGCTTAGAAGCTGAAGATGGTGTTAATAGCGCTCCTGATCGTTCAAGTGTTAAAGGTGCGATTAAAGTGGTGGTGCCTGTAACTCCGCGTATCAGTAATCATACTGACTTTGACCCTCTGCGTCAGCATCCTCAAGTTGATTTTCATTTTATACTTCAAGGTCAAACACCACCGCCTGCTGACTTGGTAATATTGCCCGGTAGTAAAAGTGTGCAAGCTGATTTGAGCTGGCTGAAAGAACAGGGATGGGAGCCTTATCTGCAAAAACATCTACGCTATGGTGGTAAGCTTCTAGGCATTTGTGGTGGCTGGCAGATGTTGGGGGCAAAAATCCATGATCCTAATGGTATTGAAGGCACTGCGGGCACTGTTGATGGACTGGGCTATTTTGCGGTAGAAACAACATTAATGCCTGAGAAACAGCTTATTAATCGGATAGGACAACTTTTGCTGAACAATCATGTAGTACCTGTAAAAGGTTATGAAATTCATGCAGGCGTTACTCAGAATAATAGCGAAATAGCGGCTATGTTACAGTTTTCAGACGCTGTTGATGGTGCAATTTCAGAAGATAATCAAGTCGCAGGTTGTTATCTGCATGGCTTATTTGACCAAGCGGAGGCATGCCAAGCTATTTTGACATGGGCAGGGCTGCAAGATGCAGAGTACTTTGATATTCAAGCTCTGCATGAAGATGCGATAGACCGAATAGCTGATACGATAGAGCAGCATTTTGATCTCACTCAACTTGCCAGTATGGTTGGTCATCCACTGACCTAATGAAGGTAGAGCTAGTCAAGGCTATAGTCTATATCTTGCTGACGCTCTAACACCTGTGCGTAGCTAACAACACAGTTGCGCCCCCAAGCCTTCGCTCTGTTTAAGGCGATATCTGCCTCAGAGAGCAGCTTATGTATATTGGCCTCATCAGCCTGACAACTGGAGAGGCCAAAGCTTGCTGTAACATGAAAAACATCGCCTGCATCTAACCTGTTATGTAGCACGACAGCGCGCTGGGCAATGCGAATTCTCAACCATTCTGCCTCTTTAAGTGCATCATTATGGCTCAAATCTAAAGCAAATAGTGCAAAGGACTCACCCTCCATTCGACAAGACAAGCGTCCGTCATGTTGTGCCCACTGTTGTAATAATTGAGCGACATCCTTCATCACTTGATCAGAGGCAACATGGCCAAATTGGGCACTAATTTGTTTAAACCGATCAATATCAAGTTGAATCACGCTAACAGGACGGCTGTTGAGTACTATGGCAGCGACTTGTTGCTGACAGTGTTCCAAAAATACAGTATGGCGCAATAGCCCTGTTAAGCGGTCATAGCGCGCAAGTTGCTGTAGCTCATTGTTGAGTTTCTCTAGTTCATCTACTTTTTGTTGTAGCTTACGCGTTCGCATGTCTACCCTAAGAGATAAGCGATCTTGGCTCACCTGTAGGCGGTGATTTAATTGCTCAATATCTGCATGCTGGCGCGCCCTTTGAACCGCAGTGATAAAAATCTGACTCACAATAAAAATAACAAATCCAAGATATAGCCAATCATCCCCTGAGACTATCTGTTGATAGAGTAAAACGTCATGTGTCGCAGCGATTAAGAAAACCAATAAAGAGAAGATTAAAGGCCCTGTTTTGAGTGCTTTCTTTCGACTGAAATAAATAAAGAAACTTGCCGTGATAATGCCTAGTGCTAAATTGAATAGCATCAATGGGGTCTCGATTTTACTGAGCACACTAACAGGCAGCAGAAAAATAGCTAACGGCAAGATAAACTGAAGAATGAACCACTGCTTAAGACGTAAAGGAATTGTTCCTGCAAATGTTTTTTCTAGCCACAATCCTATAGTGGGGACAAATAGGCATAGCGCATAAAAGTTTAAGCGCACAACCCACTCCCATTGAGGAGCTTCTAGAAACCAATTAAAGACAGTGTAGCCTTCCGTTAGTGTGTAAAACATCACAGCTAAACTAAATACACCTAGACTCCATAATCCCTTTTCATAACGACGGCGGGCAACCTGTTGTAATATCAATAAAATAGCGGCAATAGCGGCAATAGCGGCTGTCAGGGCTTGCTGTAGTTCAGAGCGCGCGAAGGATTGCTGTATGTGGTTGGCCTCCCCTATTAGCATTGGTCGTATAGGTGCAGGTGGAAAGCCTTCAAAATTAGCAACTTGTAAGATCAATACCCCTTGCTTGTGATTAGAAGGTAATAGTGCCCACTGGTGCCCTGTGTACGGTTTGTACAAAGAAGTGTCTAATGATAAATCCCCTCCTTTCGCAATTAACCAGCTGTTCCAGTACAAACGAAACGAGGTATTCATCTCAGGAATAAAAACTGCTAAGGGTTGGTTCGGTAGGTTTCTCACCTCTAGTACATAAGTGACATAGCAGTCGATATTTGAAAGGGTCGTCTTTTCAGTATCGACTTGTTTTCTTAGATGCACTCCGGTCAAAGATAAATTGGGGAGAGTGGATGGCAGCTGGCTACAATTCAATAACCCTTGGGGAAATATTGTCGTTTCAGGAATAGGGATACTGGGCAATAACACCAAGTCTAGCAGTTGCTGAGGATAAAACAGCCAGTCACCAGATAATGGTAGCTCTGGCTGTTGATCAACTTGCCATGCTCGAAGATCCAGTACACCATTTTTAGCAACCAGATCATCATGACCTGCAGTTGATGGCAGGCTGTAGCACAGCAGAAGAATACATATCCAATGAATATATCCAAAGTGACTACGAAGCATTGCCACTCTCCATTTTATGATGTGTACTCTTTCTATAGTTCAGCTCTGTTCGCTTTCGAGACAAATGAACTTGATCAGCAGCACAAGCAAGTAAATCATCAATATTCTGATGTTGCTGGGTACTGTTCGCAATACCTATAGCAATGTTAAATCTGAAAAACTCACCCGGTTGGCTTAAAAGTGGTATTTGAGTTCTTGCCACTTCTTGCTCTAAAAGTAAGGCAATTCTTTCTGCCTCTTTCTGGCTAGCAGCGCCGAGCCAAAGTACAAATTCGTCACCACCAAAACGAGCCGGAATCCAGTCAAAGTGTCCATCACAAGTGCGCACCAGTAATCGAGCTACTCTGCATAGCAAATCTTCTGCGAAATCACGACCATGGGTATCACTAATTTGCTTATAGTGATCTAAATCAATGACCATTATGCTGTAAGTAATTTGCCTTGATCGAATCATTTTTTGCTCAATCGTATGCAAAAAATGGTGGCGATTTAACAATCCGGTTAAGTCATCATGGCTCAACTGGTATTGGTAGCGTTCTTTTTTCTTCTCCAGCTCTTCTAACTGAAGTTCCAATGCCTCATTTCGCTCCGACACTGTATTTTTTAACTGTTGTGTTAAGCCTTGTAGCGCACGGTTTAGATCTAGTATGCGAAGCTGTTCTTGTGTGCGATAAAATGTCAAAAAGCCAATTTGTGAGACCAAGAAGAAAAGCACGCCATAACTGAGATAGTGCTCATTCTGAACAAGGCCTAAAAATACGGCAATTTCGTGCAAAATACTGAAAATAAGTACTAATGTTCCCATTAGCAAAATATGAACAGCAGAACGCTTGGCACGCACTAACTTGAATAATAGCCATCCTATCATCAGAGCAGAAACTATAAGTAAAAGCAGCTCAGGATAAAGGAGTGCTGTGAATAACGAAGTGGGGGACAGAATAATAAACCCACTCCATAAACAAGCCAGCCCAAAAAGCCATCGCTGTAGCTGAAATTCGCTTTCGGGATATAGTGCGGTCAACCAATTCAAAAACAGAGGTAAACCTATTACTAACCCTATATGCTCTAGACGTATTGCCAACCACCAAGGAAAGCTTGGAATTAACGTTGCAAAGCTACCCAGACCTGTTGTGCCTACATAACCTGCAAGAGCAAAGGAGAACAGTGAGATCCACAACAGCTCTTTATGGGTTCTAACTAGGTAAAACTCAAATAGCATCAACGTACCAGCCAGAATGGCTAAACAGATTACGACGCCTTCAACCAGAATGTTGCGCTGGTAATAATCCTTCCAATACTGCTTAGTTCCAATTACTAACGGTGCTTGTACGCCTCCTCTAGCGTGCCCATAGTTCGCAACTTGTAGTGTGATACGTACTTGTCTAGGCAGTAAGCCTAGTTCAACTATTTTGTCACCAAAATACCCCTCTACTTGATCACGGTCTGATGTGGTAGCCCCACCTGACGCAATTTCATATTCATCAATAAATAATCGAAAACTAGATTTAAGCTCTGGTACAAACAGTGCCAAATCTACATCTTGCGGTACGTTATCTAATCGTAGGGTATAGGTCATGACATGGCGGCGGGGACCAGATGACAACCAAATATCAGGCAATGAAGTGGCCACAGAACGATCAATATTAACAGCCGCTTCCTTAGGCGTAAGTAACTGATCTGGATATCCCTGCCAATTACCAACAAGAGGTAGTGGTTCGCTGGTTTTTGGAAACCAAAATGTTAAGGGAAATATACCTTGGTCGGCTTTAACCGAAAGTTGGGTCAGGCGAGGTGAGTCAAGCGCAAATAAAATTAATACTGAAACAATCAGTAGTAACGAAACGGATAAAAATCCCTGCAATAACCCGCGATCCATACGATATTGCTGCATTTCAACTCCGCTGCTTAAATCATAATGCTATAACTCAAAATAGATCTAAAAGAGTACCACATCGCAATTCACCTACAAAATAGGCAAAGAGGCACAGGCACAGACTTATTGGTATAGCGAAGCGCAAAAAGCCAGATCAGACAATGCTTATCTGGCTTTTCAGTCAAATCAAGACTGGACTATTCGTCACCTTCATTATCCAAGTCTTCTGATTCATCATCTAGAGCTGCTATTGGGCGGGCGGTGCGTTTAGCGGGTACCGCGATAATTTCTAGGTAGAATGTTTCCCATGCTTGGTTTTCCACAAAGCTGATCTGAGCATTGATTTCTGCAACGTGAATTGGTTGAGCCTCTTGCTCAGTTACACCAAATTTACATTCAAAATCCCAAAAATCAGCACCTTTAGGTAATGCTTTGTTACGTTCTCTTTTCAGGTATTTTTTTGCTTCACTTTTAGCCGCTTCAATTAAGCGGGCATATTTGATTTTTGGGTGAGATAACTTAAACGTCTTTTTCATTGGAATCCTAAAGGCTGGTATGTCAGAAGACCGTTTAGAGGTCTTCTTATTGCGCTTGCATCATAGCGGATTAACCAGCTCGCAGCTATGAGTAAGCGGCAGAACTCAGAATAAGCCTTTTACGCTTTTTTTACTTTGATACGGTTATTTTGGTCTCGTGCTTGTAATATCAAGTCATCGCCTTGAAACTGAGTGCCTGATTTAGCTAGACGGTCATACAATACTACATTCACGCTGGCAGCAAGGTTTAAACAGCTTTTGCTGGGGATATAAACCACTGCATCTGCACGATCAATCACCTGCTGGCTGATACTGTTATCCTCGGGGCCAAAAATATAAAAGGCATTTTCAGGGTGCTGATATTCAGTGAGAGAGGTTGCGCCTAGTGCCAGTTCAACACAAACAATTTTGGCATTTTCTGGCACGGCAGCCAGTAAACATTCAACATTCTCCAATGGAATATCGTTACAGGCATTTTGTGTGTCAGTGTCAAATTTTGCGGCGCGTTGATAACGTTTGCCAGTGTAGTACACTGCTTCAACGTCAAAACACCCCGCAGCGCGCATCACAGCCCCCACATTAGTTGGGCTTTTAGGGTTGGTCAATCCAATACTAACCGTTGATTTATTCATCAAATTCCTGTGTGATTAACAATAAGCTTGAGCCTAAAGCCAATAGAATAGCGATATTTCGCACTCCATTTGCATTTAGCTGTATGTCACGCAAAGTCTACAAAAATCTATAAAACTAATAGTTTATTTGCAAATCAAGATCTTAGCATGGCTTTACCCGTGTTATAATCAAAGCTAGTCTAAATGATACATCTAGCTAGGCGAGAAATAAGAGTAATGAATCCTTTCCAAGACAGCCTAACCGACCGCGCCCGCCAACTCACACGAGAGTTCCTAGGGCACCACAAGAAAGTTCAGGCAGAAAATCCAGAATTTGCGAACAGTGCTGAGCAAGTGCTTAGTATTATCAGTATGGAGCTGAGTCGTATTGCCAGTCTGTGTGACAGTCTTGAAGAAAAACAAATGGTTGTTGAAGGCTTTTCTCAAGCATTGGCACATCTTCGCTGGAACGCCGAAGAGGCTGCAAGCATGGTGAAGCGTTTAGAACGAGACATACTGGAGCGTTAGCTCCAGTATATTCTGTACTAATCCACACTATAAATCACAAAGTTGACGCATCGCTTCGTGAGTGCTGAGATAAACCTGACCATCCCCCATATGATCTAGAAAATCAGTTTGCTTTAACTGATCCATGACAGGGCCTTTCACATCGGCTAAATGTAAGGTCACCCCTGATTCTCGCAAGTTATCTCTTAACATCTCCAATGTTTCCAATGCACTCGCATCAATGAAGCTGATTGCACTGCATATTAAGACAAGGTGTTGAAGCTGTGGTTGCTCTGCGACCATTGCCATAATTGTATCTTCGATATGGCGAGTGTTGGCAAAATACAGGTTTTCATCAATACGTACACCTAAACAACATGGGTTCGTCTTAACATCAAAACGTTTGATATTACGAAAATGTTCACTGTTACCGACACGTCCTACAACTGCCATATGAGGATGACTTGTTCGGTGTAGTAGTAACAAGATAGACAACGCCATACCGCTCAATAAGCCTATCTCGACCCCCGCGATCAGCACTACTAGAAAGGTGGTCAGTAGCGTTAGTGCATCAGCACGATTAAAGCGCCAAGTATTCTTGATTCCAGAAAGGTCGATCAAAGGCAGTACCGCCATGATGACCACAATACCTAGCACGCCAGTAGGCAAGTAGTAAAACCAAGGCGTAAAAAACAACACCGTTAATGCTAAACCAGTTGCTGTAATCAGTGATGCAACCGTCGTCTGCGCACCAGATGCATCATTCACCATTGAGCGACCGAAGCCACCTGCTACGGGGTAAGCACCGCTAAATGCCGCACCTATATTGGCCAAGCCTAAAGCGACAAGCTCCTTATCTGGTGAAATTCGCTCTCGGTGCTTGCTCGCTAAAGCAGTACCCACCGATACACTCTCTAAAAAACCAATCAATGCAATTAAAAGCGCTGCAGGTAATAGTGCTTGCCAAAGGACAAGATCAACTTCTAGCAAACTTAATATAGGGAATCCTGCTGGAATATCACCAACAACTTTGACGCCCTGTGTTTTATCAAGGTCGAAAATTTGTACCAGCAAAACACCTGTTAAAATTGCGAACATTGGTCCAGCTTTAGCAAGTGCACTTGCAACTGTTTTGGATAGTCCTGCTGCTTGCAGCCAAAATGACAGCCTGTACTTACTCAATAGCATGATGATGAGGGACAATGCGGAAATAGCCAGCGTAGTAATATTGAAACTAGGCAATGCCTCTGTAAAAAGTACTAAGCTTTCAGGGAAACTATGGCTGCGAGGGAAGGACAAGCCAAAAACAGACTTCAGTTGGCTAAATGCAATCATTAAAGCAGCCGCACTGGTAAATCCTGTAATAACAGAGTGGCTCATAAAATTGACTAAAGAGCCCAAGCGCAGGACAAACATCAGCAAAAGAATAATTCCTACCAGCAGTGCTAACACCATTGCGGTAGCGATATAGTCTTGAGTGCCCACCTGAGCATGCTGTGCTACAGCTTCACCTACCATAAGTGAAGCGATAGCAACGGGACCAACAGCTAGGCTTCGGCTACTACCAAAAAGCGCGTAGATAAATAAGGGGATTATGCCTGCATACAACCCCATCTGAGGCGGTAGGCCAGCCAAAAAGGCGTAAGCCATACCTTGTGGCACCAGCATAATCGCCACGATAATTCCAGCGATAGAGTCGTTGATAAGCGTTTCACGTCGATACTGACCCAGCCAGCCTATAATGGGAAAAATTTGTTGCCAGCGGCTGTTTTTTGAGGGTGATCCTGTTGGCTTAACATCACTCATAGGGCTACTCACTGGAAAACATCGATCTAATATAAAGCTTGGTAGCTCTAGGTTTTGCAGCTTATTTAGACTGGCGACCAAACTCAATGGAATATTGATATATTAAATCAATATATGCTAATGTTCATCTATTATCTTTTCATGACTCCCATGAAAGCGGCACGAACCGTACTAGGAGATTTAACATGCAACCACAAGTAAAAGCTTTTTTTCATGCGCCCACATTTACTTACACCTATGTGGTTTCTGACGGCGTTAATCCCGCCTGTGCAGTTATTGACCCTGTATTGGACTTTGACTACAAGTCAGGTACTACTGACACCCAAAGTGCGGAAGAGGTGATTAGCTTCATTAAAGCGCAAAATCTATCATTGGAATGGATTTTAGAAACCCATGCTCATGCAGACCACATCAGCGCGGCAAAATATTACCAAGCACAATTAGGTGGGAAAGTGGCGATAGGCGCTGAAATACATCGGGTGCAAGAGGTTTTCAAAGGTGTTTTCAATTATGGCGATGAATTTAAAACAGATGGATCACAGTTTGATGAGCTATTAGGTGCAAATCGACAGTTCAAAATTGGAGAATTAGAAGTCAACGTTCTACACACACCTGGCCATACACCTGCCTGTGTTAGCTATGATATTGCGGGACACCTTTTCGTTGGCGATACCATGTTTATGCCTGATGTAGGTACAGCACGCTGTGATTTTCCTGGGGGTGATGCTGAAGTTTTATATGCATCTATTCAAACATTGCTGAGCTATCCAGAGGACACGCCTATTTACATGTGTCATGACTACCCTAATGATCGAGAAGCGTGCTATCTGACGACAGTGGCAGAGCAAAAGGCACATAATATCCATATAGGTAACGGAAAAAGCTGCCAAGAATTTGTAGCGATGCGCACTGCCCGCGATGCTTCGTTAGAAATGCCGACCTTGATACTACCCTCTATTCAAATCAACATTCGAGCTGGTTTAATCCCCGATGCTGAAAATAATGGTGTGTCTTACCTGAAGCTGCCTTTGAATCAATTTAAGTAAGACTTTTAAATATGGTTCTAACAACATTTATGTCTGCCCAGCTACCAAGGATGGTAGGGTCTTTTGTTTATGGACATAGGTGCAGTCAGCACCTCATAGGGCTGTTGCTTGTATGGCAGTATTTAGTTTGTCTTTAGGCCAAATTTTTGGTGCGCTAGGTGCTGACTGAGCGCTCACGGTTGTACCTTCTCCTTCAACACTCAGCTCAACTTGTCCGTGCGCATTTTTAATATAAACACCTTTGCCAGAAACCATAGTTACATCTAGCGCATCAGAAGATATAAAGCCCCCCCAAAAGTCTGTACCTCGGATTCCTATAGTAGCAACTTTAGTTTTGACTTCAAATTTAGGACTTCTTTGCTTACCTATAGCACCTGTAACGGCTCTGAATGCCCCTTCTACCAACTCAAAGTGTACATTTGATGTCGCTTTCGCTTTATTGTATTGATACTGACTAAGTTTGAATTGAGTTCTGTTAGCCAGTGTAATAACTGTGTCATCTCTTAGTTTAAGCTGCACCTTGCTGTTGGATGACGTTTTTAGAGTGTCACCTTCTTGTAGTTGCATTTGCTCATTGAGGAGCAGGCGCTTTTGCCCCCTTAAAACAATCACCTTCCCTTGGGTTTTCGTCACCATACCTATGCGATCTGCTGCTATCGTATGAGTTGGTAGGTTTAAAACACAGAATAAACCGAACAACAATGCAAACTTCATCACGAATAAACTCCTGTTATAGTGGAAACCATGGCTCAAGCTCACCCCATATGAATGCGTTTGCCATCTACTTGCACATCTTCACGCGCTTTAATAATCGTATGCTCTGAACGTAGAGAGGCGGTGTGCTCAACCTTCTGTACAAGATTGCCTGCTTTTTGCAGATCATGGTGTTGCACCACACGATCACTAGAGCCAAAGCGCTGTCGAAAGCGTTCAGCTTTTTGCTCAGCCCACTCAGCCAACCATTGCAGCTTGCTAAAACGACCTTGAAAATGATTGATTTGAGCCACTACATCTAAAATGCGTAAACGACTTTTTAGCGCAGCAATATTGAATATAGGACTTGTCACTTCGGTTTTACTGGCGCTTTCTAAACTTAAATCCCCCGTGCTTTTCAGTGCTAATCCACCTTGGCTGTGCACACTGACCCCGTGCGGAAAATGAAGCGCTGCGGCCACGGCTTGTTCCCGTTGTAATAGGCTAATAATAAAACAGCCCGCCTCGGTTTCAG
Organism: Oceanospirillum multiglobuliferum; assembly: GCF_900167095.1. GTDB lineage: Bacteria > Pseudomonadota > Gammaproteobacteria > Pseudomonadales > Halomonadaceae > Oceanospirillum > Oceanospirillum multiglobuliferum. The sequence continues at coordinate 141,050 of NZ_FUXG01000004.1, forward strand.
CCAATAACACCAGATCACCTTGCAGGGGTTGTAATACACAGCTTAGGGCAATCTGTGCTTTTAAAACACCTTTTGCAGTGCTGACCATACAACACTGATTTTCGCTTAACACCGACAACACTTGCCCTGTAGGTTGTAGCTCAGGGTGCGTACTATTCTGAGTCCGTAAAAAAGGGTGTGCATTCATACTGTCTCCTTAATGCCCTAGCCCATTAACATGACTTTAGGTTGAGCGGGTTTGATGGTGGTGCCTGGTGGGCCGTTTTGTGGCACCCCATTTTGTCCAGTCATGGCGCTGAGCTTTGTTGCAGGCTGACCTTGTACCATCACCTTCATGCTACCCATCATGTGTCGGCACTCACTCATAATTTTGCTAGAGATCAAACCGCCGGCAACCCCCGGTGTATCCCCCATACTCAGAGGTACAAGAGTTTTTAATGAGTGAGCGGGCATATTTGAAATCATCACTTTGGTAGACGCAGTACCCGGATTGGCCATCAAACTATTGGCATTATTGGGAAACGGCATCGGAATCGGTGGCGCAGGAGGTGCAGGGACTTTGCACACATCCGGCATCATAAAGCTCATTGCGCCTTGTTGAGTATTGGCAAACATGGCTGTTCCTTATTTATTTAGGCTCTGTTCAGCTATTGCTTAGGTGGCGGTGGTTGCCAAAGCTCTGCTTTTAAACGTCGCTCATCAGTGGGTAGGGCATCTTTACGGTTAGCACCCTGCCAGTCGGTGTCTTCGGTTTGAATATGGTGCAAGTTGCAACGAGTTAATTCACAGCCCGCCAGTACAGCTTGTTGTAGCTGTGCATGACTCAAGTCGGCATAGGTCAGCTCAGCCTGATCCAAACGAGCACCCTGCAAGTTAGCCCCTGTGAATTGGCTCATCTGAAGGTTGCATTGTTGTAACTGGGCTTTTTGTAATTGAGCGCCCTGAAAACTGGCTTGATCAAGTTGACTATTACGTAAGTCAGCTTCTAATAGTATCGTTCCTGCAAACAATACCCCCGTACCTAAGCAACTGTTGAGGCGTGCATAAGACAAATCACAGCCACAAAAATTGGTTTGTTGCAGATTGGCGTTTGGGGCTTGCAGATGGCTCAAATTACAATTCATAAACTGAGTCATACTGAGATTGACGCTGTTGAGGTTTAAGTGGCTTAGGTCACACTCGGCAAAGAGCATTTTGCTGAGATTGTTTTCCGTAAATGGGAAAGGTTTAAGTAGTGTTTTGTGAAGACCTAAACGCTCTGTGAAACAGTTCTCGCTATGACACTGCTGTAACTCACAGGCAAAAAAGATGAGGTGCAGCAGTTGGCACTGTTTGAAGCTAATGGTGTTGAGCTGGCTATTCTCAAAACTGGCGTGTTCAAGCCTACTCTCTGTTAAATCGCAATCCCGCCAAGTACTTTGTAACCACTGATTTTGGCTTAAATCCGTTTGATGAAACTGGCAATGTTCCAATTGGCTGCTCAACCACTGGCTAGACTCTAAGTCAGAGTCGATAAACTGGCAGCGCTTGAACTGGCATTGATAAAATAAGCTTTGTCGAAGATCCACTTTGGTAAAGCGGCAGTCTTCAAACAGACAGTTTTCAAAACGGGCAACGGCGAAGTCAATCTGGTCAAAGTGACACTGTTGAAACTGCTGCTGTTGCTGCACTTCGTCTGACTTGATGCTGTATTGTAGTGCTTCTGGATCAACACGCATTAGGGCTGCCACTCCTGTAGTTGGGTTTGATCCAAAATGGTTTTGTGCCATTGAGTTTCAGCGAAGGTTGCCAAATAAAAGTCAGCACCATACATATTGGCATAACTGAAGTCAGTTTGCCTGAGATCTGCTTCTAGCCACAATGTATACATCAATTGACTGCCATAACAATCGGTACGGTTTAAATTGGCACGCACCCAAACGCTTCGCTCTGCCATTACTCTATTTACGCGTGCATCACTCAGATCGGCTTCTGAAAAGTTAACGCTATGTAGCAGGCTTTCAGAAAGATTAGCTTGCTTTAAGTTGGCTTGAGCAAAACTGGCATTATTCAAGTTGGCCGCCTGAATATTGGCGTTTTGTAGTGTTGTGCCTGCCAGAAAACGGGCGTTTTCCAGCTGGGCTGCATTGAAGTTTACGCCGTTTAGATCAGACTCTAACCAGCTAGAGCGTGGTGCTGTCAGTGTTACGAAAATACTTCTTTCCAATTGGCACTGCATAAACGTGCTGTCACTCAAATCACTGCCTTGATCCTGCCACTGCGGCCATTGGCTTTGGCTAATGTTGGCGCTATTAAACTGACAGTGTTGGCTGTTCAACTGCTGCAATTGTGACGTCAGCCACTCTGACTCGCTTAGATTGCAGTGTTTTAAGGTCAGTTGTTGAGATTGTGTATTGTGCCAAAAGCTATTGGGTAACAGCACTTCTTCAAAAGTAACCTGTTCAAAATGGCAGTTCAACCAGCGGCTTTCTGTTAAATCGCACTGTTTTAGGGTGCCGCTCTTGAATACGCAATCGACAAAACTCCAGCGTGGCAGAGCCAAGTCACTGAAAGAAAAGTGCTCAATATGCGCTGACTCCAGCTCCCCTTCAGCCGGTAAGCTGTTATTGAGAATACGCTCAACAAATTCATCTAATGTCATGTTTTGCCCACCAGACTTTTAATGGCCTCTAATAATGCTTGCGTGGGGATGTTGCCCGGTTGAGTGAGGTCTTGTTTGTCCTCTCCGGGGTAGTGTTCGTATAGCTGCTTTAATTCGGTCGAGACTCGATCCAATTGCTGGGTAACCAAAGGCGACAGTATTGCTATATCGGCATTTGTGTCCGGTGTTTGGTGCACGCGTTTGACTTCTGCATCCACCGCAGGATTGTCGCTGTCGGGGATGCTGCCTTTGCTGTCCTTTACCAATACGCCTGTTTGACTCAATTGGGCTTGTACCACAGGGTCTGTTCCTACGGCGGTCGCATCCGGTCGAGTTTCATCGGGGAATTGTTTGGCCAAAATCTGATTGATAAGTATGGCAACCTGCTCAGGTGGCGCTTGTACCAATGCATCAAGTTCTGCCTCCGTAAGCCCCAATGCAGCAAACTGGGTGTTGATAGCATCAGCAGCTTTTTGTGCTTGCGCCTCTGATACATCTGGTATGTTGTTGACCATCTCGCTGCTTGCCGCTGCACTATCCGCCGTCGTGGTTTCTGCGGAGGAGGCTTGCTCAGCATCCGATTTAGATTGAGCTGCGGCTTTAGCTGCCATTGCTGCAAACCCACCTGCGGCGGCTAAAACAGCCAGTGTAGCAGCACCCGGCTGGGCAACAGGGGGTTTTGCTGTTGAGGCAACTTTGAGTGCAGACAGTGGTTCCAACAAGCCTTTAGGACGTAACGGTGAGTAATCTAATATCTCTTCGTCTTTAATCGTATCGCTCTGCCGAAGCTGTGCATGGGCAGTGTAGTGCTCAATGGCTTGGCGAGATTGTGACTGGTGCTCATAAGCGGCTTGCAATAGGGTAATCTCACTGCCGTCAATGCTGTTGATTGAAAGCTCGGTGCGCGCCAACAGCACTTGCATATTAATGTCAGGTAACAGCAGTAATGTGTCGGTTACGCAGTCTAGTAATTGTGCAGGTTGGTTGAGTTTTTGTACCAAAACACGAAGCTGATAAGCGGGTACAACACCTTTTATCAAGCGTTGTGTGGGATGCATATTGTGCAGTTCAAAGTGCTCGCCCCCTTGGAAATAGCTTTTCAACCACTGATCAGATGCCGCTTGCATAAAAAAATCAGGGTTTAAATCACGGGCTAAAAAGGGTGAGTCTTGCTCCTGCCATGCCGTATCGTAAGTGCCCCACCAATTTTTGCGGGGCAACCAATCGACATTGGTGGCATTTAGACCTGCTGGTGCAGGTTTCTGATGCTTCGATGTCAGCAGTTGATCAAGGTATTCTAGCTGTGGCAATGGTGCATCTGTTTGTGCGGGATCGCCCATGCCAACAGGGTTGTTTGCAAAGTGCTCTCCACCAAACCCATATTGATAGGTTAATGGCAGCTGACTAAAAGGTTCTGGTGCGGTTGGCGCCAAAATGGATCGCCACACACGCGGCCCAGTCACCGCAAGTGTTTTATCAACGTTGCCAAGTTTTAAACGGACTTGATCTGCGCTAATGGCAAAGCCCTCTGGGGCGTGATACTGACCATAGACCAATACTTCCCCTTTGGGTTTTGGATAACCTAAGTCAAACACTTCAGCGTTAGGGATTTGTGCGGCAATGCCCGTCCAAGCATCTTGTGTGGAGTAAGGCTGAGGCGAGTCGAGAGGGGTCGCCAGCATCAAGGTGATAACCAGTCGTTGTTGTCCCTTCCAACCATAAACAAGGGTTTGGAGTGTGATTTCAGGCGGTGCAATCAGTTGCATGATTAACTTATCCTAGTTGCACTAAACCTGCGGCAGACACTTTTAGCATACCACCTGCGTTGATATTGCCGATACCATCGGCTTTGACAGTCAGAGCTGCACCTTTGAGCGTTAGTGCGGGGCCGCCATCCACCATCGCACTTGCGCCACCCTTTAGCATTAATGCACCAGTGGCGCTGGCGCTTACAGAAGGTGCTGAGATGGTTGAACTTGTTGTTGCGGTAAGCGCTATGGTCGCACCTTTGATGGAACTTGCAGTTGTTGCGGTTAGATTCGTTGTGCCGCCTGTTAAGTTAACTGCTGCGGTTGTTGTGCCTGTAATGCCTGATGCGCTTACAAGAATACTATTTGCACCTAAAACAGAGAGTTTTGCAGCTGGAGGTGTCTGGGTCAGTTCAAATACGGATCCTGCAGTCGCGGCAGCTTGTAATGCTTGTTTTTTCAGCCCTAATGAAGTGAGCAAACCTGTTGCCATCCGTTGCATCACTTCCCAATTAGTGCTGACATTATCTGGTGGTTGAGGGGCTACATACAAGCCGACTTTATTGGCAGAGCTTACGGCTACATCTGTAAAACCGAATATGTCTTGGCTAGAGTCTGATCGAGATATTTGAGGGCCAAACGTCATATCAACTGACGCAGCAAGAGTGACGCCAAACTTAATACCCGCTTCAAAACTAAAGTTTAAGACAGAGATAGATGCAGTGGTCGTAACCCCGCAAATACTGGCTTCTGTTTTGGCGAGTAAGCTCTCACGGCTAATAGCATCAAGCCCTAAATACACCTCTTCTTTGTTGCCGTGTTGATAATCATAGGTATGCCCAATGGTTTTACTGACCAGCATTTTACTAGGATCGGAGCCGGGAACCGAATAATGGTCTAAACCAAAGCTGCCATCCCAAGTGCTATTGCTCTCGTAATCGACATAGCTCACTTCATAACCATTGCCGTAGTTGAAGTTTTTTGCGCCGCCAAAGGTGTAGATATTCTCATCATTCCAGAAATATTTTTCCCCATGTTCCCGATGGGTAAAGTAATTACCGGAGCGTTCGTCAGCTGCGGAAAGGGTGCCAGTTAGTTTTCCGTTATCATCTGCTTTAGGGAAGGGAAATACGTCCGACTCATTAATAATATCGACAACAATATCTTTGCCATTGATGACACTTTTTTGATCACGCACCGCATCTTGATTTTTCTTGGTTAAGCGCGTGATCTGATAACCGCCCGCGATCTCTTGATACCATCCGCCATTAGTCATCATAGTGATGCCATCGGCCTTAACTGGGTTGGCGGCACCTAAGTGCAGATAGGAATTGTTATGGGGTGAAAATAATTTGATCCGGTTACTGCCCGCCTCATCTTGCATTTCAAGTACGTTGCCCGCAGCTGTTTTAATCTTATTTGCGGTATGGTTTTCCTCGGACACAATACTGGGTTTGGCCGCATTAGGCACTGCGCCAGTAATTACGGGACGATCAGGATCGCCACCAATAAAACTGAGCAATACTTCAGTTCCTTTTAATAGGGGAAAGTGCATGCCACTACCCTCCCCCGCATTAGGCTGCGACATAGGCACCCACCATGATGCCTGCGCGCCATCTCTATCTCGACGATCAAAAGGCAAGCTGACACGATAACGGCCGCGAGAGTCTAGGTGGGCATATTGCCCATCACCCTCAGAGTCAATAATAGCGTTTAATACACCATAAAAGCGTGGTTTTTCAGTTTTTTGCTCTGGTCTGAATTCAATATCCGCATTAATAGCGGTAAGCGTGTTGCTATAAGGAAGTTCGTCTGAACCATGTAGATACTTTAAAGCAGGGGAATAGCCTTGGTGGCAAACCTGTATAGGGTTGTAGCGCTGATTCAGTGCTTGAAAAGGATGGTCAACCAACTCAAACAGATGTGCAGGTGACATGCCCACATCAATGCTACTGCCAAAGAATTGCTCTTTCTTCAGTAGTAACTCCTGCGCGCGAATTTCCACCAGTCTTTCAGCCTCCTCTTTGTCAATCAAGTGGTCGCAATAGCGGAAAACCTCTCCAACACCGCTGCTGTTCATCACGTAACTGGCAGAAAGATCAACAGAGGGCTGATCGTTATTATAGTCTTTTATAGTAATCTTTTTAGCAATGCGTTGATTATGTCGAGTCCATTGATAAACTATAGGCGAATCAACTGCCAAAGACAGGCCCGACAGCAAGTTGTAACTTATAGAGGTTGTCTTAGCCGAGTACTGAGCAGTACTGTCACAAAATATTAACTTATCATTGTCATTGCTATCAAAGAAGTAATATATACCTTCTCTTTCAGTAATTCGTTTCAAAAAATCATAATGACTTTCACCAAACTGGCAACGGTAATCCCATTTTCTATAACCTGTTAAACCTGATAGGTCATACTGACTTTCAGTAAGGCTGGATTCATCAAACAGTTGTATTAACGTAGCATTAATATCTAAGGCTAAATACACTTCGTTGGTGATAATCTGCGACAGTAGCCACAATTTTGGAACTAGGGTTGCCTGAAAAATATGGCCGTTATCAACTGCCCCTAGATACTTAAAATCAGACAAAATTCCGTTAATTACTCTTAATTTACCGTAAACATCCAGTATTAGCTTGCTATCCGAATTGAGTATAGCGTCTACGTCAAGTTGCTGATTTTGACTAATTAGCTTTATCTCAAATTGAAAAAGATCACCCAAGGATTCTGTCCCTATAAATTGTAAAACCTGAAAACAATTTTCATCTACCCCTTGGTTGATAAATTCAAATTTAACATCAGGTGATAGGCTCATTTTTTACTCCAAATCGATACCGATAGTTAGTGAATCTAGTCTTAACACTTTCGATTGGTATAAGCTATAAGCAGCCCAGCATATTTTGAGATAAATAAGACGTGGCGCACAAATTTTAATAACAGTACTGTTTAAATTAAAAAACATAGGCTACATTAAGTAACAAATTACAAAGCAGATACCTAAATGATCATAGTATATCTGTGTGATTTTGCAGTCGACTGCATAAACTCAACGAGCGACTTAACTGCCGGAGATCAATCGGATGGCTAACAAAAACACTGGGTCAGTTGCACCGAAGGAAAGGGTAAATATTTCCTATAGGCCTGCAACCGGGGGCGCTAAAGAGCGGGTAGAATTACCGTTTAAGGTTTTGGTTCTGGGGCAGTTTACTCCAGATGCAGATGAGTCTCCTCTTGAGTCCCGATCACCCCGTAATATCAATAAAACAAACTTTGACGATGTGATGGCCAGTATGAATCTTAAGCTGGATTTTACTGCATCAAATCGCCTGCAAGAAGGCGGCGAAGACATTTCCATTTCCATCGCCCCAAAATCTTTAAAAGATTTTGAACCTGACAATATTGTGCAGAAAGTGCCCGAGCTACAGCAAGTGCTTCAGCTAAGGGAAGCACTAAAAGCATTGAAAGGGCCTTTGGGTAATACGCCAAAAATGCGTAAGACAATTCAGCTGCTACTAGCAGATGATAAAAGTCGCAAACAGTTAATGGCTGAGCTTGGCTTAAAATAATTCAGGGTAGGGCAGGCAATGAGCGAAGAGATTCAGGTTCAGGACAAACAAGAGTCACCATTGGTTGGTGAGATTTTAGAATTTACGCGTTTGACATCAGAAGATGAAGGTTATCTGCTGGCAAAACAGGGCGTTGAAGCGATGTTGACAGAGTTGCTGAGCAAAGATGAGCCAGCACAACGTGTCGACAAATCATTAGTAGACCAAATGATTGAAGAGCTAGATCGCCGACTGGGTGAACAGCTCGACGAGATATTACATAACAAAGAGTTTCAAAGTCTTGAGTCCGCTTGGCGCGGTATGTCGTTTTTAGTAAACCGCACAGACTTCAATGAAAACATCCGTATTGAATTGTTAAATGTAAATGCTGATGAGCTGCTGGAAGACTTTGAAGATGCGCCAGAACTGAATCAAAGCGCAATGTTCCAAAAGGTCTATACCGAAGAGTATGGTCAGTTTGGTGGCGAACCTTATGGCGTGATGATTGGTAACTATGAATTATCTCCAGCGGCACAAGACATCAAGCTACTTGATTATATGTCTGGATTGGCAGCTGTAACCCACGCACCCTTTATCTCTGCCGCCAGCCCAAGCTTTTTTGGCTTGAACTCGTATGCTGAGCTACCAGACCTGAAAGAGCTAGATTCATTATTTGATGGCCCTCAATATCTGAAATGGCGGGGTCTGCGTGACTCTGACGACTCACGTAATATTGGCTTAACCTTGCCTCGCTTTATGTCCCGTATGACTTATGGCGATAACAAGCCTGTTCGCAGCTTTAACTATGTAGAGCAGGTTACAGATAAGGAACATTATCTGTGGGCTAATGCCTCTTTTGCCTATGCTACTCGCTTGGTGGAAAGTTTTTCTAAATATCGCTGGTGCCCTAACATCATTGGCCCTCAATCAGGTGGTGCGGTTACTGATTTACCTATTCATGTTATTACAAGTGATGCGGCCTCAGAACTGATTGGACCTGTTGAAATATGTGTCTCTGACCGTAAAGAGTATGAGCTATCAGAGCTTGGCTTTATCCCTCTAACACAGCGCAAAAATGCAGATAACGCGACCTTTTTCTCTTCTAACTCTGTGCAAAAGCCAAGACAGTTTGGAGCCGAACCAGAAGAACGTCAGGCTGAGTTGAATTATCGCCTTGGTACTCAGCTGCCTTATTTGTTTATTGTTAACCGTTTAGCGCATTATATCAAAGTGCTACAACGCGAGAACTTGGGCAGTTGGAAGAGCCGCTCGGATCTTGAGTCAGAGCTTAATCGTTGGATTCGTCAGTATGTGGCAGACCAAGAAAGCCCGTCACCTGCAACACGCAGTCAGCGGCCATTACGCAAGGCGCAGATTTTAGTGACCGAAGTAGATGGTGATTTAGGATGGTATCAAGTGGGCTTAGAAGTAACACCACACTTCAAGTTTATGGGTACTAATTTTACCTTGTCTTTAACTGGTTTGTTAGATCGTGTTTAAACGCTAACCGTTGAATACTCTTTTTTAAGGAATTGAATCATGCCTAGCGAAATTTATCTCACTATCGAGACCGAAGACGGCGAGTCTTTAACAGAAGGCGCATCCTCTACTGATAGCATTGGTGCCTTTTTCAAGACAGCTCACGAAGACGAAATTTTTGTCACCGCTTTTGATCACAAAGTTGTGATTCCAACTGATCGCTTAACAGGTCAGGTAATGGGCAATCGTAAGCACGAATATTTAGAAATTCGTAAGTTGATTGATAAAAGCTCACCACTGCTTTTCCAGGCGATTGCAGAGCCTAAAGCGTTGGTCTGTACGCTTAACTTCTTCCGTCCAGCTGATACTGGTAGTGACGGACAACCTGTTCACTATTACACCATTGAATTGGAAGGTGCGAAGATCGTTTCGATTCGGACTTGCTCGCCTAATATGTTAGACCCAAGCAATGATGGCTTTCCAGCATTTGAAGAGGTGCGCTTTACCTACAACAGCATTACTTGGAGCCATGAAATTGCCTCGAGTACTGCTATTGATAACTGGGCCGGCGCGGAATAATCGGTTTATGCTATTTTTTTGGTCAAAGGTTGTTAAACAAAGCGTGTGGTCAGCTCGTCTGACCATGCTCTTTGTGCTCTTTGTGTTGACAGGTTGCACAGTCTGCCCCCCATCTAATGATTTATGGAGTACAGATATTGCCGACAAACCAACTCAACCAGTATCTGCACCAAAAGAAAAGAGTCTTTGGGAAAAACTCTCAGAGAAGAAGGAAGAAAAGTCAGAGCAAGCTTTGAATGGTAGTGAGCAACATACTTCTAATTCAAATACATCAAACAATGATTTGTTTGATGCTTGGATTTGGCAGGATGATGCAGAAAAGTGGCTATACACTGGCCGTGAGACGCCACATGCACCAGCAGCGCAATGGGTTTATGAGCCGAAGTCAATAGTGGTCCGATTACAGTCTGATGAGTTATTGAATAGCTACTTAGGCCAACCGCACACTATTATGATTAAAGTTCTGCAACTGACAGATGTTGCAGCCATTTCAGAGTTTAAAGGAAGTGCTTTTGGCCTATCTGACCTGATGTCAGAGAAGGCAACTACATTATCGCCTTCAATTTTAAAAGAGACGCGTATTACTATCGGTCCAGATCAGGCTGTAAGCACTCTTATAGATAGAGAGCAAGGCGCTCGTTATATTGCACTTGTTGCAGGCTATTTTGACTCAGATGCAAAAAACAGCGTGCGTGTAATGGCAATACCCTCTGTAAAACCTAGAATATTACCTTGTTATGATAGTGCGCCTTGGCCATTTGGAGATCCACCGCCACCAACACCTGACGATGTTCCTGCGCGTTTGAAAATGTGGCTTACTCTAGATGCTAGTGCAATTGGTGGATTGTCTGTTACGGCTCAATAAAAGAGTGAATTTGGAAACAGACAACAATAATGATGATAATGAAACAGCGGATATAGGCAGGGTCAACGTTGAATACAAATAAACCATTGTATTGGCATCAAGGTTTGTTTTTACAACCGAATCATTTCCAGTACCAAGATTCATATAACGAGTTTATCCAGTCTGTTATTCGCCGCACAGTTGCACCTATGGCTTGGGGAGTGGCGGGGCTAAAACTTGATAGCTCTGGCCTTGAGTCTGGGTTGGTCAGTTTTGACACATTGAGAGCTTTGCTGCCTGACGGGGTATTGTTTTCATTTCCTGAAAATGCGCGTTTAGAAGGTCGTTTGCTCGACAATAGCGTTTGGCCTGATCGGAATAAGCCTATATTAATTTATTTAGGTCTGAGAAAAAGAAATGAAGAGCCGTTGGTGCAAATAGAAAGTTTAGTGAATGGCACGACTAACACCAATAGTCGCTTTATTGTCGATGCCCAAAATGCCAGCTTAAGTAATCGTTATGAGCAGTCTGACAGTGTTGATGCACGAGTACTTTCACTTGTCGGCAAGCTTTGGTTTGAGACTGAGTTAGCTCAAGCAACAGCTTACGACTTGATGCCTGTTATGCGCTTATTACAAGAGGGCGATCAGATCAAAGTTGACCCTAGCTTTATTCCGCCTTGTATTACATTACGGGGGGCAACCGCTTTAGTAGATTTACTGCGTGGTGTACGCGAAGAAGTTCTGTCAAGAACCCGCCAGTTAGAAGATTATAAACAGCCTGCAACTACTTATACGGTATCAGAATTTAACCCAAGACAGATGCGCTACCGTTTAGCGCTTCAAGTCTTGTCTCGTTATGTTCAGTCTTTAAGTCATTTATTAGAGATTCCAGACCTTACGCCTGAGCGTGCCTATAGCTGTATGCGAGAGCTTATAGCAGAGCTGTCTGTCTTTACGCCTTTAAGTTCAGTCACGGGGGAAATTGCTGCAGAAGGCATTCAGCTCCCTAGCTACAATCATCTGAATTTAGGTCTTTGCTTCACAACTGCGCAAACCTTGATTCACCGCTTATTAAATGAGATTACTGTTGCCGCAGAAACGCTCGTTAAGTTTGATAAAACTAGTTCCTCTACATTCAGCGGCGAGCTACCTAATGCAATGCTTGAGCGGAAAGGTTTATGTTTCCTTATCGTGCGCACAGAGTTATCACAAGATGCTTGGCTAGAAAGTTTCCGTTTATATTCGAAATTGGGTGCTAGTTCTCAAGTTGAGCTATATGAGGCTAGGGCCTTGCCGGGTCTAGGTAAAAAACTGCTAACAAGCAGACCTGAAGGTTTGCCCAATAGACCAAACTCGCACTACTTCAGCATTGATGTTGCTTCAGGCTTATGGCAAAGCGTCGAATCCGACCGTGCATTAACCTTAATTTGGCCAAATGCACCAGACGACCTACGAGTTGAACTGGTTTTCTTAAGGGGATAACGGATGCACTTAATAGACTGTTTCATTGATGCTTTAGTGTTTGTCCGCCAGCAAGTAGAGCTTATCAAACAAAAGCAACACATTGAATTTGAAAGTACTCGACTAAATATTGAAAAGTACTTAGCTGAAAAGGCGTCTCTTTATATTGAGGGAGGCTATCAAGAGGAGCATTACGATCAAGCGCGCTTCGCAGTCGTTGCATTTATAGATGAAAGCATCTTGGGTTCAGGTTGGCAACATAGCCGAGAATGGTCTGGAGACTTACTGCAAAAGAGCTATTACAGTACAGCTAATGCTGGTGTGGAGTTTTTTGATCGTTTAGCCAGTCTTAATATGATAGATCCAGCACACAGAGATGTTCGAGAGGTTTATTATTATTGCTTATCAATGGGCTTTACAGGACGCTATTTTGATAGCTCGCAAAAGCAACAACTCGAGCGTATTAAACAAGATACTTTTCAGCTACTAATGGCTGGGCAACCTCATCAACTACAAGAAAATTCAACACTGTTAATGCCATCGGGATACCCTCCTGTCACATCACAAACTTTAAAATCTAGAAGGATTCAGCGCACACCTTTTATTTATGGTGGGTCTATTCTTGTGTTAATCATCGCTTACGTAGCAATGAAACTTGATATTGTGGGTCTGGCTAATCATTTGGTTTCGTTAATTTGAAACGTCAAATAGAGCATCAACAGGCAATTTTTAACAGTTAACAATAAGAAGACGGGCCGTGAAAACATTTCTTCGAGTATTGTTTTACATTCTGATCTGGTTTCTGATTTTTGTAATCGTAATTGGCGTCGGATTATTTTTAGGTTTTAGCCCAGAACAAGGTGCCTTAGCAGGTGTAGGCCTTTTTGCAGCTTGGGTTTTATATCGACTAATTAAACGTCTTTTAATACGTTTGCATGCAAAAGGCCGCATTAAGCAGCTGATCCGTTTAGGTCGAGCAGAAGAGGCTGAATCGGCTGTAAAGGCGGACACTTCGGGTCTAGAGCGTCGTTTTACCCATGTGTTACGTTTTTTAAAGCGTAGCCCATTAACTCATGCCTCTGACCCTCTATACCAACTGCCTTGGTCTCTGGTATTAAGCGGTAAAGAGCAAGAAACTGATACTTTAGTTCAAGGAGGGCGCTTAGTATTACCTTCTGGTCACAAAGAGATCTTTACGGGGAATGAGTGTCAAACCAACTGGTGGTTGCATAATGGCGGAGTAATAGTACAAGCGCCTGTTGCTGTTACAGCCTCTAGTGGTAGTATCCATCCTGAGTGGGGGCGTTTATTAGAGCTGTTATCATCTAAACGGCCTGCTGAACCCATTACTCATGTAGTTGTAAATGTATCGTTGCTTGAACTGATTTCTGGTAGTGAAGATAGCCTATACCAGAAAGGGCTTGTGTTACGAGAGCGTCTTGATCAGCTGATTCAAACCTTAAAAGTCAATGCGCCTGTTTATCTGGTTTTCACGGAGCTGGATCAACTGCAAGGCGGAAAAGCATTATTACAACATCTACCAGAGAACTTGAAGAAACAAGCGCTTGGCCAGCATTTTACAACCGACCTTGAGGTAGAAACAGAGCTTAAAGTTTTAGGTGCTTTGGATAAAGTGACGGAGCAGCTAAAACAGCTGAACCTAGAGCTGATGGGGCGAGGCGTAATAGAAAATGAAATGTTTTTATTACCTAATGCGCTAAACGGTTTAAAAGGTAATATCCGTTCACTGATCAGTGGCGTTTTCCAAAACAGCGTATTTCAAGCTTCTCCCGTCTTGCGTGGCGTCTACTGGATGGGGGTTGAGGCAACAGATGAGGATGCTGAAGTTTCTGACGGCTTGTTTGTACAAGATTTTTTCATGCAAGTTCTACCCAATGACCGAGGCTTAACAGAAAAAATTCCAGCAGCCGTTCGAGCTGAACGTTGGATTAAAAACCTTTGGGTTGCTGGCTTTCTGGGCGTTTCCGCTATGGTTTGGTTAGCACTGGTGTATGCCTATGTGGAAGATAAGAGCTTTATTGATAGGCTAAAAGTTGAATTTGCAGGGCAAATTGTTCAGCGCAGTGACTTAGCCGGCAACATCAATAATGCTGATCAGTTGTCGTCCTTGATTACCCAGCTTGATGAACATCATTTTTTCCCTTGGCTTGATGATAGCTCAGAAGAACCTGTTTTTATCAGCAAACTGAAAGCAATATATGTTGATCGTGCTTGGAATGATGTCGTCATGCCGATCGACCGACGTATTGAGCGCGCTTTAAACAAAGCTTTATTTGGACAGCAATTATCACCTGAGGCCGCAGCTCAAGAGATTGCCCGTTATGTGGGCATACTGGTACGGGAGATTAATATCCTCCAAGGCTTTCTAGCAGGCAAAGATTTGCAGTCTTTAAGTGAACTGCCACCACTCTATCAAGCTGAAGACCGTATGTTGCATGAGGAGCTTGCAGAATCAGAGCTAGACTTACTCAATCAGGTATATTTGCAGATGCTAGTTTGGGCATCTAGTACCGATAACTTTGATGCGACCTTGCAGCGTAAACAAAGGTTATTGAAGCGTATTTTAGCGGATCATCCTGATAATTTAGATTGGCTGATTAACTGGGGGAATACCGCGGGAAAGTCCGATGAGGTCAGGCTAGCAGACTTTTGGCAAGGAAGTCTGCCCCTTGACCGTTCTATTCGGGTTGCCCCTGCTTTTACTCTGGCGGGCAAAGAAAAGATTGATGACTTTATCCAGCAAATCCTCGCTTCAGAACAAGGAGTCGAGCAGATCAACGCTTTGATTCCTGGATTTAAAGAGAGCTATCAAAAGCGATACCTAGACGCTTGGCAGCAGTTTGCCTTAAATTTTTATAAGGGTAGTGCAACGCTATCAGGCCCTCTAGATTGGCAAAGTGCTATTGATAGCCAAGCCACCAGCAAGAACCCATTTTTCAACTTATTAAATAAAATGGCAGAAGAGCTTGCACCTTTTTCTGATATGGAAGAGATGCCAGACTGGTTGTTCATGGTGAACTATTACCAGCAGATGCTTACTTATTCACCTAGTGATGGAGGTGGCAGCAACAATGGTCCTTTGGCCAAGCTGGCATTGAAAATTGTTGGTAAAGCAGGCGCTGCGGGAAAGGCGGTAGCCAGCGCGGGTAAGTCGGCCATGAAAACCCAAAAAAAATTGGGTAAAGGAAGTAAAGGGGGCGGCCCATCAGATGAAGAGCGTTTAGCAGCTCTAGAACAATCGGGCTTACTGTTAAGTGAGTACATACAACTGATAGAGTCTGTTGTGTTTAACTCTGCTGTGCGCTCAACCTCTTTTACCAGCATCTCAACAATTTATGCCCACCCTGATGACCCCGCAGCGGGTGAAACGGCATTAGCTGGTGCTTATGGCAAAATTAGAAGCTTGCATGGCTTACTGGGTAAACGTAATCGACAGAACGAAGCATTCTGGGCGGTCTTCTCAGGCCCAACTCAACTGTTTCGTGACTATATGACCGAAGAGGCTGCATGCGAGTTACAAGATCGCTGGGAAAACCGTTACCTAGCAGCGATTCAAGGTGTTCCAGCCTATAAAAAAACAGATTTTCTTTATGGTGAAGGAGGGCAGCTTTGGGGCTTTCGTGATGCTGAGTTAAGTCAGTTTGTAAAATCTAAGTTTGGTGCGGGCTATGTTGCAACCCGAGCAGCGGGACAACCATTTCCTCTAAAAACAGAGCTGATGGAGTATTTAAGTCGAGGTGATGATTTCCGTAAGCAACAACAAAGTCAATATACCGTATTGGTGAAAGCGCAGCCGACATCTGCCAATGCCGAAGCCAGCTATTTACCTCAACGCACTCTATTAGAATTACAGTGTGATGCTGGTGTAATGCAATTAGAAAACTTGAACTTTGCTAAAGATAAAGCCTTCATCTGGGATAAAAGTTGCAATGATACGACGTTGCTGATCAACATTGGTCGCTATACTCTGGAAAAACGCTACCCTGGTGCACAAGGTTTTGCCTTATTCCTGAAAGATTTTCAAAGTGGTTTACGCCGTTTTGTACCTGCGGACTTTCCAATACTTGAAGATCGTTTAGTCGAGTACAAAGTGAAATATATTGATGTACGCTACCAGCTTAGAGGCCACCGTCCTGTAATTGCGACCTTAGCAGCCTCAGAGTTAGAGCCTCCTCGTTATATTGCTCAGTGCTGGAGTCCTTCAATATGAGTCTTGCACCAGAGCTATTGTCAGCACTGATGATCAATCCCAGCGAAAATGAAGCTGACTTACCCTGCAAGATACTTTGCCTTGGTCATTACTCTGGTCGAAAAGTGACAGCGTTACAGCCTTTGACTTTAGATTGTGCAATGCCAGAAAGAACTTTGGCCTCTCTTGCAATAGAAATTGACTTTTCACCTCTCTTCCCTGATTGGCAACAGCCTTACACCATTCAGTGCTTAGAAGATTTTAATCCAGATCGGCTATTGATAAATATTCCAGCCTTGGCTCAAGGTATTCAACTGAGAGATGATTGGCTGTTTTGTGATGAACTGAGAAGATCAGAAATATCTGAGAAGGTCGCACAGTACCTACTCAACTACCAACATGAACTTGAGAATGTAGATGATCCGGAGTCAGTTGGAACCTATCAAGAGTTTCTATTCGCTGACTTAGAGCAGCTACTTTGCAATTTGCTGGATCAAGTTCTGCATTATCCTCCATTACAGCAGTTAGAGGCTTGCTGGCGACAGCTCTATGCGCTTGCGGCATCATCTAGGCATCATAAAGCATCAACCGTTGTGATTCTGGACTGCGACAGATCCTTATTGGAGGACGAGCTGCTAGGGCATGGCAATTTACAGGACAGCAATTTATTTGACCACGTCTATAGTCATGAGTTAGGTCAGTATGGTGGCCAACCTTATACCTATATTGCCTGCGACTTTGCATTAACACGTAGCGAGCAAGACCTAGATTTATTAGCAAAACTTGCATTGTTAGGGCAAGCAGCTCATTTACCTATCGGCGTACCTGTACAACCTCATTTTTTGGCTGTTGAACGTTATGATCAGCTGCTAAATGAAAATATATCTGAATGGTTTACCAGCCCGAGATTGTTGAAACTACGCAACCTCTGTCAACACAGCAGCAGCCGCTATTTGTTTATGTTGATGCCCAGAATGGTGCTGCGCTCACCTTATAAAGGGCTTTATCAGCATTTAAACTATCAAGAGAAAACTGATACATCAGGTCATCACCTACTATGGGGCTATGCAATATACTCGCTTGCGGCCAATATATTGAACGCCTTTGAACAACAGAAGGCGTTTACACTTCTAACAGGGAGTGAGTGGGGACAAGAACGTCTTTGCCAGCCTTATATTGACCCCATTGATGACATTAAAATTGCACCTCTGGAAATTGATTTTCCTGTTTCTCTTATCGCAGACTTGGCAGATCAAGGTATAACGGTACTGTCGCCCTTGAGTGAGCAAAAAAGTCACTTTTTTGCCCAGTTAAATAGTCTACACACTTTGGCTGATAGCAAAGATGTATCGCCTGATAATCAATTACCATACTTGCTTACACTCAGCCGTATTGCTCATATGCTGAAAATGCGTGTTCGAGAGCAAATAGGCTCTCTGGATGACCCTCAAGCATTAAAACAAAAGCTAGAGCGCTGGTTAAAAGCATTTGTTGTCGATTTAGAAGCCCCCGCTCAAGAAGTGATGATGAAAAAGCCGTTTAGGGCGGTACATGTCAGCTTTGAAGAAATATCGCAGCAAAGCCCAATGCAAAAGATAGATGCAGGGCCATTAGTATATGCAGGTCAGCTACGCGAGATGGCGCTTAGTATCCAATTCGTGCCACATCTGCGCTATTTGAATCAACAGTTTAGCTTGTCATTAGAGCTTATGTTGAAGGAGTCAGACAATGGCTAGACCAGGCTTCGTAGCGCTTACCAGCAGTATTCAAGGCTTACTCTCTGGACCAGAAAGCCAGATAGGCCGTTCAGGCTTGTCCCAAGTGCTGGCTTTTTCTCATAATGTGGAAATGCCGCTTTCAACAGATACAGGGGTTTTTGGTGGCCAACCCATGCACCGCCCTGTAGTGTTTGTAAAACCCATTGATGCAGTGTCGCCACAACTCTATCAAGCGCTGTGTGAGCGCGAGCGTTTGAGTAGTGTTCTATTTTTTTGGACGCAGTTTAGTACACAAGGCCAAATCGAGTTGCTCTATGAAATAGAGCTGCGGCAGGCAAGGGTAATCAGCTTAAGCCCTGAAATGCCAGACTTACGCTTTGGCGAACATGATGCTCTACCTTACCTTGAAAAAGTAGGCTTGATTTACGAGACAATTAATTGGCGTTATGGGCCTAGCGCAGAATCTGAGTACCAGACTAAAGCAGAGGTGGGCAAACTATGAAACCCAGTCTCCTTGAGCGTTTGAATCAAAAATCAGCTTCAATAAGCCGTACTCATGATGCTCACAAACAAGCGCTAATAGTTTTATGGCAGTCTATTGAGCGTCACTTACAGCAACTCTTGAATACACGTCATGGTGCTTGTGCCTCTCAGCCTAGCCTTGGGTTGCCTTTGGTTTCGCCGTTGTCATTGCAAGGCGATAATCCGCAAGCGAGACAGCTTTGCCAGGTCATTCAAGGGCAAATTGAGCGGTTTGAGCCTCGCTTGACACAGGCCAAAATAGAAATAGTGAACCCAATCAATGATACCAATGCTCAACAGATTCGTTATCGACTAAGCGCTTATGCGCTCACGGCACAAGAGACTTGGTTATTAAGCTACCGAATCAATATTGATGGCGACGGGATTTTTAAAGTGTCGCTAGAGGCAAGTCAGTCAACAGGACAACGTAGCAGCAATGATACAGGGCTGATGGTAAAACTATGACGGTGAAATTCTAATGGCAAAAATTGATCGCCTTTATCAAGATGAATTATTCCGGCTACAGAATCTGGCGGCAGAGTATGCGCGCCATAATCCTTCGCAAGCAGGGCGCTTAGTTAGCTCGGGTACTGATCCTGATGTTGAGCGTATTTTAGAAGGGGTTGCATTTTTAACCGCAGGTTTACGAGCTGAACTAGAGCAAGATCAAGGTCAGCTGTTAAACAATTTACTGCAAGTGGCGGCTCCAGAACTGTTACGGCCATTACCCTCGATTACTTTGATACGTTTTACGCCAAAGCAGGCTCTTAAAACAGAACAGATACTAAAAATAGGAACCCCTGTTTCAGGTCTCAATGCCAATGGTCGTCGCTGTGAGTTTCGAACATTACAGTCAGTGCGTTTATGTCCCATTGAGATCAGTGCGGTACAGCTTCAAAGTAGTAAAAGTTTAGAACCTGGCAAATACAAACTGAGCTTAACTTTAGACTGCCATCAAGGGGGTATAGAACAGCTAAGAGGACAGACGTTGCCTTTATACCTACAAGGTAATAGTCAACAAATAACCCAGATTATGGGCAACTTCCTGCATCATAACGTGGCGTTTGATGCCCAGTTTGGCGAGCAACAACAGTCTTTAAGCCTAGATGATTTTTATCAGGACACTGCCCTAATGCAGTGGCCTATGGTACAAGATGAAGCGCCAGAACTGCCGGCACAACGCATTCTTCAGCGCTACTTTATGCTACCGGAATTGGCTCAAGGTTTAAGGGTTGAGACTGACTTTATTCCTCAAAATTGCGACGCTAGACGCTTAACCTTGAACTGGTACTTTGACCAAAATACACAATGGCCTTCAGTGGATTTAGCTCAAGTATTTCAGCTTTTTGTGGTACCCGCGATTAATCTGTTTCAACGAGAAGCTCCACCTCAGGTTCGAGTATTACGCCAAACTGAAACTTTATTAGCCCCCAGAGCCAGAAGTGATGAGCAGCTGTCTGTATATAGCATTAAGCAAATATTTGGACAGTTTAGAAGTCGTGTAGAGGCGCATGAATACCGTCCGTTTTGGCAGCAGGGGCTTTCCGATTCTGGGCTTTATCAAGAACGTCTAAGTACACATCCTGTTGATAATAGCTTGCAGCTTTCCGTAGTTTTGAGCGGACATGAGCTATCACAAGAGCAAGAGATGATTCGGGCGGCGCTATTATGCAGCAATGGTGCAGATACTGTAAGCCTAGCTCCGGGTGCATTGAGTGAGCACACATCAGGTTCACCTGAGCTGGCAGATTTCTATAACTTACTCACCCCAACGCCTTACCGTGACGCACTACCTTCAGAGAAAAAACAGCGTCAATCTATACAACAGCTCTGCGGTAATCTACTAGGAGGGTTAAATTTAAACGCCTTGCACAATAGTTTAAGGCAGCTTGCGGCATTGGGTAGTCCTGATCAAGCCCGCTATCAAGTCAGTTTGCGTAAAATTGACTCTATCAAAGCTGTTGAAATCTGTATTACCGAGCGTTTGGTTGCGGCACACTCATTACGAGGTTATCAGATTAAATTAACGCTTTCTGGAGATCATTTTACCTCGGGGGGTGAAATGAAAGTGTTTCTACACCTCTTACAGCAATTCTTTATCAACTTGGTGCCAGTGAACTATTTTTGTGAGCTGGTTGTAACTGATCAACAAACAGGGGAAACGATGCAATGGCAGCCAATGCTCGGCAAACAGTTGCTCCTGTAATACAGGATATGTTGACCAACGGGCATCAATATCAGCTTCTACAGGCCTATCAGTTACTGATGATGGCAGGTGCTATATCTGATGACCCGACTGCTTTAGCTCAGCCTGTACGCATAGATATGCGGCCTTCTTTGCGGATGGACAGTGCGCGTAGTGTAATCGAGCGCATTGTTCAGGTTGCTGATCAGCATTTTTGTATTGAGCTAAATATACTTAACTTATATGGCCGCAATAGCGTTTTACCGGCTTATATCAGTGAATATCTCTTACAAGCAGAGCAGCAAGAGAGTCCGCAGGCACGGCTTTTTTTAGATCTAATTAACCAACGTATCTATGAGCTTCAACTTGAAATACTACAGCGTTCACTATTGGTGATTGAGGCATCAAAAGACTCAGAATCCAACCCGAGAATGGCTTACTTTGAACAATTATTAGCTATATCTGGTTTAGGTGGCATTGAGTTTTCAGACCCTCAATTACAGCAAAATCGATTACGCTATTTCAAGTTATTTGCCAGTCCATTCCGTTCTGCGGCAGGCTTGGCAGCGCTGGTCAGCGACTATTTAGATCAAATACCTGTACAAGATGAGCAATGCTCTATTCGGAATGTCCATCTACCTAAGTCGGCTCAGCTAGAGTTAGGCCAACAGAAAAAAGCGTTGGGTACAGGCACTCTATTAGGACATCAATTACAAGAGCGTAATGGTGCTTTTACTTTAGTGATAGGCCCTTTGTCATTTAACAAGTTTGATCAATTACTGAAAAACCATCAGCAGTGGCAAACGTTGCGCCAGCTGATTCGACTATATCTACGCCAGCCCTTGCAATGCGAGCTGGTATTTCAGTTGCAATGTAATGAACAGGACAATACACAAACGGCTTCTCAAGGTTGGGGCCAGTTAGGACGCAATGCATGGTTGATTCAACCCAATTTTTCACCGGGCAATCATCACGCCTATCAATTACAAGCCCGCATCGCACTGGATTAAGTTGGAGAATGTTATGAGCTATCGCGTAAAAAATATGATCAGCTGGTTGCTTCTAGCGATTGCAGGGATCTTGATTCTGGTGTGGGGTTACCAAAAAAGCACTGAGTCAAAAGTCATTCGTATCGCAACAGCTTCAAAAGGCGGCTATTACTATGAGTATGGCATGCTATTGAAGCGACAAATTGAGAAGAAAACAGATTATGAAGTTCAGCTATTGGTCACCAGAGGTTCTGTCGATAACCGAGGTAAGCTCCTATCAAATGAAGCTGATTTTGCCATAGTCGGTACGAATTCAGTTTCAATGCAGAACTTGTTTATTGTCGCACCATTATGGCAAGACTATATGCACTTGGTTGTACGTAAGGGCAGTAAAATCAACTCAATGACTGAGTTAGCGGGGCATAATGTCGCTTTAGGTACACAAGGTTCAGGCTATCGTGCCCAGTCGATGAAAGTTCTAGAGCACTTTGCTTTAGATGCCGATCAATTTGGTATGAATGATCTTTACTTTACAAAACTACTCAGCGATACAGCGCTAGAAGGTGCAATTGTAACAACAGGCTTATTAAACCCAGACCTACGGCAGGTCATGTCTAGCGGTTTATTTCGCCTTATCCCATTAGAAGGTGCTGAAGGTTATGCGCTTAACCACTCTCAACTGACAACTGCACAGATTCCCGCAGGTGTATACAGTGCCGTAAATGGCCCAGTACCTGCGGTGCCTGTTCAGACCATTGCAACATATGCAGTAATGGCATCCAGAACGGGTTTACCCGAAAAAATGGTACAAGCAGTGTTGGATCAGCTGAATACTGATGAGATGCGACGTGATGCGCCTGTGATGCTCGACATTAACCCAACTCAAGATAATGTTTTACGCTATCTACCACTACACCCTGTTAGTACGCGTTATTATAACCCATTCGTTGGCTTGGATAACTTTTCACGCCTACTGGGGCAAATAGCAGAACACAAAATTCTTATTATAGAAATGCTGATTATCGGTGCCGTGGTAATCATGCAGCTTGGACAGATTCGCCGCCGTCGTAAAGAGCAAGTAAGAGTGAATATGGCCGCAGAACTAGAGTCTCTATTTAGCAAAACAATTGAGATAGAAGGGGCACAGAAAGAGGCGCGAGATTGGCGTTTATTAAAGCAGTATTTAGTTGAGGTGATGCGCTTGAAGCAGCAAGCCGTCAGCTTGGTACAAGGATCTGAACTGGCAGAGTCAGTGCTCTTCCTAAGTACGATTCAACAGTGTGCAGATGTTATGAGGCAGATCGAGTGGAGACTCTCTGCAATGCAACTTACGGAGGTCGCGAAAAAGGAGGTTGAAGCGACACGAGCCAGTTTATCGGAGTAAGCGATGTCGGAAAAGTCCGTCAAGCCGCAGTCCTCTTTAGCAAAGCGCTTAGGTATCACACTGGTTTTTGTATTGATGTTCAGTGTGGGTTTAAGTGCACTGCTTAGCTACTTTAACTTTGAGAAAAAGCACCAGCAACTTGTGAGTTCACGCTTGCAAGTGATGCTGGATGAGGTGCGCGTTGCTATCGACCAAGGTACTTCCCTTGGTCTTCCTTTGGAATCTCAAACAGAGATTTCTAATCATTTGCATAACCTGACGCTTACAGATACCTCTATCCATATTGCTGCAGTGATGAACATGGCACAATCGGCCTTGTTCAGCGTGGGAGATGTTGAGCAAGTTACGGCACATATTCCCGCGCAGTGGTATCAGGCTCATGCCGATAACCAGAGCAGTCATGCCTTAGAAATTGAGTCCTACTTGTTGGTTGCTGAGCCTATTCTTAATAATTTTGACCGACAGACTGGTTTGCTTATTTTAGCTTACGACAAGCAGGCTTATATCCAAAAAAACCAACAGTTACTAACCGCATTGAACTATCAAACCTTGTTGAGCATTTTGGCTGGTGGTGTAGTTGGCTTATTACTGCTAATGCTATTGATGCGCCGCATGAACAAGATGATTCAACGCTTGAATCTGGCACTAAAACAGAACCTTTCTGGCCGAGGGCAAGACTATGCTCTAGATGAAAATAGTGACCATTTAGAGTATCAATACCAACCGCTTCATCAGAAAATTCGTGACTTGAGTCCTGTGAGTAGGCCGATACCAGAGGAGAAGAAGCAATGAAACAATCCTCTATAGCAAATAAAGTGGTAGGCATTGCGGTGGTTATTATAGTGCTTTGCACCGCACTGAGTGCTTGGTTTGCTTTGCAGCAAATTAAAACTTCTTTGCAACCTGCCGAGCAAGAAAAAGCTTCTGTACTGGCACTATCAACAGAGCGACTGATTAATAAAATGATGGGCTATGGCATCCCTTTTCAGCAGATGGGCAAGCTGGATGAGGTGTTGGAAAGCCGCTTACAGGGACATCATGACTTACGCTTTTTAGCCATCACGAAAACGGATGGCACTATTCTCTATCAAGCTCATAACAATATAGGGAAAAATGCAGATCAAACTGTCTCCACAGCCCTAGAGGGGAGGCTTCAACACATTCAAGATGCACAAGCACTGTTTGTACTTTATTCCTATGACTTAAGCTACAACGGTCAAAATTTGGGGCAGATATGGATCGGCTTTGATCTTAATTTTATGCAACAGGTGTTTGAAGAGATTGGCTATGACATCGCAACTATTTTGGTTGTCTCGTTGCTACTGGCAATGGAACTATTGATGTTCATTACCACCTATCATATTCGCACTCCCCTTTCAGGCCTAACACAGATGTTGGGGCAAACCGCGCAAGGGGACTATCGTCAGGTGATCCACTTTCCAGGTAAAGATGAGTTATCGCGTTTAGGCAATCAGGTTTCAGAGGCCATAACTCAGGTTAGCCAATGGCTGAGCGTACAAAATCCTAAGGGTCAGTACCAACTGCCAGAACAGAAACCTGAGCAAGTTGCACTGACCAAACTCTCATTTGTAAGACCCCCTCTATTCTTGGTAATTTTTTCTGAGTCGATGTCGCTCTCGTTTTTCCCCGCCTATGTAATGTCGGTATATAAGCCTATTGAGGGGCTATCAACGAGCATGGTGATAGGTCTGCCTATCTCATTATTCATGCTGATATGGGCATTATCCCTGCCTTTCGCAGGGCAGTGGTCTGACCGAGTAGGGCGACGAACAGCATTTATGGTTGGTGCAGGGTTAACCGCTATAGGCTTATTGTTAACTGCACTTTGTACTGACCTTTGGCAGCTATTGGTGGTGCGCTCCATTACTGCAATTGGCTACGGTATTGTGTTTATTACCGCCCAAGGTTATGTCACTGACAACACCACTATGGCCAATAGAACCCGCGGCATGGCAATGTTCTTATCAGGCTTTTTCTCAGGCTCTCTTTGTGGTGCAGCAATTGGTGGCATATTGTCTGACCGAATTGGCTTTCAATGGACCTTTATACTTTCTGCGGGGCTTTCGCTTATGTCTGCCCTATTTGTTGTACAGTTTTTTGAGGCGAAAAAGAAAGTTGCCGCACAAACGGCAAACCCAGCAACGCAGTTGTCGTGGCGCGATTTTGCATTGCTCTTCAGCGACAAATATTTTCTACTGATTACCTTCTTATCTGCTGTTCCTGCCAAATTACTGCTCACGGGTTTTCTATATTACTCTGGCCCTGTTTATCTTAGTCAATTGGGAGCTAATCAATCCGCTGTTGGGCGGATATTAATGGCTTACGGTTTAGCAATTGTTTTAATCTCACCCCTAAGTGCATGGCTGGGTGATAAGTTAAAGAAGAAAACAGCTTTCATCATCTTCGGAGGGGCATTGTCTGCGGTGGCTATTCTATTTGTGTACCTAGTCGATGGCATTGTAGGTATGTTTGGCGGAGTCTTGCTATTAGGCATAGCCCATGCCGTTGGTGTTTCACCTCAGCTGGCACTATTAACTGAAAAGGTCAGAATGAGAGAAGGCCTAACTCTTGGAAAAACAATTGGTATCTTCCGGCTCACAGAGCGGATTGGTAATATTGCAGGACCTATTGTAGCTGCAACTCTGATTAGTTTTTTAGGCTTTCAGTATGCATTTCTTTGGCTAGCCAGCGGTGTAGCAGCCAGCTTGATGCTCTTGGTTGTGCTTTATTTGTTGTTCAAAACCTTAGATAAGCCTGTTCCTGTGATGGCTCAATAGCAAAAAGGACTCGTTAATGAAAGTCAAAGCCATTGTATTCAGTTTATTGTTAATGCTCAGCAACTTTAGCTGGGCTCAAACCGATGCAAACTCCTCAGCTAATCTATCGGCTGAGCCTGCGGCAAAACGTGTTTATATGGTGTTATGGCGTGGTATGACCGATGCAGAGCGAGGCTTTATTGATTCAATGCTTAGCCACAACCCATCGGTTGAATTGATCATTCGTAACGCTAACAAGAATAAAGCTAATCTCTCTACAATACGCGCTGATATTTTGCGCCAACAACCCGATTTGGTTTACAGCTTTGGAACAACGGTCACAACTGTTTTGGCTGGCACAGAACAAGGGCGTCAAAAAGGCCTACATATTACCGATATCCCTTTAATCTTTAATATAGTTGCAGACCCAATGGGCGCAGGGCTTGTTTCTAACTATCGAGCACCCGCCTTTAATGTCACAGGCACCTCACACTTAGTACCTATGGCAACCCAAGTAGCGGCTATGCAAGAAATAGAAGGAGTTGAAACAGTTGCCGTAATCTACAACTCCAAAGAGAAAAACTCTTTATTACAAGTGGATAGCCTAAAAGCTGCAATAGAGGCTGCTAAACTGAAGCTTGTCGAATACCCTTTAAATAATACTGCCGATGCTAATGCCGCAGAAAGCTTTGCCACTCTGGCGCAACAACTTAAACAACAGGGGGTAGATATTGTCTATATGCCCTCAGATTCTTATTTAATATCCCATGCTAAAACACTTGTCAAAGCGGTTCATGATCAAGGTATTCCAGTGTTTTCAGCTACAGAAGAACCTATCCGTTCTGCTGGTGCTTATATGGGTGTAGTGAGTCGTTACTATAATGTGGGGCAATTTGCGGCCTACAAAGCAGAACAAATACTATTTGACGGTAAAACGGTGGCACAAGTGCCCGTGGAAACGCTTAAACGCTTCAGCTTTATCGTCAATATTGCCGCAGCTAAGCAGCTAAATCGCTTTCCACCAGTAACGATCATGCAAACTGCCGAGGTGGTGGGAGAGTAAGTCTCTCTTTTATCCGCTATTTTTTTTGGCTATACCTCCAGTAGAGCGAGATACTCTAGCCTCTACTGGCTAAGCCCATTGGCAGAAAAATCTGCTACAATTCGCGACCATTACTTTATGCCCCTATATTGTCACTCACTTGGAGATGGACTTTGACTCAATTTCGTCCATGTATCGACCTGCACCAAGGGCAGGTTAAGCAGATTGTTGGCGGTAGTCTAACTGATCAAGGTGCGAGTACTAACTTTGTCAGTAGTTATGACGCAGCTTATTACTCTAAGCTTTATCAAAAGCATCAGCTTACTGGCGGGCATGTTATTGCCCTTGGCGCAGGTAACCAAGAGCAGGCACTGAGCGCTTTGTCTGCTTGGCCTAACGGATTGCAGTTTGGTGGTGGTGTTAATAATGAAAATGCAGCTAGTTATTTAGAAGCAGGTGCATCTCATGTCATTGTAACCTCTTACTTGTTTGAAAACGGCGAATTCAGTTGGGAGCGTCTAGAAAAGATCAAGCAAGAAACAGGGATAGAACGCCTAGTTTTAGATTTAAGCTGCCGTAAAACAGCAGCAGGCTGGCACATTGCAACTGACCGCTGGCAAACAGTAACCTCGTTAGCGGTTAACAATGAGACGTTGCAAGCTCTGAGTCAGCATTGTGCAGAGTTTCTAATTCATGCCGCTGATGTCGAAGGCTTGCAAGCGGGTATTGATGAAGATCTAGTTCGATTACTAGGGCAGTCTTGCCCTATTCCTGTTACTTATGCAGGTGGCGCAAGAGCCTTGGCTGACTTAGCACTAGTACATGAGCTGTCTAATGGCAAAGTTGATCTCACAATAGGCAGTGCACTGGATATTTTTGGCGGTAAAGGCATCACTCTAGCAGACTGTATTCAGTGGAATCAGCAGCACCTTGACTAACCCCTAAAGTTGACAGTGGCTACATTGCCGCCACTGTCATTGACTCGATATTTTCTATCAGTATCCTATACACCCTGCTTTTATAGGGTAAAAATGCTCTGAACCCTATAGTTCTAAAAGCTATAAAAAAATAGCAATTTATGCCTTTGATCAGATCTGATATAGGCGTTAAATGAAGGAAAGTATAATAAAAAGGACTGGCGGCTTTGCCAGCACACGAGATTTAGCACCTATGCCTAATACCCCACAGACGTTGCGCCCCTCAACTTATAAGACCCTGCTTTACACCTTTATTATGGTGATGAGCGTAGGTCTGGTAACAACATTTTTCTTCTCTCAGTCATTTAAAAAACAAACAGTGCAAGAGCTAGCAGAAGAAAATGCCCGAGAGCAAGCTGAGATTGTATTTCGCACTATTTGGCATGGCATGTTAAAAGGCTGGTCTAGGGAGGAAATGAATAACTTTATCCACTCTCTTGAGCTGAATAATAGTGATAGCAAAGTGCAATTAATTCGAGGGCCTGTGGTTGATGAACTATTTGGCGCTCATTTACCCTCACAAAAGCGGATTGCAGATGATCGCTTGATACAGCAAGTTATGGCCTCTGGACGTACTTATATTCAAGATGATGAAGGCTATGTGCGCTATTTATACCCCATAACCGCCGAACAAAACTGCTTGCAGTGCCATACCAACTCAGCAGTAGGTAAAGTGCATGGTGTTTTAGATATTCAATTTCCTGATCGTAAGTTAAGAGACTCTCTTAACCACACTATGAATTTTTATATTTTCTCCACTATTACCATGATGCTGCTGCTGTTCTCTGCTTTATTCATCATTGTCCGTATACGTGTGATACACCCTATACGAGAGTTGTCTAAGCAGATTCGAGAAGCTGTACAAGATGATCTTAGTGTGATTCGCTTAGATCCAGAGCGTTACCATCTGCGAGAGCCCTATACATTAGCTCACAGCTTTAATTTATTGGCAGATGAGTTAGAAGACTACCATGAGCAGCTGCGTGAAAGCTCCTATTTAGACTCAATGACAGGGCTGTATAACCGCCGTTACTTTAATGAACAGCTACCAAATATACTGAAGAAGGCTAAAAGTACAGAGCAAAGCTGTGCCGTTCTACTGCTAGACCTCGATCGTTTTAAAATCATCAATGACGACTATGGTCATGATGCAGGTGATCTTGCACTTATCCACTTTTCCCGTGTTTTGCAGCAGCAAGTCCGTGGTGGAGACTTAGTGATTCGTTTGGGTGGCGATGAGTTTGTGATCATCTTAACGCATACTGATCTGGCAGGTGTTTTAGCAGTTAAACGCAATATTGAAATGGCACTGGCGAGTCAAATAGCAGATCTAGGTAATACTAAGCGCTTCTTGGAAAGCAGTATTGGTTATGCGCTTTACCCTAATGATGCTATCAGTACAGAAGAGCTACTACGTCAAGCCGACCAAGCGATGTACGCAGCCAAGCGCAGTAAAAAAATGCGAGGTTGATAAAAGCCCAACGCAGTTTTTAACTACTAGAAAATTTGCATATAAACTGCGGCTAAGTGCTTATTGAATGATAACGGAATCACTCTTGAGGCAAGGGTTTTAAAACTCTGCCTCAGAGAGATTGGGACTGTTACTCTGCAAGTGAACGGCTGGCTTTAACAAGTGCTACTTGGTCTCTGCCGTTCTCTTTTGCACTATATAGCGCTTCATCAACATGATTAATTGACGACAAGACATCTACTAACACTTCACCTAAGCCCGCACTCGCCGTAAATTGAATGCGATGCTCATCAACTTCCACTACCTGTTGGCGGCAGTTGGTTAAGATGCGTTCAATCACTTTATAAGCCTCTGTAACGGAGGTTTCAGGTAGGGCGACGATAAACTCCTCTCCACCAAAACGGCCTATAATATCAGTGGTTCTTAGCTCTTCTTTTAATAGCTCAGCAAAGCGTATTAACACCTTGTCGCCAGCTTGATGGCCGTAGGTATCGTTTACTTTTTTGAAGAAATCAAGATCAAATAGCGCCATAGTTAATGGCCTATGGTAGCGCTCGGCACGGCTGAGCTCATTTTCAACCAGCGACATAAAAGAGCGACGATTCAACAGACGTGTTAAAGAATCTGTTGTCGCTTGCTCAAATAATTTCAGCTGCATATGCAGTTGTGACAGTTGGGCCCAAATCGCAATACCCATTATCACCCCCAGCAACCACAGGTTATTGAGCGATGCTAAGGTTAAGATACGCTGTTGAATGAGCTCGTCTGTCGACAATGTGATGATGGTAAACGATGCTAAAAGTATTCCTTCTTTAAGGGTTAAAGGAAATACGCAATGAATAGCAATAATTAAAAAAGGTAAAAAAGTATAGGATGCCAAACGCTCATCTAGTAAGTACTCCCCTAAAATAAACTGTGTTGATAGATGAAATAGTGCGGGGGTTACCATCAAGACAACAAGCCGAGTTCTGGCTTTATCTAGAGAGTGAATGTAAGAGGTTCTAACCCAAAGCCACAATAGCACCAAAGAGAACACTATACGTGCTACTACCATCTGCTGGAAATGTTCCCAAGGCAGAATAAGGTAGTCTACCGGAATCCATAAGGGGGTTAATACCGCAAATAAGAGCGCTAATAAACGCACTCTAGAGTTAATGTACTCAGCACGTACTAAGTTAAAATCTGAAGGGTGCTGCTTTAACCCAAACAGCTCGTAACCACGTACAGACTCAAATAAAAAAATAAGTTGCTGCCACAGAGAGAGGTTTAAGTGGTTATCATCAAACGATTTTATTGTTTTTCTATTCACACATACTCTCATCAATCTAATAAAACAGAACACTTTCAATCATAACGGTTAATCCGTTAGCTGCTGTACTTTAACCTAAAAATTTAAAAAAAAATGAAGCTGGCGAGACTGAACTTAATCAAGATCTCGCCGAATGCGTTTTTAAAGGGCGTTAATCATGACAATTGCAGTCTTCACCACAGTTTTCATCTTCAACCACATGAGTCTCAATACTGATATCTACCATGTTGCTAGCCCCAGGGCGCAAAACAATTATGCCGTACTCTGTTAAGGCGTCATCTTCATCTTCTGCACTACCAACTTCTAAAGTCAGTGCAGGGCCATCAAGATGCTCAGGGGATAATAACAGCGTAGCTGGTAGACCTTCATCCCATTCTAATAAAATTTCTGACAGTTCGGGTAGATCAATTACCTCACCAGAAGCGGTAACACCCTTAAGGCGTGGCAGGTTTTGTTTGATAGCAGACACAATAAGCTCCTGTGCAGTTCCTTGATCATTGAATTTTAACTCAGGACAGGAGCATACCAGAGTTTGCATGATGGCTCAGTTAACTTTTGGTTAGAAACATAGCGGGTACTCACTGACACCGCAATGAAGTTACTGTGTCAGTGAAAAAAAGAGAGGATTATATTGCGTCAGGCTGATGCTCTGGACGAGCCAACTTGAAAGTGTCTAACATTTCGCAGCGCTGATAGATTGCCATAAGGCGTGGAAAAGGAGATAGGTCAACATTAAAGCGTTGTGCGTTGAACACTTGAGGCACCAAGCAAAGATCAGCAAGGCTTGGGTTATCACCATGACAGAATGCCCCCGTGGACTTTTCTGCTAAGCGGGTCTCAAAGGCGGCAAAACCCTCCTCTATCCAGTGCTGATACCAAGTTGTTTTCTGCGCTTCGCTCACCCCAAACTCTGAGGTGATGTATTTCAAAACACGTAGATTGTCTACGGGATGAATATCGCAGGCAATTATCTGCGCTAAAGCTCGCACACGGGCACGGCCTACAGCGTCTTTTGGCAGTAAAGGGGTTTGCGGATAAACTTCATCCAAGTATTCAATGATTGCTAAGGACTGCGTTAATATCTCCCCTGAATCTAGTGCTAAGGCTGGTACAAAGCCTTGGGGGTTGCGAGCAAGATGAGGCTCGGCTTTATGCTCGCTTTTTAATAAATTAACGCCGACTTGCTCACAGTCTAAACCTTTTAACCTTAAAGCGATCCGCACTCGATAAGATGCGGATGAGCGAAAGTAATCAAATAGTTGCATCACACAGTTTCCGTATATGTCCGAAAAAACTGTTTTCCGGTCAGTGACCAGAAAACAGTTTTTTGTAACCAGCAAGATGGGCTAAAAGTGCTGGGGACACTTTTGAGTTAAACAGCTACATTAAATGACGAAATTAAACAACAGGGCTGTATTGCTCAACTGTTTGCTCAATAACACCAAATATGCTTTGGCCATTGTCATCATTCATTTCGATACGAATCTTGTCACCAAACTTCATAAACGGCGTGCTAGGCTTGCCTGTGTTAATGGTTTCGATCATACGAACTTCAGCTAGGCAAGAGTAACCTAAGCCACCATCTTGAATGGCAGAGCCAAAATCAGTGTTTTGTTTATTTGACACTGTACCAGAACCAATAATAGCCCCTGCGCCCATCGCCCGTGTTTTAGCCACATGAGACACCAACTGCGGAAAGTTGAAGGTCATATCCACGCCTGCATTGGCTTTGCCAAACAACTCGTCGTTTAAAGTCACTAACAAAGGCAAGTGTACCTTGCCGTCTTGCCACTTATCACCCAGCTCATCCGGTGTAACGGCAACAGGAGAAAATGCGCTAGAAGGCTTAGACTGAAAGAAGCCAAAACCTTTGGCTAGCTCAGCGGGAATTAGTCCACGTAAAGAAACATCATTAACTAACATAATCAGGCGAATTTTGTCTGCTGCTTGTTCAGGTGTTGCGCCCATTGGCACATCATCAGTAATAACAGCAACTTCACCTTCAAAGTCGATCCCCCAAGCTTCATCTGCCATACGAATATTGTCTTGAGGCGCTAGGAATGTATCAGAACCACCTTGATAGATTAGCGGGTCAGTCCAGAAACTGGGTGGCATTTCAGCATTACGGGCACGGCGCACTAACTCAACGTGATTAACATAAGCACTGCCATCAGCCCACTGATAAGCACGAGGCAAAGGAGAACTAACTGCCTTCTGATCAAAAGGAATCGTATTGCTTAATTCGCCGTTGTTGAGCTGGTCATAAACCACTTGTAGTTTAGGTGCAATCTCAGCCCACTGATCTAAAGCAGCTTGCAGCGTCACAGCAATATCTGAAACAACGACTGCTTGGGACAAATCACGAGAAACAACAACCAATTGGCCGTCACGACCTTGCTTTAACGTAGCGAGTTTCATCTTAAATTCTATCCTATTCTGAATTTCCGCATCGGAACTGAGAGGTTGTTACCAAAAAACAGTATTGGCAAATATGGTTTCATTTGAAATTATCATAGAAACTCTTGTCAGAAGACGCAAGTCTATTTTTGAGTGTCTATATGCTTTAGTCGAAATCACGTGCAGTTACCCGCTGATTTAAAAGCTATAACGGCATAATTTCAGGTTTATTTTAAAGCTTTTTGAATGTTTTTTTAGCTGTTAGTGAACTCTCGATGCATGGTTCGCCCTCTAAATATGACAAGAGTTAATAGTTTTAAATAAAACTAAACTGCTTGTATTAAGGCTGTGATATAGGGTACTTTTGCGTAATCTGCTATTAGACTGCCTGGATAAGTGCAAAACGATGAATGAACGAGTGAATGCCTCTTTAAAACTAGAGCAGTTTTTACCATATCGATTCAACCAGTTGGCTGAGCGTATCAGCTGCTCTTTGTCTACGATCTACTCTTCAGAGTTTGGTATCTCTATTTCGGAATGGCGCATTTTGGCGATGCTGGGTCAGCAGCCTACCATGATCTCAACGGATATAAGCCAACGCACGAAGATGGACAAGGCCAAAGTATCTCGTGCAGTGCAGCGCTTAGAAAAGCTGGGCTATCTACTAAGAGAGAAAGACATTCAAGATCATAGAGTCAGTCATTTAAGCCTGACCGACTCTGGTGTGGAGTTGTATAACGCTATAGTGCCTAAGGCCCTTGAATGGGAGGGCAACTTTGTGGGTACACTGTCAGCGCAAGAGTACAGAGACTTACATAATCTACTGAACAAACTCGATCAACAGATCAAGCACTGTTATCAAAAGTAGCCTTTATCAAACTATTTCTTTTGTGTTTTGTAATCGAAGACACCCAGTACTTGCATTCGGATCGACTGATTGATTAAGGCTGTTTTCAAAATAAAATGGTGTTGCTCAAGACTGAGCAGCACCTGTTCCTTGTGTACTGCTTTTGCACCTTGCACTTGATGTTTGAACTGCTGCTCCCCTTCGAGAGGCTCTCCACTTTTTGACTCTAAGTCTGGAGCGGAAAATGTCCAGCTAAGATTATGCTGCGCGAAGCTACTGTCGCCATTGTCTATTTTACTTGAGAGCGTCAGCGCGAGTTGCATTTTCTGCTCGGTTAGCTCTCCTCTGCTATTCAGGCTTTGATATTGCCAATCTAACGTCTTAGAAAGGCTGGCACTTTTGCCATTTTCAGCACTTAAGCTCAGGCTAGCTTTGGGCAAGCTAATAGACCTAAACTTCGGCTGTAGTATGTTTTCACCTCGGCTAATTTCAACTTCTGCATAACCTATTGTATTGGGTGCGGTAGGGTAAAAAAGTGTATGGACACCTGCGTCTAGCTCATTTGCTAGGCGTCGAGTTTTGTCTTCTACTCCACCATCAAGCTGCACCTGATCAAATGCATTAATCATCAAGTTGTTAGGGTAGGGCTGCGCTAACCAAGCATCCACTTTTTTGAACTGCATAGCCACTAGTGCAATAGCGACACCTGCAAGTAAGGCAACTGCAAGAAAGATGGTGCGTGGTGTACTTTTAATAGGTTTGCTATTCAAGGGGGGGATAGGGTCACGCTGAGATTTGTCCCAAACCTCGAAAATCTCAATGGGTTCATCAATGCCTTTTAACCGATAGTAACCATGAGAATGCCAGCCATAATGCTGTTGATGACTTAGCCAACCTTTAGCGCTATCAAATACAGTGTAACTAAGATAAATCTGCCCGCCATCGGCCAAGCTTTCAATTCGAGCTGCTCGGTTAACGTGGCGACCAAAGATATCTTGTGTAACCTGCCCCTCAACGGTGACTTGCCCCATATGCAGGCCGATACGCACCTCAATATCCTGCCATTGCTTATTTTGTTGATTAAACTCAATAATGCCCCGCTGAATATTAATTGCCCGCTCTACCGCTACGCTAGGCTCAGCAAACACTGCCATCACAGAGTCACCGATATGTTTAACCACTAAGCCCGCTTTGTCTGTCTCGATAATATTGATCAACAGTTGATCGTGAGCTTTGCGCAAGGCTGTGACATAGTCTTCTGCTTGTTGTTCAGAAAGCTCCGTATAGCCTTTAATGTCGGTAAACATCACCGTCAAAACTGTGGTGTGATGACTTAAAAGGTAGTTTTGTAGAGAACTGCTTTCCTGCTGGGAAAGCATCGGTGCGTTTTTTTGATCATCAGTTTGATCTGGCTGCATAACCGCGTATCCTTGGTTGCTGTTCTCTAAAAATACTTGGAATCAGTATATTTTCAAGTAATCTGCTTGCAATAAGATGCCAGCGTTGGAAAACTCTGCATACTCTTTATTTATCTGGATTGAATAAGTTAGGGAATCCATGTTCACAACTGCCCTTCGAAATCTCTCATCAGGCGTGATGCTTGGTCTGATTAGCACTGTACTCTCTCTCTCGTTCGCATCACTTTTATTCGGCTCAGGAGGTTACGGCGCATTCCAATCGGGTATCACTGTAATGCTGATCACCGCAGTGATTGCTACCTTAGCGATTGGCTGGTTCAGCTCCCATCCTAACATTGCAGCTATTCCTTTGCCGAGTGCTGTGGCGATGATGGCGGCATTGATTGCAGAGCAGTCAATCGCACAGCAAGATATTCGCATTATGATGGTTAGTGCAACCTTACTGACAGCTGCCGTAATGCTGGGTATTGGCCAGGCTAGATTGGGTAGGGCTATTCGATACCTCCCGCTTCCCGTTTTAGCAGGCTTTCTTGCGGGAGTGGGCTGGCTCTTCCTGATTGGTGGCATCAAACTGATTCAGCCGCAGTTGCTGTCGGTTGATCTGTTTTTAAACCCTTCAGTTTGGCTAGTACTGGCTTTTGGTGTGGCTCTGTTTTTTGCACAGAAAAAACTAGGCGGCTCTTTGGTATTGCCAACGGGCTTTTTACTACTGGTTTTTCTGTTTAACTTGCTGGGCGCAGGTATGCCTGAATGGTCGCAGAATTGGTTTTTCTCTGGGCGTAATATCTCTTTTTGGTCAGTGCAGTGGCTGCCTAATTACTCGGCAGTTCAAGTGGATACGCTAACAGATCTACCTTGGGGTGGAATTTTAACCCTAGCACTGATCAGTGTATTTTCTATGCTGCTCCAAGCCACCTCTTTAGAGTTGTCATTAGGTGAAGAGCTGGACTTAGATCGTGAGCTTAAAGTTGCCTCTGGTGCAAACCTATTATCAGGTTTGCTAGGGGGTGCGGTAGCTTCGCTGTCCTTAAGTCAAACCAGTCTGAATCGTGAACTAGGTGGAGAGGGTAAGGCGCCTTTCGTTGTTGCTGCAGTTGTAATTTTACTCTTCTGTCTGGCGGGGAGTTTCATCTGGCAAGTCTTGCCTTTACCTGCGGTGGGCGTGATTTTGGTATATCAGGGCTTGGTCTTTATGGATCAGTGGCTGATTCGCTCACGCAGCCGTTTCAGCATGATGGACTATCAGATTATCGCACTGATCTTTGCGGTAATTATTCTAAATGGTTTCTTAACAGCGGTATTGCTGGGTACATTGATCACCATTTTAATGTTTGTGCGTCAATATAGCCGTTTACGTGTCATTCATTTGAATACAGATGGCAGTACGTTACGTAGCCGAGTTGAGCGCCCACTGCGCCACCAAAAAGCACTGGTTAAATACGGCGATCGTGTGCGTATCGTGCGTTTAAAAGGTTTTCTGTTTTTTGGTACAGCTTATGGCTTATTAGAGGAGCTAAAGTCTTGCTTACAGCCACCTTGCGTGTTTCTGATTTTGGATTTTTCTCGCGTCACAGGTACTGACTCCTCAACCGCGAACGCCTTGCTACGCCTACATCAGTCATGCCAGCAGCGTAAGGTAATATTGTTACTAACTGGCACGCCTTTCGAATTGAAGCGCATTTTGGCAGCGTCTGGCATGAATCTGATAGACAGCACTGACGAAGGCGCCCAGCTTGCGCCCAAGACACTAATGCAAACTGCGGGGTTATTTCCAGACTGGGATCGTGCCCTAGAATGGTGTGAGAACGAGCTACTAAGCCGCCTGCCTACCACCGAGTCAGGTGAGTTCACCTTAGAGTCGGTGCTTAAAGAGCGCATGGACCTTATGCCCTACGAAGTGGTTCATCTAGTGCGCTACTTTGAGCCGGTTTCGGTGAAGGCGGGTGAGAAGTTTATTCAACAAGGCGACAAAGCCGATACCTTATACTTAATCACTAAAGGTCGTGTTGAAATTCAACTAGAGATAGAGGAAGGAACCCATCGACGTCTAAAAACGATGATGCCCGGTACTATTATTGGTGAAGTGGGTGTGTATACCAGCTCTATTCGTACCGCCTCAGCGGTAGCCTTGGTGGATACAGACTTAATGAAATTAAGTGCAAAATCACTTAATGATATGGAAGCACATAACCAACTGATGGCGGTGCGTTTACACCGTTTTGTGGTAATGCTATTGGCTGAGCGTCTTGCAGACTCCAACAAAGTATTGGGTGAGCTGTTCGATTAGCCTAATCACCCTGAAACAAAATAGATTGGAGTAAAAAGGGACTTTTTCTCTGATTCGTAGTCTAAAAGCCCGATCTATTATGAGATTGGGCTTTTTTGTTTACGAGTGAGTTATGGTGCCGATCAAAGTTTATCTGCTGAAAAAGCTAGTGAAATTTTTGGGGGCTTGGCTGCTGAGTAAAGCGGCGCAGGGCCTAAAAGAGAAACTGAAACGTTGGTTGTTTAAAACAGCACAGCAGCAGTATGAAAAACAGAAGCAGAAAAAGCAGGATAAAAAAGCAGAACAGTCGCAACAGTCCAGAACTTACACAGGTAAAAGCTGGCAACCACCAGCCAGTGCACAATCCTATTTGGCCTTGATTGATCGCGTTGAGCAGCAGCACCGGATGCCAGCACAGCTTTTAGCGCGATTGTTATGGCAAGAGTGTCGGTTTCGCCCTGATATTATCAAAGGCGACGTGATTAGTAGCGCAGGTGCCGTGGGTATCGCGCAAATCGTGCCAAGGTGGCACCCTGACGTCAATCCGCTAGATCCCCATGCCAGTATTCAATATGCAGGGCAGTACCTTGCTCAGCTACAAAAACGTTTTGGTGATTGGCCTACGGCTCTGGCGGCTTACAATTGGGGGCAGGGTAATGTAGCAAAGGCACAAGCTAAACATGGTCGAGACTGGTTAAAGCAAGCACCAAAAGAAACCCAAAACTATGTTCAGCAGATCTGCCAAGATCTGCAATACTGGACATAGTTAGCTTATCACCTACAAAACCTATCCCCCTATTGTCTGGCATCTATGCTTTGCCACTCTATTGTGTAGTCTTGAATAACACTTGTCCCGGCAGGTGTTATTCTGTTGATCACTCCATCTATGAGCAAAGGTATTCTTTTGAAAAAAATCGCAATATTTGTTGATGTGCAAAACATCTACTACACCACCCGTCAGGCTTATGGCCGTCAGTTTAATTACCGCAAATTCTGGCAGAAGATCAGTGCACAAGGCGAAATTGTTATTGCCAATGCTTATGCAATTCATAAAGGCGATGACCAACAGCTTAAGTTTCAATCAGCCCTTAAACACATCGGTTTTAACGTTAAATTGAAGCCCTTTATCCAGCGCAGCGATGGCTCTGCTAAAGGGGACTGGGATGTAGGTATTACCATAGATGTACTAGAAACAGCATCGCAGGTTGACTGCATTATACTGCTTTCCGGTGATGGTGATTTTGATCTGTTGCTCAACAAAATTCAGCATAAATATGGTGTTGAAGCGCAGGTTTATGGGGTGCCTGCCCTTACTGCCAGCTCATTAATCGAGGCCTCATCTGAGTTTCATGCGATTACAGAAGCTTTTTTGCAGTAAGAACGTCAGATGAACAGCATCTGTTTATCTGCTTTTAGTTTATTCGGTTTTTTAACGTAAAGGGCAATTCTTTAAAATTTCCCTTTACGTTAACGTCAACTTGGATTAAATTTGGTTTCAGCATAACAACCAAGCCGTTTTATTGGCTAAAAATAACAAAATTCAAATACCACACAGATAAGAGGCCTAGCCATGAAATCCATCTATAAAGAGTTCAATTTTGACCTCGGCGAAACCTACGACATGCTACGTGAGCAAGTTAACCGTTTTGCTGCTGATGAGATTGCGCCACGCGCTGCACAGATTGATATCGACAATGAATTCCCTGCCGATATGTGGCGTAAGTTTGGTGATATGGGCTTGTTAGGTATCACGGTTCCTGAAGAGTTTGGCGGTTCTGACATGGGTTATCTGGCCCACGTTATCGCAATGGAAGAGATCTCCCGCGCTTCTGCTTCTGTAGGTCTGTCTTATGGTGCCCACTCTAACCTGTGTGTGAACCAGATCAAATTAAACGGTAATCAAGCGCAGAAAGAAAAATATCTGCCAAAACTGGTTTCAGGTGAGCACATTGGCGCACTGGCAATGTCTGAGCCGGGTGCAGGTTCTGATGTTGTTAGCATGAAACTGCGTGCGGACAAAAAAGGTGACCGTTATATCCTGAACGGTAACAAAATGTGGATCACCAACGGTCCAGACGCCAACACCTACGTGATCTACGCCAAAACTGACGTGGCTGCGGGTTCTAAAGGTATCACCGCCTTTATCGTTGAGCGCGACTTCCCAGGCTTCAGCCGTCACCAGAAGCTAGACAAGCTGGGTATGCGCGGTTCAAACACCTGTGAGTTGGTGTTTGTAGACTGTGAAGTACCAGAAGAAAACGTGCTGGGCGAAGTGGGCAAAGGCGTTCGCGTACTGATGAGCGGCCTAGACTACGAGCGTACCGTATTAACAGGTGGTCCAACGGGTATCATGCAAGCGGCGATGGATCTGGTTGTACCTTATATCCACGACCGTGAGCAGTTCGGTCAATCCATTGGTGAGTTCCAACTGGTACAAGGCAAAGTGGCCGACATGTACACCACGATGAACGCTTGTAAGTCTTACCTATACAACGTAGCGAAAGCTTGCGACCGTGGTGAAACTTCACGTAAAGACGCAGCAGGTGTGATTCTGTACTGTGCAGAGAAAGCAACACAAGTGGCACTGGACGCGATTCAACTGCTAGGCGGTAACGGCTATATCAACGAGTTCCCAGCAGGTCGTTTACTGCGTGATGCCAAACTGTACGAAATTGGTGCGGGTACTTCAGAAGTACGTCGCATGCTGATTGGCCGTGAGCTGTTCAGCGAATCTAAATAAGCGCAACTAACCCTTGTCTCACCTTGCTTGTCATTCAGCAAGGCGAGACAAACGGGGTGCCAAAAACACCCCGCCAAACGATTTCGGTTTAACCGATACAGTTTTGGCGAGGCAGACTGAAAACTCCCCCCTGCACGACCCTTTTCGGTTTGTCTCGCCAATTTATGCCTCCAAGGAGCACGACATGGCGGTTATCAAAAGTAAAATAAACACCCGCTCCGATGAGTTTCTGAACAACACGGGCAATATGAAGCGCCTTGTTCAGGATCTACGCGACAAACTGGCTCAGATTAAATTGGGCGGCGGTGAAGCCGCTCAGAAGAAACACCTCGACCGTGGCAAACTACTTCCGCGCGAACGTATCAACACCCTGCTAGATGAAGGCGCGCCTTTCCTAGAGCTGTCGCAACTGGCGGCTTTAGATGTGTACAGCGATAACGTACCTTCAGCCGGCATCATCACCGGTATCGGTCGTGTTAGTGGCCAAGAGTGTATGATCATCGCCAACGATGCCACCACCAAAGGCGGCACCTACTACCCGCTGACCGTGAAAAAACACCTGCGCGCGCAAGAGATCGCTGAAAAGAACCACCTACCTTGTGTGTATCTGGTGGATTCAGGCGGTGCGAACCTGCCGAACCAAGATGACGTATTCCCAGATCGTGACCACTTCGGTCGCATCTTCTACAACCAAGCCAACATGTCGGCCAAAGGTATTCCACAAATCGCCGTGGTGATGGGCTCCTGTACGGCGGGTGGTGCTTATGTACCTGCGATGGCAGACGAATCCATTATTGTGCGTCAGCAAGGCACCATCTTCTTGGCTGGCCCACCGCTGGTAAAAGCCGCAACAGGTGAAGTGATCTCTGCTGAAGACCTAGGCGGTGCCGATGTGCACTGTAAAGTTTCAGGTGTGGCCGACCACTACGCGATGAACGACCAACACGCACTGCAAATTGCCCGTAAGTGTGTGTCGCGTTTGAACCCGCACAAGCAAGTGACCTTAGACGTACAACCGAGTCGTCCACCGCTATACGACCCTGAAGAGATTTACGGCATTGTGTCCGAAGACCTACGTAAGCCTTATGACGTGCGTGAAGTGATCGCCCGTATGGTGGATGGTTCAGAGTTTGACGAATTCAAACAACTGTACGGCACCACACTGGTGACAGGTTTTGCCCGTTTACACGGCTATCCTGTCGGCATTATCGCCAACAACGGCGTGTTGTTCTCTGAAGCGGCATTAAAAGGCGCACACTTTATTGAGCTTTGCGCCCAGCGTGGCATCCCACTGGTGTTCCTACAAAACATCACAGGCTTTATGGTCGGTGGTAAGTACGAATCTGAAGGGATCGCCAAAAACGGTGCCAAAATGGTAATGGCCGTGGCTTGTGCCAAAGTGCCTAAATTCACCGTACTGATTGGCGGTAGTTTTGGTGCGGGTAACTACGGCATGTGTGGTCGCGCTTATGACCCAACCATGATGTGGATGTGGCCTAACGCCCGTATCTCTGTCATGGGTGGCGAACAAGCCGCTGGCGTATTGGCGCAGGTGAAACGCGACAATATGGAGCGTAAAGGTGAGACTTGGGCCGCAGAAGATGAAGCAGCCTTCAAAAAGCCAATCGTTGATCAATATGAGCACCAAGGCCATCCGTACTACGCCAGTGCGCGTCTGTGGGATGACGGTGTGATTGATCCAGCTCAAACCCGTGATGCGTTAGGTTTAGCCATTTCGGCTGCCCTGAACGCCCCTGCTAAGGACACGCGTTTTGGCGTGTTCCGCATGTAATCGGAGAGACAACAATGACTGATAAACAAGTATTGTGTGAAATCTCCGATCAGGGTGTCGCGTCTGTTATTTTGAATCGTCCGGAAGTGCATAACGCATTTGACGACAAACTGATCGCTGACATTCTAGCGGTGCTAGATGATCTGAACCGTAATGATGCGGTGCGCGTGGTGGTACTGCGTTCTAACGGCAAATCATTCTCCGCAGGTGCAGACCTTGGCTGGATGAAGCGCATGGCGCAATACAGCTTTGAAGACAACTTCAAAGATGCTGGCGAGCTGGCGCGTCTGATGCACACGCTGAACAACCTGAACAAGCCCTCCATCGCCCTAGTACAAGGTGCCGCTTATGGTGGCGCGGTAGGCTTAGCGGCGTGTTGCGACATCTGTATCGCCTCTGACAAAGCGCGCTTTTGCTTGAGTGAAGTGAAAATCGGTTTATCTCCTGCGGTAATCAGCCCCTTCGTGGTGGCGGCAATGGGCGAGCGTGCTGCCCGTCGTTATTTCCTAACCGCAGAAGTGTTTAATGGTGCAGAAGCGGTACAGATGGGCTTAGCACACCAGTTGGTTGAGCATGATCAACTTGATCAGGCCGCCGATGAGATGGTGCAAAAGCTGCTGGCGAACAGCCCGCAAAGTGTGCGTCGTACCAAAGAACTGATCGCTCGTGTGGCCAAAGGCCCGATTGATCAAGAGATGATCGAATACACCCAACGCTTGATCGCTGAAATTCGTGTTTCAGAAGAGGGTCAAGAAGGTTTAGGTGCATTTTTTGAAAAACGCGCGCCAAGCTGGCAGCGATAACCGGAGGAACCCTATGTTTAACAAGATTCTGATCGCCAACCGCGGCGAAATCGCATGTCGGGTTATTCGCACAGCACACCTGCTGGGTATTCGTTGCGTTGCGATTTACTCCGAAGCTGATGCCAAAGCGATGCACGTGGCAATGGCGGATGAAGCCGTCTGCGTAGGCCCAGCGGCCAGCAAAGACAGCTACCTGAAAATGGACACTATTTTAGAAGTGGCCAAACAAACGGGCGCGCAAGCGATTCACCCCGGTTACGGCTTCCTGTCTGAAAACGCCACCTTTGTACAGAAATGCCAAGATGCAGGCGTGGTCTTTATCGGCCCACCAGCCCCTGCCATTGTGGCAATGGGTTCAAAAAGTGCGGCCAAACGCATTATGGAAGACGCTGGCGTACCTTTGGTGCCCGGTTATCACGGCGAAGATCAAGACCCTGCGGTTTTGAGAAAACACTCAGACGCAATGGGTTATCCTGTTCTGCTGAAAGCCACCGCAGGTGGTGGTGGTAAAGGGATGCGCGTGGTCTGGTCTGCGGATGAGTTCACCAGCGCCCTAGAAGCCGCCAAACGTGAAGCGATGAACGGCTTTGGCGACGACACCATGCTGGTTGAGAAATACCTCACCAAGCCGCGTCACGTTGAAATTCAAGTGTTCTGCGACCAACACGGCAACAGTGTTTATTTAGCAGAGCGTGATTGCTCGGTACAGCGTCGTCACCAGAAAGTGGTTGAAGAAGCACCAGCACCGGG
This sequence comes from Oceanospirillum multiglobuliferum, assembly GCF_900167095.1. Taxonomy (GTDB): domain Bacteria; phylum Pseudomonadota; class Gammaproteobacteria; order Pseudomonadales; family Halomonadaceae; genus Oceanospirillum; species Oceanospirillum multiglobuliferum. The sequence goes on from NZ_FUXG01000004.1 coordinate 184,949, forward strand.
TATGAGCCCTGAGCTGCGCAAAGCGATGGGTGAAGCCGCCGTACGTGCCGCAGAGGCCATCGGTTATGAAGGCGCAGGCACAGTTGAGTTCCTGTTAGATGAAGACGGTTCATTCTACTTTATGGAGATGAACACCCGTCTACAGGTTGAGCACCCAGTAACCGAATTGATCACAGGTCAAGATCTGGTTGAGTGGCAGCTAAAAGTGGCGTCAGGTCAGCCGCTGCCAATTTCACAAGATGAGGTACAGATCAACGGCCATGCGGTTGAAGTGCGTATCTATGCGGAAGATCCAGAGAACGACTTCCTACCGGCCACAGGTAAACTCGAATACCTACGCACCCCAGAAGAGAACCGCTTTGTGCGCGTTGACACAGGTGTGCGTGAAGGCGACGAAGTGAGCATCTACTACGATCCAATGATCGCCAAACTGATCGTATGGGATGAGAACCGTGACCGTGCCATGCAGCGTATGAGTCAGGCGCTGACCGAATACCGCATCGCAGGTATGAAAACCAACACCCACTTCCTGAAGCGTTTGATCGACAACAGCGCTTTCCGTGCCGCAGAACTGGACACGGGCTTTATTGAAAAGCACGAAGCGGAGCTGTTCTCAAACCAAGGGGGCAGTCATGGTGCAAACCCGTTAGCACTGGCCGCGCTGTACACCCTGCTGAAACAAGCACAAGAGCGTGCCGTAGAAGCAGAACGCAGCCGCGACACCACCTCGCCTTGGCACCTGTTCACGGGCTGGCGCATGAACGAAACGCCACACCTACCGATTCGCTTCAAAGTGGGCGAAGAGGAGAAAACCGTACAGGTGAACTGGATCGAACAGGGCTACCGTTTAGAGATCGACGGCCATATCCTGATCGCCAACGGCAAACTGAACGACGACCGCCTGCAAGCCAGCTTGAACGGCCACAGCCGTAACGCCTTTGTGGCAGAGCTAAACGGCCATGTCACCCTGTTCACTGACCAAGGCGCGTTTGAATGCCAATGGTTGCGTCCAGACCTCGACAGCCACGATTTTGAAGAAGAAGGCGGCAGCTTAACCGCACCAATGAACGGCAGCATCGTCGCCGTATTGGTTGAAGCGGGTCAGCAAGTGAAGAAAGGCACCGCACTGGTGATCATGGAAGCGATGAAAATGGAACACACCATCACCGCCGCCAGCGATGGCACCGTGACCGAAGTGTTCTACCGCGCAGGTGATCTTGTGGCAGGTGGCGCTGACCTACTGGCCTTTGAGGCAGCGGAGGCTTAATCATGGCGCAGCTACCTCAATTTGTTCGCATGGTAGAAGTTGGCCCTCGTGACGGCCTACAAAACGAAGCAGGCGATGTGATCAGCACCGAGATCAAACTCGAACTGATCCACCGCCTAGCCGATGCGGGCGTACCTTATATCGAAGCCGCCAGCTTTGTGTCACCCAAATGGGTGCCACAAATGGGCGATGCACAAGCCGTTATGACAGGCATACAGCGTAAAGCAGGCGTCACCTACGCCGCTTTAACGCCCAACCTGAAAGGCTTAGAAAGCGCCATCGCTTGCGGTGTAGAAGAGGTTGCCGTATTTGGTGCCGCCTCAGAAGCTTTCTCGCAAAAGAACATCAACTGTTCAATTGCCGAAAGCCTAGAGCGCTTCGCCCCCGTGATGGAACTGGCAAAAGCCCACAACATTCGCGTGCGTGGCTATGTCTCTTGCACACTGGGCTGCCCTTACGAAGGTGAGGTTGCCCCTGAAAAAGTGGCCGAAGTAGCAAAAGCCCTGTACGACATGGGCTGTTATGAAATTTCGCTGGGTGACACCGTAGGCGTGGGCACCCCTCTTAAAGCGAAAGCAATGGTGCGTGCTGTCAGTCGTCATGTTCCGGTTGATCGGCTGGCAGCCCACTTCCACGACACCTACGGCCAAGCCCTAGCCAACATCTACGCCGTGCTTGAAGAAGGCATCAGCGTAGTCGACAGCTCAGTGGGTGGCCTAGGCGGTTGCCCATACGCCAAGGGTGCCGCAGGTAACGTCGCCAGTGAAGACGTGCTTTATATGCTGCAAGGCTTAGGCATCGAAACGGGGATTGATCTGGATAAACTGATCGCAACAGGCCAGTTTATCACCAGCAGCATCAACCGCCCGAACCGCTCCAAAGTTGGTTTAGCCCGCTGCGCGGATTAACCCGACCGTAACAAAGTTTCATCCTCTATCTACCTTTGACCAGCTCAGTGATGAGCTGGTTTTTTTGTTTTAGCGTGAGCACCAGTTAACGGGGAGACTCTCTCGAATAAAGTACGATACCCACCCGATCAATATGCGCCTTAAGCGCGGGTTCGGCCAGACTGCCATAATCCAAAACATCAAACATATAGGGTAGCGGTATGACTTCATTCAACTGCTCAGCAAGTCTTGTGACGCTATCGTAGGCAACCTCTTCCCCCTTGATGGCCAGATCAACATCGGAGCCTTTACGGTGACAACCCTTAGCACGCGAGCCAAACAGCACCAATTGCTCAATTTCCGGTTGCTGCTTTGCAGACTGCACAATCCACTGAATATCCTCTGTTGTTAGCCCTGTATGTAGCTGAATATTCATGGCTCGATCATCGCCTTAAACTTATCTCGCAGACTGACCAACAGTGGGTAGTAATCCTCACGTATCTTCTGCTCAACAAGCACTGCCGTCGCTTCGTTGTAGGTGTGTGTGGTCAGATTGCGATCTTCTAACGCTTGAATCCACAGATGTCCAGACTCCAATAGCTCATTTTGGAACGCTTGTTTGATAGCTGAGCGAGGGCTGTTTACCTCAAAACCTTCTGACTGTTGATAGTCCTTCAACAGCTTCCAAGAAAGCTCAAACGCCATCTCAAAAAACTGAATGATGCCCGCACGCTCAACCACACTGGGATGTTGAATAGTGATGGCTTGCTCTAGCAAAGAAAAAGCATTGCTAAACTGCCGAAAACGCTGATGCCAGCGAATATCTTCATCGGTCATAAAGGGAATCCTGTCGTTTTTGGCGATGAGTATAAAGAGAGCAATAATACCACCAAACTAATGGGGGTTGGCATTGGCATCCCGCTCTGGATTTACTTGTTTTTATATACAGTCTATTTGGGGCTTTGTAGAAAATCGTGCTCACTTTGTCAGACTTAATGCTCGGTTTACCAGTACGATGAAATTGGATAAGCTGCAAAATCAATGAATTATGGAAATCGTGACCGCCTTTATATTTAAAAGCACAGGCGCACGGCTGCTCTTAGTATAAAAGAGCGTGATAATGTGCGTTTAGCAAGGAAGCAGTCGGATCAAGAGATGGAGTTCTCCTTTCTAATCAAACACTTCTTTGTTTATATGTCGGTATATTGAAATCGGCGAAACGAGCATGTCTGATATTAAAAATGTTAGTTTCTGAATCGGAGTACCAGTGAAGAAAGAAGACGGAATCTCAAAGTACAAGCTGAATAAAATTGCAACGGAGTCTTTGAGAAATACTATCCGTCTTCATTTTGACTCTGTATTGCTCTATGAAAATGGCTCATACCCAAGTGCTCTTCAGCTTTCAGTCTTGGCTTTGGAGGAATTCTCAAAGGCCAACTGGATAGATCACTATATATGGTCATCGGAAACTAATGAGGGTTACCCTGATGCTGAGTTTGAACAAGAATGGCTAAAGCTCCTGTACTTGCATCCAAGAAAGCAGTGGAACTTTGTGGCAAGAGAAACAGATGATTATTCGCCAAAGTTTATATCTCTGATCCAAAGCCGAAAGCTTGAAGAGAAAAAGCAAAATGCAATCTACGTTGGCTTGACTCGCTCAAAAGGTAAGGTCGATACAGATAGTCGGGTTTCAACCCCGTGGAAAATTAAACAGAAAGATGCAAAGCAGTTTATTTCAATTATCAACGACGAACTGCTTAGAATATGCGCAAGAATCGAAGAAGATGAGCTCTACTTTGCGGGTGGCAAGGACATGGATGAGGTATTTGATTATGAGATCTATAAAAAGCTTTTGAAATGGCTCCACAAGAGTGGAATTAAGAATAATGGTTGGAGAAAGAAGAATCGCCAACGAAACTAACAAGCGCATGTTGTCGGACTGGTTTTCCGCTGCGCTCTAAACCAGCCGCAAATGCGGGCGTTCAGGCTGTAGAAAAACCTAACGGGTTCTAGTTATTGAGAATTTATCACGCTGCCACGTTGATTTAAGCACATTCTTTGATGAGAACTGGAGGGCGTTCATAGTTCTGTGTCACCCATTTCTTAAAGATCAACGTGTTGGTCGATCCGGCCTTCGAAGTGGATGTTCAACTGAGACAATGTCAGGTTCCAGTTTTGCACCGGATGTGTCCACTTCTCAGATGCCTTCAACTCAGGTGTGTATCAACCAACGCGGCCAACTCGGTAGGCGGTAAAGGTGGTAGCGGGGATCGAGTGTCCCCGCTTGTTTAACCTTTAAGGCTGTTCTCTTCGCTCAATGCTTTAATAACGTGCACTGGATCATTACGCAGTGCGCGTAACAGCGACTTAGCGGGTCCTGTAGGTTCACGGCGACCTTGCTCCCAATTGCGTAGCGTTCCAATCTGAACATCGATCAGGTTGGCAAAACGGGCTTGGGTTAACCCAGTGGCCTTGCGAATCTCTTTTACCTGTAAAGCATCAACAGAAAACTCACGAGAGGGCGCACGCTCACCACGCTGAATCTCATCCATCTGCTGAACGCTTTCCATTAGGTCGTCAAAAAAAGTGCTCATCGTTATCTCCACCGTTCGATTAGGTGTTTTAGGGCTTTGCGCTCATCTGTGCTTAGATCATCTTTTTCATTTTTTGGGTAGATCAGCAGTAGTGCTATGTGAGATTTTGATACAAAGTGGTAATAAATCACCCTTGAGCCACCTCGTTTGCCCTAACTGCGAGATGCAACGCGTATCTTACGCAAACCACCTGTGCCTTTAATCACATCGCCTTTTTCAGGGTGAGTGGCTAGCTCACGTTGATAAAGCGGCATAACTGTCATCATCCAACAGGTCGCGTAATCGCTTGGTAAACATTGGGGTTTCAATAAATATCATAACGTTAGTGTACGCCATTGACGTATAAATATAAAATATAACCTTCTCAAATGGCAAAAAACAGGGTCTACAGTGAACTCAACCGCTAATGAATAGTTTGTTCATGAAGGAGGATGCCCCTCGCTCGCTTAGAACAAATAGGCTCATCCACTACCCCTGACTATCACTGTATTGCCCGTTGTGTTCGTCGTGTGTTTTTATGTGGCTAAAATCAATTCTCTGGTCAGTCTTTTGAGCATCGTTGCCAGTGGATTCTGGATCGTTTAACGCAATTAGATCAAATGGTTGCCATTGATATTTGTGCCTATGCGCTTATTTCCACACCTGTTCATATTTTAAGGAGTACTTATGGTCGTTATATACGGAATAAAAGAGCATTTGAATCCAATAAAGGCGGATCTGTCGGATGTGATTCAGCAGTCGATGACGCAAGCGTTGGGGTTGCCGGAAGATAAACGAGCACATCGGTTTATTCCTCTCGATAAAAGCGATTTTTACTATCCTAGCGGTCGCTCTGATGCGTATACCGTCATTGAGGTGAATATGATGGAAGGTCGCCAAGTTGACACTAAAAAGGCCTTGATCAAGGCGCTATTCAGTCACATTGAGGCTCAGTTAGGCATTTCCCCTGTTGATATTGAAATCACAATTAAAGAGCAACCTGCTCATTGTTGGGGGTTTAGAGGCATGACGGGCGATGAGGTTGCAGACTTAAAGTACAAGGTTAACGTATAACACAGTACTCAGGCTTCTCCTTCACAACAAACTCCACGCCAGAAATTAAAAAAGCATTATCCGTACTAAGGCGTTACCAACACAATCCGATCAGCAGATTTATTTCTCCCGGAGCTTAGCGTCCAGTGCTCAAAAAACACAAAGCCCCGATCCTTTTGATATTGATAAGGAGCAGGGCTTTTGGGTTTATCAAAGATTATTCAGGCTCTACCGCTTGACCATCAGGCTGTTGCCTTGGCGTTATGCATCACTTTTGTCAGCAACCAGAAAACCATCAGGGTAATCCCTAGCAGGGGAATAAAAAGTCCGCAAATAATGGGGATCAGTACCAAAGCACCGCGTTTTTTCGTCGATGAGGGCGCTCCCAGATGAAACTTGCTATTAGCAGGTTTTCGCTGCCACCAGATCACTACACCAGCCACGCTGACAAAAATAATCCCGAGGCATAACAGAATATTGATCACCAGATTACTCTTACCCCACAGCCCCATGTGCAGCGGGATACCGATAGCCATCGCCTTGGACAACAGGCTGTAATCGTTGTAGCCCAGATCACCCAGAACCTTACCAGTGTACTGATCAATATGCAGGGCACGATCTGCATAGGGATCAGTAATATCACCACTCATGGTTGCAGCGATAGCTGTATAAACGCCTTCCGGTGAAGTTGGCAGATTCAGGCGAAAACGTGTCATACCATTATCCTGAGCGAAACGGATCACACTATCCGCATTCACCGGAATGCCTTCCGGAATACCCGGTTTTCCCGCCATTGAGCCTGAAGCTGGTAGTAAGGTTTGCTCAAGGTTCCAGGGCACCTGCTCCTCAACACCGGGATTTAATGACGCATGGTTCTGATCAGACAGAGGAATATCTGAGAAAACACCATCAGGAAAGCTGTTCCATGCCTGAACCATTTTGGCACCCCAAATACCAGTCCACGAAAGACCAGACAGCACAAACAGCGCCAGCACAATCGTCAGATAAAAGCCCGACAAGGTGTGCCATTCCCGCAGTGACATACGCCCCTTCAGCTTACCATCAGGCTTGAGCAGATAGCCCGGCTGACGCTTACGTCGCGCCCACCACATCATGAGACCTGTCGCTAGCAGAATCAGTGTCAGTGCCGCTGATAGCTCAATCATGCCATCACCAAAAGCGCCCAACAAAAGCGTTCCGTGGATCTCATCAGCAAGGGCGTAAAGGGTTGCATCTTTGTTCACCGCCCCGAGAATTTCACCCCGATAGGGATCAACAAACACCTGCAGGTTTTCACCGGCTGACTTGACCAGAACCCGAACAGCGTCATTGGAGTCGGCGGGCAACAGAAGCTGTCTGACCACAGCATCAGGATACGCCTGTTGAACCAGATCGACCTGCTGCTGCCAACTGATTCGGGTCTGATTCTCTGTCGGCGCTACCGATACCAGCTCCGAATAGAACACAGGCTCAATCACGGGTTTGTAAAGCATCATAATGATCCCGGTAAGGCTCAGCATCAACATGAAGGGGATCACGTACAAGCCAGCCAGCAGGTGCCAGCGCCAAAGACGGTTGTAGGAGGATTTTGTTTTCGCGATTCCGGCGTTGTTATCCGTTTCCGGAATTCTGGAGAGGGTATTCATCTGATCTTCCACATCAAAATAAAGGATGCAGGAAATTTATCAGAAAGTTCTGCTGGGCATACGCGGTCAAATGTCGCATTTGAGGCGTTAACTGCGTGGCAAAAAGACGCAGGTAACCTACTAATTTATAAAGATAAAATATTATATTAGCTGTGCTCAAAAGATGGCTCCAGAAGGTGCAATCTAAGCATTTATGTTATAGCGTTGTAGTATGTTAATTTCTCAGATATAAAAAATGTCCAAATTTATTCAGGAACGGCGGACATGAACATCCTGTGTGAAACCGACAGGCTGATGATTAGGCAGTTTGAGTTGAGCGATACCGAATTTATTGTTCGGTTGCTCAACGAGCCTGCGTTTATCCGCTATATCGCGGATAAAAAGGTTCGCTCTCAAGACGATGCCGTGCACTATCTTAAGCAAGGGCCGATGGCCAGTTATGAGCGATATGGTTTTGGTCTTAACTTGGTTTGTTTAAAAAGCAGCCTTATCCCTATTGGTATCTGTGGGGTATTAAAAAGAGACGAGCTGGAATATCCCGATTTAGGCTATGCGTTTTTGGAGGCGTTTTGTGGCCAAGGCTATGCCCGTGAGGCAGCGGAACAGACGCTAAAGGTTACAGTGGACAGTTTCTCGTTAGAGACCGTTTTTGCGGTTACGCTGCCGGATAATGTGCGGTCAAATCAGCTACTCGAAAAAATAGGCTTCCGCTTCAAAGCGACTGTGCCGCTGTATGGGGTATGCAATAATCTTTACCAATATCGGGTTAAACCGCTCCCCAAAGGAGCGGCCAGTGGTCTTGCTTAGGGCTGTGGCATGGGCACTTAAGCAAAAGTCGATGCGTTATAGTGTCGCTTGTGGCACTGCGCCCCGTAGTTCGAGCAGTAGTTTTAAGCAACTGTCCCCTAGCATCAGTAGGGGGTTGAACTCTTTGCTGCCGGAGTAGCGCTGACACACTTCACTGCGTAAACCTGCTTCAGGTACGTAAGCCATATGCCATTGGTCAAACTCCCGCTGTGTGATTTCGTGATAACTGAGCAGTATCACTTGAGTATGGCGACTGTCTTGCAAAATATGATGGTATAACGCATTCACTTGGGTGCGTGTGCCTTCTAGCACCTGCAAAAAGTATTTGCGGTTGAAACACAATAACCCGGTGATACCCGCCCGACGGTTATTCTCTTTTGCAGATGAGATGATCTGCTCAATGTCGTCCTTAGAAAATTCGCCAGTCACCTGACTGGTGTAGATCAACCGAACCAGAAACATAGTACCTACCTCGTTATTTTGTTTTTCATCACGGTGCTCAGTCAGTATAGGTCGAAATAAATGGGGCGAGGCTGCTGTAGCTGTAACGAGTTAGAGCTACCAATGGCAAGAGCTGATAATCGCTTTTGCCATTTTGACAAATCTCTATGGCGTGAGATGTAGCCGAGCCTCAAAATTATGAACAATGCGGTCAAGTTCTCCTGACTGTATTAATGTCGATAACTCCTGATTGAACTGCTTTATAAATACAGCACGAAAAGGATAACGTTGTTGTATATCTTCTGAAAAAGCTAAATAACCTTGCTGCTCTTTAAGCACCGCAACCTCTTGCAGTTTATCTGAGAGACCCTCACTAAAAGTCTCACCAGACTCTTTCAGTTCTTTTTGCCCCCAGAGTATGGCTACTCTTGAGTTAATTAAGCAATCCAAGCGCTGATAGATCAATTTTTGTATGTTTGCTTTAGTGTCAATACCCTCTTCAACTCTATAAAAGTGTTTACGATTTAGCTCCCAAAAATCATCATCAAGTAATAAATAGCCAGGATTGATACCAATACGGGCACCTGCAAAGTCCTGAGGCCAAACTGGCTGTTTTGCTTTATATTTGGCGATAAATTTATTACTACAAAATAAGCTAATCTTCTCGTTTAAGACAGGCTTTGAATAAGCGCTCAAGAAGGGACGTTTGTTAGGGAAGTAGTAAGGTGGAAAAATAGCAAAGCCTGAACCAGACTGCATCATGGTCAGGCCTCTGCGCCACGGAAGAGGTCGGATGTTAACCTGATAATCAGGCATATTCTTAAATACCGCTAACAATATCTCTACATATAACCCTTTGGCATCCTCTCCCTCACGATAAGAGAATGGCGGATAGTTATCATCAGCAATAATGTCTACCTGTTGTACAGAGTCGACTATTTGAGCCTCAAGTGTAGGACTCAGGCTGTAGGATAAGATCAGCATTGACATCAGTTGAAATAAGATTAAACGGAAGTTCATGCCAACAGCCCTTTTTAGCCAAATAAATAAGCATCCAGACTTGATTATGGCAGATGATTATTGAAAGGTAGGGAAATTTACTGGCAGCCTCATCTTGCAATATTGATTGAGCACCCTGAGTAGATGCCAAATAGATAAACCCTAGATACTCAGCAACCCTGACAAGCGCCTTTTCGTGGCAGCCCAAAAGAAATGATAGCGGTTAAACCTATCAACAGAGTTGAAGTCCAAAGACAGCTTTCTAAACCATAGGTTTGGAAAAGCCACCCTGATAGTACCGTGCCTATTAATCGCCCCATGGCATTGGCCATGTAGTAAAAACCCACATCTAAAGATGCACCATCAGCATCAGCGTAGCTGACAATAAGATAGCTGTGCAACGAAGAATTGATGGCAAAAAGAGCGCCAAAAACCATTAGCCCTATTAGCAAGATACTCTGAGCATACCATTGAAAGCTAAGAGATATAGCGATGGCAGCAGGAGTTAAGCTGAGCAATAGGGCCCAAATAATAGCATGGCGACCATTTGGTAACTGCCCACTTGCCTTACCCGTTATTTTGGGCGCAAATCCCTGTACTATGCCGTACCCCACAACCCAAAGCGCAAGAAAACTGCCCACGGTCCAATGATCCCAGCCCAACTGAGCGGCAAGATAGACAGGTAATGCAACCACAAACCAAACATCTCGTGCACCAAACAAGCAGAGCCTAGCTGCTGACAATATATTGATATTGCGGCTTTTAGAGAAAATATCGCTGAACTTTGGTTTACTTTTAGCTTTGCCCAACTCTTTTTTCAGCATAATCATGCTAAAAAACCAAACTAGGCTCAATACTAATGCCATCGCCAACACGGCGACTTGAAAACCCAATAAACTCAGTAGCGCACCGCCAAGAAAGAAACCTGCACCTTTTAACGCATTTTTTGAGCCCGTTAAAATGGCTACCCACTTATATAATTGCCCTTCAGCATTAGTGGGCACTAACGCTTTAATCGAGCTTTTCGCGCTCATCTTATTAAGATCTTTGGCGATACCTGACAAAGCTTGAGCAGCCATCACCCAAGCAACTGTGAGTAGCGTTGTCGGTACTAATAGCATGACCAAGGCGATGACTTGAAGTAATAGACCAATATTCATGGTCTTATTTAAGCCAATCCTCGCCCCTAGCCAGCCGCCAATTAGGTTAGTAACCACGCCAAAAATTTCATAAAACAAAAACAGTAATGCGATATCAAGGGGTTGATAGCCAATACTGTGGAAATGCAATACAACCAGCATTCGCAGTGCGCCATCGGTTAAGGTAAAAACCCAATAGTTACCCGTTACCAATAGGTATTGGCGTAATGCCGGTGATAGTTGCTCCAGTTTATGAGATAAGGCGGGCATGGTGTGTTATTCCTTATCAAGCTGTCCAACCAAACGCATTAACTCAGCAGTGCGATTGGCGTAGCCCCATTCGTTGTCATACCAAACATAGAGCTTAACCTGAGTACCATTAATCACCATGGTAGACAGCGCATCAATAATACCTGAGCGTGGATCAGTCTTATAATCAATAGAGACTAAAGGCCGTGGCTCATAACCTAGAATACCTTTTAGTTCATTGTTTGCAGCGTTCTCAAGAAGCTGATTCACCTCTTCAATATTAGTGGCGCGACTTACTTCAAACACACAATCTGTCAATGAGGCATTTGCCAAAGGTACGCGCACTGCATGACCGTTTAGCTTACCTTTTAACTCAGGGAATATATGGGTGATGGCGGTAGCAGACCCCGTTGTGGTTGGAATCAAACTCATACCACAAGCACGGGCGCGGCGTAGGTCTTTGTGAGGCGCATCCAAGATAGTTTGCGTATTGGTAATATCGTGAATAGTGGTCATTGCGCCATGCACAATTCCCAGATGCTCATGAATCACTTTAACCACTGGTGCTAAGCAGTTAGTAGTGCAGGATGCCGCAGTGATGATACTGTGCTCAGCTTTATTATAATCTTGATGGTTAACGCCCATTACGACGTTAAGTACACCGTCTTCTTTCACTGGCGCAGTCACGACAACACGTTTTACCCCTTGATCAAGATAAGCCTGTAACAGCGCCTTGGTCTTCATTTTGCCACTGGCTTCAATCACGATATCGCAAGCAGACCAATCCGTATCAGCAATAACTTTATTCTGTGTTACCGCAATAGATTTGCCGTTGATCACCATATTGCTACCGTTGGCATTAGCCTCATGCTGCCAACGGCCATGTACTGAGTCAAAGTTGATCAAGTGAGCTAGGGTTCCAGCGTCGCCGGCGGGATCATTAATTTGTACAAACTCAATCTCATCCCAATCAAATGCAGCGCGAAATGTTAAACGTCCCATACGGCCAAAGCCGTTGATACCTACTTTTATAGTCATCACAACCTCTGTTTTAAAATAGTGACAATATGAATTTCAGTTAAAGCACCCACTGTTTGCTAACTTGTTCCACAATATGACGACCAATAGGTAATGCTGACGTCGCCGCAGGTGATGGTGCATTACACACATTGAAAGTACGTGCGGACGAAACAAACAAGAAGTCATCTACTAAATGCCCTTCATCTGATACCGCTTGGGTTCGTACTCCTGCTGGGTAATATTGCAGGTCAGCTTCCTTCAGGCTTGGGCAATACTTCTGTACTTCTTTGAGGTAACTACTTTTGAATAATGAGTTCTTCAGCTCGTACAAACCGGGCTTTAAGTGCTGTTTTAGTACTTTCAAAGTGCCTTTATGACCCAACATATTCAGCGTATCGCTAATGGAAAAATCGTTTTTCCGGTAACCTTCACGTTTCCATGCCAATACGGCATTAGGGCCAACCGTCACCGTACCGTCAATCATGCGGGTAAGATGCACGCCAAGAAATGGCATCTCAGGATTAGGTACAGGATAAATAAGATGGTTTACGATTTGGTTATACTGAGGCTTTAGTAGGTAATATTCGCCTCTGAATGGGCAAATTTTAAAGCCAGCTTTTAAACCGAGCATTGCAACAATACGATCAGCCATTAATCCCGAGCAAGAGATCATATAACGACCACTGAAATCTCCTTGAGAGGTCTGCACTCTGATGGACTGAGACGTTTCTTTAATGCCCAAAACCTCGTGCTGATAGCCTATTTCACCACCTAAACTTTGAAAGACTTTTGCCATAGCGTTAGTCACTTCTGTGTAACTGACAATGCCTGTAGAAGGCACAAGTATGGCACCTAAACCTGTGATATTGGGCTCACGCTGATGAAGTTGCTCAGCATTAAGCCATTCCCGCTCTAAACCATTGGCCTCAGTGCGCTGCCAGAGCGCTTGCATCCGAGACATTTCTAGTTCATTAGTGGCAACAATTAGCTTGCCACATTGATCGAAGCGAATGTTATTTGCTTGGCAAAATGCCTTAGTTGCTTGATTGCCTTCTAGGCAGAAGCGAGCTTTTAAGCTGCCTGGCGTGTAATAAACTCCGGCATGAATCACACCACTATTGTGTCCGGTTTGATGTTGGGCTAAGGCAGATTCTTTCTCTAAGACTATTACTTTTCTATCAGGAAAGTGCTGTAACAGCTGCATTGCCGTTGATAATCCGATAATGCCGCCACCTATGATAATAAAATCAAACATGCCTAATCCCTTTTTCCATACAAGCTAAACGGGCACTTTTACTTGCTTGGAGCGCATCGCCAACACACCACCAATCGTGATAAATGCAATGCCCAGCCAAACATTTAACATAAGGGTTTCTGCCCATAGCCACCAGCCCATCAGCGCTGCAAAAGCGACAGAACCATAGGTAAAAGGGCCTAACTGCCCTGCAGGTGCTAAACCATAGGCTTTACTGAGAAAAAGCTGCGCTAAGGTCGACATACCTGCCATTAATAACAGCCATAGGTACTGCTCAAAAGTGGGTGTTTGCCATACCCATAAGGCTGGCAATGCTGATAGCAGCGCGCTGAAGAAAGCGAAATAGAACACAATACGTTGAGCTGACTCAGTTTCACGCATCTTACGAATGGTGACTTTCGCTAAACCTCCTAGCATTGCGCCAACTAAAGCGACCAGTACCGCAATGTTTAAGGTGCCTGTTTGAGGATTTAGTACGAATACAGTGCCGATAAAGCCAATCAAAATAGCTATTTTAGCCGTTATGGCGACGCGTTCACCTAGCCAGAAAAAAGCAATCAGGGGTATAAAAAAAGGAGCTGTTTGTTTGAGTAGTGCTGCTTGTGCTAAAGGTAGATGCCCCCAAGAATAATACAAACAAGTCATGGCAGTGACTCCAACCGCAGCTCGCATGAAATGGTAGCGCAATTGTTGGGTTTTTATCGCAGACAAACCGTTACGCAGTAGCCAAGGGACTAATAACAACAAGCCTAATGCGTTACGAAAGAAAACAATAATCTCTGTAGGTACATCGCCTGATATCTGCTTAACCACCATGCCTGATAGCACCAAAAACAGTTCTGACAGTAGAATCAAACCTGCACCCAGTACAATGGGGGAGCATGAAGTTAAACGGCTTAACATTAAGACTCTCATTTTAAAGCTAGATTAATCAGGAAATATTGGACTAGCCCTTGTCAGGGCTTGAAATGCACGCGAGTTTTGATGAGATTAGTTGGTATTCCACGGCTGAATAGGCACAACGGAAATAGAGCTTTTAGGTGATCCTTCTACCAAACGATCAGAATAAACTAAGTATATCAAAGTGTTACGCTTCTCATCAAAGAATCGAACCACTTGCATCGATTTAAAAACCAAGCTGGTACGTTTATTAAAAACCTCATCACCTTCTTTAAGCTTTTGAGTGATTTTAATTGGCCCCACTTGCCGGCAAGCAATACTGCCATTTGATGGGTCTTCAGCTAAACCTAAACCGCCTGAAATGCCACCTGTTTTAGGACGTGATAGCCAGCAACTAACACCTTCTACAGCAGGATCATCGAAGGCTTCAACGACAATTTTGTGGTTTGGGCCAATCATCTTAAATACGGTGCTAACGGAGCCAATCTCTTCAGCCTGTACAAATGAGGTTATAAGCGCAGCCCCTGCAATGCTGATAAAGCGAACTAATTGTTTCATTTAGTTGTTTCCATTGTTGTATCTAGCCCTGTACGTAAGCTTGCACCTGAACTCATAAAGACCTCAAACTCTTCAGCCAGCAGCGGTTTGGCAAATAAATAACCTTGAATAAAATTACAGTGACGTTGTTGCAAGAATACTAACTGTTCCTCACTATCAACGCCTTCTGCAACTGTTGCTAACTCTAAGCTTTTTGCTAGTGCGATTGTGGCCTCAATAATGCTTTCATCGGAACGATTTTTACCTATGCCAATTACAAAGCTACGATCAATTTTCAGATAGTCTGCATTAAGAGATTTTAAATAACTTAAAGAGGAGTAGCCCGTACCAAAGTCGTCAATTGCTAAGGTTACACCCGCCTGTTTCAGTTGCTTTAAGTTCAATTCAACAAGATCCGAAGTCGCCATTAGCGTGGTTTCAGTGATCTCTATTGATAGCTGTTCAGGGGGGATTTCAAAAGCTCGCATTAAAGACAAAAGCCTATCAGCTAAAGTATCCCTAGCCAGTTGAACCGCAGAAACATTCATGGCAATTTTACCAAATGGAACATGGCGTGCGTTCCAGTCGGCCATCTGGCGAAATAGACTTTCCATCAGCCAATTACCAACTTCTAAGATCTGTCCGGTTTCTTCTGCAATGCCGATAAACTCCGCAGGAGAGATCCATTCGCCCTCTTCTGTTTCCCAACGTAATAGGCTTTCTGCACCACACACCTGTCCGGTGAAGCTGTCAACTTGTGGTTGAAAGCGCAAACTCAGCTCATGATCTGATTTAACAGCAATATCAAGTTGCTGTTGTAAATACACCCGCCGCTTCATCAAGGCATCCATCGCTTCATCGAAAAAGCGATAGGTATTTTTACCCTCATGCTTGGCACGGTACATCGCCATATCAGCCTGACGTAACAAGCTTGAGGCATCACAGCCACTATTAACAAAGCTTTGGGCGATACCAACGCTACAGGTCACGGTGAACACCGCTTCACCATATTCAAAAGGCGTGGCAACTGTCTCAATAACTTGTGATGCTAAGTTTGACAGTTCAATATCGTTTAATACGGGATAAGCTAAGATTGCAAACTCATCTCCCCCTAAGCGAGCTAGCAAATATTGGTCACCTAGCAACTGCACCAGTCGCTCTGTGGTACGTGACAGCAAGCTATCACCTGCCTCATGCCCCATCGTGTCATTGATCTCTTTAAAGCGATCTAAATCAATAAATAGAATGCCTGCCACTTCTGGAGCAGGTGCTTCAAAAACATGATGAATCCGCTGTTCGAAATGTCGTCGATTAGGCAGTCCCGTTAAAGGATCATGTCCTGCTAAATAGAGCGCTTTTTCTTCGGCATGTTTGCGAGCGGTTACATCTTCATGTACAGCAACGAAGTGCTCAACATCGCCTTTTATATTCAAGATTGGCGTAATGGTTTGTTCAACGGTTAACCGCTCACCTGATTTATGTCGGTTATGTAGCTCTCCGCGCCAGCTTTCACCATTTAGAATAGTTTGCCAAAGTTCTTTAAAAAACTGAGGGCTATGCTGGCCAGAGTTTAAGAACTTTGGTGTTTTATCTTTGATTTCTGAAAATTCATAGCCTGTTAAACGACAAAAAGCATCGTTAACCCAATGAATCTTACCTGCCTTATTCGTGATAAAAATGGCATTGGCTGCACTTCTAATGGCTGTACTAAGAAGGTGAATATCGCCTTGGGCTAGGTCGCGCTTCTCAAACAAAATCACAAATACCAGTGCAATGGCTGTAACCAGCGCGATTAACACCATCATAACCATAGACAACATGCGCTCATCTTTACGCCAAGCGTCTAATGAAAAGGCCTCACTGGACTCCATACTGATAATCAGCGGCAACAAAGAGGTTGAGCGATAGCTCAATAGTGCGGCATCATCGCTACCTTCTGCAACACGGTAGGCTCCCCAGCTCCTCTGTTTAACTCTTGCTAACAATGTTTCGCTGGCAGCGACTGCATCTGACCCCATCAGGGTCAAACCATCATATCGATGTAAACGAATTTTTGACTGGTTAGCATCAATCACTGACTGAAAAAGATTGGTAAAGTATTGAGGGTTAATTGATGCCACTAGCACCGATACAAGCTCACCGCTCTCTGAGCGGACAGGAAAACAAAATGGCACATAGTGTAGTCCTGTTCGTGCACCAAAAAGGTCTCCTGGATAACGTCCCTCTTGGGGGTCACCTATCACAAACTCTATAAGATTGTTCTCTAATAAAGGCTGAACACAAAGTATTCCCTTGCTACCATCTTCGTATTGATAGCCTGTTGCTGATGCAATAACCGTTTGATCTAGACGGATTAAATCAACGGCACGTAGCTGAGGAGCTGTACGCAACTGATCGGATAAAATGCGAGTGATATTTTGTTCATCACCAAGCAGAGGCAAGCTTTCTGAAATTGTTGCCAAAGAGGCATTAATGGCTTGAAAAGAACGTACAACAGTATCCTCAAGAGCATGAAGCAATACTGCATCACTGGTTTCTTGGTTTTGTAGACTCCGGGCCAAACCTTTTTGAAGCGAATGCTCCAAGACCAACCAAAAACTTAAAACTATCAAAAGAGCTGTCAAAACAACGGCCTTTTGATGTAAAAGTGCATTCTTAATAAAAATTAGCCAGAGTCTTAACACAGATCAATTATCACCAAGGCAGAAAGGGACATGATATACAAACTGTTACAAACCACATATTATCGAGGGTTTTCTTTATGAAACTGAAGGTTACTTCATTTTTAAGTGTTTTTCTTCTGTTATCGGTTGTTGTAAGCAGTTTTGCTAACGCAGACTCTTTATCTGAGCGAGAACAAAATATTGCTCGGGCTGGTAAGTTAAAGGTCTGCATCTGGCCTGAGTATTTTTCTATTTCGTATCGTAATGCCAAATCAGGCTTACTGGAGGGGATTGATATAGATCTTTCTAAAGAGTTTGCCAAAGACTTAGGCGTAGAAGTGGAGTATGTGCAAACCCATTTTGGCATTTTCATGAACGACTTAGAGCAAGATAAATGTGATGTCGCCATGTTTGGAGTTGGGCGTACAGAAAGTCGTATGGAGCGAATTGACTTTAGCCAGCCTTATTTAAGTAGTGGTATGTATGGTATTACCAGTAAAGCACATCCGCTGTTATCAAGCTGGGAAGAGATGGATCAAGAGGGTATTGTAGTTTGTGTACAAAAAGGCACTTATATGGAAAATGCCATGAAAGCCTCTCTGAAGAAAGCCAAATTGCTAACGGTAGTTAAACCTAGTCAACGCGAAATTGAGGTGCGCTCTGGTCGAGCTGATCTATTTATTACCGATTATCCGTATGGCCAGAAAATGATTACCAACTATGATTGGGCCAAGTTACTTACACCCAAAATAGCCACCGCTCAGTTTCAGTACGCATACGCGGTGAAAAAAGGTCAACCCGAATGGCTGGCGCGAGTAGATCAGTTTGTTGCAGCCATTAAAAAGGATGGTCGCTTGCAACAAGCCGCAGAGAGTAACAAATTATTACCTATTGTGCTGGCGAACTAAGGCGCAGCAGGCTTCGCTTTAAGCAACCACAGTTTGGTAAAACTAAAGCGTCAAGTTTAGGTTGTTCAGTAAACTTCAATATGGATAAGATAGGGTAGTCTTATTGATTTCCCCGCTCTTACTCTTTCGCCTCTGCGGCTATGTTGGCATAATACGCACCTATTTTTAGACCCAGTGCAACTGGCATAGCCATTTGCACTGGGTTACGCCTTTTTCTATCTGCTCTCAATTCGGTAAAAAACATTGCTTACTACTGCAAATATCACCATGCAATTTGGCGCTAAGCCATTGTTTGAAAACGTTTCTGTTAAATTTGGCGACGGCAACCGCTATGGTTTAATCGGTGCAAACGGCTGCGGCAAATCAACCTTTATGAAGATTTTAGGGGGTGATTTAGAGCCAACCGCTGGCAATGTTTCCAAAGATCCTAATGAGCGTATTGGTAAATTGAAGCAGGATCAATTTGCTTACGAGCAATACAGCGTAATTGATACGGTGATTATGGGTCATGATGAGCTCTGGAAGATCAAGGCCGAACGTGATGCGATCTATAGCAACCCTGACATGACCGAAGAAGATGGTATTCGGGCGGGTGAGCTAGAAGGTGAATTTGCTGAGATGGACGGCTATACCGCTGAGTCTCGCGCAGGCGAACTGTTGCTAGGTGTTGGTATTCCTATCGAACAGCATTACGGCCCAATGAGTGAAATTGCGCCGGGTTGGAAATTACGTGTGTTGCTGGCACAGGTGCTGTTCTCAGAGCCTGATATCATGTTACTGGACGAACCCACCAACAACTTGGATATCAATACCATTCGTTGGTTGGAAGAGGTGTTAAACGCCCGTAACTGCACCATGATCATCATCTCTCACGACCGTCACTTCTTAAACAGCGTGTGCACTCACATGGCGGACTTGGACTACGGTGAGTTACGCACCTATCACGGCAACTATGACGAGTACATGACGGCCGCGACTCAAGCACGCGAGCGTCAACTGGCCGACAACGCGAAGAAAAAAGCTCAAATTGCAGACTTGAAAGCGTTCGTAAGTCGCTTCTCAGCAAATGCTTCAAAGTCAAAACAAGCAACTTCTCGAGCTAAACAGATTGATAAAATACAGTTAGACGATATCAAGCCGTCTAGCCGTCAAAACCCTTTCATCCGTTTTGAGCAAGAGAAGAAACTACACCGTCTAGCACTGGAAGTAACCGAGCTGGGCAAAAGCTTTGATGAAACACTGTTCTCAGGCTTGAACATGATGATTGAAGTAGGTGAGCGCATCGCGGTAATCGGCCCGAACGGTATCGGTAAATCAACTCTGCTTAAATGTTTGGTCGGTGATTTAGCACCCACCAAAGGCAACATTAAGTGGTCTGAAAATGCCAGCATTGGTTACTATGCGCAGGATCACGCCGCTGACTTTGAACAACCCCTGACCCTGCTCGACTGGATGGGACAGTGGGGTAAAGAAGGCGATGATGAGCAGGTCATTCGAGGCACTTTAGGCCGCTTGCTGTTCTCGCAAAAAGAGATTGATAAATCCGTTAAGGTGATCTCGGGCGGTGAGCAGGGCCGCATGTTGTTTGGCAAGATGATGCTACAACGCCCTAACATTCTCGTGATGGATGAGCCAACCAACCACTTGGACATGGAGTCGATTGAGTCTTTGAACTTGGCACTGGAAAACTACGAAGGCACGTTGATCTTTGTCAGTCACGACCGTGAGTTTGTGTCCTCATTGGCAACCCGTATTATCGAGCTGACCCCAACTGGCATTGTTGACTTCCACGGCACTTATGAAGATTACTTAAAAACCCAAGGGGTTAAGTAAACTCGGTAGCGGAAGTTAACGCCTTAGGGCTTTAAAACAAAAGAGGGCAAGCGATCTGTTTGCCCTCTTTGCGTTGTACCGTTGAAAACGCTATACCACTGAAAAAAAGTGATACCGCTGAAATTGGTTGAAGGAAACACTCGCATTATGTCGGCTCAATCCAATCGTTTAGATCGATTTTTAAGCCAAACCGTTTCAGGCCTCAACCGAAAAGCGGTGCGTTTATTATTGGCTCAGGGGCGAGTGACCGTAGACGGACAGATCGCCCGCGAAATTCATCAGTCTGTCGATTTCTTTAGCCAGATCAGCCTAGATGGCGAAATACTCCAAGCCAATCAAGCCCATTATGTGATGCTGCATAAACCTAAAGGGGTGGTGAGCGCGACACAAGATCCAGAGCATCGCACCGTGATTGACCTGCTCGACCATCCAGATAAACACTCATTACACATCGTCGGGCGTTTGGATCTGAACTCTTCTGGTTTACTGTTGCTCACCAATGATGGCCGCTGGTCAAGTCGCTTAACAGACCCTGAACACAAGGTTGAAAAGCGTTATCAAGTGACCCTAGAAAACCCTGTCACCGAAGACTATATTTCTGCTTTTGCTGAAGGCATGTATTTTCCATTTGAAGAGATCACCACTCGGCCCGCACAACTCACACTGATTAACGATTACCAAGTGGAAGTGGTGCTCACTGAAGGGCGCTATCACCAGATTAAGCGAATGTTTGGCCGTTTCCGCAATCCAGTGTTGGCCCTTCATCGGGTCGCAATCGGTTCGATCCAGCTTGACTCAGGCTTGGCAGCAGGTGATAGCCGTGATTTGTCCCCAGAAGAGTGGCGACTTTAGACTAGACCAAGCTAAACCGATCAAACTCAGTGACATTACCGTTACAGATCAAGTCGGCCAGATACTTGCTAGAGCCGCAGCTTGTTGTCCAACCCAAAGTACCGTGCCCTGTATTTAACCAAAGGTTATCGAACTTCGTTTTCTCTATGTAGGGCAAATTAGAGGGCGTTGCTGGGCGTAATCCTGACCAAAAACGCGCTTGATCAAAACCACCTGCTTCTGGAAATAATCTGCGAGCTTGATCCAAAATCATATCGCAGCGACGTGCATTGAGCTCTCTTGAATAGCCGCTAAGCTCTGCCGTACCTGCTACTCTTAATTGATCGCCCAGACGGCTATAAACCAATCTGTTTTCATCGTCTGTCAAACTAACATAAGGGGCATTTTCTGGGTGCTCTAAAGGTACAGTGATTGAATAGCCCTTAGCAGGATATTGATTCAAATAGATACCAACCGAACGTAGTAATGGAGTCGACCAAGCCCCCATACACACCACAATATGATTAGCGCTTAAATGTGTGTTACCCAAATCACCATTGACACGCACATGGATACGCCTTCCCTCTCGCAGCAATTCCATCACGTTAGTATTATGGGCGAACTCGACTCCCATTCTCTGACACACCGCTGTCAGCTCCTGAGCATACAAATGGGCATTGCCAGATTCATCAGACTCTGTGTAAGTTGCTCCCACAATATTAGGTGCCGCCCAACGCAATGCGGGCTCAATGGTAAGGGCTTGCTCTTTATCGATAACCTTGCGTTCACAGCCCAGTTTCTGCATCAGCTCAATCACGGGCCGTGCCGCATCAAACTCCAATTGATTCCGATAAAAGTGGAGAACTCCACGAGTTCTGTGCTGATAGTCTAACTGATGCTCCTCACGTACCTGTTGCAACAAATGACGTGAATAACTGGCCATCTGCACAGCTAGCAAGGTATTTTTCTTAGCTTGATCGGGTAAACACTGTCCTAACCAACTGATAAGCCAGCGCCATTGATGAATATCTAAGCTAGGACGAAAGAGCAAAGGGGCTTCACCATTGAATAACCCTTTAAGCACTTTTAAGGGCGCCCGTGCGTTAGCTAATGGTTCAGCATGACTGACGGATATTTGCCCTCCATTAGCAAAA
The DNA here is from genome assembly GCF_900167095.1 of Oceanospirillum multiglobuliferum. Taxonomy (GTDB): domain Bacteria; phylum Pseudomonadota; class Gammaproteobacteria; order Pseudomonadales; family Halomonadaceae; genus Oceanospirillum; species Oceanospirillum multiglobuliferum. The sequence goes on from NZ_FUXG01000004.1 coordinate 207,111, forward strand.
CTCCGCGTAAACCCTCGCCCAATCGGGCGGGGATACAAGCGGGAACCGCGCAGCGGTTCTAATCAGGTGTCGCCTGACTTTGCACATACTCTTTCAGTGTTTTGATCGTTGCCCCGCCTGCACTGCAGGCAAAGTAAGAACGTGACCAGAGCGCTGCACTTTTGCTTTGCCGGGGGATATGGGTATTGAGTATGCGTATCCGGCGTGATGAAACCGATTTCAGGTTGTTCACCATGACGCTGATCGCCAGCTTCGGCGGATAAGCTATCAGCAGGTGAACATGATCTGATTCACCGTCCATTTCCAGTAGGTC
>NZ_FUXG01000009.1:0-3197 GCF_900167095.1 Oceanospirillum multiglobuliferum
GCCAAGGACAAAATGTCAAAATGGCTGAAGTAATTTGGACTGAATCGGCACTATCTGACCTAAATGATATCGCTGAGTACATCGCGCTTGAAAATGTCGTGGCTGCAAAGCAACTGGTTCAAACGATCTTTTCGATAGTCGAACGTCTAGAAGCTTTCCCAGAGTCAGGTCGTATTCCGCCAGAATTAGAGCATTTCAGTTATCGTGAAGTTGTAGCAAATCCATGTCGTGTTTTCTATAAACAAGACGGTGACAGGGTATTTATTCTGTTTGTTATGCGCGCTGAGAGAGATTTGCGTAAGTTTTTGTTAAGTAGACAAAAATCTTTGGGAATGAGCGGCTAAAAAAGCGTTGAAGAGGGACAGTCAACGCTTTGAGCATGCCCTGCATTATCTGATCTCTGAAAAGTTGAATCTTTCCGCGCTTCATCAGCCTTACAAAAATGACCGAGAAGGCCGTCCGGCTTATGATTCTATTTGCCAAAAAATAACCCTACCTTGTGTCCAGTTGTTTGCCTGCCGCCGTACTGCCTAAGCGAAAAATAGGACAGCCATAAAAATTAGCCCCTTCAAAGAACATGGTCTACATTGAACTCAACCGCTAAGGAATAGCTTGTTCATCAAGGAGGATACACCATGACCCGCGCTCGCTTAGAACAAATCTGCCCATCCGATACCCCTTACTATCACTGCATTGCCCGTTGTGTTCGTCGTGCGTTTTTGTGCGACCAGAAGGGTTGAAGCTTAACCGAGCAATAGGCTGTTTAAACAAGCTAAAACAGTACGCCGAACGAGTGGGTTGTGCATGGTTGCATGGTGATGCACAGTCTAAGCGTTTATATCATGGCGGTGTAGTATGTTGATTTTTCAGATATAAATGAATGGGTGTCCGAATTTTCTTTTAAACATAATCAATCAGCAAAACTAAAGCTTAGTGCCAGTGTAGTGAGACGATATATATTACACATTCTACCTAAAGGCTTTATGAGAATCCGACATTACGGCTACTTGTCGAATGCGGTTAAAACGAAATCTTTAAGCATTATACGTAAAGCATTGTCAAAGCCCTGAGTTGTAAAAGAAGAGAAAAGTGAATCAGCACGGCCTCATTGCCCAAAGTGTGGTTGTGATTGCATTCACAGTTTAGGTAAAGCGCATCAGGTCAGAAAAGAGATAGCCCTGATATTAAAAATAGCTAATACGACTTAGCACCGAAACCTTGATCAATAGCAAGGAGTTAAGCACTTCGGGTATAGCCCGAGGAGTGATTGTTGCCAGCGCATCAAAAAACAGGTAGAAGATAGCTTTATTAGAAAAAATAGTGAACCAAGCGAGCGACTTAGGCGTGGAACAGGCCAGAAAGTAGCGCGTAGATAAGCCACAGGTTGACAGGGAAAACATCATGTTAAAAAGCAAATTCCCTAGAGTGCCAGCGGCCGTTCAACAAACGGTTATAGCCATGGCTTCGCCATCTGTATAACCGCTTAATAGTTAGGCATCAACATGAATTATACAACATCTATCTAAAATGGTATTTAGTGATATGGTCAACAAAAAAAAGCTAAATTGGATGAATACTTCGAATTATTACGAGAGTTAAGAGAACTTGACGTTATCAGATCGTACAACGTTTTAGGTGATATTGGTGAGTATCTCTGTACAGTAGTGTTTGAAAACCTCAAACTCGTAGACGAAATAACGAATCAAGATTTTGATGCAACTGATGGACAAAGTAAAATACAAATTAAGTTTAGTAATTCAAGTGACGGTAAAAATATAGATCTAGGAAAACCCGGAAAATACGATGAGCTAATTGTTGTGCTCGGGGCAAATAGTGTACATAGGCATACGGAAGATAAAGATGGTGAATATGTATTCTACCGATATACGTCGGCTCAAGTTCAGTCGCACTTTGGTGTGAATAGTGGTTACAAATTATCTAAAACTAAACACTTTAAACGAGCTGATGCCATCTATCCGTCGCTAATAAATGCCTAACAAACTGTTTAAGAGTGATTCGCAACGCGTGGCATTTTTACTATGCGTTGGTTTTAGTGATTAAGGTGGTTTGCGGCGGCTTCGGTATTGCGTTACTCACACCTTAACAGGGCGTTATGTGGTTTGTTTAGGAACAAAAATGAACATTGATGAAATATTAATAAAAAATTCAAATTGGGCTTGGAATAAGTTAAGAGAAGCCCGTAAACTCGGCTTCCAATTAGGCGAGGAATCAATTACTGACTTTTTGATTCTAAATATCAAAAAGTTGGGTGGCACCAAACTGATTGTTGAAAGTTTTACTCGTCATAAAGAATCAGTAAATGGTGCCGATTGGGAATGGTGGTTCACTGGTCCAAGTGGAAAGTGGCTTGGGATGCGAATACAAGCTAAAGTTTTAAAACTTGATAGCGAGAAATATGAGCATCTGCATCATCATAATAAAAATGGTAAGCAAGTAGACTTACTTGTTCAGGATGCCATTAGAGGTAATATGGTTCCTACATACTGTATGTACACAAACTGGGACCCATCTAAATACGATACTCCTTGGAAATGCAAGACACACAAAACTTCCGTTCGTCATTATGGTACAGCATTACTGAGTACAAGTAAGGTTAGGCAATTGCAGGCAACTAAAGAAACACGATTGTCTATGATCATTAATAGTCTACGACCAATGCATTGTATATTTTGTTGCTCAGGGCATGGTGGTACTGATTTACCCTCTAGAGCTCTAAATTATGCCAAATCGACAGGATTGTTAGATAGCATGATGGATAACGCTGAGCCGAAAAATTCTGATAATTTTGAGGTCTTGCTACGTGATAGACCTCCTTTCTATGTTGAACAATTGTTAGAAGGTGGGTTGGAAGATAGCTTTATTGATGTAAATGATCAACGCTTAAAAACAATAACAGTTTTCATTGAAGCCGAATAACCACATAACAATGCCATCAAGTGTGACGCTTTACACTCGGCATTTTTGGTATGAAGCTCAGTGCGCTTGGTTGGTTCAGTGGGGCCTGGCGTTCAGGCTGTAGAAAAACCTCCCGAATTATGCTCTGATCGGGTTTTCAAACGCAGGAGGCGGTGATGGCTCGAATCAGGCACTACGACTACAACCAAACGTCGATGGTGGTGATCAATTATCAGGATCAGTTGCAGCTCGGTACTTTTGAGCATGCCCTGCATTATCTG
>NZ_FUXG01000009.1:4432-139127 GCF_900167095.1 Oceanospirillum multiglobuliferum
GATCACTTCTTACAGCAGAACCAACCGAGGATGGGGCAGGGTAAGCGCAGCAAAGAAATAAAAAGCAATATCACGGAGAACCAGTTCCGCAGCCGCGATCCCAAGTTCGCTCACCAGAAAGAGAAATACGGCAAACAAATCTACAGCCACCGGATGTCCGTTGTATAACCAGTATTCGGCAACATCGGCACCAACAAAAGACTGAACCGCTTCAGCCTGAGAAGCAAAACTAAAGTACAGGGGCAATGGCAGCTTTACTGCTTGGTGCACAATGTAGAAAAACTGGCAAAATACGGTCATCTGAGTCCGTAATGCGGAGTCAATGCAGCTTGAACAGGCGCTGAAAGCAGCATGAATCGGGTTTACAGTTAGCTAAAGCCTAAAAAGGCGGAGAGCACAGAGTAAACAAACGGTGACTGATAAAAATCAGCCATCGGAAATAAACAACAGAGGGCGAGTTGTTGGAGGAAAAAGCTGGCTAAAAACAGGTTTTTCTACAGGCTCGTTATGCGCCGAATATTGGGTTCACATCCATGCTCTTATGAAGAATTCGGATCACCCTAATTTGTTGGCTGCCGGTTTGTTGATAAAAGATGACGTGACTCCCTTGGGGAAATTTTCTGTATCCCTCTCGGATTTCATCGCATGATTTACCGATGTCGGGATTTTCCGCTAAAAGCCAAAAGGAATCATCGAATTGCTTTAAATAAACATTTCGCTGCTCTTTTCCCCAGCGTCGTTGAGTGAATAAAGCAATATCCCGTAAATCGGCTTTAGCGGCGACAGTAAGATTAAATGGTTTCATCGAATGTTTTCACTATCGAGTTCATTGATGAAGCTATCAAGGTCATAATCAGCATCACCACTTTGCTCACCTTCAACAAGTAATTGACGGAGTGACTGTAGTTTGGTTTCTTGGTTTTCGAGTAGACGTAGCGCAGAGCGAATGACTTCACTTGCTGAGCCGTAACGTCCACTTTGTATTTGGCTTGTAATAAAGCCATCGAAGTGTTCACCAAGAGTGATACTTGTGTTTTTAGCCATGAGCTCTTTTCCTTAAATACCAAAAAGTACCTAATTATGGTATCAAATGGCATTTTGGGCAAGGCGCTTGCTATACTCAAAGCGACAGAATAGTATCACTTTAGTAGTCCTTTGGAGCGGCTTTCATGAAAGTAGAACTAGTGACATCACTCAAACGGCAAGCAACCAAGATCCTCGCCGATCTCCACGACACCAAAGAACCCGTGTTAATTACCGAGCATGGTAGGCCATCTGCGTATCTGGTTGATGTTGATGATTACGAGTTTATGCAAAATCGTTTGGCCATTCTCGAGGGTATTGCACGAGGTGAACGCGCAATAGCTGAGGGTAAAGTTGTTAGTCATAATGAAGCCAAGGACAAAATGTCAAAATGGCTGAAGTAATTTGGACTGAATCGGCACTATCTGACCTAAATGATGTCGCTGAGTACATCGCGATTGAAAATGTCGTGGCTGCAAAGCAACTGGTTCAAACGATCTTCTCGAAAGTCGAACGTCTAGAAGTTTTCCCAGAGTCAGGTCGTATTCCGCCAGAATTAGAGCATTTCAGTTATCGTGAAGTTGTAGCAAATCCATGTCGTGTTTTCTATAAGCAAGACGGTGACAGGGTATTTATTCTGTTTGTTATGCGCGCTGAGAGAGATTTGCGTAAGTTTTTGTTAAGTAGACAAAAACCTTTGGGAATGAGCGGTTAACAAAGCGTTGAAGAGGGACTTGGCACCCGTGGCATTAGCCGACTTCTACCACCCTACTCATCAGTAAGTGTATACTTAGCCAAGTTTTACTTACATTGAAGAAGCTCACCATGACAGCATTGACAGATAACATGTGGAATATGAAACCAAATATACCGCTGGCTAAACAACTTGCCAAAAGAGATGTACCAGCTTTGGTTTATGACGCTGTTAACCTCGAAGGTGTTGCAATGACTTTGCCTGAGGTGCAAACGATTCTGGATGGGATTACTGTAGGTGGCCATCGAATTAGTGATCAAAATATGGCAATAAACCAAGCTCGAGCATGGGCGCTTATTTTTGGTTTAGTTGATCAAGGTGAGTTTCAATTTAATAAAGAAACCGCTTTAAAAATTCACAATATAGCTGGCAAAGAAGAAGAAGCGTTAGAGTGGGGTAAGTTTCGCTCTGGTTACGTTTCCATTACGGGTTCAGAGCATGAGCCTCCCGCTCCAGATGAGTTGGACGATAAATGGCTTGAAGTTGAGAGTCAGGTTAATAGTGAATCTGATGTGTACGATCAAGCAATTACTGCATTTTTACAAATGGCACGCGCTCAATTTTTTTGGGATGTTAACAAACGTACCGGTCGGTTCATGATGAACGGTATTTTGTTGGCCAATGGTTTTCCTATCATCAATGTGCAAGCCAAACGTCAGCAAGAGTTTAATACACTCATGCTCGATTTTTACTCTTCTAATGACATGACACATATGAATAAGTTTTTACGAAGCTGTTTGGATGAAAAGATTATTCGTAATTTCAAGCTAGATCTGAAAATCGGCTAACAAACGCTTCAAGCATGCCCTGCATTATCTGATCTCTGAAAAGTTGAATCTTTCCGCGTTTCATCAGCCTTACAAAAATGATCGAGAAGGCCATCCGGCTTATGATCCGGCTATTCTGCTGAAAATTATCCTATTTGCTTATTCTAAAGGCATCACCTTCAGCCGTGAGATCCAGTGGTGTTGTGAAACCAACATCATCTTTAAAGTCCTATCCTGCGATACCCGGTTCTATCTGAAATGCTTAAAAACACAGCGTTGAGCAACACTGCTATTCAATCCAGTCCAGTTAGTCACCACGCCTGTGCTGCTTGTTTGCAGCAGCTATCAGCGTTCGCCTGTTGCTAAAACTGGCAGATGAGGCACGAGACGTAGCCACAACAGCTAGCAAGTTAATGATGAAAGGAGTTTTAGCAAAAATTATATTGCCAAAATATTGCTAATTTTTTGCCAAAAAAAACAGCTGCTCAGATAGTGTCTGTAAGCAGCTGTTTTTTATGATGTTCTGGTAGACACGACTGGACTCGAACCAGCGACCCCTACCATGTCAAGGTAGTGCTCTAACCAACTGAGCTACGCGTCTTCTATGGGTGCGCATTATACGCATAACATGATGTTGTGCAAGAGTTTTTTGTTCAGTCAGGTTAAAACTCTTTCGGTACATGCTCTCGAATTAACTCCCGCAGCCAGCGAATGCCGGGATCATGGTCTTTGCGCGCTTCCCAGATTTGGCAGATGTTCAAGTCACAAAACTCGATAGGTGGTCGGTAGCTTTTTAGGCTGGTGTTGGGGCTGATAAAGTCAGCAGCGTATTGGTTGATGACGGTGACCATGTTGGTGCCGCAGAGCAGCGTGGGCAGTGTGGTGACGTAAGGGGTTTTAACGATCACCTTTCGGGTTAAACCTAAAGAGGTGAGCTTTTTATTCACCAATATGGGTTCATCTTCACGGTGAGATAAAGCCACATGGGGCGGTGTTAAAAATTCATCCAAGCTGAGGTTTTCTTTTTCGCCGTAGTAGTGACGATCTGCGATACAGACCAACTGATCGGTGTAAAGGTGTTCGCAATAATCGTTTTGCGGGATGTATTCAAACTGGGTAATGGCAAGGTCTAGGGCTTGCTCTTGTAGTAGCTGATAGGCCATCTCTGGCCCTGAGATTTTCGCATACAGAATATTAAAGCTGATGCCGGGGGCAGATTGGTTTACGGCGCGCACCAGATGTGGCACCAGTTCGTGAATCATAAAATCCATAATGCCGATGCGAAATTCTCGTACGGCTTTTTCAGGCTCGAAGCTGTGGGCGCTGGCAAAGGCTTGATCCAACTGAAACAACCCTTGTTCTACCAGTTGAAAAATCTGTTTGGCCAATGGCGTAGGGAGCATCCCCTGAGCCGTTTTGGTGAACAGTTCATCATCAAATTGTTGCCGTAGTTTTTTCAGCGCATGGCTCATGGCGGGTTGGCTAAGGTTGATCTGTTCAGCGGCTTTGGTGAGATGGCGATGCTGGTATAACGCATGAAACACCACCAACAGATTGAGGTTGATCCGGCTTAAGCGTCGGCTGAGGTGCAACGAGTCTTTCATGCGGCTGCCAATCCTTTCATTATCAGTATTATGAATTATTTGAACGGGCTGAATCGCTCGGTTAAGGCTTTGTCTCTTTAAAATAAGAGGTGTGCGGATATTCTATCGAGTTTGTATCATTCATAAAATGAATGACTGGATTCATATAAAGAATTTTTTACGCTTTGCCCTTCACTCTATTATCAATGCTCTAAAGTTGTGCGCCATCGCTTGAGTCGGTATTCCAACCGCTGTTGAACCGATGGCCAGCCCTTTGCACCAACCCATAATGAGTAGTGGTGATGATGAGTGATACTACGCAAAACCCTGTGAAGCCTGCGATAGACTTCGCAGCACAATATGCGGATGCCAATACCCGCCAACACTTGATTGAACTGCTACAGCAGTTTGGCTCACGGGTGCAGATCAGCCGTGCAGTGCTTGAGCAACATGGGCAAGGGGAAGACAGTTATGGCTGTTATCCACCAGATGCAGTGGTATATCTGCACAGCACGGAAGAGGTTGCGACGGTTATTCAGCTTTGTCACCAATATCGTGTGCCTGTTATTCCTTATGGTGCGGGCAGCTCGGTTGAGGGGCAGTTGCTGGCGCTGCATGGAGGAATTTCATTAGATCTGTCGGAAATGAATCAGGTCATTGAGATCAATGCCGAAGATATGGATTGTCGAGTACAGGCGGGTGTAACCCGTGAAGCGTTAAATCAAGCACTACGCTATGACGGTTTGTTCTTCCCTATTGATCCCGGTGCTAACGCCAGTATTGGCGGGATGAGTGCTACCCGCGCGTCGGGCACTAACGCAGTGCGCTATGGCACCATGCGCGAGAATGTGATGGGGCTAACCGTTGTGACACCTGACGGCCAGATCATTAAAACCGGAGGCCGCGCCCGTAAAAGCTCCGCAGGTTATGACCTAACCCGTTTATATGTTGGCTCAGAAGGCACGTTGGGGGTAATCACCGAGATCCAACTGAAGCTACACCCTATTCCTCCGGTGATTAAAGCCGCCACTTGTCAGTTCACTGACCTTGCCAGTGCGGTGAACACGGTGATTGAGGTGATGCAGTGTGCCATTCCTGTGGCACGTATTGAGCTGTTGAACCACCTTCAAATGAAAGCCTGCATTCAGTATTCCAAGTTAGAAGGACTCGACCCCAAACCCACTCTGTTTTTTGAGTTCCAAGGCACTGAAACTGCCGTAGCAGAACAGATCGAACTGGTGCAAGCGTTGGCAGAAGAACATGGCGGAGAGCACTTCAGTTGGGCTGAAACCGTTGAGGCGCGCAACACGTTGTGGAAAGCCCGACACCAAGCCTATTTTGCAGGTTTGTCACTGCAAACCGGAGCCTCGGTATTGACTACAGACGTTTGTGTGCCGATCTCAGCTTTGGCAGAAGCCATTTTATCCGCTGAAGCAGCAGCAGAGGCTTCAGGTCTGATCTGCCCTATTGTCGGCCATGTCGGCGATGGCAACTTTCATGTACTGATTTTGCAAGACAGCGCTGACCCAGAACAAGTTCGCAAAGCCAAGACTCTCTCTCAAATGATCGTTGAGAAAGCACTCAGCCTACAAGGTACTTGTACCGGTGAACACGGCATCGGTTTTGGCAAAAAACATTATCTCATTCAAGAGCATGGCGAGAGTGTGGCGCTGATGAAGCAACTCAAGCAGGCGCTAGATCCCTTGATGATCATGAACCCCGGTAAAGTTTTTGATTGATCCACTGATCGACAGGATCAATCCCACACACCCTTAAGACACAAAACAATAAAACATAACGATAAACACTGGAGAGCTTTCGATGACCGTACAGAAGAAATGGATGACTGGATTGGCCTTAGCCCCTTTAAGCTTGGCGGTAGCATTGGCTGCCAACCCTGCAACCGCGGCAGACAAACTGTTACTGAAAACCCCTACTGCGTTTCCCACCAAACTACCCGCAGTAGGCACGCCTGTAACTAAGCTGGCTGAGACCTTAGAAAGCACCAGCGGTGGCAGTATTAAAATGAAGGTGTACGAACCGGGTAAACTGATTGCGCCCTCTGAAATCTTGGATGCGGTTTCCACAGGCAAAGTGAACTCAGGCTTTGCGGCATCTGCCAACTGGCAAGGTAAAATGCCTGCGGCGGCTTTTTTCACGTCGGTGCCTTTTGGCCCTGAAGCCAGTGAGTTTTTAGCTTGGATGTATTACGGCAATGGCCGCAAGCTGCATCAAGAGATGTATGACAGCGCAGGTTATAACGTTAAAGCGATCCCTTGCGGCATGATTCCGCCTGAAACCTCAGGCTGGTTTGCTAAACCAATCGACAAAGTGGAAGACCTGAAGGGCTTGAATATGCGCTTTTATGGTCTAGGCGCTAACGTGATGGACAAAATGGGCGTAGGCACAGTACAGATTCCACCGGCGGAGATTTTCTCAGCACTGGAGAAAGGGGCGATTGATGCCGCTGAGTTTTCTCTGCCGCAAGTTGACCAGATGTTGGGCTTTCACAAAATTGTGAAGTACAACTATTTCCCGGGCTGGCATCAGCAAACGTCTATGCAAGAGCTACTGATCAACAAAGACAGTTGGCACAAGATGAACCCTCAGCAGCAAGCCCTGCTTGAAACCGCCTGTAAAGCCGTAGTAGCAGACACCTTGGCAGAGGGTGAGGCCAAACAGTTTGAAGTGTTGGCCACTGCACCAGAGCGAGGCATTGAACTGCGTCGTTGGAGTGATGAGATTCTGACCGCTTACGAGCAGGCATGGGATGAGGTGGTGACAGAGAAAAGTGCTGAAGATCCGTTCTTCAACAAGGTTTGGCAAGATTTGAGCACGTTCCGCAAAGGCTACGACCTGTGGGAACAGAACGCCTTCCTACCTCGTAAAACCGCACAGAACTAAACACCGCTGGCTTATAGGGGCAACCTATATTGGGTTGCCTCTCTCATCACCTAATCATCACGCATAACCTGTCTGACTGGGGCTGAATATGAATCGGTTAAAATCCTGCATCAATATTGATGACCTTGGCCGTTTGGCCGCCAAAAAAGTACCGTTTCCGGTGAACAACTATGTTGAAGGGGGGGCAGATGATGAGGTGACGCTTAAACAAAATTGCCACTCGTTTAATCGTTATCAGATTGTGCCCAAGGCACTGCAAGATGTGAGTCGCATCAGCACCGCAACACGGGTAATGGGTTGTGAGATTGCTTTGCCATTTTATATCTCTGCCACAGGCTTTTCCGGCATGATGTGTCCTCAGGATGCTGAGCTAGCAGGTGTACGTGCTGCGGCTAAGTTTGACACTTTGTATACCGCCTCTACTTTCTCAAACCGCTCGTTAGAAGAGATCGCTCAAGCGTCAGCGGGTGACAAACTGTTTCAAGTCTACGTGCTGAACGATAAAACCCTTGCCCAACAGTTAAACCAGCGTGCCAAGCAGGCTGGCTTTAAAGCGATGGTGCTTACGGTTGATACCATAGTGGGCGGCAATCGAGAGCGTGATGCCCGTAGCGGTTTGTCTATTCCGCCACGTTTAACGGTCAAGTCAGCCATGCAGTATATGATGCGCCCTCGGTGGTTAATCCACTATCTGCTCAGTGATGGGGCGCGTCTGGGTAATTTTCCTCATCTACCAAAGGTCTCAATGACCGACTCACAAGCTTTTGTAATCGCTATGGGTAAGCTGTTTAAAAAGGATCTGACTTGGGCGGATGCTGAAGCGATGATTCAAAATTGGGGCGGGCCTTTTGCCATTAAAGGCATTATGTCAGTAGAAGATGCCCTGCGCGCTCAACAAGCGGGTGCCAGTGCGGTGATTTTGTCCAATCATGGCGGGCGTCAACTGGATGGCTGCCCTGCACCCATTGATCTGGTGGCAGAGGTTCGAGCGGCAGTTGGCGATCAGATGGAAATTATTGTCGACGGTGGTATTCGACGCGGCACCGATATTTTTAAAGCCTTGGCGCTAGGTGCTAATGCTTGCAGTTTAGGGCGGGCTTATGTACGAGGGCTTTCTGCCGGTGGTCAAGAGGGCGTTGAAAAAGCGTTGTCGATCTTAAAGGCGGAGTTTGAGCGTTGCATGATCTTAGCGGGCTGTTCGTCGATTGATCAGATCAATGCCAGCCATATTCGCCGATTATAAAGCATTTGTTTGCGCACAAATCAAAACCCCAAAACACAAGTGTTTTGGGGTTTCACTGCATTCAACTATTGATCGCTGATGTATTACCGCTCGATCTCAGAACGCTTGGCTTTTGTCATCAAGCGGTCGGTGGCACGATCAACGGCAATAGAGACCATATCGCCCAACTTATCAACCAAACCTGTTTTAAACTCATAGTTTACTTCGTAAACATCCGCTTCTTCACAGGCTTCAATCAGGTATTCGTCGCTGGTTTTCAGTTCATCGACCAAGCCTAAATCAAGTGCTTGTGCGCCATACCACACATCGCCGTTGGCAACTTTGCTCATGTCCAGTTCGGGACGCTGCTGTTGTACATAATCTTTAAATAGCGTGTGCGTCTCTTCAAGATCTTGCAAGAACTTGGTGCGACCTTGCTCAGTATTTTCACCAAACACCGTAAGCGTGCGTTTGTGCTCACCTGCGGTTAACACTTCAAAATCAATGTCATGCTTTTTCAGTAAACGGTGGAAGTTAGGCAGTTGAGCCACCACGCCAATCGAGCCAATAATGGCAAAAGGCGCGGCAATAATACGGTCTGCGGTACAGGCCATCATATAGCCTCCGCTGGCTGCAACTTCATCAACACAAATCGTCAGCTCGATATTACGACTGGTGATGCGGCTCAGTTGCGATGCCGCTAAACCGTAGCTGTGCACCATGCCGCCGCCACTTTCCAATCTGACCACCACTTCGTCGATCTCTGGGCGGGCAATGCTTAATACTGCGGTGATGGTTTCCCGTAGAGATTCCACATCAGAAGCGCGAATGTCACCGTCAAAATTCAGTACAAACACGCGCTTTTGTACCTCTTCAGCGTCTTCCTCTGAAGCACCTTTCTGTTTGGCTTTGGCCTTGGCTTCTTTAGCTTTGGCTTTCTCTTCTTTTTTCTCGGCCTTACGCTCTTGCTCAAAGGCGTGCTTGTCGTAAATGGCTTCTTTTAAAGCATTACTGGTATCGGTCAGGCTCTCATTCAGGTGAATAATTTCAATATCACCCTCACCAGCACGGCGTTTATTCTGGCTGGCGGATATAATAATCATGACAATTGCACCCACAAAAATAATCGCCAAGGTGATTGTTTTTGCGAGAAAAAGCCCATAATCGCTGAAAAATTCGTACACTTATTACTCCAAATTTAGTTACGGCGCGGCAAGCATACCTGAAGGGATAAGGGGTTTGTAGGTTTAAGTGAAGTCCCAAGAGGCTTTTAGTTAAGAAGAATAATTTTTTATGCTTGATTCAAACGTATGTTTGAAATAAGCTGATTCTCAGAGTTAACATTCTGCCAAACAAATACGAAGGTACAAGCCATGACTGATGTAGAAAAAGTAATCACCTCTTTACAAGATAAATTTAACCCAGATGCTGCTAAAGGCATGAATGACGTGTTCCAATTTGTCGTTGAAGGCGCTGGCGAGTATTACATCGAAATCAATGATGGCACTTGTGCAATCGGCTCTGGCGAGCACGATGATCCATCCGTTACGCTGAAAATGAATGCAGACACTTTAAAGGGTGTGCTAACTGGCTCAATCAACGGGATGACCGCCTTTATGACTGGCAAAATCAAAGCGGAAGGCAACATGATGTTGGCGACCAAACTGAGCAGCCTGTTCAAAATGTAAGCCGCTGCTGCGGATTGATCAAAGCCAGCTGAGAGATCAGCTGGCTTTTTTTATGCTCAAAAACAAGCGGTTATCAAGCTGCGTATCAATCAGAGTTCAAGTATGATGCGCGCCTAGGTCATAGGCTTTATGTAATGAGTGCTTAATGGAAATCGTAAATTTTACGCCCTTTACCGCATTTATTGGCGGTGGATTAATCGGCTTATCTGCAGCACTGCTGCTGTTGCTGAATGGCAGAATTGCTGGTATCTCAGGCATCGTCTCTGGCGTGTTGCTTCCCAAGCAAGGGGACTGGGCGTGGCGACTGGTGTTTTTACTGGGTTTGGTGCTGGGTGGCTTGCTCTATCAAGGCTTAGGATTACAACCGGAGCTGACAGAGATTAAAGCAGCGGTTGCTCCTCAGTGGCTTGCGCTGGCGGGCTTCTTGGTCGGAGTGGGTACGATGATCGGTACGGGCTGCACCAGTGGGCATGGAATCTGTGGTTTGGCCCATGGCAGTTTGCGCTCTTTAGTGGCAACACTGAGCTTTATGACCAGTGCTGCAGTTACCGTTTGGCTTGTCAGGCATCTGTTTGGAGGGTGATTGTGGCAACTGCACGTTTGTTTATTGCGTTGGTCTCGGGTGTGTTATTCGGCCTTGGTTTGAGCATTGCCCAAATGGTTGACCCGATGAAGGTGTTGAACTTTCTAGATTTTACAGGGCAGTGGGACCCCTCTTTAGCGTTTGTGATGGGCGGTGGCTTGTTGGTGAACGGGGTGGCGAGCTTTTTGATTATGAAGCGCAAGCATCCGGTATGTGCCGATCAGTTTAAACTCCCCTCTAAAACACGAGTGGACGTCCGCATTGTGATTGGCGGTGTTATTTTTGGTTTAGGTTGGGGGCTTGCAGGTTATTGCCCTGGGCCGATCATTACCTCGATCAGCTTTATCAATCAAGAGATCGCCATAGTGTTGGTTGCTTATCTGGTCGGGACTGGGATCACTCGATCTTTAATCTTGCGCTACGATCAACGGCATTGCCCACCAAGTGCTTGAAGGTTTGACTCAAGGCTACTGAGAAATCAGCAGCCTTTTTTGTCTTTTCGCGGTTTCTTTTTTTCGTATTCCCTAAGTGGTTCAAAACCTAATCCTTTGGTTTGACCCAATTCTGCCAAGGGTTGTTAGTGGGTGCTACGCCTGTGCTAGTGGTCTTTCGCTTTGGCGCTTGACCACGCTCCAAGTTGCCTTTGGCCTTGAACCTTGACTCTGGCTTAGGCTCAGTATGACTGCGGTTACGCAGTGGCCGCTCAGCTTCATCAGGGCGACCAAAAGGTTTGCCGTTCTTTGGCATGTAATTCAAGATTGAAATAGGCACTTCTTTTTGTGGTTTGAAACCTTCAACCTCTTTGCGCACCAAAAGGTGATTTAGGCGGCTTTCAATGGCGCATAGGTTTCTAAAATCGTCTTTAGAGACCAACGAGATCGCCTCCCCTTTTGCCCCTGCTCGCCCTGTTCGACCGATGCGGTGAACGTAATCATGTGACTCGTTGGGCAAGTCATAGTTAACGACTCGTGAGAGCTGTTCAATATCAATACCGCGTGCGGCAATATCAGTGGCCACTAAATAGCGAATCTTACCCGCTTTGAAGTCATTTAAAATTTGAGTACGTACAGGCTGGCTTCGACCGCTGTGAATAGAGTCGGCCGCTATACCACGCTTTTCGAGCTGGCTCACCAATTTTGCGGCACCAGCTTTGGTGCGAATAAAAATCAGCGCTTGATCCCACTGATTTTGAGTGATCAGGTGGCTTAATAGTGCTGATTTGGTGTCTTTATCAACGGTGATGATCCACTGGTCGATCTGTGGTTTGGCCTCTGGTTGGTCTGTCACACTGATCTCAACCGCATGGTGTAGCGTGCTCTTGGCCAGATGGCGCACATCCGCTGACAGCGTTGCAGAAAACAGTAAGTTCTGACGGACTTCAGGTAAGCGCTCAATGATTTTATTGATGTCGCCAATAAAGCCCATATCCAACATGCGATCGGCTTCGTCGAGTACAAAGCATTCCAGTTCGTTAATATACACGGCGCGCTGATACACCATGTCGATCAGTCGGCCCGGTGTGGCCACCAGAATATCAATACCCTCGATCAATTTTTGCTTTTGCGGCGCAAGATCAGTACCGCCGTACATCGCCATAGAGCTGAAATTCAGGTGCTTGCTATAAAGACGAATATTGTCTTCCACTTGAATAGCCAGTTCACGAGTAGGCACTAAGATTAAGGCACGTACACGTTTGGCGCGCACTTTTTGCGTTGAATCCAGCTTTTCCAATATGGGCAGCACAAAGCTGGCGGTTTTGCCTGTTCCCGTCTGTGCGGCAGCGATCAGGTCTTTACCTGCCAGCACGACAGGAATGGCTTTCTCCTGAATGGCCGTCGGTGTTTGGTAGCCTTGCTCGGCTACCGCTTTTAAAATCGGATCGCTTAATCCTAGTTTGGAAAATGACATGGGGGTTCTCAGGCGTAGAGTGAAAAAATAAACTTTTTTGCAAACAGCTCTATAAAAATGAGCAAAGCGTAGTTAGGGGCGAGACTATAGCAAAATAAGCCTTATTCGGTAACAGAATCAGATAAGGACTTAGTAGAGAGAACTATTGAAACAGTTTTGGGACTTTTACCTAAAACCTAACGCTCTGAACTACCCAGCAATGACTATGTCCTAGTAGTAGTTTAATGTTTCAATACACTCATAAGCTTCTGGCTCAGACATGACAATAACGGTTGGCTCTCAAAATATGCAGAAAAACTTACCTATGGTGCTAGCAGGGCCAATTCTACGTCGTATCACAACAGAGCGTTTAACATTTTGGTTGGTAACCTCTTGCCCAGTGCAATTGCAGTTAGCGCTTTACCCAGAGCATCAATCAAGTATTCAGGTTGCAACAGAGGCGTTAAGCTCTGCTTGCACAACGCTACAAGCAGGCAAGCGGCTGTATTTTCAGCTGATTGACTTGCCGTTAGAACAAGCCTTACCTAAATCCTGTTGGATTGGTTATGATTTGCAGCTTGCACCTGTGTCAGATTTGAACTCAGAGATACCTGTCTACCAAGGTTGGCAAACTTGGGCACCCGACTTGGTTTACGATAACCGTGAACTGCCCAGTTTTGTGATTCAAAGTCGTCTTAATCGTTTATTGCATGGTTCTTGTCGTAAGCCCCACCACCCAAGTGCAGATGGTTTGCTGCAAGCTGATCAGTTACTAGCGCAATCATCTGAGACTGAATGGCCGGCACTTTTGATGTTAAGTGGAGACCAGATTTACGCAGATGATGTGGCGGCCCCCATGCTGATTGCTATTCATCAGCTGATTGCGCAACTGGGATTTAGCAATGAGCCTCTACCTGAAAGCGAGGTTGTTGACTCAGAACAACTGCACCAAGTACAGCCTCATTATTATGCTCGGGAAAATCTGCTGCCTAAAACCAAAGGTGGGCAGGCGGTGGTTGATCTTATCTTTGGCGGTGCCAGAAAACCCGTTTTCACCTCAGACAGCGCGCATAATCATTTAATTAGTCTGGCTGAAGTGCTGGCGATGTACCTATTAGTTTGGTCTCCAGCACCTTGGCAAGGTTTGTCTATTCCCAATAGCGACGCACCGGAGCTGGCCTTAACCGAAGCGCAAAAAGCAGTCTATCAAGCAGAACAGCAAGCTGTTTTGGCGTTTGCGGCTCACTTAGGGCAGGTTCGACGAGTCATGGCACATTTGCCTGTTGCAATGATCTTTGATGATCATGATGTGACGGATGACTGGAATCTTACCGCAGCATGGGAGCAAGCGGCATATGGTCATCCGCTCTCTAAGCGGATTATTGGTAACGCACTTTTAGGTTATTTAATTTGCCAAGGCTGGGGCAATGCACCGGAGCAAATTCCTGCTCAAATGCTGACACAAACTCAGCAGGCGTTGCAGCAATTAGGGGCAGAGGCTCATAATCAGCTAGTTGATGAGTTACTCAGCTTCTCACACTGGCATTACCAGTGGCAAACAGACCCTGTTTTGATTGTGCTAGACACTCGCACCCACCGCTGGCGCTCTGAGTTGTCGCTAAACCAACCCTCTGGATTAATGGATTGGGAGGCGTTGACTGACCTACAGCAGCAGCTGTTAGGGCACAAAGCTGTTGTGATGATTTCACCTGCGCCTATGTTTGGTGTCAAGTTGATTGAGACCGTACAAAGGGCTTTTACATGGTTTGGTCAGCCATTAATGGTTGATGCAGAAAACTGGATGGCGCATAGAGGCTCAGCCTATGCGCTGATCAATTTATTTAAACACCCTCGTACACCGCGGCACTTTGTTATTTTATCCGGTGATGTGCACTACTCTTTTGTTTATGACATTGAGCTAAGAGGCGAACACCACAGCCCCAATATTTGGCAAATCACCAGCAGTGGTATTAAAAATGAGTTCCCTAGAACCTTGCTCAATATTTTTGATCGCCTTAATCGATGGCTGTATTCGCCACGCTCACCGTTAAACTGGCTCACTAAAAGGCGGAAAATGCGGGTAATTCCCCGCAAACCTACCACTGCTGATCATGGCGAACGCTTGGTCAATGCTTCAGGTATTGGTCTTCTGGAGCTGAACGAGGATGGCTCTCCCCGCAAAATCTTACAGCTCTGTTCTGATGGCCGCAAAGTAAGCTTCAAAAAGAAAGAAGATGAGGCGCGCTGGGAGTAACCAATTAACCTCAATCAGCCTAACCCTAAGCCAAACTTCAAGCCCACAAACACAAGCATGCCACCAACAATTGTGGTTAGTAGGTCTTTACGGATCAAGGCAATAACCGCTGCTGCAAACGCAGCGAGCAACCAAGGGTTCTGCATACTTAGCCACAGCTCACCTTTGGGCATTAATACCGCAGGTACAATAATGGCGGTTAAAACAGCAGACGGTACAAAAGCTAAGGCTGTGCTCAGCCAGCTTGGAAAATGTACCCGTCCTGCAACTGCAAACAGCAGATAGCGCACACTGAAGGTGGCAACAAACATACCGAATATTAGCGCTGCTTCGTTCATCTGCTTTGTGCCTCACTCGCTGCTTGAGCCTTAAGTAACAGTTGCAATGACAAGCCAACAGCAATGCCGCAAACAGCCGCCACAATTAGGCCAAGCTTATGAGGCATCGTCACTGTCGCAATAGCCATTGCGCCTGCCACGATCACCGCGCCCCACATAGGTTTACTTTTCAGATGTGGAATCACCATACCGATAAAAGTAACAGACATCGCAAAATCTAAGCCCCATTCGGTCATATCAGGAAATAGCTCTCCTAATCCCACCCCTAAGGCCGTGCAGAGCACCCAGTTTCCATACATGGCTAGAAAAGAGCCTAGGTAAAACCAATGTGCATTTTGTATATTCTCTTGCAGTAAGTAGCGGTTGCTCACGGCTGCAAAAGTTTCATCGGTTAAACCAAAAGCCATTAAAGCGCGCCACTTTTGTGGCAAATGTCGAACTTTAGGTACTAAATTGGCGGCATAGAGCATATGACGCAGGTTCACCACAAAGGTAGTGGCAATAATCACAGGTAGTGCCGCCCCAGCACTTAATAAGCCAAGGGCAATAAACTGAGAGGAGCCTGCAAAAACAAATAGCGACATCGCCAATGCACCAGCGGTAGATAAACCGCTAGGCTCTGCTAAGGTGCCAAAAATAATGCCAAAAGGTATTGCGCCAATAATCAAAGGCACTGTGGCCTTTGCCCCTGCGATAAACTCAGCTGTTCGGCTCAGCTGCGCCTGTGTGGCATTGGTCATATTTATACTGCTCTCCGCAGACATTTTGTACTCCTGATCTATCTGAGCCTAAAGCGTTAACGTCATGTAAATATCAGATCGTGGGTAAATCGAAACGCCATTAGGATGCGGCACCTCAATAAAGCCCATGTTTTGATAAAGTTGAAGTGCGCGGGTGAGCTGAGTTGCACTTTCTAAATAAACTGCCTTAGCACCTAACTCACGGGCTTTATCTAATGCTGCCAATAGCAGCTTTCTACCCACACCTAGCCCTTGTACCTCATCCTCAACACCCATTTTTGATATTTCAAAGCAATCTGCACTGTGGCGGGCTAAAGCTACACAGCCAACAATTTTGCGCTTGTCATCCGAGGGGGATTGTTCTGGCAACTCTGCAAACCAGATATAACCGCCTTTTGCCAAGTAATAACTTTCTGGATGATCTAGAGCTAAGTGGTCAGCCTCTACTAACTCACCCGCAAAGTATTGATTCAGCCAAGCCATATTCAGTCGCTGAAAATGGCTTTTTAACTCTGGTTGCCAACCAATAATGTTCACTTGGTCTAGCTGTGTGCGTGTCTGTAAACGCTGCAATATTGGTTGAGTAAAGCCTTGCGTATTGATCAGCTGTTCAAACTCATCAATGGCAGATAACAGCGGATGTGTTTGCATCGCCATTAGCTCATCTAAATAGGTTTTAATCTCACGCCATACAGGTTGAATCTGCTCAAGTAATTGATGGCTTTGATCTGTTAGAAAGAGCTGTTGCCGACGTACATCTTGTGGATCAGGCTTTTTAATCAGCCAGCCTTCATCTAGCATCTTACGCGCAATTTTACTGACTGCTGGATGGCTAATGCCTAGCCCTTCAGCCGCTTCAGTGACCGTTAGCGCGCCTTGTTTTAGCAACAAGTTCAATAGCGGAAAGAAGGATGGATTTAAGGGAATACCTTGCGCCTGATAAAGATTACTCACCTCTTGCATCATTCGGTCAGAGAGGCGTTTTAATCGGCTACCTAAAGACAAACTGCCAAAGCTCTGCATCTGGTCTTGTTTGTTTGTCATATCAACAATCCTAGTTACGTAACTGGTTACGAAATATATAGAGAAAAAAGTAAAAGACAAGTCGCATTAATTAAATGGGCTGTTAATTTAGACTGTTGAAAAGGTCACTTGGCGTAGGATAGGTTGCAACTAAGACTCCAAACTACAAATTCTTGCCGCAAAGGCTTGCACTCGTTTTCCCATAAAATAAATAAATAAAAATGCTATAGGCCAAGCTACCATGTAGGCATGCGCCCAGCGTTGAAAAAAGGCGCCTTCAATACCAGTATTAGCTGCGGTAACAACGCCTGTCATCACAAAGACCATCAAGATAGACATGAGCAGTGGCGTAACAAAAGGTAGGTATTTTTTCGGTAACATTTTATGGCTCAACTTGGGACTAAGGTTAGAATCAATATTAGTGAATTCTAAATTTTTCTAACGGTTACTGTCAATCCAATCTATTTTAGTTGGTTATTACAATCGAAGCAGTGCGATGGCTAGAGTGCTACAATTCACAGATGGATTAATTTGATAATCCGACGCACCACATCTATATGAATTACTGAGATTTTATGACAACCGAGATTACAGAGCTAAGCGTTTTAGCTGCAAGCCAAGAGGCTTATCAACTCATTCATCAGGATGAAGATTTCATTGTTGTTAACAAACCTACCAAGTTACTTTCCGTTCCGGGGCGACATCCTGACAATCACGACTGTTTAGTCAGTCGTGTACAGCAGGCTTTTCCAACCGCGATGATTGTTCACCGCCTAGATTACGATACTTCTGGCTTGATGATCTTGCCGTTAAATAAGCCTTGCCTGTCACATATTAGTAAACAGTTCCAAGCACGAGTTGTGAAGAAACAGTATACCGCCATTGTGAATGGCCTTGTGCTTGAGGATGAAGGCGTTATTGATTTACCTATCGGCAAAGATGAGGCTAATCCGCGTTGCTATAAAATTTGTCAGCAAGCAGGTAAAGCCTCTGTTACTCAGTATCAAGTACTGGAACGTGATGAGAAAAAACAGCAAACTAGAATATTACTTAAACCTGTAACAGGGCGTTCACACCAACTGCGTTTGCATATGCAAGCACTGGGACATGTTATATTGGGCGATGAATTTTACGCATCTGCTGAGCTATTTTCAGCTTCACCACGCCTTCTATTGCATTCTAATCGTATTGAATTTTTCCACCCACGAACAAATGAGTGGCTTAGATTTGATACTGAGGTGCCGTTCTAGTCAAAAATGTTGAATCTAATCAGCATCTTTTTCTTGTATCCCCTGCCTTAAATGATTAGCGTATTTAAGGTAGTCTTTAGACAATACTGATCAAAACAAGGAGCAGTTATGACCCAATCTAACACTGTAAATATTGAGCAAGAAACTCAGGTTCAACCTCAAGAGTCTCCAATTTCTGAAACTGCTGCACCCGTTAAGGCATCTAAGCCTCATCCACTAGACCAAGTGGCAAGCCGTGCAAAACGGGTGAGAAATCCACCGCTAGGTTCAAACTACCCTTACTCGGTGCGTATGAAGCGCGCTGAATATGAGAAGCGAAAACAAGAGCTACAGATTGAGCTTTTGAAAATGCAGAATTGGGTAAAAGAAACAGGCCAGCGCATTGTTATTCTATTTGAGGGGCGAGATGCTGCGGGTAAAGGGGGCACCATTAAACGTATTATGGAGCACCTTAACCCTCGTGGTGCTCGCGTAGTTGCACTTGAGAAACCCTCTGAGCAAGAGTTTGGCCAGTGGTATTTTCAACGCTATATCAACCATCTGCCGACAAAAGGTGAAATCGTACTGTTTGACCGTTCATGGTATAACCGCGCAGGTGTTGAGCGTGTAATGGGCTTTTGCTCGTCAACAGAATATCTAGAGTTTATGCGCCAAGCCCCCTGAACTCGAACGTATGCTAACCCGCGATGGTATTCACCTATTCAAGTTTTGGTTCTCTGTTAGTCGTCAAGAACAGCTACGCCGTTTCCAAGAGCGTCGCCATGACCCACTGAAACAATGGAAGCTCAGCCCGATCGACTTAGCATCGCTTGATAAATGGGATGACTATACCGAAGCAAAAGAAGCGATGTTTTTCTACACCGACACCGCTGATGCACCTTGGACAACCATTAAGTCTGATGACAAAAAGCGTGCGCGTATTAATGCGATGCTGCATGTTTTGCACACTCTGCCATACCCGAATAAAAACACTGACCTTGTCTGCGCGCCAGACCCTCTACTGATCGGTAGAGCCAGTGATGTTCATGAAATTGATGAGCAAGTGCTAAGCCATGCTCCTAAGTCTAGTCCTACAGTAAGCGCTCCAGCATCTAATGAAGAAAATATTACAGAAGATACTCAAGCGCATCACTCTAGTGAGCCTGTAGGGGAAAAGCCTACCACTGAGGACGCTGTAGTTGGGGAGCCAGCATGAACGCGAACATTGAAAAACAAGCACAGCATGTGGTTGAGTCGTTCAAAAAACAGCTGAGTAAAAGCGGGATAGAACATGTTGGGCAGCAGCATTTTGCCCAGCTACAGCTATTGATAGAGTCTGCTTTAACAAGCGCCAGCTTACAGCAGTCAAAACAGTTGGCTGATCAGCTTGAGCATTTAGCTCAAGGGTTGCGTAAAGACGGGCAGTAAACTTCTCTCATGCCCTAAACTTCCTAGGGCTATCAACCTATCACCGCCTTGCTCTAAGGCGGTGATAGCTTTCATATGATACGGTTTTCATCAAAAAGTTGATTTATTCAATCTTCTAATAACGCTTCCAACGGGTAGCCTCTAAATGGCTTAACCGTCGTCAGCACTACATGGCTGCTGATATTGACCATACCGGGCAACACATCCAGTAGTTGATCGTTAATCTCGTTATAACGGGTCATATCTGGTGCCACTATTCTCAAGAAAATATCGAAACTACCACTTACCGTATAGCACTCCACCACCTCGGGATGCTGTTGCGTGGCCTGCTGAAAGGCTCGGAAAGCATCGGTGCTTTGATCTTTTAAGCGCACTGTTGCAATAACGGTAACGCTGCGACACAAGGCAGAGAGATTCAACTGAGATAAGTAAGGACCAATTAAGCCTTCTTGTTCAAGCTTACGTACACGATTTAGGCAAGAGCTTGGTGATAGCCCTACTCGATCAGCCAGCTCTTGATTGGTAATTCGAGCTTCCTGTTGCAGGATCGAAAGAATATTTCGACTGATACGGTCAAGTTGCATGTTAGGGTCTCTTTTAATGCAGAATTAAGCCATTACAAATCATTAATCAGTGTAAAAATCCTATTAAACACTCGAAAAAGCGCAGTCTGCCCAGATTTAAAGGTCATCGCAAGCTATTTACCCTATGCAGAATAAAATTTTGACAAATTACTCAAGATAAATATCTTCTGCGTTTTAAGCTCTGAATCAAACACCTAATTTTGTCAATCAACGACTAAAATAATACCTAACAATTAAAAGATAAAAGGTGTTGCCATGTTACTGATTCGTCCCTGTCAAATGAGTGATTTAACAGACCTAATGGCGCTATCACAGGCTGTTGGCGATGGGATGACCTCTATGCCAGCCGATGAAGCGGCTTGGCTGAGTAAAATTCATGCTTCAGAGCGAGCCTTCTCTCAAGAAGGTATGAACCATTCTTCAGGTACTTATTTTATGGTGCTAGAGGATCAAGTATCTGGCCGTGTTGTCGGTACTACTGCGATCTACACGGGGATTGGTTTAGAGAAGCCCTTTTATTCTTATAAAGTTTCTACATTGGTCAGTAGTAGCAATGAGCTGGCCGTAACTCGACAAGCTCGTGTTTTAAGCATGGTAAATGACTACACGGGTGCAACTGAGGTTGGTTCGTTATTTGTATTACCTGAGTTCCGCCGTCCCGGTGTGGGACAGTTTTTATCCCGTGCCCGTTTTTTAGCGATGGCAGACTTTCCTGAGCGTTTTGGGTCAACCGTAATGGCTGAGTTAAGAGGCTGGCTAGATACTGAAGGGCGCTCACCGCTGTGGGAAAACTTAGGGCGTCAATTTTTTGGTATCGAGTTTCAGGAAGCGGTTAATACAGTCGCTCTAAAGGGTACTCAGTTTATCTCTGATCTTATGCCAAAGTATCCCATTTATATTGACCTATTACCGCAAGCTGCGCGTGAGGTAATAGGCAAACCAAACGACTCATCAGCCCCTGCACTGCACATGCTGAAGAAAGAGGGTTTTCAATATACAGGCTATGTTGATCTATTTGATGGTGGCCCCTCAGTGCAGGCCGCAACTAATGAGATTCATACAGTACGTGAGAGTGCACAAGGCTGCGTGTGCATCAGTGATGAGGTAAGCGAGCAAGATCCGTTATATATGCTCAGTAATGCTGACTTAGGCCAATACCGCGTTATGCTGGCACCCGCTCGTCGAGCAGCAGATGGTATGCTGATGATTAATAGTGCCACCGCAAAGGCGCTAAAAATAAGTCATGCTGATGCCAATGTGCGCTACATCCCTTTTGATCGTCAGCAAAGCTTACACGCAGTTGCCGCATAAGCTTGATCAGAGTTAGTTGACTATTACAGGCCAGTTTAGTGTAACGCTACACTCTCATGCTGTTTTTACTGGCAACGGTTTAGGCTATTTGAGCATAAATTTTTAAGCACTTTGCAACAGGTGGCTTTGGCTTAAGGCCTGCGCCACCAAAACCACCAAAGTACTAAACCGATTAACACCACTCCTGCTAGATTCACCCATAATGCGCTCATGCTTGTGTTCTCTTTGTTAAGGGCGTCAATCGTAGGCGATTAGCATTGCTGACTACGGTAACAGATGATAATGCCATTGCAGCACCTGCAAAGGCAGGGTTAAGTAACCAGCCAAATACGGGGAATAAAACCCCTGCCGCCAAGGGAATACCAATCGCATTGTAAATAAAGGCGCCTATAAGGTTTTGTTTGATGTTGTTAATTGTTAAACGGGAGATTTCCATTGCATCGGCAATACCATGCAAAGAGCCTCGCATTAGGGTCAAGTCTGCGCTTTCTATGGCAATATCGGTACCTGTACCAATTGCCATGCCCACATCGGCTTGTGCCAAGGCGGGGGCATCGTTAATACCATCACCTACCATACCCACTTTTAAACCTTGGTTTTGTAAGTGCCGCACTTGTTCTGCTTTATCTTCAGGCATGACCTCGGCTAGAACTTCATCAATACCCACTTGTTGTGCGACAGCCTTCGCGGTAATGGTGTTATCTCCCGTCAGCATGACGACTCTTACACCTTGCTGTTTTAGACGTTGAATCGCTTCGGCAGAGTCGGTTTTGATCGGGTCAGCAATGGCTATAATCCCTTGAAGATGGCCGTTAGCCGCTAGTAGTACAGGGGTTTTACCTTGTGAGGCTAAACGCTCAAGTTCAGGTTTGGCTTCAAGGATGTCGATCTGAACTTGCTGCATCAAGGCAGGATTACCTAGTAATAGATTAACCCCTTTTATACCTTCTTGTTCTGGCTTAAGCCAACCTTCAATCCCCTGCCCTGCAATAGGCTTAATTCGCTCTGCTGCGGTCAGTGCTAGGCCTTCTTCTTTAGCTTTGGCAATAATGGCCTGTGCCAGAGGGTGTTCAGAGGCTAACTCTAAAGCTACCGCCCACTGGAGAAGCTGTTGCTGATTGATTTCGCGGTTCAATAGCACTAGGTCAGTTACCGCTGGATGGCCTTGCGTTACAGTGCCTGTTTTATCCAGTACGATGACATCAAGTTCTGAGGTTTGTTGAAGGGCATCACCACGACGAATCAATATACCCTGCTCAGCAGCCTTACCCACCCCTACCATAATCGACATAGGCGTTGCCAGACCTAATGCACAAGGGCAGGCAATTACCAAAACGGTCATTGTCGTCACTAGCATATAAGCTGACACAGGTTCTGGGCCAAAGTTAAACCATGACAATGCGGTTAAAATAGCAATCACTAATACTATTGGTACAAAGACAGCAGCGATTTGATCGGCTAAGCGGCCTAAAGCGGGCTTGGCATTTTGTGCTTGGCGCACCTGTTCAATAATCTGTGCCAGTGCAGTATCCGCTCCCACCCTTAGTACTCGAATCCTGAGTGCGCCATTCTGATTAAGTGATCCAGCGACTACTTCATCGCCTTTTTGTTTGCTCACAGGCATGGGTTCCCCTGTGAGCATGGATTCATCAACCCGTGACTCTCCTTCCATAACTTTGCCATCGACGGGTATTTTTTCTCCAGGGCGCACCCGAATCATGTCGCGCTTTTGTATCGACTGAATACGCATGTCCACTTCTTCGCCATCTTGGCGAATGAGGCGTGCTGTTTCTGGTTGTAAGTTCAATAACTTGCGAATGGCTTGCGAGGCTTGGCCACGTGCACGGCTTTCTAAAGCTTGGCCTAAGTTGACCAAACCGATAATAAATACGGCGGCTTCAAAGTAAACATGGCGAGCTTGCATAGGCACCAAGTCAGGCCAAATGCTGATTAGCATAGAGTAGAACCAAGCAGTACCCGTGCCTAATGCTATTAAGGTATCCATGTTGGCATAATGGCGCTTAAACGCCAGCCATGCACCTTGGTAGAAATGGCCTCCAGAATAGACCATTACACCTAAAGTTAATAAGCCTGTAACAAACCAGAATATCTGGCCTTGGATATTATCGAGCATTGGCATGCCAGACCAGAACATCATTAGCATCAAAGGGGTGCCTAGCGCCAAAGCCACAAAGGTCTTTTTCATCTGCTGCTGATAATGGCTGCGCTCTTCAGCTTGGCGCTCATCTTCGCCATATTTATCATCCAACAAGGTGGCGCCAAAGCCCGCTTGCTCAATAGCCTGAATAATTTTTGCCACAGGTAGGCGGGTGTGAACTGTTGCCGAGCGGTCAGGCAGATTCACCTCTGCATCACTCACATCTGACAGTTGTTCAAGCGCACTTTGCACTTGCTGCACACAACTGGCGCAATGCATTCCTCTTAAGGCTAAGCGGTATTGTTGTTGCGATAGCTCTTGAGTCATCACCCGCACTCCTTTTGGTTCGTTTCCAGAAAAAGGCTTATGTTGTTTTTCAACCTAACCTTTTACGCTAGCATCAAAACCTGCTTCTTCTACTGCTTCAATTAACTGCTCTGCGGTGGCGCTACCTGTGACATAGGCTTCGTATAGTGTTACCTCGACCTGATCAACACCCTCTAACATCATCAGCGCATTGGTGACAGAGTTTACACAGCCGTTACAAGATAAACCTTCAAGGGTAAGTACAATTTGCTTGCTCATTATGGTGACCTTTTCGTCGTTTTTAACATCAATGGATTACAGAATATTGAAAGCTTAAACCCTAAAGTAAAGTTTAGGGTCAAGCTTTTCTAGTGAAATAGCAATTAAACCAAGGGTACTGGCACTCAATGGCCTTAGTGCTTAGGTCGGCTCCAAGCTTGATAGATTTCGTCAGGCCAACGAGACTGGAACCAAGCGATTAATGCATCAACCTCTTGAGCATTAACTTTTTCTCCCCAAGCAGGCATATCGCTAGGCACATCTGGTCCACGTCCATTAGTAATCACATCTCGCAATTGCGCCATAGGATGATGCCACGCATGGCCTGTTCCATTTAATGGCGGTGGTAGATAGCGCCCATTTTCGGTTGGTTGACGCCAATTAGGGTTGCCTTGTGCAAAAGCACCATGACATTCAGCACAGTATTGTTGGAATAGTTTTTTACCTTGGCTAACTTGCTCTGCGCTATACCAGCGGCCATTTTGCCCAGCCGTATTACTCATATTATGGGCTGCTTGTGAATTATGTGTAGTTTCTGTTTTTGGTTCGCTACAGGCACTTAAAATTAAACCACTTAGAACTAAAAGTAGTTGCGCACTGCGTTTGATTATCGAAGTCATATATCTGCTCAAATTTGATGGCAATTATTCAAATCATAGATGGATGCTAAGGTGAACGCACCCAATCACTATTCAGTAAATGGAGTGAGTTAGGTATAACTTAATTACGCCAACAGCAAAAAATGAGATGCAGCCGATACCGATAAAAACAAGCGTTTCTAGGAGACTGGCAGCGATAGCAAATACTATGCAGCCAAAGTAGCGCCAGCAATAGGGCTACTGAAGACAACGGGTGATCTGTTACAGGTGATAGTGTATTAAAACGTTCACAGCAGGGGCTTAAAAATAATGTTGGCTGTGAGTTATGTGAAAGTCTACTCAGTTGAACATTGTTTGAGTGGCCAGCGCTAAACTCATCGGCTTGCAGCAATCGCCATTGCGCCAGCCCTGAAAAACACTGCACCAATAGCACTGTTATCAGAGATAGAGCACACAATTTAAACCGCACCGACAGCTGCAAATTAAATCCTTAAATTTAAAGTTATTTTTAACCTTGAGTAGGCCGCCTATAATACCAATATTTACTGCACTTCATAATGATAGAGCCTCTTAGGTTCAGGAAAAATCAAACTCATGACTCAAGTTTTTAATAGTACAGCAGAAACCAATCAAGCCATGCAAGCTCAACAGATACTGAGCCAGCCTTGTATTAGCCGTTTACCATCACTGTCTATTTTACGTGTAAAAGGCAGCAACAGCGCTAAGCTACTGCATGGCCAGGTGACTCAAAATATTGAAAAGATGCAACAAGGCGAACTCAAACAAGCCGCTGCTTGCTCACCTAAAGGTCGCATCTATGCCACTTTCTATGTGGTGCATCAAGGGGAAGACTTTGACCTTATCCTCCCAACAAGCACTTTGGACACGACTTTACAAACTTTGAATAAATTTGCGCCGTTGTATCGTTGCCAGCTTGAAGATGCTCAAACACAATACAGCTTATTGGGTTATAACCGTGCGGAAGCATTAACCGACTTACCTGATACAGTTAAACAAGTTGTTTTGCCTGACCAAAGTCGCAGCCTACTGATCTGTCCTAGCGAACAATTATCAGCCCTATTAGCGCAATTAAGTGGTCAGCTTTCAATAGTAGATGAACCCGCTTGGCAGCTGCTAAATATTCGAGCCGGACAGGTTCTGATTGAACAAAGCCAAAGTGATCAGTTTATCCCACAGATGTTGAACTATCAGGCAGTTGGCGCAATTAGCTTCAAAAAAGGCTGCTATACAGGACAAGAAACAATTGCACGCGCACAATACCGCGGCGGAGTAAGAAAACGCTTACAACCTTTGCTGCAAGATAGCGCAGAGGCAATTACAGTAGGTACTTTGATCTACGTTGCAGGCCATGATGAGGCTGTTGGCGAGGTGTTACTAGCGGCCAGTAATGAGCAAGGGCAACAGGAATGTTTGGCTGTACTAAAAGATAGCGCCTTAGAGCAAAGCTTACATGTTGGTACTCAACAAGGTGTTCAGCTCAAGCTATTGCCATTACCTTATGGATTAGAAAAGATTGATATTTAAATATTTTTCATTGTCATAAATTGGTTATATAACCCTTTTATAACTAACGTCAAACCAGTATATCAGCTGTTTTGACGTTAATTGTTAGGCGCTACCCGCGTCATATAAAAGAGGGATAACCATGTCTCGTTTTACATCGCACCCCATTTTAAAGCACCTACTTACAGCAAGCTATCTGCTATGGCTAGGTGGCACTTTGCACTATGGTATCAGTCAATTTCCACTCTGGGTGCTGTAGCGCCCTAGCGCTCAAGATAAGGCTGCACTGTAGATGAAAGGCTACATCCAACGCTCTAGTGCAGCCTCTACGCTATGATCTCCAGAGGAGACCCATGCGGTGCCATCTTGGATGCTCACCTGTAACTGCATTGTACGCGCAGTCATTGCAGTCAAACCCTCTATGATAGATTCGTTGACAAAATAAATGGCTAAATTACCAAATCGGCTGAGTTTACTTTTATTTTGATCCCACCAAATTGGCGCAGAGCGATCACCGTAGGCGTATAAAATCACTTCCTTTGATCTTGAAGAGGCTTTACGCAGGCGCTTCTCATCAGGACAGCCTAACTCAATCCAAAGCTCAATTTCATCAGAATAGTTTTTCTGCCAAACTTCTGGTTCATCATCCGCAGATAATCCTTTTGTGAACTCTAGCCGCTCGTTTGCATTCAGCGCCCAAGCTAGAATTCTCAGCATCATACGCTCATCAGTTTCTGACGGATGCTGGGCGATCGTTAAGCTCTCATCCAGATAAACACCACGATCCATATCCGCTAAGTTAACAGAAGCTTTAAATACCGTCGCCTTGAGCGCCATAAGAGTTCCTTGAGAAAGAGTAAAGGCGGCAATATACGGTGAGCGAGATAAAAGCTCAATCTTTTAGAAAAACTCTTTAATTTACAGCAAGTTTATAAAGTAGATAAGGGAAGGAAAATTACAACATTGGATTGTGAAACAAGCTCAGGATGAGCCTGTTTCACAACATACTTTATCGCTTAGAATCGCAAATGAAGACTTAGCGGTACTGGCAAAGATAAGCAGTTGGCTCAGCTACTTTTAAATCAAAGCTTTGGTTAGCATCAACTTCAAAGCGTTCACCAGCGTTAAATGTCACCCATGCTTCGCTATTAGGTAGTTTTACCGTTAGCGCACCAGAAACAACAGTCATGGTTTCATGCTGACTTGTACCAAAAGTGTACTCACCAACAGCCATTACACCAACTGTCAGCTGGCCTTGGTTATTTTCAAAACCAATTGACTTCACTGTACCATCAAAGTATTCATTTACGTTTAACATATTTGCTCTCACACAATGCCTCAAAGGCGTCTATTCTAGCTGGTTACCCAGCACTGCTTACCCCTAATAAATTTCAGGGATAAAATTCTGTTTTAACATTGATGGGCGTTCATAGCCGTTGTCTTTTTGTCTTGGTGGCAACTCAACAGGCTCAGGGCTTAAATCTTCATAGTCAATCAGATTCAGTAAGTGATTAATCACATTCAAACGCGCCCGCTTTTTATTATCACCATCAACGACATACCATGGATTATCGGGTGTATCAGTGTGCATAAACATAATGTCTTTTGCTTTTGAATACTCTACCCAACGTGAACGGGATTCTAAGTCCATTGGACTGAGTTTCCAGTGTTTTGTTGGGTGATAGATACGTCCTTGGAAGCGTCTTTCTTGTTCATCATCAGATACTGAAAACCAGTATTTAATCAGCGTGATGCCTGAGCGAGTTAGCATACGCTCAAACTCTGGACAGTCATGCAAAAAATCTTGATATTCATCGTCTGTGCAGAAACCCATCACACGCTCAACACCTGCTCTGTTGTACCAGCTCCGGTCAAACAGCACCATTTCACCTGCTGCGGGCAAGTGTTTAACATAACGCTGAAAATACCACTGTGTTTTTTCGCGCTCAGTAGGAGCAGGCAATGCCACTACTTTACAAACCCTTGGGTTCAGGCTTTGGGTCATACGCTTAATTGACCCCCCTTTACCTGCCGCATCACGCCCTTCAAACAGCACAACCACTTTCATACCCGTGTGTTTGATCCACTCCTGTAACTTGACCAGCTCAATCTGCAAGCGGTCTAGTTCTGCCTCATAAATTTTATTGTTAATTTTCTTCTTTTTTTTATCGGCCATGGTACACGTCCTTTTTGGCATTAGTTATTTTCAGTCACACTGAAGCAGTGTCCTTAACTCATCTTAAAATCTCAAGTCTTAGCTATTGATCTAAGTAGTTATTTTAATCATTAAGAGGCTTTAAAGATGCGTTTTTAGCTATTAACAGCTGTAAAGCACCCTTCACAGTCCACCATGAAATGCCACACATGAGCAAATTGGCAATTACAGCGCCAATAAAAACACCGTATAAGCCATATAACCAAGCGCCTAATGCGCAAATGGGAACATAAAAAACAAAGAGCCTAAGGATGCTCAAACGTAGTGCGACCATCGGCTGATGCAGTGCATTCATCGTAGAATTAGCCAGGATAATAACTGATTGAAACCCCAAGCCTAGAGGTACTGACCACAAAAACCAAAGCAAATTATCGGTAAACTGCGGACTATCTGTCGCAAATGCACTGGTCAAAGGTGTTTGAAACAATAATAACAATGCCCATATACCAAGCTGCCAGATCAAGACAAATTTGAATGTACCAAATACCAACAACTGCACACGTTGTAATTGGCCTGCGCCTAGGTTCTGGCTCACTACAGGTGGTAGTGTCATAGAAAGCGCAAAGGCAACAATCAATGAGATCGACTCTATTCGAGTGCCCACGCCAAAACTTGCTACAGCCTCATTGCCGAAAACTGCGACGATTCGGGTCAAAATAGCACTGCTAATAGGAGTCAATATGCTAGAAATAATGGCAGGTACTGCGATATGACCAATAGCTTGCCAACTCTCTTTTACTGCCTGCCATTGAGGGCGAGTAAATGTTAATAGCTCTTTTCTCACCGCAGACAAGCTGAATATACCGATGGTTAGCATTGCCCATGAAATAAGAGTCGCAAATGCTGCCCCCTGAACACCCATTGCCGGAATTGGCCCCCAGCCAAAAATCAGGATAGGGTCAAGTATCCCATTCACAATACCAGAGCCAATCATGACCAAGCCGGGTACTAAGGTGTTACCACTAGCCCGCAGTGCACTGGTAATCGTTCTAGGTACAATGACAAACAAAGCTCCCATATACCAAACTGATATATAGTCATGGATATAGGGCATCAACACATCACCAGCCCCTAACAGCTGAAATAATGGTTCAATAGTTAGCAAACCAACTATCGTAAGCAATACAGATAATACAATCGCCAATAACACGGCATCTGTTGCTCGGCGCTTAACTAGCAGAAAAGATTTTTCTCCTAATAAACGTCCAACAACTGCCGAAGTGCCAATACCTAAGCCTATTGAAAGTGAGATCAGTGTGAATGTAACGG
This sequence comes from Oceanospirillum multiglobuliferum, assembly GCF_900167095.1. GTDB lineage: Bacteria > Pseudomonadota > Gammaproteobacteria > Pseudomonadales > Halomonadaceae > Oceanospirillum > Oceanospirillum multiglobuliferum. The sequence continues at coordinate 34,101 of NZ_FUXG01000009.1, forward strand.
GAAAAGTAAAGGTTACAGCCGCCAGAGCCTCTGTGCCTAACATGCTGATAAAATAGGCATCGACCAAGTTGAACAGCATTAAAGTGATGATGCCGCCAATTACAGGGTACGTCATACGCCATAGTAAAATAGGTAGAGGGTCTTTGAGTAAGTCAGGCTTGGTTCTGGGTGTCTGATTTCCTACAGAAGAAGTTGCCAAGATTATGCCTTTTCTTTTTGTATGGCTTTGGGGCTATCAGATGCTGAACAAACCCGATTACGACCACTTTCTTTAGCTTTGTAAAGCGCTCTATCAGCTTGTCGAATTAATTCATTCATCTCCAGCTCTTGGTCAGGATTAATCGTACACATACCCAAGCTGATTGTGATGTAAGGGGATACTTTAGATGCGGCATGAGGCATTTGTTGCTGTTCAACTGCTTTGCGACATTGCTCTGCTAATACAATAGCATTGTCATTAGTATCAGGCAGCAGTATCGCGAACTCTTCACCACCATAGCGGGCAACTAGATCCATTGGTCGAGACATCATATCTTTCAAGGTTTGTGCAACCATTCGAATGCATTCATCACCCTCTAGATGACCGTAATAGTCGTTGTATAACTTAAAGCAGTCTATATCTACCATCACTAGGGTAAGTGGGTTGTGATTACGCAGTGCTCGCTTCCACTCTTTGTCGAGTATTTCGTCGAAATAACGTCGATTAGCGACACCCGTTAAAGCATCGGTACGTGAGATTTGTTCCAGCTCTTGATTCGATGTCATAAGCTGACGAGACTCTAACCTTATACGCTCATTCTTTGCAGCAAAGCTCACGAATAAACGCATAATAAGGAAAGTGGCCGCTAACCCCATAAAAAAGACTAAGTGCGGTAGCCAGCTACGTTTATTCTCAAAGTAATAAAAGGTAGGAATGGCTTCAATCACCCACTGGCGTTCATTTTCTAGCGTCAAAGTTGTCTCAATACGGGTGTTGTAATCAATAAGCAGTCGAGTTCGGCTTGTATGGGTATACATTAGGATAGGTTTATCTTTCTCTGTTTTATCCCACAAGCGCATTTCAATGCCGCTAACACGGATATTAGTCAATGCATCCTCAAAGGTTCGTGCAAGATCTAACACGGCAATTACAAACCCATTGCTTGCCTGAGTGTCAGCACTAGTGGGTAAACGGTCTAGGGGCAAGATAAGAAAAACCAAAGGGATATTCCGCTCTTCAATTTCAGCCGTAATGCTTTGTGAAAGCATCATTTTATTCTGACGCTCAGAGTGTTCTAATAAAGCCGTTAGATTGCCATTAGCTGCTAAATCAAGACCTAAAGGTAAAACAGCTGCCGTTGTATCAGCAAACAACACTGCTCGGTAGCTTGACCTCTGGCTTGCAGTTATTAAGGGTAGGGGTAAGTTTTCAGATTTACCCTGATCCCGAATAATAAATGAGGGATCATCAAGCATAATCTGTGTCGCGGCCTCATAATAAGGCCGCTTTTCAGAAGGGATGTCAGCAACCCAATAAAAATCCACTATATCAGGGTGTCTAGTGCGTGCCTGCTGTGCCAACTGCTTGAAGTGGCGATACTCAGGCATTGGCCGATCAATGAATAGTGCACGCATGGTATACAGTGCTTCAATAGATGAGGAGAACTCAAGCTCAAAGGCGGCAGTGCGGTCAGCCACATCCTTAGCTAAGCGATTACTGAGTTGTGCCTTTTCAGAGACAAATAGCAGCCACGCAGAAGTAGCCGATAGCAAAAAGCCCAGCAGTAATATCAATAAAGTCCAATTACGGGTGGTATTATCTTTCATCTATAGTGCCTGACATAAGGTTCAGGCTATCCATATCCTGATTTGGAGGCGGATTATCACAAATCTTACCTCCAAAAAAAATAACTATTCGGTGTTATTTTTAGTTACCAGTAAATTGAGCCGTTCTTTTATCCAGCATTGCGGCTACCGCTTCGGCATGGTCGTCAGTGTGGTGCGCCAACGCCTGCATGGCCGCAGACAGCTCTAATAAACTTTCAAGAGACTGCTTTTGTCCCTCTTTAAGTAGTTTTTTTGTCATACGCAGTGCTCTAGGCGGATTAACAGCAATGCGCTGGGCTAACTTGTTAGCGGTTGATAACAGCTGCTCAGGCTCAACCACCTCAGACACCATCCCCCAACTCAGAGCGGTCTGCGCATCAACGGCTTCGCCTGTAAAGGCCATTTCACAGGCTCTGGACATGCCAATAACGCGTGGCAAAAACCAAGCCCCTCCATCTCCGGGAATAATACCAATTTTGGCAAAGCTTTCTGCAAACTTAGCTTGCGTCGAAGCGACACGCATGTCGCACATCATTGCCAAGTCACAGCCAGCGCCAATTGCAGGGCCATTAACGGCAGCAATAAGCGGTACTTCAAGATTATGCATCGCTAGTGGGATGCGCTGGATACCTCGACGATAGCCTTCTCGCAATTGTACAGGGCTACCACCAAACATCCCTGACTTTTCATGCATATCTTTTACGTTACCACCAGAAGAAAACGCTTTACCCGCACCAGTTAAGATGACAACAGACACGCTGTCATCTCGATTGATACGTAGAGCAGCCTGCTCAAAAGCATCAATCATCTCATCACTTGAAATTGCATTTCGGGTGGTATCTTGGTTCATGGTCAAGGTCACAATGCGACCTTCTTGGGAGTATAGTAAGCAGTCACTCATAGCTTAAACCTATTTTCAGCAGATAACGTGTTAAATGTAATAATAAAAAAAGCCTGTACAAAACGCACAGGCTTACAGGCACAAAGTTGTAATGAACAGCGATGGTACTAGTTGAAGTTCTTCTTAGTGAACTTCTTGATCTCACCCACAATACCGCTACGGAACAGCAGTACACAGACTACAAAGATTAGACCTAGAATCACTGGCACCCAAGATGAAAGAGGGCCTTGTGATAGGTAGTTTTGCAACGTCACAACTGTAGCAGCACCTACGACTGGGCCAAAAATAGTGCCCACACCGCCTAGTAAGGTCATCAAGATTACCTCACCTGACATGTGCCAGTTTGCATCGGTCAACGAAGCCAGCTGGAATACCAAGCTTTTAGTTGAGCCAGCTAAACCTGCTAGAGCAGCAGACAATACAAATGCCACCAGTTTGTATTTATCAACATCATAGCCTAGAGAGATTGCACGAGGCTCATTCTCTCGAATTGCTTTTAGAATTTGACCAAATGGTGAGTGGATAGCGCGGTGAATAATTGTAAAGCCGATCACAAAGATGGCTAAAACAAAGTAGTACATTGGCAAGTTGCCTTTCAGGCTGATCACGCCAAACAGGTTACCACGTGGGATCCCCTGCAAACCGTTTTCGCCACCAGTGAAAGGGGCTTGTACGTACAGGAAGAACACCAGCTGAGCCAGTGCCAAGGTGATCATTGCAAAGTAGATCCCTTGACGACGAATCGCAAGCTTACCAAACACAAAGCCCATTGCGGCAGATGCAATCACACCGATCAAAATACCGATCTCTGGTGTAACCCCCATTTCCATGACTGCATAGCCTGTAATATAACCCCCTGTTGCTAAGAACGCTGCATGACCAAAGGAAAGCAGGCCAGCATAGCCCAACATTAAGTTGAAGGCACAGGCAAAAAGCGCGAAACACAACACTTTCATTAGAAATACAGGGTAGATCGCATAAGGCGCAACTAAGCCGATCAACAGCAATAGCATAAAGCCCATTTTTGTTTTGCTCATACCTTTCTCCACTGCGCTATTCTTGAGTACTTGAGTTGTCATGTTAGGCCTCCTTACCAAATAAGCCTGCAGGACGAACCAACAGCACAACAATCATCACAAGGAAGATCACAGTCGTTGAAGCCTCTGGATAAAACACTTTGGTTAAACCTTCAATCAGCCCCATCAGCAAGCCAGTTACTACAGCGCCCATAATAGAGCCCATACCACCGATTACTACCACTGCGAATACAACAATCAGAATGTTGGAGCCCATCACAGGGCTTACAGAGTAGATTGGTGCGGCTAAAACTCCTGCAAATGCAGCCAGAGCAACCCCGTAACCATAGGTCAGTGTAATCAATAAAGGTACATTGATACCAAAAGCTTGTAATAATTTAGGGTTTTCAGTACCTGCGCGCAGATAAGCCCCTAATTTCGTGCGCTCGATCATGTACCAAGTACCAAAGCACACTACTAAAGACGCAACAATGATCCATGCACGGTAGGTTGGCAGGAACATAAAGCCTAAGTTATTCCCACCCTGCAATGCAGCTGGTACAGAATAAGGTTGACCTGATACACCAAAGAAGTGAACAAAAGAACCCTCAATAATCAGTGCTAAACCAAAGGTCAGCAGCAAACCATAAAGGTGGTCTTCTTTGTATAACCGACGTAATAACGTCTTCTCTATTGCAATCCCGATGGCAGCCACCACTAATGGCGCGAGTATTAAGGCCACCCAGTAGTTAACACCAAAAAACTTTAAGCCAAACCATGCTACAAACGCACCCAGCATATACTGAGCACCATGAGCAAAGTTAATAATATTTAACAGACCAAAGATAATTGCCAAACCCAAACTGAGTAAGGCGTAAAATGAGCCATTGATCAGACCAATCAATAGCTGCCCAAACAAAACCTGCGGCGGAAAACCTAGTAACTCTGCCATAACCAAAACCCTTTAACGCTCTTGTCGACGCAAACACCTAAAACACAGGTGTATTTATTGTTATTTTTCACTCTATTCCAGCCTTCTCTACTCATAAAACGCTGTAGCTGTGAGTAGTGAGTTGGGTGGCAAGGCCACCCAACAACAAGCTGAATATTAACGGCCAGCTACTAACTTACACTTAGATTCAGACAGAGGGCGGAATGCTTTATCTGCTGGAATAGTGCGTAGGATTTTGTACAGATCCCAGTCACCTTTTGACTCAGATGGCTTTTTCACTTCTGCTAAATACATGTCGTGAATCATACGACCATCTTCACGAATCTGACCATTTTGAGCGAAGAAGTCATTAATTGGGGTCTTCTTCATTTCAGCCATAACCGCTTTAGTTTCATCAGTGCCCGCAGATTTCACTGCGTTCAGGTAGTGATTAACTGAAGAGTAGATACCTGCTTGTACCATTGATGGCATTGCACCTGTACGCTCGAAATAACGTTTTGACCATGCACGAGTTTCTGGTGTGCGATCCCAGTAGAAACCAGTAGTCAACTGTAGACCTTGTGTGGTTTCTAGGCCTAGGCTGTATACGTCTGTTAAGAAGATTAACAAGCCAGCAATTTTCTGACCTGCTTGTACAACACCAAACTCTTTAGCAGTTTTCAGCGAGTTAGTAGTGTCAGCACCTGCGTTAGCTAGGCCAACAATTTTAGCGCCAGACGCTTGTGCCTGTAGAATGAACGAAGAGAAATCATTGGTTGCCAATGGGTGACGAACACCGCCAACAACCTTACCACCACTTTGTTTAACAACTTCTGTTACGTCAGCTTCCATTGCATGACCGAATGCGTAGTCAGCTGTTAAGAAGAACCAACTGTCGCCGCCTTCTTGTACAACCGCTTCACCTGTACCGTGTGCCAGGGCGTAAGTGTCATACACGTAGTGAATAGAGTTTGCAGTACAGTATTGGTTGGTAATAGAAGAAGAGGCCGAACCTGATACGATAGAGATTTTATCTTTCGCTTCTACCACTTTGTTTACAGCGATGGTTACAGCAGAAGATACCATGCCTGCAACCATGTCGATGTTTTCAACATCGATCCACTGACGTACTTTGTTTGCGCCAATATCTGGTTTGTTCTGATCATCAGCACCAACGATAGTGATTTTTTTGCCGTTTACTTTACCGCCAAAATCTTCAATCGCCATTTTTGCTGCTTCAAGGCCACCTGGGCCAGCAAGCGCGCTATAAGTACCTGACATATCTGCCAGATAACCGATACGCACTTCATCATTAGAGATTGATCCAGCATGAGCTGCCGTAGAAGCTGCCATTGCAGAAACAACCGCGCTGCACATCAGTTTTTTCAACATTTTCATAGTCCACTCCATCGCTTTCGCGTTGTTATTGTTGTTGTGGTTTTCTTATTTAATGGGTGCTTCACACTCATTGTGAACCCCCATGCTTAGGCACTTTTATTTTTTTTGTCTGCCTATCAGTTACACACCCAGATAGGTATTCAGCACATCCATTTTACTTTCCAGCTCATGACTGGCGATCTCTTCTACGATAGTACCGTGCTCCATCAAGTAATGACGGTCAGCTAACGGCGCAGCAAAACGGAAGTTTTGCTCAACCAGCACAATCGTTAGGCCTTTATCTTTTAGCTTCAGCAATACTTCGCCCAGCTTCTGTACGATAACAGGCGCAAGACCTTCCGTAATTTCATCTAACAGCAGCAGGTTTGCCCCTGTACGTAGGATGCGAGCCATTGCTAACATCTGCTGCTCACCACCAGATAAGCGCGTGCCTTGACTCATGCGGCGCTCATATAGGTTAGGGAACATGTCGTAAATTTCTTCCAAGCTCATACCGCCGCTACGTACAGTAGGCGGTAACATCAGGTTTTCTTCTACATTTAAGCTGGCAAAGATGCCACGCTCTTCTGGGCAAAAGCCAATACCTAAATGAGGAATTTGATGCGCCTGCATACCCACTGTTTCACTACCATTCACCATGATAGAGCCTGTGCGCTTGCCCACCATATTCATGATTGACTTAAGTGTTGTTGAACGCCCAGAGCCGTTGCGACCTAATAGAGTAACTAATTCACCACGATTAACTTTCATGTCGATGCCGTGAAGAATATGAGACTCGCCATAGAACGCGTGTAAATCTGAAATTCTTAACTGTTCAACATCGTGCTTTTTATGATTTTGACTCATGCTGCTTCGCTCCCCATGTAAGCTTCACGAACTTGTGGATTCTGAGAAACTTCTTCATAAGGACCTTCAGTTAACACCGCACCGCGTTGTAATACTGTAATCCGGTCAGAGAGGCTTGAAACAACGTGCAGGTTGTGCTCAACCATCAAAATAGTACGACCCGCAGACACTTTCTTGATCAGATGCATAACACGCTCAACATCTTCATGTCCCATGCCTTGAGTCGGTTCATCTAATAGCATTAGCTCAGGCTCTAGTGCCAAAGTTGTCGCCAACTCTAAAGCACGCTTACGGCCATAGGGCATCTCAACTGTGATGGTGTCTGCCCACTGGCCTAGATCTACTTCTTCAAGCAGTTGCATGGCACGGTCATTCAGTACATTCAAACTGGCATCTGATTTCCAAAAATGAAATGAAGTGCCCAGCTTACGTTGCAAAGCGATACGCACATTTTCCATCACAGTTAAATGAGGGAAAACCGCAGAAATTTGGAAAGAACGCACCATACCCATCTTCGCGATATCGGTTGGTGACTTGTGGGTAATATCTTTACCGTTAAACAAGATTTTACCGTGGGTAGGTGTCAAAAATTTGGTCAATAGGTTGAAGCATGTAGTCTTGCCCGCACCATTTGGACCAATCAACGCATGGATATGCCCACGTTGAACTTGAAGATTCACATCATCAACGGCGGTAAACCCTTTAAACTCTTTGATCAATCCTTGGGTTTCCAGCACAAAATCTTGGCTCATTCGGAAGTCCTCGTTAGCAGGGAAGTTTTGAAACTGCAAAAAACTTTCCCAAAATATTGTTATTGTTGTAACGCGTCTGAAAATTAAATGCCGATTATTTTGTTGTTGTAGCTTATCGGTGTTGTTTCAGACAAAGGCATAATCTCACCTTTACGTAAACGTAACATATAGGGTTTAAAAAAGAGGCACAATCCTTTTTTTTATCCATTTAGACTAAAGATTAATACGTTTAAAACAGATGACTATTAGCGGTCATTTGTAGCAAAAAAGAGACTATATGGTCACTAACGTGCACATCCATGTACATGTATCGAACAGGCTTAGAATAGAGTGCAATTGACATTATCTTGGCGACTTCAACTGCACTCCGTTCATTTTACTTGTTCACCATTAAGCCTCTTCAGGACTGCTTTCAAACACTAAGCCTTCCTGCACCATTTTTTCAGTGATCTCCGGCAAAATGGATTCATCGTCAATGGTGGAAGGTGTTGCATAAGTTTCACCGTTCGCAATTTTGCGTAGCACTGCCCGCAAAATCTTTCCTGAACGTGTTTTAGGCAGACGATCCACCACAATGGCACGGTTAAAACAGGCAATAGCCCCGATCTGTTCACGGATCATGGCGACTAACTCACGCTCCAGTGCTTTGTGCTCAATATCCGCCCCATCTTTTAGCAGAATAAGGCCAACCGGAACCTGACCTTTTAATGCCTCATGCACACCGATTACCGCACATTCTGCAACTGCCGGATGCTTAGCCACCAGCTCTTCCATTTCGCCCGTTGAGAGACGGTGGCCGGAAACGTTAATCACATCATCGGTACGCCCCATGATGTAAACAAAACCATTTTCGTCGATATACCCCCCATCCCCTGTATGGTAATAACCCGGATATTCCCCTAAATATGAGCTGAGATAGCGCTCATGGTCATTCCATAGGGTTTGTGCACAACCTGGTGGTAATGGCAGCTTGATGGCAATTCCGCCCGTGGTATTGGCGCCAAGCTGAGTACCCATAGGGTCTAACACTTGTACGTCATAGCCTGCGACCGCACGGTTGGTCGAGCCCACTCGAATATCTGTTGCACCTAGTGCCGTAGCGGGTGCCGTCACAGGCCATCCCGTTTCGGTTTGCCACCAGTGGTCGTACACCGGTTTTTGGGCAATTTCGTGCAGCCAGTGATAGGTCGGCGAGTCGAGTTTCTCACCGGCTACAAAGATATGCTTCAGTGAAGAAACATCATATTGGCGGAACAGCTTACCTTCTGGATCTTCCTTGCGAATAGCGCGGAAAGCGGTTGGCGCAGCAAACATGCCATTCACACCATACTCCTGCACCATACGCCAGAAAGTACCTGCATCAGGCGTACGAACAGGCTTACCTTCAAAGAATACAGTGGTACAACCACCCATTAGTGGGCCGTACATAATGAACGAGTGACCGACGACCCAGCCCACATCGGAGCAACCCATCCAGACATCCCCTGCCTGCATGTTGTAGATGTTACGCAGAGCATAGTGCAACGCCACGGCATGACCACCGTTGTCACGCACAATACCCTTTGGCTTACCCGTCGTGCCGGAGGTATACATGATGTAAAGCGGATCTGTACTTTTAACGGGCGTGCAGCCCACTGGATTGGCAGCATTGAATTGCTCATACCAATCCAGGTCACGACCCGCTTGTAATTGCGCTTGTGCTTGTGGACGTTGCAATACCACGACGTGTTCAGGTTTATGCGTCGCCTCAAGCATGGCTTGATCGACGAGCGGTTTGTATTCAATAACTTTGGTGAATTCCAAACCACAAGAAGCGGTCAATACGACCTTAGGTTTCGCATCATCAATACGAATCGCCAACTCATGAGGTGCAAAACCACCAAATACGACAGAGTGCACTGCGCCGACACGAGCGCAAGCCAACATCGCAATACCCGCTTCAGGTACCATCGGCATATAGATGATTACGCCATCACCTTTACCCACGCCTAGGTTGGTCAATACGCCTGCAAACTGTGCGACTTGGTCGCGCAGCTCGGTATAGGTAAAGCGCTTTTTGGTATTACTAACAGGTGAGTCGTAAATCAGTGCGGTTTGATCGCCTCGACCCTGTTCAATTTGATAATCAAGGGCGATATAAGCGGTATTCAGCTCACCATCGGCAAACCAGCGGTGGGTGCCATCTGGTAGGTTTGCAAGAATAGAAGTTGGTTTTTTGAACCAAGGGATCAGATCAGCTTGGTCAGCCCAAAACTGTTCCGGTTGTGTCAGCGAACGCTGATATTCAGTTGCATAACTCATGTCGGCTTTCCGTTTTTATTGTTGTGGTTAACCGTTAGGTTGTGATCATCCGTGATGATGCGATTACAGCCAGAACAAGCGACAAGCGAAGCTTTTTAGTCAGTATTTGTCAGCTGTATCACCCATCATCCGGTTATTGCGGCCCACTGCATTGTCACAAATCAACACCCTTTCAGGCTGTTTGTCACACTCAGATTGAGCATTTTTAAAAAGGTTAAAAAAGGGTGTTTAAAAACACCCTTTTAAGCAACGTATTGGCTGAGCGTCTATTAGTCCAGATCAGCAAACATTTTCTGGATACTGGAGAAGTCCAGTGCGCCATTGCCATTGGCCGCATGCATTGCAAACAGGTTACGCGCCAATGCGCCCATTGGAATGCTGCTACGAGACTTAACGGCAGAGTCGAAGGCCAAACCAAGGTCTTTCGCCATCAGGTCAACCATAAAGCCGCCTTGATAGTTGTTAGAAGAAGGTACGCCTTCCATCACACCTGGGTATGGGTTGTACACTTGCAGTGACCAGTTGTTGCCTGAACTTTTTGACATGATGTCAGACAGTACAGCCGGATCTAAGCCATTTTTAACGCCTAAACCGATCGCCTCTGCCGTACCCGCCATCAAGATCGCCAACATCATGTTGTTACAGATTTTGGCCACTTGGCCTGCGCCGCTGTCACCTGCGTGGAAGATGTTTTTGCCCATCGCTTCTAACACAGGTTTTACGGTTGCAAAAGCCTCAGCGCTGCCACCTACGATAAACGACAATGTACCCGCTTTGGCACCGCCTACACCGCCAGATACAGGCGCATCTACCATTGTGATACCACGTTTGGCTGCTTCAGCACCCACACGACGCGCCGACTCAGGAGAGATGGTGCTCGAGTCAATAATAACCGTATTTTTATCTACCACATCTAAAAGCGCAGACTGGTCGATATACAAACCCTCAACGTGCTGACTGGCTGGCAACATAGACACTACAAAGTCTTTGCCTTTAGCCGCCTCAACCGCAGTTTCTGCTGAGCTTGCGCCTGCATCGACTAGCGTTTGTACTGCGCTTGCCACTAGGTCAAACACTGTCACTTCATGACCTGCTTTCACTAGGTTGGCCGCCATTGGGCCGCCCATATTGCCCAAACCGATAAACGCGATCTTCGCCATGTTCACTCTCCGAGTTTGTTGTTCTTGTTACTGGAATATCTTAAGAAGCACCCAAGCCATCGCAGGGGTGCCGAAAACACATTATTTCAAATCAGCCAGTGGGTGCTCACCTGACCAAGGGGACACGAAGAAACTGTCGATCCACTCAGCCTCTACTGCGGCCAAAGTGCCACCATGCCACTTTGGCTGACGGTCTTTGTCGATTAACAAGGCACGAATTCCCTCTGCAAACTCACCTTTGCAAGCCGCCTGAACCGATAGATCAAGTTCGGCACGAAACACTTCAGCCAATGACATCTGTTTGGTGGCTTTTAACTGGCGCACAATCAAATGCATCGCAGTGGGTGAGCCAACGGCCAAAGAACCAATTGCGCGAGACAACCATTTATCATCGGTATGACAAGAGGTGATGTTATCCACGATTGCCGCCACATCATCTCCGTCGGTTAACTGCTGTATCAGATCAAAATGCTTACGCACCTCAGACTCTGGCAGTTGGCCTAGGCTGGCGCGCTCATGTTGGCGCAGTACCGAGTTAACAATATGAGTGGCATTGTCTGCCCAACTGACAGATAACAGCGCATCAATCACCGCTTCGCGGCGATCATGGGTCACAAAGCGATCCCCTAACCCCACAAATAAAGCATCTGCGGCATTAATGCTGGCACCGGTCAAGCCTAGGAACAGGCCTGTACGACCCGGCATACGATTCAAGAAGAAGCTGCCACCCACATCAGGGTATAAGCCAATGCTGATTTCAGGCATAGCGATACGAGAAGACTCTGTCACCACACGATGACTGGCACCCGCCATCAAGCCCAAACCGCCCCCCATGACAATACCGTTACCCCATAGAATAAACGGCTTGCTGTAGGTGTGAATCAGGTGATCTAAACGGTATTCGTCAGTGAAAAACTTTTCCGCATAAGGGTTTTGTTGCTCACCATGCTCAACCATTGAGTTATAAAGCTGAACAATGTCGCCACCCGCACAAAAAGCTTTGTCACCCGAGCCTTGTAGCCAAACAGCCACAACGCTGCTGTTCGCCTGCCATTCCAGAAGTTTGGGATACAGCAGGTCGATCATCTCAAGGCTTAAGGCATTTAATGCTTTGGGCGCGTTCAGCGTCGCAATACCGATCAAGTGGCCATCACGGGTGGCCAGCTCTTCGAAAACTACAGGATCTAAAATCGCAGGCGAATCAGACATTATGCGTTCTTCCATTCTGGTTTACGTTTGCCTAAGAAAGCATTGACGCCCTCTTTCTGATCTTGGGTATCAAACAGATCAACAAACAGCTCACGCTCTTGCATACAACCTGTTGCCAGTGAGTTATTGCCACGGGCATTGTGTACCAGTTTTTTGCACGCGGTGACGGCAACAGGACTCTGTTTCGCCACTTTTTCAGCCAGCGCAATTGCGGTTGCTAAGGCTTCGCCTTTGCCTACCACTTCTTCAACTAGGCCAATCTGCAAAGCTTTCTCTGCCGTTACACGCTCACCGCACAGAATCATGCGTTTCGCCCAGCCTTCACCTACCAGCCAAGCTAAATTCTGTGTACCACCGGCACAAGGCAGTAAACCTACTGCGGCTTCTGGCAATGCCATTTGCGCTTGTTCCTCAGCGATTCGAATGTCGCAAGCAAGGGCACACTCTAGACCGCCACCCATTGCGTAGCCGTTGATTGCGGCAATCGAAACACCACGGAACTCTGACAAAGTCTCAAATGCTTCACCAAAGATACGCGCCATATGACGAGCCACTGCTTTGTCGCCATCGGCAAATTTATTCAGGTCAGCGCCCGCTGAGAAAAACTTCTCGCCCTGACCGGTAATCACTAACGCATAGATATCACGATTGGCATTCAACTCCTCCACCAGCGCTTTTAACGCAGGCAAACTCACATCATCCCAAGTGTTTGCAGGTGGGTTGTTGATGGTCACAATTGCAGTATGACCTTGGATTTCAACTAATAGTTTTTCAGTACTCATCGAATCACCTCTAACACGCCGTCCATCATCACTCGACGGGAAATAATTAAGCGCATGATCTCGTTAGTGCCTTCTAAAATCTGGTGCACACGGGCATCACGCATATAACGTTCTAATGGATACTCTTTGATATAGCCGTAACCGCCATGCAGTTGAATGGCATCATTGGTCACGTCAAAACAAGCGTCTGTGGCAAAGCGTTTGGCCATTGCACAGTACAATGTGGCTTCGCTGTCTTTCTCATCCAGCTTAGAGGCTGCCAAACGTACCATTTGGCGAGATGCCACAAGATGCGTCACCATATCAGCCAGTTTAAATTGCAACGCTTGGAAGCTCGCCAGCGGCTTACCAAACTGTGAGCGCTCTTGCATATAGCGCTGCGTGTCGTTAATCGCTGCTTGGGCCGCACCTAGAGAGCAAGTGGCGATATTGATACGCCCACCATCTAAGCCTTTCATGGCGATTTTGAAGCCGTCACCTTCTTTACCGAGCATATAGCGCGCAGGGATACGAGCATCTTCAAAGGTGATCAAACGCGTTGGCTGACTGTTCCAGCCCATTTTCTCCTCTGCTTTGCCGTAATGAATACCTGCTGTATCCGCAGGTACAACAAAGGCAGAGATGCCTTTAGGGCCATCTTCCTGCGTGCCTGTCCGCGCCATAACCACTAAAACATCGGTACTACCCGCGCCAGAGATAAACATTTTGCTGCCATTTAGCACAAAATCATCGCCATCGCGACGCGCTGTTGTACGCAATGCACCTGCATCAGAACCCGCACCCGGCTCAGTTAAACAGTAAGAGCCTAACTTTTCACCCATCGCCATCGCGGGGGCAAATTCATCGCGCAGTGCCTCGTCAGCAAAGGTTGCGATCATCCATGTCGCCATGTTGTGAATGGTGATATAAGCGGTGGTTGAGGTACAGCCCATCGCCAGCTCTTCAATAATCACACTGGCATCCAGACGGCTCAGTCCCATGCCGCCTGCTTCCTCAGGTACATAGATGCCGCAAAACCCCATCTCACCGGCTTTTTTAATCACCTCAATCGGGAAAATATGCTCGGCATCCCACTTTGCGGCATGGGGTGCCATCTCATTCTCTGCAAAGGCACGAGCTGCATCACGAAAGGCGATCTGATCTTCTGTAAGATTGAAATCCATAATAATACCGTCAGTTTTTGTTCTTCTAATTAAGAATCTGTCTTAGCACAACTTGATACAGCGAACGCATCGCTTTTTAAAACCAACAGCCCGTTAGGCTTTAAAAAACAATCTTGTGCGATCAAGGTCTTCAATCATTTAAAACAGGAGAGGGGGCAGCCTCTCCTGTTACAGACCTAAAATCTCAAAAACTTATTTCAAGTTGATTGAGAAGTTAGGGCCTGATTTCGTGTCTTCATTGAACCAGCGCGCAGTGATGGTCTTGGTTTCTGTGTAGAAACGTACCGCTTGCTTACCATACGCGTGTTGATCACCGTAGAAAGAACCTTTCCAGCCAGTGAACGAGAAGAATGGTAGAGGTACCGGAATTGGGATATTGATACCCACTTGACCCACTTCAATGTTGTGCTGGAACTTACGTGCAGCCGCGCCAGATGCGGTGAACATAGAAGTACCGTTACCGTATGGTGAGTTATTGATCAGCTCGATCGCCTCATCCAAGGTGTCCACTTCAACTAGGCATAGCACTGGGCCGAAAATCTCATCTTTGTAGATGCTCATTTCTGGGGTTACACCAGCGAACAGCGTTGGACCAACCCAGTTACCATCTGGATAACCGTCTACTACAACATCACGGCCGTCTAGTAGAATTTCTGCGCCTTCATCAACACCTTGTTGAATCAAGTTACAAATACGCTCTTTCGCTTGAGGGCTGATCACTGGACCATAGCTTGCACCTGGATCATTCCATGCACCTGGACGGGCTTTTTGCAGTGCTTCTTTAATTTCATGCTTCCACTCGCGAGCTTCGCCCACCAGTACTGCAACAGAGATCGCCATGCAGCGCTGACCCGCAGCACCCACAGACGCACCTGCAATGTTATTGATCACTTGCTGTTTAGCTGCATCAGGCATCACCACCATGTGGTTTTTAGCACCCGCGAAGCTCTGTACACGCTTCATGTTGGCAGTGCCTGTTTTGTAGATGTACTGACCAACAGGTACAGAACCTACGAAAGAGATCGCCTTGATGTCTGGGTGGTGCAGTAAGAAGTCAACCTGCTCTTTACCACCGTGAATCACTTGCAGTACGCCTTTTGGCGCGCCCGCTTCAACAAAGAGTTCAGCCAAACGCGTTGGCGTCAGCGGATCTTGCTCAGAAGGTTTCAGAATGAAGGTGTTACCCGCAGCGATTGCCATTGGGTACATCCATAGAGGGATCATCGCTGGGAAGTTGAATGGTGTAATACCCGCACAAACACCCAGTGGTTGAGTGTAGCTGTAAGTGTCAATTTCACGAGCTACATTTTCAACCGTTTCACCCATCATCATGCTTGGGATATTGGCTGCATGCTCAACTACTTCAATACCACGCCACAGATCGCCCTTCGCATCTTCAAAGGTCTTACCTGTTTCAGAGCTTAGAATCTCTGCAATTTCATCATGATGCTCTTTTAGCAACGCTTGATAGCGCATCATTACGCGAGCACGTTCAGAGATCGGCGTTTCT
Organism: Oceanospirillum multiglobuliferum; assembly: GCF_900167095.1. Lineage (GTDB taxonomy): Bacteria > Pseudomonadota > Gammaproteobacteria > Pseudomonadales > Halomonadaceae > Oceanospirillum > Oceanospirillum multiglobuliferum. The sequence goes on from NZ_FUXG01000009.1 coordinate 49,876, forward strand.
TTCCAAGTCAAAAATGCAGCTTTAGCGCTGGCATAAGCCGCTTCCATTTCGCTTTGTGTTGCGAAAGGCACTTCACACAGCACTTCCTGAGTAGCTGGGTTAGTCACTGGTAGAAACTTCTCAGATTGACTCTGTACGAATTCACCGTCGATGAATAGTGGCACTCTTTTTGTCATGGTAATTACCTTCCTTCAGACCGATCTAACGGTTTTGTTGTTGTTCTGGCGTAGATCGTACTAATGAATTATTCACTTAGTACGACTGAGTAAGTGCAACTGAGCTAGCTACAAACCTAGCGGTTGCTTGGATGACTGTAAAGTAGCACAGCTAAAAAAGTGCAAGGATTGACTAAGTTGCTCACCTAATGGACTATATTGCGGTCTAATCATTTTTAATTTGCAAGAGCTAGACTAATGTCTCAGACCTCAGATTGGCCGCTACCCTCCGGCAGTATTCGCTACTTAGTGCCACAGTTTTTATGCGACAAACTTCGACAACACCCCTTAAGCTGTGGCCTATATCCTGTTTCCTTTGGTAACTATAAAAAGGCTAAAGGCCACGAAATGAAACGCCAGAACCATGATGATTATCTGCTGATCTACTGTATACATGGCAAAGCAGATCTGTGGTTAAAGGATCAATATCTACAAATTCAGGGAGGGGATGTTTTGCTACTCCCTCCAGGGGTCAGCCACCACTATAAAACCCACGATGACGACCCTTGGACGATCTATTGGTTACACGTAACAGGAGAAGATTGCGCTTTAGCCAGCCAACATGCAGGTTTTAATGAGCAAACTTTCATTCGCCATTACGGCAATCACCCTCGACTGATTCAGGATTTTGACAGCCTAATTGACTGCCGTAGCAGCGGCTTTAATTTGAATACCTCAATCTATGCCGCCTGCCTGCTAAGACAGATTTTTTCATTTATTGCTCTGCTAAAGCCCGTCACCTCTCATGCACGTAATTCACAACTGAACTTAGACACCATACATGCCCTAATGCAGGAAAACCTACACACCCGCTTGGATTTAGACACACTGGCGCAACGGGTTAATCTGTCTAAATTTCATTTTGTAAACAAATACAAAGAGATGACAGGGCTTACACCGATTCAACATTTTCTGCACCTCAAAATTGAGCGCGCATGCTACATGCTCGATATCACACAAAAAAGCATCAGCGAGATCAGCTACAGCCTAGGGTACGAAGACAGTTACTACTTTTCACGCTTATTTAAGAAAGTAATGGGGATAGCACCCACCCAGTACCGTCGGAACCAGCTGCGATAAACGTTTAAACTCTGTTTCCAAATAAGATTAATCCCTGACAACGCAAGCGCAGCAACATACAATGTCGAAAAAATGACTCAATGGTCACGAATCAAGAAAGATGAACAAGGAAAGTCCAGCCTATTTTTAGCGTCATTTGGGTTTAATTTCACCTTTACGTAAACGTCAACATTGGATAGAGTAGGCCATAACTGACAGGTAAACATCATTATGCTAACCAAAAAATCATACTCCATTAGCGAGTTGTCAAAAGAGTTCGAGGTCACGACACGAACGATTCGCTTTTATGAGCAACAAGGGCTTATTAACCCTACTCGTAATGGTCAAACCCGTATTTATGCAGAAAAAGACCGTGTGCGCTTAATGCTAACACTACGAGGCAAGCGTTTAGGTTTTAGCTTGGCTGAAACCAAGGAGCTGTTTGACCTGTACGATTCCACCTTAGAAGGTGATGAAAAACAGCTTAAATTGATGATGGGTATTCTTGAACAGCGTCATGCTGAGCTTGAGCAGCAACTACAAGATATTGTGCGTGTTAAAGCAGAGCTTGAAGCTGTAAAAGATCGCTGCCAGAAGGCACTAAATGAAGTGGTTATTCATAAAAAGAAACCCAGTTAATACAATCAAGCTTTACCTAGGTTTCATTATCGAATAAGACTCTCTATTTTATTTAGACCCTATACAAACCGGAGACTAAAAATAATACCGGTACGACTTTAAAAACCGAGCAGGACAGCTCCTCTTAACAAAACAACAATAAAATCAACCTAGAAGGTGGGTTATGACGATTAAAGCATTGAGCTATGTAAGTGGTACCAGCGATACGCCTCTAAAAGGCATGACCATCGGCGATATGTTTGATGAAACCGTATCCAAGTATCCTAATAATGACGCCCTGATCTCTCGCCATCAAAACTTGCGCTACACCTACCAAGAGCTGCAAGCTGAAGTAGATAAGTGCGCCAAAGGCCTGATGCACATGGGCGTTACCAAAGGTGATCGCGTTGGGATGTGGTCGCCTAACAACACTCAATGGTGCATTACTCAGTTTGCAACCGCAAAAATTGGTGCCATCTTGGTGAATATCAACCCAAGCTACCGCACCCATGAACTGGAGTATGCCCTGAAGCAATCAGGCACCAACACCCTGATTGTACAAGGCCAATTTAAAGCCTCTCACTATGTCAATATGATCTGTGAACTGGCACCAGAGCTAAAAACAGCAACACCCGCTAGCTTCAGCTCTGAGCGTTTACCAGACCTACGTCGTGTGATCTGTTTAGATGAAGATTTGGCCACTGAAGGTATGTGGACTTGGTCTGATCTGATCTCAATGCACGACCAAGTGACCGACGCTGAACTGCGTGCATTACAAAGCACACTGCAATTTGATGACCCTATCAATATTCAGTACACCTCAGGTACAACTGGCGCACCTAAAGGCGCAACCCTTAGTCACCATAACATCCTGAACAACGGCTATTTTGTGGCGCGCGGCATGGACTTCACAGATAAAGACCGTCTGGTGATTCCTGTACCACTGTACCACTGCTTCGGCATGGTAATGGGTAACCTAGGCTGCGTGACGCATGGTGCTACCATGATCTACCCAAGCGATGGTTTTGATCCTGAAACCACCTTACAAGCAGTCGCTGAAGAAAAAGCTACCGCACTGTATGGCGTACCGACCATGTTCATTGCCGAACTGGATCACCCTAACTTCAACCAGTACGACCTAAGCACACTGCGCACAGGTATTATGGCTGGTGCAGTTTGTCCTATTGAGGTCATGAAGAAAGTCATTGCCCACATGCATATGAAAGATGTCACCATCTGCTATGGCATGACCGAAACCAGCCCAGTAAGCTTCCAGACCAAGATGGATGCCCCTATTGAGAAGCGCGTTTCTACCGTCGGCACCATTCACCCACACCTTGAAGTGAAGCTGGTAGACCCAGAAACTGGCCGAGTGGTTGAGCGCGGTGAAAAAGGCGAACTTTGTACCCGTGGTTACAGTGTGATGCTGGGCTACTGGAACAATGAAGAAGCCACCACTAAGTCAATCGTCAATGGCTGGATGCACACAGGCGACTTAGCCGAGATGGACGAGGAGGGCTACGTTGCTATCACAGGTCGTATCAAAGATATGATCATTCGTGGTGGTGAGAACATCTACCCTCGTGAGATCGAAGAGTTCCTATACACTCACCCAGACATCAGCGATGTTCAAGTGATTGGCATCCCAGATGACAAGTATGGTGAAGAAGTGATGGCATGGGTTTCGCTGCATGAAGGCAAAGACCTGACCGAAGCAGATCTGCGTGAATTCTGCAAAGGTAAAATTGCTCACTTTAAAGTCCCGCGCTACTTCAAGATTACCCGTGACTTCCCTATGACTGTAACGGGCAAGATTCAGAAGTTCAAAATGCGTGAAATCAGTACTCAAGAGCTTGGTTTGAAAGGCTAAGTCTCGCTTGCACTGAACTTTGTGTGACTCAAAGCGGCAGTTTGTCTTGTAAACCAATAACAGGACAGGCTGCCGCTTTTTTATAAAGGCTAATAGAGATGTCAGAGCTTCAGCAACCTACCGAACAGCACTATCAATACAATGATGATCCCACCTTTTTATGGCAAACCATTTGTGAACACTTAGAGAAAAAAGGCTTTTCTGAGTCGGACCTCAACAGTGATTTGTTAGCTCCAATTGACCAGCTGCATATTGGTGGACGCAGTGCGTCAACTGACCTACTTGCAGTGTCAGGTTTGGCACCAGAGTCTTATATTTTAGAGATAGGCTCAGGTTTGGGCGGTACTGCACGCTTATTGTCTGATCGTTTAGATGCCCATATTACAGCGGTTGACATCACTCCCGCATTTACCTTCGCTTGCCAACAGATTAATCGAATCCAAGGTTACAGCACTATCAACTCAGTTTGCGCAGATGCTTCTGAGCTTGAACTGACTGACAACAGTCAAGATGCGGTGTGGAGCCAACACACTATCATGAATATCCCAGACAAAGACAAGCTCTTCTCCACCTTGGCGCGAGTACTGAAAAAAGGTGGTAAGTTGCTACTTCATGAAGTAATTGCAGGTGCCAATACCGAACCTCTAGCACTACCTGTGCCTTGGGCCAGTCAAGCTGAGCAAAGCCACCTACCTAGTTTAAATCAACTGGTAGAGTTACTGGCACAACACCATTTCAAGCCTCTGCATTGCCAACTAATTACGGATAAAGCCCTAGACTGGCGCACTAAACATAGCCAGCGAGAGCAAGGGCAGCAGCCCAAAGGCAACATTCAAAGTAAGTCACCTTTAACACCTGTTTTAGTCTTTGGTGAGCGCTTTATAACAATGGGAAAAAATGTGCAGCAAAACTTAGCAGATAACAAAGTGCAAATTCTTGAAGCTGTATTTGAATATCAAGGTTAAACGAACCTTTACGGTCACACTAAACTGTAATTTAAGCGAGCAAATAGTCTAAGTTTGCGCTAAATTAGCAAACACCCTATTCATTGATTTCATAGACAAACTCAAAATACGATAACAGTATTTTTAGGACAATTCGCCTTATTAACAACAATAAAAAAAAGCGCTAACTTACATGGAGAAGCCTCATGACGAGAAACCACGGATCAGCTCTGCAAACCAGCAGTGGAACCCCTTTATTACACCAAATGCTATTCTCTGTTTTACTACCAATTCTGATTTTGATGTCAGGTTTAACTTTCTGGATCTATTCGGAGATTAAGCAAGAAACCTCTGATCTTATGTTGAACTCTGGTGAACAGGTTGCAAAAGCAAGAGCTGCCGAAGTAGGGGCCACCTTATTCGCGTTACAAGAAGAGGTCGCCATGCTATCGACCTCTCCAATAGTAAGGGGTGAGCAACGTAGCAGTGAAATGCTTGAGTGGATGAAAGGTAACTTGTCAAAACTGTCTTTTGCTGAAATGATTTTCTTCGTTGATTCGCAAGGCCAAGCTAACTACCTTGCAACATCGGGTAAAACGGGTAGCGCCAACCTTAGCCAGCGCCAATATGTGCAAGATATTCTCAGTGGCAAAGCAGAAAGCATACTAACCAACCCCATTATATCTAAAGCTACAAACTTACCGATTTCAGTTATTGCACACAGTGTAAAAGATAACCAAGGTAAGACCGTTGGTATTATCGCAATTACCATCACCTTAGAGATGCTGACCAAGATTACTGAACAAGCAAAGATCACACCCGACAGTTATAGCTGGATCATTGACTCTTCAGGTTTGTTAATTGCTCACCCTTCCCCAAAGGCTCGTATGAGCATCAATGTTACCGATGCAGACAAACATGGCTTTAAAGGGTTAGATGCCTATGGCAAAAAAATGGTTCAAGGACAGTCTGGCACGGGTGAGATTTTAAATATTGAGGGGAAATCTGTGACAATGATTTTCCAAACCATAAACAATACCCCAGGCTGGGTGTTTGGTATGTCGGTACCTAGCGCTCAACTTTATGCTTCAGCCAATAGCCTAGCCTCTTTACTTATCACAACAATGTTTGTTGGCTTAGTCATTATTGCCGTATTGGTTGTACTGGCCAGTCTATCACTTGCCAAGCCAATTGCAGCTTTAGCAAAAGCTATGGCTGTTGTTACCAGTGATGAAAGTGGCGTTGGTGCGCGCTTAACAGCGTCAGGCCCTAAAGAGATTAGAGCAGTGACACAAAGCTTTAATGATTTTATGGCCAAGCTTGGCCAATCCGTTGACAGCATTAAAGGGGTTGCAGGTAATCTCAATAATGAAGCCCAGCAGCTAGAGCGAAGTGGCGCAGTTCTGGCCGAACAAGTTGGACGACAAACGGTTGAAATGGATCATGTCGCTTCAGCTGCCAATGAGCTGAGCAGTACATTTGATGATGTTGCACGCCAAGCACAAACAGCTTCAGAAGAAAGCGCCCAAGCCAAACAAGAAGCTGCGCGTGGCCATAAAGCTATTGTAGAAAACCAGAAACAAGTCACTGCACTTTCTGAGCGAATCAACGGTGCCGCACAAGAGCTGGAAAAACTCCATCAATCCAGTGAACAAATTGGTGAGGTTTTAAACAGCATCACCAGTATTGCCGAACAAACTAACTTACTGGCATTGAATGCAGCTATTGAAGCCGCACGGGCAGGTGAGCATGGTCGAGGTTTTGCAGTTGTAGCCGATGAAGTTCGCACGCTTTCAGAACAAACGCGACGTTCAACAGAAAAAACCCAGATTGTTATTGATGAGCTACAGAAGCTAATCGACAATGCTATCAAAACTATGGCAGAAGGCGCAGTTGAAGCCAAAGAAACAGTAGAGCGTTCTAAGGAAGCGGAAGCGGCACTCACCTCTATCCAAAACGCTGTAGCTCAGTTAGAAAGCATGAACCTACAAATTGCCAGCGCGACTGAGCAGCAGCAAGTGACCATCAGCGAAGTGAATAGCAACATTCATCAGTTGGTCAGCGCAGCAAAAGTGGTTGAAAACGAGACGGAGCAACTACGCCAACAAAGCACCAATATCACACAGGCCAGCCAACAGATGGAGCGTGTTGCTAACGCGATTTAACTCTGCCTGCTCGAATACTCAAGCCTCAAAACTGAGGCTTGGGTTCATTTCCTACCCTCAAACCCCTTTGTTTCTTTGTATCTGCATTGCTCACGCTAAGGATTTTGTACCATCTCCAGCAGCTTTGCCGAATAATTAACCAAAAAAAAGAAAACCCCAGCCTAGGCTGGGGTTTTGGGTTTCAGTCATTCAATCAGTAGTAACTGATTAGGCTTCCTGAGCCAGAGGGATAAACTTAGACGCTGCCGCTTGGTAAGAAGCGATCTGGTCAAAGTTCAGGTAACGGTAAACGTCAGCTGCTAGAGGATCTAGCTGTGCTGCGTATTCCATGTATTCTGCAACTGTAGGCAGTTTGCCCAGCAGTGCTGCAACTGCAGCAAGTTCAGCAGAAGACAGGTAAACGTCAGCACCAGTACCCAGACGGTTCGGGAAGTTACGAGTAGAAGTCGACACTACAGTAGTGTTGTCGCCTACACGTGCTTGGTTACCCATGCATAGAGAGCAACCTGGCATCTCCATACGCGCACCAGAGCGACCGAAGATGTTGTAGTAACCCTCTTCTGTCAGCTGTGCTGCGTCCATCTTAGTTGGTGGTGCAATCCACATGCGAGTTGGCAGTTGTTTGCCAGCTGCATCCAGCAGTTTACCTGCTGCACGGAAGTGACCGATGTTGGTCATGCAAGAACCGATGAACACTTCATCAATTTTCGCACCAGCAACTTCAGACAGCAGTTTCACGTCATCTGGATCATTCGGGCAAGCCAAGATAGGCTCTTTAACGTCATCTAGATCGATTTCGATTACAGCTGCGTATTCTGCGTCTGCATCGCCTTCCATCAGCTGAGGGTTAGCCAACCACTCTTCCATACCTTTGATGCGACGCTCAATGGTACGTACATCGCCGTAACCTTCAGAGATCATCCACTTCAGCATGGTGATGTTAGAAGTTAGGTATTCAGCGATTGGTGCTTCGTTCAATTTGATAGAACATGCAGCAGCAGAACGCTCAGCAGCAGAGTCAGAAAGTTCGAACGCTTGCTCAACTTTCAGATCAGGCAGACCTTCGATCTCTAGAATACGACCAGAGAAGATGTTCTTTTTACCCGCTTTAGCAACAGTCAGCAGACCTTGCTTGATTGCGTAGTAAGGAATTGCGTTCACTAGGTCACGCAGTGTGATACCTGGCTGCAGTTTAGTACCTTTGAAACGTACCAGAACAGACTCAGGCATATCCAGAGGCATAACACCAGTCGCAGCAGCGAAAGCTACTAGACCAGAACCTGCAGGGAAAGAGATACCGATTGGGAAACGGGTGTGAGAGTCACCACCAGTACCTACAGTATCAGGCAGCAGCATACGGTTCAGCCAAGAGTGAATTACACCATCACCTGGACGCAGAGAAACACCACCACGGTTCATGATGAAGTCTGGCAGTGTATGGTGTGTGTTCACGTCTACTGGCTTAGGATAAGCTGCAGTGTGGCAGAACGACTGCATAGTCAGATCAGCAGAGAAACCTAGGCAAGCCAGATCTTTCAGCTCGTCACGGGTCATAGGACCAGTGGTATCTTGAGAGCCTACAGTGGTCATCTTAGGTTCGCAGTAAGTACCTGGACGGATACCTTCTACGCCACAAGCTTTACCAACCATTTTCTGTGCCAGCGAGTAACCTTTGCCAGTATCTTTTGGCTGGTCAGGGCGCTTGAACAGGTCAGTAGGACCTTGTGCTAGGAATTCACGTGCTTTTTCAGTCAGACCGCGACCGATGATCAGAGGTATACGACCACCTGCTTGAACTTCGTCTAACAGCACTTGGGTTTTCAGTTCGAACGTAGAAACCACTTCGTCAGTACCGTGCTTACACACTTTACCTTCGTATGGATAAACGTCGATCACGTCGCCCATGTTCAGGTTTTCTACTGGCATTTCAATTGGCAGAGCACCAGCGTCTTCCATAGTGTTGAAGAAGATTGGCGCAATTTTGTTACCAAAGCAGAAACCGCCTGCGCGCTTATTCGGTACGTTCGGGATATCATCACCGAAGAACCACAGCACAGAGTTAGTTGCAGACTTACGAGAAGAACCCGTACCCACAACATCACCCACGTATGCAACAGGGTGACCTTTTGCAATTAGAGCTTCAATCTGTTTGATTGGGCCTTGAACGCCTGGTTGATCAGGGTTGATACCATCACGTTCCATTTTCAGCATCGCCATCGCGTGCTTTGGAATGTCTGGACGAGTGAATGCGTCTGGCGCAGGTGACAAATCGTCAGTGTTGGTTTCGCCAGTCACTTTGAAAACGCTCAAAGTGATTTTTTCAGCCAGTTTAGGGCGAGAGGTAAACCACTCGCCAGCCGCCCAAGATTCAATAACGGTTTTAGCAGCAGCGTTACCGTCTTTAGCTTTGTCGGCTACATCGTGGAAGGCTTCGAACATCAGCAGAGTGTGCTTCAATTCTTCAGCAGTTGCATCCGCTAGGTTAGCATCGTCTAGTAGGCTTACCAGTGTCTCGATGTTGTAGCCACCTTGCATGGTGCCCAACAGCTTAACAGCATGTTTTTTGTCGATCAGTGGAGAAGCTGTCTCACCTTTAGCGATAGCCGCTAAGAAACCTGCTTTAACATAAGCAGCTTCGTCAACACCCGCAGGAACGCGGTTGGTGATCAGGTCAAGAATGAACTCTTCTTCGCCTGCTGGTGGATTTTTCAACAGTTCAATTAGAGCTGCGGTTTGTTCAGCGTTCAGCGGCTTAGGCACTACGCCTTCTGCAGCGCGCTCTTCAACGTGTTTGCGATATGCTTCAAGCACGGTAAGACCCTCATCAGTTTGAGCTTTGATCGGACACTAAAAATTGTTTTTTTGCAATAAATCAAAGCGTTCGATGTTACATCGACCTTTTTCTTCGGTGGCGCAATTCTAAAGTAAAATGTCGACAATGTTAAGTTGAGTGGAAGACCGATAGGTTCAACTTTGGTCGTTGATCTCGGTCAGGGAGCCCAAGTTTGTTCTTCTGCGGCTCAGTTATCCTCATATCTGATTGAGTTCTTGATCATCGTTCCGACAGCGCTTTAGACGAAGTTGGATGAAGCGTCGAATAGATAGCGCCAGCATAAACAACTCTATGTAAAAAAACTGGCTAAATACGGCCATCTAAGCCAGCAAAGGCGGTGTAACAGAGCTAAGATAATCTTAAAATAGACACTGAAGCAGCATAGAATATAACTTGCAGATGGCCAAAAATATATAATCAACAAGTGACTGCTGGTCAAAGTTAGCAATCGAAAATAAACAACAGTGAACTAGCGGTTATGGGGAAAGACTGGCTGGATGCAGATTTTCCTACAGGTTCATTATGTGCTAGGAGAGTAACATGAAATATGTACTTATTTTTATTGCAGTTATGTCTTCTGTTGCTTTTGCTGAAACACTCATTACGGATAGCTTCACAATCCAAATTGAGCGTGATTGCGAAGAAGGTGAGGTAACTTGCGATATGATGAGATTCATATACTCACCCACCGACATTGAGAAAAAACAAATTGCTATCGGGAGAACTGTACATACAACGTGTGCTGATGGCATTACCCCATGTGCATTCCAGGGTTATGAATTTATGACTGATGGCGCCAAATACTTTATTTACAATTCCGGCATACTAGAAATTACAGATATTAAAAATAAGCCGTTACTGGTAGAGCAAGGTAGATGGCAATATTAAAAGCATCTAACAATTGCCCTTTTTTAATAGGCTATTTACTAACCACCTTCCTTGGCAGTTAGATTGGTTCTAAAGCTGAAAACGGTGTATTGGTTTAGTCGTTTTTCAGGCGCTCCACACCTATCATCTTCAGTATTTGCTTTTCATAGAAAGGCTCAGGATTGCCTGTTTTCATTTTACGGATGAAATATTTTTCAAAAGCCACTTTCGCTAAATGCACCCATTTACCTTTTTTGAACCAGCTCACATTACGAGGTGGAATTTGTGGAATAGCCACAAAAGCTGCGCCTGTGTCGCCCATATCCGCAAGGCAGATGGCATTCCATGTCGCTTTGGCTTTTGGTTGCTGGCCTTTTAATACGACATCAATATTCTCTACAATGGCCGTTACCATGGATTCAATCATGTAGCCTGTTTTGGGTACGCCCGTTGGCACTGGGGTCACTTCGGTTGGTGGAATGGCGATACAAACGCCCGCTGACCAGATACTGTCATATTTAGGGTTCCGCTGATGCTCATCAATGAGGACAAAGCCTCTTGGGTTGCATAGCCCTTCTACTGCTGCAACGGCATCAACCCCTTTAAATGCAGGCAGCATCATAGAGTGCTTGAAGGGTAGCTCATGCTGCTTGATCACTTCGCCTTTTTCATTGTGCTCGTCTACATACATCATGCCTGCTTCAACTTTGCTGACTTTGGCGTTGCAGATCCATTTGATGTGATGTGCACGTAGTTCAGACTCAAGCATTGATTTAGAGTCTCCTACACCTCCTAAACCTAAATGACCAATATAAGGCTCACTGGTGACATAGGTCATAGGTACTTTGTCGCGCACTTTACGGTTTTGCAGTTCTTTGTTCAGAATAAAGGCATATTCGTAAGCAGGGCCAAAACAGCTGGCACCTGCCATTGCCCCTACAATAACAGGACCTGGATCAGCACAAAGGGCTTGGAAGTTTTCATAAGAGGTTAGTGCGTGAGGTAGAGAACACACTGACTGTGTATGGCCACCTTCAGGGCCAGCCCCCGGCACTTCATCAAAGGCCAGTTTAGGGCCTGTCATGATCAGCAGATGATCGTAGGAAAGGGTTTCTTGATTGCTAAAGGTGATCTGTTTATTTTCAGGGTCAATCTGGTCAACGCGCTGGGCAATAAAATTAATATTCTGTTTTTTCAGATATGGCTCAATTTTGAAGCTGATTTCATCAGCACTGCGCCAGCCCACTGCGACCCAAGGGTTAGAGGGTACAAACTGAAAATAGTCTCGTTCGTTGACAACAGTTACTTCATGTTCTTTATTCAGCTTGTGGCGCATCTCGTATGCTGCCGCCATGCCACCTGTTCCTGCACCTAAAATCACTATATGAGCCATCGCAGGCCTCCTTTCTTATATTGGTTATAAGCCTGCGATCTATACTATTAACTTTCTATTATATAAGTAAAGATAAAATTAGTCTTTACTGTACTTGTCACCCCAAACAACTTTTAGGCGTTTGTCTCGACCGCAGCTTTGCCGATAAAAGGTATACCGAATAGGATTGTTCATGTAATAGTCTTGATGGTAATGCTCAGCGGGATAGAAAGTTGTGGCGGGGCTGATTATCGTACTGAGCTTGGCTTTTAGCTCTGTACTTACCTTTTGCTTGCTGGCCTCTGCCAAGCGTTGTTGTTCAGCATTATGGGTAAAGATTTCAGCACGGTATTGGCTACCTTTATCGCAAAACTGAGCATTAACAGCAAAGGGGTCAATATTCACCCAGTAGACTTCAAGCAATTTTCTGTAACTGACTTTACTGGGGTTATAAACAACCTGTACGGCTTCTGTGTGTCCGGTTTTCCCTGCGGAAACTTCTTGATATGTTGGGTTTTCTTTGTGACCACCAATATAGCCAGAGGTGGTGGAGATTACGCCGTCTAAAGCATCGAACGGAGGTTCCATACACCAGAAACAGCCCCCTGCAAAGGTGGCAACCGCCTGCTGTGAAGGTGCAGTTTGAGCCAGTGTAGTAGGGCTGAGTAAAACAGTAGACAGGCTAAGGGCTGCGATAATGTACGAGCGAGTCATATTGAGAGTCCTCTAGGGATAGATGGCAACTGTTGATAATTGATACGCTGAAAACAACGAGATAGATTCAATGCCTAGCCCTTACTCTTCTCGAACTCTCATAAAGCGTGCAAATCTAGGTAGCCCGTTGGCGGTTTTGCCGTTATATCTAAAAGTAATGGTCTGCCCGATTGCAGGAGGATTTTGGCGCTCTTGTAGGCTAAAGCCGCTGCCAATCTTAAAGGTCTTGCCATCATTTAATCGCACTACAAGTGCGCCCATTAGCCCTGAAAACTGCCCTTGCCCCTGGCTATAACCTATGATTACCGCTTCGGTATCTTCGTAGAGTTTGTACTTCAGCAGATCATCGCTGCGACCAAGTTGATGGTATGCGGAACCTCGGTGCAACATTAAGCCTTCAGCCCCAGCTTGACTGAGTTGCTCTAGCCGCTGTTGTAATGCTTGGTGGTTAGCAAACTTTTCATGAGCTACAACATTTAACCAAGGCAGATCAAGCTGCTCGGTTAAGTGCTTCAGATCTGCCAATCTTTGGTCAAAAGTAGAGAGTTGTGAAGGTAAGTCAAACAGTTGATAACTGACCGATTGCCAAGCTTGATGATCTGGCTGCTGTGTACGCACTATGCCTGATAACTCTGCAAAACGGCCTCGTCCTAACCACAGTTCACCATCAAGCGGAATAGGTGGCAGACGATGAATAAACCATTCGGGCGCATTAATTGGATGGCCTTGTCGAGTGTAAAGTCGTTCACCATCCCAATAAGCTCGTACACCGTCGAGCTTTTCGCTTACCCAATAATCACTGAGATTGTCCTGCTGCTGGTATTGGGCGGCTAACATAAGAGGGGGTAAAGTGTTGGCACTTAAAAGGCTGGGCCAAAATAGGCCGCCAAATGTAAGAGGCAAACAAGCAATAAGCTGGATCTTAACTCGGCGCATAGTGATTCTCCGTTTCATCATAAGCTTCCATATAACGCTTAATACACTGTAGATAGGTCTGGCTTAGCGCTCAAGAGAGTTTGCAACCCAGAATGCTCAGTTGATCAAAAGCCTGATATCGATCAGATAAAAAAATAATTTTTTTGAATCCATTCCAGAAAGCACCGCGTAATTGAAGTTAAGCGCGCTAAGAACAATTTCAAACCTAATTTATTTTTTTGTTTTAAGGTGATCAAAATGTCTCAATCTAAATTGGCTATGGCTGCTGTAATGTCTGGTGTTATCGCTTTGGGTGCAGCTACTGCAACACCTGTGATGGCCGCTGAGAAAGAGAAATGCTATGGCGTTGCGAAAGCAGGTCAGAATGACTGTGCAACAAAGAATAGCTCTTGTGCAGGCACGTCAAAAAAAGACTTCCAAGGTGATGCATTCTTAGCTGTCCCTAAAGGTATGTGTGGCAAGTTAGCGGGTGGCAGCTTAACGGCTAAAAACTAGTCTCAATATCAGAAAGGGCTGACTCAACAATAGTTGCTGTTAGCCCTTTTTCCCTCTCAGATGATAATAATGACGGCTGATTTATGACCATTCTACCCAACCAAGTTGGCATGGGCTTAAGAGCACCTCACTATCAGGACCTGCTTAGTAATCAACCAGATGTGAGTTGGTTAGAGGTGCACTCCGAAAACTACCTAGATGACGCCAGTGTGCAGCGCCATATTTTGCGTGAACTGTCTCAACATTACCCACTGAGTTTTCACGGTGTAGGGTTGTCATTAGGGTCTACTGACTCGCTTAACCTTCAGCATTTAAAATCCCTGAAAGAGCTAGTGAATGAGTTCAATCCTGCACTTTTATCGGAACATTTAAGCTGGAGCTCTGTTTCAGGGCGCTATTTTAATGATCTGCTACCTATACCTTATACCAAGCAAAGCTTGCAGTACTTTTGTCAGCAAGTAGACCAAGCTCAGCAGTTTTTAGGGCGTCAAATCTTAATTGAAAATCCAACCGCTTATCTAAGCTACAAAGATTCAACGCTCACTGAATGGCACTTTCTGAACAATTTAGTTGCAGAAACAGGCTGTGGCTTATTGCTGGATTTAAACAATATTTATGTGAACAGCGTAAATCATCAGTTTGAGCCGTTAGATTATTTAAGCCAAATTAACCTTTCTGCTGTGCAAGAGCTTCATCTGGCAGGTTTTACTATCAATGAGTATGACGAGGGCCAAATTCTAATCGACAGTCACGGTAGCCCCGTATGTGACGAGGTTTGGCAATTGTTTTCTTGGGTGCGTAAGCTCTGTAGTGCACCAGCCTTAATTGAGTGGGACAGTGATATTCCTGATATAGAAGTTCTATTGGCTGAAGTTGATAAAGCAAAAAGCGTTCAAGAACGGACTCAAAATAGAACAGGAGCGCTGGAAAATGTCTGATCTAGCACAGATACAGCAGAACTTTGCCCAAGCATTAACAGAGAGCGGTACTGCCCCTCAGTTGACACAGCAAATTGAAGCAGGAGTATTTTCCGCAGAGCAAAAACTACAAATTTACCGCAATAACTTTATCATGAGTTTAACTGATGCTCTGCAAGCCACCTATCCTGTACTAGCGGTGATGGTTGGCGATATTTATTTTGCACAGCTTGCCAAAGCCTTTATTCGACAAATTCCTGTGCAACAGCCTTGCATAAGTCATTTTGGCGATCAGTTACCCCAGTTTATGCGGGGGCTAGAGTCACTTGAAGAACACCCTTATCTCCCTGATTTAGCGCAGCTTGAATGGTATTACTCATGTCAGATTAATCGCATGCCAATAATGAGCCAATTCCCTTTCACTGATTTTTCAAAGTTAGATTCAACGGCACAAGAACATGTTGTATTTACGTTGAATCCATCGCTTGTTTTATTTCAGTCAGAATGGGCCGTAATTGAGCTGTTCCAAAGAATTAAACGGCATTTAACTGAGCCTGAGCATGCTACAGACCCTCTACAGGGTTTTATATTAGAGCAGCCTCAATGTGGCTGGATTAAAGGTAGTGCTATGGCAGAAGTGGAAGTACAAACTTGCCAACCCTTGCTATTCAAAATTTTACAGCATTGCCAGCAAGGCCTACCTTTTTCTCAATTCTCTCAAGACGCTACTCAACAAGGTGGCCCAGAAATCTATTCTGTTGAGCAACTGCAAATGGCCTTACAGCAACTGATCGCCAGCAGTGTAATTACCTCATACCATTTAGCCACTTAGGGTGTTGATCATGAACCTACATCAACTGAGCAAATACTACACCGGCTTTTTTCAGCAGCTCGAAACTTGGCTGACGCCAATACTGCTATTATTTGTTCGCTTTTGGGCAGCAAAAGCTTTCTTTCAAGCGGGTTTAGTTAAAATTGCTAGCTGGGATAGCACGTTGTACTTGTTTGAATCGGAGTATCAAGTACCTATTATACCTTGGCAATGGGCGGCTTATTTAGGCACTGGTATTGAACTGTTACTGCCCCCCTTGTTATTACTTGGCTTATTAAGCCGAATGACAGCAACTGTTTTGTTCTTGTTTAACATTATGGCGGTTATCTCTTATCCCCTATTATGGGAGCAAGGTTTCTATGATCACCAGCTTTGGGGCTTAATGCTATTGATGACTGCCATTTTTGGTGCTGGTAAGCTTTCCGCTGATCAGCTTCTGAAGAGGCGCTACTGCCAATAACATATTGATTATAATATTGTTAATCCGCTATAAAATGGCATCTGATTTTAAATCTCTATGCAAGACAGTTTGTTGAGGTGAATATGCCGACTTATGATTATCGCTGTGAAACAACTGGGGAAGTGTTTGAAGTAAAGCACCCTATGGCACTGAGTGTAAAAACTTGGGGCGAGCTAAGTGAGATAGGAGGTTTCGATCTAGGAGATATAGCCCCCGACTCTCCTGTTAGCAAAGTACTCAGTACAGGTGGTGTGGTGAATAGCAGTAGCTTAAAAAACCCTAATTTACCGCCTTGTATGACAGGTGGTGGTTGCTCGGGTGGGTTCTGTGGAGCCTGACAATTTCTGATACTCTGTAACCTCACGTTTCGATCAGCTTGAAGAGGTTGAATAATTAAATTTAGCTTCTTCAAGCGCAGTTCCAGTACAATTCCCTCCGTAAAGTTGAATGTGACAGTGGATATTGCCATAGGCTTTAATCCTACTGGAGCCGATGCTCGTGTATTACCTCTTTTATCTATCAATATGACAGGTTAGCCATGCCTTCTACTCAAAAAAAGCCATTGCCCTTCGGTGAGTTTATCGCTCTGCTTGCGCTATTAATGTCGTTAGTCGCATTGGCAATTGATGCAGTTCTGCCAGCAATGCTGCAAGTGGGACACGCACTACAAGTCACCGATACAAACCAGTTACAACTGATGATCGGAGTTGTATTTTTAGGCTTGGCAATTGGCCAAATTTTCTATGGCCCACTTTCTGACAGCGTCGGACGAAAGCCTGCAATTTACTTAGGTTTAGTCGTTTTCTTTATCGGCTCTGCGATCTCTGTATTGGCTGAAAGTTATGAAATGATGCTATGGGGGCGTTTTATTCAGGGGATAGGTGCATCTGGGCCAAAAGTGATCGCGGTTGCTTTGGTGCGTGACCAGTACGAAGGACGCGCAATGGCAAGAGTGATGTCTTTTGTGATGGCGGTATTTATTGTGATGCCTGCTCTTGCGCCTAGTCTTGGTGCAGGTATTCTGCTCTTTTTTGGCTGGAGAGAAATTTTTGGTTTCTTTATGCTGCACTCTGCCTTGGCCTTATTTTGGTTTGCACGACGCCAACCGGAGACTTTGGTAGTGGAAAAACGTGTGCCCTTTTCAGCTAAGAACATCTGGGCAGGTACTAAAACTACACTCGGCAATCCAATTTCTAGGGCTTATATTATTGCTGCAGGTTTGGTTTTTGGGGTTTTTATTGCTTATCTCAGCACAGCTCAGCAATTATTTTTAGACATATTTCAAGTAGATACACTCTTTCCGCTTTATTTCGCAATGTTGGCTTTGGCTATAGGAATGGCGTCACTAATCAATGGTCGTTTAGTCATGAAGTATGGTATGCAGCGCATGGCTAATTTTGCGATGAAAGTGATGATGGCGTTTTCGGTACTATTCGTAGGAATATTATTGGCTAACCAAGGGCAAGTGCCTTTGTGGGTGTTTATGTTGTTTACCGCCATAATTTTTTTCTGCGTGGGGCTGTTGTTTGGCAATATGAATGCCCTTGCGATGGCTCCACTGGGACATATTGCAGGCTTAGCCTCCTCTGTTATTGGTTCTGCAACTACTTTTATCTCAATGTTTTTTGGGATTATTATTGGTCAAACCTACAATCAAACACTCTACCCATTGTTTCTTGCCTTCGCGGGGCTAGCACTGGGAGCATTTTTAATCACAAGACCCGTACAAGTGAGGGACGAGGTAAGTTAAGCCTAGCGATATTTATCGGAACATAGGGTAAGGTGGAATGCTACTTATCCTATGTGATCCAGAATATTAATTAACTGGTAAAGTGTTGCTGTTACGTTGGCCTACAACCACTTTGTTGCGTCCACTGGACTTAGCTTGATATAAGGCTTTATCAGCCAGCGAAAGCAGGCTATCAACAGTGTCTGTCACATAGCATTTGCTTTCAATACCGATACTAACCGTGAAGTGAGGAATAGAAGTCTGTTGTGCGGACTGCTCAGACAAACAAACTCGAATGCACTCAGCTAGCTTGAAAGTATCTAAACTGTTGTGCTGGGTTAACAGTATAGCGAACTCCTCCCCGCCTAAACGCCCTAAAAAGCAACCTTCCGGCAATAAATCTCGAATCCATTGAGTACAGAGTTTTAATGTTTCATCACCTGTTGCGTGGCCATATTCGTCGTTAACACGCTTAAAGTGATCAAGATCCATCATGAGTAGTGCAAGTGGTGCTTGTTTACTATGGGCATTTATTAGCTCTTCTTCGGCTAGCTCCATGAAATAGCGTCGATTATAACAACCAGTTAAAGAGTCGGTTGTTGCCATTTCATGCAGTTTTTTCATGGTACTTGATAGTCGGTCAACGGCATGGTTAATGGTTGCTATTTCATCATAGTCAGCCGCTCTAAGCTGATACTTTTTACCTGATTCAATGGCTAATAGTGCTCGGCTGGCATCTGTGACAGGGGTTACCAAGTGACGCCTTAAAAGCGTGGCAGCCACAATTAATACAAACACAAACAAAGTAACACCTATCATGCCTACGATTAAAATTCGGCTACTTGTTTGAGTAATTTTTTGTAGAGTTTGACTTTGTAAGGCAGTGGCATCGGTAATAATACGGTTTTGTAGTTCAAATAATACCTGCTTGTGTTCGCCCCACTGGGTTTGTAAAACCTGTTCTTTTTGTTGTAAAAGTTTTAGTTGCTGATCTCTATCACTATGATCAGCGGGTAATTTAAGGTACTGCTGGCGTGCAATGCGTAGCGCTTTTATCAGCTCATAAGCATCTCTGACCGCTTTTTGTATTTTGGGATCGAAGTTAAAAGAGGGCTGATATGCCAGTACTTGTGCTGCTAGTGCATTGCGGCGCATTAACGCCAAATCAGCACCATAAGCAACCAAATCCCCCATACGCTCTAAACGTTCTAGATTCAATGCCGCTCTCTGATGTTCGTGGATAGAAGGTAATAGCTCTTGCTCACTTTTTTGTGCTAGCTGCGCTGAGTAATTACTCAGCAATAAAATGGCAGCCACAATTAAGCCTGTCACGGCCACAACCAGCAATGAAAGTCGGTTCAGAAGATGTTTGATTTTTAGGCGGCGTTCTGGCATCAGTTTAATAAACGTTAAATGGGAAGTATTGATTAATGATCTGACGTAGTTTGCCCTGTTTCACCAATGCGGCTAAGGCGGAGTCGATCTCTTGCTGTAGCTCAGGCTGCTGCTTTGTAATGCCGATATGTACCGTGCCTGATAGAGTAGGATTGTTAATAGGTTCGCCAATAAAATCCATGCGACTATTTTCAGGTCTTTGTAAAAAATTAAGTGCAAATAATGTTGGTGCGATAAGGTAGTCAATCTCTTGCTTGTTTAATTTGCTCAGCCCTTCACCTATTGACGACAGCTCAATAACTTGCGTATGCGCATGCTCAACCAGGTATCTATTTTGAGCGGAACCTTTTTGGGTGCCGACCTTGTTGTTCATATCCTTTAATACTTGCTCTGGATCTAAATGTGCTTTATCTGCGCTACCTATCAGACTAGTGGTTGAGCGATAGTATTTGGCGCTAAAGTTAATTTTCTTTGCCCGCTCAGCAGTGATCAGAAAATTAGCAGGTGCAAACTGGACTTCATTATTTTCGAGTGCCGGAATGATTTGGGGGAAACGCATCACAACAAATTCACACTTTGCTTTCATTTCAGTACAAAGCGCATTAGCAACATCTACGTTAAAGCCTTTTAGTTGGCCTTGAGCATCTCGATAGTTAAACGGCTGAAAGGAGTCAGAAATACCAATTTTATAACTATTATCAGCTAACGTTTGGTTGCTGCCTAATAGTGCAAATCCTGCACAAAACAGGCTGATTAATTGACGTTTCATAGAAGATCCCCGTACAAAACTAATACACATTAAACGGAAAGTATTTTTTATTCAGCTTGTTATAGGTGCCATCCGTGAGCAATGTGCGTAACACTTGATTAATCTCGTCTCTGAGTACCTCATGTCCAAAAGGTAAGCCTACCCCAACTTCACCCCCTAAATTATGATCACTCAGCGGTTCGCCAAGCAATTCAAGCTCTAACTCAGGGTGTTCTGCCAAAAACTTTAATTGAATAATTGCAGGAAACAATACTTGATCAACCTCTCCGGCCATCAATGCCTTGTAGGTGCTTTGAATATCAATAAATGACACTGTTTCAACAGCATTTCGGATTTTCTGTAACAAATAACGCTCTTGCGTTGAACCTTTGACCACGCCAATCCGTAAGGCTCTATATTGCGGTTGGCTTACATTGCCAAGGTAACTGGAATGGGAGCGCATATATCTTTCACTGAATAGGCTCTTCTGTTTGCGCTGTTCGGTGATTAGAAAAGAAGACAGTGCAAAATCTAGTTCTGCTGTTTGTACCTGCTGTAAGTTTATATGGAAGGGCTGCAGTTTAATTACACATTGACGTTGTAAACCGTTGCAAATTGCCTGCGCCAGCTCCACTTCAAAACCTGTCATTAGTCCTTTGTCATCAATATATCCCATAAATGGGGCGTCTATGACACCGACTTGCAGCGAGAGAGAACCGTTACTATTAGGCTGATCTGCATTAACAGGAGTTGAGGCAAAGCACAAAATAACGGTAGTGACAAATAATATGCCAAACGCTAAATAAGAAGAAAATCTACAAAGTGCAATCCAAAATAAAAGCATTATTTCTAATGCCTTATGCTTTTTGCTGTGAAAATAGATTTTGTCAGCAAAGCTAACTCCCAAAATACGCACTCCCTTGAACGATCTATTGAATGATCCAATTCTACCTAGGGATAACCCTAAGTGAATAGCAGAAATTGTGCTGTATAAAACTCTAAAACAGTCATTTTGTATATTTATTGTTATTTATCATAAGGTTATAGATAAGTATGCTTTAGTACTGTTTTGCGAAAAATTACCCTTTTCAAGTACAAACACCACTCATTCAACTGAAGGAATGGTGTTTGTAAACAATATACTCAATCTAGGCGTTTAGTTTTTTCAGCAACAGTTGAGCTGGATGGGGTACCTGCTTTTGATCTATACGTTTAACTTGGCTACGACAAGAGTATCCTGTAGCCACAATTCTGCCTTGTTTGTCTGAGTGGTTAATCACCGCAGACCAACTTTGACTATAAAGCGCCTTAGAAGTTGTCTGATTTGCGGTCTCGTGCCCGTAAGTACCCGACATACCGCAGCAGCCTACAGTCTCAGGTGTTAACTTTAAACCAAAGAACGAGAACGCTGTCTGCCAATCTTTGATTGAAGGAGCAGCATTGGTTTTTTCAGTGCAATGCGCCAGTAAGAATATCTCTTCATTGTGCAGATTAATGTTTAAGCTGCGCAGATACTCCCCCTGAGTTGCAAACCATTCTTGGAATAATTTAACTTCTGGCAGCGAGGCCGCATCAACTGATTTTGAATACTCCTGACGGTAGGTCAGCGTCATTGATGGATCTATACCAATTAAAGTGACACCTGTTTGATTAAGTGCTTTTAGCATTGCAGCATTATCGGCAGCGGCTTTATCAAAAGCTTTCATCATGCCGTGCACATGCAGAGGTTTACCGTTAGGTTTGAATGGTGCGATAAAAACGCGATAACCTAAATGGGTTAGAAGATCCATAATGTCTAGCACCAAGCGCGTTTCAAAAAAGCTCGTAAAAGCATCTTGAACTAGAACAACTGTTTTATCTTTCTGCTCTGCGGGTACTCTATTCAGAGCCTCAGGTGTTGCCCAAGCCACCCCGAAGCGGGCAAGCTCTTTGGCAATGTTTTCTTTGCAGATGAGAGGGCTATCAACCATGCCTGCGTATTTCTTTAGTAACTTTTGTACAAAGCCTAGCTGCATAGGCGTATTGTAAAGGCTTGGCATACGAGCCAACGTTGGAATGACATACTCTAATGTACCAACGAAATAGTCTTTCAAGGGACGCAAGTAGCGGCCATGATAAAGTTCTAAAAACTTAGAGCGAAATTCTGGTACGTTCACTTTGATAGGGCATTGGCCAACGCAAGACTTACAAGCCAAGCAGCCTGCCATCGCCTCATAAACTTCATGACTGAAATCATACTCACCTTTGCGCTTGGCCAAAGTGTTTTTCAGCCGGGGCACAAATGTACCTACAAAGTTACTGTTACGCACTTCTAGTACTTCTTGATTTAAGTCTGCACCAGCCTTTTCCTGTAAGCGTAGCCACTCACGCACTAAAGAAGCGCGTCCTTTTGGTGATTGTGTGCGCTCGCGGGTCGCCTTCCAAGAAGGACACATCGCATCATTAGGGTCAAAGTTATAGCAGGCACCATTGCCGTTACAGTACATCGCGGCATTAAAAGTATCCCGTGTGGCTGGGCTAATTTGGCGATCATACTGACCTCGGGTAGGTACAGCATCAATCTTTAGTAGCTCAGCACCAGAGCGTGCAGGCGTAGCAATTTTGCCTGGATTAAGCTGATTGCGAGGGTCAAAGGTCGACTTGATCTCTTGCAAAAATGGATACAGCTCACCAAAAAACTCAGGAGCATATTCGGAGCGAACCCCTTTACCATGCTCGCCCCATAGTAGGCCTTTATATTTCTGTGTTAGCGCTACCACTCCGTCGGTGATCGTGCGAATCATTGGTTCTTGAGCAGGGTCTTTCATATCAATGGCTGGACGCACATGTAACACGCCTGCATCGACATGGCCGAACATACCATAGGCTAAGTTATGGCTGTCCAATAGTGCACGGAACTCCATGATAAAATCAGCCAAGTTCTCCGGTGGTACGGCAGTGTCCTCTACAAAAGGAATCGGGCGTTTCTCTCCTTCTGCGTTACCAAGCAGGCCTACAGCTTTTTTACGCATTGCCCAGATTTTGCCAATTTCACCGGCTCCACTGGCAATAGTATATGCAAAGCTCTTACTAACCTGCCCTGACACTTGATCAAGGTGGGTTGTCAATTTGTCAAGTTTCGCATTGAGTTCAGACTCATCATCTCCGGTGTACTCCACCAAATTGATGCCTGCAATCGCTTGATTCTTGCCTTCAGGAAAGTAGCTGCGAACGGTATCCCATGAAATATCGTTCATGGCTAAATTCAGTACCTTAGAATCCACCGTTTCAATAGAGGTAGGATTCCAATCCATCAAGTCTTTCGCATCTCGCAACGCATCATTAAAGCTGGCGTACTGGATATTGACTAAGGCAGAGAACTTTGGAATAGGCAGGACATTAAGTTTGGCTTCGGTAATAAATGCCAGACTACCTTCAGCACCACACAGAAGTGCGTTTAAGTTAAACTGGCCTTCATCATCTCGAATATGAGCAAGGTCATATCCTGTTAGACAGCGGTTCAGTTTTGGAAACTTTGCCGCGATTAATGCTTTTTGTTCAGTAAAAATTTGATCTGCTATGCGGTGGACAGCACCCACACGGTCATCACGCTGTTTAATCTGGGTCAGTTCCATATCGCTAACTGGCTTAGATAGCCATTGACTGCCATCCAGAAAGACAGCATTTAGCTCTAAAACGTGGTCGCGAGTTTTACCATAAAGTACAGAGCCTTGCCCGCTCGCATCGGTGTTAATCATACCGCCAATGGTGGCGCGATTGCTGGTTGAAAGCTCTGGGGCAAAAAACAACCCATAAGGTTTTAGGGCCTTGTTCAACTGGTCTTTAACCACGCCCGTCTGTACTCGTACCCAGCGCTCTTCAGCGTTGATCTCTAGCACTTGGTTCATATGCTTCGAGATATCAACCACCAAACCATCGGTTAAAGACTGGCCATTTGTACCTGTGCCGCCTCCCCTTGGTGTCAAGGCAATGGTTTTAAACTCGTCCTGATTACTCAGTTCAGCGATTAACACCAGATCATGGGTGTTTTTCGGATATACAACAGCCTGAGGCAGTAACTGATAGATAGAGTTGTCAGTGGATAGCACTGTACGATTAGCATAGTCAGGGTTTAAATCACCTTGAAAACCTTGTGCTTTTAGTGCATCGATAAAAGCCAAATACTTTTTATCTAGTGCGCCAGCTTGAAGCGGATGAGTCTCAACCAGTTGTTTAATCATGCCTGTAAGGTGCCTATCTGAAGATGACGAGTGAATAGCAATAACGAGCGCGTTCGCAAAAGACTTACTAAAAAATAGGCGTGAATTTTAACTGAGTTGAGTGGATTAGTCAGTATTCTCTACCGAGTTGATGATGGTGGCTTATTCGACTTTAGTATCGTCTATATAGAGAATTTCAATGATGAGAACCGTTTGAAAAATGCAGTGTTCAAAAAACAACCAATCTAAGATCAAGGGGCTGATTTTGTCGCCTTTAGGCTGCTTTTATCAAGTTTTCCATAGGATTATCCACAGCTTTTGTGGGTAACTTTTAGCAGTGCTTAAATGATGTGAAAAGTAATAAATTCAAAATTATAAAATTAAATATTCTTTAAAAACATATAGTTAGATTAAACCCTACGCTCTTTCTACCTTAATATGAAATAGATATCAAGTCCTTGAACCAAGCATTTAAGTTAAATTGTCACAAAAAGCAGTTGAAGTTTTTGCTTTCATGACAAATCCCAATTTTCTGGGGATAAATCATCTCTTTTAACCAAAAACATTTGACATTGCCAATTCAGCAAGCTGATTTTTTAAAGCTTATGTCTTTAGCACTGACGTCGAATCAAAAATATGATTGGCACTGGCTGGCACAAAGCCTTCATAGATCTGCCCAGATAAATCGGTATGACGCTGCGCAAACTCGTAATAACAGGTACTGACCAAATGTTCAGAGCCATCAGCAAAATGCATCAGCATCTTGTCAGCCATTGTTGCCCCTTGTTCCAGTAAGGTCTCTTTAGAGCCTTTTATGCGCCCCCCTGACTGATTCAGCTGAATACCTAAGCCCTCTACTCGGTCTAAGACTGCTGATAAATCCTTGTGCTGGGTTAAATGGTTGACACTTAAAGTAAAGTGATTAGCTCTTAGCCCCATAACAGAAAGCCAAGCAGCATATTCACTTTCTTGTAGAAGCGTTTGATAATCATGCCAGCAGGGCATTGACCATAATCTACCCGCCCAAAAAACGGCAGGCCGCTTCACCACTTCCACAGGAATTTCTTGTATCAGTTTATAAATGATCTGCTGCGCGGCTTCCGATAGCTGCGCTGTAATCAGCTCACTGAAAAAAATTCTTGGTAAGCCTTTCTCCGGCGGTAAATAGCACCAAGCATTAAGATGTTTATCGCTGAAATAATAGGGCTCAAAGTGTTGATAGCCCATGTTGAGGAGATGTTGCTCTAGCATTACCAAATTGATAGGAGATTGGTCAAAGGTGCGAAAGGCTAAATGATCATTAACTAGTGTTTCCCCTGCAGCCTCAAAAGCTAAATGAATTGTTTTAGCCTGAGGAGTAACGTGCAAATAATCAAACCAGAGCTGCTGGATAAATTGATGAGTCTGCATATCAGATCCTCTCTCAGCGAAGGCATTCACCATAATTGATCGACATATCTGCTTTCAGTATAGAACAAGTTTTTGAGTTGCTGGCCTGAAGTAATAGACAAACTGATAGGGTCAGAAAAAATATCTCTCCAAAATGAAACTTTTAAGCCGTACTACACTCTTAATCTTTGCCAATCTTGCGTTGCTATACGCAAATGATTCGACAAGAGTGTTATCACTCTCATCAACCTTTTGGGGGCATTATGCCCCCGTTTTTTCATCCCTGTTTTTTGCCCTATAGGGTTGATAGCAATACTCTATTAAGCTCAAATATTTCGCTTTCTCTAGTTGCCAATGTGCCTCTGTCCAGCCCAAATGCTTGACACATAGAGACTTAATGGTAGGTAAAACCTCTTGACCACCCTCCGGTAAAAGCAAGCCCAGATGTGTACGTCTCAGCATTAGGTCATCTAAATGCTGTACGGAAAAATGCGTTAAGTGCCATACAATTTCTGCTTCATAATACAGGCTTGAATTCAGCTTTTTGCTAACGGGTTCAAATTGATGCAACGCCGTTGCTGTTACAACACCATAACGTTGTTGTATATTTTCAGGAATGTTTTGAGTGCTGGCATCAAATTGATTGATATTACCTAGCTCACGCCAAGGCTTGGAAATTGGGATATCAGGCTTAAAGGTTATTTGATTGATTGCATCTGTTGCCATTTTCTGAAAAGTGGTTAATTTACCGCCGCATAGATATAACTGACCATTTTGCCACCAAACTTGATGCTCCCTCGCTTCAGCTGAAGGTTTGTTATCCGCTTTTAACTTACTGAGTACTGGGCGTACACCTGACCAAGCACTAATACAGTCTCTTTCAGTTAAGGCACTCGCTGGAAAATAGTGGTTTAAAGCCTTTAGCAAATACTGCTGTTCCTCTGGCTGCATACGCACAGGTAGACCTAAAGATGATTTATGGTCTAAATCTGTTGTGCCCGCCAGAATTTGCCCTTGCCAAGGTAAGGCAAACATCAAACGGTTATCATCTGGGTGAAATAAGCAGAGCGCTTGCGTCAAAGGTAGTTTGCGTGCAGATATAAGCAGGTGACTGCCCCGCAATGGCCTGACTTTAAATTGATGTATTGATGCATCTGGTGACTTTGTCCAAGCGCCTTCAGCATGAATGACTTGTTTGCATCTCACGCGAAACGCTGGCATGTCCTCTGGCGTTACCTTAACAGAGAAATAGCGCCTAGGTGTTTCTATTGATTGAATATCGCTGGCCTGACAATAGTTATATGCAACTCCACCTAAAAAAGATGCCTCAAGTAACACCCTTAAGGTTAAAAACGCATCATCGGTGACAGCATCTTGAAACTCTGTGGCGGCATACAGCTGCTGGGTTTTAAGTTGAGGTAAAGCCTGTTTCGCTTCTTGGCCTGTTAAGCCCCGATGGTAACGTTTCCCTGCTAAAGCATCATAGAACCACATCAACAGTCGAAAACTTAATCGGCTTGGCGCTTCGTCTTTATAATGAGGCATTAATATTTTGAGATGGTCAACCAGCCCAGGAAGTTGCTTACACAACTTTTCACGCGCTTTAACCGCATCACGAGTTAAGCGAAATTGCCCTGTTGCTAAATAACGAATACCACCATGCACCAGCTTGCTAGAGCGGCTGGATGAGCCTGAGGCAAAGTCATTCTGCTCAAGCAGTAGTGCTTTATAACCTCGACGCGAAGCTTCAAACAATAATCCTGCACCTGAGATCCCTCCCCCGATAATCACAATATCCCAATCTTGCTGAGTTAACTCGGCCATCGTGCCGGCTCGCCCTTTGGCAGTCCAATTAACTGGCAACATAAGTCCGCTCCTTATCGCCCTATTTTTGACGAAACTTATATTGAGTATTGCACAGACTGCTTGGTTCGACAGGGTAGATTTAAACCGATATTAAGCTCTAGTCGTATTAGCGCCGTATTGGCTGCGGATGAATTAATTCTGGATGATTAGCAATGCTATCTAGCTGCTGCTGACAAGTGTTTATCAACTGCTCTGTTAGCAGTTTGATTGTGGCTGACTTCAGGTTCCAAACATGCCAATACAATGGCACGGCCATATATCGCCCTGGTGTTAGGTCTTGCACAATACCTTGTTTAAGCTGCGCTTTGCTTTGTTGATCAGGGATCATGCCGCAAGCAAAACCTCGAATAACCATTTGAAAATAGGGGTCAGATGAAGGAATTCGATGTCGTGGGTATTCGCTGGCCTCAATACCAAAAAATGTTTTCAGATAACGGTTTTGTAGTTCATCTTTGTTGTTGAACTCTGCTACTGGTGCATATCGAAAAGCTTCAGCTGAAACACCATCAGGGAAAAAGCGTTGAATGTAATCAGGGCTGGCCAAACAGCGGTAAGGCATAACACCCAGAGGAATGCAGCTACAGCCCTGCATGGGCTCTGGTGAAGAGGTGATACAACCCATCACCTCTCCTGTGCGTAATAAATGATGCGTTTGCTCTTGATCATCCACTTTAAGGTCTAACAACAGTTGATGTTCTAAAAGTAGAGGGCTAACGGCATCTATAAACCAGGTTTGCAAACTGTCAGCATTGATACCAATCGATATATGAGCAAAGCCTTTATCTTCTTGCGGCGATAAATCGTGCAGTAACTCATTCTGCAACATCATCACCTGTCGATAATGTTTCATGGCCTGCCTACCTGCTTCAGTCGCTTGTATGGGGCTAGTACGAATGACCAAGGTTTGCCCTAAGCGATCTTCCAGCTGTTTCAAACGCTGTGATACAGCAGACTGAGTAATAAACAGGCGACGAGCAGCTTTATCAAAACTTTGCTCTTCAATCACTGCGGCTAATGCTGCCAACTGCTTCAGTTCTAACACGGCCACTTCCTCACGCTTATCATTAGATATATTAATCTATGATACAAATCATTAGTTTTACTTACCTTATCGCCAAGTGCAACATAAGGTCAATGCTTATAAGTGGTCAAGACAGGTGGAGGTTAGAAATGGGAGTTATGCTCAGCCAGTCAATGTTGGCACTACTTAAAGGTTTGGGCACCAGTGCTGGCTTAATTATGGCAATTGGTGCACAGAATGCGTTTGTATTATCTCAAGGCCTGCGCAAGCAATATCACTGGCATATTGCAGGTATTTGCAGCCTTTTTGACGGTATTCTAGTTAGTATTGGTATTTTAGGTGCTGGTGCTTTAATCACTCAGTCTGAGTTTTGGCTACTGGCAGCCCGTTGGGGTGGTGCACTATTTCTATTTTGGTATGGCTTTAAAGCATTGAGATCAGCGCTTAAGAGTAACAGCCTAGAGACTGGTGCGGCAGAACTCACCAGCCTGCGAAGCGCTATTATAACAACCGTTGCCATTACGTTGTTAAACCCGCACGTTTATTTGGATACAGTCGTTTTAATTGGCAGTATTGGCGGTCAGTATCCTGCCGATGAACGTTTATGGTTTGCAGTGGGGGCTATTAGCTTTTCGTTTATTTGGTTTTTTAGTATTAGTTTAGGCGCCCGCTGGCTAGCGCCGCTATTCAAAAAACCAATGGCATGGCGTATGTTGGATGCAGGGGTTTGCCTAATGATGTGGTCAATTGCGGTCAGTTTATTAATGGCTTAAACAAGGTGGTGCATTTTTTGGGTGTAACGCAAAAAACTCTCGCCTCAGTGAGGCGAGAGTTTTATTTTCTTACGCCACTGTAGCGCCAGCGCTGATCAGTCTTGTACTGGCTGCAGCCAATACTGCATTCAAGTTAGCCGCTACAGTATCTTCACTGATGGCGACACCTGATTGGATTTGCTCACCAAACTTAACTTGTACGTAAGTTACGGCTTTAGCATCGCTACCTGCTGATAGGGCGTGTTCGCTGTATTCTGTCACTTGCACAGTCTCGCCCAAAGTTTCTGCTAAAGCCTGTGTTAAAGCATGAATAGCGCCATTACCTTCACCTTGCAGTGTGAGCACGTCGTCACCACAGCGTACAGTTGCATTCAGGTAATCTTGATCGCTACGTTCAAGTTTGTAGCTGACCAGCTCAAACTGTGCTGCGCTGTTTAAATAATGTTGGTCAAACAGTTCCCGAATTTCTGTTTGTTTCAGTTCGCGAGCTTCTTGCTCTGTGTGCTTTTGAACCTTGCCTGCAAACTCAATTTGCAACCAACGCGGCAGTTTCAAGCCATATTCGCTCTCTAGAATATAAGCAACCCCACCTTTACCGGACTGGCTATTGATACGGATTACCGCTTCATAACTACGTCCCAAATCACGCGGGTCAATCGGTAAATAGGCCACGTCCCAAGCTTGTCCCTCTTGATAGCGGCTCAAGCACTTTTTAATCGCATCTTGGTGACTGCCAGAAAATGCGGTGTAAACCAACTCGCCAATATAAGGGTGACGAGGATTCACAGGGATATTGGTGCAGTATTCCACTACATCAACAATTTTCTGAGCATCAGCAAGGTTCAGCTCAGGATTAACCCCTTGGCTATACAAGTTCATCGCCATGGTGATGATATCCATGTTACCTGTGCGTTCACCATTGCCCATCAAAGTGCCCTCAACGCGATCGGCACCTGCCAATACACCTAGCTCAGCGGCAGCTACTGCACAGCCACGATCATTGTGTGTATGCAAACTGATCTCGACTGAGTCACGTTTGGCAATGTTACGGCAGAACCACTCGATTTGATCTGCAAATACATTTGGTGTCGACATTTCAACTGTCGCAGGCAGGTTCAATATCACTTTGTTTTCTGGTGTTGCTTGCCACTCAGCCACAACCGCATCACAAATTTCTACTGCAAAGTCTAGCTCTGTGCCCGTGAAGCTTTCTGGCGAGTACTCTAATCGCCACTGGGTATCAGGGTGCTGTGCCACTCGCTCTTTAATCATTTTTACACCAGAGATAGCGATGCCGACAATCTCTTCGCGAGACATGCAGAACACCTGCTCACGTTGTACTGTAGAGGTCGAGTTATACACGTGAACAATGGCTTTTTTCACCCCTTGCAGTGCTTCGATAGTGCGATCAATTAGATGCTCGCGGGCTTGGGTTAAAACCTGTACCGTGACATCATCAGGAATCATATTGTTGTCAATTAACGCACGAACAAAGTCAAAATCTGGCTGAGAGGCCGCAGGAAAGCCCACCTCAATCTCTTTGAAGCCCAGTTCAACCAATAAACTAAACAGTCGCTTCTTCTGCTCTACGGTCATAGGATCAATCAGAGCTTGGTTACCATCACGCAGATCAACGCTGCACCACTGAGGGGCTTTTGTAATGGTGTTATCAGGCCACTGACGATTCTCGATTTGAATCGCAGGAAATGGACGGTATTTTTGATGATTGAAACGGCTCACAGTAAATTCCTTAGCGGATAGCAGGAAAAAGCAATTCGATAAATGTTGGCAGGCGTAATACGCCGACCTTAACTCAGCTGGCTCTTTTGAAGCACTGCATTACGCATATTGTACCATCCTTGTGAGATGGCCAGACCTAGTGCTGCCAACAATTGTTATTATAATCAAAACCTTATGCACAAAGATTGCGAAGTTATGAGCAAAAAATACTTTCTATGCAAAAAAATATCGCAAGATAACTATATATTGGAATAATATTGCTCAATAGCAAACATATGAGCGATGAATATGGAATTAGATCGGACTGACAAGCGGATTTTAGACGCTTTACAAAAAAATGGTCGCATCAGTAATCAGGAGCTAGCAGAGCAGGTCGGCTTGTCGCCGTCTCCCTGTTCTCGGCGTGTAAAACAGCTGGAAGATGCAGGCTACATCAGCAGCTATGTCGCGCGTTTAAATCAATCGAAATTAGACCTAAAGCTGACCGCATTTATTCAAATAAGCCTTGATCGGCATACACCTGATCGTTTTGCGGCTTTTGATAAAGTAGTGCGTAGCTGTCCAGAAGTTGTTGAGGCTTATCTGGTCACAGGTCAAAGTGCTGACTATACCGTGAAGGTCATTGTGCCTGATATGGAGTATTACCAAGAGTTTTTGCTGAATAAGATTACTCAAATTGAAGGAGTAACAGGCGTACACTCTAGCTTTGTCATGCGAAAGGTGGTGGATAACACCCAGGTGTCGTTAAGTCACTTAGCATGATTTAATAGCTGAGCACACCTTGATCTAAAGGCAACTTGCTCAGCGCCTCTCGAAAACGCACAACTAACTCATCTGGCGTGCCTTTACTAAACGCTAAATATAGAGGATTAGATATCTCACTTAACTCATACGCTACCTCGAAGTCATCCTGCTGATAACCCAGCTTACTGACTCGATAACGAAAAGAGTTTAACTCCGCGGGCATAAGGTCAATATAGCCGCGCTTTAGCATATGTATTCCACTGTCTTCGCTAGCATACTCGATAGGTTTAATGCCTTTGCTTTTTAGATAAGCGCCTTTGACATCCTTAATCAGGCTGCCTACTTTGTAGTTATGGAGTTCTTCTAGCTGTTTAATATGGATATCTTCAGCGCTTTTCAGGCGGAACACTTTCACATCAAATAGAATGAGGCGCCCAACCCATTTAAACAAAGGCTCTCTTTCTGGGGTTCTAGCGACAACAAATAGCAGTGTATTAGGTTCTCTTAGAGCGACATCGTAGGCTCTAGCCCAAGGATAAACCTCTATTTTAATATTTAGCCCCATCTGCTCTAACATGTTTTCGACTAGTGCAACGGCTATCCCCTCTGCTTGGTCTCCAGCACTAAAACTATAGGGTGGGAACTCTGAGGTAACAATACGAATTGGGGTGACAGCTTGAAAGTCATCTTCAGCCATTACGCTAGATGACCAGCATCCAAACAATAGGCAGAAAACAAACATAAACTTGGGCATGAGAGGCCCCTCTAAACAGAGTGTAAAACTCTAAAAGTCAGATATAACTACAGTGTATCCTATATTCACGTACTGTAAACTTGATGCAAGGCAATTA
Source organism: Oceanospirillum multiglobuliferum (assembly GCF_900167095.1). Lineage (GTDB taxonomy): Bacteria > Pseudomonadota > Gammaproteobacteria > Pseudomonadales > Halomonadaceae > Oceanospirillum > Oceanospirillum multiglobuliferum. The sequence continues at coordinate 82,628 of NZ_FUXG01000009.1, forward strand.
TTTTACATTGCAGAGCTATAGTTTTTCACAAGGATACTATTGGATAATGTTACGTTTTCTTGATCCGGCTGAGCATTACTTTTGGATACTCGACCAAGTTTCCAGCATGAACTTTGTGGTGATTGCGGAGCTTAAGCAAACTTTTAATAGCAAAGACTTTGAGCAGGCACTGTCCGTTTTACAAGCGCAATTAACTGAAGAAGCGATATTTAACCTTGTAGTGCAAAGCACAGCGGAAGGGCGGCTTTATTTTGAAACACACCAAGATAGTATTTCATTAGAAACTCTCAATAGCCGACAAGCTGCTCACAAAGTGCTAGCAAAGTACTTACCACAAAAGTTTACTCTTGATGAGCCATTGGTGCGTGCGTTCTATATCAATCACTCGCAGCAAAACCGCTCTAGTATCGCACTAATGTTTAATCATGCGATTGCAGATGGCAAAACGGGCATGGCCCTACTGCGCCGATGGCTAGATTTACACGCAGAGGTTTTATCCGAGCAGGCAGGATCTATTATCAGTACACCCTCTTTGGCCTGCCAGCAACCTCTGCTTCAAGCCAATGCACCATTGCATCAACTGCTACCTACCTATTTCACGCTCTCTGCAAATGCAGACTCGAATGCACCGCAGGTGCAGTTATCAGAGCTATTAGAGCAAAGGAAAAATGATTTACGCCGATTTGGCCGACCAGATGCATTAACTCTAACCAATAGTCAGCCTGAAACTAGTCAGCCTGAAACCTTTGCTATTGAGCTTGATACCGCACAGCTTCAACAACTGCAACAAGCTTGTAAACGTGCAAAATGCAGTGTGCATGGTGCGTTAATGGCTGCTCAATTATTAACGATCAAACAGCTAGAAACAGATGATAAGAACCGTGAGTTAACACTTTGTTTAACCAGTCCTGTTGATTTACGTCGTTTTTTTGCCGATAAGCATCATGATATTGGTATGTACACTTCCCTTGTTTATTCTGCCTACAGAATTGGCTCTAATACTGACTTTTGGTCACTGGCTCAACAGGCAAGTAAAGAGATCAAGTTACAATTAGAAAGAGGAGATGCCAGCCATTTCTATCACTTAGCTGGAACAACGGATATTCCACTACTGCCTGAAGCGATGGCTCAGTTCAAAGTACAGATATTAAAATCTGCACCGCAGAGCCTAATTAGCAATATCGGTGTTATACCTGATACAGGTCTAGACTATGTTCAGCAGCTCAGCTTCGCACTTTGCCCTATACCATCTCAACCAATATTCACTGCGGTAACTTCCTATAAGGGCGTTTTGCGCTTAAATATCACCCACGATCAAAGCCAAACTCAACCTGAAGTAATACAGCTACTGGTAGAGAATATGAAGCAGCGGTTATTAGAGAGTTGCTTTATTTGAGCGGAGAGATATGTTTTGAGTGCTGCAAATTAAGAGAATAAGTGCCATTTAGTCATAAGACGATGAAGGCTTCTTGGTTTAAAAGAAGCCCTCATCTAGGCATCATTTGGTGGCAATCAGTATTTCAAAACTGATGATTTAGATCGCTTCTGCCCATAAGTCATGCTCATCCGCATCGACAATACGAACACGCACAATCTCACCCGGCTCAAAATCGGTTTGATCCAATAAGTGAACTTCACCGTCAATCTCAGGTGCATCACCTTTGGTACGACCAATAGCGCCATCTTCACCCACGATGTCGATGATAACGTCCATTTCTTGGCCGATTTTATCCTGTAGTTTTTGCGCGCTGATCTCTGCCTGCACTTCCATAAAGCGCGCTAGACGATCTTCTTTAACATCTTCTGGCACCGCATTCGGCAGTTCGTTGGCAGGTGCGCCATCAACTGGCGAGTAAGTGAAGCAACCGACACGATCAAGCTGCGCTTCACGTAGAAAATCAAGCAGGTATTCAAAGTGCTCTTCTGTTTCACCAGGGAAGCCTACAATGAAAGTACTGCGAATGGTGATCTCTGGGCAGATTTCACGCCATTTTTTGATACGCTCTAAAGCTTTTTCAGATGCGGCTGGGCGCTTCATCATTTTCAGCACTTCAGGGTGCGCATGTTGCAGAGGAATGTCCAAATAAGGCACGATCAAACCTTCTGCCATCAATGGAATCACATCGTCAACGCTTGGATAAGGGTAGACATAATGCAGGCGCACCCATACACCCAGCTCACCAAGGGCTTGGCACAGCTCTTTTAAGCGTGTCTTTAATGGACGTCCCTGCCAAAAGCCCAGCTTGTATTTCTGATCAACACCATAAGCACTGGTGTCTTGAGACACAACCAATAACTCTTTAACACCTGCATCCACTAAACGTTGTGCTTCATCCATTACGCTGCCGATTGGACGACTGTCTAAATCGCCACGCAACGCTGGAATAATGCAGAATGTGCAGCGGTGGTTACAGCCTTCTGAAATCTTCAGATACGAGTAATGGCGCGGCGTTAGCTTAATCCCTTGTGGTGGTACAAGATCAACAAATGGATCATGATCTTTCTTAGGTGGCAGATATTGATGTACAGCACCCACCACTTGCTCATATTGCTGAGGACCGGAAACGCTTAACACTTGCGGATAAGCATCCAGAATTTGATTGCCATCAGCCCCCATGCAGCCAGTTACAATGACTTTGCCATTTTCTTGCAAAGCTTCACCAATGGCTTGCAAAGACTCTGCTTTGGCGGCGTCAATAAATCCGCAGGTATTCACAACAACTAAGTCAGCGCCTTCGTAAGTAGACGAGATCTCGTAACCTTCAGTGCGCAACTGGGTCAAAATACGCTCAGAATCAACCAGTGCTTTTGGGCAACCGAGACTTACAAAGCCGACTTTTGGGTTTTCAGCGGACATTCAACAACCTCAAGCATGAAATAAAAAACCCGCGCATTCTACCTTAGAGAACACGCGGGTTGTAGCGCTATTCAATGTTTGAGACTGAATTGCGACTTAGTTTTGCTTCGCGGCGGTACGCCCTGCTTCAAAAGCCTTTTGGTTCAGCTCTAATAACGCCTGAGATTTGTGCTGAAAGCGCTTGAGTACACTGGCTTTCAGTACCTCTGCGTCAAAGGGCAGTTGATCGGCAATCGCACCCAACATGATGGTATTCACCAAGCGACGATCGCCTAACTCTAGGGCTAGTGCTCCAGCGTTAAAAGCATGTACTTCTCGCTTAGAGGTTTTCATTTCTGTTACAGGATCGTCTGGATAGTCAAATAGACCGATACTGACAACAGGGGGGGCTAAGCGAAAGGTGTTCACCATCGCGACCCCTTCTGGACGCAGATGCGTCACCCAGCGCAGGGCTTCCGCAGGCTCAAAGGCCACCAAAACATCCGCCTCACCTGCGGCGATAGAGGGCGAATGCACCTTTTGACCAAAGCGTACATGAGAGGTCACCACCCCACCCCGCTGAGCCATGCCAGCAACTTCTGTTTTTTTAACATCAAAACCGAGCGACATTGCAGTTTCTGACAAAATCTCTGCGGCGGTCATCACCCCTTGACCACCAATGCCTGCGACTAAAATGTTGGTTACAGTTGCTGAATTCATGATTTGATCTCCACACCTAGGTGGTCAGCCGCGTAACCACTTATTATCGTTTGAGCTGGCACAATGGCCTTAGGCCCACAAGTGCCCACACACAAATTACAGCCCGTACAAGCCGCAGTATCAATATTGACAAAAGCCAGCTCTTTTTCAGAGCCATTGGGTTTGACCACTGTTTCACGGCGGCTCACCAAAATTGCGGGACAGCCCACTTCTAAGCAGTTGCCACAGCCATTGCAATCACTGTCTTCAACCTTTAACGGCTGCATCGCATGGTAGCGTTCTGTCAACACACAGGGCTGATTGGTGATAATCACCGATACATCATCAACCTTGGTTTCATCACGCAGGGTTTTAAAGAGCGTTGGTAGTTCATAAGGATCAACCACATGCACACGCTCTTCTTTAACGCCTAGGGCTTTAACAAGTTGAGGAAAATCAACGCTGATGGTCTTCTCACCTTGCAGGTTGATACCACTGGAGGGTGCGTTTTGACCACCAGTCATGCCGACCGCTCGGTTGTCTAACAATAAGACCGTCACATTGGCCTTGTTATAAGTCAGATCCAACAACCCTTGCATACCCATATGCAAAAAGGTCGAATCGCCAATAACTGAGATCACTTTCTTGTTGCTATCCGCGTCTTGACGACCTTTATCTAAGCCTAAGGCGACCCCCATTGACGCCCCCATGCTGATACAAGTGTCTAACGCATTCCAAGGATGCCCTGCACCTAGGGTATAGCAACCAATGTCACCTGAAATATAGGTGTTCCTAACTTTAGACAAGGTGTAATACACCCCCAAATGCGGACAAGCGACACACATAGTAGGAGGGCGAGGAAATACTTGCGTTGTGTGAATCAACTGGGTTGGCGGAGTTTTCACCTCTGCCGCATGCCCTTCAATCGCGGCTTTTAACACGACGGGGGTTAACTCGCCAATATTCGGCAAAATCGACTTACCCTCTAGGGCGATGCCTTCTGCTTTTAGTTCTTTTTCTAAAAGCGGCTCAACTTCTTCGACCAAAATCAGTCGCTTGATATTTTGACTAAAGGCGCGAATTTTCTCTAATGGTGCTGGGTGACTAAAACCTAGCTTGAGCACAGAGGCTTCAGGATAAGCTTCTTTTACATGCTGATAGGCCACGCCTGACACAATAAAGCCCAGCTCATCAGAGCCTTGCTCTACCACGTTTAAATCAGAGGCTTCGGCTGCGCTTAAGAGCACCGCGTCACGCTGCATCATCAAGGGTATGCGGTTTTTAGCGTGACCTGGCACCATTACAAAACGAGCAGGGTCTTTCAAAAAACCCTGTTTTGCCGTTGGTGCTGCGGGGAATCGGGTTTCTAACATCCCTTTCACGTGACAGATACGCGTGGTCAAACGTACCAATACTGGCGTCTGATATTGCTCGGAAAGATCAAATGCAAGACGGGTGAAGTCATAAGCCTCTTGAGTATCCGCAGGCTCCAACACGGGGATATGAGCAAAACGCCCCCAATAGCGCGAATCCTGTTCATTCTGAGATGAAGACAGCCCCACGTCATCCGCAACCACCACCACTAATCCCCCTATCGCCCCAATAAGGGTTTGCGTCATCAAGGCATCGGAAGCAACGTTTAACCCTACATGCTTCATGGCGCATAAGGCGCGGCTGCCCGCTAAAGAGGCCCCTATAGCAACCTCAAGCGATACCTTTTCATTGATCGACCACTCAGAATAGATATCAGGATAGGCGGCGATATATTCAAGAATTTCTGTTGAAGGTGTACCTGGATAAGCTGCGGCAACTTTGACCTTTGCATCTCTGGCGGCCAGAGATACAGCCTCGTTACCTGAAACAAAGAGCCGGCTTTGCTCTGAAATCGGATGTCTCGCGTTCAATTGTCATTCCTCATCAATCAGGCTTTGCAAGCCCAGCTCTGCATTTTGTGTTACCAATCAGATGTTGGTAATCAATTATTTGTATTATTTTTTTGACAGGTACGTCATGCTAAAGCATCAAATAATTTGCATATTGATACTTGTCAAAATTCAGCAACATTTTTACTCCTATGGACAAAAAGCCTGCAACATTGTGAATACACCCAGACTGCTCTAATATCAGTACAACGCAATATAATTACCTGAGGACCACATGATGTCGCTAACCGCACAAGATTTGGTTATGCAAGCCAAAGCTCATATTCAAGAATGTTCAGCAAATGAAGCTGCTGAGCGCATTAACAATGGTGCACTAGCCCTTGACGTCAGAGAGCCGCAAGAGTTTATGCAGGGCCACGTGCCTAACGCGATAGATGTACCAAGAGGCGTATTAGAGTTTCGTGTAGCTGCCCATCCTCAGCTACAAAATCAAGAACAAGAGATCGTGGTGTACTGTCAAGCTGGCGGTCGAGGGGCGTTAGCCACCCAAACACTACAACAGATGGGATTTACCAATGTGATCAATATGATGGGCGGATATGCTGCATGGGTTGAGGCGGGCTTAACCGAACAGAAAGACCCTGCTGAGTGGGAATAGGTTCAGCCTATTTGCTTGATAAAGTGCTATGAAAAGCCTTTGATCCGTTTGTTCAAAGGCTTTCTACGTAGACTTACTTCGGACTGGTACGTCTTTCAATTCCCGCTTGTTCCATCATACGAGTGGAAATCTCTTCAATTGAGGAGTGGGTGGTATTGATATAAGGGATGCTGTAGCGCTCGTATAACATTTCCACCTCACGCACTTCCGCCTCACAGGTATTCAGCGCAGAATAACGGCTATCAGGTCGTCGCTCGTTACGAATTGCAGCAAGGCGTTCAGGTTCAATGGTCAAACCGTATAGCTTATGCTTGTAAGGCCGCAGGGCTTTAGGCAAATCGCCATATTCAAAATCTTCTTCTGTCAGCGGATAGTTGGCTGCACGAATACCAAATTGCAGCGCCATATACAAACAGGTAGGCGTTTTACCGCAACGAGATGGGCCAACCAAAATGATGTCAGCTTTATCGTTATCAATGGCAAAATGCACCGAATCAATGCGGTCCTTGTATACTTGGTCATCTTTAGCAATGGAGTGTGACTTGCCCACGCTATAAGAAGAGGCTGAGCCTAATTCATCTTCAAGTGGCGCAAGAAAGGTTGAGAAAATATCCAGCATAAAAGCATTGGCATCTTTTAATACTAAGCGCACTTTATCGTCAACGATTGTGTCTACCACAATTGGCCGTATACCATCAGCCTCAGCTACTGTGTTAATTTGGTGGACTAACTTACCTGCTTTCTCGACGGTATCAATAAAGGGCTTGATCACATAAACAAATTCAGTGTGTTCAAACTGCCCTAAAAGGCTTCTGCCTAGGGCTTCTACGGTGATTCCCGTGCCATCGGAAATAAAAAAGGCGGTACGTTTCATAATTAACCGTTAGCAAGTTCATGTTATCATTAAGTAAATATACGGCTTATTGTCGAAGAATTCGTCTGAAAAGCAAGCTCCGGGGGAATTAAGTGAAAGGTTATGTTGCGTGGTTTGACCAACTGGGTATGCAGGATGTTGAGCATGTCGGTGGTAAAAATGCTTCTTTAGGGGAGATGATCAGTAACTTGTCAGGGGTGGGCGTCTCGGTTCCAAATGGTTTTGCCACCACTGCACAGGCCTATCGTGAGTTTTTAAACTACGAAGGTTTGGCTGATCGCATCAACGCTGAGCTGGCTCAGTTAGATGTTGATGATATCACCGCCTTGATGAAAACAGGGGCGTTGATTCGTGGCTGGATTATTGAAACCCCCTTCCCGCCAGCATTAGAACAGGCTGTAGCAGAGGCTTATAGTAAGCTACAAAACGGTAACGAAAGCCTAAAAGTTGCAGTGCGTTCTTCTGCAACAGCAGAAGACTTGCCAGATGCGTCTTTTGCTGGCCAGCAAGAAACTTTCTTGAATATTCAGGGATTAGAACAGGTTAAAACAGCAATCAAAGAGGTGTTTGCCTCACTGTTCAATGACCGTGCAATCTCTTATCGCGTTCACCGTGGCTTTGACCACAGCTTGGTTGCGTTGTCTGCAGGTATTCAAAAAATGGTACGCAGTGAGACAGGCACTAGCGGCGTGATGTTCACTTTGGATACTGAATCTGGCTTTCGTGATGCAATTTTTATCACGGCATCTTATGGCCTAGGTGAAACGGTTGTACAAGGTGCGGTAAATCCTGACGAGTTTTATGTACACAAGCCAACGCTAGCGGCAGGTCGTTTTGCGGTTTTACGCCGTAATCTTGGCTCTAAAATGATCAAGATGGTATATGGCGCCCAAGCGGAAACAGGCAAATCAGTTGAAACTGTTGATGTTTCAGTGGATGCTCGCAACCGTTTTTGCTTGAGTGACGAAGATGTTATGGCGCTGGCGCGTCAAGCCATGACCATTGAAAAGCACTATGGCCGTCCGATGGATATCGAATGGGCTAAAGATGGTGATGATGGTCAGCTATATATTGTGCAAGCCCGCCCTGAAACAGTAAAAAGTCGCACCGAACAAAATGTGATGGAGCGCTACCTGCTTAAAGAGCGTGGCGAAGTATTGTGCGAAGGTCGTTCAATAGGTCAGCGTATCGGTAAAGGTGCTGTACGAATTGTCTATTCTCCAGATGAGATGGACAAAGTACAGGCAGGCGACATTCTGGTTACAGATATGACAGACCCAGACTGGGAACCTGTCATGAAGCGTGCTTCTGCCATTGTTACCAATCGTGGAGGCCGTACCTGTCACGCAGCAATTATTGCCCGTGAGTTGGGTATTCCTGCGGTAGTGGGCTGTGGTGATGCGACAGAACTGTTGAAAGAAGGTCAGCCTGTTACGGTCTCTTGTGCAGAAGGTGATACAGGCTTTATCTATGCAGGCGAGCTAGATTTTGAGTTGATGACCAATAATGTCGACTCAATGCCTAATATTCCGTTCAAAATTATGATGAATGTGGGTAACCCTGATCGTGCCTTTAGTTTTGCAAGCTTGCCTAATGAAGGGGTCGGTTTAGCGCGTTTAGAGTTCATCATCAATCGTATGATTGGCGTACACCCTAAAGCGTTGATGGATTACGATATGCTTGATCCAGACCTACAGCGCAGCATCGACAAACGCATTGCAGGTTACGCCAGTCCCGTTGATTTTTACGTACAAAAATTAGTGGAAGGGATCTCAACTCTTGCTGCTGCTTTTTATCCGAAAAAGGTGATTGTGCGTCTGTCAGACTTTAAGTCTAATGAGTACAGCAACCTGATTGGTGGCAAGCTATATGAGCCTGCGGAAGAAAACCCCATGCTGGGCTTCCGTGGTGCTGCACGTTATATCTCACAATCTTTCCGTAGCTGCTTTGAGCTGGAGTGCCGTGCGTTAAAGCGTGTGCGTGATGATATGGGGCTGACCAATGTCGAAATCATGGTGCCTTTTGTGCGTACCCTAGGTGAAGCTCGTGAAGTGATCGACCTGTTAGCGGCCAATGGCTTGAAACGCGGCGAGAATGATCTAAAAGTGATCATGATGTGCGAGCTGCCTGCCAATGCGATTTTGGCTGACCAGTTCCTCGATTATTTTGATGGTTTCTCGATTGGTTCAAATGATCTGACGCAGCTGACGTTAGGTTTAGATCGTGACTCTGGCATTGTTGCCCATCTATTTGATGAGCGGAATCCAGCGGTAAAAGCTTTGCTGCACATGGCGATTAGTGCGTGTAAAAAGGCGGGCAAATACGTCGGCATTTGCGGACAAGGGCCTTCAGATCATCCTGACTTAGCCAAGTGGCTGATGGAAGAGGGCATTGACAGTGTTTCTCTTAACCCTGATGCCGTTTTAGAAACTTGGTTTATGCTGGCTGAAAAATAACCTTATTTTTCGAGCTTGATAAAACAGCGCTATGCTTACACAGATAGCGCTGTTTTTATTGGTGGGATATTTATGTCAGTGTATCTTAAAAGTCATGCGATTCTGTTTGTTGTTGCGCTTAGCCTATTGGTATTGATGAGCTTTGCAGTGAAAACCTACGCTGAGTCTAGTGCTATTTTAAGTCGCCCAAAAGCAGTGCAGGTTATAGAGGTATTGGCCATTGAGTATCCTCCCTTTACCAGTGCAACACTTATAGATTCTGGACTTTCTTTTCGGCTTTTAAACGGAAGAGTTGCGCATAGTTCCTTAAGCATAAATGCCCACTTTTTGCCTTCTGCTAGAGCACAAAAGCAGGTCGACTCCGGGCAGTGGATTGCCAGCTTTTATCCCCCAACGTCCCCTGTGCCTGTAGTTTATAGAAAAATACCACTATCAAACCAGCCTCTAGAAATTGGTTTGTTTAGACTGCTACCATCAGATTCTGATCAGCCTTTTCGTTGGTCTCAGCTCAACGAACTGGCAGGATTAAAAGTAGCCATTGGCAGACGTAGTAGTGCTGGCCCTTTAAGTACTCAACTAACTGAAGCAAAGGTTCAAGTTATAGAGACTGATAGCCTAAACCAAGGGTTTCAGCTGCTACAGCGTGGTCGTGTTGATGCTGTTTTTGCTGAAAAACTATCAGGCTTTTTTACAGTTCAGCTTTTGGGCTTATCAGAGACACAGTTCCAGTTTTCAGAAACAGTTTTTGAGCAAACACCAATCGCCATTTGGGTGAATACTATTCACCCAAATGGCCGCTGGCTAATTGAGGTTTTAGAGCAAAGTCGCAAGCACTGATTTCTTCTGCACATTACCACACAAAAACAGCGCTGGTGTGGCAACAAAACTTGAATTTTTGCAGAACCTCAGCCTAGCCTAAGGTTTAGCTTTACCTCTAACGCGCAATACTTTGCATAATGGTTTGGACATTTTGAATCAGGTGATTAGAGGCATTCTTAGTCTGCTCTGCCGCCTGCATAGCAGCTTCGGTACTACTTCTCACCTCTGCTAAATTATTTGTCACAGCTTCAGCTGCAGTACTTTCTTCTACTGCAGTGGCTGCAATTTCTTGGCTCATTTTTGTAATATCAACCATCATCTGACTGATCTGTATTAAGGCTGCTTTGGCTGCATCAGCATGGCTTACACTGTTGCTGGCTTGCAAACAGCTTTTGCGCATCACTTCTGTTACTTCATCGGTTTCTCGCTCTAAACGCTCTAGGATGTGATGGATCTCTTTTGTAGATGCCTGCGTACGTTGCGCTAAAGACCTTACTTCATCTGCAACTACAGCAAATCCTCTACCCTGCTCTCCAGCACGAGCCGCTTCAATGGCAGCGTTTAGCGCCAGTAAGTTGGTCTGCGCAGCAATATCCGTGATTAAACCGACAACGTGAGCAATATCTTTACCTGCTCGATGTAAAGACTCTACTTGCATTGAGGATTGTTGTAATTGATCCGACAGCCCTCCAATAGCCGTAGCTGTATCGCTCACGACATTTTGGCCTTGCTGAGCTAGCTTTTCTGCTTGTAATGTTGCTGCCGAAGTATTCTGAGCCTGTGTTGCAACCTCGTCTACTGCAACAGCCATCTGCGCAATGGCTGAGGCGATACTTTGCACCTCTTGCCCTTGTTGCAGTACAGCAGTAGCAGCCTGCTGTGAAACCTGAGCGGTTCCTCGCCCTAAATGCTCTAGCTCTTGGGCCGAATGACGAATGCGTGTTGTTACCGCTCGCTCATTTGCTTTTTGCAGCATTGCAGATAGTTCAAATGCACCTGCTTCACCCGCAGTACCTGTATACATTTCTGCTAGAAGTGGGCTATCAATTAATCTTTTCGCTTTACTAACGCCAATTCTTAAAGGGCGGATAAAAAAGCGAATCAAGCCAATCATAAGTAAAGCGATGACAGCAGAGGCTACTAAACTTCCCTCAAAACCGATTGGAAAGAGTACGGTAAGCAAGCTAGGTAAGAATGCGGATAAGAGCATAACCGCAGGCAATGTTGCTGTTAAAGGCAGATCGTAAAGACTCCGACGACTCCGGCCTTGGTTGATACGTTGATAGACTTGTTCTGTCCTTTCAATTTGGCTCTTAGTAGGTTGTACACGAACGGACTGAAAGCCTATTACCGAACCTGATGCCACAATTGGCGTCACAAAAGCATTTACCCAGTAGTGATCACCATTTTTGCAGCGATTCTTAACCACGCCCATCCAAGACTTGCCTTGTTGTAGTGTTTGCCACATATCAGCAAAGACAGGAGGAGGGACATCCGGATGACGCACAAGGTTGTGTGGCTGGCCTAAAAGTTCATCTTGGCTGAAGCCACAAACCTCAATAAAAGCATCGTTAACATAGGTGATTTGACCTTTGAGATTGGTCGTTGAAACAAGTGGCACCCCTTTAGGAAAAGCTCTTTCCTTCTGGGTGACTGGTAGATTGGTTTTCATGTTACGATTCCGTGTAGCAAAGAAGGTATGTGTTGTTATTTTGTTTTTCTTTGTATCTGAGGCCGCAATATTCTAACGACTAAACCATTTGCTTTAATGATCTAAGTCAAGCAAGTATTAAACCTTAGATGTAGCTTATGGAGGACTCTGTAACAAATTTACAAAAACTAGATGCTGTGTATTTGATCTGTAAGCTTTTTTTCTAATTTTAGGTAACATCTCCCAGCCAAAGCTGGGATACTAAGCTTTAGTATTAAGGGAATGTTATGGCCAAGAAAAAGTCTAGTGCATCTGTCGAGCTTTTAGATCGGCTTGCTCGATGGCAGCGTGAGCGCTTAACTGAAGATGCTATTTTTCTCGCAGATGAAATGCCGAATGTGCTGAGCGATGTCGCTTTAATCAAGGCCAGTTTTTTTGCACTAAGAGAAAAAGTGGCTTTGTTAGAGGAGGATGTGGAGGGCTACAAACATCGGCAAGTATTGCTTGATTTTGACGATGAACAAAAGCATTAACACTTTAGACTTGAGTTTAAAACCACTAAACTGCGCGCTTATTTTTGATGCCACATTGTAGTATCTAACCTGCGTTTGTCATTCACTCTGGATAGGCTTTTCTGTGAACTGCGATTACTTTGAAAACGGCCAATGCCGTTCTTGCCAAAATATTCAAACACCAATCACAGAGCAAGTTAGCCAAAAATATGCCCATCTGCGAGCCTTATTGTCGCCTTATCAAGTGACCAATTGGCTTTCTCCGATTCAGGGCAAAGAGTTGGCCTTTCGAAACAAAGCCAAAATGGTTGCTTTAGGCATGGCACACGCCCCTATTCTGGGTGTTGTAAACCCTGCTGGTGAAGCGATTAGCCTCTGTGACTGCCCACTTTACCCGCAGCCCATGCAGCAACTGCTAAAGCGGTTAGAGCTCTTTATTCAGCAAGCAGGTATTCCTCCTTACCGTATTGACAAGGCAAAAGGCGAGCTTAAATATATCCTGCTAACCCGTAGTGACTATAACGGGCAGTATATGTTGCGCTTTGTTCTACGTAGCCATAATAGTATTGAGCGCATTCGAGGCAACTTGCCAAAACTGTTATCTGAATACCCAGAAATATCAGTGGTCTCAGTGAATATCCAGCCTATCCATATGGCAATATTAGAAGGTGATGAGGAAATTTTCTTAACTGAAAGCACTCGCTTAGAAGAGCGCTTTAATGCAGTACCGCTTTTCATTCGGCCTAAAAGCTTTTTTCAGACCAACCCACAGGTTGCTGCTCAACTTTATCAAACTGCAAGGGAATGGACTCAGCAGTTAATTCAGCAATCGGTGATAGGTCATAATATATGGGATCTTTTCTGTGGCGTAGGTGGTTTCGGCTTACATTGTGCTAACCAAGAGATTCAGCTAACGGGCATTGAAATTGAAGCCGAAGCTATTGCTTGTGCTCAAATGTCAGCCAAAGCACTAGGACTTAAACAGGTTGAGTTTAAAGCCCTAGACTCAACGGATTTTGCACTGGGTAAACAGGCTGCTAATAAGCCTGATCTCATTGTAGTGAATCCTCCAAGGCGTGGTATCGGGGCTGAACTGTGCAAGGCACTGAGTGAGTTTGCACCACAGGCTATTATCTATTCTAGTTGTAATCCAAATACTCTGGCGCAAGATCTTGCACAAATTGAGGGCTACCAAGTATCTCAAGCACAACTTTTTGATATGTTCCCTCATACAGAACACTATGAAGTATTAGTGCTGTTATTGAAAAAATAGAGCGGCTAGCCTGAGGGGCTGTTGATTTACTGTCCACGCCCCATTATCACCACACTCACTGTTTTCAATGCCACGTGAATATCCATCAAAAACCAATCTTTAAGATTTGCCATTGAAACCGCGTAAGCTAAGTCGTAGCCAAGCTTGTTACGGCTATCTTCTATAGTTTCATCATAGCCTTGATAAACTTGCGCTAAGCCTGTGATGCCCGGTAGTACCCCGTACATGCGCTCATTGAACATAGGGATTTCATGTTCTAAGCGAGCCATTATGCCTGCTCGTTCAGGTCTTGGGCCTATCATCGACATCTCGCCTTTTAGTACGTTTATAAGTTGTGGCAACTCATCTAATCGGGTTTTACGCAGGAAGCGTCCTACGGTAGTGATCCTAGGGTCATTTTTGCTCGCCCACACAGGGCCACTCTTGGCTTCAGCATCCGCCACCATCGTTCTGAATTTCAACATAGTAAATAGGTTGAACTTGTTCGCATCAGCGACACCAATACGCTGCTGTTGAAACAACACTGGACCTTTTGAGCTAAGTTTAATTGCTAGCATAATCAATGGCCAAAGTGGCAATGTAAGCACAAAGAGTATACTAGCCAAGCTCAAGTCAAATACACGTTTAGCGATGCGAACTCGGGTAGGCACATAGTCCATTTGCACTGTTTCTTTTTGAGAGAGGTTGGTCAACCCGTTATTAAGCGTTTTCATAATGATACCCTCGTTGTTCAGAGTGGCGCGAAATAAGCGTTGTTACTTGTTAAATAAGCTTAATGAGAAACTTTTTTCCAAGGCTGTTGATAGCGGCCTCGCAAGTAATCAATACCACCAATTAGCCCAAGCACATGACCTGAAATTAAGTAGTGTAATTTGACTAAAGCAGGTTGCGTGCCAGGTTGTAACTGTTGTTTTATGACCAAACCATAAACCAGCAGCTGTAGCAGCAGTATGGGGCTTAACCAATAAGAGATTAGGCTTAGCCAGATCGAGGCAACAAAGCAACCAATAAAACACCAAGGCATAAAAGGTCTTAACCACTTACAAGAGAAAAACATCCAACTGGTATGCCCCAGCTTAGGATGCAATAAGCCTGTTAGACGTAAGCTTTGTTGCATATTGCCAGCAGAAATGCGTAAACGACGCTGAAAGTCTTGCTCAAGTGCACTCGACTCAAGTTCGATGGCGATGATTCTAGGGTCGTACACTACTCGATAGCCTTGTTCAACAATGCGACAAGGCAAAATAAAATCATCATTAATACTATCAAGGGGTAGTGGCTGAAATAGACTTTGACGTAGTAGATAAAAAGCACCATGAGCGCCCAACGTAGAGCCAATTTGGCTTTCGGCCTGCTTAATAGAGCACTGATAGTGCCAATAGCTTTGCTCTTGCGTACCCGCATTCGATAAAAAACGATAGGTCGCACATACCGCACCAATATGTTTACGTTTAAACCAAAGTGCTGCTAGCTTCAGTGCATCTACCGCCATAAGTGCAGACAGATCAGATAAAGCAATAATTTCAAAACGTGCTTTAGGTATCGCACGATTCAATTGTTGCAGTTTGCCTTGATTCTGCTCTTCAATTTGCAAAATGCAAGGCAGATGTTGGCACAATGGCTCTTGTAGAGTTTTTTCTGCAATATCAACAGAATCATCGGTACAACCATCAAAGATAAAGCGTATTTCTAAGCAGTCAGATGGGTAATCCAACAGCGCCAAATTACGGATTTTCTCTGCTATATGTGCGGATTCGTTGTAGACGGGAATAATTAAGCTAATTGGCGGCCAGTGCTCAGGAGCAAGCGCATCATCTGGCGACCTAGGATATAACTCTGGAGCAACAGGGTAGTGAGGATTAGGTTGCCTCTGAGCTAGAAATCTAATCAAAAGAGGGTAGCCAAAGTGGTGATAAACGATTAAACCACCACAAAATATTAGCAGCCCCCCAGCCGTTAACAGGGGCCAAAGCTGAGCTTCAATCAGCTGTGTGAGGCTTTGATAAGGGTGCCACATAATAACTCTCCTTCTAACAATAAGCTTAAGAGGAATGCTTGACCATTAATCGACGATATTGGCGCGCAACTTTCTTCAGATCATGGTGCTGTAGCACATACTCCCTTGGGCTTTGCATTTCGCTAATACAAAAGCGTTGTAATAGCTCAAGCACACCCTGTGCCAATGCCTTACTATCTTTACTGGGTACGAGTAACCCTGTTTTATTGCAGACCGCTTCTTTGCAGCCTCCTGTATCTGTAATCAAAACAGGTACGCCACAGGCCTGAGCTTCTAACGGGGATAGTGGCAACCCCTCTGCCTCAGAAGGCAAGCAGAATAGATCAATGGCGTGATAAAAATCGGTCATCGATTCTAAGTTACCCAAAAAATGTACGCGCTCTAAAATACCCAGCACTCTTGCTTCTGCCATCAGTTCGTTTTTCAGAGGGCCATCGCCTGCAAGTGCTAAATGAAGGTTTTGAGGTAGCTGCTGCATCGCTTCTAGCAGATAATGATGGCCTTTACCTTGAACTAAGCGAGCTGCACAGCCAATCAGCAGCTTGTTGTGTGGTAAATTGAGTTGTTGTCGAGCTTTGATATGGGCTCCAGGAACAAAACGCTGTGTGTCAATTCCATTAGGAATGACATGTAGTTTTTGTTGAGGATACAAGCCGCTCAAGACTTCGCCGACATGCTCCGCATCTGCCACCAAGTGTGGACGCACCATTTTCAGCAACCCTTGCTGTATCAGTTGACGCTTTTTACTTTGCTGTAAGTGCCAGCCATCATGCTCTGTATGTACAATGCTATTAATTTTTGCCCAACGTGCAGCTGTACCTGCATAGAATAGAGGCCCAATATGATGAGTATGTACAACGTCAGGTTTCAGCTGTTTAAACAGCTGCACAAGCTGCCAAATCAAGCCCGGTTGAGTACCTTGACTTTTGTTCATAAAAATCAGCTCGCAGTTTAAGCCATAGAGGCGTGACCAGCTGCGCACATTATGCTGGTAATGCCCCTCTAAACTGAGAATGATCACCTCATCACGTTCTTGATAAATGCGTTGTAGCTCTAACACCATGGTTTCTATACCACCGGGGGCTAAATGCTGAACCACTTGGATAATTTTCATTGTAGCTCTCCTTCCAATACCGGAGGTGATGATGGATCAGAATCCGAACTTAAAGAGCTGTCTAGATCAAGGCCAGACAAGTCAAGCACGTAACTGGATTCTGTAACCTTAGGCAGTCTTGCAAGTACTGGCACGCCAGCAATCGCTTGTACCGCTTGCACATAGCGCAAGCGGGAGTCGGTGAGTTCTTTTAAGAGAGCAATACCTACGCCTATAGCTAAACCTGCCACGCAACCTGCCATAACAAAAATCAAAGTAGGCAAATTACTAGGAGCGCCAGGGATAAAAGGCTCATCTATGACTTTGATTCGATTAGGTTGCTCGTAAGCCCCCAAAGCCCCTGTGATTTTGGCGCGCTCGTAACGATCTAAAAGCTCTTGGTAGACTTTCTTTTGTACATCTAAGTCTCGGCTTAAGCGTAATAAGTTTTGTTCTATATCCCCGCTTGATTGGATCAAATTGAGCATCTCTTGCTGTTGCTGCTGTAACTGAGTTAGCTCAGTTTGTAAGCGCATATAGCGAGCACGGGCATTTTCAATTTCATCAACTTGCTGAAAAATCAGGCTGCTATTATTTGGTTGCTCCACGCCTTTAAGCCCTGTAAGGATCTCTCCTTGAGCGGAGGCTTGCCATAGACGTTCTAATGCATCCAAACTATCAACTTGCTCTGTAAGCTGCTGTAACTCTCTATGCTCTAGTTCTAACTGGTGTAACTTATTTTGCAGCGTCATTACCTTACTGTGACGATCGGTATAACGGGCTTGCAGGCTGACCAATTCGCTACGCAAATCAATCATCTGCTTTTCTAAGGCGCCCACAATAGGATTAGTACGTATTAAGTGGGTGTGAAGGGACTCTAAGGCTGCTTTTTGTCCTGCCAAATCAACGCTTTTTTCTGCAATTAACTGTTTAATACTCCCTAGCTCTGAAATATTAGCGTTGAGCAAACTGGGAAGTTGCAACGCATGTTGAGACCTGAAGTTTGAAAGAGCTGCTTCAGACTGATCAAGCAACTTGCGTTGACGCTCAATCTGCGCCAATAAGAACTGTTCAGAATTACTCACGGAGCTACGTTCAGGTGCTAACAGTTGATCAATAAAAACCTCTCGCACTTGTAATAACATCTTATCCATGCCAGCTTGCTGGCGGCTTCTATAATGCAAGCTAATAAGATCGGAGCCGTGTAAAGAGACTTTGAGTTGGCCAGATAAACGGCGAATGACACGCTCTCGCTCTTGATCAGAGGCTTCTGTAGATAAGAGTGATTGATCTTCCGCCACTTGCTGTAGAATATGGCGGCTGTGGAGCAGTGTTTCTAATGCTTTGATCCGCTGCTGAATTTGGGTTTGTACAGATAGGTCTTCTAAAAAAGGATTAAGCTTGGCACTTTCTTGAATCAGAAAAGAGGTGTGGCTGTCATAAACCTTAGCCGACATCATCCCTATAGCCAAACCGATAAAAGGCATGACTAAAGGAGGGAGCACTATCATATAACGGTGCCGCCATGCTGCGGATAAAATCTGATAAAATCGGGCCTGCACTGCTAACTTCATAACTTGCTCCCTAGAGCGAACCCATAATCGTATTGCATTTTGCAAAGGATGCTCAGGTTACATTTAAGGTGTTATTGAAGCACAGCAGGCTTTGTGCCATTTTGTACTTTGTTTTAAAGATACTTGTAACGCATTGATTTATAGATTTTTTCTGATTCACGAAAGCGTTGATCAGCCAGTAATCAGAAAATACTAATATTTGCAAAATGCAAACACAGCACTGCCTATATCCAAAATATATACAATACAACCAATCAGTGTGAGGCAAGTTCCACTATTATCAAAAGACTGGATTTAGCTTAGGTTTTGCAAACTTAAAAATTGGTGTAAGAGCAGATGACGTAGGAACTTATCATCACAAACTCATTCGCCAGCGCTATTGCTAACAAGGATATCAATGGGGTCGATATGCGCTTATTGTCAAAAATTACTTTTATTAGCTCTACTACCATATTTTTTATTGCAGGTATTTCGGCTATTTTTCTGCTGGATGCAATCAAATCTCAGCTGTTATCACTGGCGTCTAATGCCTACCAACATACTGTAATTAAAGAAATTATTTCAAGCTTAAGCATACAACTCTGGGGGGCGGTTATCCTCGGTGTGCTGATAACTACTTTAATTTGGTTCTTTGTGCTGCAACATTACTTAGTGCGTCGCTTGAAGTTGTTGCATAAAAGTGTAGATGCAATAGGCAATGGCGCTTTGTCTACTCGTGTTGTGTCAACTAATACTGATGAAGTTGGCGACTTAGGCCGTGCCATTAATCATATGGCTGAGACACTAGAACACTCGCTGATCTCCAAAAAGACTTTAGACCTTGAGATGAAAAAGCGTCAAAAGGTACTGTCCGACTTAGCCGAACAGAAATTTGCCTTAGATAAACACGCCATTGTTGCTGTAACCGACATACAAGGCACCATCACCTACGTCAATGAGCGGTTCTGTTTGATCAGTGGCTACTCTGAAGAGGAGCTCATCGGACAAAACCATAGAATGCTTAATTCAGGCACACATAGTAAAACCTTCTTTCGCGAGATGTATCGCTGTATTGCCAAAGGAGAAGTCTGGAGTGGCGAGCTTTGTAATCGCGCTAAAGATCGCCGCTTGTATTGGGTTGACACCACTATCGTTCCTTTAAAAGGCGAAAATGGCAAGCCTAGAAGTTATATTGCGATTCGAGCGGATATTACGGAACGCAAAAATGCTGAAATAGCTTTAGCAGAAAGTTCTCGCAAACTTGAACTTATCATCAGCAGCACCGAAGTAGGGGTTTGGGATTGGGATATTGAAACAGGCACCGTTGACTTCAATGAGCGCTGGGCAGAAATAGTGGGCTACAAACTTGAAGAATTGCAACCCACAACAATTAATACATGGACGCAGCTGGCTCATCCGGATGAGCTTGTAGAGTCAGAAAAGCGCTTAAACGATCATTGGAACAACCTTACTGACCATTATAGTTTTGAAGCCAGAATGAAGCATAAGAATGGCCAATGGGTGTGGGTTTTGGATACCGGTAAGGTTGTTGAGTGGCTTGCTGATGGCAAACCAAAACGGATGATTGGCACTCATCTAGATATTACCGAGCGAAAATACCAAGAGCTTGCAAGCCAAGCGGCACAAGTAGCGCTAGAACAAGCTAAAGAAGCCGCTGAAAAAGCCGCAAATGCAAAAGGCGAATTCTTAGCCAGTATGAGCCACGAAATTCGCACCCCTATGAATGGTGTTTTGGGTATGTTAGAGCTATTACAGAACAGCTCTCTTAGCCAAGACCAACGCCGCAAGGTTGATATTGCACAATCTAGTGCACAATCTCTTCTTACACTGATTAATGATATTTTAGATTACTCAAAAGTTGATGCCGGAAAACTAGAGCTAGAATCGATTGATTTTGACCTTTTGAATATGATGAGTGAATTTGCTGAAGGCATGGCATATCAAGCTCAGAAAAAACACCTAGAGCTGGTACTAGATATGAGCGAAGTACAATACTCTATTGTACGAGGTGACGCGGCTAGACTACGCCAAATTCTAACCAACTTAGTAGGCAATGCGATTAAATTTACCGACCAAGGCGATGTGGTAATCAAAGGCAAGCTAGCGGAGCTTAATGAACATCAATGGCGTTTTAGCTGCGCTATTATTGACACAGGTATCGGTATCCCTGATGAAAACTTGAAAAGCCTCTTCCAATCTTTCAGCCAGCTAGATGCCAGTACAACACGTAAATACGGCGGAACAGGGTTAGGGTTGGCTATTGTTAAAAAGCTCTGTGAGTTAATGGGGGGCAAAGTGACGGTGTCAAGCGTGCCTAAGTTTGGCAGTTGTTTTGAAATTGAAATTCTATTAGGCAAAAGTGAGCAAGAGAAGAAAATCGAGCCTGCCAAAGGGCTTGAAGGCCTTAATGTGCTTATCGTTGATGATAACAGCATGAATAGAGAGGTCATGCAAAGCCAGCTACGTATTTGGGGGATTTCAGCTTCCGTGGCAGCAAACGCTGAGCTGGCTTGGCAAACGGCAGAAGCACAGTTACAAAAAAGTGCAGATGATTGTTTTGATATTGTTTTTATTGATATCCATCTTCCCGATCTTGAAGGGGTTGCTTTAGGCTCTAAATTTAAAAGTGATCCTAGATTTAAAGGTGTAAAGGTGGTCATGATGACCAATATTACGCAACAAAATCAGTCTCAACTGTTTGCTGATTTAGGCTTCAGTGCTTATTGTCAAAAGCCTATTACGGTTTCAGATCTATTCGATACACTGGCTATTGCGACTCACGACGATAACATGAGTAACCTAGTCCTTAAATCAGAGAACAACTATTTGCAAAAAACGCTTTCCCATAGCGGTTTTGACCTGAAACAATTAAAAAAAACTTGGCCAAAAGAGGCACGTGTACTTTTAGTTGAAGATAATGATATTAACCAAATGGTAGCAACAGGGATTTTACAAGAGCTGGGATTGCAGGTTGATGTCGCATCTAATGGCGAGGAGGCATTGGCCTTTTTAAGGCATCACCTAGAGCCAGCCTACCATCTAGTGTTTATGGATTGTCAAATGCCTAAAATGGATGGCTATGAGGCATCAAGGCAGATTAGGGCAGGGCAAGCAGGTGAGAAAAATAAAGAGATTGCGATAATAGCCATGACGGCCAATGCCATGACGGGAGATAAAGAAAAGTGCCTTGCTTCAGGTATGAATGACTACCTGTCCAAACCCCTAGTGGTTGGTGACATAGTAAGTAAGCTCAATCTTTATCTGACAGGTGACAAATTATCCAAAACCACCACCTCAAGTAATACTACAGTGATACCAAGCCTAGAGCAGAGATTAGACAACGATCATGAGGCAGACTGGCAGTCTTTAGAGGCTTGGCAGGTAGAGGAAATGTTACACCGAATGATGGGGATAGAGTCCTCTATTATCCAGCTATTAAAAACATTTTTACGAAACTTACCTGAACAATTAAGTCAGCTTCAATCTGCTGTGAAGCAACAAAATTGGGCCGAACTCTGTCATCAAGCACATGCTCTGAAGGGAGCCGCCGCCAACTTAAGTGCAAAGAGATTAAGCTATTTATCAGCAAAGTTAGAGCGGGCAGGTAAAAAGCAAGATGTCGATGCACTATCTATATGGTTTGAGCCTTTTACCAATAGCGCCAAAGAGCTACAAAGCTTAATAGAGCAATATTTGCTTAATATAGATAGCTCCGATGCAAACGCTGTAACATTGAACCTGAGTGAGTTTAGATCTTGTATCAACCAACTCAGACAACAGCTAGAGGCAAGTGAGTACATTGATGTAACAGAGCTTGATCGACTTAATATTTCTTGGTTGTCTGCTGAGTCGCAGGCAACCGTCCAGCAATTAATAGCGCAAATATCGGAGTTCGATGAAGCGGGTGCCTTATCCACACTTGATGCGCTCGTCAAGATTATCTCTCAGGAGCAGCCAAATGAATGAAAAAGCTACTGTTCTGGTCGTTGATGACTCCGCGACTAACATTCAAGTGCTTGCCGGAATCTTAAAGAATGACTACTTGGTAAAAGTCGCCAATTCAGGTCAACGCTGCTTAGATATTTTAACCGCAGGGCCACTACCAGATTTGCTGCTCTTAGATATTGATATGCCTGATATGGATGGTTATGAAGTGTGTCGCAGGGTGAAGGCAGATTCTGACATGTCGAAAATACCTATTATCTTTGTGACAGGTATGGACAGTGATGACAATGAGGAATACGGCCTGACATTAGGAGCTGTTGATTACATTACAAAGCCAATTAGGCCTGCAATTGTACAAGCTAGGGTAAAAACCCAAGTGATGTTAAAAAAGCAAAGTGATAAGTTAACGTTCTTAGCCTTTCATGATCAACTGACCAGTGTTTACAACCGCTACTTTATGCTGGAAGTGGCAGGACAGAAAGTGGCTCGCACGCTACGTGATGGCCACTCATTATCATTGTTACTGCTTGATATTGATCATTTTAAGCAAGTCAATGATCAGCATGGACACTTAGTGGGCGACCAAGTATTAGTGGCTATGGCTCAAAAACTAATGGAGTTTAACCGTAAAGATGACCTTGTTGCCCGCTTTGGTGGTGAGGAGTTTATTGTTCTACTCGACTTCTGTGATAAAGACAGTGCGGTAAAAAAAGCAGAAATATTACGACAGGCTATTGAGGATTTAATGCCAGCAGGATTAAAAGTAACTGTTAGTATCGGTATTGCTGAGCTGAGAAGTGGAAAAGAGAGCTTTAATGATATGCTAAAACGTGCCGATTCCGCACTTTACCAAGCAAAAGAGCAAGGCCGAAATCGGGTGGTAGTAGCGATTGATTAACGCTGATAGCTTAGTATTTGACCTTTAAAAGGCTTGTTTAAATATAGCTCGGTGCCTTCAGGTTTCTGTTGTTGATGATTAAAGCCAAATTTAACCATCTGTTTGCTGAACCGGGCGTGATGACCGCGCCCGGGATCAATCATAATCACTTCACAACTAGGTTTTGCATGTTGTTCCACAAATGCAGCTAGCAGCTCAACATGCTCATGCTCATACAATAGATCACTTCCAATAATGAGATCAAATAAACCAATGCCACTATCGGCATCCTCCCACCCCGTCCGTATAAATGGAATATCTTTACCTTGGTTAAGCATGGTATTAATTGATAAAAAGTTTCCTGCTTCGGGATGATAATCTGTCGCCGTAATATCAGCTTCACGGTGATTTAAGACGAGGCTTGAAAGCCCGATACCGCATCCTACCTCCAAGATTCGCTTTCCCTTTATCTGATGCTTGTACATCAAATGCGCCAGCACATTGCCTGAATCCCAAACAATACCAAAGATAGGCCAAGAAGCTGATGAAATACCTAGGCTTTCCGCCTCCCCCTGAGGGTCTGAGAATTGCTGATTATCTCTTAAAGTTCGTAGGTGGATATCGGTTTGACCAAATTCAATAGTTTGGTAACGCACTCGAATATCTGACATGAAAAGCCTTATAGCTGCTGTAGTTTATAATAAACGCAGCAGACCAACATAAAATCAAATAGCTACGCGAAGGCCGTGAACTCTACGCGGATTGCCAGCAACTAGCGAGAAATGCTTCTGTTTTTCTAGGCAAAATACTTATTTTACACTAAAGTCTATCTATAGAGGGGCATGAAAACCGAGCCAATAAAAGCTGATAAAAATAAGCTCGTTGAGCCAGCAGTAACGCCTAAATCTGTAAAGGGGTGAGATGTGAAAACAGTAACTCAGATAAAGGCGCTGAAAACTTTTCTTGTAGTATTGACCGTGACATTGATCTCAGGCTGCCTCTATAAGGATGAGCCACCAGCAGCAATGGCAACTGGTAAAGATATGTACCAAGATTATTGTGCAGGCTGCCATCGGCCAAGTGGTGTAGGTAAGTTTTTTTTGGGTATACCTGCAAGTATTAGTGCCGAGTTATCGAGGGCTGATACAGTGCGCTTGATTCGTGAGGGTGATCCTAGGTACCCGCGTATGCCTGTGTTCCCACAGATCAAATTCAGCCAAGCTCAAAAGATCTATGATCATTTGGAGGATCTAAGAGAGCGCCATATGCTAAACCAGTAATATTTGGATTAGGCATGCTTTAATTATTTAAATCTAAGACCGCCATTGAGAATCTAAAAAGCCGCTAATATTGTGAAGCACTGCTTATCGAACTGAGTGTTTCAAATTTAGCGGCTTTTATTTTTGCTCAGTTTAAACCTGGCAATTACAGCGATGGGTTAACAACCGCAGCTTCCCAAGCTTTAAACACTACGCCTAAGCCTGAAACTAATGCGACTGCAGGTAGTACAACCTGAGAAGCCACTGCTGCTAGGGCTGCTATCACAGCTATGCCAGCAGTCATGCCAGTATTGATAAGAAGGTCAGATGAGCGAACCATAGCCAGTCTCCAAAAGTGTTACTATATTCTACGCATAGTAACACTTTTGATGCGTCGCAGCAAACAAAATACAATTCTAATGTAGCGAAAGTCTTTGATGACTACTGCGTATAAAGAAAAATAGAGTTACTGAAGCACAGTATAGCTTTAAACCCTTTGCCTGCTATTTTGGTACAAATCGTAACAGAATATCAAAACTGCAAGCCATATCAGTGCAAAGCTGAATAGCTGTTGCAGCTCAAAACCTTCTTTAAAGATAAAAATAGCTGTAATGAACTGCATGATTGGGTTGATATACATAATGAAGCCAATCACAGAGAGAGGCAGCTTTCGAGCGGCAGCAGAGAACAGTAATAATGGAACCGCCGTTACAATCCCTGATAAGGCCAGATAAAAACCTATGCTATTAACAGGGTAAGGCTGCAACCCAGGTGATTGCTGTAACGCAAGGTAAGCCAAAGCAGGTAACAAAAGCCATCCAGTTTCCATTAACAGGCCGTTGAGTGCTTCAAAAGGTGCTTGTTTACGTACTAAGCCATACAAGCCAAAACTAAGCGCCAATAGCAAGGAGATCCAAGGTAAGCTCTGTATTCGCAAAACTTCAATTAAAATAGCAATGATTGCTAATGCAATAGAGATCGCTTGGCGGCGACTGATGTGCTCTTGCAATATAAAACGCGCCAGAAACACACTCACAATCGGCGTTAAAAAGTAGCCTAGGCTTGATTGAATCACCTGCCCATTGTTAACCGCATACACAAAGACTAACCAGTTGGTTGAGATTAACAAAGCTGCAATAAACGACCAAAGCAGAGCCTTCTTTGAAAATACTTTTTTCAAAGATTGCCACTGTCCTAAGCCTAGTAACAAGAGGCTGCAAAAAAGAAATGACCAGAAAATACGAGCCGAAATAACTTCCAGTGGCGCAACAGAGCTGACTAATGAAAACAGAAGCGGAAAACAGCCCCAAATCAAATAAGCTAAAATCCCTGTGCTAAGCGAGCGAAGATTAATCATATAGTTCCTTTGAACTTTGTTTCTCAGCTTTCTTTAAAGTCTTCTGCCAGCCCCGTAAAGATACTAACTCTGCACGAGTCAGACGAACCTCAGGAGAAAAGAGTTGATAGCTATTGGCTGTAAACTCAATAACAGGGGATAAGTCTTGGCGCAAATTCATAGTGCTGAGATTATTTGTAAGGCTGTCCAGCAATAAATTACTGGGTTTATGCAATAACGCAATGTGTGCAACTTTATCTGGCTCGCGTAAGGCATAAATAAAACTAAAACTTTTAGTATGGCTGCCACTGGCTAAAAAAGTTTGGTATTTGCCCAGTGCAAAATCTTCACAATCGCCCTGTTTAGAATTTAAAGTTTCTGATAATGACTGCCAGCGATCATTTAACTCTGCCCGATAGCGAACTTGCTCGTTGAAATAGCGGTTCACAAGATCAAGCTGTTGTTCCAGTTCTGTTCGCTGAACCTTATCAACCAGTTCTTGCCAAGATTGCCCCATTGCAAAAAATGGGGTCAAGAGCAGCAGTAGGCCACATAGGTATGATTTCAAGGGGATATGCTCTAAAAAATTGTATTATAATACATTAGTCTTACAACTGTGCTTTTCTTTATTAATCAAGGTGTAACTGAATTGTTATCATTTAGTCAACTGATCAGTCTGTCTCTTTTAGATGTGATTGCCTTTAGCTGGTTCGTATTTTGGTGGACGGTCTATTACTTTTATTCTAAACGTTCGCTATCAGGAAAAGTCTGTCTGGCTCGCGTTATGCATCAATACAGAGCAGATTGGATGGTGCGATTGCTAGAGCGTGAAGTTCGAATTGCCGATACAACAATTATGACGCACTTGGAGCGTAATGGTGCCTTCTTTGCTTCAAGTACGTTACTGATTTTGGCTGCACTTTTCACCATGTTAGGTGCAACAGATCAAGCTATTCAGATTATGTCTCAGCTACCATTTTCTGGAACAGACACTCAGCTAGAGTGGGAGCTGAAAGTTTTACTTTTAATTGCGATCTTTGTATACGCATTTTTCACCTTTACTTGGTCTATGCGTCAGTACAACTTTTGCGCAATTATGATCGGTGCAGCACCACAACCAACTGATGAAAATGTCACTCCAAAATCAAGAAAAGCTTATGCAGAACACACAGCTGACCTTATCGATTTAGCAGCGAATCAGTTTAATTACGGATTGCGCGCTTACTACTTTGGTTTGGCAGTACTCTGTTGGTTTTGGCATCCATATGTTTTTATGGTGGCGACAGTTTTAGTAGTAATGGTGCTATATCGCCGAGAGTTTCATTCTAAAACATTACGTGCACTTATCGCAGCTAGAGACGCAAATGTAATATTTAAAGGTATAATCCGTTAAATATAGAGACAATATTGATCTGCATCATTTGATTTTATTGTTTTAGTAGCATTATGGAGCACTCGCCTGCGACTAAGGAACAATAAAAATGCTGGCACATAATATTTATAAGAATTCCCAAGAAATATTACTTGAAGCTGATGATCTTATTATCTCAAAAACAGATACTCGCGGTCATATCACCTATGCGAATAGAACGTTTCTGAGAATAGCTGACTATCAAGAAGAAGAGGTTCTAAATAAACCTCATAACTTAATCCGACATCCTGACATGCCCCGTGGCGTATTTCGTTTTCTATGGCAAGAGTTACGAAAGGGGCATGAATTTTTTGGTTTTGTAAAAAATTACACTTCTGGAGGGGATTATTACTGGGTTTTTGCCAATATTACCCCTGATTTTGATGCCAGCGGCCACCTAAAGGGGTATTTTTCTGTTCGACGCCGCCCGAGCCGAGCCGCTATAGACACGTTAATCCCCATTTACAACACCATGTTAGAGATTGAATCTAGAGCAAACAGTCAATCAGCGGCCGATCATTCTTTGGCTTACTTAGTGCAATTGCTTGAGTCTAAATCTGTAAGCTATGATCGTTTTGTAATGACGCTTCAAGCAATGTAATAGCACTCCTTACAATAGAGAACGCAAATATGCCTATCAAGTACAAGCTAATGTTTGGTTTGTTGGTTATAGCGACTATGTTTGCTACCGCTAGCGCTATATACCGTGATGTTTTCACAGTAGAGTTAGCGGTTATTTTAAGCTCTTTCTTCGCACTTTTTTTTATATCAAGGTTCTATTTTAAGCCTTTTAAATTAGCATTAGATCAATTGATATCAATATTAAAAAAGGCTAAAAAAGGTGAGTTGCACCATAGAATAACTCATACCATACAACTCAGAGAAGTAGCCTCATCTGCTTGGGCGGTTAATGAGTTTTTAGATTTTGTTGAAACTTATTTCAAAGAAGTAAAGCTTTGTTTTCAAAGAGTTAATCAGAGTGATTTTAGCAGGGAGGCTAGAGGGACTGGTTTACCTGGTGATTTTGCTAATTCTTTAGATGCGATTAACAACGCCATTATCGCCATAAAAGACAACCAGAGTTACACCGAACAAAATGCTGTTACGGCTCAACTTCATGATATTAATATCCAACATCTACGCTCAGATCTACATAATAGCGAGCATGAGCTAAACCAGATTCAGCATGTAGTGATAGCGGTTGATGAAATAGCGAAAGCCAACTGCACACAAGCACAGCAGAGTCATTTGGCAATCAATGATATGACTCAGGCAATGCGCCAAACAACGGATAATATTTCGACCCTACGGGTAAAAACTCAAAGCCTAAATGAAGCCAGCGCATCTGTTGAACGTGCGTTAAAGTTAATTACCGATATTGCAGATCAAACCAATTTATTGGCGTTGAACGCCTCTGTAGAAGCTGCAAGGGCAGGTGAATCAGGTCGTGGTTTTGCTGTAGTAGCAGACGAGGTAAAAAACCTATCGACTCGCACCAAAGATACGGCCGCTGAAGTTGGCAACATAGTGGCATCCTTACGTAAGCAAGTCGCAGAAATAAGCAGCTGTACAGAGGAAAACCAGACTCTAGGGTTTAAGGTTGCCAGTCAACTAGATGACTTTTTAACTTTATTTTCAACACTTGAGCAAAATGCTGAGCAAACTTCTGCCCGTGTGGCTGAAGCGGTTGGCTATGCGGGGTCTGCAATGAGCCGTATTGCTCATGTGATTTATAAACAAAATATTTATGCTGCACTTGAAGAGATAATTAAAGGCCAAACAACTACAGTATCGTTAGATGAAGACGAAACCAATATCCAGCTGGATTCGCGATATGAAGCACTGCATGAGGAGTTCTCACAACTGATTGATCGTTATCTTACAAAGCAGTTGAGTGACGCAGATTTGATTAAGGGTCTAGAGCGCTTAGAGTCAAATAGCAATCGTTTGATGCAAGGATAAACTGAGAACAAGTTGGCAAGGCTGGACAGCATCGTTGATCTAATGCTTTGTGGGGAATCAAATATTTTAGCGACCTTCCTTTCAAGCTACACCGAAATAAAATTGAGGGTCGCTTACTAAAGTAAGTGGCCCTCAATCAATATAGCCAAGCTAACGTTTAGCTTTGTAACGCTTCTAGATTTTCATACAATTTTAGAGCCTCAGGGTTAGCCAATGCATCCGTATTTTTCACTGGACGATTCAGCACAACATTACGCACTGCTAGCTCTACAATTTTACCGCTGATGGTGCGAGGAATATCACTAACCTGAATAATCTTAGCAGGTACATGACGTGGCGTAGTATTAGCTCGAATGGTGTCACGGATCTCTTTCTCAATATCAGCATTGAGATCAAAGCCCTCTTTCATGCGTACAAACAGCACAACACGAACATCATCGTCCCAGTCTTGACCAATACAGATGCTTTCCATCACTTGATCAACTTTCTCAACCTGACGGTAAATTTCTGCAGTACCGATACGCACACCACCTGGATTTAGTACAGCGTCAGAGCGGCCATGAATAATTAAGCCACCATGTTCTGTGATCTCGGCATAATCACCATGCGCCCAAACATTGTCGAAACTAGCAAAGTAAGCATCATGGTACTTTTCACCATTAGGGTCGTTCCAAAAACCAATAGGCATAGACGGAAATGGTTTAGTACACACTAACTCGCCTTTGTCTTGGCGTAAGCTATTGCCATTATCATCAAAGATGTCAACGGCCATTGCTAAACCTCTGCACTGTAGCTCCCCCGCATAAACAGGCAGTGTTGGGCTGCCAAGAGCGAAGCAGGAAACAATATCCGTACCACCAGAGATTGATGATAGGCACAGGTCTGTTTTTATATCGCGGTAGACATATTCAAAGCTTTCATGGGCAAGTGGAGAGCCTGTAGATAGGATCGCTTTTAAACGCTCAAGATTGTGCGTCTCTCTAGGCTTAACACCGACCTTCTCAAGTGCTGCAATATATTTGGCTGAAGTGCCAAAAATACTAATACCCTCTTCCTCTGCAATATTCCAAAGAATATTAGGGCGTGGGTGGAAAGGCGAGCCGTCATAGAGTAATACGGTGCAACCTGTTGCTAAACCAGTCACCAACCAGTTCCACATCATCCAGCCACAGGTCGTATAATAGAACAGCACGTCGTCACGCTTAACATCGGTATGTAAAAGGTGTTCTTTCAAATGCTGTAATAGGGTGCCGCCAACCGAGTGCACGATACATTTTGGTACACCAGTTGTACCTGATGAGTACATGATGTATAGCGGATGATCAAACTCAACCCGTACAAAGTCAATTTCAGTTGCGTTTGCATCAATAAAATCAGCAAGATGCACGCCGCCTCGAATCATGCTGATATCTGCTCGCTCTTCAACGAACGGTATTACAACAACTTGTTCAATATCAGGCAGTTGCTCAAGAATACCTTCTACACGCTCTAACGAATTCAGTGTTTTCTTGCTATAGAAGTAGCCATCTGTAGTAAATAGCACTTTTGGTTTGATCTGGCCAAAACGGTCTAGCACACCATTAATGCCAAAATCAGGAGAACACGACGACCATACAGCGCCAAGACTCGTCGTGGCTAACATTGCCACCAATGTCTCAATACAGTTGGGCACAAAACCTGCCACACGGTCACCTTTTTGTACGCCGGCACGTTTTAAGCCAGCTGCAACTTGTGCCACCTGAACATACAATTCGGCATAAGTTAAGGCTGAACGCTGACCTTTTTCACCACGGAAAACTAATGCAGTTTGGTCGTCACGGAAACGCAGCAAGTTTTCGGCAAAATTTACTTTGCTATTAGGAAACCAGCGAGCGCCCGGCATTTTGTTTGGGTTTTCTAAGACTACTTCACTTTTCTTATCAGCGATAACCTCTGCATAGTCCCACAGCTCAGACCAGAAATCTTCAATATGATCAATGCTCCACTGGTGTAGATCTGCATAAACCTCTAGTGAAAGTCCAAAACGCTGGTTTACTTGCTTAGTAAATTGATCAATATTACTGGCTTGGATTCGAGATTGGCTTGGTTGCCATAATGGCGCAGTCATCAGCGGCTCCTTCAAAATTCTGCTTAATGCTATTTGTCGCATTTAATTATTGTGATTTTGCGTTAAATACAGCGGATGATTGTAAACAAGTCGCTGCACTAAAGTCTTGTAGTTATAGTGATAATGTACTTCAAGTTTACGTTAACGTAAAGGTTAGGCTAGAGAGATAAGGACAAATATATGCGTTTTTTTGCCCATAGAGGTGCAATGGCCGATGCTCCAGAAAATACGCTTTTAGCGATTGAGTTAGCAATTCGATCAGGCGCAAAATGGATTGAAATAGACATTATCGCCCATCAAGGTAACTTGCTGGTTATTCACGACTTAACCTTAGATCGCACCACTAATGGAAGTGGATGGGTTAAAGATCACACTATGGCACAACTGATGCGATTTGATGCAGGAATGGGGCAGCGTATTCCACTGCTTGAGGAGGTGCTCAACCTTGTTGCTGGCCGTGTGTCTCTCAATATCGAGTTAAAAAGTAAAGGTTGTGCGGGCTTGTTGGCCGTATTACTGACAAAGCCGATATTCTCTGCACTTAAGCCAGACTTACTTGTATCATCTTTCGATCACAATGAACTGTTACTCTTTCAAAAGAGCTGTCCTGATGTAGACCTAGGGCTTCTGGTATATGGTGTGCCCCTTTCCCTAAATGCAGCGATAGGCGTACTTAAAATACGCTCACTGCATATTTCAGCAGAGTTTATAGATGAGCCACTGATTAAAGAGGCAAAAGCTAAAGGATTGGAAGTTTATATTTATACCGTCAATGAAATAAGCCACCTAAATAATTTAAAGCACCTACCTATTGACGGTGTTTTCACAGATCATAGCCAGCTTTGGTTAGGCTATTATAAAATTCAATGATTATTTGCAGTTTAAGATGTGATTCGACTGCATAATTCCGCAATACTAGCGGCATGCGCTCCATCACCATGTATGCATAGTGTGTCAGCCGCAATAGGTATCACTTTGCCTGAAAAGCTGGTGACAGTGCCCTGCTCAACAATTTGCCTAACTTGTTGCTCTATTTGAGACAGACTCTGATGTACAGCTCCTTCGATTGTACGGGCGACTAAACGGCCCTCATCGTCATAGGCGCGATCGGCGAATACTTCAAACAATATTGAAATGCCCATGCTGTCTGCCTGTTTTTGGATCTGCTCTGCTTCAGGAGTTGCCATTAACACCAGAGGTAGATGTGGGCAGTAATCTTTTAGACTTTGCATAACCGTCATAAGGGTCGCATTATCGATCATCATTTTGTTATACAGTGCACCATGGGGTTTTACGTATGACAAAGTGGTGTTATTCGATTCACAAATCCCCTGCAAGGCTGCAATTTGGTAAATGAGTGCGCTGTGCAGTTCATCGGAAGAGAGTTGCATCTCTCTTCGGCCAAAGCCTACCAAGTCTGGGTAGCTGGGATGTGCGCCAATACTGACTTGATGCTGTAGTGCTAGCTGCACGGTTCTGTGCATTGTCAGTGGGTCAGACGCGTGAAAACCGCAAGCGATACTGGCCATATCAATATAAGGCATAACCTCTGCATCAGCACCCATAGTCCAAGCACCAAAGCTTTCACCCATATCACAGTTCAGTTTAATTCGTTTGCGATTATTCACGATTATCCTCTATATCGAAACAGTTACACTGTTAGCCATTGCTTTTCATGTTAGCGATAAAACGATCAGACTCCTGAATGGCGCTTTGCATCTCTTTGATCATCAAGTCTACATCTTGGCGGATGCTATTCAGTTCACCTTTTAGTGACCCAATCGCTTTAGCATTTAAATTATGCTTTAGATACAGCACGTTATCATTTAATGCAGCAAGCACTGGTGCCATACGTGATTCTGCACGCTTCATCGCTTTAATTAAACTTTGATAGCGACTGCGAGTATCTTTGAGCTGCCGTTCACTTTGGCGGCGCAAGCTTGCACTAGAGTAAAGCGCTAACTCTGCTTGCCACTCTTCAAACAGTGCCTCGGCCACATCTTCTACTTTTTCAATGCGTGAGCTGACCGCTTTAGCCGCCGACTCACTGTCGTCGTACTCTGCTTTTAACTTATCGTATAGAGTTTCTAACTCGCCACCATCAAAACTAACAACTGCACGATATTGCTCTAGAGCATCTTTAAACTGGGTCTGAGCCTCTTGCTGAGCCTCTTTGGCACTGTCGACCCTATCAACTAAAATATCGCGTTTGTGTACACCTACCTGCTCCATTGCAGAGTAATAAGTGCTTTGACAACCTGACAATAGGCCAGACAATAGAACTGTTGCTAAACCAAGCCGAAGAATATTTTTCAAACCATCATTCCTTATTAAGGGCAAAATATGAGTCGCATTGCACCACAATCAGTAGAAAAAGTGCAAATCGAAGGGCGTTAAGCTGAAACTAAGCCTCGATTCATTTCGAGTAATAACACTCAAAATGCCATAGGCTTCTCACTACGCAACCCTATGATCAAAAAAGTAATTATAATAGGCACAGTTCCAACCAACAGGGTCTTTTGATGAAAATTTACCGTTATGAAGCATTAGAAAACGAACTGCGAGAGCAGCTTCTTAACGGTCGCTATCGTAATGGTGAACGCCTACCATCAATACGTACATTATGTGCTGATTACGGAGTATCCAAGGCAACAGTGTTGCATGCGCTCCATCGTTTAGAATCTGATCAATGGGTAGTGGCACAACCTAAGTCAGGCTACTTTGTACAGCTACCTACAATCAAAAGCCCTAAACCTAACAAGGTAGATACACCTGTGGCACCTGCACCTGTAACGGTGCCCGCCATTTTCCGAGATATTATGGGGCGCAGTGCTGCCTTTGACATTTTACCCGCAGATGGCTTTGCAGAATCATCGCAGCACTTAGTTTTGCTCAATCGTTTAATCAGTCGCAGGCTACGCACACACCCTGAGCAGAAAGCCAATTACTATGATGAACCTGCGGGAAAAATAGGATTACGAGAGGCACTGACAGAGCTATACCGACAACGTTTATTAAACACAACACCTGAAGAGATTTGCATTACCAGTGGCTGCCAACATGCGCTGTTTCTCGCCCTGATGGCAACCTGTAAACGCGGTGACACCGTTGCAGTTGAGTCTCCTGCTTTTTACGGCGTATTACAGATTATGGAGCAACTGGAGCTGAACATTATTGAAATATCCGCAGATGCTGAAATGGGTCTAGATGTTACAGAGTTGGCTGAAAAGATCAGTCGCTGGCCCATTAAAGCTTGTGTAGTCTCGCCCAACTTTGGCACACCTACAGGGTCTCAAATGCCATTGGCATCTAGGCAACGTCTATTACAACTGGCGCTACAACATCAGTTTTATGTGATCGAAGATGACATTTATGGTGATTTAGCTTTTGGCTCTGAATCTCCCGCCCCTCTCAAAGCTTTAGATGAGCACCAACAGGTCATTTTGTGCGGTTCATTTTCTAAAAGCCTATCTCGTGACCTGCGTATTGGCTGGATTATGGGTGCAGCACTACAGGATAAACTGGTTCAGTTAAAACTCATCACTCAATTAGCCAGCCCACAAGCAGTGCAAGGAGGGTTAGCGCAATTTATTGCAGAAGGGCATTATCGCCGTTACGTAGCGCAATATAAACAAAGGCTACGCGAGCAGCGTGACCAACTATTGTATGAACTCAAGCAACATTGGGGGGATAAAATCAGCTATAGCCAACCTAAAGGAGGTTTGTGCCTTTGGGTTGAACTACCTGCCCACATTGATACGCAAATCAGCTATCAAGGCCTATTAGAACAAGGTGTGGTACTCACACCGGGCGTTCTATTTTCTGCACATGGCTTATACCATAACTATTTGCGTATCAGCTTTTCACAGCCATTAACCACTCGAAGACGAGCCGCGTTGCACCAACTCTTCCAAGCGCTATTGTAGCTATCTGCGGTTTGTAATAATGCCAATACATTGACACAGAAGATAAGTTTTCTATTATCCACTACCCTTACAAGCCTACTGGGGTAAACTGCCCCACCACTATTTGAGTATCTATCACTATGCGCCACCATCATTCTGTTGTTGAACCCGGTACAGGCATGAAGTGGCATGTATTGAAAATGCTTTGGCCCTATCTGTTAGAGTTTCGCTATCGCGTTTTTGCCGCTATTGCTTGTTTGGTCTTGGCTAAAGTTGCCAGCGTCAGCCTCCCCTACTTCCTCAAACATATTGTTGATGGCCTGAATACCGCCACACTTGAGGCCAACGCACTGATCATCGCCCCTTTAGGCTTAGTGGCCGCTTACGGTGCAGCCCGCTTTTTAAACGTGATCATGAATGAAGTGCGAGACACCTTATTTGGCCGAGTCACTGAGCGCACTATTCGACGTATCAGCCTAAAAACCTTTCAGCATTTACATCATCTGGATTTAGACTTTCACTTAAACCGCCGTACAGGGGGGTTGTCTCGTGATATTGAACGGGGCACCAGCGGCATCAGCTTTCTCATGCGGTTTATGATTTTTAACATCGTACCCACATTGCTAGAAGTGATGCTGGTCGTGGGTATTCTGTTCTATCACTACGGTGTCACCTTTGCCGCTATCACACTGTTTTCTGTCCTCTGCTATGTGGTGTTCTCCATCGTAGCAACGGAATGGCGCACCCGCTATTTACGAGAAGTGAACGAAGCAGATACCGCCAGCAACTCCCGCGCCGTCGACAGTTTATTAAATTACGAAACCGTAAAATACTTCACTAATGAAGCGTACGAAGCCAAGCGCTACGATGATGAGCTGGCGCTTTGGGAGAGCGCCAAGCGTAAAAATCGCCTGACCCTATTTGCGCTCAATGGTGGACAAGCGCTGATTATCGCCCTCGCCATGACCAGCATGTTGGCATTGGCCTCTATTCGTGTCGCCAATGATGAGATGACATTGGGTGATTTTGTGCTGATCAATGCCTTTATGATGCAGTTGTTTATTCCCTTAAACTTTCTAGGCTTTGTTTACCGAGAGATCAAAGGCTCACTCGCCAATATCGAGCAGATGTTCGAGCTACTAAAGCGCCAACCAAAAGTAGTGGATGCTCCTCAAGCACAAGTGCTGCCCAGCGTCCAAGGGGCGATCACCTTTAACAACGTATCCTTTCATTATCAAGCAGAGCGTCCCATCTTAAATAACATCAGCTTTACCGTTGAACCCGGTCAAAAAGTGGCTGTAGTGGGTGAAAGTGGTTCAGGTAAGTCAACACTGGTTAAACTACTGTTTCGATTTTATGACCCAACCGAGGGTGAAATTTGCATAGATGACCAAGCCATTCAGCAGCTCACGCAACAGTCTTTGCGCCAAGCTATCGGCATCGTGCCGCAAGATACGGTTCTGTTTAACAACAGTATTCTAGAAAACGTACGCTACGGACGACCCAGCGCATCAGATGAAGAGGTGATGAATGCCATTAGCATGGCGCACCTTGACCAGTTTATTCAAGACCTACCCAAAGGTGTGCAAACCCTAGTTGGTGAGCGAGGCTTAAAACTATCAGGAGGTGAAAAACAGCGCATCGCCATCGCCCGAGCTATTTTAAAACGCCCCCCTATTTTGGTATTTGACGAGGCCACCTCCTCTTTAGACAGCAAATCAGAGCAAGCCATTCTCAAAGCCATGAAAGAGATTGCAGAGGGCTACACCAGCCTAGTGATCGCCCACCGCCTGTCAACCATTGTCGATGCCGACAAAATCATTGTGTTACACCAAGGTGTGATCGTAGAAGAGGGGAGCCATAACAGCTTACTCGCCCAACAAGGGGTGTATGCAAATTTATGGCAGATCCAACAGCAGAAGTCTGACGCAGAGGGTGAGCGGTAGTGAGCAACGCATTTATAAGGTAGTATTCAAAACTCTGTGCACTTCACAATGCACAGAAATGGCAGGTATGTTGAAAGAGCCTGGGAAACGGGTGACATAACACTATGAGCGCCCACATGTAAAACCAAAATATTATCTTAGTTAGAATCATTGAGAAAAAAGGATCGTTATGTCTCAACCTCATAAAGCAAGTGCTTTTATTTTAGGACTATTCATTGCAATAGGTTTAACCAGTTTGGGTTGGATGCTGAACGATACCCTAATTAAATATAAGCAATATGACCGTAGCGTAACGGTAAAAGGCCTTGCAGAGCGCGAAGTGTACGCTGATATTGTGATCTGGCCGATTCAGTTTGTCGTTGTGGGGAATGACTTAGAGGGACTTTATAATTCGATTGAAAATAGCGCGACTCAAATTAAGACCTTCCTCTCCCAGCAAGGTATTCAAGCAGATGGCATCTCATTTTCCGCACCTGCAATTACAGACAAATCCGTTTACGACAACAATCGCGCGTCATTTCGTTACTCTGCCCAACAAACTGTCACGGTTTACTCTGACGATGTGAGCGGTGTACGTAAGATAATGGGACGGCTATTAAGTCTTGGTAAGAAGGGTATTGTTTTTACAGGAAATGATTATAACGCAAAAACTGAATATATTTTCACTGGTTTAAATAATATCAAGCCCGCGATGATTGAAGAGGCGACTAAACAAGCTCGTGAGGTCGCACAGAAATTTGCTGCGGACTCCGACAGTAAGCTCGGAAAAATCAAACGTGCGACACAAGGACAATTCAGTATCAGTGCCCGTGACACCGACAACCCCCATATTAAAAATGTGCGTGTTGTGTCAACGGTTGAGTATTACTTAACCGACTGATCCGTTGCCTATTTTTCTTTGCAAGAAAAAGCTAGTATGAGCCTCAATAAGGCGTGCCAATTTACCTTCTTTTTTACTTAACTATGGAGTCTTTTGATGATTGTTCTTTTCTATGCCAACACCGTTTTTGCAGGTCAGGCCGCTTAACCAGCCTCTTTTAATATTCAGAGGCTAAGCAGCTGACACCTGTGGCCAATTACCCTTGTAAACTCATTAAATAGGGTAATGGTCAGGGTTATCTGTGCCTTGAGTTTTCTCCTCAACGCTTATTCCCCATAAATTTGTTGGCCCGTTCAAATCTCTTTTGATTGTTTTACTTAACAATGACTTAGGAACGGAAAGACAATGTCTTCAAACGTTAAAAAAACCTCAATCAGACCATCACTTAGTCTGAGAAGCCCAATTTCATCTGCTCTAAAGGACACAGCTGTACTTGATACAGCAAACCGAACGAATAACTTAAGTTTAACGTCTCTCGGGTGGGGACACTTTTTTCAGCAACAGTTAATTCTGGAAGAGTTCACACAATTGACGCCCTTTCGAGTAACCGAGGTACATCGTAACCGTATTGTGCTACAGACTGTGATGGAAGCACCTGATGGGGAAATGCAGCTACAGGAGCAGAACCTTTCTACGCTCTTCTGGAAAGATCGTCCTACACAGGAAAGGCCTACCGTTGGCGACTGGCTGTTACTGGACGCTGATCAGCAGCCTATACGATTGCTGAATCGTTTCAGCCTGATTCAGCGCCTTGCCGCTGGAATTGAGACTAATCAGCAACTGATTGCAGCCAATATTGACACCTTATTGATTGTCACCTCCTGTAATCAGGATTTTAATCTCAGCCGAATTGAGCGCTATCTAAGTCTTGCCGCAGAAAGCAGGATTCAGCCAGTGGTTGTGCTGACCAAAAGCGATCTTTGTGAGTCACCAGAGCGTTATATTGATCAGATACGAAGTCTTGATAACCTGCTACCTGTTGAAAGCGTTAATGCCACCGACCCTAATTCAGTGAAGCAATTGCAGCCTTGGTGTAAAAGTGGGCAAACACTGGTGTTGACTGGCTCATCTGGGGTGGGTAAATCCACTCTGGTCAACAGTCTGTCTGGACAGCATGAGCAGGATACTCAGGATATTAGGGAAAATGATGCAAAGGGACGACACACCACGACAGGGCGTAGCCTGCACCTGATTTCTGGTGGTGGATTGTTGCTGGATACACCGGGAATGCGCGAGCTGAAACTGTTTGACAGCGAGTTCGGTATACGAAAAACCTTCTCCGAAATTGAAACTTTGGCTGAGCAATGTCGCTTTGCAGATTGCCTACATCTGGATGAGCCGGACTGTGCGGTAACAACAGCTATTAACGACGGTAGACTTGAGGCTCGCCGCTTAGAAAGCTATCACAAATTGATGAGTGAGCAAGAGCGCAGTCAGCAAAGCGTTGCAGCAAAACGGGAAAAGGACAGAGCCTTGGGGCGCTTCTACAAATCAGCTAAAAGCAGCATCAAACAGCATAAAGGGCGATAGAAAACCCTTATTTCATAAATAAAAGATGGGGGATAATGCCCCCATCCTCTCACAAAACTGTGGTGGCTGCCTAAAAGGCCAGTGTTTAGTCTGACCTTTTAGGTGGCTCTCAATATGTCACATCATTTGCGGTGGGTACGGGTTACAGTGCGCATGGTAACAAACTCTTCAGCCCCTGTTGGGTGTATTCCTAATGTACTGTCGAACATCGCT
The DNA here is from genome assembly GCF_900167095.1 of Oceanospirillum multiglobuliferum. Lineage (GTDB taxonomy): Bacteria > Pseudomonadota > Gammaproteobacteria > Pseudomonadales > Halomonadaceae > Oceanospirillum > Oceanospirillum multiglobuliferum. The sequence goes on from NZ_FUXG01000009.1 coordinate 122,344, forward strand.
TTGGTTGCACCGGCTTTAATAGCGACGGCAATGCCTTGAATCACTTCGCCGGCATCTTGCCCAACCATGTGTGCACCTACAACTTTATCAGTTGCGGCATCCACCACCAGTTTCATCAGGCAGCGCTCTTCTGAGCCTGACAAAGTGTGTTTCATGGGTTTAAAGCTGGCGCTGTAAATTGCGACTTCGTCAAATTGTGCTTGTGCTTGCTCTTCTGTTAAGCCTACGGTTGAGATATTGGGATGGCAAAAAACAGCGGTTGGAATATTGCTGTAGTCCATTGCTTTAGGCGGCAGTTCTGGTTTGTAAAGGTTGTGTACTAATACCATCGCTTCTGCCAAAGCGACAGGGGTTAACTGTAAACGGTTGATCACATCGCCAAGGGCATAGATAGAAGGTATATTGGTTTGGAATTGGTCATTAACTAGCACCTCTCCGCCACGCCCTAAGGCAACACCAGCTTGCTCAAGCCCCAACCCTTTGGTATTAGGCACACGCCCTGTGGCACACAACACCAGATCAACCTCTAGGCTGTCTTGGTTGGTTAGGGTCACTTTTAACCCTGTCGCCACTTTTTCAATTTTTTCGATATTCACGCCAAGGTGAAATTGCACGCCTTTTTTCTGAATCTCGGTAGCCGCAAACTGCTGCACTTCAAGGTCGAAGCCTTTTAATGGTAGTTCGCCACGGTAAACCAGATGGCTTTCAGCGCCCAGGCCATTGAAGATGCCCGCAAACTCAACGGCAATATAGCCACCGCCCAAGACTAAGGCACGTTTAGGGAACTCATCCAGATAGAATACGGCATCAGAGTTGATTGCCAGTTCGTTGCCTTCAAATTCAGGCATAAACGGCTGTCCGCCCGTGGCGATTAAGATGCGCTCAGCTGTAAAAAGCTGGTCATTTACTTGTACTTGATGGGCGTCTTTAATTTCAGCGTAGCCTTCAATTAAGGTCACACCTGAGTTAATCAACAGGTTATGGTAAATACCATTTAGGCGTTCAATCTCTTTGGTTTTATTATCGCGCAAGGTCGGCCAGTCGAAACGACTTGCACCCACTTGCCAACCATAGCCCTGCGCTTGGTCAAACTCTTCGTGGAAGTGCGAGCCATAAGAGAACAGTTTTTTCGGTACGCAGCCGATGTTGACGCAAGTGCCGCCTAAAAAACGCCCTTCTGCAACCGCGACTTTTTTTCCTAAACCTGCGGCAGTGCGAGCTGCGCGTACACCGCCTGAGCCTGCACCAATAACAAACAGATCAAAATCAAATTGTGACATTTTACGCTCCAATCGTGAGATAGGCAGATGACTTTGCCTAAATATTTAGATAGCAGCAGTCTAGCATAAGGTTTATTTAAGTTTTGTAGATAAAAAAAGCCAGCTGATTAAAAGCTGGCTCGGTTCCATCATGGAAAAAAGGGCAAAACAGTTTTACTGATCACCTCAACTTATGCAGTGACAGCTGCATAGATTGAGGTATTTTTTAAAGAAGCGCTGGCACGGCGCTTCTAAAGCTTTTAGCGGCCTGCAAAACCAATTTTGTTGTCTGCCATAATTGATTCAATCTCTGGCAAACTTGCTGGATCATCAATGGTGGATGGTACAACGTAGTCTTTACCGTCAGCGATTGAACGCAGAATATTACGCAAAATTTTACCAGAACGGGTTTTTGGTAAGCGATCCACTACCAGGGTTTGCTTGTAGCAAGCGATTGCGCCAATCTCTTTACGAACGCGAGCAGCTAGCTCCGCTTCTAATGTTTCGCTATCACCTGAGTAACCATCTTTCATGATGACCAAGCCAACAGGCAATTGGCCTTTTAGCTCATCGTTGACACCAATTACGGCACACTCGGCAACCCCTGGGTGACCTGCGATAATTTCTTCCATCTCACCTGTAGACAGACGGTGACCTGCAACGTTGATCACGTCATCGGTACGTCCCATGATGAAGACATAGCCTTCTTCATCAATATAGCCACCATCACCTGTTAAGTAATAGCCTTTAAAGGTGTTCATGTAAGAGTTTTTGAAACGCTCTGGATCACCATAAACTGTGGTTAAGCAGCCCGGTGGCATTGGCAGTTGAATGCAAACGCTGCCCTGTTCAGAAGCAGGCATTTGACCGCCTTTGCTATCTAAAATCTGCACGTTAAAGCCTGCAGTAGGTACAGTTGCTGAACCTGCTTTAGCAGAACGCGGCTCAATACCCATCTGGTTGGAAGCAATTGCCCAACCGGTTTCAGTTTGCCACCAGTGATCCACAACTGGTACGCCAACTAGCTCTTGCAGCCAGTAGAAAGTGGGCGGATCTAAACGTTCACCCGCTAGGAATAGGTTTTTCAGTGAAGAGATGTCATATTTTTTCAGCTCTTCGCCGTCTGGATCTTCTTTTTTCACAGCACGGAAAGCGGTTGGGGCCGTGAAGAAGCCTTTAATCTTGTACTCTTCAATCAAGCGCCAGAAAGCACCGCAGTCTGGGGTGCGAACAGGTTTACCTTCGTAAACAACCGTGGTGCAGCCTGCCAGTAATGGGGCATAAACGATGTAAGAGTGGCCTACAACCCAACCCACATCTGATGCAGCCATAAAGACTTCACCGGGGTTCATGTCATAAATCGCTTTCATACTGTATTTCAGCGCAACAGCATGGCCGCCATTGTCACGAACCACCCCTTTTGGCTTACCAGTGGTGCCAGAGGTATACAGAATATAGAGCGGGTCAGTAGCTGCAACAGGGGTGCAAGGCGCTGGTTTAGCGTCTGCAACCAATGCCGCCCAGTCAAAATCACGGCCTTCTGTTAGCGCTGCTTGAACTTGAGGGCGCTGTAGCAGGACACAAAACTCTGGCTTGTGAGCGGCTAGACTAATCGCTTCATCTAGCATCTCTTTGTAAGGGATCACTTTCTGAATTTCGATACCGCAAGAAGCCGAGATGATCGCCTTAGGTGTTGCATCATCAATACGTACGGCAAGTTCGTGTGGTGCAAAACCACCGAATACAACTGAATGCACAGCACCTAAGCGGGCGCAAGCTAACATTGCGATAACTGCTTCAGCCACCATTGGCATGTAAACAATAACGCGGTCACCTTTTACAATGCCTTTATCAGCAAGTGCGCCTGCAAATAGGGCCACTTTGCTTTGTAGTTCTGAGTAAGTCAGGCTGTATTTGGTATCAGTAACAGGGGAATCGTAATACAGCGCAATTTGTTCGCCACGACCACTTTCAACATGATAGTCCAGTGCGGCATAGCAAGTATTCAGCTCACCATCCATAAACCAACGGTCAGTACCGAACTCATCTTTCCCTAAAATTTGGCTTGGTTTTTTATACCAAGGAATGTCAGCGGCTTTTTCAGCCCAAAATAGTTCAGGTTGGTTGATTGATTTTTCGTATTCTGCCTGATAGGTCATGGCGGGACCTCTTTTTAGTTGTTATGGATACACTTAATCAATATGGCTTTGCCGATTGTCGACAAAATCCCGTTTAAGACTGAGCCAACTGTAATTGATTTATGATGCTTTGAAACTACGACAAAAGGTGGAAGTGCCCACTTATTGGGTTGTTGTGCTTGCTTTGCCTGAGAAGGGCGCTATTTTCAGGAGAAGCCTAGAACGTTAAAGCTTTCGATTAAATGTCGACAAAACTAGAGGTGTGGAACTTTATACCAAGGTTTACTGTCAATTCTGTTGACAATCATAAGTATTGATCAGAGTTGCTTTAATCATACTGCAACACCCTTTATAATCATCGACCTTGCGGAAATGCGACTGATTATTTGTTGAATTTCGCAATATGGTCTAATATCAATTATAACTAAATTAGCTTCAAGCGAGTGGTACGAATGACAACTAACGCAGAATCAGCCCAAGCCAACGTTGACTTGGTAGCGATGCGGGATAACGCCAAGGAAGCAACCGCCCTGCTGAAAGCACTAGCAAATGAAAACCGTTTAATGATTCTTTGCTACTTGGAAGGTAAAGAGCTTTCTGTAAGCCAGCTAAATGAGTCGTTGGATTTAAGTCAGTCGGCTTTATCTCAACATTTAGCTGTTTTACGCCGTGATAATCTGGTGAAGACTCGCCGTGAGTCACAAACAATTTATTATTCGCTAAATGGCGATCAAGCCAGCACAATTATCAGCACGTTACATCAAATGTACTGTGTTGCTTAACTGCTAGCTTAACCCGCATGGATGCGGGCGGTTTATCCTTTCCGCCCAGCCATACTCTTATCGTTATTATATTTCACTATTCCGTTGCTATTATTTCTTAACCTGAGCTAATGGCTTAGCTTTATATTGCTTTTCAGCTTTGATCTGTACGATGCTCTGATAAAGCATCTAATGCGACAGCCAATGTGGGATAGTATTGAGTTAGATTGTCGATAGGCTGCATTTTAGCCCGTGCTAGTGTTTTTAGGGGTTGAAACTGAAAGTCTGCAAACCAAAGCTGAGTATTATGATGTTTGCAGCGCTTAATAAGCTGTTGCATCGCAGCTAACCCCCCTGCATCCAGTATGGGTACGCCATCCATATAAAGCACAATACCCTTTGCGTCCTTAGAAAGCTCCGCTAACTCTGAAAAAATACGCTCAGCGGCGGCAAAAAATAACGGGCCATTGATTTTATAAACTTGCCAACCCTCTGGTAAGTCGATATTAACTAAACGCTTATTAAGAGAGATGTCACTGACTTTGGTCATCTCTGCAATCTCTTTCATAAACAGCAATGCTGCCAACAAAATACCTGCTGTAATGGCAATTACCATATCAAATAAAACGGTTAGAGATAGGCAAGTAAAAAACACCCACAAATCGCCTTGGGGCGCTGTTTTAACAAGATGAACGGCTTTAGGTGCTTCACTCATATTCCAAGCGACCATCAGTAGTAAGGCTGCCATTGCAGGCATTGGCATATAAGCCAAAATAGGCGCTAAAACTACTAACCCCAACAGCACGACAACAGCATGAATCATTGCGGCTACAGGAGAGTGTGCACCAGATTTAAAGTTAGCTGCTGATCGTGCTAATGCCGCGGTTGCTGTAATGCCGCCAAAGAATGGCGTAATGATATTGCCTATACCTTGCCCCATTAGCTCACTATTGGCACTGTGGCGTGTATTCGTCATACCATCTAATACTACGGCACAAAGTAATGACTCAATAGCACCTAGCATCGCTATGGCAAAGGCGGCAGGGAGTAAATCTTGTATAAGTGTCCAACTTAAACCTATAGCGTCACCCTCTGCATTTGCTTGCAACCAAGGCCATTGAAACTCTGGTAAATAAGGTGGAATGCCTGTACCTGTACTGCCATCTTCAAGTAGATAGCTAAAACGAGAGCCTATAGTGTCAACGTCTAAGCCATAATAGTTAAATAAGATAGCCAAAAGGCTACCAGTAATCACTGCGGGTAAATGTGGTGGAATGGCTGAGCCTAGCTTGCGCCATATTAGCATCACGAAAAGCGTTACCGCTGCAATCAACAAACTTGGCCAGTGAAACTCAGGCAGCGCATGAATTAAAAATGCAAGCTTCTCGGTATAGTGTTCAGGCATCTGCTCTATAGATAGGCCAAAAAAGTCTTTAACCTGTAATGTTGCGATCACGATGGCAATGCCACCTGTAAACCCAAGGGTAACTGGCTCGGGTATGTATTCAATAAATCGGCCCAGTCGAAGATAAGCTAACAGTATCAAAGTAAAGCCAGACATCACCGTAGCAATTAATAGCCCGCCTAGACCATAGCGTTGTGCAATGGGGTATAAAATCACTACAAAAGCTGCAGTTGGCCCTGAAATACTAAAGCGAGAGCCTCCTGTAAGCGCAATAATAAATCCCGCTATAAATGCCGTATACAAACCATATTGAGGCGGCACTCCACTGGCTATTGCCAAGGCCATCGCTAGCGGAATTGCAATAATACCAACGGTAATACCTGCCATTAGGTCTTTGGTGAAGAGTGTTTTGGTATAGCTCTTTTCAAGGCAGGTAGAACGAAAGGCATCCGCTATACGTAATGAAAATAGATGTGCCCTGTGTGGCATAGCGCCCCCAAAAGAGTGAACTAAATGTGTATAGTTTTAAATTTGACGACAAAGTCACAAAGAGTATGGGAACAGCCTAATGTTTATGCAACACGGCTTTATGCTTAGGATTGAAAAGCTTCACTAGGTAAAATGTCGCCAATGTGCCTTGAGTTCATTAACTAAAAGGTTGAGAATGACCATACCCTCACAAATCCCCTAAATAAGCGCACGTTTATGAAAACAATTCAACAACTTGCACTACTCCCCATCTTTGCATGCTCAGTATCTAGCATGGCTTTTGCCGACACCTATTCGATTGGCATTGTGCCTCAGTTTGAAGTTAAAAAGCTGCATGCGATTTGGAAGCCCATTCTAGATGAATTGTCGGTTCGCACTGGCCATCAGTTTGTATTTAGAGGTGCGCCGACTATTTCGGCATTTGAGAAAGAGTTTCTAGCAGGTCAGTTTGATTTTGCTTATATGAACCCTTATCACTATTTTGTTGCTCAAGATATTTATACGCCTTTAGTGCGTGATGTAGGCAAACAATTATCAGGTATTGTTGTTGTTGCCAAAGACAGCCCTTATCAATCACTGGCAGACTTAAATAAAAAGCTTATTGCTTTGCCCGCCCCTAATGCCTTGGGCGCGTCGCTAATGACGCGCGCAGCAATGACTAATGAATATAAAATTGACTACTTCACCAAATATGTGAATACACACTCTTCTGTCTACCTCAATGTGGCCTTAGGTAAAGCAGATGCGGGTGGCGGCGTACTGAAAACGTTGTCACAGCAACCTGAGCGAATACAGCAGCGCCTAAGAGTGCTGTACACTACCCCTAAAGTGGCACCACATCCTGTTGTGGTTAATAAGCAAGTACCTGCATCTGTTGCCAAACAGGTGCAAGAAGCTTTTCTTGCCATTGGTAGTACAAGTGCTGGGGCTGAACTACTCGCAAAAGTACCCTTCAAAACTATAGGTGTAGCAACCACTATAGACTACGAGCCTTTTAAGGCTTTGAAGTTAGATGCGTTTTATGTTCATCCTTAGAGAAAAAGAGCCTAGCGAATGACTTTACAAAGAAAAATGCTGCTGCCTGCATTAGGGGCATTTGCGGTACTAATGGCTATTTTGCGCTTTGGTATTGAACCTATTGCACTGGGGTCTCAAACAGAATATGTACTGGCTCAAGAGTCTCAACACTTGGGGATTTTGGCTCCAATTATTGCAGAGGAGCTACTGTCAGGAGACATTGCCAAGCTACATAGCATATTGGAGACGGCAGAATCTGGGCGTCAAAGTGGCTGGGTTGCTTTCAGTGTAATTGACGCAGATAATTTTATGCTGTACCCCTTCGATAAGCCTGTCTCGCCGGATGGCATCGATTATATTCGACTTGAACAACCTATACTCTGGTCTGGAGAGCAGCTCGGTCTATTGATTCTTGAGTTTGATATTACATCGCAAAAAAATCATATATTGAATGAGTTCGCTCAGTTCGAGTATCTGATTTTTATCACTGCACTATTGTTAATCTCACTCAGTGCGCTCTGGAATCGTCGCGTTGTTATTAAACCTATTGTCAAATTAGCTCTGGCGGTAAAGGCGTTAAGAAAGGGAAATTACGATGCTGTTTTACCTGACACCTCTAAAGATGAGGTTGGTGAGTTAAAGAATGCCTTTGCAGAGATGCGGTCAGAGCTTCAAGCTGCACAGAAACGAACAGCAGAAGATAATGAAAAACTGACCAGCGCCAATAATGCCATTGAAAGTAAAAACCTAGAGTTACAACAGGCATTAATTGAAGCAGAGGCTGCAGTTAAGGCCAAAAGCCAATTTCTAGCAATGATGAGCCATGAAATTCGCACACCCATGAACGGTGTACTTGGTTTAACTGATATTTTATTGCGTACACAGTTAACAAAGGAACAGCACGATTACCTAACCACCGTGCAACAGTCTGGTGAGAATTTACTCAATATTTTGAATGATATTTTAGACTTTTCGAAGATAGAGGCGGGACAGCTGAATTTATCTCCAAGTGAGTTCAGCTTGTGTGAATTAATTCAACATGTTGGCCAAACCTTTACACCTACTGCCGAAAAGAAAGGACTGAAGGTTTTTATTGATGCACCTTGTAATCTTCAACATAAAGTAATCGCTGACTTTGGGCGCATAGAGCAAACGCTATCCAACTTGATGAGTAACGCGATTAAGTTCACGTTAAAAGGCCATGTTGAGCTGAGTGCAAGGGTGATCCCTCTCGAAGATAATATCTATCATACCCACTTCCATATCAGGGATACGGGTATAGGTATTCGAGCAGAAGTACAAAGCAAGCTATTCAATAAGTTTGTACAGGCTGATGTTTCTACTACCCGCCAGTTTGGTGGTACAGGTCTAGGGCTTGCAATTTGCAAACAGTTAGTTGAGCTAATGGGTGGGAAAATAGGTCTCAGTAGTGAGCTGGGTAAAGGCACTGATATCTGGTTTGAACTGCCATTAAAATGTAGTGATGTGCTTATAGAGCATGAACAGATTGCATCTGAGATTGAAGCCATACCGCCCACCACTGCTACGACTCAACTGAGTTCAGATATTAGGATTTTATTAGCCGAAGATGTGCACGTTAATCAGCTGGTTGTTGAAGGAATGCTCAAACAGATTGGGCTAACTGCTGACTGGGCAAAAAATGGGTCTGAAGCAGTCGATAAAGTTAAAAGTGGCTACTACGATCTGATTCTTATGGATATTCAGATGCCGATTATGGATGGCTACGAAGCTAGCCAAGAGATCCGTAAATTCCAAGCCGAACATCATCTACCTAACACGCCGATTATTGCGCTTACCGCCCATGCGATGAAAGGCGATATGGAACGCTGTATCGATGCTGGCATGAATGACTACCTAACAAAGCCAATAGTGGCAGAAACACTGACTAACTGCTTAAAAACTTGGCTTAATTCTCCCAGTGCTGAGTTCAGTGAGACGCTGATTCAACCTCAGTTAGTAGAAGATAATGTCGTACCTCTTTCAGGTGCCTCGAACCACAGTACAGAGCTTATCAGCGAACTTACTGTGAAACGTTTAGATAAAGAGTTGGGTGGAGATCTGGCGCCTATCTACGAGCAATATTTCAGCTCATTGCAGCAATATTTATCTGAACTTGAACAGGCTATTTCAGCGAATGATGGGTTAAAAGTGCAAAGCATTTGCCATAAAATTAAAGGAAGTAGCCGAAATTTAGGGCTTAACCAGCTAGGTAACTTGTCTAGGGAGATGGAGGATATGTGCCAAAGCAATGGAACAGCGCAATACACAGCCTATTTTAACCAACTGCAAAGCAGTTTTATTGAAAGCCAGAATGCAATTCAAACCTATATTCAGTAGCTCTTTTAGTTAGCCCTCTGAATATTGCTTAGAAAACTCTTTGCGGAAAACGTATGGAACGTAAAGCTAATATTTTGATCGCCGAAGATGACGTTGTTACCCAACTTATGCTGAGCCGCTTTATCTCTCAGCAAGGTTACACCCCCATCTGTGCGTCTGACGGAGATGAAGCTCTCAGGCTTTCGTCGCAACATCAAATAGATTTAGCCCTACTTGATGCCAATATGCCCTTAAAAGACGGTTTCACCTGCTGCAAAATTTTGTATGAGCAGCATGGTGATTTACTACCTGTATTAATGGTGACAGCCTTAGAGGATGAAGACTCTATTGATCGCGCCTTTAATGCTGGTGCAGTAGATTTCATCGCAAAGCCGATTAACTGGGCCGTGTTGCGGAACAGACTAAAGTACTTACTGAAAATGAGAAGCGACAGGTTGGCACTTCAAACCAGCGAGGCCAGAAAAGCGGCTCTAATCAACCATGCAATTGACAGTATTATCAGCGTGAATAGTCACGGTCGTATCATCAACTTCAACCCTGCATCAGAAGCTATTTTTGGCTATGAAGAGACAGAGGTTGTTGATGTTTATAAAATTGATCGCTTATTACCAGACTATACGCAGCTGGTTTATCGAATGCTGGTGAATACGCACCTTACACAGGTGAAGAAGAACCAGCGTCATGAAACACTGGCCATTGATAAAAATGGTAATGCTTTTACCGTTGAAGTGGTGTTGTCACAAGCTGTTTCCAATAACGAAGTTATTACCACAGTGATGTTGCATGATATTACTGAACGTAAAAAGCATGAGGAAGAGCTACAGCTAGCTGCCACTGTATTCAATTTCTGCAACGAAGGCATCATGATCACCAACCAAGACAATATTGTTGAGGCGGTGAACCCTTCATTTACAGAAATCACGGGCTACACCTTAGAAGAGGTTATTGGCAAAAACCCCAAACTGCTGAACTCGGGCTCTCACAGTCAAGATTTTTACGACAAAATGTGGCAATCCATTTGTAATGAGGGGGGCTGGCAAGGAGAGATCATCAATAAAAAGAAAGATGGCAGCCAATACAATGAATGGCTCTCTATTCGTACTGTTAAAACTCATGCCAATAAGCAACCGCAGCGCTATGTGGCAATTTTTAGTGATATTACACAGCGTAAGGCAGCAGAATATAAAGTGTGGTGGCAAGCACACTACGACAGCTTAACAGGCTTACCTAACCGCTCGCTGTTTATGCAAACTTTAAGCAGTGCAATGCTGGAAGAGCAACCGTTAAGTTTAATGTTTATAGACCTTGATGGCTTTAAAGCTGTTAATGATCATCAAGGTCACGCCAGTGGAGATGTAGTGCTACAAAAAGTTGCTAAGCGCCTACAAAATGAGCTGCCAGAAAGCGCCCTCGTCGCACGACTTGGAGGCGACGAATTTACAGTGTTACTAAAAGGGGCTCATTCAGAGGTTCAGTTACTTGAAATTGGTCATTTGTTGGTGGCAAGTATCAGTCAGCCATACTTGTTAAGCGCCAGCACCAGCGCACATATTTCAGCCAGTATCGGCATTGCTAGTTACCCTCGCCATGGCACGCATATTGATGAGTTGATTAATGCCGCAGACCAGATGATGTATGAGGTGAAACTCAATGGTAAAAGCAGTGTTCGGTTGGCCAGCACTACAGTAATAGATTAATTTTTTAAAGCCAGTTAGAGAGCTAAAAGTATTATGTTGTTAAATGATTTTTTGAGCCAAATCGGCACTGATGCAAAACTTGATTTTGAAGACAGTATTGCCGTTATCAGTGCCAACTATGACTACAGCCCCGCAGCATTCCAAAATGGATCAGTACAGAATGCCGCTGGACAAAACGAAGGTAGTTGCAAAATATTTGCTTTTGCAAAACTACAGCAGTTAAGTGAAGCACAAACACTGGCTTGCTTTGGACGCTTTTATCAAGATGTTCTGAATACCCCTGAAGGTACAGACCATGCCAATATTCGTAACTTTATGCAAACAGGATGGCAGGGCGTGGTGTTTGAAACCATGCCGCTGACTGCAAAATAACACTAAGGCTGGATTTGAATAAAAAAAGAGGCCAAGCAGGGTAGTTGCTTGGCCTCTTTAGTTTTGTCGCTTTAGTGTCCTGATCTTTTATAGCTGAGTACCAGTACCATCTGCATGCCACTGATAGATACCGAACTCAAAGCCGATTAAATCGCCTTTTTGATCCCAAGTTAGAGGTCCCATGGCCGTGTCGATTGTGTTGCCACGTAAACCTTCAGCCACTTTAGAAGGATCATCTGAGCCTACTTCTGCAATGACTTTTGTCATCGCCTGTACAGCGGCAACACTGGTCCAAACGAATGGGCCGGTAGGGTCTTGGCCTTTTGACTTCATCAGGTCAACAATTGGCTTGTTTTTTGGTAGTAAATCATAGCGTGCAGGTAGCGTAACCAGTAGGTTTTCTGTTGCCTCTCCAGCGATAGAAGCGATAGCCTTGTTACCCACTGCTTCTGGGCCAACAAATTGCGGTTTAAAACCACTAGAAGTGCTTTGACGCATAATTAAGCCTAGCTCAGGGTGATAGCCACCGTAGTAAACTAGATCAATGCCTTCGCGTTTCAATTTTGAAATTAAAGCGGAAAAGTCTTTGTCACCCGCTGTAATACCTTCCAGAACTGCAACCTCGATCCCTGCCTTTATCAGCTCACTTCGTACAGACATCGCAATACCTTCACCGTATTGCTGCTTATCATGAATAACCGCAACTTTCTTCGGTTTTAGTTTCTGAGCAATATAGCGAGCCGCCGTTGGGCCTTGATCTGAATCTAAGCCAATCGTGCGGAAAATCATTTTATAACCATTGGCTGTAATCGCAGGATTGGTTGAGCAAGTCACTGCCAGAACGCCTTCATCCTCATAAACATCTGATGCAGGTTGTGTAGAGCTAGAGCATAAATGACCAACCAAATATTGCACACCGTCACTGACCAGCTTGTTAGCAACCGCAACGGCTTGCTTAGGGTCGCAAGCGTCATCATATTCAACGGCCTCAATCTTCATACCGTTCACACCGCCAGCTTTATTGATCAGCTCAATGGCAGCATGAGTACCTTGGAACTGCATATCACCGTATTGTGCAACGGAGCCTGATTGCGGTCCTGCAATACCAATTTTTAATGTATCAGCTGCATGCACCGCAGCGCTGACAGCAAGAGATAAAGCCAATGTTGTAAAAGTTTTTTAATTAGAACCATGAGAGTTTTCTCTTATATTGTTATTGTGCCTGCTTTCTTGAGTACCTCGGTCGATATAAATATCAGCTAGTCCAATAAAATAAAATAGCAAATCGAACTAAGAATTGAGTCAAATGAGACAATTAGCCATGAAACTGTAAAGTATGCTTAACAGTTAGTTTTGCTCGATGTGAAAAATTCAACAATATCGACTTTTTATTCGGCTCTACTTAGTGGACTGTAGCGCCTGAACTACACCGGAAAACATAATCAAAGCACAGCCCGATAATTGAAGTATGCTAAGCGTTTGGTCAAATAGTACCCAAGCAAAGACCACAACTGTAATAGGCTCTAGGTAAGCCAAGGTGCCGAAAGTTGCAGCAGGCAAAGCCCTAAGAGCAATAACTGCAAGCATAATGGCCAAAAAACCAGGGACTATTCCTGCAAGAATCAACCAGCTCCATTGATTAATGCTGATGCTTTCGCTTTGTTGCAATACTAACGGCAGCATACACAAAGCCCCTGCAAGCATCTGATAGCCACTACGGGTTAGCACATGCACTTTGTCATCAATCAGCCGATTAGTGAGAATAAAAGCCGCGTAGCAGCACATGGCGCACAGACCATAAAATAAACCTAACGCCTCTTCAGCTCGACCCGATAGCGAAACATTAAACTCCATCATCATGGCAAAGCCGAATAGCGCCAGACCAATCAGAGCCACACTCACTCTCGTAAGATGCTCTCCCATAAAAAAGTGTGCAACAACAGATGCCGCTACAGGGGCTAGATAAATCAGCATAATGGCGTTGGCCATGCTGGTATAGCTCATAGACGTGATATAAAACACGACAAAGCCTGCTAAAAAGCTACCCGTAATCAGTACTTTAAACCCTGGCCAAACAAAGAGTTTATCGAGTTGTCCCGTTGCAAGTAAAAATACAGCCATTAGCACCGCTCCAACTAATAGGCGATAAAACGTTACCGTTTCCGCCCCAGTGCCAGCGTAATGGGAAATAGCACCAATCGTGCCCATGAAAAAAGCGGAAAGTGCAGCAACAACTAAGTACTGACTTCCAGATTGAGTAGAAGATCGAGAAGACATAAAAACAACACCTAAAAAAGACAACTAAAGCGAAATTTCTGTTTTAAACTTCTCTCGCCTTAATGAGATCAACGACCTGAATTTACGCAGATGAGGGTTACTTGCAAGCTCTCTACGGGCAAAAGCTTCATAGGCTTGTATATCAGGCACCAGCACTACCAGTACAAAATCAATCTCACCTGTAACTTGGTAACACTGGCTGACTTCTGGAGCCGCATTCATTTTACGACTGAATTGATCGTAGATATCCAGTTGATCGCGCTCTATTTCGACCTCAACAATCACATTAATACGATGCCCCACCTTTTCGGGATTCACTATAGCAACATCAGCCATGATGATGCCCTGCGACCTTAACTTGCGTACTCTTTTTAGGCAGGCAGGTGGCGATAAGCCTACAGCCTCAGCCAAATCTTGATTGCTAATGCGGTTGTCTTTTTGCAATAGATTTAAAATCTTAATATCAATGCGATCCATGTGGTTAATATAATTTCCTTTATGAGTTGTAAAAGTACCATTAATTTTCTTTTTCCCATTATAAAGAAATTTATGAGCTAAACGTAGGTCGACAAAAAAATTATAGAAAATAAGGCTAGATTAGAATGCAGGCACAGATTGTGACAGGCGACAAATACCCTGTCACAGTCGCCATACCACCTCTATGATCTCACAGAGTCTTTTATGAACCTGATACTTGCAACCGCGCAGTCCTTATTACGCACCACTCTGCCTGCTATATTGAGAGAAACTTATCAAATCTGTTTCACCCTATTTAAGCTAATGATTCCGGTCTTAATTGTGGTGAAAATCTTAGAAGAACTAGGCGCTATTCCTATTATTGGCCGATTATTAGAGCCGCTAATGACCTTCGTAGGTTTACCTGAAGCATTTGGTATCGTTTGGGCGAGTACCCTGCTAACCAATATCTATGGCGGCATGCTGCTGTTTTTCCCCTTGGCGGCAGAGCATCAACTTACGGTGGCTCAAGTGACAGTTTTAGGTGGCATGATGTTGATGGCTCATGGGCTACCTGTTGAGGTACGTATTGCACAGAAAGCGGGGGTGCGCTTACCCGTTGCGTTTTGTATTCGGTTTTTTGGTGCATTACTATTTGGTGCTTTTTTACACCATACCTATCAGCTTCTAGGCTGGTTACAAGAACCTGTTCAACTGCTGTGGCAGCCAGAAGCACAAGCGCTCACTCTAGCTGCTTGGGCAGTACAGCAAATTAAAGGCTTGTTGATGATTATTGCAGTGGTAATGAGCTTGCTGACTTTACTGCGCTTTTTACGTTGGATTCACGTTGAACGGCTAATGATCTGGTTATTACAGCCCATATTGCGCTTTTTAGGTATAGGCAGCGCTGCCACTAGTATGACAATTATAGGTGTAACACTAGGTTTGTCTTTTGGCGGTGGTTTATTGATTCAAGAGGCTAAAGCTGGACATGTACCGCAAAAAGATGTCTTTTCAGCCATGTTACTGCTAGGGCTGTGTCATAGCATCATAGAAGACACTTTGCTGATCATGCTGATGGGGGCTGACTTGTCAGGTGCACTTTGGCTTCGCTTACTATTTGCATTACTGATGGTTGCAGCCGCAAATCGAGTACTTAGCTTTTGTGACGCAACATTTTGGCAGCGTTACCTCATGAAGCCAGTAACATAGATTTTGACAACTAAAATAAAGCATTGCAGGTGTTTAAGGATCTGTAAGGCGTTGTTATGACATACAAAGAACTCAACATAGAAGAGCATGCCACATTCGAATTGGCCTGCTTCACAATCTCAGTCTGCGAAGTATTGCTCGCCTACTTGATCGAAGCCCCTCAACAATCAGTCGAGAGATTCGTCGTAACCAGCTTGCCGATGGCCTATACGAAGCACCTAAGGCTCAAGCCAACCGTCAGGCTCGAAGAGTAGGCTGTCGACCAGTGAAAAAGCTTGCTCAGGGTAATGAACTGTTTGACCTCGTGATTTTGATGCTGCGTCAGAGGTTCTCTCCACAGCAGATTGCGGGTAACCTTAAGCGCATGAAACTACCCGGATATGAAGACAGCTACGTCTGTCGTGAGACGATTTACAATGCGATCTATGCACTGCCTGTTGGTGAGCTGCGTAAAGAGCTAATTCATTGTTTGCGGCAAGGTAAAGCTACACGTAGACCACGGCCAGGTGGCGTTGATCGCCGAGGCCAAATCCCTGATATGGTCAGCATCCATCTCAGACCGCCAGAGGTTGAAGATCGCCTGATGTTTGGTCATTGGGAGGTCGATCTAACAATGCTTCTGCCGTCGGAACATTGGTTGAGCGCACCAGCAGTTATCTCATACTGGTCAAAATGAATAACACAACAGTCACCTCAGCTGTTGAAGGCTTCAGCGCGGCTTTAAATGGCATGCCCTTGAAGCTACGTAAAAGTATGACCTATGACCAAGGCAAAGAGATGGCTAAGCATGCGGAAATCACGCAATGTACAGGTGTGAGGATCTATTTTTTGATCCACACAGCCCGTGGCAGCGGGGAAGCAATGAGAATATCAATGGCCTAATCCGCCAATATTTACCTAAAGGAACGGATCTGTCAGTGCACAGTCAGGAGCAGTTGGATGGGATTGCTTGTGAGTTGAATATCAGGCCTCGGCAGCGTGTTGCACTCAGAGTCTATAAACACATTCCAAACGCTTGAAACGAAAAAACCCCAGTCTATCGCTAGACTGGGGTTCTATATAAGGCGCTTGACGATGTCCTACTCTCACATGGGGAGACCCCACACTACCATCGGCGCTGTACCGTTTCACTGCTGAGTTCGGGAAGGGATCAGGTGGTTCCAATACGCTATTGTCGTCAAGCAAAAAAGGTGTAGATTGAATGTCTGCCAATTAAGCCTATCTGTTATTAGACTTTCTACTTTGTTCGTATCTTGTATTCTTACGTCCAAGCCTGAGCTTGTCGCTTGTAATCTCTGACGTATCCGTCGATTGTTAAGCAAGTCAAAAACTGCTTTGGTGTT
>NZ_FUXG01000003.1:0-28485 GCF_900167095.1 Oceanospirillum multiglobuliferum
GGCCGAAGGACTGTCGGTTCCTGCCAATGGAGGCTTGCGTAAATCCGGCCACGCGCCGGTTGCTGCCTGAGAAGTTGGAAGCCTCGCCCGAAAGGGCGGGGAGCAGTCACATGAACAAGTGACCAAAACCTTATAAGTGCTTTGTCCAATTGCCGTGGCCAGAGTCAAGCTTTTGGCTACGGCATTTGTCCCCTTCTGCCAGCTTCTCTATAATGCAGCGGCTAAGATGCTCATTCATTAATAAAAATCCCTATACAGCGCTGTGACCACAGGCGGAATACCCTATGAATCCAGATTTAGATCGTTTGCAACCTTATCCCTTTGAAAAACTGAACGCCCTAAAGGCTGCGGTAAACGCCCCAACCGAGCTGGAACATATTGCGTTATCTATTGGTGAGCCGCGCCACCCTGCGCCAGAGTTTGTGTTAGAGGTTCTGGCCAATCAGTTGAACAAAGTCAGCAACTACCCCACCACTAAGGGCTTGCCTGAATTGAATGAGGCCATTGCTGCTTGGTGTGAGCGTCGTTTTCATTTGACGCCCAATACCCTTACAGGCAAAGACCATGTACTACCGGTCAACGGCACTCGTGAAGCGATTTTTGCTTTTACTCAAGCGCTGATCAGCCGTCAGCCTAATGCGCGAGTGGCATCACCTAATCCGTTCTATCAGATCTATGAAGGGGCAGCCTATCTAGCAGGCGCAGAGCCTTACTTTATGCCTTGCTTGGCTGAGAATGGTTTTATCCCTGATTTTGATGCGGTGCCTGCATCAGTTTGGCAAGACACACAACTGCTATTTTTGTGCAGCCCAGGTAACCCAACGGGTGCCGTCATCGGCATGGACGTGTTGAAAAAGCTGATCGCGTTGTCCGATCAGTACGATTTTGTGATCGCCTCTGATGAGTGTTATTCCGAGATCTATTTTGATGAAGCCAACCCTCCGGCGGGTTTGTTACAAGCTTGTGCAGAGTTAGGCCGCGATGATTATAAAAACTGCGTGGTATTTCACAGTTTGTCTAAGCGTTCAAACCTGCCGGGTATGCGCTCAGGCTTTATCGCAGGTGATGCGGCCTTAATGCAGCCGTTTTTGCTTTACCGCACCTATCATGGTTGCTCGATGCCTATTCAGCATCAGTTGGCCAGTATCGCCGCTTGGCAAGATGAAAGTCACACAATTGCCAATCGCTTAGTTTATAAAGAGAAGTTTGAGCGTGTAGGTGAAATTTTAGCGCCGGTACTCAACTTCACTCAGCCTGAAGCCAGCTTCTATCTATGGCCTGAAACACCGATTAACGAAGAAGATTTTGCACAGCAGTTATTCGCGCAGCAAAATGTGACCGTGCTGCCAGGTAGTTATCTGTCGCGCACCGTGAACGGCATTAATCCGGGGCAAAATCGTGTGCGCATGGCTTTAGTGGCAACAACTGAAGAGTGTGTTGAGGCCGCACAGCGTATTCGTCGCTTTGTTGAGTCGTTGTAACCCCAAATAGACACCATCACTAGAGGTTGTTATGGCACTGGTTTTATACGGTATTCCCAATTGTGACACGGTAAAAAAAGCTCGTAAGTGGCTTGAGCAACAGCAAATTGACTATCAGTTTCACGATTTTCGTCAACAAGGGCTAACTCCTGAAACCGTTCAACAGTGGTGCGAACAGCTGGGTTGGGAAGCCCTGCTCAACAAACGCAGCACCAGTTGGCGCGCATTGGATGAAGTCGATAAAACCGACCTTGATGCCAATAAAGCGATGGCCTTGATGTTGGCACAACCAACTTTGATTAAACGTCCGGTATTGAACATTAATGGTCAGTACCAAGTAGGTTTTAAAGACGCCGATTATCAACAGGCGCTGCAAAATCTGAACTTATAAATATTAATTGGGCAGCCCTGCTGTCTATCTCTTACCTTAGGGAATAGAAAATGACTGCATCACAGTTTTTCAGTTTTGGTTTTGGTGTGGGTACGCAAAACCGCAATGGTCAATGGTTAGAAGTATTTTATCCACAACCTCTGTTGAACCCTTCAGCAGAGTTAGTGGATGCTGTGGCGACCACTTTAGACTACCAAGGTGGCAACCAAGTGATCGCTTTCAGCAATGATCAAGTGGCAGCCTTAACCGCTGCGCTCAATGCCGCAGGCGAAACGGTACAAGCAGAGCTTGTGGCAAGCTTTGCCAACAGCCAGCGCCCATTGGTGGCCTGTTTCGTAGAAGAGAATATCGATCCGAAATCAGTGCCTGAAGTGTATTTAAAACTGCAATTGCTGTCGCATCGTCTGGTAAAACCACATGGTTTAAACCTAACCGGTATGTTTGGCCTGCTACCTAACGTGGCTTGGACCAATGAAGGCGCGATTGACCTGACAGAGCTGCCTGCTCGTCAGCTACAAGCGCGTTTGAACGGCCAAACCTTATCGGTTGATTGTGTCGACAAGTTCCCGAAAATGACCGATTACGTAGTACCAGCAGGTACACGGATTGCCGATACCGCTCGTGTGCGTTTAGGGGCTTATCTGGGCGAAGGTACTACCATTATGCATGAAGGTTTTGTGAACTTTAATGCGGGAACTGCGGGTCCGAACATGGTTGAAGGTCGTATCTCTGCGGGTGTATTTGTCGGTAAAGGCAGTGATCTAGGTGGTGGTTGCTCAACAATGGGCACCTTGTCAGGCGGTGGCAACATGGTGATCTCTGTAGGCGATGAGTGCTTATTAGGCGCGAATGCGGGTACTGGTATTCCACTGGGTGATCGCTGCACAATCGAATCTGGCCTTTACATCACAGCAGGCACAAAGGTGAACGTGCTCGACGAGAACCGCGAATTGGTTGAAGTGGCACGCGCCCGTGACCTAGCTGGAAAGAGTGACTTACTGTTCCGTCGCAATTCACAAAATGGTGCTGTTGAGTGCTTAACCAACAAAACTGCCATTGAGCTAAACGAAGCACTGCACGCGAACAACTAATGGCTTGCAAGCGTTGCTTAACGTGAAGTTTAGGTATACCGAAAACAATAACCCCTAGTCGCCCTAGGGGTTATTTTTTTTGTCTATTTTAAAGTGGGTCGGCTTTTGGGCGAATCGTTTTGGCACGCCTTAGATATTCCCATAAGAGCGCCAATAGCAACATTGCAAAGGCGAACAACATATTCAAGCCGATGAAGCTGGCCATTAATACACAGCTTAAAACCGCCACTACAGCGAGTATTCGTTCTTGCCCGTGAAAAAGCTTTAAGGCAGTAATGCAGGTTAAACCGTAAATCAGCAAAAAAGCCCCATTGGTCATCTGCATAAACGCCTGCATGGCCCAGTTTGACCACTCTGCAAATAGTAGGGATAGCAGCGTGACAGTACCGACAAAACCCACTGCGCGCGCAGGTGTTCCACGACCATTAAGCTGTGAAAAATAACTCGGTAAAGCCTGCTGCTGTGCTAATGACCATACCATGCGGGCGAAGCCCAAGATATAAACACCGACATTGGCAAAGGCGATAATATAAGCCCCAAAAGCAAAGGCTTGCCGATAACCCTCGCCTAACAGCTTGCCCACTAACAAGGCTAATGACTGACTGTTGGTGAGTTCGTCACCATAGGTGTGGTGATAGGCGATCAGTAACACCAATGCCAAATACAGTCCCACAACAATGGCGATACCACCCAGTAATGCGATAGGAAAATCTCGGCTAGGATTTTTAAACTCTGCGCCCATGTGCGCCATCACCTCAATGCCTAGAAAACACCAAAAAACTGTACCTGTGGCAATAAAAGTGCTCTGCCAGTCGAGTGAGTTCAAGGGGACTTCAATAACACTAAAGGCACTGGGTAAATCGCCCACAATCGACAGCAATATCACAGCAGAGATCAATACCAACACAACGCCTACTTGAAAACGAGCGGAGTTCTCAATACCCGCCAGTGCAAAAATCAACATACCCATTAAAGTGACTAAGCTGAGTATAAAAACACTGCTTTCGCTGACATTCAGCAAAATCGCCAGATAGGCAGCCGCCACTTTAATGGCAACCGCAGGGCCAACCAATAAAATACTGAGAAAGAGCCAACCCACAGCGCGTTCGGCTTTTTGCCCAAACACTCGACCAATATAATGCGCTGCGCCAGCGGCGGAGGGGTAGCGGCTACCCATCAAGGCAAAAACAAAGGCAATGGGCAGAACAATAAGCGCGGTCATTAACCAAGCATAAAAAGCAAAAGAGCCAGCCTGAGCCACCGACAACGCTGGTAAAATCATCAAGCCCGTACCAATAAAGGTGGTTGCCGTCATCGCAATACCCTGAATAGGGCCTAAAGTGCGGGAGTAGTGCATGTCTGTATACTCTAATAAAACACTATGAATTGGTCTGGCTAAGGATAGAATGTTGCGCATATTTAAGCGCCTAGCAAAGTGAGCGCAATGGGCGTCATATTGTTGGTTTCAACGACACAATGACGTTTAAAGATAGACAAAGCATAGGAGTATGCTCTTGGATCGCTTTGACCAGAAAATTGTAGCGCTGCTAGTTGAGGATGCTCGTTTATCGGTTTCAGACATCAGTCGACAAGTTAACTTGTCACGCAGTGCAGTAGCAGACCGTATAAAACGCTTAGAAGATCAGGGTGAAATTACAGGCTATCACGCCCATACCAAAAGTATTGAAGGCCATAATATTAGCGCCTATTTTGCTTTAAGTTTTCGACCACTGATACGCGACTTGATACAGCCTCTCGTTAATCAAACACCTGAAATAAAGTTGGCACATTATATCAGCGGCGATATCGATCTCATTGTCTTTGTGAATGTGCAGAGCATGGCGCGCTTAACTGATATTCGCGTGGAGATGGATCGCTGGCCTAATATCGACAAAATAGTGACACATATGTGCTTAGCCAACGCAGTTGAGCGTTAGAGGTAAACTAAAAGGCATAAAAAAACCCTTGAGTTTTAATTCAAGGGTTCTTGTTTCAGTACGCTTTTCTTCGCTAAAGCGAAACTAAGCGTCGACCTAGAACTTTGGTTCAGTAAAGTTGCTAGAGGTAGGCTGTGTTGCGGCTTCCAGATCATCTAGGTCGGTCAGCTCGTCAAGATCAGCTAGGTCTTCTTCAACCAATTGTTCTTCTGCAATAGACTCGTCTGCTAGCATTAGCGTGTCTTCGTCTTCAAGCACCAGCTCTTCAACTGCTAAGTCGTCTTCCATGGCAGGCAATTCTTCAGCCTCAACTGCTAGATCGTCTTCCATAGATGACAATGCTTCAACTTCTTCATCAGCGTCAACAGCTTCAGATGATACACTGTCTAACAAAGAGAACTTGCCCAACAGGCCAGACAAACGTGCTTCCCAAGCACTTTTTTCTTCTTGTAACTGAGCATTTTCAAGCTTCAGCTGTTCAACTTCATCCTTCAAGCTGTCAATAGTATTTACAGCAGACTGAACACGTTTTTCTAATTCATTTAGCAGATCAAGGCTCATATGAAACACTCCCAAGTGTTTTGCGGATTAGCGCAGTGTCGATTCCTAAAATCATTATAAGGATATGGCTGCTTTGAAAAAAGCGGCTTTTATACTTTAAACCGACTGACCACTTTTTGTAGCTCCGACGACAGCTGAGATAGCTCTTCACTTGTGCTGGCAGTTTGATTCGATGCGGCTGATGATTCACGAGTCACCTCTGCAATATTCACAATGCTTTGGTTCATCTCATCTGCTGTGGCGCTTTGCTGTTCAACTGCGGTAGCAATTTGGCTGTTCATATCACTGATTAACGTTACATGGTGAGTAACTTGTGCCAAGGCCTCGCTGGTTCTTTCGCTTTGTTTTAAGCCCTGTTGTGCGCGCTCTTTGCTGCTAGCCATTGCTAGTACTGCATTACGGCTGCCTTGCTGCACGCGTTCAATGGCATCTTCAATCTCTTTTGTGGAGTTTTGTGTTTGTTGGGCTAAGTTGCGTACCTCGTCAGCTACTACCGCAAAGCCACGTCCTTGTTCACCAGCGCGTGCCGCCTCAATTGCTGCGTTCAAGGCCAATAGATTGGTTTGCTCAGCGATGCCTTTAATCACATCAATTACCACGGCGATATTTTGTGCTTCTTGTTCTAATGAACCTACAACAGTAGAGGCGTTTTCAACTTCACTTGCCAATGCCTCAATAATTTTGTTGTTCTCTTGCAGTACCTTGTCACCTGCTTCAGATTCAGAGCGCGTGGTTTGTGCGGCCGTTTCAGCTTCTGCGGCATGGCGGGCAACTTCTTGAATAGTTGCCACCATCTCATTCATGGCGGTGGCCACATGATCAGTTTCTGCCTGCTGACGCATCATACCTTGGCTGGTGCTTTGGCTTGACTGTGACATAGAGTGTGCTTCTTGTGTCAGCTGGTGCACGGCATTGGTTACTTGCCCTACAAGCTTTTGGAACTGGTCTAACATACCGTTAAACGCTGTGCCAATAGCTGCCACTTCATCTTGACCTGATATTTGAATACGCTCAGTAAGATCATGATTGGCTTCAATATGTAGAATTGAGCGGCGCATTGACTCTAATGGCCCTGTAATAGAGCGCGCAACCAGCCAGCCTGCGACTATCACTAGGGTAATAATCAGCACCAGCCCCACAATCACCAGTATGGTGTCTTGCTCATAGGTTGTTTTTAAACTTTGGCGCTCTTCACCTGCGACACGTAGCTGTAGCTCAATAAGTTCGGCAATTTTGTCACTGATTGGGTCAATGGTTTGGTATAGCTCACCATCAAATTGATCCAGTTGCCCTTTGCTAGTACCACTCAGCTGCCCTAAAGCTGGTAGCAGTTGTGTTATGGCTCGATCTGCATTTTTAAATAAGGATTGTGCTTCATTAGCTAAACGAGCCTCTTCTGGGGTGAGGGTTGTTGAGCTATAGGCTTGCCAGTGTTTTTGAATGCGCCCTTGCGCCTCTTCAATGCCTTTTTTCGCCTGCTCTGCGCTCATTAAGCCCGCATTAGCTTTGTTAACCGCATCAATAATAAACACGGCATAATCCACGCTGATATGGTATAGGTCTGTCAGTGGTACGACACGGTCATCGTAGATGCGATCTAGGCCATCGTCGAACATGTTTATTTGGCTTTTTGCGATGCTAAATAATACAAATAGCCCAAAGATTGGCACCATCAGCATTAGTAGCAGTTTTTTACCAACAGAGATCTGATTCAGCATAGGGCACATCCTTTCTTGAAAAACTAGAGCATTTATTCTTATTTGCACTAATGTAGTGCTTTTTTGAGTATTCTATACCTAACCGCACCATAATGAATACCAGTGCGCACTGAAAAGAGACCTATTTTTTGTATATTTAGAATTGATTGGTCATGTTTGATTTTAGTACCAAAAACTTGCTATAGCGTGGAAAATAAAGCCTATTTCTCTTGATCAGTGAACTCTTTATGTTTGAAATTGCACTCTACGAACCTGAAATAGCCCCTAATACAGGTAATATCATTCGGCTATGTGCCAACACGGGTTGCCACCTACATTTAATCGAGCCAATGGGCTTTGATTTAGAGGAAAAGAAGCTAAAGCGGGCAGGGTTGGATTACCATGATTTAACCCGCGTGACTCGGCATGCAAGCTATCAAGCCTTTCAGCAGGCTGTTTCAGGTAAGCGTATCTTTCCTTGTACGACCAAGGCTAAAGGCTATGTTTCTGACGCACAGTTTCAAGCAGGGGATATTTTACTCTTTGGCCCAGAAACCAGAGGGCTACCTGCTGAGGTTTTGGCAGAGTTTGCTCAGGAGCAATGGATTAAAATTCCGATGATGCCTTCTAGCCGTAGCTTAAATTTGTCGAATGCTGTGGCAATGATTGTGTATGAGGCGTGGCGGCAGCAAGACTTTGCTGGCGCGTTGTAATGACCTATTCAATACGAGAATGGGTAGGGGGCAATCAATAGGGCAGAGGTAAAATCACCAACCTAAACGGGCTGAGGGCTTAGGTTGGTCATTCAATTATTAGGCTGAGATGAATGGCTTAACTTTCATTCTCATCACTTCCAAGCGCCAAATTAAGCTCTTTTATTTTGCGTGTTAGCGTATTACGTCCCCAGCCGAGTAGCTCGGCGGCATCTCGGCGGCGGCCTGCCGTATGTTTTAGCGCGACTTCAATCATCACCTTTTCAAATTCAGGCACGGCAATGTCTAAGATACCATTCTGGCCTTTGCTAAGGGCTTGATCTGCCCAGTTGTGTAGGGCTGTTTGCCAGCGGGCATTACTTGTTGATTCCGTTTGTTTCTGTTCCAGCAGTTCCGGTGGTAAGTCATCCACATGTACTTCACGCCCTGAAGCCATCACGGTGATCCAGCGACAGGTATTCTCCAGTTGACGCACATTACCCGGCCAACTGAGCTGCTGTAGGTATTCCACCGTACTGGTCAGCAAAGTTTTCGGCTCAACCCCTAGCTCCTTGGCGGCTTTGGTTAAAAAGTAATCGGTCAGTTTAGGAATATCTTCACGGCGCTCACTCAGTTTCGGTAGATGCACGCGAATCACATTCAAACGGTGGAACAAGTCTTCACGAAAGCGACCTTCATGCACTAGGGTTTCTAGATTCTGGTGCGTGGCGGCAATAATGCGCACGTCCACTTTGACCGAGGTGTGCCCACCGACACGATAAAACTCACCATCAGCCAAGACCCTGAGTAAACGGGTTTGGGTGTCGGCGGGCATATCGCCAATTTCATCTAGAAAAAGCGTGCCGCCGTCGGCTTGCTCGAAACGCCCACGTCGCTGCACCTGAGCGCCAGTAAACGCCCCTTTCTCATGACCAAACAACTCCGATTCAATCAGATCTTTGGGGATGGCGGCCATATTCAACGGAATAAACGGGTTTTGTGCTCTAGGACTATGTTGATGTAATGCATGAGCAACCAACTCTTTACCCGTGCCAGACTCTCCGTTAATCAGCACTGTAATATTGGAGTGAGATAGGCGACCAATGGCACGAAACACCTCCTGCATCGCGGGTGCTTCACCGATAATCTCAGTACTCGGAAGTGGCTTCGCTTCTGGAGCAGGGGTAGATTGCTCACGGGCATGGCTGATTGCTCGTTTCACCAAGGCAACCGCTTCATCCACATCAAAAGGCTTAGGTAGGTACTCAAATGCACCCCCTTGATAAGAGGCTACCGCACTTTCTAGATCCGAGTGCGCGGTCATCACAATGACAGGCAGGTTTGGGCGGCTATCTTGAATCTTTGCTAGTAGTTCTAAGCCATCCATACCGGGCATGCGAATATCGGTCACCATTGCATCAGGACTATCGGATGCGAGTGCCTTTAGTACTTCTTCTGCACGCTCAAAGACTTTAACCGACAAGCCCTCTTGCTCCATAGAGCGCTCTAACACCCAGCGAATCGAACGATCGTCATCCACAATCCAAACGTTATAGGGCTTGCTCATTTTTCTGCTCCAATGGAATCAGTAATCGGAATAAGGTTTTACCCGGCTCAGATCGACACTCAATCAGGCCATGATGTTGATGCAGGATGGTTTGAGCGATAGATAATCCCAAGCCAGTACCCGAAGCTCGCCCTGTTACTAAGGGGTAAAAAATGCTCTCTAATAGTTCGGGGGGAATGCCGGGGCCGTTATCAATAATATCCATTTGGCATAACAAACGATGACGCTCAGCGCCTAGGGTGAATTGGCGCTTAGCACGGGTTCGGAACGTGATTTGGCTATCAGCTTGTCCGCTTTCCTCTAGCGCCTGCATCGCATTACGTACAATGTTTAGAACGGCTTGGATTAGCTGCTCTTGGTCGCCGTATAAGTCTGGCAAGCTAGGGTCATAGTCTCGCACTAATTTAATTCGCCCTAGTGCTTCTGCGCTAATCAAGGCAAATACATGCTCTAACACCTTGTGAATATTGACTTCACTGAACTGCGTTAATTTACGCGGCCCTAACATGCGATCAACGAGGTTGCGTAGCCGATCAGCCTCGCTAATAATCACCTCGGTGTAATCTTTAAGGTTGTCATCTGGAAGTGCGCGTTCTAATAGTTGTGCCGCCCCACGTATTCCGCCTAGTGGATTTTTGATCTCATGGGCCATGCCGCGTACCAAAGTACGTAGGGTTTCCTGCTGCGCCAGCAACTCTTCCTCTCGACTGATTCGTAATAGGCGATCTCGTGCTTGTAGCTCAACAACTAATGTGTAGCCATTAGGTGTCATTGCTGGATTAACGGTGTAGTCGACAGTTTTTTGCGTACCATTCGGCAGCGTTAAAACCGTTTCGCGCTTTGTGAACGGATGCCCTTCCTCAACAGCATGCTGCCAGTTGTGAGTTGTTTGGTCTTGTTCGGTAAACAGCGTACTCATCGGCTGCCCAATGGCTCTGTTGGCACCACAAGCAAACAGCATCTCAGCGGCGGGGTTCAAATAGATTAGACGCAACTGCCCATCCAGCTGAATAATAGCGGTACTGAGGTTATCTAACAGTAGTTTGTGATTTTCTGATATTGGCACACAAGCTCCCCCCTGTATGAAAGCTTAAACAGCAAAAAACGCACCAATACATGAGCTATGCATTAATTGTCTAATTATATGCGGCTAAGCAGCCTAGAACGCTTGTTTTGCCTTATATAAGCAATGTTTTTAGTATTAAATGCTATTGTTGATTATGGCACTAATTTGGTGCAATGGTGATAATCTTAATGGTGCAAGCACACTCTATTAGTGCGTTAAGTTAAGTTAAGTGCTTTGATGGGTAGAACGTTTCTGTGCCAGCCTAAAAAGTTAATGCAGAGTGATTAAGTCAATTGCCTTACTTGTTAAGAGTACTCTGCCTTGGCGGTCTTGAACCTGCGCCGTAAGCTTATGGCGACCTTTTGGCAGCTGATGTAGTAAGAAATTGACGCTATGTATCGCGCTTTGATAGGGCTTTTCGTCGAGATAAAGCGCAATGCGATGAGTTTTATGAAGTGTTGGGGTGATATGCACTCGAATGATGCGCTGATTGGGTTGCTCTGTTTGATAGCTCTTTAAGCGTAAGCTTTGGTAAGTATAGCCTTCGGCTAACTGTACTTGTGTATGAGGCTGTGCCTGCGGTAATGAATGCGATTGGTGCTGCTGTATTCGGCTAGCCCCTTGTGGCAGATCGGAATATACCGGATAGCCTTGTTCATCTAGCCAGTGATACAAAGGTGCTGCGCTGAGTGAAAAGCTTAATGACAGCCCTAATCCAGCAATTAGCGTGCGCAGTAAAAATATGTGTAGTAAGAACGCTTGCTTCACATGGCGTACCTAAAAAAAACCCCCGCAGTGCGGGGGTTTAAATTCTCTTCCAAAACGGAAGAGCGGAAATCGAATCGATTACACGCTGTAGTACATGTCGAACTCAACTGGGTGAGTTGTCATGTTCAGACGCTGAACGTCTTCTTTCTTCAGCTCGATGTAAGCATCGATCATGTCATCAGTGAATACACCGCCCTTAGTTAAGAACTCGCGGTCTGCATTCAAAGAGTCCAGTGCTTCAGTCAAGCTGCTGCACACTTGTGGAATCGCTGCTGCTTCTTCAGCAGGTAGATCGTATAGATCTTTGTCTGCTGGGTCGCCTGGGTGAATCTTGTTCTGAACGCCGTCCAGAGCCGCCATCAACAGAGACGCAAACGCTAGGTATGGGTTAGCGATTGGATCTGGGAAGCGCGCCTCAACACGTTTAGCTTTAGGGCTAGAAGTGTAAGGAATACGTAGAGAAGCAGAACGGTTACGAGCAGAGTAAGCCAGCATTACTGGCGCTTCGAAGCCTGGAACCAAACGCTTGTAAGAGTTAGTACCTGGGTTACAGAAAGCGTTCAGTGCTTTAGCGTGCTTGATGATACCGCCGATTGCGAACAGTGCAGTCTCAGACAGACCTGCATAGCCGTCGCCTGCGAACTGGTTAACACCATTCAACCAGTAAGACAGGTGAACGTGCATACCAGAACCGTTGTCACCAACCATTGGCTTAGGCATGAAAGTCGCTGTTTTGCCATAAGCGTGCGCTACGTTGTGAACAACGTATTTCAGCATTTGAACTTCGTCAGCTTTCTTCACTAGCGTGTTGAATGCTACACCGATTTCGTTCTGGCAAGCTGTTGCTACTTCGTGGTGGTGAACTTCAACGTTCAGACCAATCTCTTCCATCACGTTACACATAGTGGCACGGATATCGTGAACAGAGTCAACAGGTGGTACTGGGAAGTAACCGCCTTTCACGCGTGGACGGTGACCCATGTTGCCACCTTCGAACGCTTTTTCAGAGTTCCATGCAGCTTCTTCAGAATCGATCTTCACGAAGCAGCCTGACATGTCAGAGCCCCAACGGATGTCGTCGAAGATGAAAAATTCTGGTTCAGGACCGAAGTATGCAGTATCACCCAGACCTGTAGACTTCAGGTACTCTTCTGCACGACGTGCAACAGAGCGAGGGTCACGCTCGTAACCTTGCATTGTAGAAGGTTCGATAATGTCGCAACGCAAGATCAGAGTTTTGTCTTCAAAGAATGGATCGATGAAAGAAGCTTCATCATCAGGCATCAGAATCATGTCTGATTCGTTAATGCCTTTCCAGCCAGCGATAGATGAACCATCAAACATTTGGCCGTTTTCGAAGAACTCTTCGTTAACGTAACGAGCAGGAATAGTAACGTGCTGTTCTTTACCTAGCGTATCGGTAAAACGTAGGTCAACCCACTTAACGTCGTGTTCTTTGATCAGATTCAGAGTGTTCTCTGACATTGCATATCCTCCAATGGAGCTTTCAGCTTAGTTGTCAAAACAAAGTTATAAATTCGGGCTATCAGTATAAACAGAGGGTCAATCTGTTTAATCAAAACTACCCTAATCAAAGCAATAACGATGCCATTTTGGCGAAAGGCTCTAAATACCAAGGTCTTGCAAATCAGAAAGGGTATAGGGTACTACTCTCGCGCATCTTTTTGATGCATTCTAATTGTTATCTGCACTATTTCAGTGCAACTACGATTTGACCACTTCAATTTCTATTACAATCTCATCCGATATCTCTGTCGTTGAGACTAAAGTATGACCATGTACGCGACACCAAGCTGGAATATCATGCAAGGCACCAGGGTCGGTACAATACACCACCAGATGATCGCCTGCATCAAGAGAATTGATCTTATTCTGCGTGCGAATCACTGGTAATGGGCACAGTAAGTTTCTGGCATTCAGCTCGTGTGTTGTCATCGTTTTTCTCACTCTGTGGCGGCGCACCATTTCTGTGCGTAAGCCCTTTTCATAAGCCTTAAAAAGTACCGTCGTAAACATACTCGATAGATGGTTTACGACGTTAGCCAAAATCTGTTTAGTGAATGATCCAGCTCTCTGGCATCTCTTCAATTGGCATAGGCACCACCTGCACCACTTGCCCAGGCTGATTATGGGTACGCACAATCTCAATGCTGACTTGCTCAGCATTACGCCCTTGACTGTAACGCGCCAAAATACGCGCTGCTGTTAATAGGTCTTCATCAGACGGTGTGCCGTCAATTAAGGTTAATGGCCCACTATGGCTGGTGGCGAACATATAGGTGAACTGCGAGCGATAGCCGCGCATAAAGTTATTTTCACCCTCTTCACGCCCTACTATTAACTTGTAGTTAGATGCTGGACGAATATGACGACCGACTTTTAATAGCATAATGTCATCTAGCTCATAGCGACGCTCACCACGGGCATCCCACAAATCTTGTAGCTTTTTGCTGTAGCTTTCATCGGTTAAGAAGCAGCAGCCACCCGCAGGTTGTGACCATTCATCAATGCCTAATGACTTCGCCAATGCGATTTGCGGTTTACGGTTGCGGCCATGAAAATCATACAACGCATCACGGCTCACCCAACCTTCACGCTCTGGCAGCGTTTCTGGTAGATGCTTAGCGCACAATGGACGTAGTAGGCGATCTTGCACCTGAGACTCACGGGCGATTAACGGCATGGTTTCTTTGCGCTGAGATTTTGGACGCTGACCTATCACCTCTCCAGTGATCACAAAGTCAAAGTCATTCTCCTGACACCACTTCCATGCCCGAGCCACCATGTCGATTTTACAATCCAAACAAGGGTTCAGGTTTTGGCCGTAGCCATGCTTTGGGTTGAGCACAATGTCTTTGTACTCTTCAGAGATATCCACAATGTGCAGTTTAATGCCTAACTGCTCTGCCACCCAAAGGGAGCTGTTCTTTTTCTCTTTCTGCTTGTCTTTTTTGCGAATGGCGTGGGTATGGCCTTCTACACAAAATCCGGTATAGAAGTTAAGTCCCTCAACGTGAATACCTTGATCCTGAATCACTTTGGTTGCCAGCATGGAATCCAATCCGCCAGATATCAGAGAAACGGCTTTACGTTGTTTAGTCATGTTCTACCCATTGCGATCTACAAAAGCACGGAATTTTACCGGATTGACGCCAGATATAAAGCCAATTACCGTCAATAGCAGCTTTTTAACTGAAAATATCTGCTTTTGCCCCTCTCAATTGCTGGCGTTACCCGCTATAATCCTGCGCTCTGCAAGAAGGGGAATCCATCTGTGATTGAAAAGTTACGCAATATCGCGATTATCGCTCACGTTGACCACGGTAAAACTACTCTGGTTGATAAACTGCTACAACAATCCGGCACGCTGGGTCGTAAAGATGAGGGTGCCGAGCGCATCATGGATTCTAACGATCAAGAGCGCGAGCGCGGTATTACAATTCTGGCTAAAAATACGGCTATTGAATGGAACGGTTACCACATCAATATCGTGGACACTCCAGGCCATGCTGACTTTGGCGGCGAAGTAGAGCGCGTACTTTCTATGGTGGACTCTGTTCTGCTATTGGTTGACGCAGTTGATGGCCCAATGCCACAAACTCGCTTCGTGACCTCAAAAGCTTTCGAGCAAGGTTTGAAGCCAATCGTTGTGATCAACAAAGTTGACCGCCCAAGCGCACGTCCTGATTGGGTTGTTGATCAAGTTTTTGATCTATTCGACAACTTGGGAGCTACTGACGAGCAGTTAGACTTCCCAATTATCTACGCTTCTGCGTTGAATGGTATTGCAGGTTTAGATCCTGACAACATGGCTGAAGATATGACGCCACTGTATCAGATGATCGTAGACCGCGTATCACCACCTGATGTTGACCGTGACGGCCCATTCCAAATGCAGATCTCTGCACTGGACTATGACAGCTACGTCGGCGTTATCGGTGTAGGCCGTATCGCACGTGGTTCGTTGAAGCCGAACCAACAAGTTGTTGTTAAAGATATCGAAGGCAACGAGCGCAAAGGTAAAGTATTAAACGTAAAAGGCTATTTAGGTCTTGAGCGTGTGGATACTGCTTTGTCTCAAGCAGGCGACATTGTTTGTATTACCGGTATTGATGGCTTGAGTATCTCTGATACTTTATGCGACCCAAGCTGTGTTGAAGCACTACCTCCGCTTTCAGTTGATGAACCAACTGTAAGTATGACCTTTATGGTAAACGATTCACCGTTTGCTGGTCAGGATGGTAAATACGTGACTTCACGTAATATCAAAGACCGTTTGGATCAAGAATTGATCCACAACGTGGCCTTACGTGTTAAGCAAGGCGAAAGCCCAGACAAATTTATCGTATCAGGCCGTGGTGAATTACACCTGTCGGTATTGATCGAAACCATGCGCCGTGAAGGCTTTGAGATGGGTGTATCCCGTCCTGAAGTAATCCAGAAAATGGTAGATGGCGTCATGATGGAACCTTACGAAAACGTGGTGATCGACATTGAAGATCAACACCAAGGTGCCATCATGGAAGAGATGGGCTTGCGTAAAGCTGAAATGACCAACATGGAACCAGACGGAAAAGGCCGCACTAAGCTGGAATTCTCTGTTCCATCTCGTGGTTTGATCGGTTTCCGTGGTCACTTCCTGACACTGACTTCAGGTTCAGGCATCTTGACCAGTATCTTTGACCGCTATGATGTTGTTAAAGCGGGTGAAGTGGCCAAGCGTCAGAACGGCGTACTGATCTCCATGGTAAAAGGTAAGACATTGTCTTATGGCTTGTTCAACCTTCAAAGCCGTGGTCGTCTATTCTTGGGTCATGGTGCTGAAGTATACGAAGGTCAGGTAATCGGTATTCACTCGCGTGATAACGATTTGGTTGTTAACCCAACTAAAGCTAAGCAGCTGACTAACGTACGTGCTTCTGGTACTGACGAAGCCTTAACGCTGACTCCGCCAATTAAGCACACACTTGAACAAGCGCTTGAGTTCATCGAAAACGATGAGCTGGTTGAAGTGACACCAAACTTCATCCGTATTCGTAAGAAACTATTAACTGAAAACGAACGTAAACGCGCTAAATAAGCGTATTCGTTTGTAGCCAGTGATAAGAAGGCCGAAGCTTAAAACTTCGGCCTTTTTTATTGTATTTCCCCATCTTGAGTGAAAACTTTCATTCATATTATTTAAAATCAACTAGCATCTGATCGAAAGTCTATTTATATTTGTATGGTTATCTGTTATTAATATTTAATAATATTTATAGTCTATAGCTATATTTTCAGTAAGATAGCACTGATAAGGATTTTTCAGGTATGGATTGCTATACAGATTTTAACTTGAGTTATATCGAGAATTTCTTGTCTGCCGAAGAGGCAAATGCCTTGTTTGATTGTATCTATGAACAGTGGGATTGGAAAAAAGATGAAGTCATTAAAATGGAAGATGGTTCATACTCATATCCCTGTTTGAGAAAACTGATGTTTGTTCACCCAAATTTAGTTAACAATGATCTATTTCATCAGTCTCATGGCAATCGTATGGAGTGGTCAGAGCTACTGCTTGATTTAAAATATAAAGTTGAACAGGAAGCAGGTGTTGAATTTAGTGTTTGCGTTTGTATTTTCTATGAAAATGGTACCCAGTCAATGGGTTATCATTATGATCCGCCAGCCTTTGGGCCAACCGATATAATAGCCTCAGTTAGCCTTGGGGCCACTAGAAACTTTGTACTTCGGCTCAAAAGCAATCACGATAAGGTTTATCAGATCGCTATGAAAAGTGGCAGTATGCTAATAATGGGCAAGGGCTGTCAGGATCAATATGAACATGCAGTGCCTGAAATGCCCGATCAAAAAGAACCACGCTTTAATTTAACCTTTAGACAATTTAAGTGGCCAGATGGGCGAGTTGGCTAATACTGGTTTTATAATGAAACTGTGGATGTAATATTTATTAATATAGCATTAGTATTTTTTATGATAAATAATAGAAAACTAAACTTACCTTGTCTATTCTGGATTACAGGGTTGCCTGCATCAGGTAAAACAACTTTAGCACAAGCTCTATACCTCTCACTGTTAGAACGGGAAGAAACAGTTATAGTTTTAGATGGTGATAACTTAAGGCAAGGATTGTGCTCTGATTTAGGTCTAAATGAAGCGGATAGAAAAGAAAATATCCGCCGTGCAGGTGAGGTTGCTCGTTTATTGATAAATAATAATATTACAGTGATATGTGCGCTGATCTCACCTTACCAAAAAGAGCGTGACAATATTCGTAATAGTATTCCTAAAGACCAGTTTGCCGAAATATACTTAGCACCTTCTTTAGAAACCTGTATCAGCAGAGATCCGAAAGGCTTATACGCCAAAGCTCTTGAGGGTAAAATATCAGGCATGACAGGTATAGATGCGCCTTATGAAGCGCCAATAAAACCAGAGTTCCAGTTTGATACTGCAACTATTAGTGTGCCAAGAATGGTAAATACAATATTAGATCATAGTTAAGTGTCTAAATTTGAGATATAAAGCGAATAAAATATCTAGAAAGGACACAATCATGACTGACGCTTATCATAAATTACCTCTCACCTTTAACAGGGAGCGTCTGCAACAGGATCTTGAAAAACTGCTACATAACCACTGGATCAGTCATATTAACCAGTCGGTACATAATGGAGGTTGGTGTGCGTTACCGCTACGATCTGTAGATGGTAAAGTAGACAGTATTACCGTTGCCGAGTTAAATCCTGAGCGTTATCAAAACACTCTGTACTTAGAGCAATCTGATTATTTGAAGGAAGTCGTCTCCGGCCTTCAGTGTAGCGTAGTGTCTGCTCGCTTAATGTTACTTAAGGCAGGAGAGGAAATACGCCGACATACCGATATGGATCTTTGCTTTGAAGATGGCTGTGTGCGTTTGCATATCCCCATCCAAACCCATGCTGATGTGACCTTTCTGATTAATGATCAACCTGTGCATTTTTCCGAAGGGGAGTGTTGGTATATGAATGCCAACTATCCGCATGAAGTTAAAAACGGTAGCAGTGTAGATAGGGTTCACTTGGTCATAGACTGCATAGTGAATGATTGGCTTAGAGGTTTATTTATCAACACAGGCTATGAAAAAACAGTTGTTGAATATAAATACGGTAGTCCAGACATTACAGATGAGAATATCTTACAAGTGATCGAACAACTAGACCGTTTGGATGCTGATGGTGCTAGAGCACTTGCGCAGAACTTAACATCTCTATGGCAAAAGCACCATGAGCATTGATGGCAAGGCAATGCTCATGTTCCATTTAGAGATTACCAATCTTTCATATCGGCAGGTACGGGATAGTCTTCTAGCTCTACCGGATTAATGCCCCATACAGCAGGAATTGGTGGCTCACGTTTTTCATGTAGTACTTGCATCAATGAGTCCAAGTTACTGACGGCTGTGGGGTAGTCTTGTCTCCACTCCTCAGGCCACTCTTGCTGATCGGCATGCTCAATGACCTGAACCATCCATTGTTTTCTCAAATCAGCCCATTCTTCGCTTTGTGCGCCGCTTTCATAAATACCGTCAAAGGGGCGATATTCAATATAAATAGTGCGCCTAACTCCCGGTGACCGTTTGGGTTGGGAGCCGTGTAGAATCATCATATCTTGAATCAAAATATCTCCAGCTTTTGCTGGAAGCTCAACTACACCCGGCACGTTCCAGCCATGCTCCGTTGAGATTTTTTCGATATCTAACAATTCGTTTTGGGTTCCGGCCACGTACCTTAAACAGCCATCGCCTTCTGGTGCATCGTCTAGGTAGACGCCAATATTTAAGTAAGGGAAATTTCTAGGATGTTGAGCACCTTGGTGCCACTTAATTACAGGATGGGGGTGCTGTTGTTTATAAAGAAGATCCATCTGCAATGGCACTGCGCCTCTACCACATAACTCCCTTGCAATAGCCATCATGGCGGGGCAAGACAATAGCTCAATAGACAGTTCTGTTTCCACAATATGCAGGTCATCATACCGCATAAGTCGTGGGCCAACGGGATCTTGAATAACACAGGCTCCGTGCAGGTGTTCACTATTGCCGTGCATTTGCATCGCTTTTTCTTCAAGCTGTTTTGCTTTCTTTTGCCATTTTTCCAGTAATTCCGCAGGTAAGGCATTTTCTAACTTAATATAGCCTTTAGTTTGATAATCATGCTTTTGCTGTTCCGTGATGCTGAATGTGCTCATGAAATTCTCCTTTTATTAAAATGAGCTGATCTGTGATCAAAACTGCTATTTGCCAAGCTGTCACCACAAGTTTGACGAGAGGTTAAAGAGTCTACTTTTAGGCGCTGATCCGCAAAACCAAAACTGGACTAACTTTGATGTTAAACCTATTGCTTCAAATGCAGGAGACCTGATTGTGTGGCGCCATTCATTACCCCATGGTAGTAGTCCTAACAGCGCTCAATCTCCAAGGATCGTGCAATATTTCAATATGAAGCCAGTAGTTCAACCCTAACCTATTCCTAGTCAAAACTAGGGTTTACCCCAGTTCCATAAAGAACTTACCTAATAGACTATATAGAGCAATTCAAATTTAGTCCGATCTAAATCAAACATCTAGAGAACCCTCCCCACCTAGATACAGGATGAAAGAGTTGATGGAACAAAAGGCCGTGCGTTCTTCTGTAGCGTCTAAACAAATGATGACTGCTATCGATCCAAAATTAGAACAAATTTTCAATCAGTCTATACGAGACCAACTCAATAGCACGTTGAGTCAAGTATCAGATAGCGAGCGCCTATTAGCCCTTAGAGCATCTATTGCTGAGCTGGTAGGACAAATACTGTCGAATGATATGACTCACGCAGAATGGGTAAACCTATTTTCAGATACGTATGGTCATTTATTAAAATGCTATAAAAAAGCAGAGTTAACTGAAGCAGAAAAAACAACGTCTTTTATTAATGCCACTGGCTTAGTCATGTCAGTAGATCATGCGATTCACACCATAAAAGACATTTATCGTATTAAGGCTTTTATTCGCGGTGTGCATCAGGCGATAGAAACGAAAAAAGATAATGAAACTTATTCATATCGCTTATCCTGCGTGCGGCCCATTTGCACCTTTATTACTACCACTCATTAGCCACTATTCAAGCCAAGGCTTACTGAAAAGCCAGCTGAAAATTTCTCTAATTGATATTCAGCCTGGTGCGGTTAAGGCGTTAAACCAACTCATTAATGACCTTGGTATTTCACCTTATATCCATGAAGTGATTTGTGATGACGTCATGAACTATCAGCCAGATTATCCAATTGATATTTTGGTTATTGAAGCATTGCAACATGGTTTCTCCCGTGAAGGTCACTTGGCATTTGCCCGCCATTTATTATCATTCTTGAGCCCAGATGCCATTATGGTGCCAGAAAAGATTTCGGTAACCGCCTCTCTTAACATAGGGCAGCGAGAATATGTCGACCAGTGGGCGGAGCAAGAACGCACCCACTCAAGCCTTATGAGCACAGAGATTCAACAGGAACGCACAGTGTTGGGCGAGATTTTCACACTCACACTAGATAAGCTGCGTAAGCTGACCATTGTTCCATTAGGGAGCTGTATGGAGCTGGTTGAATGCAATCAAGTACAAATTCCTACTGGCATTCAAGATATTAGCAAAAAGAATCTGTTGCTGAGTGTAACTGCTACCACTTTTGGCAATGAGCAGATCAAAGAGTATGACTCCGGTATCAGTCAACCTATGGTTGACATGTCCCTATGTATTGATTTTATCCCTAAAATTGCTGAACCAGATGATCTGCTTGCTAAAAGTGGCGAACGGCTGAAGTTTTATTACAAATTGACTGGCTCCCCCAGCTTCTTACCCACTATCGCTTGAGAGTTGCATCATGGACGCTCTAAAAATCACCTTGCTAACTTCCAGTCGCGCTGCACTTCCGTTGGTTGCATTGCTGGCGCAACGACAACAACTAGCAGGGGTTTTGTTATTTGGTCAGTGGGATCAGGAGCGAGTACTGTTAAATCAGCACTTGCAGCAGTCAGGTATTCCAGTTCAGTACTGCAAGCCAATGGATATTGATGTACCAATCACAGCAATCAAGGCTTGGGCGAGTGAGCTTGGCCTCATATTTTGTTGTGGTGACAAAATTCCTATGAGTGTCGTGCAAACGCCGCAATACGGCATGGTCAATTTACATGCATCTGCTCTGCCCGATTATCGAGGTGCAGACCCTATCTACTGGCAAATCCGCAACGGTGAAGCTCAGCTTCAGTTGACGGTTCATAAGGTTGAGGAGCACTTTGATGCTGGCGATATTATTACACAAAGACCTGTAACCATAGGTGCTTATGATACGCAAAACCATGTTTTTGGCCGTGTACTAGAATGTCTACCTAATATCCTTGATTCATTAATTGACCAGTTAAAACTACAAGATGGGCTACAAGGGCAGCCGCAAGCACCAATAAGCGCCTGTACAAAAAGTGCAGCCAGAGTCACCGAAAAAGATTTACTGATCAATTGGCGTGAACTGTCAGTAGTGCAGCTATGTAATCAGGTTCGTGCTGGCAATCCTCAATATGGCGGTGCCCGCTTAGTCATAGGACAAGGGTATGCTCAACTCTTGCAGGCTAGTCCATCACCCTTACCCAATCATGGTGTTTCTCCTGGCAGCATTATTCATGTATCCCCAGACCAAGGGATGATTGTTGCTCTAAAAGTAGGCGCTGTGAAGTTAGACATTATTGCGAATCATGATGGTGTCTTCGATGGTTATCGTTTTGCTCAAGCCTACCAACTATCTGCCGGGATGCAGTTTCAATAGTAGTAATGCAAATTTTATTTGAAAGGGGCTACTAAATAGCCACTAAGTAAACAGGCTGCTGAACAAAAGAATGGCGGCAGATTCAATGTAAGGAGAGGCAATATGGAATTTTATATCGGTGGCATTATACCGTTCGCTGGTAACTATGCACCACGTGGATGGGCTTGCTGCGATGGACAACTGGAGGCTATCGGCCAGAATCAAGCTCTATTCAGTCTGCTAGGAACAACCTTTGGTGGGGATGGGAGAACGGTCTTTGCATTACCTGATCTACGAGGTCGAGTTGCAATCCACCCAGGCCAAGGGAGAGGGCTTTCTTACTACAATTGGGGAGAAATAGGTGGCTCTGAATCTGTAACGCTGCTGACGAGTCAAATCCCACATCATACTCACGCAGGTACTTGCAACATAGGTGCAAGCAGTAAACTAGGAACAGAAACAGACCCTGAAGGTTTATGTATTGCCATCCCAAACGATGGAAGCCGAAACCCTATATTGTATCCGAGCTTTTCACCTTCACCTGATACAACTTTGGCTCCAGCTACTGTTCTCATAGGAAATACAGGCGGATCCCTGCCTCACACTAATCTTCAGCCTTATATAGGCATTTTTCATGTTATTTGTATGTACTACGGTGTATATCCTAGTAGAAATTAACAGCTACTTTGTGATCAGTGGAATTTATTTGTATTAAGAGATGGATATGAACAGATCAATGCAAGCATTACATTATACCGGTAAAACAAATGACAATATAAACGAAGTATTTTTTATATCTTCATCTATAAAAGATATTGAAACTATTCTACAAACTCTTGACCAAGAGCAGTTAGTTTATATTATAGACTCCCAATCTTCAGGGCTGTCTCAAATTGCCGATGTGCTCGCTGGAAAGAATGATTACGACGCTGTTCATATCCTTTCTCATGGTAGCAGTGGACAACTGCAGTTGGGTAATTCCACCCTTAACTCAGAAAATCTGGATCTATATGCCAATGATCTAGAAAGCATTAAAGGATCCCTTTCCCCTGACGCCGATATCTTATTGTATGGCTGTAATGTGGCTGAAGGCGAACAGGGCGAAGCCTTTGTAACCAAATTATCCCAAATGACAGGGGCTGATGTTGCCGCATCAGATGATCTCACAGGTACGGCGTCATCTGATGGCAACTGGCAGCTAGAATACCACACAGGTTATATAGAAAGTGGCTCCTTAGAAAATTCGTATCTGATAGAGAACTACCACTATACATTGGCATTGCCATCTAATGGAAATCAAGATGTTACTCCTACTACTGTGCCGGGTAATTTTATTCCCGGCTTTACTCTCTCTTTAGATACAAGCTCAGGCACAGTAAACTACCACACTAACGATCCTGCTGGTCTATATTTTAAAGACACTAATATTGCAAACAATGTGCAGTTCACTGTCGCTGCTGATGGTACAAACCTTGGTAGTTTTGATCTGACAGCAATGGATTGGAATAAGTATAACGTGGCGGGTGGTTTTAACTTTACTGTCACAGGAACGAAACTGAACAACAGCACTGTGCAGGCAACATTTAGTACTGCTGAGGGTTCTACTACATATAGCACGCCGAATTTTTCATCGTTCACCGGAATTACGCAATTTGTTGTTGTTATAGACCCGCTTGATGATAACACTGCGGATCAGAACACGTTCGATTTCTTCACTATCGCCAACGCTACGGCTCCCAGTTCTAACAATGCCCCTGTAATTACCCTACCATCAGCGCCCGCTGTTTCTGAAGATGCAACCGCTGTTGCCATTGCAGATAGTATTCAGATCGCCGATGCGGATGCGGGCGATACCCAGACCGTTACGCTGACCATTACTGGTGGTACGGCAAACCTTGTCACAACCACGGGGCTGACTGGTCTGAGCGGTAATGGCTCTGCTTCTATCTCTTTCAGTGGTTCTCTGACCGATGTTAACAATGCGCTGGACTCTCTGACCTTTACGCCAACAGCCAACCTAAACGGCACTAATGCAGGTGCTATCCGAATTCAGACCAACGACGGTAATGGCGGTACAGATGATAAAACTGTTACCTTTAATATTACCGCCGTTAACGATGCCCCAACCCAAACAGGTGCTGTTCCGACCAGCTTCTCTTTTACGGAAGATACCGCAGGCAACTTTGATCTCAGCGGTATGACGCTTGCCGATGTAGATGGTGATGCAACCGTTGTTTTAACCCTAACGGCGACTGAAGGTACATTTACTGCCAGCAGTGGCGGTGGCGTTGCGATTGGGGGTTCAACCACCGGAACCTTAACCCTGACGGGCACAGCGGCCAATATAGACAGCTATATCAATACCGCCTCCAATATTCAGTACACGGGCGCTGCAAATGATAATGGCAGCCCCGCCGCAACGGTAGACATCAAAATCAATGACGGGGCGGGATCGGGTGATATTGACCTGAACGCTACCGATAGCAATATCAATATCAGTGCAGTTAATGATGCGCCAGTGTTGTCGGGTACGCCGACGCTTGCTCAGTTTGAAGATGCACCTGCAACGGCGATGAACCTGTCAGGGGTTAGTCTGGCGGATGTCGATACCACAGGTGATATCACCATAACCCTCAGTGTGGCAGACACCAGCGCGGCACTGTCAGCCACGGCAACAGGCACGATCAATAATGTTGATGTGACCCAAGTGAATGCTTATACCATCACGCTGGTGGGCACCGTATCTGAGCTGAATAGTTATTTAGGCAGTCAAGGTGCCACAAATATTACCTATGCCACCAGTGCCAATAAGAGCGGCAACGACACGCTCAGCATTATTGCGAATGATGGTAGTAGCAATTCCAACAGTTTAACCCCAACGATTACGATTACAGGGGTGAACGACGAGCCTACCGCTACCGCTACAGGTGACAATGGTTCAGCGGCAGGTGCAGGGGCAGCGGTTTCTGTTTTCTCTAGTGCAACTATTAGTGCGGTAGAGACAGGTCAGAACATTGCCAGCCTAACCTTTACCGTGAGCGGGCTTGCGGACAGCTCAAATGAAAAGCTGATCATTGACGGTTCTACAGTCGATTTAATGACCACTGTCGGCTCGACCAATGCAACGGGTGGGAATATTGCGTATGCCGTCACATATAGCGCAGGCACCGCAACGGTTGTGATTACAGGGGCTGCGGGGGCAGCTGCGGCTAATACGGTTTTCCAGACTGCCCTAAACGGCATGACCTACCAAAATACACTGGGGGGTGTCACCACAGGTAACCGTGTATTTACCTTAACCGAAGTTAAAGATGCAGGCGGTACGGCTAACAGCGGTGATGATACGCTAGCGGTGTCTATCACTTCGACCATCAATGTGGTGAATGGCGATACCCCGTCGGCAACAAACGCCACCAAAGCGGCTACTGAAGATACGCCGTTTACCATGACCACATCAGAGATTGTCTTGGTTCAAGAGGCTAATGCTGTTGATGCGCTGGAGTATATCACCATCAGCAGTGTATCCGGCGGTACGTTGGCGCTAACAGGCTCACCAACGGCTGGTACGGCAACGGATAG
Organism: Oceanospirillum multiglobuliferum; assembly: GCF_900167095.1. Classification (GTDB taxonomy): domain Bacteria; phylum Pseudomonadota; class Gammaproteobacteria; order Pseudomonadales; family Halomonadaceae; genus Oceanospirillum; species Oceanospirillum multiglobuliferum. Next base: position 25,662 of record NZ_FUXG01000003.1, read on the forward strand.
CTCTACATTAGCGACCGCAGGTGCGTTAACAGCGGGCAGCAAAATCAATATTGCCGATCTGACGCTGATTCAGTTCACACCAACTGCCAACTCCACCAGTAGCGGCAGTGTGGTTTATACGGTAACCGATGCGGGCGGTGATGTCTCTGCATCCGCAACCTTAACGGTCAACCTAGCAGCGGTTGAAGATGCCCCTACGCTAACAGGTGTCACCACAACTATTACCGCTATTGAAGACACCGCGACCAACCTGATCACGGGCTCCCCTGTATTTGCTGACGTGGATACCACGGCTGATGTCGTGGCAACGCTGACAGCAACCGATACTGCCGCAGTGCTTACCGCTACAAGTTCAGGTGGCGTCGTTGTTGGTAACAGCGGCACCAATGCCATTACGCTAACGGGTACTGCTGCTGAAATTAACAGTTTCTTGGCAACCGCTTCCAACATCACCTATACCGGATCATCCAACAACGTTACCACCGATACGGTTGTTATCTCGGTCAATGATGGTGAGGGTGGTACAAGTGCAAATGCAACCACCATTACCGTCAATTTTACTCCGGTGAATGATGCACCGACAGTCAGTGCGACAGGCACGGGTGGTAACGCCATCAATGGTGCAGCCACTGACTTATTCAATAGCACAGCAATTGATGTGGCAGTGCCAGATACCGGAGACTTGGTCAAAAGTGTGACCTTCACGGTTAGTGGCTTAAAAGACAGTGCGGATGAAAAAATCAATATTGACGGCACTGCGGTTACTTTGACCAATGCGACATCAGGCACAACAACAGGTAATAGCCTTGGCTATGCTGTTTCAGTTACAGGTACAACCGCAACGGTCACGCTAACCCACGCAGGCATTGCAGAGGCTACGGTTGAAGCCATTCTGAATGCGATGACCTATGAAAACACCTCAGGCACCTTCACTGAAGGTGCGCGGGTCATTACCCTCACAGAAGTCAAAGATAATGGCGGCACCGCAAACAGTGGTAACGACACTTGGTCAACAGGGGGAATCGCCTCAACCGTAACGGTAGTGGATGGCACTAAGCCTACTGCAACAAGCTATACCGATAGTGTTAATGAAGACACTGCGGTCAGTTTATCTGCAACCGAACTGCCAACTGTAAGGGATGCAGGTAATCAAACACTTGAATATATCACCATTAATACCTCAACCGTTGTTGGTGGTGTTTTATCCCTAGACTCAGCAGGCACTGCGGGTACCTCCACCGTTGGGGGTGTTCAATATGACACAACCGCAGGTAATCTCAGCGGTACGGTCAATATCAATATCGCAGATATTGGCAAGCTGAAATTCACGCCCACGACTAACTTGGCTGGTACGGGGGCTGCTAGCTTTAACTGGAAGGTTACGGATGAAGGGGGGCATAGCTCACCTGATGCCACCTACACGTTGGATATTACCGCAGTCAATGATGCACCTAGTTTGATTGGACAGGGGGAGAATCCATTTTTCTTTTCTGGTACTCAGGCGACTAATTTATTCCGTAATGCACAAATTAACACGGTTGAGTCTGGTCAAAGTATTAAACAACTGGTACTCACCATCAGTAATGTAACGGATACTGCTAAAGAGTTTTTGGTGGTCAATGGCACTGATGTTGATTTAACCAGTAATGCTAGCACCAATATTACTACTGGTGGTTATACCGTAACAGTTGTGACCGGTGTACCTACAACTGTAACCATTGATACCTCTGCGGGTAATAACACTGTAACGGATATACAAAACTTAATTCATAGCCTGAAGTATCGCAATGACGCAACCACCTTAACTGAAGCCAGTCGCGTTGTCTTTTTAACCACTATACAAGACGATGGTGGTATCGCTAATGGTGGTGCGGATACCACAACAGGTTCAATTCTAGTCTCGACCGTTACCGCCAACAATAACACGTTGCCAACAGGTACTAATAAGAGCCTAACGCTGAACGAAGACAGCACATATACCCTACAGGTTGCTGACTTTGGCTTTAATGACAGTGATGTTAATGACAGCTTAAGTACAATGAAGATTACGGCACTGCCTGCTCTGGGTAGCCTCAGCTTGGATGGCAATGCGATAAGCCTGAATGCAGAGATTACAAAGACTCAGCTTGACGCAGGCCAGCTAAAGTACACGCCTGTAGCAAACGCCAACGGTAGTAACTACAGCAGCTTTACCTTTCAGGTCTCAGATGGAAAAGCATACGCCACTAACAGCAATACGCTAACGTTAAGCGTTACGCCTGTTAACGACAACCCAACAGGCAGTGTGACCATTAGCGGCAACGCCACACAAGGCGAAACCCTAACCGCTAGCCACACATTAACTGACGCAGATGGTTTAGGCACGATCAGTTACCAATGGTTGCGGGATGGAGGGGGCATCGATGGTGCAACGGGTGACAGTTACACCTTGACTCAAACTGATGTCGGTCAGCAGATCAGTGTTAAAGCCAACTACACCGATCTACAAGGTACAGCGGAAACCCAAACCTCTAGCGCCACCACAACGGTTGCCAACGTTAATGACAGCCCAACAAGCAACGTAAGCATCAGCGGCATCGCCAAACAAGGCGAAATCCTAACCGCCAGCCACACATTGGCTGATGTCGACGGCTTAGGCACCGTGAGCTACCAATGGTTGCGTGATGGGCAGGCGATACAAGGTGCAACAGGGGACAATTACACCCTGATTCAAGCTGATGTTGGAGCTGTGATCAGTGTTCAGGCTGCATACACCGATCAGCAAGGTACGAATGAAAGCGTGATTTTTGGTACGACAGCCCTTGTCGCGCCTTTGCAAAAACCA
>NZ_FUXG01000003.1:28655-256906 GCF_900167095.1 Oceanospirillum multiglobuliferum
CCAGAGCCAGAGCCAGAGCCAGAGCCAGAGCCAGAACCAGAGCCAGAGATTCCTCCAGTGGTCGACTGGGAGCAACTGCCTGATGAAGATGGCGATGGTACACCAGAGTCTATTGAAGATTTTGTACCTGCAATAGCAGGTACAGGCACTGTACAGGGCGATGGTAATGGCGATGGCACACCAGACCGAGAGCAATCAGAAGTCGCCTCTGTGCCTTTCCGTAATACAGACAAAGTGACAGCTGTCCTAGATGCGCCAGTGGTATTTGTCACCTTAGCAGCAGCGGGTAATAACGGTAATAACAATGGCGACAACCCTGCTAAACCTGTCGCTAAATTGAGAGATGTGAAGCAGTTAGATGCACCAGAGGATAAACCTAGTGATATGGAAATGCCGCTGGGTCTAATCAGCTTCTATGCGGACTTGGACGCACCGGGGTTGATTCAGAACTTCAGCTTATTGGTAGACGCCAGCGCTCAAGTAAACGGTTACTGGAAACAAATCAGTGATGGTAACTGGGTGAACCTAGCCAGTGAGGCCTATAACGGTAGCATTAAGCAAGTGGGTAATAAATGGCAGCTGGACTTTGAAATCCAAGACGGCAGTGTATTTGATGATGACGGCGTTGCGAATGGTGTGATCTATGACCCAGGTGCACTAGGTTATCGAGAGCCTACCGCCTTGCCAGACCCAATTTCACCCTTTGAAGGCACCAACGCCCACCAGTTCTTTGACTGGATGTTACTGGGATAACCACTCAAAAAGTGGAGCGCCTCTGAGGATTGGCTCAGAGGCGCAGTTAACCTAAAAACCTTTTATTTGTGACTCAGGATAATAACACCATGCGGTATACGCCTTATCTAATCTCTGCGGGTTTAACACTGGCCGCACTGAATGCCCATGCCAGTCCTTATCTGACACTGGAAGCGGGGCAAACTCGCAGCAACCTAGATACCGCCCACTTTCAAAGCTATCACACAGGTATTATCAATCAGGGTGGCAGTGCAACGCTCTCTGAAGACAATAAGGATACCGCCGTGATATTGAGTGTGGGTTATCAATACACGCCTTATCTAGCTATTGAAGCCAGTTATCTAAACTTGGGTGAGGTATCCGCCACCTCGAACACAACCGATACCAGCAGCACGGGTATCACCCGAACCCGTACTATCAAAGAAGCAGCCGAGCAAAATGGCGTTCTGCTCAGTGCCATAGGCCAATACTCGGTCAATGATCATTGGCGATTAAAAGCTCAACTGGGGTTCGCTTGGCTCAAGCAAACCGCCTCAGGCTCGGCCAATGGACAAAGTGTTAATGCCGCAGGCACGGTGCTAGCCACCGAGAGTGAAAGTTTTAGCAAATCTAACAATGAGCGAGTAGCAGTGGCTGGTTTAGGTGTTGGTTATCAACTGAAGCCTGATTGGCAGTTACAGCTAAACTGGCGACGGGTCATGGGCACTGATCCGGGGGTATTGGGCAAGCTTGATGTAGATATTCTCTCGCTTGGTGCTAAATATCAGTTTTAGCCTTGCACTTTACACCATACTCGAAGTGCATAATGTGCAAGCACCCAAACAAAAGGGAAGTCTTAATAGACCTCCCTTTTTTGATCAAAGATAGCTTTAAGTGTGAATCAATTACTCTGCCGCCACACTTGGATTTACATCCAACAGCTCTACTTCAAAAATCAGAGTTTCATTTGGCCCAATAGGGCCACCCGTACCGCCCGGGCCATAAGCTAGATCAGATGGAATAAACAGTTTCCATTTGCTGCCAACAGACATCAGCTGTAAACCTTCCTGCCAGCCTTGGATCACTTGATTCAAACGGAAAGTCACAGGCTCGCCACGCTGAATTGAGCTATCAAATACCTCGCCATTAATTAGCTTACCTTCGTAGTGAACTTTAACTTCGTCGGTTGCTGCGGGCTTTTTGCCTTTACCTGCGGTCAGCACTTGATATTGAAGACCAGAGTCAGTGCTTTTTACACCTGATTTCTTCGCGTTTTCAGCTAGAAATTCTTGACCTTTTTTCAGGTTGTCTTCAGCTGCTTTAGCTTGGGCTTCTTGTTGCTCTAGCATCTTTTTCTGCTGGAAAGCGCGCATGGTTTCGCCCACTTCCGCTTCGGTCATTTGTGGCGCTTTACCTGCGTAAAGGTCTTTTATTGCCTGTGCCATCACATCCACGTTTAGCTCTTGCACGTCTTGTTTTAGACGTTGTCCCATAATCAGACCCAAGCTATAGCTAAGACGATCCTGTTCTGAGCTGAGTTTAGTTTCCGCCATTACTGGAGTAGCCAGTAGGCTACCTAAGGTCAGCGTAAGTAGCGTTTTTTTCATGAATATTCCTCAATGGGTCTGTGTTTTTTTATACCCTGCAAAGCCTTAGGATATAGATAATAAAGTCTTAGGATACAGTATGTTGACTTTCTCGTCTGTGCTTTGAGTCACCGATACCAGTCTTGATTATTGTGTTTGCGCTTTTAACAGCGCATCAATTTGGGCTTGGCGCTCTTGCAAAATACGTTGTGTTTCTTGGGCTTGCTTCATTAAAGCTTCTGTATCTGATAACGACAATGTGCCCGATAGATTAGAGCTTGGCATTTTGACCTCAGAAGCGCTATTTCTGTTCAATGTTAATGCAGACTCCGTAGTCTCCACCTGTTTTGGTTGATAAGCGGGTAGCTGATTAGATTGACGAATAGTGTGTTGCTCAGCGTTTTGCTGTCCTGCTCTGTCGGAGTAGTGCCACTGCCCTTCGGCATCTTGCCAGCGATATACTTTAGTTTCGCCATTTTCGCCATTAGTGTTACGGTTTGGGTTGTGATGCGGCGTAGTCGTATCAGTATTTAAGGGCGCAGTTTGTAAAAGCGCCTTCACTGATTCTGGCAGGGCTGCTTCAGGTAAAAAGGTTCCAGCACTGATCAAAGGCTTGCCGTCTGAACCTTTGATAAAGAACGGTGCGGCCATGGCAACAATAACAACAATGATCAGTAGTTTAAGAAATAGTTTCACAGGTGCGTCTGTCAATTAAGGTCTAGATAAGGGGTATTACTGATAAGGTTAAAACTCAGCAGCCAGTTGTCGAGCGATCTCCTCATCAACCACCAGAGCCAATAAGTTAGCCAGCTCATCGGTGGCAATCTTGGTCATTTTGGCATCTTTCAATACAAAGGCCATATTGTTGCGCAGTGCCGTGGTGCGATCAGTACAATTTTGTACACCTTTTTTCAAGGCATACATCAAATAGAGCAAAGCTTGCTCATGCTGCTCTGCAATCATCTCAGCTTCTAATAAGTGCTCTCGCATCTCTTGCAAGCGTGGCTCAGCCTGTGCCATTGCTTTAAGGTGTCGACGCTGTTTCCGCAGCGGCACTACAAATTGATTATGCCAACCAATAATCGGCTCAACCTGTTGTGCCCAATCTTGGCTGTAACACACATTTTGTGTGCTGAGCCAACAAGAAAATAATAGGTGATTGACCATCACGCCTTGATGATCCTGCAAATAGATACAGGACATTTCTACGGTTTCTAATCGATAGAGTTTCGTAGAAAAGCGCCAGAATGGGTTATCATATTCCAATGCTACATCTGACATGCTCGCCTGCCTCCGGGCTCATTTATTTTGACTTGAAACTCACATGATTACATTAGAACGCCTGAGCCTGCAACGGGGAACGCAAACCCTTTTGCAAAATACCTCTCTGATTATTCACCGTGGCCAACGCATTGGCGTGGTCGGTGCGAACGGTGCAGGTAAATCCAGTTTATTTAAGTTGCTGCTGGGTGAGTTACATGCCGACAGCGGCGATCTGTTTATTCCAAGTAACCTGCGTATTGCCCATATGGCGCAGGAAGTTCATGCCTTAAACAAATCTGCGGTTGATTATGTTTTAGATGGCGATAAAGAGATGCGCGCGGTTGAAGCCGAATTGGTGAAGGCGGAAGCGGCAGATGATCACCATCGTATGGCAATACTGCATGCCAAAATGGAAGATTTACAGGGTTACACGGCGAAAAATCGTGCAGAGCAGTTGTTGTTGGGTTTGGGCTTCTCAATGGCGCAGACCCTGCAACCCGTGCAGTCTTTTTCAGGGGGCTGGCGTATTCGCCTGAACTTAGCCCAAGCGCTGTTGATGCCTTCTGATTTATTGCTATTGGACGAGCCGACCAACCACTTAGACTTGGATGCAACCCTGTGGTTAGAGGGCTGGCTTAAACAATATCCGGGTACTTTGTTGCTGATCTCCCACGACCGTGACTTTTTAGACAGCGTGGCAGACAGTATTGCCCATATGGAACAACAAACCATTACACTTTATCGTGGTAACTATTCCGCGTTCGAGTTGATGCGCGCGCAGCGTTTAGCCCAGCAACAAGCTCAGTTTGAGAAACAGCAAACCCGAGTGGCTGAAATTGAAAACTTTGTACGCCGTTTTAAAGCCAAAGCCTCAAAGGCCAAACAGGCTCAGAGTCGGGTCAAAGAGTTGGAGCGCATGGAGTTAATCGCCCCAGCTCATGTGGACTCACCTTTTGAGTTCACCATTCCTTGTACGGAAAAAACCTCATCACCTTTGCTGGTGTTCGATCAAGCCCAGATTGGTTATAGTGATAAGACCATTCTAAATGCGGTGTCATTTAGCCTATTACCCGGTATGCGCATCGGTTTGTTAGGCCCCAATGGTGCTGGTAAATCAACCCTGATCAAAGCGATGGTTGGCGACGTTGCGCCGCTGTCAGGCGTTTATACCGCAGGGGAAAATCTTAAGATTGGTTACTTTGCTCAGCATCAACTAGAAGCGCTTGACCTTAACGCCACACCGTTACTGCATATTCAGCGTTTGTCACCTAAAGTGTCTGAGCAAGAGATTCGTAACTATCTGGGCGGTTTTGGTTTCCGTGGTGATGATGTTGAAACCGAAGTGACCCGATTCTCAGGTGGTGAAAAAGCCCGTTTGGCGCTGTCGTTAATTGCATGGCAGAAACCTAACCTGCTGATGATGGATGAGCCAACCAACCACCTTGATCTTGAGATGCGTTTGGCGCTGACTATGGCGCTGCAAGCGTTTCCCGGTGTGGTGATTTTGGTTTCCCACGATCGTCACATGCTACGTAATACCGTTGATGAGTTCTGGTTGGTCTGTGATGGTAAAGTGGAGCCTTTTGACGGTGATCTTGAGGACTATCATCAATGGCTGAAGCTGCGGACACAAAACCTACAGAAAGAGCAAAAAGCAGAGAGTGGGACAACCGACAGCAGCACAGCCGCGCCAGAAGACAAACGTGATCGAAAAGAGGAGCGTCGCCTAGCCGCACAAAGGCGCGAACAGCTACGGCCCCTAAAAAAGAAAATCGAGAAGCTTGAACAGCAGTTAGAGCAAGTGCAAAGTCAATTGGCTGAAATTGAACAAGCACTGTCTGAGCCTGACATCTACGACGCAAAAAACAAAGAGTCGCTACAAAAATTGCTAAAACAGCAGGGCGAGTTGAACCAAAAAGCGGAACAGATCGAAACGGATTGGATGGTGCTGCAAGAGGAGTTAGAGCTATTAGAGGAAGGCTTAGATTAATCTATATTGTACCCAAGCCAAATTAAACGGCCTAATATTTAGAAATAGAAAGAGCGCCACGGTGCGCTCTTTCTATTTCTGTTATTTAGCAAGCCTATCCATTTTCAGGCAGTCGTTACTGAGTGTCACCGTACTGCATTTTTACAGCCATGCCGCCATCAATAACAAAGTTCTGCCCAGTGATAAAGCTTGCAACATCGGTGGCTAAGTAACAGACCATATAGGCCACATCATGGGGTTGACCAATACGGCCTACAGGGTGTTGTGCTAAATCAGCAGGTGAGTGCATAGGTTCAATGCTAGACCGTGATTTTTGCCAATCACCCACTTCGATCCAACCTGGACTAATGCAGTTCACTCGTACATCAGGCGCTTGGCTAATCGCCATCGCATGAGTTAAGGCCAATACGCCGCCTTTGCTGGCCGCATACGCTTCTGTGTCTCGTTCTGACTGTAACGCACGGGTAGAAGCTATATTGATAATGCAGCCTTTCTGCTCACGTAAATAAGGCAGTGAGTATTTACTCGATAGAAATACCCCCGTCAAATTCACATCTAAGTAGCGTTGCCATTCATCAAGGGACAGGTCTTCAATAGGGTCAGTGAAAGGCGTTGAAATACCTGCGTTGTTTACCAGTACATCAAGGCGGCCAAACTCATCAATAATGTTTTGCAGCCCCTCTTGCACACTAGACTCATCTGAGACATCAAAAGAGAGGGCGTGTATGGTGCCAATATCAGAATAAAGTGCTGCTGTTTCATCCGCTGCTTCCATGTCGATATCAGCACAGATGACGGTCATGCCTTGATTCAACAGACCGTGACAGATTGCGCGGCCAATACCTTGGCCGCCACCTGTGATCAAAGCAACTTTTTGCGAATAGGAGTTATGGCTCATGATTACACCTTAATCAAATCAGGTTTCAAGCAAGAAAGTGACAGGGCCGTCATTCAGTAACTGTACTTTCATATCGGCACCGAAGCGCCCTGTTGCTACGGTATGATGCTTTTGCCGCGCTTGTTCTACAATATAGTGATACAGCGCCTCACCGTCGGAGGGTGGCGCTGCGGAAGAGAAGCTGGGCCGTAAACCTTTTTGAGTGTTCGCTGCTAGAGTGAACTGAGAAACCAATAACAAACCGCCGTTTACATCGGCAACACTCAGGTTCATTTTCTGATTGTCATCAGAAAAAACGCGATAGGCTAAGATCTTGTGTAACAAGCGGTCAGCATCATCTGTGCGATCACCTTTTTCAACACCGATAAAAACCAATAACCCATGATTGATTTGACCAACTATTTGCTGGTCAACCTCAACCTTCGCATGAGATACACGTTGAATTAATGCCCGCACCTTCAGGCTCCTTTAACGTCTAAAGACCCAAATAAAAGAGGCATAGTATCTGATTGGTTGGCTTTTTTCCTTACCCATCCGTCTTATTGTAAAGTTAACGGCTGAGTAATTGCCTAATTTCACTAATTTGTTCTCTGGCGTCGTCTAGAATTTTCAGTGTCATTGAGTCACTGAGTTGACCGGGGGCTATTTTTTGATAGGCGGGCACTTGGTTAATTGCTGGAATCCAAGGTGCTCGGTCTGCCATATGTAAGCTATGTAGACATGCCAAAAGTAAAATGTCGGCAATAGTCGGTTCTGGATCATTCGGCTCATAAAACCATGAATCAACATGTTGAACCGCTGTAATTAAAGGAATAGATAAATTCCAGCGATGCAGAATCATTGCACCTGCTTGACCACGGGCATCGGATAGAATCTGGCTTAAGTAGTCTGGGTCTTGTTCTAGTTCTGGATAGTGTTCTGCAAATTGCAGTAATGGCAGCTCACCCACATTATGTAATAGCCCTGCTAACATCGCTTCTTCGGGTGGAATTTTTGTGCAGGTTTTTGCCAGAACATAGCAAAGCGCGGCTAATTGTACGCCCTGTTTCCAGCAGCCAAGCATGCGATTTTTTATCCAAGGGCTGTTGGACTTTAATTTGTCTTTTAGGGCGAAGGCCAAAACCAAATGCCGAACGGCATTGATACCCATTCTGTTTAGCGCATCTGAAACTGATGAAACAGATGACTTGCCTCGGTACATTGGGCTATTGGCCAAGCGTAGCAGCTTAGCGGATAGTGCAGCGTCAGAGGCGATTAATGTGGCGATTTGATCAAGATGCAAACTATCATCGGTGATGATCCGGCTGATGCGCTGAGAAATCTCCGGTAAGCTGGGTAACTCAAGACGGTTGTTCATCAATGCTTTATAAAAATTCAGCACCACAGGATGACTACTGCTACCCGCCATCAACTCAGGGTTATTAAAATCGCTGGTGATATTCTCAGATTGTAGTGACTGTAAAAGGTCCGCATTGACCAAAAAATACTCAATATCGGTTTGAGCAATAATTTGCACTGGACTTGGGCGTAGATTCACTAAACTCAGGCTGCTACGGGCATCACCTGCATTTACATTGGTTTTGTTTAGCTCACTGCATATTTGCACAGAACCTTTCAGCAAAAAAATCTCATAATCAGGTATGTCGCCAAAACTCACCAACAATGTACCTGCTGCAGCATTCATTCTAGCAAGTTGATGGCTCAACAGAATTCGTTGATCATCCGCCAAGCGAGAAAAGGGGCTGAAAACAGCCAAACGTTCTGGTGCAATGGTAAGTGAGTCGATCATATGAGCTTCTTAAAACTGGTGATTGCGCAAAAGCACTAAAGTACAGCCCTTTATCCAAGGGATGCCCGCATCGGTTAACGCAGCTTGTACGTCAGGTGACTCTGTACCGGGGTTGAACAAAACCCGTTTAGGCTTGAGCTTTAATATGGCATCAAGCTGTTCAACCAACCGCTCCGCACCTAGGTATAGGCTCAAAGTGTCAACTTGTTCAGTAATCGCACTGAGGCTAGGACTACAGGGCCAGCTTTCTATCTTTTCAAAAGCAGGGTTAACGGGGATCACTCGATGCTGATACTCGGTCAGTAATCGTACCGCCTGATTAGAAAAGCGTTCAGGCTTTGGGCTTGCCCCTAATACCGCGACGGTCTGCGTTACGCTCATGATCATTATTCACTTATCTGCTTTATGGTCTTTTATTGTTGATTCAACTGGATCTGAAGAACTGTCCGGTTCTAGCTGGCCTTTTGCTCTAACTTGCAAAGGCTTTTGGTCATCTGCTGGTTTGCTTTCTTCCGCAGAGGGCTTAGCCGCCGCTTCAGCCTCTTCTGTTGTGTCAGCGTCTTCACTAAAATCAAAATCTTTAGGATCTAACTCAAGGTCTTCCATTAACTTATCTTCTGCTTGTTGAAGAAAATACTCTTGGGCAGCTTTTCGCGCCTCTTCAACAAACTCATGATAAAGCGCAACATCTTGTAATGTCTTGATATTATTAAACAAAGTGTGTTCTTTTGACATTAAAGCAATACGTCTGAACTTACGCGCCCGTAACCTAGCATTAAAGTGAACCAACGGATAAATACGGTGAATATAGCCTCGCTTACCCTCTGTTTGAACGATGTACTCAGTTACTTGGTTTTTTATTCTACGACGTTGAGTCAAAAGCTCAGGGTGTTTCCCCAAACCCGGTAGAAAGCGCATCATACCTGTGCCGTGGCTCAGCCATAAAACAAAGGCGATACCACCAGAAATACCGCCTACCCAAGGGTGCACAAGGTTGAGTAAACTGCTGGCAAACAGAAAAACAGCAACGCCTAAACCAAAAAACCAGCCTAAACGTGCGCGCCGTGCTACTTCTACTTCAAAGTCTGAGGGGTATTCTGATAGCGACAACAGACCATAGTCTAGATTTTCTAACTCTTTATAGAGCAGTTCGCGCTCTGCTTTTTGGCGTTCTTCCTCAGCTTTTTTGCGCTCTTCTAGTTTTTTTTCAGCCTGCTGTGCTTCCCATTGTGCTTTGATTTTCTGACGTTCCTCTTCAGCCTCCTGCTCAGCTAACTCTGCAGGCGTCAGCTTATGATGCTTTGGGTAAACCCCTGGCACTAAAGTGAACTCATTTTTTACTTTGGCAGGGGGTGTATCACCCTGATCTACCGAGCTTTTTTTATCATCCATTTTTCTACACTGAGCTTAAGTGGCGACCATTATTGGTGAGGTATAAAACAATATTAGCTTTTTTTCCGCTTTAAAAGCTGTTTCAAGCTGTAACGACATGCATTTTTTTTATAATCATAACTTCAAATGCCGTATGTAGTGTGATCTGTGAATCATTTTGATTGGTGTTTTAGGGTAATCAAGCCATCATAACAGCTCTTGCGTCAGGGCTTCACTTTGTTACAAAGCCCTATATTTAGGAACAGCTGTGCTCAGTTACTTATCATTGTTTTTTTCCGCCTTGCTATCGGCTACGTTGCTGCCCGGTTCATCTGAGGCTCTGCTACTTATTTTATTGCAAGACGAACAGGCTAATCTCTATCTACTTTGGGCAATGGCAAGCTTTGGCAATGTTCTAGGCTCAATCATCAACTGGAGTTTAGGTCGATTTGGCTATCACTGGCGTCACCATAAATGGTTTCCAGTGTCGGCGCAGGCTTTAGAGAGCGCTGCGGTAAAATATCAACGCTGGGGCAAGGCTTCTCTGTTACTGGCGTGGGTGCCCATTATTGGAGATCCGCTGACTTTAATTGCAGGCTTTTTAAAAACCCCCTTTTTGCACTTTGTTATCTTGGTCGCTTTGGGTAAAAGCCTGAGATACGCGCTCTTAATATGGTTGTTGGCTTAAATATTAGCCTCTGAGTTGTCATAGGCTAGATTGTTGGCTCTAGATATATTTTCTCTTATCCCCTACATGTTATTCTTAGCGTTGAGAGTTTTGTTTGAGTGCTTGGTTTAGTCTGCAAGCTGAACAAATCCGTTCATATAGTAGAGTACAGTGTGCATGAAGCTAAAGGTTAACGCCCAAAGTTTACCTAAACTGCAAATGGTCGGTATGGTCAGTTTTGTCTTGCTATTCACCCTGCTGTTGGGTGGTTATTTTTTATACGAACAGAGCCAGCACCGTGACTTTCAACTGGAGACTTTAAAAAAAGAGATTCTCCTTCAACAAGAGGCATTGCTTGAGTCCGAGTTAAATGCTTCTGTCAGTTATACGCACTATATGCGTACTCGTACCGAGGAAATATTAAAGCGAGAGTCTAAGGTACATGTTGATCAGGCTATTGCCATTGCGCAGTCTATTTACGATCAGCAAAAAGGGCGTATCCCCAATTCTGAAATTAAGGCTCTAATTCGAGAGGCTCTGCGAGATATTCGTTTTTTTGCAGGGCGAGGTTATCTCTTTATTGATGACCTTGACGGCCTTTGTATTTTATTACCAACTGCCCCACATATTGAAGGTCGCTCCTTGCTTAACAATAAGGACGATACGGGGCATTACATCATGAGAGGATTGATTGAGGCGGTCAGTAATCCTGAGCAGGCTGGTTTTTCTCGTTATCGCTGGTATGCACCTGATGATAACAAGGTAATGCGTGACAAGATCGCCTATGTTCGGCTATTTGAACCCTTTCAATGGATAATAGGTACAGGGGATTACTTATACCAAATTGAGAATGACCTAAAGACGGAAACTTTAAGGCGTTTAGAGCGTTTTCGCTTTGGTGATAACGGTTACATTGCTATTGTTGATTTTAATGGCCAAGTATTGGTTAATCCCATTTTGCCTTCTATCCCCGATACCTCTCTAAAACAAACACTCAAACAGAAAAGTCTTGAATTAATATTGGAAAAGGCTAAATCAGGCGGCGGTGCCATCAGTTATGATTGGTTTTATCCTGATGGCCGTGGTCCTGTTATCAAAAGGGCATTGGTTAAAGTGGTGCCTGAATGGGAGTGGGTCTTAGTTGCAGGACTTTACCCTGATGATTTAACTCCTCTTCTAGATCGGCACCGTGACATGCTAGATAAGCAGTGGGTTAGAAGTTTAAAAACACTCTTGCTGGTACTGTCCCTGTCGAGTATTTCCGCGTTGATTTTAGCGCTGATCTTTTCTGGTTGGTTGAAAAGCCTATTCCGACGCTATCAGGCAGATATTGACCGTCAGCAAGCAGAGCTCACTGATAATGCTCAAGCATTAGAACTTGCAGCACAGGTTTTCCAGAGTGCAACTGAAGGGATTGTCATTTCTGACCCCCATAATCATATCTTAGCCGTCAACCCTGCGTTCACTGAAATCACAGGTTACACAGAGGCAGAGGCGATTGGTCGTGATCCCTCTTTTATGGCATCAGGTAATCATTCTGATTTATTTTACGCCAGTATGTGGCAAGCACTTTCTGAAAAAGGTCATTGGCAAGGAGAGGTCTGGAATCGGCGTAAAGATGGCGTTTTGTTCCCTGAGTGGCTTTCCATCAGCATGGTCAAAAAAGAAGATGGCCAAGTCAAAAACTATGTCGCAACACTGTCTGATATTAGCGTTCGCAAAGAAAGTGAAGAGCGCCTACGCTATTTAGCTGAATATGACTCTTTAACAGACTTGCCCAACCGCCGTTTATTAGCAGAGCGCACAACACAAATGCTGCATGTGGCAGAGCATAACCGACAGCAGTTGGCGTTACTTTTTGTTGATTTGGATCGCTTTAAAAATGTTAATGATTCTTTAGGCCATGATATTGGTGACCAACTGCTCTGTGAAGTTGCCAAGCGTTTGACCACAGCCGTACGCGGTAATGATACTGTCAGTCGTGTGGGTGGCGATGAGTTTGTGATTCTGTGCCCTGAGATCACTCAGCCTGAGCAAGCGGCTGCTATTGCCAGTCGCATCTTGACCGATATTGCCATGAGTATTGAGCTACAAAGCCATCTGCTCACTGTAACCCCAAGTATCGGTATCGCGTTTTATCCACAAGATGGCGAAAATTTTGAGACCTTGTATCGCAATGCCGATGCCGCGCTTTATCACGCTAAGAACCAAGGTCGTGATCAATATCAGTTCTTCACCCATGAGATGAATGTTGCTGTCTCAGAAAGACTTTCTATGGAAAATGCCCTACGCCAAGGGATTCTGCGTGATGAGCTTAAACTGGCATATCAACCACAATATTGCATTGAAACAGGGCGTCTAAGAGGCGTTGAAGCTTTAGTCCGTTGGCAGCATCCTGAAAAAGGTTTGATAGGCCCAGATCAGTTTATCCCTCTAGCTGAAGAGTCAGGTTTGATTATTGCGCTGGGAGAGTGGGTGCTACGGGAAGCATGTTGTCAAGGGCAGCACTGGTTAAAGCAGGGTTATCCCACAATTGAAATTGCAGTCAATGTCTCAGCGCTTCAATTTAGAGAAGGCTTGGTCTCAATGGTCAGCAGAGTGCTGACAGAGACTGAGTTTCCTCCGCAAAACCTTGTATTGGAGATGACTGAAAGCACATTGATGAGTGATGCTAATTGGGCGATTGAAACCTTGGATGAACTCAAGGCGCTTGGGGCTTGGATCTCCCTTGATGACTTTGGCACAGGCTATTCATCTTTGGCTTATTTGAAGCGCTTCCCTCTAGATAAGCTCAAAATTGACCGTGCTTTTGTACGTGATTTACCAGATGATGCCGAAGATGTCGCCATTACCTCGGCGATTATCAGCCTTGCGCGCAGTTTAAACTTACTGACAGTAGCGGAGGGTATTGAAACCCCCGAGCAGCTGGCATTTCTAAAACAGCAAGGCTGCCAGCTTGCACAGGGCTTTTTATTAGATCGTCCTCTGTGGGGACAAGACGTAGAGCAAAGGCTGCAACAAGCAATGCCAGACTAGTCAGGGCTATCAACAGGCATCAACAAAGCCATATCGAAGTGTTTGATATGATGTAAAAGATCAACCTCTGTCATAGGTTTTGCCAGTAAAAACCCCTGTCCTTCGTTGCAGCCTAGAGACTTTAATAGTGCGAGTTGGCGAGGGGTTTCAATGCCTTCGGCGGTAACGCTGAGTTGAAGGCTATGCGCCAACTGGGTGATTGCCCGCACAATATTGATATCGTTACTGTCTTGCTCTAGCTCTTTGACAAA
This sequence comes from Oceanospirillum multiglobuliferum, assembly GCF_900167095.1. Taxonomy (GTDB): domain Bacteria; phylum Pseudomonadota; class Gammaproteobacteria; order Pseudomonadales; family Halomonadaceae; genus Oceanospirillum; species Oceanospirillum multiglobuliferum. The sequence continues at coordinate 42,239 of NZ_FUXG01000003.1, forward strand.
AGCACGATCAATTTTGAGTGTGTTGACTGGAAGCCGCTTTAGATAGGCTAACGAAGAGTAGCCTGTGCCAAAGTCATCAATGGCAATTTTAATCCCTAAAGCACGCACTTTTTGTAACTGCTCAATAGAGTATTCGACCTCTTCCAACATACTGGTTTCGGTCAGTTCTAGCTCTAAGTGTTCTGCGGGTAAGCCTGTCAGTGTTAAGCAACGTTCAATCATTTCAACCAGTTTAGGCTGCTTCAACTGTCGAGCAGATAGGTTCACGGAGATCTCTAAATTATACCCCTGTTTAACCCACTGGCTTGCGTAATGACAAGCACGCAACAATACCCACTCGCCAACAGAAGTGATTAAGCCCATCTCTTCTAATACAGGGATAAAGTCTGCGGGGGAGACCATCTTGCCATCACTACGCACCCAGCGTAATAACGCCTCAACACCTTTCACTTGGCCTGTTGTCAGATCTATTCTGGGCTGAAACACCAAATGAAACTCTTTGTGTAGCAGGGCTTGTCTAAGCTGATTTTCTAGGCGCACGCGGTTTTGTGTTTGAATCGTAAGGTCTTCAGTAAAAAAACCGAAACCTTGATCAGTGCTTTTACAACGGTGCATGGCGCTTTCGGCTTTGTTAATCAGTTCATCAAACTGGTCGCCATCAAAAGGGTATAATGTGATCCCCAAGCTTGCAGACATGAATAGCTCTGCTTGAGTGAGTGCAAAAGGGGGCATCATAATTTTTTGCAGCTGCTGCGCCATTTGTGCTGCTTGGTCAGGGGTTTGAATGCCTTCTGCCATCACTAAAAAAGCATCACTGCCTAGACGACCTACAAACTGTTTCCCCAGCTTCTCTTTTAAACGGTTGCTGACCAGCTTCAATAGCTGATCACCTGCAGCACGCCCCAAACTGTCATTAATTCGGCTTAAGCGATCAAGATCTAACAAAAACAAAGCCATTGGGGTGCGACGACGTAAAAGCACATGCTGCTCAAACTGTTCTGCCAAACGCTGACGATTTGGAAGTCTTGTTAGAGGATCATAGCGGCGTAGATCATTTAAACGCTCTTCGCTGTTAAGCAACTCACTGATATCACGTCCAGTTGAAACAAAGTGACTGATTTGGCCAAACTCATCTCGAATAGGGGTTATAGTTTTCTCTTCATGGAAGGTTTCACCGCAGCGACGGCGGTTGATAAAAGTACTGCGATAACTACGGCCTGAACGCAAGGTATGCCACATCTCACGGTAAAATTGAGCGTCGTGCTCGCCAGAACTGAGTATCCGAGGGTTTTGCCCCAGTACCTCAGCTTCGGTGTAACCTGTTTGCTGTAAAAATGCAGGGTTGATGTACACAATTCGACCATGACTATCTGTCACCATGATCAAGTCTTCTGTTTGCTGCATCACTTGATGAAAATGCACGGGCAAACGATTGGCCTGCTGATATTCGCTAATATCTTTGATGATCGCCTGTAATTGCCCATCAGCCTCTGGCATAGGTATCAATTGCAACTGTACGGCGCGGCTTGTTTGGCTTTGCTGAGTGGTGCTAGGGTAATGCAATGTCAGCGCTAACTGAAATGCCTTATGATTGGCGCAGGCGTCCAACAGACTCTTTTGCTCTTCTAAAGCGAGTAGATCTAACAATGCCATTGCATCAGTTGAGGTTAGCAAGCGTTGAGCCGCTTGGTTGGCATAACCCACTTGTGCAGCACTAGACAGTAGAACAGTCGGAATGGGCAGTTGATCAACCATAGAGCGAAAGGTTGGTGCAACTGGGATCAGTTTGCGTTCAGCGGAGGACTCAGACTTAGATAAACTCATTAATCTTTTTAAAACTCTTCGCGGCAAAAGCAGTGCCAAAAAACTATAAATCCCTCCCTCCATTAATCCTGCGCATAAAATAACAGGGTTCATGTCAGTGTCATAGAGTCTTGATACAGGTATTTCAAAGCCCTGTTTTTTTCTTAATTAGATTTTGGCATATCTCAGAGGGGAATACCTAAGATGAACCCTATTCGATCAGTGAAAGTTGCTATTGTTGGCGCAGGTATAGCGGGATTGTCAGCGTTAAAAATCGTCAAGCAGTTTACGGATGATTTTGTTGTAATAGACCAAGGGCCGCTTGGTACAACAAGCGCTAGATCTGGTTGCATGCCCTCTAAAGCGCTTACAGAAGCCGCTAATGTTTTTCATAACCGTCACTTTTTACCTGAGCTAGGTATCAGCGGTACTCGTCAACTACAAATAGAGCCGAAAGAGGTGCTCAAACGAGTTAGGTTGCTACGAGATCGCTTTATATACAGTCCTACACATGCGGTACAGCAACTCGGTGATCGTTTTATTCTGGGGCAGGCAAGCTTTGTCACTACAGCGCCCAACAAACCCTTGAACATATCGGTTGGCAGCCAGCAGATTTATGCTGAAAAAGTGATTATCGCGACTGGCTCAACGCCTATTGTCCCCATTCGTTGGCAGCGTTTTGGCAATCGTATATTGACCAGCGAGACATTGTTTGAACAGGAAACACTGCCAGACAATATCGTAGTTGTTGGCTTAGGTCGTATAGGTCTAGAGCTGGGTTTGGCGTTGTCTCGTCTTGGTTCACAGGTTACAGGTATTGAAGCCAGCGAATGTATCGGCGGTATTTCTGACCCTGAGATACAGTACTGGGCTCAGGAGATGTTCAGTACCGAACTGACCATGTATACAGGCAAAGAAGCCGATCTGTTTGAAGAGGCGGATCAACTGGTTGTGCAATTAACAGGGACAAGTACTCGAATAGAACCCGTTGAAAAAGTTTTAGTCGCAATGGGACGAAAACCTGCACTGGACGCACTTAACCTGCATCACATAGGTATTGAATTTAACTCTCAAGGCTTACCCATAATTAATCCCGATACTTTAGAGGCTTGTATCCCAAACTGCACAAATAGTGGGATTTATATTGTTGGTGATGCCAATGGACAGCGCGCATTGAGTCATGAGTCTGCGGACGAGGGGCGAATTGCAGCCTTCCATGCACTAGCTCAATATCGGAGCCACGGCCAGAATAACCATAACGCGCAGTATCAGCGGCGAGTACCCATTCATATCACCTTTACCGACCCGCAGATCGCCTACTTTGGCCTGCGTTATGAGCAGCTTGACCTTGAGCGTACAGCGATAGGGAGCGCTGATTTTAGCTTTCAAAGCCGCGCATTAATCATGGGCTGTAATAAAGGCTTAGTGCGTTTATATGCCGATAGGCAAACAAGGTGTTTATTGGGTGGAGAGATGTTAGTACCAAGAGCGGAACACTTTGCGTTCGAGCTGGCCTGTTGTGTCCACAATAAAATGACCATTGATGAAATCGCGCATTTACCGTTCTATCATCCCACGATGGAAGAGGGGCTGCGCACTGCACTTTATGCCTTAAGTACAGACTTAGGAGAGACCAAGCCTGAACAATTTTTGGGTTTACAGGCTGTTTTTGACTAAAACATATAGCGGCAAAATGCTAAACATAAAAAAGGGTGCATCACTGCACCCCTTATAAAACTATTTAAAGACAAACTTAATTCTTACGCTGTACCGCCAAATCAGCCAGATGTGCCAAACGTTCACGGTAGATCGACTCTGGCAAGCAGGCCAAGCTGGCTTTTGCTTGATTCGCAAATTCAAGGGCCTTTTGTTCGGTGTACTCTAAAGCCCCTGTACGCTGCACAATCGCTAGCACATCATTTAGATATTCCAAGCCACCTTTACGAATGGCGCTGCGAATCAGTTTAGCCTCATCCTCTGTGCCAACAGCCATAGCACGAATCAATGGTAGAGTGGCTTTACCTTCTGCAAGATCATCGCCCACGTTTTTACCCATAGTGACCGCATCGCCGTTGTAATCCAGCAAGTCATCTTGCATCTGAAACGCCAAACCAAGGTAGTTGCCATAGTCTGCCAGTGCTTGCTCTTGTTCAGCTGTTGCCCCTGACAAAATTGCTGCCGACTGAGTTGCAGCCTCAAACAGCATGGCGGTTTTGGCTTTAATCACCGTCATGTACTGCTCTTCAGTGATTTTAGGGTTGCGGATATTGGTCAGTTGTAACACTTCACCTTCTGCAATCACATTGGTGGCGTTGGCGTAGATCTTTAAAATCTTCATATCACCAATATTGACCATCAACTCAAAAGCACGGGTGTAAAGGAAATCACCCACCAACACGCTTGGCGCGTTGCCCCACTTGTTATTAGCTGTATCACGCCCCCGCCGCATATCAGACTCATCCACTACATCGTCGTGTAGCAAAGTAGCGGTATGAATAAACTCAACCAGTGCAGAAAGCGGTATACGTTCCGCTTTCTGACAATCAAAGGCGCGGCAAACCAGCAGCACCAACAGCGGACGCAAACGCTTACCACCACTGTCGACGATATACTCCGCAATCTTTTCAACCAAAGGCACACGAGAGTGCAGTTGTTCTAGGATGTTTTGGTTTAGAGCGGAAAAATCGTCCGCAACAATGTCATGAATCGCACTTTTTGGCTGCATGTTGACTGCTTTTAACTGATAGATGGCATAAAAATAAGAGCTGGAATGCTATTGGGCGTTGCCGTAGGTGTCAAGCTGGAGGCGGGTTTGAAAGGCTTTTTATTGCCGGATTAGGTCAGGTATTAGGGTCTCAACAGTATGCTGATACCCTATTAATATTGATGCGACACTTATCTAAGGCTGTCGAAATACAGGCTGCTTTAAAATTGTCCGTCTTAGTAGAAGCGAGACATCGTAGATAAATAGCTATTCACTTTACTTGAAGAGATGGCCGTTGGGCTTAGTCTATCAGCGATTCTCAGGGTCAATCCCAGCTGGATCAAGGCATCCTTATCTTCAGCGTCTATGCTCTCTGCATCGGCTGAATTATAAAAGCTGTTAAGTTCAGCAAGCACCGATTTTATATTGGTTTGGCTTGCGGTTGATTGAACGCCATCGAAGTTTTCAATAATTTTTTCAGCGCGATCAAGCGTATCTATCAGCTTGCTATCGGGTTTGTCTTTTTTCAGCTCATCACGGAAATCCTGAATGAACTGGGTGACTTTATCCAATGCGCTATTATTCCCCTGTTCTTTAAAACGTGACATAGGGGAGATCAGCGGCGATAACCTTGATGCTTCAGTGCTATTGATTAAGCCGTATTCTTCAAGCTTAGCGACAAAGTCCGAGGTGATTTGAAAGCCTTTAGTACCGTTGCTAAAGAACTCTTGACTCAGCTTCTGCACACCCAGCGCTCTACCAGAAAGAGTAACGCCCTGCTGATTGGACGATGTGCTAGCAGAGGTAGCCTCTTTAGACTGAACGCCTGTTGTAGCGAGAGCATGGCTATTCGTCTGAAGAACAGACGCATCATATTGTGCAGAGCTGATTCGAAGCATATTTTCACCTGAATAGTGTTTTTACCCTAATTGAGTGCAATATATGAAATAACTGTGCCAAAACTGTTAGAGCCTAAGTTTGCGGGGGATCTAGCTGATGAGAGGTCCGAAAAATATTCTAAGCGGCAATTCTTTGTCATAAATTAGGCAAGGTTATGCCTAAAGTCTGAGTAACTACTTATTTATCATCCTCTTTTTGATTTGCAACGCAGGCTAACTTCCAAGCCAAGCAAAATGATCCTTAAAATAGCGGTCTAAATGGGTCTTTTGCTGTTGCTGTTGGCAACGGCTTAATATAAAATCCGCGGCCTGTTTAGCGATACCCTTTGCTCCCTGTCAGATGGTTGCCAGAGCGCTTCCATTCGAATCAGGTAAGTAAGAAGCATCCTTCCTGCTAAACACTGCTGTATTTTGGAGACAAGAATGTACGCAGTTATTAAAAGTGGCGGTAAGCAATACCGTGTTAACCAAGGCGAAGTAATCAAGCTAGAGAAACTGGAATTAGAAACTGGTTCTTCTTTTGATTTCGACGAAGTTCTTCTAGTAGCAGATGGCGATGACGTTAAAGTTGGCGCGCCATTGGTTGCTGGTGCAAAAGTGACGGCTGAAGTAGTTAGTCATGGTCGTGGCGATAAAGTAACTATTATCAAGTTCCGTCGTCGTAAGCACCACATGAAGCGTCAAGGCCACCGTCAGTGGTTTACAGAAGTGAAAATCACCAGCATCGCTGGTTAATTCACCTCTCTACGGATTCGACGTAGTCGGCAAGATTAACTTAACGAGGATGTACACATGGCTCACAAAAAAGCTGGTGGTAGTACCCGTAACGGTCGCGATTCGGAATCGAAACGCCTAGGTGTCAAACGTTTTGGCGGCCAAGTAGTAAAAGCAGGCAACATCATTGTTCGCCAGCGCGGTACCAAGTTCCACGCAGGTGTGAACGTTGGTATGGGTAAAGACCACACTCTGTTTGCAACTGCAGACGGTGTAGTAAAGTTTGAAGTGCGTGGCGCGAAAAACCGTAAAACGGTTACAATCGTTCCTGCTGCATAAAACCGATTTCGATCGGTTTGAAAAAGCCTCGCCGTGTGCGGGGCTTTTTTCGTATCAGCAGTTTGAGTGAGAAATCATCCTGCTGACGTGACTTTTTCCATCGGTGCCATCCGATCTGGGGCATCGAACACCTGTCATTGTCAGGGCTTTTCAAAGGCTAATGAAAAATCGGGAACGCCTGTCTACGCTTGAAGTTTAGGCGTAAGACGGTATCGGGGCCAGATTGAGAAGCTGGAATAAAGAACCAGATTGAAGAGCACAGAATCATGCAGTTTGTAGATGAAGCAAGTGTCCACGTTGCCGCTGGTAAAGGGGGTAACGGTTGCCTGAGTTTTCGTCGGGAAAAGTTCGTGGCAAAGGGTGGCCCTGATGGCGGCGACGGCGGCGACGGCGGCAATGTCTATTTGGTCGGCGACGACTCACTGAATACACTGATCGACTTTCGTTATCAACGTCGTTATCGCGCACAAAGCGGTCAAGGCGGACAAGGTCGTCAATGTTCCGGCAAAGCAGGTGAGCATCTATATGTGAACGTCCCTGTGGGCACCACCGTATACGATGAAGACACGCTTGAGATTTTAGGTGATGTAACCGAAGTGGGTCAGCAGTTGCTGGTCGCTCAAGGTGGTCGCCATGGTTTAGGCAATACCCGTTTCAAAACCAGTACCAACCGCGCACCGCGTAAAATCACGCTAGGTCGTGAAGGTGAAGAGCGTAACTTACGCTTTGAAATGAAAGTGATGGCCGATGTTGGTTTGCTGGGTATGCCTAACGCAGGTAAATCGACTTTTATCCGTGCAGTATCGGCAGCAACACCAAAAGTTGCGGATTACCCATTCACCACCTTAGTACCAAACTTGGGCGTGGTGAAGGTAGGTCAGTTTAAACACTTTGTGATGGCCGATATTCCCGGCTTGATCGAAGGGGCTTCAGAGGGTGCAGGTTTAGGTTTTCGCTTTTTGAAACACTTAACCCGTGCGCGTTTACTGCTGCATCTGGTTGATGTAGCGCCTTACGATAACTCTGATCCTGTTGAAGTGGCACAAGCCATTATCAACGAGCTAGAACAGTACAGCCCAACGCTGGCAGAGCGCCCACGCTGGTTAGTCTTAAACAAATTGGATCTAGTACCAGAAGAGGAGCGTGATGCACTATGTGAGCGCATCATCTCTGAGCTAGATTGGCAAGGGCCGGTATTCCGTGTTTCTGCCATCAGTAGCGAAGGCACAATGCCAGTTTGTAATCAGATTATGCAATGGCTGGATGAGAAGCGTACGCTGGAAGCCGAACTTCCAGAGCTTGCCGAGCAAGAAGCAGAAATACGCGAGCGTATGGAAGCAGAAGCCATTCAGCGTGTTGAGGCTTATCTAGAGCGTCGTCATAACCGTCACAATAAAGTGGCTGTTGAAGATGATGATCTGGATGATGATGACTTTGACGATGATGATTACGACGTTGAAGTTGAGTATGCACCTTAAGCAGCCCGCACAAGGCTTGTTTGGGGTGTGAAATTAATTCTTGAGTAGGTGGACGGACGATGTCGCAGCGTGACAGATTAGTGCGCGCAAAACGGGTCGTGGTAAAAATTGGCAGTGCTTTACTGACCAATGATGGCAAAGGTTTAGATCTACCTGCCATCACCGCATGGGTTGAGCAGATGGCAGCTTTGCATCAGCAAGGTATCGAGCTAGTGCTAGTATCTTCTGGCTCTGTGGCCGAAGGCATGACTCGACTTGGACTCACCGAGCGACCGTCCGCCCTGCATCAATTACAAGCCGCTGCCGCTGTTGGTCAGATGGGATTGGTGCAGGCCTACGAAAGCCAGTTTATTCGTCATGGTATTCGTGCAGCGCAAATTTTGCTCACCCACGATGACTTGTCGAATCGTAAGCGTTATCTCAATGCGCGCAGTGCTATCAAAGCGCTGTTAGAGCTGAAAGTGATCCCGATTATCAATGAAAACGATACCGTGGTGACAGATGAGATTCGCTTTGGTGATAACGACACCTTAGGGGCTTTGGTTGCAAACTTACTGGAGGCAGATGCACTGATCATTCTGACCGACCAAGAAGGCTTGTTTACCGCTGACCCACGCTCAAACCCTGATGCAACTTTGATCACTGAAACCTTGGCTGACGACCCTAAGCTCGCTGAAATGGCAGGGGATGGTGGACGTTTAGGTCGTGGCGGTATGATCACCAAAGTACGCGCAGCAGGTTTGGCAGCACGCTCTGGTGCGGCAACCTTAGTTGCCAGTGGGCGTCAACCCAATGTTTTAGTGCGCGCCATAAAAGGCGAATCCTTCGGCACCTTATTCTTGCCAGAGGATACACCTTGGGCGGCACGTAAACGTTGGCTGGCGGGCCATCTGCAAACCAGAGGCACCTTGGTGATAGACGCTGGCGCAGTACGTGTATTGCGTGAGAAAAACTCCAGCTTACTGCCAGTGGGTGTGAAGCAGGTTAATGGCCGCTTCCGCCGTGGTGACATGGTGCAGTGCGTAAGCGAACAGGGTGAGCTGATCGCCAAAGGCTTGGTCAACTATGATCAAGAAGACTCGTTGAAAATTCTGGGACAACCCAGTCATCGAATTACAGAACTATTAGGTTATGTGGCTGAACCAGAGCTAATTAACCGCGATAATCTGGTTTTGGTGTAAGACGAGAAAGATTTATATAGATAAAATTGTGTTTAGGGCTGTTCATTCGCGGTACTTTGCCGTAAAATTCGCAGCCCTTAATACTTGACATTTAACTGAGATGAGCACATAGTGCGCGTCTCAATTTTTAGAACCGAATTCTCCAAGGAGCTTAACTGTGGCGAATATCGCATCTGCAAAAAAACGTGCACGCCAGGCTGAAAAGCAACGCAATCACAATGCAAGCCTGCGCTCCATGGTGCGCACCTATATCAAGCGTGTAATTGCGGCAGTTGAAGCGGGTGATTATGCTAAAGCGACTACTGAATTTAACGTAGCGCAGCCAGTTATCGACCGTATTGCTGATAAAGGCATCATCTCTAAGAACAAAGCAGCTCGTACTAAGAGCCGCTTAAATGCACGAGTGAAAGCTCTGGCAGCGTAATTTGAGTGATGGCTTGAACAAAAAGACCGGCTTAGGCCGGTTTTTTTGTGCCTGAATTTTGCCTGATGAAGAGCTTAACTTATGTCATCAACAGCACAACCCTCTGCAACACCACCAACCGAGCCGCCTAAAAAGTCAGGGCTATTACGTTCAGGTCTACTGGTTAGCATCATGACCTTGTTATCGCGCGTATTAGGTTTGGCGCGAGATATTGTTATTGCAGGTTTATTTGGTGCAGGATCAGGCGCTGACGCCTTTTTTGTGGCCTTTAAAATTCCCAACTTTTTACGTCGACTCTTTGCCGAGGGCGCATTTAACCAAGCCTTTGTGCCTGTACTGTCAGAATATCGTAGTCAGCGTGACAAAAATGCGGTGCAAAATCTTATCAACTACGTAGCAGGCACATTAGGGCTAACACTGACCGCGATCACCGCCTTGGCGATTGTGGCTGCTCCAGTTTTGGTCTGGGTGTTTGCCCCCGGCTTTAGCCAATCCCCTGAAAAACAGGCTTTAACCGCAGAGTTATTACAGATCACCTTTCCTTATTTATTGCTGATCTCGTTAACCGCATTTTCAGGCAGTATTCTGAACAGCTACGACCGCTTTGCAGTGCCCGCTTTTACACCTGTGTTGTTGAACCTGTCCTTAATCGGCTCTGCACTTTGGTTAACGCCTTATATGGCTGAGCCTGTAATGGCACTGGCTTGGGGCGTATTGATTGCAGGTATGGCGCAGCTACTCTTCCAACTGCCCTTTTTAGCCCAAATTGGTTTTTTACCTAAGCCTAAAGTCAGTTGGCATGATGAAGGCGTAAAACGCATTTTAAAACTGATGGCTCCCGCACTGTTTGGGGTTTCTGTCAGCCAAATCAATTTACTGTTAGATACCGTGCTGGCTTCGTTCTTAATCAGCGGCAGTGTGTCTTGGTTATATTATTCTGACCGACTGGTTGAACTACCGCTGGGTGTGTTTGCCATCGCCATTGCCACCGTAATTCTGCCGAGCTTATCGACCCGCCATGCAGAAAAATCAACAGAAGCCTTCGCCAAAACCCTAGATTGGGCGGTACGTATGGTGCTATTAATCGCAGTGCCTGCTGCATTAGCCTTGGCGTTACTGGCTGAACCGCTGCTTTATACCCTGTTTCAATATGGCGCCATGACCCCTCATGATGTGGATATGGCGGCCATGAGTTTGCGAGCTTATGCCGTAGGTTTAATCGCCTTTATGCTGATCAAGGTGTTAGCCCCCGGATACTACGCCCGCCAAGACACCAAAACCCCCGTTAAAATCGGCATTAAAGCGATGGTGGCCAATATGATCTTTAACCTGATGCTGGTGTTTTGGTTAGATCATGCAGGCTTAGCCTTAGCCACTTCGCTGTCAGCCTTTTTAAACGCGGCACTGCTTTGGTATGGGCTGAAAAAAAGCGGTGTGTTTGTCTGGCAACAAGGTTGGTCAAAATACTTGCTACAATTGCTATTAAGCGCCAGCAGCTTAGTGGCTGTGCTACTGCTTTTTCAACCTGAACTGAGCGCATGGCAGGGGGCTGATTGGCTGCAACGTGGTATGTGGATGGCAGGTTTGGTCGGCGCAGGCATTGCGGTATTTGTGCTTACTCTAGTGCTGACAGGATTGCGCTTGCGGGATATTCGCCATTAAAAAAATAGTAAATGCTATAAGTCTACCTATAGATAAAATCAATCGCTCAGGTAAGAGATCAGTGAAAAGGTGCAGTGTGCGTTTATTTCGTTATAATCGGTCTCTTTTGATTTAAAACCGACTGGCGTTAGAAACTGGAGCAAAATGGAACTGATTCGAGGTCTGCACAACTTACGCAAAAAACACCAAGGTTGTGTTGTCACCATTGGTAATTTTGATGGGGTGCATCTGGGGCATCAGGCGGTTTTGCAGCAGGTGAAAGCCAAAGCTGAAGAACTTAATCTGCCTTCTGTGGTGGTGATTTTTGAGCCTCAGCCCAGAGAGTTTTTTGCAGGCAGTCAAGCCCCTGCGCGTATCACCCGCTTTCGTGACAAAGTAGAGCGTTTAAAAGCCCAAGGGGTTGATCGCGTTTTATGTTTGTCCTTTAACCGCCGCCTTGCCAGTTTATCGGCGCAAGCTTTTATTGAGCAGGTTTTGCTGGCAGGTTTAGGGGTGCGTTATTTGGTGGTGGGAGATGATTTCCGCTTTGGCTGTGATCGTTCCGGCAACTTTGCCTTGTTAAAGCAGGCGGGTGCAGCTCAAGGCTTTGAAGTGGCCAATACGCATACTTTTGAAGTGGCCGCTGAGCGAGTCAGCAGTACTCGTATTCGACAAGTGCTGGCGGATGCCAATTTTGTTTTAGCCCAAAACCTATTGGGGTTGCCTTATCAGATCAGTGGCCGTGTGATTCATGGCCAAAAGCTAGGTCGCCAGTTGGGCGTACCTACTGCAAATCTATCATTGCAGAACAAACAACCTGCTCTGCAAGGGGTTTATGCGGTGCTGATGGCAACACAAGATCAAGTGCTACGCCAAGGGGTTGCCAATATTGGTAATCGCCCAACGGTGTCAGGGGTTCGCCCCGCGCTTGAGGTCAATTTATTCGATTTTAATGGTGATTTGTACGGTCAACGGGTGCAGGTCATTTTTTGCAGTAAACTGCGGGACGAAGTGCGCTTTGCTAATGTCGAAGCGTTGCGTGAGCAGATTCAACGAGATCAGCTTGCCGCCCGAGCCTATTTTGCAAACCATGCCGATCAAGGCATTCCGTTGGCACAAAATAAGCTAAACCTAACGGACAACCTGTAACGCATTCATTTAAAACCCTATTTTAGCAGCGATATTCAGCCATGAGCGACTATAAAGACACTCTCAATCTGCCAGATACCGATTTCCCTATGCGCGGCAATTTGCCAGCTCGTGAACCTGATCGCCTAAAGCGTTGGGACGAGATTGGCTTGTACAACTTGCTACGTAAAACCGGTGAAGGTCGGCCAAAATTTGTGCTACATGATGGCCCTCCTTATGCCAACGGTAGTATTCACATTGGTCATGCCGTTAACAAAATTCTGAAAGATATGATCGTGAAGTCGCGCACACTTTCAGGCTTTGACGCACCTTATGTACCGGGTTGGGACTGTCATGGTCTACCAATTGAGCACAAAGTAGAAACCATGATTGGGCGCGCAGGCGACAAAGTGCCTTTTAGCGAGTTTCGTAAGAAGTGCCGCGAATATGCTGCTGAACAGGTTGCGGGTCAAAAAGCGGGTTTTATCCGTTTAGGGATCAGTGGTGATTGGGATAATCCTTATCTGACCATGAACTTTGAAACCGAGGCCAACATTGTGCGCGCCCTTGGCCGCATCGTTGAAAACGGCCACTTAGTAAAAGGTTACAAGCCTGTTTACTGGAGTGTGGTGGGTCAGTCTGCTTTGGCTGAAGCGGAAGTAGAATATCAAGACAAAACCTCTATCGCGTTAGACGTGGCTTTCACTTTTATTGATCAAAGCCAAGTGCTGGCGCAGTTTGGTAATCCAGCGGGTGAGGGTGATGTCTCTGTTGTGATCTGGACCACAACGGGCTGGACATTGCCAGTTAACCAAGCGGTGTCTCTACATGCCGACTTAGACTATGCCTTAGTACAAGTGCGCGATCAGCGTTATGTTCTAGCGGCGGAAATGGTCGAAGGCATTATGGCACGTTGGGGCGTTGATCAGTTCAACGTATTGGCTGTGACCAAAGGCCAAAGCTTAGAAAATCTATCGCTACAGCACCCTTTCTTTGCCAAGCAAGTGCCTGTGATCTTAGGTGATCATGTTACTACAGATGCGGGTACGGGTGCCGTACACACCGCGCCTGATCACGGTATGGAAGACTTTGTCGTGGGCAAAGCTTACGGCTTAGGCACTATCAATTTAGTACAAGCCGATGGTACTTATAGCGCAGAAGCGGGCGAGCTTGCAGGTGTTCATGTTTACAAAGCTGACAAGCCTGTAATGGAAGCTCTAGAGCGTGAAGGCAAACTGGTTCACCACAAGGCGTTCCAGCACAGCTATCCGCATTGCTGGCGCACCAAAACCCCGTTGATCTACCGTGCAACCCCGCAGTGGTTTGTGTCGATGGATGCCAAAGGGTTAAAACAAGATGCGCTGACCGCCATTAAAGGTGTGCAGTGGTTCCCTGCTTGGGGACAAAACCGTATTGAAGCGATGGTTGAGCAAAGCCCAGATTGGTGTGTTTCACGCCAACGCACTTGGGGTGTGCCTATTACGTTATTCATCAACAAAGACACTGATGAACTACACCCGAACACTGCTGAACTGATCGAGCAGGTAGCGCTGAGAATCGAAAAAACCGGTATCGACGCTTGGTTTGATCTGGATGCGGCTGAGCTGCTAGGTGCAGAAGCTGATCAGTATTACAAAGTCACCGACACCTTAGATGTGTGGTTTGACTCGGGTGTTACACACCATGCGGTATTACGTCCACGTGAAGAGTTGACCTTCCCAGCCGATTTGTACCTAGAAGGTTCAGATCAGCACCGTGGTTGGTTCCAATCGTCTTTGAAAACCTCTATCGCCATCAACGGCTGTGCGCCATATAAACAAGTATTGACGCATGGTTTCACGGTGGATGAGAAAGGCTACAAAATGTCCAAGTCATTGGGCAACGTGATTGCACCGCAGGAAGTGACCGATACTCTAGGTGCAGACATTTTACGTCTGTGGGTTGCGGCAACCGATTACTCAGGTGAGATGGCGGTTTCTAAGCAGATTTTGCAACGTACCTCAGATTCTTATCGTCGTATTCGTAACACTGCGCGTTTCTTATTGGCTAACCTAAAAGGCTTCAATCCTGAAACCGATATGGTGCCCGTTGATCAGATGATGTCGTTAGACTGTTGGGCGGTTGATCGTACACTGCAACTACAAAATGAGTTGCTAGAGTCTTATGACGAGTACCACTTCTTAAGTGTGTATCAGAAAGTACACAACTTCTGCGCGCAAGATTTGGGTGGTTTCTATCTGGATATCATCAAAGATCGTCAGTACACCACTAAGCCGAACAGTTTGCCCCGTCGTTCATGCCAAACTGCGCTGTATCACATTGTTGAAGCTTTGGCGCGTTGGATTGCACCTGTACTGTCTTTCACCGCAGAAGAGATCTACGAAAACATTCCGGGTCAGCGTGAGCAAACCGTTTTTGTCACCACTTGGTATGACGGCTTGTTCAGCATGCCAGAAGGCGGCGAGATGGATCGTGCCTACTGGAATCGTGTGATGGATGTGAAAGAAGCGGTTAACAAAGCCCTTGAAGATGCGCGTTCTGCGGGTCAAATCAAAGGTTCTATGGCGACTGAAATCACGCTTTATGCTGACGATGAGCTGCAAGCCTTGCTGGCACGTTTAGAGGATGAACTGCGTTTTGTACTGTTAACCTCTTCGGCGGTCATTAAGCCATTGGCAGAAGCAGGTGAGGCAGCAGCAACGGAACTTAGTGGCCTGAAAGTTGCCGTAGAAGGTTCTAAACATGCGAAGTGTGAACGCTGCTGGCACCACCGTGAAGACGTGGGTCAACATGCAGAGCACCCAGGCTTATGTGGTCGTTGCGTGAGCAACTTGCCTGAAGGTGAAGGCGAGGGTGAGCAGCGCCGCTTTGCTTAAGCCTGCAAACTTTCATCATCAGTAGTGAAAAAAACGTGACTAAAGACCTATCCACTGACAACAAGAGCACCCCAAAGGGTGCTCTGAATAACACTGGTAAATTGGGGCAGCTTTCTTGGTTATGGCTGTCGATTCTCGTCATCATACTGGATTTAGGCAGCAAGGCTTGGGTCAGTGCAGAGTTTACTTATGCACAGGTGCTGCCCGTTTGGCCAGTATTCAGTTTTACGCTGTTACACAATACAGGGGCTGCTTTTAGCTTTTTGGCAGACGCTTCTGGTTGGCAACGCTGGTTTTTTACCATCATTGCTATTGTCATCAGCACGGTGTTATTGGTTTGGCTGAAACGTCTTAAGCCTCATGAAACTTGGTTAGCCTGTGCGCTGGCTTTAGTTTTGGGTGGTGCTTTAGGTAATCTCTATGATCGAGTGGTGTTGGGCTATGTGGTCGACTTTTTACTCTTTCACTGGGAAAACAGTTATTTCCCCGCGTTTAATATTGCAGACAGTGCCATCACCCTAGGCGGAATCATGCTGGCTTGGGATATGGTGCGTAATCCAGAGGGTAAAACTGCCTCTCAATCAGATTTAAACGACTCAAAATAGCCCTTAAACGGCAACGGTATTTAAAAGGTATAACAGATGAGTGAACATTTAATCGGCTCAGGGATGCGCGTCACACTGAACTTTGCCCTGAAGTTGGAAGATGGTGCAGTTGTCGATAGCACCTTTGACAAAGCCCCTGCCAGCTTAGTCATAGGCGATGGCAATCTACCTGAAAACTTTGAAGCTTTCTTGCTCGGCCTAAGCGCAGGTCAGCACGAAGTCTTCACCGTTACCCCAGAAAAAGCCTTTGGTCAGCATAACCCAAGCAACGTGCAAGTATTGCCTCGTAGCCAGTTTGCGCCTGACCTAACACTAGAGAAAGGTTTGATCTTAAGTTTTGCAGACAAAGCTAACGGTGAGCTACCAGGGGTAATCGCTGATTTTGATGAGCAGAAAGTCAGTGTCGACTTTAATCATCCACTGGCAGGCCACACTTTAAATTTTGAAGTGCAAATTATCGCGGTTGAGCCTGCTGAACAGAACAGTACCAGTGAGGCGAGTGTATCTTAAATGACTACCGCAGCGATTCAGATACTACTTGCTAACCCGCGCGGTTTTTGTGCGGGTGTTGATCGTGCCATTGAAATTGTCAACCGTGCCCTTGAAGTGTTCGCACCGCCTATTTATGTCCGCCATGAAGTCGTACATAACAAGTTCGTTGTGAACGACTTAAAAGCGCGTGGTGCCTTCTTTGTTGACGAATTAGACGAAGTGCCCGATGACTCTATCGTAATCTTCAGTGCTCATGGCGTATCAAAAGCGGTACAAGACGAGGCAGATCGTCGCGGATTGAAAGTATTTGACGCCACTTGCCCACTGGTCACTAAAGTGCATTTAGAAGTGCTACGTTACAGTCAACGTGGGCAAGAGTGTGTACTGATAGGCCATGCAGGCCATCCTGAAGTAGTCGGTACTATGGGGCGCTATGATCGCAGCTCAGGTGGTGATATCTACCTAGTGGAAAACGAGGCAGACGTTGCCAAGTTAGAAGTTAAAGACCGCTCGAAACTGGCTTACGTGACTCAAACTACACTGTCAATGGATGACACCGCAAAAGTGATTGATGCACTACGTGCGAAGTTCACTGAAATTGAAGGCCCGAAAAAAGACGACATCTGTTACGCCACACAGAATCGACAAGATGCGGTTAAACAGCTTGCCGCAGAAACGGACTTAGTATTAGTCGTGGGCTCACCTAACAGCTCTAACTCCAACCGCTTGCGCGAACTGTCACAGCGCATCGGCACTCAGGCTTATCTGATTGATAATGCGGACGAGATTGAGCCAGAGTGGTTACATCAGGTGCAGCGTATCGGAATTACTGCGGGAGCCTCTGCACCCTCAATATTGGTCGAGCAAGTGATTGAGCGCTTGGTAGGCTTAGGCGCACAAATGCCAATAGAATTAGAAGGTCGCGAGGAAAATGTGGTGTTCTCAATTCCTAAAGAGCTGCGTTTGATCGAGATTGAATAGCTCTGATGTTACCACTGCTATTAAACCCGCCTATGCGGGTTTAATGCGTTAGGTATCAAGGTTGAATGCGCGCGGCCATCTGTTGCAGTCGCGCTAGGTTAAGCTCACCAATATGACTGTCTTTTAGCTGGCCTTCGTTGAAGGCCAAAGTAACAGGCAAACCAGGGGCATTAAAATGCTGCAATAAGCTTTGGTTTGGATCTAATAAAATCAGGTTTTCAGGCAGGTTAAACTCTGTCGTCTCACGCACAAACTGTTGTACGGTGATTGCAGACTCTCCCGAGTTAACTAGTAACACTTTGATCTGAGGGTTTTTAGCAGCAAAGCTCACCAAGGAAGGCATTTCCCGTCGGCAAGGCCCACACCAGCTGGCCCAAAGATTAATCAAAGTAGGTTGTTTTAATGTTGCCAGATCAATCGTCGTAGGTACTGCATCTAGTGTCGGCAGTTGAATATTAGGCAGCGTTTGTGCTGTTTTCTGCCCTTGCAATGGTTGCCACAGCAGTAAAAGCCACCACAGTGCCGCACAGCATAGCAACCATAACGAGGTTGTAAGCCATAGGCGTAGCTGTTGGCGTAAGTACCATGCTAATGCCAACAGTGCGCAGCTGACCGCAGCGGTAGGTGTATAACCTGGCTGCCAAAAATAAAAAACCGATAGCCAGTTGTCTTGATAACTGGACAGATGACCCAGCACAAAAAATGCTCGCCCACCAATTAAGGCGGCCCAAAAGCTCGCATTTAAAGCTGCTCCAAGATTAGGCTTATCTCCTAGATGTTTTGCCCAGTAGCTGATCAGCTCAGCCCCTAAGAAAAATAACACCACCGTGGCAATTAAATACAAACGGTCGGTGGCTAACATCAAAGGGCCTAAGCTAATGGCGTTCATCTAAAATCCCTTGCGGTCTGAAACGTTTTAACTAACGAAAGCGCGCCAGCTCTGGAGCAGTTTGTGCCTGCTCTGGCAGCCCTGTAATCTCTGCAAATTCGTGCAGCTTTGGCATACCGCTGCGAATCTGCATCTCGTTATTGGCATCTAGCCAGATGATCCCCGGCGTGCCCTGAATACCAAAGCGCTGCATCAGTTTCATATTGTCTTGTAGCTGTCGACGGCTGCGGTCTTTGATAGACGCCTCTGCTTGTTGTTCGCTACCAAAGGTTTGCATACTTTCGTTTAGCGCATCTTCTGGCTGCTCTGCTTGCAGAATTGCTGCAGATTTTGCACGGCTGCTTGCATTCAAAAAGGCAACTGGAATCCAGCGCACTTCTACACCTTGTGCAACGTATGGAATGAATGCTTTCCATGTCAGCTGGCAGAATGGGCAATTTGGATCAAAAAAGGCATAAACAACTTTCTGAGCAGGCTCTGTTAATGGAGTCTCAACAGGCACTTCGATATTGTTGTTCGCGGTGTTTGTATCAGCACTAGCTGTTTCTGCGGTTGTGCTAGGTTTTTTTTCTGGTACTTCAGCCTTTGCCACGGGCGCTTGATAACCTACAGAGATATAAGCGGCTTGCTCCAACAATGTGAAATCAGGTTTAGGGAAGTACTGCCGAGCATAGCGTTCTGATAAATTTTCACCAGCGTCGTTAATTATTGCACCTGAGATAAGGGTGCGCTGATCGGGAGTGGTGTAAACCAAAGTGTACTGTCCATCTAAAGATAAAACCCAACCTGTTAAATCAGACTCTGCGATAAACTGACTTTCCAATGACATGCCCTGTTCAATGGCGCGGGCAATAGGTGCAGGTAGTTCTAAAACACTTTCACTTTCAACGTTATTCGCAGGCGTATCTTCAGCGTTGGTTAGAGCTTCTGCGGCTAATGTTGAATTTGACTCTGAATGTTCATCTGACATTTCTGGCGCGTTTAGATTAGCTTGTGTAACTTGAGACAGAGTACAAGCAAGAACCAAGGTTAAAGACAAAAAAGAGTGGCGTAGCATAAAATAACCATGAGCTGAAATGATGAAAGGCGATCAATAAAGTGCGCTATTATAAACGATCTACTGTCAGAGCGCAGTTTAGATCATCAGTTCCAAAGGAATGCGTTCTAAACGGTAAATCACCACTTTAACCCGCTGCTTTTGCAGTAATTAGCATGGCTACTGGGTGGTACGAGGTACTTATTACATGCATGACTCACTGAGAATATGGGCTATTGGTAGCCAATTATTAGGTTTTCTACTGTTGATTGGCTTACGCACCTATGACGCTGCAGCCCATTGGCAAATATTAGTTTTTGTTTTGATGCTACTTGCGGCGTTTTATATTGCGTTGCTACGCCGGTATAAAAACAATAAACGACAGAAAAAAGATTAGAAAACCTCTGGCATTGATGGCTTAAGTTCATTAGTTTTTAAGGTATTACTTAGATATTGCATTGCAATACACCGATGAAATAAGCCGGAGAGCTTGTATGGCAGCATTAAGACTGAAAGATCCGTTTCATCAGGCCATCTTAGACAGTGCCAATCTAACGATCATCGCCACACAGCCTGATGGTGTGATCACCTATGCCAACAGCTTTGCGCTGAGCTTACTGGGTTACCAAGAGTCGGAGCTGCTCAATCAACAAACGCCCGCGTTATTTCACGACCCTGAAGAGGTTGCCGCCCGCGCCCAGTGTTTGTCAGCCCAATTGGGCTATCAGGTGCCCGTAGGATTTGAAACCTTTGTGATATTGGCCAAACAAGGCACCCCAGATGAGAACGACTGGCACTACATCAGCAAGACAGGTCAGCGTATTCCCATTCATCTTTCGGTGACCGCAATTTATGACCAAGACAACAGCCTGATTGGTTTTCTGGGCATTGGCCGCGATTTAACCGAGCTTCGATTGTCACAGCAGCACGAGCAAGAATCTCAACAGCGCTTTCAGCTTTTGGCAGAGGCGGCTTTTGAAGCCATCGTATTGAGTGAATCCGGTATCATCACCGATGTGAATCAAGAGTTTGAGCGCTTATTTCAATGCCCTCGCACTCAGGCCATCGGCCTGTCGATTTTGGAAATTGTGGCACCAGAATATCAAGACTTAGTACAGGGATATATTCAAAGTGGCCATAATGAACCCTACGAGGCTCGCGTCAAAACGCTGAAAGGTAAAACCTTTTATGCGGAAGTCTGTGGTAAAAGCGCTGAATATGCAGGTAAAACGGTACGTATCTCCGCGCTTCGAGACATTTCTGAACGCAAATATTACGAACAAGCCTTGGAAAGCCAACAAACAGAGCTGGAAGACCTGAACAACCGACTCGCGCTGTTGGCCAACACTGACGAACTCACACAACTGCCCAACAAACGCGCCTTGATGCAATGCCTAAACCGCTACTTTGGTTTTTCAAAGCGCCATGATAAAGCACTGTCTGTATTGGTGTTTGATATTGATTTCTTTAAGAAATTCAATGACCAACATGGTCACTTAGAAGGGGATCGGGTGTTACAGCTGGTGGCCAAAACCGCAGGAAGAGGTCTAAGACGCGGAGATTATCTGGGTCGATTTGGCGGTGAAGAGTTTGTCATCATTCTGCCCGAAACCCATCTGGCTCAAGCCTTACTGGTGGCCGAGAAAGTGCGTCTTAACATCCAAAATGATCGCAGCAGCCAGCATCAGCTAACCGTTAGTATCGGTGCGGCAGAGTTACTTGCTGAACATGATGAGCCAGAACAGTTATTACATGACGCTGATATGCAGCTCTATAAAGCAAAGCAGGCTGGGCGTAACCGCTGTTATCCTTTAAATTAACACTTAACGGCATAGTCTATTGCCAATAATAATGATATTCGCTGGGTAGCCAGCAGGAGCTAAAACATGAGTAAGGACCATCTGGTTATTTTTGACACCACACTGCGCGATGGTGAGCAAAGCCCTGGTGCCTCAATGACCAAAGACGAAAAAGTCCGTATCGCCAAACACCTTGAAAAAATGAAGGTGGACGTGATTGAAGCGGGTTTTGCCATCGCCAGCGTGGGTGATTTTGAAGCGGTTAAAGCCGTAGCCGACAGTGTAAAAGACAGCACCATTTGTAGCTTATCCCGTGCGTTGGATGCCGATATTGAACGCGCAGCAGAAGCACTACGCGGTGCCAATTCAGGCCGAATCCATACCTTCATCGCCACCTCACCGATTCACATGCAGTACAAGTTGCAGATGCAGCCGGAGCAAGTGATTGAGCAGGCGGTACGTGCGGTGAAAAAAGCCCGTAATCTAATCGCAGATGTTGAGTTTTCCTGTGAAGATGCAGGCCGCTCTGAGATCGACTTTTTATGTCGTATCATCGAAGCGGCCATTGATGCGGGTGCTCGAACGATTAACATTCCAGACACTGTAGGTTATGCGATTCCTGAGCAATATGGCTCGATGATCCATCAATTGATCACCCGTATTCCCAATGCTGACAAAGCCATTTTCTCTGTACACTGCCATAACGATTTAGGTTTGGCGGTTGCCAACTCTTTGGCCGCGGTGCAGATGGGCGCACGTCAGGTGGAGTGTACGATTAACGGCTTGGGTGAGCGGGCAGGTAATGCGTCACTAGAAGAGATCGTGATGGCGATTCGTACCCGTCCCGATATTTTCAACGTCAACACTCGTATTGATCCGGCCCATATCGTGCCGACCTCACGTTTGGTTTCAACCATTACGGGCTTTGCTGTTCAGCCTAACAAAGCCATTGTGGGTAAAAATGCCTTCGCTCATGAATCGGGCATTCACCAAGATGGCGTGTTAAAACACCGCGAAACCTACGAAATCATGAAGGCAGAAGATGTGGGTTGGAACGCCAATGCCATCGTGTTAGGCAAGCACTCAGGTCGTAATGCTTTCCGCTCTCGCTTGGTTGAACTGGGTATCAACTTCGAGTCAGAAGCCGAACTGAATCAAGCTTTTGTGCTGTTCAAACAATTGGCCGACAAGAAGCACGAAATCTATGACGAAGACCTACAAGCCTTGGTCAGCGACACCAAAGCGGCCTCAGCAGAAGAGCGCTTTAAACTGGTCACCTTAGAGGTGCAGTCTAAAACAGGCGAAACCCCTGTGGCGAAAATTGTGGTCAGTGTTGATGGCAAAGAACAATCCGCAGAAGCAGAGGGCAGTGGCCCAGTAGATGCTGCTTACAAAGCGATTGAACAGATCGCCAACAGCGGCACCACCTTAGAGCTGTACTCGGTGAACGCCATCACCAGCGGCACAGACTCGCAAGGTGAAGTAACCGTGCGCTTAGAAAAAGAGGGGCGCTTGGTGAATGGTATGGGCGCAGACACGGATATTGTGGCGGCCTCTGCCAAAGCTTATATCCACGCGCTTAACGTGATTTGTAGCAATGTAGCCCGTAAGCACCCGCAAGAATCGGCGGTTTAAGCCGTATCCAGAGGGAGTGGTGATCGTTATAATCACTCCCTTTTTTGACCTTTCGTACTCTATTTTTATTTGGGTTTAACAGCCCGCTCAGCGGTTATTCGGAACTTTGATGAACGAAGCGCTACGCTTACACTACCTCGAACAACTGGGTGTCACCAGTTGGATGCCACGTCTGCCGTTGGTAGGGGCATTGCCGTCTGAGTATGTCGAATTAGAACTGCCGATAGAGCCATCGTTAGCAACGCATCACGGGCATCATCCGCAGATTCAAGCTCAAAGCCAAGCCGTTGCCCAGCCTAAACCGATTGTTGGCTTATCACCAGAAACTGATCAAAGCGTACAAGCTCCAAGTCCGATTGCAGCGGTGTTGAATAGGACAACAGTGGGCTCAGCGTCGCTTATTGAGCTTGCACAAGAGGAAAAGGCGCTCAGCTCAAGGGTGCCTCAGCGTTTACGCTTAGGATTAGTACGCTTACCTGAACCAGCCCCCTTGATTATTGCCAATATCACAGATGAACAATGGCCAGAACACCAGATTATGCCGTTACTGGCCTCGGCGCTGAGATTTATGGGGTTACCCGAAAACGGTTGGTCGATGCCATTTGAGTGGCCTTTTCGCAGTAATACAGGGTCAGTATCAGATGAAGCGTTTTTGATGATATTGCACTCATTACTGACAGGGGCGCGTTTGCAATGCCAAAGCCATCAGCCCTGTTGGTGGTTTGGTGATCTACCTGAGCTAATAGCCCAAGATCACCAACTGTTGAATATTCAACTGCACCACCCCATATCTGTGAATCAGTTACTGCATAATGGCCAGCATAAAATGGCGCTATTACAGCAGCTCATCACTCTTAAAAACTCTGTCACTTAAATTAAGCTGACTTAACCAAAAGCAGATCAAACCTTATGATGAAAGTCCGTGAAGTGGGTATTTTAGAACTCGACGCCGTGATGGAAATTGAGCGCAATGCCCACCTAACCCCTTGGACAAAATTGATGTTTGAGTTGGGGATGCAACGAGGTGATACCCTACTGGGGGTTTATATCGAAAAACGCCTTTGCGGTTATGCCATGTTGCAAAAGATAGTGGATGAGTGGCACCTGCATAACATCGCGGTTTCGCCCGGCCTACAAGGCCAAGGCATTGGCCGTAGACTGATCACCGAGATGATCGAACTCGCCAAAGCCGACAATTTAATGGCCATTTTGTTAGAGGTCCGTGAAAGCAACCAAGCGGCTCGCCACTTGTACAAAAAAATGGGCTTTGTTGAAGATGGCATTCGCCCTAAATACTACACTGTACCCGGTGAAGAGCGTGAAGATGCGGTATTGATGAGCTGCTTACTCTACGCTGAGCCAGACAAATTATAACAAATTGATCTGAGGCAAGACTCATTGCAACAGTGTAAATTTGCCACAGAATCGTCATAAAACCGTCACTAATATTATTTGATCTCTCTGAAATAATAGCTCTAAACGAGCACTATCTCGGAGAGAGAGCAAATGACTATCCGCCAACGTTTTATTCTTTTAATCATCATCAGTATTCTTGGCTTTGCCTCAATACTATTGCTGAGTAATTACACGCTAAATCAACTGTCAGATCTGAGCGAAACGGAAATAGCGCTATCTGAAAGTCGAGCGGATTTGCTCAAGTTGAAAGAGCAAGAGCAGCTTTATTTTCACAATAACGATGCAGCACTTGCGGATCAAATTACTATAGAAGGCAAACAGTTAGCGCAAAAGTTGTCTGATTTAAAAACTGTATTTGTCGAGCAGAAATTCCCCAGCAGTTGGCTAGAAATGACGTTACATGCCAACGATGCTCACCAGCAAGCCTTTGCCACCTTGGTTGAAAAGAAAGAAGCACTGGGCTTAACACCAAAAACAGGTATGTATGGCAAGCTTAGAAGCGCAGTGCACCGAGTGGAGAAATCTTTAAATAGTGTCAACCATACCGAATTAACCGCTGCTATGTTGATGCTTCGGCGTCATGAAAAAGACTTTATGTTACGAGGTCAGCAGAAGTACGTAGATAAGTTTGCAGCCTCTATTCAAACCTTTAATCAACAGCTTAGTGACAGCACGTTAACGGATACACTTCAGCAGAGCATCTCTACTGATATAGGCGTTTACGAAAAAACCTTTTACGATTTTGTGAGCACCTCAAAAGAGGTGGGCCTATCAGAGCAAGAAGGCGCAATAGGCAATTTAAATGATCAAATTGACCTTACCTTATCGCGACTTTCAACCACGCTAGAGCAAAGTCGCATGGAAATTGATAGCCGAATAGAGCGCAACCGTTTTATCAACCTTGTTATGTCGACGCTCTTTAGTTTGTGCCTATCGTTAGGGCTATTTTGGCTCTCAAAAAGAGTACTCAAACGTATCAACTTGCTGGTACAGCACATGAATGAAATTGCCAATGGTGACAGTAATCTTAGTGTACGTTTGAAAAGTGATTCTAAAGACGAGTTGGGAGCTTTGGCTCAAGCTTTTAACCAGTTTGTAAGTAACATTGAAAATAGTATGCAGCATGCGTTAAATATGGCGGCTCAGTTAGAGCGTAATGCTAAAGGCTTGCAAGCTAGCGCAGACCACACACTATCTATTACTCACTCTCAGCAGCAGCTACTCGACCAATTAAACGTCTCTTTGAATGAAACTGAACAGGGGTCACAGCAAGTACAAAGTCATATTCAACAAGCTCAGCAGCGTATGCTACAGGTGAATAATCGTTCCGCTGAGATTAATCAGTTGGCACAGAATAACAGATTGGCAACAGAGCAGTTAATTCAAGAGGTTGAATACACGGTACAGCATATAGAACAACTGAGTAACGACAGTCGTTCTATCAGTGATGTGATGAATAGCATCAGTGAAATCGCTGACCAAACGAACCTATTAGCACTCAATGCAGCGATAGAAGCTGCTCGGGCGGGGGAGCAGGGACGAGGCTTTGCGGTTGTAGCAGATGAGGTACGTAACTTAGCCACTAAGACTCAGGCCTCCACCGAGCAGATTCACCATAAAGTATCGAACCTGCAAACGAAGACACAAGAAGCGGCTGATAACATCCGTAGCACACAAAGCACTACAACAGAGCAGTTAAACCAATCAGCGAAAATCAGTGAAGTGTTTTTGGTTATTAAACAGGATATTGCAGATTTAAAACAAAGAAATAGCCAAGTTGAAGGCTTAAGTCAGCAGCAATTACATAATATCTCTTTGGCTGAACAGCATTTGAAAGAAGTTATGCTGCAAATTCAGCAAAACTTACAAGCAGCAGAGCAAACCTCACGCTCTAGCATTGAGCTCTTTGGTTTATCGCAAAAGCTGCAAAAAGAGATGGCAAAGTTTGCCTAATCAACTCTACAGATATTTTACACATGACTTGCAGCAAGCCGAAGCTCTACACTAGAGTTTTGGCTTGCTGATAAGTGAGTGTCGTGTGGTGATAAAATCTTCCGCTTCCAGTTCTTTGGTTCACTTCATTAATGAAAAGCAGTTCACTCTAACCGAGGGTGAGACCCTGCTTTGCCAAGCGCTTAAACAGCAGATTCCCCATGTCCATGAGTGTGGTGGCAAAGGCTTGTGCTCAACTTGTCGGGTTATTGTGGAAGCAGGTTTAGAGAACTGTTCTCCTGAAACAGAGGCCGAGCGAGAGATCAAATCTCGCAAAAACTTACCCTCAGAAGTGCGTTTATCTTGTCAGCTAAGACCTACAGGTTCCATCACCGTCAGGCGCTTGGTAAGAGATCACTTTGATATTCAGTTGGCACTCGAAAATGGTTTAAACCCTAGTGCAAAAACCCAACCCATCGCGATTATGTTTTGCGACATTCGCAACTTTACAGAGTTTAGCCAGTGCCACTTACCTTATGATGTCACCCATATTCTGAATCGTTTTTTTAGCGCTATGACCGCCGCCGTGAATATGTTTGGTGGCCATGTGGATAAGTTATTAGGCGATGGCATGATGGTACTGTTTGGTTTAGATGAGCAACAGCGCTTATCACCCAGTGATCAAGCCTTGTTTGCTGCCGAACAGATGTTGAAAAACTTACAGCAGTTGAACCAATATTATCAGTCGGTATTTGATCATCAATTTCAAATTGGTATCGGCATCGACTATGGTTACTGTTTGCTAGGTGAGTTTGGTAGTGCTGAGCACCGCAGCTTTACCGCATTGGGACAAAGGGTTAACCGAGCCGCTCGCATAGAAAGCTTATGCAAGACCTATCAGACATGGCTATTGGTTTCGGATGATGTGCGAGAAAATTGCCAGCAGCCGCATCCCTTTACTCAATCCATGGATGTCCATTTAAAAGGTATCCGTGAAGCGACTCGAATTTGGCAACTTTGTTATCCTATTCAACAACAGCTGGCTTTAGCGCCTGAGGCTATTCATGCTGACAGCGCTCTTTCAACACAGGATCAAGATATGCTGACACAAGTTGAAGCACTATCAGAAGTAATCGGCAGCCCCACCATTGCTGTAGCGGCCTCTTATCAGGGCGATCAAATTAAATTGTGTATTGGGTTAGTGCGCTTTCTTGAACAGCATCAGTTGGAGTTTACTATTCCAACGGGGCACAGCTTCAATTTGACCGATTGGGTTACACTGCACTTAGATAATCGTACTGGTGTGGAAGAATATGACGCTGAGTTAAGAGTGTTTCGTACCTCGTATAAAGGGCGTGTGCAGCAAGTTAAAAATCAAAATACGCTGATTATCGACTGTCGAGAGTTTAGCTTAGTGCATGGCATGTCAGAGGTTTTAGGTTATAGAGAAAGAGGCTATCACTATCCGGCTGATGCCCGTCCACTGAAAAACTTACCCACCACCCCCTTAACCACCATGCCTGTGATTAGCCAATCTGAGCATGATAATAAAATTGGCGTTCTGATCACTCGTACGCCAGAGCAACCTCACACCACCGCAATGGCGTTTTTATCCTCTGAAGAGGATGATATTTTTATCATCTCCTTCCCTTCAACTTTCAAAGTGCAGCAGCTTCAAAAAGATAATCGCTGCTGTTTTGCCATCGATGAGCGTGCCAGCTTCACCTTTGAAAATGCCATTGATTGGAACTACGTATTAATAGATGCAGAGGCTTATGAAGTACCGCTTGGGCATCCTATTTATGAGCCGATTAAAGCCGCATTTATCGACAAAAACCCTTGGGAGGTCGGTTTCTTTGCCAATCCAGAGGTGCGTATTTATCACTTAAAATGTTTGGGCACGCTTTTTCATAACAACTAATTTACAAATAAAACAATAAGCTGGGAGATTAAGTTTCAGCCAGATCTCCACCAAAGCATAACCTTACTTTTATTGTTACATCTTGTAAGCATTATTACTTAGCGTTAAAGTTTCGGTATTAGCTAAACCCGCTATATACCCTGTTATGTCGCCACATGGTTGATCATGCTCATGACCCGTCAAACTACCCCACGTAGCCATGAAGTTGTGCTTGGCGAGCACGACCTTATTGTCAGTAAAACCTGTCCAAAAGGAAAAATAACCTACGCCAATCGTAAATTTATGGCCATCTCTGGTTACTCAGAACAGCAGCTGTTGGGGCAACCTCACAATATTATTCGCCATCCTGATATGCCGAAGGCGGTTTATCGACTGATGTGGAAAGCTCTACAGCAAGGCCATGAGTTTTTTGGTTTTGTTAAAAATAGATGTGCAGATGGCAGTTATTATTGGGTCTTTGCCAATGTTACCCCAGATCTTGACTTACAAGGTGAGTTGAAAGGTTATTACTCAGTTCGTAGAAAGCCCAATCTAGAGACGATAAAGCAGTTTATCGAACCTTTATACCGCAGCATGTTGGATATTGAAGCCGCAGGCCAAGGCGCAGGTGCCATTGATCAGTCTGTGGCCAAACTAGAGTCTTGGTTACAAGAGATCGGCATAGACTACTGTCATGCCATGATCGCACTGTATCAACAGGGTAAACTGCCTAAGTAAGGGGTGAAATATGGTGAATAGCCACAACAATACCAGCCGAGGTATTCCTTTTTTACATACCCAGCTTATTTGGGGGTCAATTTTTTGCTATCTGGTGATAACCGCAACCTTTATCTACTCTAGCTGGCAATATGGCATAGATTATTGGCATGTTGCAGGTGGAGCGGTTGTTTCAACCATACTTGCATTACAAATTATCCAAACTCGCCGGATGCTGGAAATATTAAAACGTCTCAACAACACCTTAACTCTAAGTGTAAAAGGCGAGCTACATCACCGCGTTAACAGTACTAAAGGGTTAGGGGAGTTGGGTATTGTCGCGTGGGCGCTGAATGACTTGCTTGATCAAGTAGAGAGCTACTTCAAAGAGGTCGATACTGCCTTTAGACAGGTCTCTCAAGGTAACTTTAATCGTCCCCCTTTGAGTGCGGGCTTGCCGGGGCGTATGGGCGACTCTCTGCGCTCGATTACACTGTCTATTTCAGCCATGCATGATAATCAAGCGCTATTGAACGCCAATAGTTTGGCTTCAAATCTGCATAAAATGAACACCAGCAACCTGATTAAGAACCTTAAACAAACCCAGCAAGACTTGATTAATATTAATGAAAGCTCTCGGTCTGTGGGTGAACAGTCAAGTTTTAATGCACAAGAAGCACAACAGTCGCTTAACTCTGTTGGTGCTATCCAAGCAGCCATTAATGAAATTACTCACACCGTGCAACAAGTGACAGAGGTGGTGCAGGTACTTAGTCAGGACAGTACTCAGGTTGCCGCTTCCCTTATGACTATTAAAGAAATCGCTGATCAAACCAACCTATTGGCACTAAACGCCTCCATTGAAGCGGCACGCGCAGGTGAAAATGGCAGAGGCTTCGCAGTGGTCGCCGATGAGGTTAAAGCGCTGTCACAGCGGACAAAATCAGCAGCTGAGTCTGTGGATAAAATATTGCAAGGTTTCAGCCGCCGTGTTGATGAAGTCAGCAGTGTTTCAGAACAGTCACAAACAGTGACTCAAGAGATGAAACAGATGGTGGAGCAGTTCGAAGCCCGCTTTAACCAACTGGCACACTCCTCTGAAACATCAGCCCGAGAAGTAGAAGGGATCTGCACAGTGATCTACCACTCCCTCGTCAAGTTGGATCATGTGGTCTACAAACAGAATGGCTATGTTGCGCTAGGGGAGCAGGATAAAGGCGCAGAATATCAGGCGGTACAAGTGAACCACACCCAGTGCCGTTTGGGGCGGTGGTATTACGAAAACCTCAACCAAGGCCAGTTTGCACAATCTCAAGCCTATAAAGCTTTAGAAGTACCACATAAGCGAGTGCATAGTTCAGTACACCAAGCACTTGCGTTGGTTGATCAAGATTGGCAAAAAGATGTCACAGTCCGTGATGCTATTGTAGCTGCAATGCAATCCGCGGAGTCTGCCAGTGAAGAAGTGATGCACTGGATCGACCAAATGACGGAAGAACGTATGCAGCAATTAGGCTTAACCTGATCAAAGGCGTTATCAGTAACGGTTAAAGCTAAGGGTGGACAAACATAAGGCATAGCGTTCAATCGAAAGAACGCTATGCCTTTTTGATCTGCTTCGAGAAAATCTAGGCCTTGATATTTAGGTTTCACTTAAACTCTAAAACGTTGCATATGCCCTGACAACACTTTGACCAGATCGCCCAGTTGATGGCCATCATGACTGGCATGATCTGCCAAACCACTTAACTCTGCTGCATGTTGATTGATTTCATCGATCCGATACCCCATCTCTTGGATGACAGAGGTTTGCTGTTCAGTAGCCAAAGCAATCTGACTCGACATCGCATTGATGTTATCAATGCCACTCACAATACGGTGCAGGGCACCTGATGCGGTATCTGCACTGCTTACCGTTTTGGCCACTTGTGTATTGGCCGATTGCATCGCACTCACTGCATTACTCACGCCGTCCTGTAAGCGATCAATCATGGCTTGAATGTCTTGCGTTGATTGTTGTGTTTTAGACGCCAAGGTTCTGACCTCATCGGCCACTACGGCAAACCCACGTCCAGCCTCACCCGCTCGAGCCGCTTCAATCGCCGCATTGAGTGCCAACAGGTTAGTTTGCTCAGCAATGCCACCAATCACATCCAGTACAGAGGCAATGTTTTGGCTCTCTTGCTCCAGTGCGCTGATTAACGTCACAACATTCTGCATTTCAGAAGACAGTTTGTTGATTTGAGAAGAGGACTGGTTAATGGCATCGTTTGATGCGGCAACTTCGACATGCACATCACCCGACTGTGTTGAAGAGTGTTGAGCGCTATTGGCGACCTCATGTATTGCACTTTGTAACTCAGACACCGCATTAAACACCTGTGCAACAGAGTGTTGTTGGCGCTGCGCACTTTGATTGGTTTGTTCAGTGTTTTTGCGCAAGCTGTTCGAAACCGATTGCATGTTTTGGGCCTGTTGCTGCGCCTCTGCAATCATCGACTGTAAAAAGACAATAAACCGATTAATCTGTTTAGAGAGACGCGCCACCTCATTATCCCCCTGAATAGGAATGCGTTGTGTTAGATCACCACCGCCATCAGCCAGATCAGACACCACCTTTTCCAGATGCTTAACAGGGCGAACCACCAACCTTGGCACATAAATCGAGGTCAGGACGGAGCAAAGTAGCGATAATAACAGCAAGGTTACTAAGGCCGTATTGGCCTGTGCCTTGGTCTCTGTAATAGATACCGCAAGCTGTGCAGAGAACGCATCAATTTTCTCCCCTAACGCGTCATACTGATCGCGTAAGGCTCCAAAAGCCTTACCCTCCTCACCGTTTATCAGCTTCAGCGCATCTGTCGTATTTTGACTGTCAATCAGCGCCAATACTTGTTGAGCCTGCGCTTTCCATGCGGCCAATTGCTGGTTAAAGCTCTGCTCTGAGGGTAGCTCAACCCCTGTATTCGCCACCAGTGTTCGGGCTTTCATCATACGATCAACCGCCTGAGACACATTGTCGTTAAAGTCTTTCAGTGGCTCACTCTTATCCACACCTATTTGGGCGGCATTTAAATAATCTCGCATCGCGGTAGCCGCTTGGTAAAGATCTCGATCCGCATTCAAAATTGCACTGGTGGCAGGCGTTAGTTGAGCAGCCATCACAGCAGAACGCTCGCTGACTAATTCAATTCCTTGATAACCTTTATAGCCTACACTTAACATCAGCATCCCCAGTAGTGTGACGGGAATCAGTATCTGCCAACGTAGATTGAGTGTTGAATATACTTTCATCATTATGAGTGCTTCCTTATGACGTTAGGGTTAAACCAAAGTACTCACTAAAAGTATAGCGGTCTTGCTTATAGCACACAGAGAATTGAGCAGAAAAAGATAAATCAATTTGCAGCTTATAAACTGGGGTCATGTTATGCAGGAAAATCAATCATTTAAAGACTTAACACTGATGATTTCAGATGTGATTGATCAGGTGGGTGTAGACGATACACAACATGGCAAACGTGTTGGCTATATGGCTTGGAAGTGCTCAGAATATCTGAATATCCCAGAGTTTGAGCCGACTGATATACTGGTAGCGGGCCTGATCCATGATATTGGTGTGTCTTCGACACAAGATCATGAGCTGTTGGTCACATTGTTGGATTGGGAGCGTGCGAATCTGCACTGCATTGAGGGGGTCAAGCGTCTAAATAACCTGTCCTTTTATACCCAGTATATCGAGGTTATACAGTATCACCACACCCATTGGGACGAGCTGAAAAAACTGCCTATCAGTGATAGCAGCAAACAGGTCGCCAGTTTGATCTTTATGATTGACCGCGTGGACGCGTTGTTATTTCAATATCTTGCCGACAATCCTCATGATGAACCCGTTCATGCACGAGAGTCTATTCATGCAAGTCTGTTAGAAATGGACGGCTTCTTCAATCCAGTTATGATTGATGTGTTTGTGCAAGCCTCTATGATTGATGCCTTCTGGTTTAACCTTGAACCCAATCACCTTACTCGCTATTTGCATGCGATAGACATTCCCAAACAGATCGTGTTGGATATTTCGGCTCTTGAAGCCGTAGCGCTCATTTTAGCTGCTGCCGTAGATGCCAAAAGCCCTTATACCGCAGATCATAGCTTACACGTGGGAGCTTTAGCTGCTTACATTGGCCAACATTTTGATCTTAACTCTAAGCGGTGCCAACAACTGAAAATCGCAGGCTATTTACATGATATTGGTAAGCTACATATTCCCGATCGAATTTTAGACAAGCAAGGTCCTCTCGATGCTAAAGAGGTGATGGCCATGCATCGACATGGTTTTGAAGCGCGGGATATTCTAGAGCAAGTTGTGCCCTTTCAAGAGATCGCACAATGGGCTTGCCAGCACCATGAGTATTTAGATGGTTCAGGTTACCCTTATCATTTGAGAGCGGCTGATCTGCCCATTGAGTCTAGAATTCTGACCGTGGCCGATATTTTTCAGGCTTTGGCACAGAACCGCCCTTACCGTGCCTCAATGCCTGCTGATAAAATTGTGACTATACTTTTGGGGCTTGTCCAAGAGGGTAAAATTGACCCTGATGTTGTTCATTTTGTTGAGCAGAACAAGAGCCTATGCTGGCAAATTGCGACCCAATAGCCTCCTAGGGAAAAACATCTTTTATTCTCTTATTTCATGTAAAATATTTGAAATTGAGTGATCTGAATAGGGAAACGTTCTGCTATGGGCTATCGACTACAACATTGGACTGTTGCCTTCACCCTTGGCTTACTGTTGTTTGTCTATACGCTTCATCTCCATGCTGCACCCTTGCTACTAAATCCAGAAAAGAATGGCCAATCTGCTACAGGGTATTTGAGCTATTTATTAGATCAGAATGGGCAGCTGGGCATCCAAGAAATTACAGGCTCAACCTTTCAACCCTTAGAAGGTGAAGCACGATTAGGATTCACCGATGCCACGCTTTGGCTGGCATTAGATCTACAACAGCAGAGCACATTACCTCAAGAGTGGTGGTTGGAAGTGGTGTTTGCCTCTCTTGATGAGGTGCATCTCTATACACAAACCGCAGAGGGTCATTGGCAGCAGCAAACCTTAGGGGATCTACAACCCTTTGCCCAGCGCCCCATTGAATACCGAAACTTTATTTTTCCTTTCCAGCTCAACAACAACCAGTTACAACGGATTTATTTACAAATCCGTACCCAAGACAGCTTGGTCGCACCGATTCGGATTTGGTCAGTGAAGCAGTTTCAGCGTTGGCACTTAATGGAAAACCTACTGTTAGGGCTAAGCTTCGGCATCATGCTGGCTATGTTCATCTATAACGCCATTCTTTGGTGGGTGTTAAGAGATCGCTTATACGGCTACTACTTAATGGCCGCTGCCACCGCTATTCTGACCATTACCGAGCTTAATGGTTATGCCTTTCAATATTTCTGGCCAAATAGTATTTGGCTTGCCAACTACCAGCATGTATTAGTGCCTGCCGCTTATTTTGTTGCATTGACTGCATGGGGGCGCATGTTCTTAAACACGGCGCAACGCACGCCTCGATTGGATATTGGGCTGAGGCTGGTTAATCTGTTTGCAGCCCTAATGTTGCTCTCTGTCGTGGTGGGAGAATATCGCTTAGGCAATATCATGTCGTTTGTGGTGGGTTTGTATACGATGATTCTGTTCAGTTGGGTCAGTATCAAAGTCGCACTGACCCAGTTTCTGCCCGCCAAACTGTTTATGGCGGCCCAACTATTCCCGCTTATTGGCGCGGCCTTAACCGTCTCCAGAGCTTCAGGGTTAGTCCCCAACAATTTGCTGACAGAACATGGTTTTCAACTGGGTGTTACCATTGAGGTGTTACTGTTTTCTTTGGCTTTGGCGCAGCGTATTAAGCTGTTAAAAAGCGAGAAAAAGGCGGCACAAAAAAGAGCGGAAACCGATCCACTCACTGGCTTATATAACCGCGCAGGCTTGTTCCACCACAGCAAAAAGCGACTCAATCGCCCCCCTCATAAGGTCGCTGTACTGCTGATTGACCTAGACCACTTCAAGCCGATTAACGATCAAATGGGTCATGCTGTCGGTGATCAGGTCTTGGTTACCGTTGCCGAACGGATTTTGGCTCAAACAAGTCTCGGGATTGATGTTGTAGGTCGTCTTGGGGGAGATGAGTTTGTTGTTGTGTTAGATCAAAGCGCTGACGAGCGCGCTACGGCAACGGCCGAACAGATCCGCAAGGCTCTGGCTTATCCTATTGTCACCACAGAGGGCGAAACCCATATCGGCGCTAGCATCGGTATCGCCTGTTCAACCGATGCCAGCAGCACACTTGAAGCCCTGATCAAGCAAGCTGATGCGTTGATGTATCAAGCCAAACGAGCAAGGCATCAGTCCCATGCCAGCTCATATTAGCGCGTTAGAAACACTCCATTCGAATCACATCATAGGCGGGTTCTTCATAAGGATGCGCCAGCTTCATGGCCGCCACCGCTGAGCGAATATGCTGCTCATCGCAAACCAGTTCAACTCGATACTCAACAACTGTTTCTAGCTGACCGCGTTCACCTAAAAAAGGATGGCTACCTTCGAGTGCTCTAAACTGCCCTTCGCCTTTCAGTTGAAAACAGCAGCGATCATAATGGCCTATTTTACCTGCACCTGTGGCAAAGACGGCCTGTTTTACGGCTTCAAGATGTGACTCTGGCACAAAAAAAGTGAATTTATACATGGTCATTCCTTATGGTGTGCTAAGGCGTTGAGTTTTCTTGGCCTCTGCTTTCTGATGGCAAGGTGATACGTAGTTGGCGCTGACTTTGAAAGAATCTAGCCTCACCTGAAACAGGGTCAATAAACTCCAGTGTATAGGCCAATAGCTGTAAGGGGTTACTAAAATCATCATGTACTCGGGCTGGCTGCACACAGGGATACCAAGGATCATTCTCAATGGCGATGCCTAAGCCACTAAGATGAACTCGCAATTGGTGTTGTCGTCCGGTATGAGGTTTAAGCTGATATAACCCTGCTTCCTCTTGTTGGCAAATTAGGCTGATCTCTGTCTCACTATTTGGCTCACCTTCCGCTTCACACATGGTAAAAAAGTGATCGCCTGACACAATATTTGAACGATGCACATGGGGGTAACTTAGCGAAGGGTGTATTGGGGCTACAGCTAAGTAGGTTTTACGCACGTCCCTTTGTTGAAACATAGATTGGTAAGCGCCCCGATAAGCAGGGTCTTTGCAGAGTAACACTAAGCCTGCTGTTTCTCGGTCCAAACGATGGGAGGGTGCAAGCTCTGGTAAATTCAGTTTATTACGTAGGCGGCTAACCAACGTTTCTCTTAAATGGCGGCCTGCCGGAATAGTGGACAACCAGTGTGGTTTGTCTGCCACCAGAATACGCTCATCTTCAAAGATAATGTGTTCAAGAAAAGGTACAGGGGTTTCATCAGGAACAGCACGGTAATACCAGATACGTCGATTCGGCGTATAGGGGCTGTCTAAAGCCAGCGGCTTACCTTGTTCATCAACTAGGTCACCTTTGATTAAACGCTCACGCAGCATATCAGGGTTAAGGTGTTTGAAGCGCTCTTGTAGAAAACTGAGCAGATCAGGCCAACGCCCTGCGGGTAAGTTCAAAAAGCTAGGCGCTATGCCATCACGAAAAGGCAGAGGAGAAAGAGACTGGCGGGATTTTTTTCTCATAATAAGATGATTTAACCAACAACAATGGCTGACTTGATAACATTCAGCAAAGCTCGGCATTGTAGGGGAGTCGACCGGATAAAAAAATAGCCGGGTCAAAGTGACTCCGGCTAACATGGTGATGCTGCTATCATCCGCTCTCTAATCCTTAGGTTAACTAGTAAAGATTGGCATCATGCCCATTCCCCACATGACGACGCTCATGGTCATTATGCCGACTAGAACTACCATGCCCACGGTAAGAATAGAGGTGCCAAATAGAAATGCCTGCTCCTCAGGTATCTCCATAATGGTTTCTACTCCTGAGTAGAGCAGGTAAATGGTATAGGACATGGCCACCAAACCTACCATGACTACAAACCAAAGCACAGGCCATAAGCCTGCAAAGCCTGCTATAAACAGCGGCGTAGACGTGAAAGTGGTCAGCACCATACAGCGGTCAAAACTGGCTTCGGAGCCATAGGTTTTTTCCATCCAATGTACAGCGCGAGCCATAACATAAGTGCCAATCAGTAAAGCAAAATAGAAAGCGAAGGCAATGGGTAAAGCGCTGGCAACCGTCATACGAACGTAGTCACCGCCTGCGATACTCCAGCCCATTTGTGTACTGCCAATGAATAAACTGAGCGGTGGAATTGCAGCCATCCACACAATATCGTTTTTGTAGCAGTCTACCCATGAGTACTTTTCCTCACGAATAAATTGCCACTCAGCTTTAGGGTGATAAATCACACCAAACATGTGCTGAAACATGACGACCTCCTTACGGCTCATTGAGCCTTTACAGATCATATTGCAAATATTTTCGGTTTGGCTGCTTTATTCTTAGCAATCGCTTGGCGATCAACTTGCAGACTTAACTTGAGTTAAGTGATGACCAAATAATGATCCACCAGTAACACCACAAACAGCCACATGATGTAACGGATTGAGAACCAGAAGGTTCTGATGGCGGCATGTTCATCCTGCCCTCGATATAACACGATAACGTGTTTCAAAAAGCGCAGGTTCAAAATCATCACGCCTGTTATATAGAGTAGACCACTCATTCCTGTGATGTAGGGCAATATTGTGGTTAATATCATTAATAAGGTGTAAAGCAGGATTTGCAATTTGGTGAAAGCTTCGCCATGTGTCACGGGTAGCATGGGGACGCCAGCCTTTGCATACTCTGCTTTACGGTGAATGGCTAAAGCCCAAAAATGTGGCGGGGTCCACGCAAAAATAATAAGTACGAGCAGCAACCCCTGAGGATCAAACTGCCCCGTCATCGCTGTCCAACCCAATAAAGGGGGGGCGGCACCTGCCAAACCTCCAATGGTGATATTTTGCGGTGTTGCCCGCTTGAGTATTGCGGTGTAGATCACTGCGTAGCCAATTAACGAGGCCAATGTTAACCAAGCGGTTAAGGCGTTCACTAAGCTGAATAAGATACCAATGCCTAACGTACCCAGCACCAGTGCAAAGCCTAGTACCTGCAACGGTTGTAACTGTCCTTGTGGTAGTGGACGGTAGCGAGTACGCGCCATCTGTCGATCAATGTTTTCATCCAACAGATGATTAATGGCAGCGGCAGAACTAGCAGACAAACCAATTCCCACTAAAGCCCAAAATACCTTAGCCCAAGGCAATGCACCGGGTAGCGCCAAGCACATCCCCACCACAACGGTCAGCAACATCACCGCGACAACCTTAGGTTTGCACAGCTGATAGTAGCTGCGCCAAGGTAACCGTTTCATATTTAAAGCAAAGCCAAAAAAATGAGCTGTTAAATTACGCATGGCGCACCATCCCTCCCACCGGAAGCGGCGGATGTAAAGCCTGTAAATACCAGAGCAAATTGCACAAAGCTAAAAGCAGCAAAGCGGCGCCTAAGTTATGCAGCACGGCCAATGGCAATGGAAAGTTCAGAAATACGTTAGCAACCCCCAAGCTCAATTGCAGAATCAAGGTCGACATTAACCAAAATGCGCGTACTTGTAGTAATAAAGTGAAAGGGTTTTTCAACATATAAAAAGCCAAACCACCTAGCACCAACATGGTGACTAATGCACCTGCTCGATGCGCCATATGAATAGCAACACGTGCGGGGGCATCTAACTGCCCACCTAGATAGTTCGCACCTACAGGAGGAGTAAGGTTAAAGCCTTGTTGCAGATCGGTATTGGGTAACCACTGACCCTGACAGGTTGGAAAGTCAGGACAGGCCATTGCGGCATAGTTTGCGCTTGTCCATCCTCCTAAGCTGATTTGTAGCATGAGTATCAATAAGGCAAAGCTTGCCCATTGGCGTAGCTTCCATAACAGTGCCCATTCATGTTGACCGTGCTCATGTAACAGCAATGAGTCAAAGCGCATTTCGCTCCAGCCCTCGCGATCAGCCCAGCGGTTATAAAAGCGTTTCAGCCGAAGACTTAAAACAAAAAGCAGTGCTAAAGTGCTCATCCCACCTAAAAGATGCAGTGTCACCACAGGCGGCCAAAGCTTTAAGGTCACAGTCCACATACCAAACAGTGCTTGGGTGATTACCAACGTCCAGAGTAACCAGCTGAGCTTTCTGGGATAGCCATTCAGCTTACGCCACTGCCATGCTTTGAATGCCAACCATGTGATCAATAGCCCCAATATGCCTGCGGCATAGCGGTGGATCATCTCTGGCCAACCTTTGTCGGCTTCCACAACATGATTTGGGAATAAAACATTGGCCTGTGCCAGTTGTGCGCTACTGGTTGGCACCATCAGATGCCCATAGCACCCAGGCCAATCAGGACAGCCTAAACCCGCATCCACCAATCGAGTCCAAGCACCTAATGTGATCACCACTAGTGCCAATACGCAGGCGATCTGGCTCACCAAAAGAGCCTGTCCAATGGCTTTTTTTCTTGGCATAACTGCCTCCTCCGCTGGTTGAGTGCTCTCAAAACAGCGAACCCATTAAATCTATTGTGTTATCCCGCTGCGGATGCTTTTAACAAGCGTCGCAGATCTCGTAATAGATCCCGTGCGGAATGCTCTGTTGAGTAACCCGTCACCAAATTGCCCATTGGATCAACCAATAGCACCTGAAAGTCTTTACCTAACCAAGGTCGAGCCTGCCAGTCAGGACTTGCCATTGTTAAACCATGCCAGCTTAGAATCTCTTGTGAGCCCATGCCTAGCAGTGGTGCTGGTAGTTGGCTGCTGGCCATAACGGGCTGTAGAAAAACCCGTCGCACACGATCGCCCTCTTTACCTAAGGCTTTGTGTACTTGCTGTAATTGCTGCTGCCACTTTTGGCAGTCATTTTGGCAGTCCCCCTGTGTTGCCAGCACCAATAACCAATGCTGTTTTAGGGACTCAGGGAAGCTATCTTGAGCCTGCCACGGCCAACGATAGAAAGGCGCTTCTTGGCTGAGTAGTTGCCCGTGATTACTGGTGCGTGCAGGAATCCAAACTTCAAAACGTACCATCAACCAAGCCAATACAAAGGGTAGCGTCAGTAAAATCAACAACATCGTCAGGCGCTTTCGATTGGCCTGAATCTGCTGTTCAGATTGGATATGCATGATCAATCTCCCACCTCATACCGAGGGTTTATTATTTTTATGCTGATCTATAATTGCCCCACCTTTTTAGGCTAGCAGAGATTAAAAGGCCTGCATGGGCAAATTTGTTACCGAGAGGGGAAAGGGAATAGAGTTGAAAAGTCAGAGAGGACTAGGTTAAAGCTAAAGAATATCTAGCGATTAAGAGGTATATAGCCTCGCCACAGTGGGTATGACCACAGCAAGCTAAACACCAACGCCAGCATAAACCATTGCACCGCATAGCCCATGTGTTGATCCGGTTGCAATGCTGGCCTAGCGGGTTGAGCCAATGCCACGCCCGCTTGCCCTGCATCTGCGAGTCTAAATTCGTATGGCAATAACGAATGCTGAATTTGTTCGCTGAATTGTGTCAGATCAAGCTTCTGCACTCGAAGTGGCCATTTAAGATCAAGTTGTTCCGTATCTGCTATAGGCTGAAGTAGATTCAGCTGTACCTGAACTTCAACTAATCCAGTAGGAGTGTTAATAATGGGTAAATCACCACGTAGCCTAGGTGCGGCGATCCAGCCTCGGTTGATCAATAGCCAAGGGGTGTCTGTTTGTCCTATAAGGCTGGGGGTAGCCAATAAGAAAGGGGTTAATAAGTGATAACCTACGCGGCCATTATCAGTGCGATTGTCTAACAGGAACGAGTATTGAGACTGATAATAGCCGCTCAC
Source organism: Oceanospirillum multiglobuliferum (assembly GCF_900167095.1). Lineage (GTDB taxonomy): Bacteria > Pseudomonadota > Gammaproteobacteria > Pseudomonadales > Halomonadaceae > Oceanospirillum > Oceanospirillum multiglobuliferum. Next base: position 82,793 of record NZ_FUXG01000003.1, read on the forward strand.
TCGATATTGAGCATAAGGTCTGATTTGAGCATTGCGGATTTGCTGCAACAGTTCATTGGCGGACTCCGGATGCAAACGCCCCTGCCGAATTTGTTCTAGCAGGATGGTTTTCTCGGTAGCACGCTCCAGCTGCCAAAAACCTAGCCCAGTACACAAAATGATCACCAGTATCATGAGCAGATGAAAGCTCAGTTTCTTTTTCGTGATCAACAGGGGCTTATGCGCCCCCTGTTTAAACTTAAAGTACGTAAACAAAGAGAAACAACCCCAACCAAACCACATCGACAAAGTGCCAGTACCATGCCGCTGCTTCAAAGCCAAAATGGTGCTGCATGGTGAAATGGCCTTTGATAATCCGTATCAGCATCACCAGCAAAATAATGCCCCCTAAGGTGACATGCAGACCATGAAAACCTGTGAGAATAAAAAAGGTGCTGCCATAAACCCCCGAGTTCAGTGTCAAATCAAGCAGTGTATAAGCTTCGATATACTCTTCTGCTTGGATCACTAAAAAAAGCACCCCTAAGCCGATGGTGATGGCCAACCACGAGGCTAACTGAGCGCGATGGCCTTTTTTCAACGCATGGTGGGCAAGGGTCAACGTAATACTAGAGGTCAACAGCAACACCGTATTCACCAAGGGCAGATGCCAAGGGTCAATCACCGCCTTGGGGCCAGCAAAAGCTTGCTCATCAGGAGGGTTTATTAACGGCCAATGGGCGACAAAATCCGGCCAGAGCAAAATTTGTGTCATCTGATGTGCGCCATCGCCCCCTAACCAAGGAATAGACAACTGTCGAATATAGAATAGGGCGCCAAAAAAGGCGGCAAAAAACATCACCTCAGAAAAGATAAACCAGCGCATTCCCCAGCGAAAAGAACGGTCCATCTGCGGGCTATAAAGCCCCGACAAACTCTCTTTGACCACTGCGCCAAACCAACCAAAGAAGATCCAGATGATCACTAAAAAGCCCAATAGCCCTGACCACTTCAGCAGACCATCAGGATGGTTGATCAAATGCCCGCCACCAAACATCAGCAAAAATAAACCAATGGCAGTGATGATCGGCCAATGGCTTTGTGCAGGCACAAAATAGAGAGGGTTGGCCGGTGCGGTTGATGAGCTACTCATATGATAAACCTCCATTAATACCCACTTGAGCCATCTGGCCGATGGCATGAGTTTCGCTGATATCAAATAGGGTGTAGGCCAATGTTAAAGTGTGAATATGTGGGGGTAGGTTGGGGTCAACCCTGAACAGCAAGGTCATCTCTTGATGCGCCCCTGCGGCTAGGGTTTGCTGCTCAAAACAGAAACATTGTGTTTTCAACAGATATTCAGCGCCTTCAGAGGGGCTTACGCTGGGCACCGCCTGTGCCGTCATAGGCTTAAGGGCGGGGTTAAGCACGCTGAAGCTCACTTTGGTGATCTCGCCGGGGTGTACTTTGACTTTATGCTGTAACGGTTCAAACAGCCAAGGCATATCGGCATTGGTATTGGTAAGAAACTGCACCGTAACCCAACGGGTTGCATCGACCTGCGCCCCTTGATGTTCAGATACCGCTCCCCCCGTTTTACCATTCAACCCCGTAATCTGACAAAACACGTCATACAAGGGCACCAGTAAAAAGCCAAAGGCAAACATCGCCACAGAGGCCAATAATAGGCGTCTTAACGTTCGCTGATTGGCTTGTTTTTTATCTTGTTCACGGCCTTGTGCGGGTGTTGGATTAGGTTTCATCGTAACCTCCGCCTATGCGTCAAGTACCCCTGACGCCTGTTGCCAAAAGGGATCAATCCACTTTTGGCGGTGTGCTAAATGTGTGATACGGCGCAGGTGAAGGCACCTGCCACTCTAAGCCCTCTGCACCCTCCCAAGGTTTGTCAGGCGCTTGGTCGGTACTGCGGATGCACTTGATCACGATATACAGAAACAACAGCTGGCTGAAACCGAAGAGAAAACCGCCGATACTGGCGATCATATTGAAGTCAGCAAACTGCAAGGCGTAATCAGGAATACGGCGCGGCATACCGGCTAAGCCCAAAAAGTGCATGGGGAAAAAGGTCAGGTTCACACCAATAATGGATAACCAAAAATGCCAGCGACCTAAACGTTCATCCACCATATGCCCTGTCCATTTGGGCAGCCAGTAATAAGCCCCTGCAATAATGGAGAAGATCGCACCCGGCACTAGCACATAATGAAAGTGTGCCACGACGAAATAGGTGTCATGGTATTGAAAATCTGCGGGGGCAATAGCCAGCATCAGTCCTGAAAAGCCACCAATGGTGAACAACACAATAAAACCGATGGCAAACAGCATAGGGGTTTCAAAACTGAGCGACCCTCTGAACATGGTACTGATCCAATTGAAGACTTTAACCCCCGTTGGTACGGCAATCAGCATGGTGGAGTACATAAAAAACAGCTCGCCCGCCAACGGCAAACCCACCGTGAACATATGGTGAGCCCAAACAATGAACGAGAGAAACGCAATAGAAGCTGTGGCATAGACCATTGAAGCGTAGCCAAAAAGCCGCTTACGGCTAAAGGTGGGCACAATATGCGAGATGATGCCAAAAGCAGGCAAGATCATGATGTACACTTCGGGGTGTCCAAAGAACCAAAAGAGATGCTGGAACAACACCGGATCACCACCACCTCCAGCATTAAAAAAACTGGTGCCGAAATGAATATCCATCAACATCATGGTGATTACGCCTGCCAGTACGGGCATTACAGCGATCAGCAAAAAAGCCGTAATCAACCAAGTCCAAACAAAGAGCGGCATTTTCATCATGGTCATGCCGGGTGCGCGCATATTCAGAGTGGTCGCCACCACATTAATGGCGCCCATAATTGAGCTAATCCCCATCATATGCACGGAGAAAATAAAGAAGGTCACGCTGGGCGGTGCATAGGTAGTTGATAAAGGCGCGTAGAAAGTCCAACCAAAATTAGGACCGCCCCCCTCCATTAGCAGGGTTGATAGCAGCATGGCGAAGGCAAATGGCAAAATCCAAAAACTAAGATTATTCATGCGCGGTAGCGCCATATCAGGTGCGCCTACCATCAGAGGAATCATCCAGTTCGCCAGTCCCACAAACGCGGGCATCACCGCACCAAAGACCATAATCAAACCATGTAGCGTGGTCATTTGGTTAAAAAACTCAGGCTGAACCAACTGTAGTCCCGGCTGAAATAACTCGCTTCTGATCACCAAGGCCATGCAACCGCCAGTCAGAAACATAGCAAAGCTGAACCAAAGATACAGCGTGCCAATGTCTTTGTGGTTGGTGGTGTAAAGCCAACGGGTTAAGCCTTTTGCAGGTTGACCATGCTCATGTTCGCTATGAGCCGATGCCTGTGCGCTAGAATGACTCATCTTCTTAGCTCCTTATTGACCCGCTTGCAGGCGTTGTTTGATCTCTTGAGGGGTCACAATATCGCCTGTGTCGTTGCCCCAAGCGTTACGCTCGTAGGTGATCACCGAAGCCAAATCCACCGCATCAAACTGAGTCCCATAGGCGGCCATCGCTGTACCGGACTTGCCAAATAACACAATGTCGAGATGCGCGGCTTGATCTTGAGTGGCAATTAAGCTGCCTTTAAGTGCAGGAAAAGCACCGGGAATCCCCATGCCATTGGCTTGGTGGCAGGCGGCACAGGCGGTGTTGTAAACCTGTTCGCCTTGCTGCATTAACTCTGCTAGCGTCCAAGTTCTCTCCGCAGCCGCTTGTTTGCTCAGTGCGGCTTGTTGCTGTTCTGTTACCCAGGTTTGGTAGTCAGTATCGGCCAAAGCTACGACCACAATCGGCATAAAACCATGATCCTTACCGCACAATTCTGCACACTGGCCGCGATAGGTGCCGGGGGTGTCGATACGTGTCCAAGCTTCATTGATAAAGCCGGGGATGGCGTCTTTTTTTACTGCAAAGTCAGGCACCCACCAAGAGTGAATCACATCATTGGAGGTCGTTAAAAAGCGGATTTTTTTACCTACGGGCAGTACCAACGGGTTATCCACCTCCAGTAGATAATGCTCTGATTTATCCGCTTGATTATGAATCTGTTCGGTAGGGGTGGTGAGTGTGCTGAAAAAGTCGATGTTTTCGTTCAGATAACGGTAACGCCATTTCCATTGATAACCTGTCACCTGTATGTCGACGTCTGATGCTGTTGTGTCGTACATCTGCCTTAAGGTGGCGGTTGCAGGTACGGCCATTCCGATCAGAATCAGCACGGGTACTATTGTCCAAATCAGTTCAACGGTTGTGCTTTCATGGAAACTGGCGGGTTTGGCGCCTTTAGATTTTCGGTGGTGAAAAATTGACCAAAACATCACCCCAAAAACAACACAGCCAATGACAACGCAGATCCAGAAGATGATCATATGTAGCTCATATACCGAGGCACTGATCTGGGTGACCCCCTCTGGCATATTGAGTTGCCAAGCACTGTGTGCCACGTTGTTGGCTCCCAACAGGAGCAGCGTTAGCAACGCCATGCGTTGACTTGCCCTAGACCTCATCATACTCATGCCCCCACGATATTGTTTGGTGGCTTTAATAACAGAGCGGTACAGTCAGAAATTGCTCTGTTTCAGCCTGAGTATAGACGGGGTTTTAAGGTGGCAAGAAATTATCAAGGGTTTAATTTGCAGTAGAGGCCATTCAAATAGACAGAACAGCGTTATACTAACGACATATATTTAGTCGTATAATTATTTATATTCGACTGATAAGTCATTGTGTTAGCGTGATTTCCAACACTTGTTTAGGAGAGCCAAATATGCCACATATTTTATTGATTGATGACGACGAGCTGGTGCGTTTTGCACTAAGTATGGCATTGAAAATGGCAGGCTTTGAGGTTACTGAAGCAGAGCATGGAGCAGATATTGCGGTATCACGGGCACTTAAACAACTCGACAACCCTGTACAGTTAATTATCAGTGATATTGTTATGCCTGAGAAAGAAGGTATTGAACTGCTGATGGAGTTACGTCAACAGCACCCTAATATTCCGGTGATCAATATCTCTGGCGGTGGACGAGTCAGTGGACAAGATTATCTACGAACAGCAGAGCGTTTGGGTGCAGTTGCCACTTTCAGCAAGCCGTTGAATGAAGAGGTGTTAATCGACAAAATCCGTCAGATTTTGTCGTTAAATTGAATACCAGATTCACCGACGCAAAACAGGCGTTGGCCTACTCTTTATTGGCCAACACCACTTGGTTACGCCCAGAGGCTTTAGCACGATACAACGCGTTGTCAGCCTTTAATACAATACTGGTAAATGTATCAGATTTACCTGCCTTAAAACCCGAAATACCAAAGCTTGCTGTAACCACTGAGCTGACGGGGCTTGCTGGGTGCGGTAAGCCAATGGTTTCGATCACGTGGCGAAAACTCTCGGCAAAAGCCACAGCATCATCTGGTGCGATATTTGGAAGAATAATACAGAACTCTTCGCCGCCATAGCGTGCCAAGCTAGCCGCACGATCAATGCCTTGTGTCAGCTTTATATGTTCACTTAAGACGCGAGTAATTTTAGATAGGCAATAGTCACCTGCTTGGTGCCCTAGGTGATCATTGTAAAGTTTGAAACAGTCGATATCGAAAAACAGTAAGCTTAGTGCAGAGCTCTGTCGCGTTGCTTCAGCAATCGCATGTTCTAATAGGCTATTAAAACAACGTCGATTTGCAACGCCTGTTAACTCGTCCGTCAGTGCCATCTGATTCAACTTTTTAGCTTGTTGATTCAGCAAACGTTCACGGTGCATCATGGTGCTAACATCTTGCACTTCAAGCATGCAATAGCTCTTATTATCGTGTTTGATCGGCTGTATACGAATCATTTGTGCAAATGGCTCTGCATCGGTTTTACCTTTTGAGTATAAAGGCAAAGGCGTTCGATTAAGTGCAGGCGATAGTACAGCGGGTAAGCCTCGATCTAATGCTTGTCGAATACAGGTATAGATGCGCTGGCTAGAAAGCTCAGGTAGTAGCTCAGTTAACACGCTCCCTTGAACTACTGAAACTTGAGTAAATGACTCAACCAACCAGTGGTTAACAAAGATTACGTTGAGCTCAGAGTCAAGAATCATAACTCCAGATTGAAGTTTATTCAGCGCCTGTTCAAATAGCAGCATGACTTAACCTTGTACTCCAGTTAGAAACACAGACAGCGCTTTTTGTAGCATTAGCTCTGATTCACTACCCATTAAAAAGGCTAAATAGCCTTCTAAATCACGTTGCTCTAAGCCAAGTTGAATTTGGATGAAAAGCACACTGTGGCCATTTTGACCACGGTGTAATATTTCATACACTTCTGCAACTGTAAGCTCTGGTAGTTGACAAGAAAAGTCATCTTGCAGCATATCCGCAATGGCAGCAAAGCAAGCATTAAGAATAATATTACCAATTTCGCTTAGTGCATCTTGTTCGATTTCAGATAGCTGCTCTAGCGGTACTTGGCTACCCAGCATTAAACGCACAACCTCTAGGCTGCTTTGCTCAGGGAACATCAGCATCGCTTCCCCTGAAAAAGAGCCTGTGAAATATTGACTAATACAGGTTAAGCGTTGGTGCGCCATACCGAATAGGTCAATCACTCGCTCAGGGCTAAGAATATGCACCATCGGCACACTCATCGTAACTGATTCACCCGTTAGCTCACTTAAAACGGAAGCAGAGCGACCTACACTGATATTAAAAATTTCTGCAAGGGCATCAAGCTCAAGCGCGCTGAGATCCTTCATTTTCTTGCCTCCAAATAGCCAACGCCTGTTCAGCAACCGCAGGGGTTACGGGTTTTGCCAAGAAATGCACGCCCAGCGATTCTGCCCGCTGTTTACTTGAGGTTTGCACATTAGCGCTTAGCATGACAATAGTTGTATCTGGCAACTTTGGCCGCAATTGCTCAACAGATTCAAAACCATCCATGATTGGCATATTGATATCCATAATGATCAGATTGGGCGCATACTCAAAGGCCATCTCAATGGCTTGCTGACCATTTTCAGCTTCAACTACCTGCCAATCTGTATCTATAGTGATAATGGCGCGGGAGAGCATCATACGAGAAACGCGGCTGTCATCTACGACGAGAACAGTTCTTATCATTTCAATACCTGTTGGGTTTATTGGCGTTACAAGCGTTCCCTATGCTCAAGCTGCCATTTAATTACATCATTATTACCCACTGAATATATCATAAAACTACGGGCTAAGAAGGTGATAAAGCATGATTAAGTTTGATATAAGAGATTATTGTTGTAATGAAATTGTTTCTATTTATTTCGGGCATAAAAAAGGCCAGCATTTGCTGGCCCTCTTATTAATCAAACTAACTCAAAACGATTAGTTCTTAGTCTTGTCTACTAGCTGGTTAGCTGCAATCCAAGGCATCATGGCGCGCAGTTTCTCACCTGTCTGCTCGATTGGGTGAGCCGCGTTGTTACGACGACGTGCAGTCATTGAAGGATAGTTAGTTTGACCTTCAGCGATGAACATCTTCGCATATTCGCCATCTTGAATGCGCTTCAGAGCATTACGCATTGCTGCACGAGACTGCTCATTGATCACCTCTGGGCCAGTAACGTATTCACCGTACTCAGCGTTGTTAGAGATTGAGTAGTTCATGTTGGCGATGCCGCCTTCGTACATCAGGTCAACAATCAGTTTCAGCTCGTGTAGACACTCGAAGTAAGCCATTTCTGGAGCATAACCTGCTTCAGTTAGGGTTTCGAAGCCCATTTTAACCAGCTCAACAGCACCACCACAAAGTACAGCCTGCTCACCGAATAGGTCAGTCTCAGTCTCATCTTTGAATGTAGTTTCGATGATACCTGAACGGCCGCCACCTACGCCCATCGCGTAAGACAGTGCAACTTCTTTAGCAGAACCAGAAACGTCACGGAAAATTGCGATCAGATCAGGGATACCGCCGCCTTTTACGAACTCAGAACGTACAGTGTGACCTGGTGCTTTAGGCGCGATCATGATCACGTCTAGGTCAGCACGTGGCTCAACTTGGTTGTAGTGAATAGAGAAACCGTGAGCAAATGCTAAAGTTGCGCCTTGCTTGATGTTTGGCTCAATCTCTTCTTTGTACAGTTTGCCTTGGAACTCATCTGGAGTCAGGATCATGACCAAGTCAGCTTGTGCTACTGCATCTGCAACGTCAGCCACTTTCAGACCATGTGCTTCTGCTTTAGCGCGAGAAGAAGAACCTGCACGCAGACCAACGGTTACGTCAACGCCAGAATCTTTCAGGTTGCAAGCGTGAGCGTGGCCTTGTGAGCCGTAGCCGATGATTGAAACTTTTTTGCCTTGGATGATCGACAGGTTACAGTCTTTATCGTAATACACTTGCATGATGTTCTTCCTAATCAATGAGTTGTTAAGCCTTTGACTTAACAATTAAATTTCAAAAAATCTGTTAGGGTGGCGATCAAAGAGGGGTTAGCTCTTGCATTTTTTTATCTGCTCAATGGCAGTGATTTATCACCTTGATCACCTCAGTGCGAAGGGGTGGTTCACTGTTAAGCCGATCCACTAAAACCTTGCCTGCACTTGATGAGGTAAAGATACTCAAGTCTTATCGTTGCGTAAAATGATATATATGCAACAATATATCCCATAAAATGCAATACTCACTGATTTGGCACAGTTACGATGGACACACGCTTGTTAAAGCACTTTTTAGTGCTCTCTGAAACCCTACATTTTGGTCGTGCCAGTGAGCTGTGTCATATCAGCTCCTCTGCGCTTAGCCGAAGTATTAAACAGCTTGAAGATTCACTTGGCGTTGCACTTTTCGAAAGGGACAATCGCACTGTAAGCCTAACCCGAGAGGGCGTTAAATTTCAGCGTTATGCCCGAGATGCACTCAGTCATTGGGATATGATTCGCAATGCGTTGCTTGAAGAAGCGCAAGAGCTGCAAGGTGAACTGAGCATGTATTGCTCAGTGACCGCCAGCTATAGTTTTTTGCATGATATTTTGCGGCGCTTTAGAAGTAGCTACCCTAAAATTGAGATCAAACTGCATACGGGCGATCCCGCGCCTGCACCTAATCGGGTGCTCAATGGCGATGAAGATATTGCCATTGCGGCACGTCCCGATAGCTTACCCTCTGCATTAGCCTTTAAATCGATTGGATTATCTCCCTTGCTGTTTATCGCCCCTGTGGATGATCCTGTTTTAGCCCCCCATGTGGATAAGCCCATCGAAGAGATCAATTGGTCAGAGGTGCCAATGATTTTGTCGGAACAAGGGTTAGCACGGAGTCGGGTTGACCGTTGGTTCAGCAATAAGGCGCTCAAGCCCAATATTTACGCTCAAGTGGCAGGTAATGAAGCTATTGTAAGTATGGTGAGCTTAGGTTTTGGTGTGGGTGTTGTACCTAAAATTGTATTGGAAAACAGCCCGTTGGCCGATCGCGTCAAGGTGTTGCCAGTGACGCCTACTCTGCCGGCTTATGATGTGGGTGTCTGTGTGTTACAGAAAAAGCTGAAGAATCCTCTGATTGAAGCCTTTTGGGCACAGCTCTAACCTGAGAGCCTAAATTAGAAAGCGAAAAACCCGCAGGTAGCGGGTTTTTCGGTTCAGATCAATCGTATCAATTGCGGCGTTTTTTGCGCTCATCTCTTGATTCTTTCGTCAGTTTCAACTGGCGCTGTTTTGCCTTGTCGCGGTCATCTGTTTTGTTCGGGTCAAATGGGTTTTCACCTGAACGGAATTCAAAACGGATTGGCGTACCTTTCACTTTCAACACCTTGCGGAATGTGTTGGTCAGATAGCGCTTATAGCTATCCGGCAAAGCCTCGGTCTGACTACCATGTACCACGATGATGGGTGGGTTTTTACCCCCTTGGTGGGCATAACGTAGCTTAATTCGACGTCCTTTCGAGATAGGCGGCTGATGCTCACGCACCACATCTTCTAAGATAGTGGTTAAGCGATTGGTCTGCCAATGGCTCATAGCAGAGTCATAAGCACTGTTGATTGACTTATACAGATGGCCAACACCTGTGCCGTGCAGTGCAGAAATGAAATGCATATCTGCGTAATCCACAAAACCTAAGCGACGATCGACGTCTTCTTTGATTTTGTTTTTCACATCAATATCTAGACCATCCCATTTATTAACCGCAACGACTAAGGCTCGACCGCTCTGTAGCACGAAGTCCAACAGGTGTAGATCTTGCTCAACGATACCCGTACGAGCATCAATCACCATTACCGCAACGTTACACTCACGTACCGCTTCAAGGGTTTTGATAATTGAGAACTTTTCAGCAATTTCAGTGATGTTTTTACGACGACGAATACCTGCGGTATCAATCAAAGTGTATTCTTTGCCATCACGTTCAAACGGAATGGCAATAGCATCACGAGTTGTGCCCGGTTGGTCAAAAACCACAACGCGATCTTCGCCCAGAATGCGGTTTACCAATGTAGATTTACCTACATTTGGTCGACCGATAATACCGATACGAATCCCTTTCTGTTTGATCTGGTTGTGTTCTTCCTCATCCTGCTCTTCTGGGAAAGGCTCCAGAACATGCTGGATCATATTGGTCACGTTACGACCATGTGCCGCAGCAATTGAAATGGGTGCGCGTTCCATGCCCATTTCGTAGAAATCAATTTCGGCCATCTCAGGGTCGATGCCGTCAGTTTTGTTGACGATCAACCAAGCATCTTTACCTTGAGTGCGTAAGTGTTGCGCAATCATTTGGTCGGCAGCAGTTAAGCCTGCACGACCATCCACCATAAATAAAACAATATCGGCTTCTTCAATGGCCAATAGCGATTGTTCCGCCATTGCCATATCAATACCCGCCTCATCGCCACTGATACCGCCAGTATCAATCACAATATAAGGCTTGCCACCCACTTTACCCTCGCCGTATTTACGGTCACGGGTTAAGCCTGCGAAATCAGCCACAAGGGCATCACGGCTACGGGTTAAGCGATTAAACAGCGTTGATTTACCCACATTTGGGCGACCAACCAATGCAATAACAGGATTCATTAAAATATCTTCAGTTCAGTTGTCAGGCCGATTCACATCGGCAAATCATATCAAGAGCGCTGCGTTCAGCCTGCTCAGAAATCGGGTTAGCGCTTTATAGCGATTACACGGCCATTATTAGCCACTGCAAAAAGCTGGTTGCTCGCCACCGTTAGCGGATGTTCAATCCCGCTCGTATCCGCTTGAATTCTAGCGATTGGGTGACCATCGGTAAGCGCAAACAGATGAATATAACCTTCATAGTCTGCTACCGCCAATGCATCGCCCCAGATCACTGGAGCCGTTAGCCGGCGTCCTTCCAGTGCATCCTGATTCCATAAAACACCGCCGGAGCGGCTGTCTAATGCGATAATTCGGCTAGCATCATCCACATAAAGTAGATTGCCATAACCTTCTACCGCAGGGTTAAAGCTTGAGTCTTTTCGTTCCCATAGTGCTCGACCACTTTTGGGGTCTAGCGCCATCACACGTCCTTGGAAGCTGGTTACAACCAGTAAGCCTTTACTGGTTAATAGCGGCTGTCCATCAACGTCGACCAAACGTTCAATGTCGGTACGCCCCGATGGAATGGCTACTCGAACATCCCAGACCAACTGGCCATTACGATTATCAATCGCTGCGAGTTTGCCACTGGCAAAACCCGTAAACGTTAAGGCTGGTGTTACTTTAGGTGCCGCAGTGCCGTGTAAGGTGAGTAGTCCTTCTTCACCATCTAGGCTCCATTGCAAGCGGCCTGTGCTGAGATCTAAGGCAGAGACTTTGCCATCGGCTGTTTGCACCACAACCTGCTTTAGTTCTGGATTGATCTGTGGTGTTGCCAAGATCACGGTGCTCAAGCGAGTGCGCCATAATAGCTCGCCACCAGCGGCAGACAGTGCTAATAACTCACCATTTTGGGTGCCTACTAATAACTGCTCATTTGCATAAGCAAGACCAGAGCTGATGTCTTGCTTAAGTTCAGCTTCCCACAAGAATTCACCATCTGCTTGCTGCCAAGCAGTTAAATTACCTTCACGGTCAATGGCATAAACAATGTTGTTTGCAATAACAGGCGTGAGTAAATAACCCTGCTCGCCTGCACCCTTCGCGGCAAAATCACGCCATGTTAAGCTAAGCTCAACACTTTGTTTGAAATCTACCAGTGATTTGGGTGCAACTTTAGGCTCTGGCAAACTACCACAGCCCACCAATAGCCCCGATAAACTTAGCGCACTTACTAGAGCGAAGCATTTAAGTGGTCTTTGGTACTGTTTAAACCATTGAGTCATGATCACGCTCCGGCACCACCTAAATCGGCCAGTTTCATATCAATTACTGGGCGTTGAATACCTAAGTTAATGAATACAGCGCGCGCTTTTAGATAAGCTTCTTTGGCTTCTTTAGGTTGTTTAAGCTCAGTTAAAAGGTCACCTTTTAACTCTTCTACTTCTCCCATGTAAGTCTTGGCTTTCAGGTTGTTTAGTAGGCTTAAGGCTTGATCATTTTGGCCTTGCTGCCACAGAATCTGAGCTTGGCGTAATACAGCAACCTCAGAAACGGTTTCATTTACAGCCGCTGCTTGCACCGCTTTTAGGGTGGCAAGCGCATCGTCAGGCTTTTTCTCTTCTAGTTGTAAACGAGCTTTAAACAGTGAGGCATAGTTAGCATACAAAGTGCCTTCATGTTCGCTTTGCAGCTGTGTAGATAAATGCTGTGCAGTGGCTTTCTGCTCATCAGTTAGCTCAGGTTTGCTCATGAGTTCAACCATCTGCTCATAGGCTTCTGAGGCCGCTTCTACTTTGGCCTGTTGCTGATTTTGCCACCATTGCCAGCCTAGAATAGCGGCTATTGAAAGCACCAGTGCGACAATGACGGTTTTACCGTTTTCAGCCCACCATTTTTTGATCAGTTCAACCTGTTCTTCTTCTGTTCTTAACTCAGACACTTATCTTTACTCCTGCTGGCCTATGCTCTAAAAGTACGGGCTAAAAATCATTTCTATACCAAGATTGTGGCTAAAAATGCCACCAAGTCGGCCTGTGCGACAACGGTTTGTTCACGCTCGTCACGTAGGAACTTCACTGTAACTTGCTGATTTTGAGCTTCAGTCTCACCAATAATCAACGCAATTTTAGCGCCGCTTTTATCCGCTTTTTTGATCTGGTTCTTAAAGCTGCCACCACCGCAATGTACTAAGGTGCGATATTGGGTGTTAGCGCGCAGTAGTTCACCTAGTAATAAGCTGTGCTGAGCGTCAACTGCGGCCACAAAAAGATCAGGTTGTGCGTTAACGCTGGCCGGTATCGCTTCTAAGGTTTGTAGTAGCAAAATCAAGCGTTCAACGCCCATCGCAAAACCTACGGCAGGTGTTGCACGACCACCAAGCTGTTCAACTAAACCATCATAACGGCCACCGGCACATACCGTACCTTGTGAGCCTAGTGCTTGAGTAGTCCACTCAAAAACGGTTTTGCCGTAATAATCTAAGCCGCGTACTAAACGTGGGTTTAACACATATGCGATGCCTGCGGCATCTAAGGTGGCACAGAGTTGCTCAAAATGCGTTTTAGACTCTGTATCTATAAAGTCGGCAAATACTGGCGCGCCATCTAACAGCTTTTGTGTTTCAGGGTTTTTACTGTCAAGAATCCGCATTGGATTGCTGGTTAAGCGGCGCTGGCTGTCTTCATCCAGTTGGTCTTTACGCTCACTCAAGAAGGCAACTAAAGCATCACGATATTCGGCTCGTGCCTCAGATGAACCTAAGGAGTTCAGCTCTAAAGTCACGGCATCATAGATACCCAGCTCTTTCCACAGGCGAGCACTGAGCAGAATTAGTTCGGCATCAATGTCAGGTCCTTGCATACCAAAAGTTTCAACACCGATCTGGTGGAACTGGCGATAACGACCCTTCTGTGGGCGTTCATAGCGGAACATTGGACCGCAATACCACAGGCGCTGAATCTGGTTGTATAACAAACCATGCTCTTCTGCTGCGCGTACACAACCTGCTGTACCTTCTGGACGTAAAGTTAGGCTATCGCCGTTACGATCCTCAAAGGTGTACATCTCTTTTTCAACAATATCTGTGACTTCACCAATAGAGCGTTTGAATAGAGCTGTTTGCTCCACAATCGGCATACGAATTTCGTTATAGCTATAACGCTTTAGCAAATTCGCTACGGTGTTTTCTAGATATTGCCAAATTGCACTGTCTTCCGGCAGGATGTCGTTCATGCCACGGATGGCTTGGATTTTATTCGCCAAGTTTCTACTTCCCGTATTTTGTCATAGTCTTGTTGAGGTCATTTTCTCGACAGGCCGCTCGATATATGGGCGGTTTAACCCGCATTGCAACCTGTTATTTTGTGCTTTGAAAATGACAAAAAACGAGCGGTGAGTATCACGGCTCGTTTTCAATGATTTCAATGCGCTACAGCTGAAAACTACATAGGTTTTCAAGCACCGCTTTTGGCGATGAGCTGAGCTTCTGCTTGTTCTTTTTTGTGCAACTGCTCACGAATGAGGCGTTCTAAATTTTCGGCTAGGTTATCGTTACCCAGCTTTTGTGAAGGTGTGCCATCAATATAAATTAGGTTAGGCGAGCCTCCTGTTAGGCCAACCGACACCTCTTTTGCTTCACCTGGGCCATTCACCACGCAGCCAATCACTGCAACATCTAGAGGGGTTCGCACATCGTCAAGGCGACTTTCCAGTTCGTTCATTACACCGATGACGTCAAAATTCTGTCTTGAACAGCTTGGGCAAGCGATAAAGTTGATGCCTTTACTGCGCAGTTTCAAACTTTTTAAAATATCAAAACCCACACGAATTTCTTCAACTGGATCAGCGGCCAGTGAAACACGAATGGTATCACCAATACCGTCCATCAGCAGCATACCTAGGCCAACAGAGGACTTCACTGTGCCTGAGCGCAGACCACCCGCTTCGGTAATACCCAAATGTAAAGGCTGTTCAATTTGATCCGCAATTTTACGATAGGCGGCTACTGTCATAAAGACATCTGAGGCTTTTAAGCTGAGTTTGAAATCAGGGAAGTTCAAACGATCTAGGATGTCGATATGGCGCATGGCGGATTCCACCAGCGCATCAGGCGTTGGTTCGCCATATTTCTTCTGCAAATCTTTTTCGAGAGAGCCTGCATTCACCCCGATACGAATCGGAATGTTATGGTGACGGGCAGCATCCACCACACTGCGAATACGCGCCTCGTTGCCAATATTACCGGGGTTGATGCGCAAACAATCAACCCCAAGCTCTGCAACACGCAATGCAATGCGGTAGTCAAAGTGAATATCAGCCACCAGAGGGATATTGACTTGTTGTTTGATTTTGCCAAAGGCTTCCGCTGCTTCCATCGACGGCACTGAAACTCGCACAATATCAGCCCCGACATCTTGTAACTGTAAAATTTGACCAACGGTCGCCTGCACGTCACAAGTGTCAGTATTGGTCATACTTTGTACAGAGATGGGCGCATCACCGCCCACAGCCACATTGCCAACCATAATTTGACGGGACTTGCGGCGTTTTATCGGAGATTCAAAGTGCACAGTGCTCTCTCTTTCAATATGTCTCAGCGGTTACTCGATTTTAACGCGAGCAGATTACTGACCTAATGTCAGGCGTGCAATACCATTTCGATTGGTATATGGCTTCAGGTCGATAATTTTGTCCCCATAGGTCACTTCAGCGCCTTGAGCATTGCCAATCATCAGTTTGAAGGGGGCTACACCAGAAGCTAATGATTGCTCTCCAGCCTTTTTCAGATTAGCGATCAGTTTAATTCCACGAGCATCTGTCATTTCAACCCAACATTCTTGGCTAAAGGTAATCAGAATTTTTTCTTCGCCTGGTGCCAGTACGTGAGCTTCTGGTTCAGGCTCGCTTACATCAGTATCTTCACTGGCTGCTTGTATTGTGGGGGGAGTCTCATCTGCTGAGTTATCATCAATCAAATTTGCCTCGTCAATAGCTTCATCCTCTGGGGCTTCTTCTGAGGGTGCTGGTGACACTTCTGTCTCAACTGAAGCTGTAGATTCGGTGTCTTCAGCTCCACTTAAATCCATCTTGGCAATAATGGTCTCGCCGTTAGAAGTTTCGATCTCAACCGTTTCATTCTTCGTTAGACTTAATGTTTCTGCGCCGTTTCGACTCTGCCACCAAATCACCGATAGGGCGATTAATGCGGCGACAATAATCAGTGTGGTGTACTTAATTAGTGGGTCTGACAAGTTACGCTGCGGTTTTATTGTGTCTACTGGCTTGAAGCGCTTTTCTGGTTTCTCCAGTTCTCCGGCGCATTGGTTATAGCCCTCGATTAACGCTTCAGGGTCAAGGGCTACTAATTTTCCGTAAGCCCTTAGATAACCACGAATAAACGTAGGCCCTGGCAAAGCCGAAAAGTCATTAGCTTCAATCTGAACGACCACACTAGGCTTCCAGTTCAGTTTGTCAGCAACATCTGTGGTACTAAGCTTGGCTTTTTCACGGGCGTGTTTTAGGGACTCACCTATATTTAATATTGTTTGCTCTGTTGAAGATACGTCTGATGTAGTCATGTTGGACGACGCCTCTTCTGGTTTAGCAACGATGTCAGTCATATGATTAAAAATCCTTACTATCGTTATTGTTTGAGATTAGCTAACTCAGCTAGCCAGCGGCTTTTGTCAGCCTTTTTACCTAGGCTATCCGCTAAAAAAATACCTAACCTTAAACTCCGTTCAGTGGGTTTGGCAAATTCAAAATGTTTTTGTAGGTAACGCCATGCATCTAAGGGGTGATTCTGTTGCCGATAAATGTCAGCCAGCTCTAACATGGCTTTTTCAGACTTACTATTCAGCTGTAAGGCTTTTTTAAATGCGGTTTCGGCGGCTGGTAGGTGTTGGCGCTGTACTTCACATAAGCCTAAATTTTCAAATGCTTGTTGGCGGTTAAAATAAAGTGTATCTGCTACGGTTAGCTCAAGTTGTTTGCAGGCTTCATCATAGCGTTGTTGGCTGTATAGAAAGGCTGCAAAGTTATTACGTGCAGTTGAAAACTCTGGCGATTCAGATAGCGCTTGCCGAAAATGCTTTTCAGCAAGTTTGTACTCACCTTCTTGCTGATAAATTAAAGCCATGCCATGCAGCGCATCAGCAAAGTCAGGTTGCAGAGAGAGCGCTTTAATCATCGCACGCTTTGCGCGCTCGCTATTATTACGCTCTAAATAGGCAAAGCCCAGCTGTGTATAAGAGATAGCGCTTTTATTGAGCGCCTGATCACTAGGCACTGTATTCACAGGCTGTGCTGTGCAGGCTGATAATAGCCACAGTACAGATCCTACAGCCATTAATCGGCCAAAGGTGCTTCTGCGGCTTATTTTCATCTATTGCTCCTGTTTAATATTTTAAGCAGTCGATAGTCAGCTCGTGTTGTACAGTGTTGTTGGCTGTGATCAATTAGATCTTACTCCGCTGCGCTATCACTTGCATCTGTGACATCAACAAAAGGCAATAATTCTGTATAACGGGCGCTACGACGGGTTTTATCCATCACTTGACCAACAAGCTGTCCGCAAGCAGCGTCAATATCATCCCCACGAGTGCTACGTACAGTGACCACATAACCTGCGTCAATCATGGCTGTTTGAAAGCGCACAATAGCGTTACGGCTTGGGCGTTGGTAATCGTTATTTGGGAATGGATTAAATGGAATTAGGTTGATTTTGCAATCAAGTGTACGCAACACCTTGGCAAGTTGTGCAGCATGCTGAGGTTGGTCGTTAACACCTGCAATCAAAGTATACTCAATAGTGATTGAGCGGTTATCACCCAAGGTATCAAGGTAGCGGTTGCAAGCCTCTAATAACATCTTGATTGGGTATTTACGATTGATTGGCACTAACTCATTACGTAGTTCATCATTTGGAGCGTGTAGCGAGATTGCCAGTGCAACGTCGATTTGTCCTGTCATTTTTTCAATGGCAGGCACAACCCCTGAAGTGCTTAATGTGACACGACGTTTAGACAAACCGTAACCAAAATCATCCAGCATTAAACGCATTGCAGACATTACAGGTTCAAAGTTCATCAGTGGCTCGCCCATCCCCATCATCACCACATTGGTGACTGGACGCTTAGTAGTATCTGTGCGTGGGCCAAAAGAGCGTTGAGCAACCCATACTTGGCCGATGATCTCGGCAGGGGTTAGATTACGCTGAAAACCTTGTTTGCCCGTTGAGCAAAAGCTGCAATCTAATGAGCAACCTACTTGTGATGATACGCATAATGTACGACGTTTTTCGTCCATTGGGATCAAAACAGTTTCGATACAACTGCCACCATCGACCCGTAGCACCCATTTGCGAGTACCATCGTCAGAGAAATCTTGGTAGACAATTTCAGGGCCGCGTACTTCGGCCATTTCATGTAGTTTGACGCGCAATACTTTGCTCAGATTAGTCATCTCGTCGAAGTTATCCACACCATAGTGGTGTATCCACTTCATCACTTGCGAAGTACGGAAACGTTTTTCGCCAAGGGATTCAAAAAAAGCATCCATTTGCGGAGCTGTCAAACCTAGCAAATTGACTTTGCTTTGAGTGCTTGATGTGACTGGCGAGGTTTCTGTTGACTGAGTAGACATTGGTGCGTGCAACCTGAAAAAAATAACGGCAAGGAGGCGGTTCTAATTGCTCTCTAATCAGTAACCGCAAACAGCCACACAAGGTGGCTGTTTGAGTCTTACTTTTAAATGCGCTAATTCACACAAATTAAAGCAAAACAGTCTTCAGAAAAGATTAACCGCGTGGGCAGATCTCTTCAGCACTGAAGAAGTAAGCAATTTCGCGCTCAGCAGAGGTTGCAGAGTCAGAACCATGTACTGCGTTAGCATCGATAGATTCTGCGAAGTCACGACGGATCGTACCTTCAGCCGCTTCTTTAGGGTTAGTTGCACCCATTAGATCACGGTTCTGCATAATTGCGTTTTCACCTTCCAGAGTTTGAACTACAACTGGGCCTGAAGTCATGAACGCAACTAGATCTTTAAAGAAAGGACGTTCTTTGTGCTCAGCATAGAAGCCTTCAGCTTGTGCTTGAGACAGCTGGATCATTTTTGCTGCTACAACTTGCAGACCTGCATTCTCAAAACGAGCAATGATCTGGCCAACTACATTTTTAGCCACTGCATCTGGTTTGATAATAGAAAGAGTGCGTTCTACCGCCATTGGAATATCCCCAATATAATCACAATTAAAAAAACAATGTTTAAATTCAAAAACCCGCGAAGTATACGCAGATTAAGGCTAAATTAGTATGCATCAGACGCTATTCAAAGCAAAAAAGCTTGTTTTTTGGTGCTAACTCAATTAGCGCAATATTAGCGGCACAACTCTAATCTCGGCTTAGACGTTGAAGCTTTCCCCACAACCACATTCATCTTTGACATTGGGGTTGTTAAAGCGGAAAAAACTGTTCAAGCCCTTGGTTACAAAATCGACTTCTGTGCCTGCTAAAACATCCATTGCTTCTGGTGCAACTATGACTTTGACATTGTGTTGCTCAAAGACGATGTCCTCACTGCCAATGTCATCGGCAAAGTCCAATACATAGGAAAAGCCGGAGCAACCACTGGGCTTAATATTCAATCTTAAGCCTTCGCCTTTACCACGCTCTTGCAAGCATTTCTGCACATGGGCAGCTGCTGTAGCTGTAATTGTCACTGACATCACAATGCCCTCATTGATTTTCAATTCTATTTC
This sequence comes from Oceanospirillum multiglobuliferum, assembly GCF_900167095.1. GTDB lineage: Bacteria > Pseudomonadota > Gammaproteobacteria > Pseudomonadales > Halomonadaceae > Oceanospirillum > Oceanospirillum multiglobuliferum. Next base: position 102,584 of record NZ_FUXG01000003.1, read on the forward strand.
AATATAAGTGCGAATCAGTTGCGTAATGCATTAACTGCACGTACAACAATTTCAATCACTTGCTCGATCTCTTCTGGCGTTGTAAAACGCCCAAAACTAAAACGTAGTGAGCTTAAAGCTTTTTCTCGGCTTAAGCCTATCCCGCTTAAGACATAAGATGGATCAACGCTGGCAGAGTTGCAGGCGGAGCCTGTTGAGACGGCAACCTCTTTAATCGCCATTAGTAGCGCTTCGCCATCAACTCCACTAAAACACAAGTTAAGAATGCCGGGGTAACCCTGCTCAAAATCACCATTGATACTGACTTGCTCTAAGGCAGATAAGCCTTGCCAAAATTGACTGCGAAGACTTTTTAAGTGTGCAAAGTCTTCTGCCATACGCTCACCTGCCAAGGTGAGCGCGGAGGCCATGCCAACAATCTGGTGAGTAGGTAAAGTACCTGAACGCATACCGCGTTCATGACCGCCGCCATGTATTTGAGCCAATACTTTTAAATCAGGGTCGCGACGCACATAAAGTGCCCCGATACCCTTAGGGCCATAAGCCTTGTGACCACTAAATGACATCAAATCAACAGAAAGTGTTTTTAAGTCAATTGGCACTTTACCTGCGGCCTGCGCGGCATCAACATGGAATAAGACCGCTTTATCGCGTAATAGTGCACCAATGCTAGCTATATCATTGATGCTACCCAGTTCGTTATTGATCAGCATAAAAGAGGCTAAAATGGTATCAGGGCGTAGTGCTTGTGCAACCTGCTCTACAGAGATAACACCTTTAGCATTTGGTTTTAGGTAGCTCACCTCAAAACCTTGATCCTCTAACCAAGCACAAGTGTCCAGAACTGCTTTGTGCTCAATAGTTGAGGTGATGATGTGGCGGCCTCGGGTGCGACGTGTTTCCGCAACGCCTTTCAAGGCTAGGTTGTTAGACTCAGTTGCTCCTGATGTCCAGACTAGCTCACGGGCATCACAATTCAATAGCTTTGCAATCTGTAAGCGAGATTCTTCAACGGCTTGTTCTGCAAACCAGCCTAACATATGGGCGCGAGAGGCTGGATTCGCAAAGCAGCCGTCTTGCGTAAGGTAGCCCATCATCTTTTCAGCAACAGCCGGGTCAACAGGTGTTGTGGCGGCATAATCAAGATAGATTGTTTTCATGATAATTTTTTATAATGTTGATATATAAGATAGAGACAACAAAGCCAGACATCGTCTGGCTTTGAGTGAGCAGATGATCTTTTTTTTACATCAGCGCTACTTGAATCTTTTGATCTGATTTCAAGCCACATGCTGCTCGTGCAGCCTCTTCATGCTGACGTACCAGCTGACCTAAACTAATGCCACTCAAAAAGGCATGTATCTGTTCGCTTAGTTGACACCATAAATGATGAGTCAGGCATTCACGACCATCTTGGCAGTCGCCTAAGCCTTTACAACGAGTGGCATCAACAGACTCATTGACTGCATCAATGACTTGGGCGACAAAAATATCATCGCTCTCACGACTTAATTGATAACCACCGCCTGGGCCACGCACACTACTGACTAATTCGTTACGGCGTAGTTTAGCGAACAGCTGCTCCAAATAAGAGAGCGAAATTTCCTGACGCTTAGAAATATCAGCCAAACTCACAGGCCCATCAGTGGCGTGTAAAGCCAAGTCTAGCATTGCCGTCACTGCATAACGCCCTTTGGTAGTCAGCCGCATGGTGATATCCCCACTCAAATACTCAACAATAAACAAGCATTATGCTAACACCTACCATTTTGGTCAAGTATAGTCGAAATAATTCACAGATAGCATCACTCAACTTTTAAGGTGGAGCGTTTCAATTGCTCTCTTTTTGCCCTCTTGCAGCTTTTTGCGTTGTGGACAAAATACCACGCAGAATATTCACTTCTACTTGATCTAAACGAGTTCGTTGATATAAGCGGCGTAAGCGAGTCATCAATAAACGAGGATTGTTGGGGTCGTGGAAGCCGATTTCAATTAACGTTTGTTCTAAATGTTGATAAAAACGCTCAACATCTTCACCACTAGCCCAAGGATTGTCCCAGTCTTCCTGCCACGCAGGTGCAACCTGTTGGCTAGAGTCTAAATAGGCGACTCGTAGTTCATAAGCCAATACTTGTACGGCTGCCGCCACATTGAGTGAGCTAAAATGCTCATCTGTTGGTATATGCACATGATAGTGGCATAGCGCCAATTCCTCATTAGTTAGGCCGCGGTCTTCTCGGCCAAAAACCACAGCGGCTTTCATTGTAGGAGTTTGAGTATCTGGAGCCTGATTGGCCTTGGCTATATCTGAAAACACCTGACCAGCCATTTGGCGTGGGCTGATTAAAGGCCAAGGCATATTGCGTTGACGGGCGCTTGTGCCGACAACCAGCTGACAATCAGCTAAAGCTTGTTCTAATGTGTCGACAACAATGGCTCGCTCCAAAATGTCGTCGGCTCTTGAACTTCTGGCATTGGCTTCTTCATTCGGAAAGTGTTTGGGCGCAACCAGCACCAGTTCAGCCAAGCCCATGTTTTTCATTGCTCGGGCAGTGGCACCTATATTGCCGGGATGCGTGGTGTTCACTAAAACGATACGGATCTGCTGAAGCATGATTGCGCCTTTTCATCGACCTGAAGAAAAAATACTGTTTGATCAAGTAATTGCGCCTTATATGCTTGCAATTAGACTTGATCAAATACAAAACTAGATTGTAACAAAAAAAGCAGAAAGCGCCTCTTGGTATCGAATTGACTATAAAAACACTCGATTTTAGAGGTTTTTCTGGTATTATCGCGCCCCTTCGTTCTTTAACAATGTTTCACCTATACGGTATTCGCATGCATCCAATGGTTCAATTGGCGCTACGTACTGCGCGTAGTGCTGTGCAAAACTTTCAGCGCATTAATGAGCGTTTAGACATCGCTCGTAAAGAAAATACAGTTCAGCAACTGCTGGAAGAAACAGCGCGCTCTGTGGAAGAGTATGTTATTAAGCAACTGACTCGTGCTCATCCAGAGCATAGCTTTAAAAGCCAGTACCAGCGTCAGATTCCAGGTAAAGGCGAAGGCAAGGATATCGTTTGGACAGTACAAGCTGCCCATGGGTGGGACAATCTTTCTCGTTCATTACCAATGGCGGCACTGTCTATCAGCTGCGAAATCAAAGGTAAAATCGAGCACGTCATCGTACTAAACCCTTTTACGGGTGATGAATATACCGCCTCTCGTGGCCGTAGCGCACAGCTAAACGGTCGCCGTGTCCGTGTTAGCAACCAACGCGCTATCGAAGCGGGCAAATATGCATTGCCGCTGCCTTCACTAGAAACTCGTGGTCGCAACTTTGCGCTATTTATGGGTCTAACCCAACAGATTGGTCAGGTCGCTGAAAGCCTGCACAATTCTGGCTGTAACTTATTGGATTTATTAAGCACAACCGCTGGCTTCACTGATGCAAGTGTTGTTTATGGCGTTGATGAAAACGAAATGCGTATCGCAGCATTGTTTGCTAAAGAAAGTGGCGCGTTAATTGGTGCAATTGACGGTAGCCCAAATCTGCCGCAAGATGGCAACCTTATTTTGGCTAATCCAAAAATGTATAAAATTGTATTGCAGATTGCGAAGAACTATCAGTAATCTTGCGAAACAGAATTCGAATAAGATCTACTCAAAAATCGCATATTGTAAGTTAGTTTTATAACTTAGTTTTCGCTTTCTCTCTCTACGAAAGCCAACGCCCCAGCCAATTCATTGGCTGGGGCGTTTTTTATTGCCTTGATTTTATCGTTGAGCTTGGTTTGAGTTGCTCAAAACGCTTAAGGGCGATCATCCATCACTTCGCCCTCTTTTTCAGGTAGCATCAGATCTTCACGGTCAATCTTCATCAGCAGTAAAATATTCGCCGCCACATAGATAGAGGAGTAGGTTCCCACAATCACGCCCACCAATAACGCCACTGCAAAGTTATGAATCAGCTCGCCACCAAAGAAAAATAGCGCCAATAGCACTAATATAGTGGTTAACGAGGTGATCAAAGTACGGCCTAGCGTTTGGTTCAGTGATACGTTAACAATCTCAATGGCATCACCTGTGCGTAAACGACGAAAGTTCTCACGTACACGGTCGAATACCACGATGGTATCGTTAAGTGAGTAGCCGATTACCGCCAGCACAGCAGCTAATACAGTTAGATCGAAATCCAGCTGAAAGATAGAAAACATCCCCAGCATAATAATCACGTCATGAGCTAACGCCACAACAGAAGCCACAGAGAATTTGAACTGAAAACGAAATGCCACATACAACATTACCAGCGCTAACGCTAATAACATGCCTATGCCACCTTGGTCTCGTAGTTCTTCACCAACCTGCGCACCCACAAACTCTGCCCGTTTCAGTTCAACACCTGATTCGGTATTTTGGCGAATGGCTTGTAGTACATCGTCACCGACTGTCGGTGAGAAGCCTTGACCTAAACGCACCAGTACATCTCGGTCGGTACCGAAGCTTTGTACCGTAACATCACTGAAGCCAGCGCTTTCTAATTGATTGCGCAATAGGTTCAGCTCAGGTGCTTTTTCAAAGGCTACCTCAACCAAGGTGCCGCCTGTGAAGTCTAAACCCAGTTTTAACTGGTTCACTGCCAATGAAACCAGTGACAATGTCACTAGAATAATGGACAGCATTCCGGCGATTTTGCGTTTCGCCATAAAGTCGATAGAGCGATTAATCCGCGACATAACAATGCTTCCGTTTGTTTGAGGCGGGCAAAACGCCCGCCGTAAACAGAGTGTTGATCAGATCGACAGTTTCTTTAACTGACGACCGCCATAAGCGATATTCACTAACGCACGAGTGACCATAATCGCGGTAAACATTGAGGTTAAGATCCCCAATGACAGTGTCACTGCGAAACCTTTAACCGGCCCCGTACCCACTGCAAATAAAATCACCGCCACTAATAACGTGGTTAAGTTGGCGTCAAAAATGGTGATAAAGGCACGTTCAAAACCAGAGTGAATCGCCATTGGAGGCGACATACCGTTTTGTATTTCCTCTTTGATGCGCGAGAAAATCAATACGTTGGCATCTACCGCCATACCTAAGGTCAATACGATACCTGCAATCCCCGGTAAGGTCAGCGTGGCGGACATCATCGACATCAATGCGGCCAGTAAGACTAAGTTGGCGGTCAATGCTAGGTTGGCAAATAGGCCAAACATGCGGTAATACACCAACATAAAGACAACAACCAACGCCATACCAATTTGGACAGAGGTGATACCGAGCTCAATATTCTCTTTACCCAAGCTTGGGCCGATGGTGCGCTCTTCTACAAAGTAGATCGGTGCTGCTAAAGAACCTGCACGTAGCAACAGCGCCAACTCAGAGGATTCCGCAGGGCTGTCTAAGCCTGTGATACGGAAGCTGTTGCCCAAGGCACTTTGAATGGTCGCCAATGAGATGATGTGTTTTTCCACATAAGGCGTGCGCTGTTCAACTTTCTCACCAGCGACCTCAACAATGCGGGTTTTCATCTTGTGCTCCACAAACAGCACCGCCATACGACGACGGATATTGTTACGGGTTGCACGGTTAATAAGCTTGCCACCTTGGGTGTCCAGATCAATATTCACCTGCGGTTGACCATTCTCATCAAAGGCAGATAGTGCATTAGAAACACTGTTACCTGTGATAATAATGTCTTTTTCTAGTACCGCTGTGCGATCAGGATTGTTACGGAAAACATGCTCTTCGCTATCTAACGTATTAGTGTCAGAGCTAGCTTCAAGGCGGAATTCTAAGTTAGCCGTTGCACCCAGAACACGCTTAGCTGCCGCAGTATCTTGTACACCGGGTAGTTCAATTACGATGCGATTGCGGCCTTGGCGCTGAACCAATGGTTCAGACACACCCAACTCGTTTACACGGTTGCGTAACGTGGTTAGGTTCTGCTTTACCGCATAGTCTTCAATGTTACGTACAGCTGTTTCTGACAAGGCCAGCTCTAAGAAAAAGCCTTCAGCATTGTCGCGCTCTGTTTGCATAAAATCAGCAAACTCTTTGCGTAACAATGGTTTGGCTTGGTCACGTAGCTCTGCATCATTAAAGCGGATACTGATGCTGCCATCTTTAGTTGTGAGGCGACGATAGCGAATACGCTCGGTGCGTAGCAAAGTTTTGATTTCGCTGGCATAGACTTCATTACGTTGAGAGATCGCAGCTTTCATATCCACTTCCATTAAGAAGTGAACACCGCCACGAAGATCTAAGCCCAGTTTCATCGGCCCAGCGCCTAAATCAACCAGCCACTGTGGCGTTGTAGGTGCCAAGTTTAGGGCGACAACATAATTTTCACCCAAGGTTTCTTGGATAATCGTTTTTGCTTTCAGCTGATCTTCATCACTGCGAAAGCGAATTACCGCAGTGTTGCTTGTAATCTCTTCTCCAAAGTGTTCAATGCCTGCGGCATCTAATGCCTTGGCCACTTTTGAGAATTCAGCTTCACCAACCTGTACAGAACTACGCTGACTGGTGAGCTGTACAGCCGGATCATCTGGGTACAAGTTTGGCATCGCGTAAATCACGCCAAAAGCCAGTACCGTAAGAATCAGAAGATATTTCCAGAGAGGATATTTATTGATCATGAGCCGTTACGTTCCTTAAAACACCCGCTCGAAAAAAACCCTGCCGGCATTTGCCGGCAGGGTTTCTAAGCACTTAGATAGACTTGATGGTGCCTTTTGGCAGCACTGCGACTACCGCCGCTTTTTGCACGTTAACTTCAGTGCCTTCAGCGATTTCAATCACTAAGAACTCTTCAGATACTTTAGTGATACGACCTACTAGGCCGCCACCGATTACCACCTCATCACCTTTGCTAATGCCTGCAATCAGCTCACGGTGCTCTTTGGCACGCTTGCTTTGCGGACGCCACAACATGAAGTAGAAAATCACAACAAAACCAACCAGCAGGAAAATCTGGCTCATTGCACCAGGTTGACCCGCAGCGGCAGCGCCGCCTTCAGCAAAAGCAGGAGAGATAAAAAAGCTCATCAAAGAGTCCTCTAAAAATTTAATGGTACTGCATTTATTGTGTTTTAAACGTTACGGTGAGCCAAACGCTGAAGCCACTGCACACACTTCCCCAAAGCTAAACCTATAGGGCTTTTGGTTAGATGCGGCCAAACCTTATGATTTACAAGGCTTAAACGTCGAATACTCGCCGTAAATGATCAATAAACTCTGGATCTACTCAGACTGCCAAAATAAAGGCTTGTTCATTGGTAATCGCTAAAATTAATCAATCAATTTGTTCAGCTAATTCAGGCACTTCAAGACCACGGCGGGCGTAGAAGTCACTAACAAAGTCGTCCAATTTACCTTGTTCAATAGCATCGCGCAAACCTGCCATTAGACGCTGGTAATAACGTAAGTTATGAATCGTATTCAGCATCGCCCCCAGCATCTCTTTGCACTTGTCTAAGTGGTGTAAATAACCGCGACTGAAGTTCTGGCAAGTGTAACAATCACACTCTGCCTCTAATGATTGAGGGTCATTACGGTGCATTGCATTACGGATTTTTACCACGCCATCAGCGGTAAACAGGTGACCATTGCGGGCATTACGGGTTGGCATCACGCAGTCAAACATATCAATACCGCGACGCACGCCTTCAACTAAATCTTCTGGCTTACCTACGCCCATCAAGTAACGTGGACGATCAGCAGGCATCATCGCTGGTAGATAATCTAAAACTTTGATCATCTCCTCTTTTGGCTCGCCCACAGATAAGCCACCAATGGCATAACCATCAAAGCCGATCTCGCTCAGCCCTTTTAAGGAAACTTCGCGCAAGTCCTTATACATGCCGCCTTGAATAATGCCAAACAAAGCAGAAGGGTTGTCACCATGCGCATCTTTTGAGCGTTTTGCCCAACGTAGCGACATCTCCATAGAGTCTTTGGCTTCTTTATGACTGGCAGGATAAGGGGTGCACTCGTCAAAAATCATCACCACATCTGAGCCTAAGTCACGCTGTACCTGCATTGAGCGCTCAGGGTCGATAAAGACCTTTTCACCGTTTACCGGAGAGCGAAACTCAACGCCTTTTTCAGTGATTTTACGCATCGCGCCCAAGCTGAATACTTGGAAGCCACCCGAATCGGTCAGAATGGGGCCTTTCCACTGCGTAAAATCATGTAGATCACCATGTGCCTTAATCACCTCAGTGCCCGGACGCAGCATCAAGTGAAAGGTGTTACCCAAAATAATTTCAGCACCAATGGCCTCAATGTCACGGGGTAACATACCTTTTACCGTACCGTAAGTACCAACAGGCATAAACGCAGGGGTTTGCACCTTACCACGGGGAAAATTCAGCTCACCACGACGCGCCTTACCATCAGTGGCTTTTAGCTCAAACTGCATAAAACATTCACGAGACATAACAATACAATCCAAAAAGTAATCAGTTTCTAGCCAAAGTTGCGGCTTATTCAGTCATCGCACTTGGCGGTAGATCAGGGGCGGTATTTTTCGTAATGAACATCGCATCGCCATAGCTGAAAAAGCGGTATTGCAACTGCACCGCGTGCTCGTAAGCATTCATTAAATTGCGATAACCACCTAAAGCACACACCAACATTAATAGGGTTGATTCAGGCAGGTGAAAATTCGTCACCAACGCATCCACCACATTAAAGCGATAGCCCGGGTAGATAAAAATATTGGTATCCGTTTCCATTGGTGTAATTTCGCCGGAGCGCGCTGCGGTTTCTAAACAGCGTACACTGGTTGTACCCACCGCAATCACACGATTCCCACGGGCTTTGGCGGCTTTCACCTGCTCGCACACCTCGGCACTGACCTGAATCATTTCAGAGTGCATATGGTGCTCAAAAATACTCTCGGCTTTAACGGGCTGAAAAGTGCCCGCGCCCACATGCAGCGTCACAAAGGCCATCTCTACGCCTTTCTCTTTTAATGCCGCCAACAGCGCATCATCAAAGTGCAAACCTGCCGTTGGTGCGGCAACTGCTCCGGCATTTTTGCCATACACGGTTTGATAGCGCTCTCGATCACTTAGCTCATCTTCACGGCTAATATAAGGCGGCAAAGGCATATGCCCCACCTGATCCAGCAACTCTAAAACAGAGCCTGACTCAGGAAATTGCAATTCAAATAGCGCATCTTGCCGACCCAATACAAGCAGCTCAGTGCCATTTTCTAAAATCAGCTTACTGCCAGCTTTAGGTGAGCGACTGGAGCGGATATGGGCTAACGCCTGATTATGATCAAGCAGTCGCTCAATCAAAATCTCAATTTGACCACCCGATTCCTTCTTGCCAAACAGACGGGCAGGAATCACACGGGTATCGTTAAACACCATCAAATCCCCTGGCTCAACTAAAGCCAGCAGATCAGAGAAATGGCGATGGGAAAGTTGACCGGAAACACCTTCAACGCAGAGTAACCGACTAGCGGTACGTTCAGCGGTAGGGTAACGAGCGATCAAGTCATCAGGTAATTCAAAAGAGAAGTCAGTACGTAACATCAGGCGTCAAGTGCGTATAAAGGAAAGGAAGTGCAGAATACTATCGGAAAGATGCAACGAAGTCATTGACGGCAGCTTAGAATCTTTTATAATGCGCGCCATACAACTGATTCTTAACGCAAAATCAGTATGCCAGTATGGTGGAATTGGTAGACACGACGGATTCAAAATCCGTTGCCCTTAAAGCGTGTCGGTTCGAGTCCGACTACTGGTACCATGAATAAATCAACAAAAGCTCACAGAAATGTGGGCTTTTGTTGTTTATGGGATTTGAAAAAATGCTCCCGATAGCGATGTGATGAGTCTGCAGTGTCTGGTTGTTCAGATACAGTAATAGCTCAGGTAAACGCTACCGCATTGCCTTAGGTCGCTTCCCTAATATTGGCTCGCAAGCATTTTGTGTCGTGTCATAAGTCATACGGCTAAGCTAAGACCTCTGCGCTATTTTTTTATTTCGTCATTCCTGTTTAAATCTCCGCTATTAATAATTTGCACAGGCTGTAATCCCTGCTATGAAGTATCTTGGCAAGCACGCCATATTCCTATTGGTTTCAATATTCATACTAATGCTGGACGTTATTTTTGTTAGCGTTAACTATTGGCAGGATAGGACGAATCTTCAACAAGCACTTCAAGCCGAGGGTGAAAGGCTTCATTCGGCTTTTGAAATCGCTGAGAAAATGACACTCAGCAATATGTCTCAACTCGCAACATTTGTTGCGAACAACTCAGACGTAAGAGACATTTTCAGCAAAGCGGTATATGCCATAAAAGAAGAAAATAAAGCATATGACTCGGATCATGTGAACCAGCTCCGACAAGAGCTGTACGGCATCGTTTCTCCTAGCTGGAAAAAGATGACTCAAGAATATTATGTCCGTCAGTTGCACTTCCATATTGGCCCCGGTTCAACCAGTTTTTTGAGAGTACATAAAGCAGGTAAGTTTGGGGATAACATGGATGACTTAAGACACATCATTGTTGATGTGAATGAAGATGGTATCCCCAGAACGGGCTTTGAGTTAGGTCGTGTCTATTCAGGACTCAGAGGGGTTGTCCCTGTTTTTGACACCAACATGCAGCAGATTGGAGCACTAGAAGCTGGTACATCTTATAAAGCCACGATACAGCTGCTCAGTAACTTGCTGGGAACGAATATCGCGATTCTGTTAAAGGAAAATAGAGTTGAGCAGGCCACGTGGAGCAGGCCTGAGGAGGCGCTAAAGGCGGCTTGTGATTGTTTTGTTGAGGCCACGTCAAGCGATTCATTGGAGTACCTACTGAACACAAATATTGATTTTGGTGCGAATAATGATTTGAAACTCAGATCACAGCTGGTGAAGACCGAAGCGGGCACATTTGCAGTGATTCATATTGGTATCAGAGATTATATTGGTCAGCGTGACGACCATTCCAAGCCCGTTGGACGCCTCTTTCTTTGGTATCCTGCAGATGAGCTGTTAAGAAACTTGGAGTCAAATACATGGCTCAATATTAAGATTGCTACATTCGGTTTTATTCTTGTTGAAGTGCTGTTGTTTGTTGCTATACGGCTTTCTCAGAATCATCTAAAAAGAGAAGTCGTACTTAGAACAGAAGAGGTTGAGGCGCTCAATAAGAAGCTGACATTGCAAGCAACAACAGATCCTCTGACAGGCTTGTATAACCGCCGATATTTTACAGAGCATTTCGAGAGGCTGTTCGAACAAGCCGCTAAAAATTCAGCCCAATTATCAGCGATTATTTTGGATCTGGATTATTTTAAAAAGGTTAATGATACCTACGGCCATACCATCGGAGATGAAGTGCTCATCAAAACCGGTCATTATCTGAAATCAATCTCTGAGAAGGGTGCCATTGTTGCCAGATACGGCGGGGAAGAGTTCTGCATTCTTTTACCGGATTACAACGAGGAGTCTGCTAAAGCCTTTGCCGAACGTTTGTGTGTAGGCTTTAAGCAAGCGGTCACTATCGACAGTAAAAACGGCTCTCAACCTGTGACCTGTAGTGTTGGTGTGTGTGAAAGGCAATATGCTGACTCTGCGGATCAACTACTGAGCCTTGCTGATGCAGCCCTGTATGCCGCTAAACAACAAGGTAGAAACAGGGTTGTTTTATATACCCGAAATAAAACTGTTATCTGCTGATACTTAAATGCCTCTTCACTGCAATGGCTGAAGGTTGCAATCTTAAGAGCAGAGAGAGTTTTCTAGCCAAGGCTAGCCTTGATATAACCATTGCCAAAAATATACAGGCTTGTCAGGATTAAATTTGAAGCCTGCGGCCATATCAGCGACAATACGCGCCTATTTTACGGTGATTTGCCCATTTTTGAGTGAATCATGAACACATCTTAATTTCCGTGGGGCTTATTGTGAGTCGCCACAGACCAGGAGTCAGGTAAGCATGCCTTCCCGTTCTGATTTAGCTAATGCCATCCGTGCTTTGAGCATGGACGCCGTCCAAAAAGCCAAGTCCGGTCACCCCGGCGCCCCAATGGGTATGGCTGATATTGCTGAAGTGTTATGGAACGACTTCCTTAAGCACAACCCACAGAACCCGAACTGGTATAACCGCGACCGTTTTGTCCTGTCAAACGGCCACGGCTCTATGCTGATTTACTCATTGCTGCACTTGAGCGGCTATGATCTGTCGATTGATGATCTGAAAAGCTTCCGTCAACTACACGCTAAAACCGCAGGTCACCCTGAATATGGTTACGCGCCGGGCGTTGAAACCACCACTGGCCCGTTAGGCCAAGGTATTGCTAACGCGATTGGTATGGCGACCGCAGAAAAAGCATTAGCCGCTCAGTTTAACCGTGATGGCCATGCGATTGTTGATCACTACACCTACACCTTCTTAGGTGATGGCTGCATGATGGAAGGCATCTCTCACGAGGTGTGTTCTTTGGCGGGTACGCTGGGTCTAGGCAAGCTGATCGCATTCTACGACGACAACGGCATCTCTATTGATGGCGAAGTGGAAGGCTGGTTCACCGACAACACAGCACAGCGTTTTGAAGCCTATAACTGGCATGTGATCAAAGTAGACGGCCACAACCCAGAGCAGATCAAAGCCGCTGTAGAGGCTGCCAAAGCCGAATCTACAAAACCTTCTTTGATCATCTGCAAAACCATCATCGGTTTTGGCTCGCCTAACAAAGAAGGCAAAGAAGATTGCCACGGCGCACCACTGGGTGATGCAGAGATCGCACTGACCCGCGAACGCCTGAACTGGCCACATGCGCCTTTTGAAATTCCAGCTGAGATTGCATCTGCTTGGAACGCACAAGAGAAAGGTGCAGCAGCAGAACAAGCTTGGGCAGAACAGTTTGCCGCTTATCAAGCCGCTTACCCAGAGTTGGCTGCAGAGTTCACACGTCGCATGAGCGGTGAGCTACCTGCTGACTTTGCTGAAAAATCAAATGCTTATATCAAAGCTTGCCAAGAGAAAGGCGAAACCGTTGCCACACGTAAAGCCTCTTTAAACAGCTTGAACGCTTTTGGCCCTGAGTTGCCAGAATTGCTAGGTGGCTCTGCGGACTTAGCGCCGTCTAACCTAACGTTCTGGAATGGCGCAAAAGCGATCACCGCTGAAGACGCGTCAGGCAACTACCTGCACTACGGCGTACGTGAGTTCGGTATGGCCGCTATCATGAATGGTGTGGCGCTGCACGGTGGTTTTGTGCCTTACGGTGCAACCTTCCTGATCTTTATGGAATACGCCCGCAACGCTATCCGTATGGCGGCGTTGATGAAGCAACGTGCTATTTATGTGTTCACCCACGATTCTATCGGTTTAGGTGAAGACGGCCCAACCCACCAGCCGGTTGAGCAAGTACCAAGCTTGCGTGGCACGCCAAACATGAGCGTATGGCGTCCTTGTGATGCGGTAGAAACAGCCGTATCTTGGAAAGCAGCGTTAGAGCGCAACAACGGCCCTACCGCACTGATCTTGTCACGTCAGAACCTAGATCATCAGCCACGTAGCGATGAGCAACTGGCGAATATCGCCCGTGGTGCCTACGTACTGAAAGACTGTGAAGGCACAGCGGATGCCATTCTGATTGCAACAGGTTCAGAAGTGGCACTGGCACTGAAAGCCGCTGAAGAACTGACTGCAAAAGGCAAGAATATTCGTGTGGTCTCTATGCCTTCGACAGATCGTTTTGACGCACAAGATGCGGCTTACCGTGAGTCTGTACTGCCTGCTGACGTGATCACTCGCGTTGCGATTGAAGCGTCTCATAAAGACTTCTGGTACAAGTACGTTGGCCTAGAAGGCGCGATCATCGGTATGGAAACTTTCGGTGAATCAGCACCTGCTGAGCAACTGTTTGAAGAGTTTGGCTTCACCGTTGACAACATTGTTGGCACCGTTGACGAACTGCTGGAAGAGCTGGACGATTAATCGTTAGAAGCTTTGATGCAGAAAAAAGAGGGTTAGCTGAAAGGCTTGCCCTCTTTTTTTAGCTGTTTTTTGATCTGTTTATCCTCTTACCGAACAAGTTTGCGCTATCTCCCAAGATACGGGAAAATGGCGCACCATTTTACGCCTATCAACTGTTATGGGCGTATAAACGCTATTCAGCCAACGGGCTAAGGAGTGGTTTGTTCAGTGACTCAATTCAAGTTAGCCATTAATGGTTATGGTCGAATCGGCCAGTGTGTATTGCGGGCTTTGGTTGAGCGTTCTGACTGTGCAAACTTAGAGGTTGTTGCGTTAAATGAGCTGTCTGATTTAGAGACGATCACTTATTTAACCCGTTACGACTCGACCCACGGACGTTTTCCTTTACCTGTCAGCCGCACCGAACAACATCTTTTGGTAGGTAATCGCAGTATTCAAGTATTTAACCACCCTGACCCTCAGTTATTACCTTGGGCCGAGTTGGGGGTGGATCTTCTATTTGAATGCACAGGCTCTTTTAAAGACCGTGCAACGGCTGAACAACATCTTGTCAGTGGTGCTAAACGGCTGTTGTTTTCACAACCTGCTGAAGCAGACGTTGATGCGACCATTGTGTACGGCTTAAATCATGATCAGTTAAAAGCGGAACATCAGATTGTCTCTAGCGCCTCTTGCACAACCAACTGTGTGATTCCTGTTTTAAAACTGATTGATGAACACTTGGGGATTGCGCATGGTGTGACCACCACTATTCACTCTGCGATGAATGATCAACCTGTGATTGATGCCTACCACCAAACTGATTTGCGTCTGACTAGATCGGCCATCGCCTCGATTGTGCCTGTTGATACGGGATTGGCTAAAGGGATCGACCGCTTGTTGCCGCACTTGTCTGGCAAGTTTGAGTGTTTGCACTTGCGGGTGCCCACCATGAACGTGTCAGCGATGGATATTACTTTATGCGTACAGCGAGATACCACCGCAGAAGAGATCAATGGCATTCTTGCCAATGCCGCACAAAATGAATTATTTGGGCTATTGGGCTATACCGAAGAGCCTCATGCCTCGGTAGACTTTAACCATGATCCACGCTCAGGCATTGTCGATGGTACGCAAACCCGAGTTTCCGGCCAACGTATGGTGAAGTTACTATGCTGGTTTGATAACGAATGGGGCTTTGCCAATAGAATGTTAGATGTGGCGCTATGCTGGTTAAACCAAACCCCGCAAGAGCCCACTGAGCTGCTAAACAGCACTGAATTGTAGACTTTTAATATAGCTTTAAACTTTGAACCACTCAAAACGGTAGGACAAATCATGACCGTATTAAAAATGACTGATCTGAAACTGACTGGCAAACGTGTATTGATCCGTGAAGATCTAAACGTACCAGTTAAAGATGGCAAAGTGACTTCTGATGCGCGTATCCGTGCGTCGCTACCGACTATTGAGCGTGCTTTAAAAGCAGGTGCAAAAGTATTGGTGATGTCACACCTAGGTCGTCCAACCGAAGGTGAGTATTCTGAAGAAGCCTCACTGGCACCTGTAGCGGCACATATCGGTGAATTATTGGGCCGTGAAGTGCGTTTAGAAAAAGACTACCTGAACGGCGTTGAAGTGGCTGAAGGTGAGTTGGTCATTCTAGAAAACGTGCGTTTCAACAAAGGCGAAAAGAAAGACGAAGATGATCTGTCACGCGCTTATGCTGCGCTGTGCGACATTTTTGTAATGGACGCATTTGGTACTGCACACCGCGCACAAGCCTCTACTCATGGTGTGGCACGTTTTGCTCCTGTGGCCTGTGCAGGCCCGTTGTTGGCCGCTGAGTTAGAGGCGTTAGAAAAAGCCTTGGCTAACCCAGCCAGTCCAATGGCAGCAATTGTGGGGGGCTCTAAGGTTTCCACTAAACTGGAAGTGTTGTACGCCCTGTCTGAAAAATGTGATCAACTGATTGTGGGTGGCGGCATCGCCAACACCTTTATTGCAGCCGCAGGTTATAACGTTGGTAAATCACTGTACGAAGCAGACCTGATCCCAATCGCAAAAAGCTTAATGGCTAAAACCAGTATTCCACTGCCCGTTGATGTGGTGGTGGCTAAAGAGTTCAGCGCAGATGCTGAAGCGGTTGTGAAAAATGTCGACGAAGTGGCCGACGATGAGATGATTTTAGACATCGGCCCTGTGACCGCTGCAAAACTGGCAGAACAGCTGAAAAGCGCCAAAACCATTTTGTGGAATGGCCCAGTAGGCGTATTTGAAATCGACCAGTTTGGCGAAGGCACTAAAACCTTGTCGTTGGCGATTGCTGAAAGCGAAGGCTTCTCGATTGCAGGCGGTGGCGATACTTTGGCGGCCATTGATAAATATGGTATTGAGCAGCAAGTGTCTTATATCTCAACGGGTGGCGGTGCTTTCCTTGAGTATGTTGAAGGTAAAAAACTACCAGCCGTCGCAGCATTAGAGTTAGCGGCGAAGTTGATGGTAGATAATGTTGATACTTGCTGTGGTAGTGGTTGCTGCGGTTAATTGCTGAGCAATAAAACCTAGTAATAAAACCTCATATAAAATTGACCAGAGTGAGCGAGAAAATGGCAAAAATAGGCGGCAAAATTGGCCTTGATTGCGCTTTTCACGTATAACCTCTGGTCAATGTTTTCCTGAATGAATTGATCTTATTTTGATACAAGGATATCGAGCATGGCTTTAATCAGTATGCGTCAGATGTTAGACCACGCAGCAGAGTTCGGTTACGGCGTTCCTGCGTTCAACGTCAACAACTTAGAGCAGATGCGTGCGATTATGATCGCCGCAGACAAAACCGATTCTCCAGTTATCGTGCAAGCCTCTGCCGGTGCACGTAAATATGCGGGCGCGCCTTTCCTGCGTCACCTGATTTTGGCTGCGATTGAAGAGTTTCCTCATATTCCGGTGTGTATGCACCAAGATCACGGCACAAGCCCTGCAGTTTGCCAACGCTCTATCCAACTGGGCTTTAGCTCAGTGATGATGGACGGCTCTTTAAAAGACGATGGTAAAACACCAGCCTCTTATGAGTACAACGTTGATGTGACTCGCCGTACTGTAGAAATGGCACACGCTTGTGGTGTTTCTGTTGAAGGTGAGTTGGGTTGCCTAGGTTCATTAGAAACGGGCATGGCGGGTGAAGAAGACGGCGTAGGCGCTGAAGGCGTGTTAGATCATGACCAGATGCTGACTGATCCAGAAGAAGCGGCACAGTTTGTAAAAGCGACAGGCGTTGACGCACTGGCTATCGCCATCGGCACCTCTCATGGCGCGTACAAATTCACTAAGAAACCTACGGGTGACGTACTGCGTATTGATCGTATCAAAGAGATCAACAGCCGTATTCCAGATACTCACTTAGTGATGCACGGCTCTTCTTCTGTACCTCAAGACTGGTTGGCGATCATCAACGAGTTTGGTGGCGAAATTCCAGAAACTTATGGTGTACCTGTAGAAGAGATCGTGGAAGGCATCAAGTACGGTGTACGTAAAGTGAACATCGACACCGATCTGCGTTTGGCCTCAACGGGTGCAATTCGTCGTTTTATGGCGCAAAACCCATCTGAGTTTGACCCGCGTAAATACCTGAACGAGTCTGTCAAAGCGATGACTCAGTTGTGTATCGACCGTTACGAAGCCTTTGGTACTGCAGGCAACGCCAGCAAAATCAATGTGATTTCACTGGACGCGATGTACGAGCGTTATCTGACTGGTGCTTTAGATCCAAAAGTGAACTAAGCCTGTTAGTGTGCCTGATGGCACAGACCCAAACCCTGCATAGTGATATGCAGGGTTTTTTATTGATCCGTAAATCTGCTACCTGATTTTATTGAACCTGACCTCATGACCTTTCATCCCATTTCAGACAGCGTATGGCCCACCATTATGCGGGTACAAGCGGCCTGCTACCCAGATTTAGAGCCCGAAGACTTAAGCGTATTACAAAGTAAGTGGCAGTATTCGCCAGACAGCTGTTTTGTGGTGAAAGATGCATCGCAACAGGTACAGGGCTATCTGCTGGCGCATCCTTGGCAGGGCGACAACACACCTAAACTCAATGAACGGTTACCTGAACGAAAGTCTGAGCAGATCACAGGTGAATATCTCTATCTGCATGATCTTGCCATTGCGCCTAGCGCCCGCAGCACAGGTGTTGCCTCTCAGTTGGTGCAACAGCTTTGCGAGCAAGCTTGCGCGCAAGGTTATCAAGAGGTACGCCTCACTGCCGTGCAAAATGCACAAGGTTTTTGGCGGCGTTTTGGTTTTAAAGCCTTGGCTGAAACAGCGGTCTGCACCGCTTATGGTGATGATGCACAGTTGATGGTGCTGTGTTTATCGTCATTGAAGGGGGCGAGCTAAAGGCCGCGGGTGGTGATTACCCGCAGCGCTATTAGGCTTCAAGTCTTAATAAGTCTGTTTCAGTAAGCCACGCCAATACGCTGACGTGGATATTGCGCTTGTTCTAATTCATCAATCATCGCAACGGCATAATCACTGACAGAGATTTGGCTATTGCCTTCAGCATCTTGCAATAACTGATCACCGCCGATACGGTAGTGACCTTGTTTTTCGCCGGGAAAAATAACCGCTGCTGGACTGACAAATGTCCAATTCAAGGGGCTTTTGCTATTGCGAAACACCGCCAGAGCCTCTCCCATTGCTAGCGCTTCATCTTTGTATTCAGCTGGGAAATCAGGGGTGTTGACTAAAGCTACATTTGGCGCGACCTCTAATGAGCCTGCGCCACCCACCCAAAGTAAACGTTGTACTGCGGTTGCAGGTAACTCGGTTAATACGCGTTCCGCAGTTGTGGCCACTAAATCGTGATTGCCTGCTGCTCGGCCGCCAATTGCAGAGATTAGCACTTCAACATCTTGTAAAGCGGCGGCCAAATCAACGTTTGTATTCAGCAGGTCAAATTGACGGGTTTCAATTTGACTATCCATCAGTTTGCTTGGATCGCGCACTAAGGCAATCACTTCATGGCCACGGCTTTTGGCCTCGTTAACAATGTGGCTACCAATCCAACCTGTTGCACCTAAAATTGCGACTTTCATCTGTATTCTCCAACTGACGCTTTAAACGCCGTTCTCTGTGTTTTAACAATAAGTGCAGTTTAGTAGTCTAATAATTGGTGATAAATAGACAAAAATAAGCAATATTGTTTCGGGAAATGAACTAATAAGGGGTTGAATCATGGATCGGCTAACAGCTATGCGCAGCTTTATTGAAGTGGCCAATACCTGCAGTTTTACCAAGGCGGCAGACAATTTAAATCTCAGCCGATTACAGGTGTCTCGTCATGTACAAGAATTAGAAGCTTGGTTGAAACAGCGATTGATTCACCGCACCACAAGACGGGTGAGTTTGACTCAAGCAGGAGAATCCGCTTTACAGCGTTGTGAACAAATTCTCTATCAAACAACAGAGTTAGAGCTTAAAGCCCTTGAACAAATTGACCAATTGACAGGCACGATTCGATTGGCTGCCCCTATCGGCTTAGCGCAAACAAGATTACTTGATGTAGTGACCGCTTTTAACGACCAACACCCCCATGTTGTCGTAGATATTTTGGCGTCTGACCGTTTTTCACAGTTGGTTGATGAGCGAGTGGATATCGCGTTGCGCTTCACCCCTCAACCGGACAATAGCCTGATTGCCAAACGTTTGATCGACATTGACTCGGTGATCTGTGTTTCACCAGAGTATTTGACACGACAGCCCGCCATTACGCATCCTGACGATCTCAAACAACATAACTGCTTTGTGCATTTAAACGTCAACAAGTGGCACTTTATACACAACAACCAGAGTATGACTGTACCCGTTAAAGGTAACTTGTGTGCCAATGATGCCCTTTTGTTGGCTCACGCCGCGATAAAAGGGAAAGGTGTTGTGCGTTTACCCTGTGACTTAGCCAATCCTTTTATTGCACTTCAGCAGCTCACCCCCATTTTGCTGGATTACCGCATACCCAGCACGACCTTGTGGGCGGTGTATTTATCTCGCAGCTATCAAACAACTTTGGTAAGACGTTTTATCGATTTTCTATCGGAGAGATGGCAGCATGATATTCAGGTTCTAAAAGTTTAAGCGCAATTTTGTTCAATACCTGTCCCTGCATTCCGACTAGATTACTGATGAAATCATCAAGTTGAGTTGTTGGGGTGTGAAATGTGGACAGTATTGGCTTCAATGATCATTTTTGCGTTGGTGGGAGCGGCATCCCCAGGACCTGTGAATATTATTGCCACCAGTTCGGGCGCACGTTTTGGTTATCGCAGAACCTTGCCTCATGTGCTGGGCGCGTCTTTGGCCTATAGTGTAGTGGTGCTGATCTCCGGTATTGCCCTTACACAAACCAGTTATTGGTTGCCGAAAGCGACTGGGTTGCTCAGTATGCTGGGCGGCCTGTTTTTACTCTATATGGCGCTTAAAATTGCCTTGGCCAAACCCAGTCGATCTGTTCAGGGTGAGGTTGATCAGCCTGCTTTTTTGCGTGACGGTGCATTGGCGCAACTACTGAACCCTAAAGCTTGGTTAGTGGCCTTATCTGGTGTGAGTCTATTTGTGGTGAGTGATCTGCCCGACACTGTCTATCTGTGGCTGTTCTGTTTGGTGTCGTTGTGCTGTTGTTTTGTAGGGGTATCCCTATGGGCGTTATTGGGTGAACAATTGGGACAATATTTAACCACGGCAAAACGCCAGTTGATGTTTAATCGTTTGATGGCCGTCTTGTTAGCCAGTACGGTGTGTTTGATGTGGTGGGAGCAACTATGAAAGCTGATTCAACAACCTATTTAGAGCGCTGCCCAAGTTTACCTTATGTTGAGATGCGCACGGCCGTCGGCTCGGCGGCCTGTTACCATGCCCATTCCCATGATGAGTTCTCTTTTGGTGTGATTGAACAAGGCCGTGCCATTTATCAAAATGGTAAAGCGCACTATGCCATACAAACGGGGCATACAGTGACAATTAACCCCGGTGATATTCACGCCTGCAACCCCGACAATCAACATTGGTCATACCGTATGCTGTTTGTGGATAGCCATTGGTTTGGTGCACTACAACAAGAGCTGTTGGGTCGTGATGATTTTGACTATCAGCCGTTTTTACATCATCACACCACCGCAGTAGAAACTTTTCAGCGCTTCAAAGACCTGTTTAATACCCTACAAACTGAGCCTAACGCCTTGCAAGCGGAGTCGCATTTAATTGAGTTTGTGCAGCATTGCTTTCAGCCCAATTTGAAGTCGGTGTCTAGCCCTGCTCCAATCTTAGAAAAGGCCAAAGAAAAGCTGTTAGATGAGCTGGCGGTCAATCATTCGCTGGTCGATTTGGCTCAAGAAGTGGGTTTAAGTCGCTACCATTTTTTGCGGAGTTTCAAACAAGCTTACGGCTTATCCCCCCACGCCTTGCAGCTGGATGAGCGTATCAAAAAAGCCAAGGTGCTACTGAAAAACGGCTGTTCCATTGTCTCCACTGCCAGTGAGTTGGGCTTTGCAGACCAAAGCCACTTGCAGCGTAATTTCAAAAGACGTTTGGCGCTCACGCCAAAACAGTATCAATCGTTTTTCAGTTGAGGTCAGACCAAAGCCGAGATTAAATCTCGGCCATATTACCGTATTGCTGCAACCAAGTTTTACGGTCACCCGCTCGTTTTTTGGCCAGTAACATGTCCATCATTTCGATGGTGCCATCTTGGCTTTCACGGGTGAGTTGCACTAATCGACGGGTGTTGGGGTCCATTGTGGTTTCCCGAAGTTGCATCGGGTTCATCTCCCCCAAGCCTTTAAAGCGCTGCACGTTCACTTTGCCTTTTTTGTTTTCCGCTTCGAGTCGATCTAGGATCCCCTGCTTTTCATCATCATCTAGGGCGTAATGTACCTCTTTACCGATGTCGATGCGGTAGAGCGGTGGCATCGCCACAAAGACGTGGCCACGGTCGACGAGAACAGGAAAGTGGCGAATAAAGAGCGCGCAGATCAAAGTCGCAATGTGCAAACCGTCAGAGTCCGCATCGGCCAGAATACAGATTTTACCGTAACGCAGGCCGCTCAAGTCATCTGACGCAGGGTCCATACCGATGGCCACCGCAATATCATGCACCTCTTGAGAGGCGAGAATCTGATCTGAGCTGACCTCCCAAGTGTTCAGAATTTTACCCCGTAGCGGCAAAATCGCTTGGAATTGACGGTCACGGGCTTGCTTGGCCGAACCACCTGCTGAATCCCCTTCCACTAAGAACAGTTCTGAGCGGTTGATATCTTGTCCTGAACAGTCGGCCAGTTTGCCCGGTAACGCTGGGCCTTGGGTGATCTTTTTACGGGCGACTTTTTTACTGGCGCGTAAACGCTTTTGGGCGCAGTTGATCGCCAACTCGGCCAGCTTTTCCGCTTCGGCGGTATGCTGATTCAACCACAAGCTGAAAGCGTCTTTCACCACGCCTGATACAAAGCTGGCGGTTTGTCGTGAAGACAAACGCTCTTTGGTTTGTCCGGCAAACTGTGGGTCTTGCATTTTGACTGAGAGCACGTAGCTGCAACGTTCCCAAATGTCTTCTGGGGTCAGCTTAACGCCTCTGGGCAGTAGGTTACGGAACTCACAAAACTCTCGAATCGCTTCTAACAAGCCTGTACGTAAACCGTTAACGTGGGTACCACCTTGTGCGGTGGGAATTAAGTTAACGTAACTTTCGGCCAACAGCTCACCGCCTTCAGGCAACCAGTGCAGAGCCCAATCCGCCGCTTCAGTACGCGCGCTAAAACTACCCGTAAAAGGGGTTGAAGGCAGAGTTTCCCAGTCGACAGAGGCTTGTTTCAGATAGTCACACAAACCATCTTCATACTGCCAACTGCTGGTTTCTCCAGTATTTTCATCGGTAAAGGTGATTTGCAAACCGGGGCAGAGTACCGCTTTGGCGCGCAAGATATGTTTGAGCTTAGAAACCGAAAACTTGACCGTATCGAAATACTGGGCATCAGGCCAAAAGTGAACTTTAGAGCCGGTATTGCGTTTGCCAACGGTGCCGATCTGCTCCAACTCCGATGCTTTATAGCCATCGGCAAAGTTCATTTGTAACAGCACGCCATTACGTTTGATTTGTACTTCTAAACGGGTCGACAGCGCATTCACCACCGACACCCCCACCCCGTGCAAGCCACCTGAGAACTGGTAGTTGTCGTTTGAGAACTTACCGCCCGCATGCAATCGGGTCAAAATCAGCTCAACCCCACTCACCCCATGTTCTGGGTGAATATCGGTTGGCATACCACGGCCATCATCTTCGACAGACAGTGAGCCATCTTTATAAAGGTTCACCAGAATATTGCGCGCATGACCTGCTAAGGCTTCATCGACACTGTTGTCGATCACTTCTTGGGCAAGGTGGTTCGGGCGAGTGGTGTCGGTGTACATGCCCGGACGTTTGCGTACCGGATCAAGGCCGCTTAAGACCTCAATGGCCTGAGCATTGTAATTGTCGGTGCTCATTGATCTGTTCCTGATGGTTCTGCGGGGACAAAAGCAGGTAATAAAGTTAAAGGCTGCTGATAAGGAATCTCAGCAAAATCTAAGAGTTGTGCCAGCTTGGTTTCAAATTGGTCATAACCGTGACTGCCACCGAGGCTGATATCAAGTTGAGCGCCATTGTAGTAAGCAACAGCGTCCAGATAGTTCAAGGTTTCATCAGCGGTTTGTAACAGTACTAGCATCCGCTCGCAGCCGATCGGTTTGGCAAGATGCAGTTGCTCAAGCTGGTGCATGTGCTCCAAAGTCAGTTGGTAACGTTCACCGCTATAAAGGTTCTCATTGTCGCCCAAATATGCGGGTAATAGTTTATGGGGCGCAACCGCTGGGTTTACGAGCACCGCTTTCAACTCAGGGTATCGTGCTAACAATGCCGTGCTGTAAAAGCCACCTAATGAACTGCCCACCAAGGTGATTCCACCTGACAGGGATTCGATCAACTCAATCAGTTGTTGCATCGCAGTTTTTGGCCAGTGACTCAGCTCTGGGCAATGTACCGTAACGTCGAGCTGATTGGTGTGCACATGGGCTTTGAGTTGGCGCGCTTTAAACGATAAGGGAGAACTGTTGAAACCGTGAATATAGATGAGATGCTCAGTCGCCATGCCACTTATTTCCTTAGCGGGCTATACCCGTCACAGCCCTTAAATCGAAGCCGCACAGTGTAGAATAAATACTGGTTGGGCGTACATAGTTTTATCGGCTATTTTGCCTATACCTCGCCCGTCGTTAATCTGAATCAGTTTTGCTACTTGCAAACTGTTCATGTGCAAGTAGTGCGGCCTTACGCGCTAACCCCCAACGATAACCCGATAAACTGCCATCGTTACGTACCACCCGATGGCAAGGAATTAACACCGCTATTTTATTAGCAGCGCAAGCGCTGGCGACTGCACGAATGGCTTTGGGTTTGCCGATTTTTTGCGCAAGTTCGCGATAACTGATCGTTGTCTCTACAGGGATTTCTAATAGCGCCTGCCAGACTTGTTTTTGAAAATCAGTGCCTTTCAGTGCTAAGGGTAACTCACAGCCCGTTTGAGGCATGTTAACAAGGTCTAATACCTGTTGAAAAATCTGTCTGAAGGCGTCATCCACTGCCTCACTCAACGTGGCAGAGGGCCAAATTCTGGCCAACTCCGTTTGCAGCTCAGCCTCATCGTCTGCTAATAGAACGGTACAAATGCCTTCGCCATTGTGCGCAACTAGAAGTGCGCCAAACTGTGATTTAAATACCATGTAATTGATGTTCATATGATTTATGCCCATAAAAAATTAATCAACCGCTTGAAAAAGACAGTGTCTAATTGAGTAACCTAACGTAAGCTTGTATGACTAGCAGGCCTAGTTTTAAGCATCAATATCAGCCCAGAGGGGATAATGTTTAACCATCTTATTCAATCGCCAATTCTCTTGATGCTGTTCTGCCTGCACTCGTGGGTTTGGGCTGAGTCAGCACCCTTGAAAGCAAAAGTTGCAGTGTATGAATATCCACCACTTTATCATACTTCTGTGGAAGGGCAGTTTTCAGGCACTTTGGGTGAAACCATTAAACAGCTCTGTTCTAAAGGCGGGGTTGAGTGTCGCACACAGATGTATCCAATTGTGCGTGCTTATGACATGGTGATATCCGGCCAAGCTGATATGTCTATTTCAGGTATGCATCCTCGCTTTGATGAGTGCTGCACAGCGACAGACTGGAGCTATCCTTGGAGTGCAGGTCTATTTTCTTTAACTAATGGAGATATCCCAAAAACCGAAAGCGAGATGGAAGGTCACTCTTTAATTGTGGTGCGCGGTTGGCGCTCACAATATCGTTTTATGCCCAACTTTGACCAGCTGGTAGCTGATGGCAAACTTCGTGTGAATTACACCAATAGTAACTACAGTGCTATTCAGATGTTAAGCAGAGGACGCGGGGATTTACTTTGGGGTTCTATTGATTTTCAGTGGTACTTAGAAAAACTCGGACTCACCGGCCAAGTGCAATATCACGAACGTTTGCAGATTCCGATTGTCCTCTGGGTCAATAAGCAGTCACCGCAAGTCTTGGCAGCATTAAACAGTGGTTTTGCACAGTTAAAAGCAGAACAAAGCTTAGATGAGCAAAACTTACTAAGAGCGGAATTGATGGAAAAGGTTTATCAAGATGCGCCGATGAAGAAAACACAGTAGCCCAACGCCAGTTAGACTACTCTTTGCTTGGGATGCCGACCTAAGATTTATCAAACTGATTGGCCGCTTGCTCTAACCTGTCATGGTGTTGCTTGTGAGGTACTTTTGCCTGAGCCAACTTGGCTAGCTCTGCTTCTAAGAAAGTCTGTTTTGCCTCATTACCTGCCGAAAGTGCTTTGATCAGATCTTGTGTGCTCCAGTGTCTGATTTTTTTAATCAGGTACAGATGAAAAACAATACCGCTGATCGAGACAATAAAAATAATCACAAGTTGTAACCATAACGGCATATTGATCTCCTGATAAATATAGCTCTGATAATGAAGCTTCGCATTTTATCTTAGCTATTGATCATTTACCTCTCTTACTCATCCCATTTGCTAATTAAAACTTTTTGAATTTACACCTGTTGTTGAGAATGATTTTCAACTAAAAGCGTTTATCTGGCCAGTAACCGCAGCGATCGTGCAGGTATTAGGCAAAAGTTGCACAAAACAGAGTAAAAAACTCGGGTATCAGGGTTTTGTTCGTCTCGAAATGGGACTAAAATGGTCTACTATGAAATGGCAGGATACCTGATGCTGAAACTGAGTAAATTAACTGACTATGCCGCGGTGATGATGGCGCACATTGCGCGCACCCCTGATCAGCTTTTTACCGCAACGGATATTGCGGATCAGGTGCAGATTCCTCGGCCTACGGTCAGCAAAACCCTAAAAATGCTATTAAAAGCGGGTTTGTTAGTCTCACATCGCGGCGCGCAAGGGGGTTATGGGTTAGCCCGAGCGCCTCAGCAGATCACCGCCAGCGATATTATTGATGCCATTGAAGGCCGATTCGGCATGACCGAGTGTAGCCAAGATGATGTGACCTGCGATTTGCAAGATTCCTGCGGGGTATCTGACAACTGGCAGCGTGTCAGCGTCGTGATTCGACAGATGCTGAGCAGTATTACCTTAGTGCAACTGGCGCAAAAAGAGCCGTTGCAACTGGCTTGGATGCAACAACCTGTGACTGAAAATGCAGCCAATCCAAAGACAACCCGATTAAAGCAACATTCGACGATTCCTTTGGTGGCGCTTTCAACCGACTGAACCTGAGTTGAAGCCACTAGATGTCGTTTGCAGGATAAGCAAACACATGAATCACCTGATGAGACCGGATTTATTTTGACCAATATCGAACAGCACCAGCTGTTTGATGGGGAGCGTGTAATGGCAAATCAAGAAGAGATGGAACAGTTAGTCCGTCGCGAATACAAACAAGGTTTTGTAACCGATATCGAATCAGACACTGTTCTACCGGGCTTGAACGAAGAGGTGATTCGTTTCATCTCCGCTAAAAAAGAAGAACCGCAGTGGATGTTAGACTGGCGTTTGGCTGCGTTTGAACAATGGAAACAGATGGAAGAGCCTCAGTGGGCACATGTGCACTATCCGGCCATTGATTTCCAAGCGATCTCTTATTATTCCGCGCCTAAATCTTCCGATGACAAGCCAAAAAGCTTAGATGAGGTTGACCCTAAGCTACTGGAAACCTATGAAAAACTAGGGATTCCCCTGCATGAGCGCGCCGCTTTAGCGGGTGTGGCAATGGATATGGTGTTTGACTCAGTATCAGTCACCACCACCTTCAAAGAAAAGTTGGGCGAAGCGGGCGTTATTTTCTGCTCTATCTCTGAAGCGATTCGCGAATATCCCGACCTAGTGCGCCAATATTTAGGCTCAGTTGTCCCTGTTACCGACAACTTCTATGCCGCACTGAACTGTGCCGTGTTCTCAGACGGTTCTTTTGTTTATGTGCCAAAGGGCGTGAAATGCCCGATGGAGCTATCCACCTATTTCCGCATCAATGCCGCCAACACCGGACAGTTTGAGCGCACATTGATTATCTGTGCCGAAGGTGCCCAGGTGTCTTACCTTGAGGGCTGTACCGCGCCAATGCGTGATGAAAACCAGCTACACGCAGCGGTGGTCGAGCTAGTGGCGCTAGAAGATGCCAACATCAAATACTCGACCGTACAAAACTGGTATCCGGGCGATGAAGAGGGCAAAGGCGGTATCTACAACTTCGTGACCAAACGGGGTGAATGCCGTGGCGACAACTCTAAAATCAGCTGGACTCAAGTTGAGACAGGGTCAGCGGTGACTTGGAAATACCCAAGCTGCGTACTGAAAGGCAAAAACTCTGTGGGTGAGTTTTACTCTGTAGCCGTCACCAACAACATGCAGCAAGCCGATACAGGCACCAAGATGATCCATATTGGTGAAGGTTCACGCTCCACCATTATCTCTAAAGGGATCTCGGCAGGCCGTTCTGACCAGTCTTACCGAGGCTTGGTGAAAGTGCTGCCCAGTGCCAAAGGTGCGCGTAACTTTACCCAGTGTGATTCTCTGTTAATTGGTGATCAGTGTGGCGCACACACCTTCCCTTATCAGGAAATTGCCAACAGCACGGCACAAATTGAGCATGAGGCCACCACCTCTAAAATTGGCGAAGATCAGCTGTTCTACTGTCGTCAGCGTGGTATCGCAGAAGAGGATGCGGTGAACATGATCGTGAACGGCTTCTGTAAAGATGTCTTCAAAGAGCTGCCGATGGAGTTTGCGGTAGAAGCCGAAGCCTTGCTCAGTGTCAGCCTAGAAGGTGCAGTGGGCTAAGTTTTAGCCAGACTGATCAGCGCCCATGCTGCGCTCCCTATATCAAGAATTCAGATTTGATGATGGCCAAGCCATCCGACAGAAAAGGTTAAACCATGTTAGAAGTTAAAGATCTGCGTGTAAGTGTTGAAGGCAAAGAGATTTTAAAAGGGCTGAACCTGACCATTAATGCCGGTGAAGTACACGCCATTATGGGCCCTAACGGCGCGGGTAAATCGACGCTGTCGGCCATTATTGCGGGTCGCGAAGGTTATGAGATTACAGGTGGCAGCATCACCTATCTAGGCCAAGACCTATTGGAAATGGACATTGAAGAGCGCGCCCGTGAAGGCCTGCTGTTGGGTTTCCAATATCCGGTTGAGATCCCTGGGGTTAAAAACGTCTATCTACTTAAAGCGGCGTTAAATGCCAAGCGTAAACATCTAGGTTTGCCTGAAATTGAAGCGCCAGAGTTTATGAAACTGGTACGTGAAAAGCTGGCCTTTATGAAGATGGACAACAGCTTTCTGCACCGCTCTGTAAACGAAGGTTTCTCAGGCGGCGAGAAAAAGCGTAATGAAATTCTACAGATGCTGATTCTGGAACCTAAGTTAGCCCTGTTAGACGAGATCGACTCAGGTCTGGACATTGACGCCCTGAAAATTGTCTCTCATGGCGTGAATAGCTTGCGCGATGCAGGTCGCTCTATCGTGATGGTGACACACTATCAGCGTTTGCTGGACTACATTGTGCCCGATCATATCCATGTGCTGTCTGACGGTAAAATCATCAAATCAGGTGATAAGTCTCTGGCGCTGGCGCTTGAAGAGCGCGGTTACGACTGGGTAATCGAGGAGGCGGCTCAATGAGTTTGATGGATTACACCGACCAATGGCTGTCGGTGGTGCAACCACAAATCAGCCAAGGCTCTAGTTGGTTAGCCGATCTGCGCCAAGGTGCGGTAGAGCAGTTTGCCACTCAAGGTTTGCCTCATGCACGCTTAGAGAACTGGAAATATACCGACGTTAAAGCACTGGCCAAGCGTGAGTTTGTTTTGCCTAAAAACGCAGCCACTCAGGCTGATGCGTTAGTGGCTGAGACCAGTTTGGCACTTGATGGTATCCGCTTGGTGTTTGTGAACGGTCTGTTTTCTGCTGCTCACTCACAACTTGATGCCCTGCCAAAAGGTGCAAATGTGTTGCCATTGGCGGACAATGCCAACGTTGCCAAAACCCTATTGGGCCAAGTGGCCGCGGCTAACTTCAGCGGTTTTACGGCGCTGAACTTGGCAGCATGGCAAGATGGTGTGGTGATCGACTTGGCCGCCAACACTGTTGTTGAAATGCCGATCTATCTACAGTTTGTCTCCACTGAGCACACTGACGCTTGCTTGATTCAACCGCGCATTTTGATCAAAGCAGGGGTGTATGCGCAGGCTACGGTTGTGGAGCACTTTGCGGGCGCAGAAGAGGCCGCAAACTTCACCAACGTCGTCACCGAGGTGGATCTGGCCGATGGTGCTCAGATTACCCACTACAAACTCCAGCAAGAAAGTGTGCATCAGTACCACATCGCCAGTTTGCATGTGCAGCAGCAGCGTGACAGCCGCTTCACCTCGCACAATATCTGTTTGGGCGGCAAGTTAGCACGTCAAGATATTCAGGTGGAGCTGAACGCGGAAGGCGCTGAGGTGAACTTGAATGGTTTGTATCTGGGCAATGGTCGTCAGCATCTGGACAACCACACGCTGGTGAACCACAACGCGCCGCACACCAACAGCAACGAAGACTACAAAGGCATCTTAAACGACCGCTCTCGTGGTGTGTTTAATGGCCGTGTGGTGGTGCACAAAAACGCTCAGAAAATTGAAGCACATCAGTCTAATGGTAACTTGTTGTTGTCTGATAAAGCCGAGATCGACACCAAGCCTGAACTGGAAATTTATGCCGATGATGTGAAGTGCTCTCACGGCAGCACCACAGGTCAGTTGGATGAGAATGCGCTGTTTGCTCTACGCTCTCGCGGTTTAGATGAAGCGATGGCGCGCGGCTTATTAACCTTAGCCTTCGCCAATGAAGTGATCGACCGCATTGAAATCCCTGCGGTACATGATCGTATTGAGTTGGCCGTGGCAGGGCGTTTGCCAGAAAAATTCAACCTGAAAGGTTTAGTGTGATGAACGCAAATGTCAAAACACAGCCTCAATTTAACGAAGCTGAACTGGCGCAGCAGATGCGTAATTTGCGGTCAGAGTTCCCTCTGCTGACCCGCACCGTACACGGCAAATCACTGGTTTATTTTGATAACTCCGCTACGGTGCAAAAACCGGACGCGGTGATCGACAGCATGAACCGCTATTACCGTGAGCAGAATGCCAACATCCACCGAGGTGTGCATTATCTGTCTGGTGAAGCGACCGATGCTTATGAAAAAGCCCGTGAGCAAGTGCGCCAGTTTATCAACGCCCGCTCAAGCAAAGAGATCATCTTTGTGCGCGGCACCACCGAAGCGATCAACTTGGTGGCCAACACTTTTGGCCGCCAGTTAAAAGCGGGTGATGAAGTCATTGTTTCTATGATGGAGCACCACGCCAACATCGTCCCTTGGCAGATGCTACGCGATCAGTTGGGTATTGTCTTGAAAGTTGCACCGGTTGATGAAGACGGTGAGCTGGATATGGCCGCGTTTAATGCCCTAATCGGTGAACGCACCAAGCTGATCTCTGTCACCCATATCTCAAATGCACTGGGCACCATTAACCCCGTGAAACAGATTGTGCAGTTGGCGCATCTGCATGAGATTCCTGTGTTGCTAGATGGCGCACAGGCGGTGCCTCACTTGGCGGTGGATGTACAAGATTTAGACTGTGATTTTTACGCCTTCTCAGGCCATAAAATGTACGGCCCAACGGGTGTCGGTATTTTATATGGAAAAGAAGCGCTGTTAGAGCAAATGCCCCCTTGGCAGGGCGGTGGTGACATGATTGATCTGGTCACCTTTGAAAAAACCACCTATGCCGACTTACCTCACAAGTTTGAAGCGGGTACTCCTGCCATTGCTGAAGGTATCGCCCTTGGGGTTGCCGCTGAATGGTTAACCAACGTTGGCTTAGACAAAGTGGCCGCGTGGGAAGATGTGTTGCTGAAGTATGCCACTCAGCAGATGTTAGAAATTCCTGGTATGCGTATCATCGGTAACGCGCAGCACAAAGCAGGGGTTATCTCCTTTGTGATGGACGGTGTGCACGCGCAAGACCTTGGCGTATTGGTGGATCAGTTAGGGGTTGCCATTCGTACTGGTCATCACTGTGCTATGCCGGTGTTACATCACTTCGGTGTTAACGCTACCGCCCGTGCATCATTTGCGCTGTATAACACCAAAGATGAAGTGGACAGCTTTATTGCCGCCATGCACCGTGCACGAGATATGCTGCTGTAACGGCAGCACGCTTTTGGAGAGCCACTGAATGCAAAAAGGCGACAAAATTAATCTGTTGCGAGCTGTTGAAGCGATCTCGATTCCCTTTGGCAAAACCATCACCCTGCCTGAAGGTGGCGAAGTGTCGGTGATGCAAGCCAAGGGGGGTAGTGTCAGCGTCGGTTATGAAGGGCGTTTGTACCTGATCGAAAGCTACAATCTTGACGCCATTGGCGGTGAGGCTAAAGCCCGCCCCACACTGTCGGAAACCGCCACAGCGAAAGAGTTGGAAACCTACGTTTGGGATCAATTACGCACCTGTTACGACCCTGAAATTCCGGTCAATATCGTCGATTTGGGGTTAGTGTACAGCTGTCGTATTGATCAGTTGATCACAGGGGAGACTGTTGTCATCATCAAAATGACCCTAACCGCACCGGGTTGTGGCATGGGTGATGTGATTGCTGAAGACGCACGTCGTAAAATCTTAGGCGCACCGCAAGTCTCCAAAGTGATCACCGACATCGTGTTTGACCCGCCTTGGAGTCGCGACATGATGACCGAAGATGCCCAACTTGCCACAGGCATGTTCTAGCCCCTATCACCCCTTAAGCTAATAGGATTAAACAATGGCTTGGATAAAAGTCGATGCCGCCGCCGCAATTGCAGAAGGCGAATATCAACTGGTGACCACCGAAGATGACGTCGAGCTACTGATCGCCAATGTCGATGGTGAGTTTCACGCGATCGAGAATATGTGCAGCCATGACCGTGGCTCACTGGAAGGTGGTTGTATTGAAGATGGTGAAATTGTCTGCCCAAGACATGGCGCACGTTTTTGCCTGCGTACAGGTGAGGTGACCGCTCCACCCGCTTACGAAGATGTCGACGTCTATCCGGTACGGATCGTGGATGGCGTAGTAGAAGTGAGTGATGAGCCAGCAGACTAAGCTGGCTTTTTGCTCTTGAGTGTTTGCTTGCAAAATCTTCCGATGCTTTAGATTCAACTCTGTGCCATGACTAATATTTCGTAATAGAAAGAGCATGTTACAATTAACCTTAGTATTAATGCATATTTAACAGTACGAGAAATAAAGCATGACATTATCGGAGCCATCTTGTTTTTTTAGCGCACTTCCTCCACGGCAAGCTAAAACACTGGAAACGTCATTACACCTCTTTACCACTAGGGGATTCTTTAAGACTTCTGTACATGATATTTCCAACTTGGCAGAAGTTTCTGTTGGCTTCATCTATCACCACTTCAAAGACAAGGAAGGTATAGCACAAGCGCTATACAATATTTTGTTGCAGCGTATGAATGAGCTGATTGATGACATAGAGGCTCAATATTCAACATGCAAAGAGCGCTGCTATGCCATTATTCAGGCATTATTCAAGCTTACAGAGCAGGAACCTGAGGCGATGCAGTTTATTATTCATGCCCGCCATAAAGAATTCCTGCCGAATGAAAAATCTATTTGTTCAGCGTCAGCATTCGTGCGTATGCGCGCACTTGTTTTTCAAGGTATTGAAAATAAAGAAATTCGTCCAATGGACCCTCTAGTTGCCGCTATGATCGTATATGGTGGTGCTATTCGTATGATTTGCCTGCGGTTAGATGGCGTCATCGAAACCTCACTTGAAACTCTTGCAGATGATCTATGGTTGAACACTTGGTCTGGGCTTGACCCATAATTTTTTCTAACCTATGATCAAAACGAATGCTCGTTCTGTTTTTTGCATCTTTCATAGATAACAGCGAGCATTTTTAAAACCCAAATAACAGAACGATCGTTCGTTCTGTTATTTGGGTTTTAAAGCCAGTTGGTATAACAAATACAACAACTTAAGGAGCCTGCTGCATGGCTAAAAAAATCTTGATCATTGGCGGTGGTATTGGCGGCACAATGACGGCTAACCATTTGGTTAGTAAGCTTTACCCTGAAATAAGTAGTAATAAAGTGGAGGTGTCTCTACTGTCAAATTCTCCATGGCATTACTACAAACCTGCATTCATGTATGTGGCATTCAATAAGTTCTTCAAAAATGAACTGCGTAGACCTCAGCAAAGCCTACTAAGACCAGAAATTAATTTTATCGTTGATCAAGTTGATGCATTCGAATTTGCAGCCTCTCGAGTGCGTTGTTCAAGTGGGAAATTCTATGACTACGATTATTTAGTGATCTCTACTGGTTGTATCCCGTCACCTGAGCGCATTGAAGGCTTGAAAGAAGCAGGCGACCATTTCTACCAATATGCACCTGCAAAATCACTGGCTGAGAAATTGACAACCATTGAAAAGGGCAGAATATTTATCACGGTTAACTTCCCTAAAACGCCAAACGTTCCTCACCAGTGCGGTATTGCGCCTATCGAAACCACTCTAATGCTAGACGATTTACTGCGTAAGAGAGGCGTGCGAGACAAGGTTGAAATTGTTTACACCTACCCTACCGTAGCTCAGTTGATGCGTAACTGTTTGTTCTTACAAAAAGATACTTGCGAAGTTTTACCTTCAATTTTTGAACAAAGAAATATTCAATATCAACGTGGTTTTTCATTGGCTCGTGTCGACCCTGATAAGAAAATTGCATATTCAGAAGAGGGTAAATCTGAAAATTTCGACATCTTAATGGCGACACCACCAATACGCGCAGTTGACGCAGTTTTAAATTCAGGTGTGTCTCAAGCTGAGAATAACGAAGGTTGGTTGCCTACCAACCATGAAACAATGGAAGTATACGGCCTCAAGAATGTTTTTGTTTTGGGTGATACCGTCGACCTTCCTGTCAGTAAAGCAGGTGGTTCATGCCACAGCCAATCTCCAGTAATCGTAAACAATATTGCCTCTCATATTCGACTTGGCCGACTGTGTGATCAGTACGACGGCAGGGTTGTCGCTATTGCCCAAATGGGCTTAGAAGATGGCATGCCTCTTTGGTATGACTATGAATCAGATGTGAAGCCAACTCCCCCTAATAAGCTTGGTGGTTTGATGAGAAAAAGCTTCAACAGAGGGGTTTATTGGTCTGTCGCACGTGGCCTTGTTTAACTGATTGAGAGAGTAACTATGAACACAACAAATACAAGTATTGATGGCGCTATCGAGCCTCAGCCAACAACCTTACTCTCAAATCCTAATGCACAGGAAGGGTTAGAAGAGTTAATACAAAAGCTGGAGCCTTTACTAGCAGGGCGCCGTTTAAATCGAATCGTAGATCTCATGTCAGTAGTCGCTGATGTTGTAGATATGACTGATGATTATATGGTTGAGAAACTGTGTAAGGTCTACGAAGAGGCCATAGGTACGGCTTGGACAGTAGGCAATATTGCTCGTATGGCTGGCAACGACGTAAGGCAAATGGATGAGCCGCCAACGGCATGGGAGCTTATAAAAACATCGAAAGATCCTGATGTACGCAGGGGTATTGCCTTTATGTTTATGATGGCAAAAGGTATTGGCAAACAAATGAATCATCCATTACCTGATGATGATTAAAAACTAAGGCTTTTGCTGAGAGATATTGTATTCCCAATCAGAGTAAGCCTATGTGCTTTAGATTAAGCATATTAGCTTATTCTACTTGCGCCCTAAGGATGGGGCTTTTTTATATTAATACAAAGAGATTTTCATGAGCAGTCAAATACTATATGTTACAGATCCACTTTGCCTCTGGTGCTATGGTATGGCGCCTGATCTTGAAGCGTTCTATGCTACGCTACCCTCAGATATTTATTGTGAAACAATAAATGGTGGTTTATTTCCTGCCAAAAATGCTCGTGTTGCAGATAAAAGTTTTAGAAACTATCTAAAGGGTGCAGCTCAGCAGGTTACTGAATATACAGGTCAAATATTTGGTGATTCATTCTGGTCATTGCTAGAAACGCCTAATTTCCGTTATGACACCGAACCTAGTGCAAGAGCATCTGTTGCCATAAAACACCTTTTGAATGAAGCTTCTATGCGGTCTTTTATTCATGATCTACAGCGGGCGGTGTTTATAGAAGGTAAAAACCCTAATGACACAGAAGTGCTGGCTGATATAGCAGTGCAGCAAGGTGCTGATAGAGAGGGCTTTGTAACGCTATTCAATGATTCAAAAAATACTATTGAAACACATAAAGAATATATGCAGGCAAAGCAAATAGGTGTGACGGGTTTTCCTGCTGTTATTTATATTGCCAATAATAAAGGATACAGCTTGGCAACAGGTTATAGTAGAAAAGATATGTTA
Organism: Oceanospirillum multiglobuliferum; assembly: GCF_900167095.1. Lineage (GTDB taxonomy): Bacteria > Pseudomonadota > Gammaproteobacteria > Pseudomonadales > Halomonadaceae > Oceanospirillum > Oceanospirillum multiglobuliferum. The sequence goes on from NZ_FUXG01000003.1 coordinate 138,572, forward strand.
ATTAATAATCTACTTTGGGCTAGAAAAGAAGCTGGACAAACCCCTATAGATATTAATAAGGATTTGTTTAGAAAAAATAGTGCAACATTAAGCTGTGATAGCAATGGCTGTTCAGTATAGATGGTTTATAAGAAATATAAAATGCCAAGTATAAGATGATATTGCTCTGGTTTAGCCCATATTATTGGAAAATAAAATCCAAGCAGAGATCTTGCTACCCTCGCCCTTAGGTTAGCCAAGCCGTTGTTTGGAGAACTTAAAAATGCGTTTCATAGAGCCATTTGTTGAAGATGATGTAGCAAATTTAACGGATAGTTATCGTTGGTCAGGTAAGCTGATAGTCTCTATAGATCAAATTACACTTGTTTCTAGTTTGGTCGCTGTGAAAAGTATATGGAATATTTATGCCAATTTTTCAAGGTAATACATGGCTTATAAAACATGGATATTGAAATGTTTATTTCAATAATGGCGATAGTATCGCTGGTTTTGTATAAGTGGTTAATGCCTATAAGGTATTATAAGGATGAATATGAAAAAATATCAAATTAAAAAGCAAATTAACATCCTTGTTTCTGTTCTACTTTCAAGTGTGCTTCTATCTTTGCTTGGTATGTACGAGCTGAAGAAAACAGGTACACTCACCCATTTTGAGCGAGAGCATTTAGAAGGATATTATTTAACAAAACAAAAAATAGATAATCTTAGATTGTTAAGTAAGGAAGGTAAGTCTATCACGCCAGACTTTCTAAGTAATAAAGCTTCTGTTGAAAATAGGCAAGATCTAGGTCTTTTCCAAACTATAGAGCTTATGAAGGAGCAGGCTGAAAACTGTCTTGATATTGTTTATCCACCAGAGGAAGTGTTGTTTAATATATTAGGATATGGTGAGGCGTTGGATTTATGCCGAAGTGAAGTAGTCGAAAGTAACAAGTTGATAGCTATTTTAGAAAGGTACTCAACTAATGAAATTTCTGTTTCTGAATTTCTAAAGCTTAGCGAGACAATATTACAAAAGAATCAGTTTAATTCTGTAAGGTTTTCTATATTGGTTCCAGAGGTACAGTCTATAGTTAATTATATGATGTTTTCTCTGGTTATAATTATCAGTATAGTTACAATTTTCTTGTTCTCATCTTTTTCAAGAATGTTGAAATTGAATTTAGATATTCTATGTCAAGGTATTATTGAAATAAGTAGTAATAAATTATTGAGCTGGAAATTTAATACTGTTGGTAATAATGAAGTGTCTACTGTCGCAAGAAATATTGAAACCATGCTGGATCAATATGCAGCTATGATCAGTCAGATACACAATTCAGCAGAAACTATACGGGCAAGTTCTCGCCAGCTTAGTATCAACTCTCAAGAAAATGTGCGCCGCATTAGCGAACAGGTACTGAGTACTGAACAGGCAGCGACTGCAGCTAATGAAATAGCCGTCACAATACAAGATATTTCTAATAATAGTGATGCGGCGGCAACAGCATCTCAACGTTCTCAAAAGCATGCGAAAACAGGTAATCACTTAGTTAAAGAGGCGGAAGATAATATTCGTATGCTTAATGAGAGTATTGAAGAAGCCAGTTTAGCCGTACAAGCCTTGGCTAAGCGAGGGGATGATATTAGCGGTATTTCTGACGTTATTTTGAGTATTGCAGACCAGACAAACTTGCTTGCGCTCAATGCTGCAATCGAGGCGGCAAGAGCAGGAGAGCATGGCAGAGGCTTCGCTGTTGTGGCGGGTGAAGTACGAGACTTGGCCTCAAGAACCCAAAAAAGCACTGAAGAAATAAGAGGGTTAGTAGAGTCTTTTCAAAATAGTGCCAATCAAGCAATTCAGCTGATGTTAGAAAGTAAAGAGAAATCTAATATGACACTAAACATCACTTTGAATGCAGGACAGGAGCTGGCGACTATTACGGATATGTCTAACCAAACTTCAGACTTAAGCTATCAAGTGGCCTCTGCCATTGAGGAGCAAGCAACTGCGGTAGAGGAGGTTAGTAAAAGTATTACTGAGATAGGGCAAGCAACAGAAGAACTAGATCACAGTTCAAAAGCAACCAATCAAACTGCTACAGATATGGCAGAGGTTGCCGTGAAATTACACGGTTTAGTCAGTCAGTTTAAGGTCAAATAAGCCAGATTGGCTTCATAATAGGGTGCCCAGCCCCATCTGTTGATACACTTCGTCAGCCCACTCAATAGACTGTATAAACAGTGTGTTCACTTCTGGTTTATACCAACGAGATTTTTCCATTGCGTCCCAGTCGCCTTTTTCGTAAGCAATGACTAGACGTAGTACTTCACCCAAGGTGCCGCGTCCTTTAAAGGCTTCAGTGATAATAGATTCAACCTTAAGCTGGCTGATCATTTCATTGAAGTCCATACCCAAAGCAATATGTAGGCTAGACAGTACACCAACCGTAAAGCTCGTTTTAGCCTCAGGTAATTTATAGTGTTGAGTAATAGCCTCACAAGCTTTGGCTCGAACTAAAATTGTGGGTAGCTGAGAGCTGGCTTTGAATGGACTTTTACTCCACAGCAGCAAACTGACCATTGAGCGTAAACGCTCTTGCCCTAGTAGCATCACGGCTTGGTGAATACTGGTGATCTCTTTGTTAAACATATAGCCCGCTGAGTTGATATGTCTTAGCAGGCGATAGGTTAAACCGGGGTCACGAATTACAGTGTCAACCAGTTGATCTATGTCGGGGGCTTCTTGGTATAGCTGCTGTATTAGATCCATCAACACTTGCTGATTGCTGTGTGCACGACTGCCACGAAAGATACGGGGACGTGAGAGGAAGAAACCTTGGAAGTAATCAAAGCCCATCTCTTCTAGATCTTTAAACTCTTGCCATGTTTCGATTTTTTCAGCGACAAGCTTTACTGGATAAGCTTTTAATTCAGCAACTAATTTGGCCAGCTCATCTTTGCTGTATTGATGGGTGTCGAGTTTGATCCACTTAGCATACTGGATCAGCGGATGAGTTTCTTGGGTGAGGGTAAAGTCATCTAAGGCGATGGTGTAACCTTTGGCGGAGAGTTGCTCAAGGGCCTTAAACACCTTTTCATTCGGTACGGTGTCTTCAAGAATCTCTAAGATGACTTTACTGGTGACTTCTGGAAATAACTCGGGACGTTCTAACCAAAACTGTGGCACGTTCAGTGAGATCGGAAAACCAGAACCTAAGTGCGCAGCGCCTAAGTCGAGCAAAGCCAAAGAGTAGACACGCGCACTAGCCTCAACCGGATCGTCAAATTGCGCTACCTGAGCGTAATTACTTTGCCGATAAAGTAGCTCGTAGCCGACTAAGTTAAGCTCTCTATCTGCTATGGCTTGTCTAGCTAGGCAAAAGGCATCACTGGTTAAGCTCTGTGCAATCACCGTATTCTCCAAAGTAAATTAAGCCGTTATTCTAGGTAATTAAAGTATTAATGCCTAGCAAAGCTTGTGGAATAAATAAAAACTAACTAATATTCCAGATGTCTTTTATAGTTAATGCTCAGTCATATTGTCTTCGGTCTGGTTAGCCCAATCTAACGCTTTGCTCATCAGAATAGGTAACTCTGCACAGTAAAGTGGATGAGCCTCTAACGCTTCCCACTCAGCTCGCTCCCAATGTCGAACGCAGTTTAATAACTCAGCCAAACTACCTTTGCTATGAAGCAGTGCTTCGGACATATCTGGTGAAAGAGGGAGGTTACTTAGAAGTTTAGGCAAGGGTTGGCCTAAGGCAACATCTAATAAAGATAAAAAACCTAAAGTGAAAGAACGATCAACAGGCTTCATTCCATGATGTCGCGCAAGTAGTTCGCAAGCTTTAGCGCGAGTCAGCAGTAAGGGCAGTACGGTATATACGTTATTACTATTTCTAGCCCACATTAAAATGCATATCACCGTTCTCAGGGTTTCCATCCCCATATAAACAACCGCTTGGTGCATGCTGTCAATGCTGTTGGGTAAGTTGTACATTGCTGAGTTTACATACTTCATCAGCCGATAATAAAGGGCAGGTTCTTGGCTGATATAGTGCTCGATCTGTTCAACACTACTGCTTTCATCAAAAAGCAGTGTCATCAGCTTAGCTAATATCAATTGATTAGCCCCAGAGGCTTGTGGTGCTAAGTTTTCAGGACGTGCTAAGAAGAAGCCTTGATAGTAATCAAACCCCATCTGTTTGAGCTGTTCAAAGTTTGTCCAGTTCTCTATTTTCTCTGCGAGTGTTTTAACAGGATACTGTAACAGTGATGTTTTAACCTTTCTGATAGTACTGAGTGACTGGTTTAAGGTCTCCACAATTACGATATCAACCACGGTTAGTAAGCTTGTTCTGGGGTCATTTAACTTATAATCATCTAAGGCTATTAGAAAACCTTTGGCACGAATGCGTTGCAGGTTACTACACAGCGTTTCGTCTACCACAATATCGGTGGGCACTTGTAATACTATGCGCTGGCGAATTTTTGCAGAGGGCAGTAATTCTGGGTGTTTAAACCACTCACTACTCATATTAATGTAGATTGGTTGCTTGGATGCAACATGATCTAGTCCAAAGTCGAGCAAGGCCAAACTGGTGACCCGTGCCGTTGCCTCATGAGGATTGCTGATAATGGCGCTGATATCTTCTGAGTTTGCACGATATAGGAGTTCGTAGCCCACCAGCTGAAGTGTTTCGTCGCAGATGGCTTGACGGGCTATACAAAAGTGATCCATCTATTAAACTCCCTTTTATTATTGGTATCGCATGCAATTGGTTAAACAGTTCGGTACTGATTTTGGAACTGTTTGATCTGTGCCAATTGCTTGCTGAGGTGCTGATGTAGCTCTGTAAGTGTCTGCGTAATTACTTCTGGGTAGTCGTAACTTTGACAACGTGCAGTCAACGCAATCAGTTGACGCTCCTGTTCTGCCCGCTCACGCAGTAATAAAGGCAGCTCATCCATCACTAAGCTTTTTAATTTGCTCCACAAGTGGTTGAAGTCTTCTCGCTCAGTGTCTGCTGCTCTAGGTAGCAACCTCAACTCTAGGCGTGCATTTTCTTCCAATTGATTCAACAGCTGGTTTCTATAGTTCATTGCACCATTAAATTCTTCTGCGATATCAGAATGGTGCACTCTTTGTAGATTATCTTGATAGTCATCCAGTGACTCATGCAGCATCTCGATGAGCTCTGACAGGGCTGCTTGTGATTCATCTAACAGCATAGATCGGCCTCAGAAGAGTGTTTGTTTGGCACATTATGGCCTGAAAACAGACTTGCTTCTATGGCTTAGGGTTGATGTTTAATTTTAAATATTTTAACTGGTATGTGAATTGCTAACCTAACGTAACAGCATGTTTGCTGAGATATGGAACATAAAACCAAAGGGAGTCGGTCTTAAAATAATAAATATAACAGTCATGTTGATCTCTTAGCATGGTACTTAAGTGGGCTGTAGCGATTGAATTAGGTGATAAAATGTCGATGTTAGAGAATAAATATTCTGCAACTCAAGGGACTAGTAGATTAGTAGAGAGAAGACGTTACAATTATTTTTTGCTGGTGCTCCCCGTTTTTTTTATTTTTCCCTTAGCGTTATTTTCCCTGCAAGAATGGTGGCAGGTTTGGACGCAAAGCTCTGTAACCCCCAGCAGTCTTGGCATGGAGCGTTTTAGTGATGGTATCTGGGCACCACGTTTGACATTAGCTTACGCATGGACGGCTTTTGTACAAGGACTGAGCTGGCTTGGATTTGTGGGTTTTGTGGTGGCGGGTTATCTACTTAACAAAGGCAGCTTGATTCGCATCGGTTATGTGCTATTCGCGGCCAGTTTTCTATTGCAGTGGCAGCTTCCGGATTATTTTGCAGCTGTAAGTTAAATTGGCTGGGAGCTAAGGTAGTCTCTGTGTCTATAAGCATTAAAACAGGACTGATTTTCTCTTCTACTGTTACCTCTATCGCCAATAGAAAAGTGACATCTCAGCAACAGAGTGTAGGCTTAGGTAACGTTAGTTAAAAATGGCGCTAATAGGTTAACGCCATTTTCTGTTAATAATACAATGAGTTAACCGTTCATTAGCATACCAATTGCTTGACCTAGCGCTTCGCTACGCTCTGGATTTCGGAACTGTGCAATGATTAATGTGCGCAAGCCAGGAATAAATATAAGATCGCGTACAATTTTGTTAAATGCATCTTGTCCGATATCACAGATTGCAAGTTTTTCTAGATAAAGCGCCAAAGTTGAAGGCTCTTCTAATGCATCCCAAGCTCTAGCTGCAATAACGGTTAATACTTCAATGTCTGCTGCATGTGGACCATTCAATGCGGCTAAAATGAGTGCTGTTTTAATACCTTTGGCTTGAGTATGGCTTAATCCCCGAATTGCTGAAGCTAAGCTGATACTATCGGCCTCTGGGTCAGTTGTTAAAGGCATGGCGCGCTCTGAAATAGCGGCAGCCAGATGATGATCAATCACTTCGTTTTCTAAACAGCGACAAAGTGCGCTAAAAGGGATCTCGGGAAAGTTAGCAATCTGTTGGCTTAAGCTTTTACTGTTATCTTGCTTTTCTAATCGAGCGCAGAAATCAGCAATGCCTTGAAGGCCGATATCCTCCCAGTCGTCTTTATCTCTTTGCCCTGTGAAATATTCTTCAGCCTGATCATGAAAGCGCGAGGCTGGTTGCCCTAAGGCCAGTTTTGCTTTGGCATTGAAAACCGCAATTCGCTCTTGATCAGGTGTGAAAGCTAGAGGATTGTCTTTCATCAAGTTATGGGCAGGGCTTTCAGTGTCCTCGTTCACGCTTTTGGCGCTTTGCCCAACAGTTTCTAATAAACGCTTTAAAAAGCCATCCCTTGCTGCTTGGATGATAAAACCTTGCTCATCAAGCGGAAACTGTAAAAACCAGATGTAGTGATTTTCAGGGGCCTGTGGATACCAGAATAAAATACCTAAGCGTGCGTGATACATGTAAGGTTGGGGATAAGGTATTTCGCACTGTTCAAATCTGGAGAAGCTTTGCGCTGACACAACTGAAACTCGTCTTCCCATATCGAAGATACGAATGTTGGCACCGGTTCTATTTAAGAAGTCGGTCAGAGTATGAATGTCGGACATTGATCTTCCCATTGTCTATCTATTGTGAGGGTCTGCATTCAGGTTTTTGTGCGGACAACTATATGCATCGCAGAGTAACGGTTTTGGCTGAAATTCTCCAGTTGATCTACGCTAAGCTTAGCTAGCTGTACAAAAAACAGTCAGTCCTTCTAAAGCGGTGCGCTGGGCTACTCCCAATGAGTTGTCCATAAATTATCCACAGCTGTTTTCAATGTTGCTGTGCATAATTAAAGTTGCGATCTGTTTAGAATAAAGGAGTCTGCAATACAGTTAATTTCTTTTGAATTTAAAGATCCTGACGAGAAAAAGTTATTAAAACAGTAAGTTGAAGTGTTTTTATATACAGTTGTTTTGTGGGGTATGCTAATCGAATAGCGCTGCCAAACTGAACAAACTAAAGGCCAGTAAGTGCTACTCACAGTAAACTCCCTGCATAACCTCAGTTTATACACAGCTTGTTAATGATATATGTTTTTGTCACTAGAGTGTGGATAACAGTCGTGGCATTATTTGCTACTGAGTTGAAGTACCCTTTATTGATAAGGTTTGCGGTCATTAGGTGAAATATGAGTCATTCGGTACATCAAGAGGCACTGAAACATCACATCAGAATTATTTTGCATGGAAAAGAAGCGCAAAATGTTGCCATTCGTGATGCCGTACGTTTATTGCGTGATCACCGTTATAAAATTGATGTACGTGTGACTTGGGAAGAAGGTGATGCACGGCGCCTAGCTCGAGAGGCGCGCCAGCTGGGTATTGATACGGTGGTGGCGGCTGGAGGCGATGGCACAATCAATGAGGTGGTCAATGGGCTGATGTCTGGTGATTTACGTTTACCTATGCCCTCGTTAGGTGTAATTCCTTTAGGCACTGCCAATGACTTTGCCCAAGCTTGTCGTATCCCTTTAGCACCGTTAGAAGCTTTATTGTTGATTACCGAGTTGCCCGCAGTACCTATTGATATTGGTAAAGTAGACGGCCATTTTTTTATTAACATGGCAACGGGCGGTTTTGGTACGCAGATTACCTCCTCTACATCAGAAGAGCTTAAACGCGCTTTGGGTGGCGTGGCTTATTTTCTAACAGGTATGACCCAGTTTACCAGTATCTCTGCTGTTGAAGGGGCGATCACTGCGCCTGATTTTGAATGGCGAGGCCGCTTTTTGGTTTTAGGCGTGGGTAATGGTCGTCAAGCAGGAGGAGGGCATCAGCTTTGCCCCGATGCGCTGTTAGATGATGGCTTGCTCGATTTAACAATTTTGCCTCAGTCTGACCAGTCAACATTAGCCGATACAATGCAGTATTTGATTTTAGATGGTGGCGATGCGTTGCAACGAGCAATGATTCACAAGCGCGTGCCTTGGTTAGAAATCAGTGCAACACAGTTGTTAAATATTAACTTAGATGGTGAGCCTATATCAGGGCAGCACTTTAGGTTTGAATCATTCTCAGGGACTTTGAAGATGCACCTGCCCCGACACTCTCCGGTGTTAACTAAAAACAGTGAGGCAGTTTATTAACTTAAACCATGTTAATAAGGGGGTAGACTGCATTTAGTTGATTTGGTGACGTAAGTTGAGCTTAAAACTAGCACCATGTTCGACGGGTAAATACAGAATATCGCCCTGTAAGCGTTGCTGCATCAACTCTCGAATGATCGATAGCCCAAGCCCAGTACCACCGCTGCCGCGACGAGTCGTAAAAAAAGGCTCGAATATTTTAGGTGCATTTTCTGCGCTAATTCCTTTACCGTTATCGCAGTAAAGGATTTCAACCTTGTCACCTGTTCGAGAACAACTGATCTCAATTTTACCTTGTAGCGGTTGTGCGCACTTTTCATCAAAACCGTGGCGTACTGAGTTCATTACCAGATTGTTGATTACTTGTGTCAGTGCGCCAGCATCACTATAAAGTTCAATCTCTTCAGCACCGATGATTTTAATCTCACCAATACAACGTTTAGTTTCATGGCGCAGGCTACGCATCACATCATGTATGAGTTCTGATAATTTAAAGCGACTCTTCTCAACCACTGATTGATTGGATGCAATCGTTTTAAAACTTTGAATCAGTTGAGCAGCACGTTGTAAATTTTTCTCTAGTAAGGCACTGACATCATCACAGCTTTCTAGAAATTCCGTGAGTTTTTGCTCGGTCAACTCACCGCTCTTAAATTGTTGATCGAAGTCGGCCAACTCGTTGCGTAAAAAACTTAAGCTCGTTATGCAAACTCCTAAAGGTGTATTCACCTCATGGGTAACACCGGGCACCATCGCACCGATGGAAGCCAAAGCCTCTTGTGCGATCATTTGCTGCTTGAGTCGTTCAATATCAGCTATTGAAGGTGTTTGCTCGGTCATCTTCCCCCCCCAGTAGTTTGCATAACTGTAAGGATTAAATTTGTAAAATTTTGGCGATTGCTTCTTCATTGGCAAGCACAATATCAACCAACCTAGGATCAAACTGTGTGCCTGACTGTGCTTTCAGCTCAGTATAGGCTTCAGTTAAGCTTTTTGCTGGCCTATAAGTTCTCTCATGAGTCATCGCGTCTAGGCTATCTGCAAGTGCGACAATTCGTCCTGCAATATGTATGTCTTCGCCTTGTGATTTTTGCGGATAACCCTGCCCATCCCAACGTTCATGATGTTCATGGGCGATAGCGGCCGCTAAGCGCATCATTGGCTCATCTGAGCGTGATAATAACTCATAGCCCACCTGTGCATGCTGTTGCATTTCTGCTCGCTGCTGCTCTGTATAAACCGTAGTTTGATGTACTAGTGCATCACCTAGGCTGATATTACCAACATCATGCAAGGGGGCGGCCATGCGGATTAATTCTACCTCAAAGGCATTTAACCCATACTCTCTAGCAATTAATGCGGCTAAGTCTGCCACCCTAGATACGTGTTGACCTTCGGTATCTGACCGTTGTTCTACCGCCTCACCTAATAGATGAATAAGGTCTTGTTGTGAAGACATTGCTTCTTCAGCGAGTAATAAACGGTCATAAGTACAAGCCACGTTATCAGCATATAGCTCTAGTAGCTGACGATCTGCCAAGGCGATTTCTCTATTTTTCTTAATATAGAGTAGATTCTCGCTACCTCTGGCCGTGCGGTAAAAGCCGATAAAGTAATCATCACCATAATGACCGCGACGCATATCCATTGCTTCACCAAATGCAGCGGCGATACGAGGGTCTAGAATTTCAAACTCATTCTCTAGTAGCTCTGCCATGTCGCCAGTTGCGGCCATTACTTTAAAGCTGCCTGCATTTTTGACTGAAAAGGTGCTTAATGAATGGCAAAAAACAGCATCTGAAGGTAAACCCAATAGACCAAGTAGCTGCTCTAATATTGCGGAAGCAAATTGTTTTAGAGAGCTAGCATCTTGTACGCTGGTAATGGCTTGAATCACTCGACGTAAGCCACCACGACTCTCATTGATCATGCAAATGTCACGATAAGAGCGTAAGGCTGAATAAAACAGTGTGACTAGTTTGGTTTTGGTGAGTTCTGTTTTGTCTTTATAGTCGTTAATGTCGTAGTTGCGGATGACATCATCTTCTGGTGCTTGTCCGGGTTGTCCTGTTCTTAATACGATACGAGTGATGTTGTTATGCAGTTCTTGTCGAATATAGCGGGCAACCTCTAAACCTGCATCATCGGACTCCATTACCACATCAAGTAAAATCAGGGCGATATCTTCTTCTTCAGCGATCATATCTTTCGCTTCTCGGCCGCTGAAGGCGCTTAAGAACTGTACTGGACGATCATCAAAGCGAAAGCCAGACATCACCATTTTGGTCACTTGATGTACAGCCTTGTCATCATCAACAATCATCACCTTCCAAGGCTTTTCTGAAATAACCTCTTTAGGTGTAGTTGCTGAGGACTGCTCGTTGGCAAACAGGAATCCTTCACTCATCGGTTTACTCCTAACAGATACGAACAAGGCTGCGGATGACTGGCAGATAAATACCTTGTAGTTAGCGCAGATGTACAAATAAAAAGTAGATCTAAAAAAGCGCCTTATTTGAAGATAATGGACTCTACCCATAAACTCAAATTTGACGCTTGATTTATTTATGCTAGCTCAGCAGATTGTGCAGCTCTTTTTTCAATCGTGGATCTAACAATATCGCATTTTGTGGCAACCACTCTTTGCGTATCATTAATTTACGCAAAAATTCATTTGAGTTAACAGGACCTTGCCAGCGCGCACCCTTACCTGATTTTGCTGTACTGCAAGGTTGAGCAAAGTGGCTGGTATATTCATGCCAAAACTCAGGAATAAATCGACGTACCGGACGTCCTGTTTCACTGGCGATCAGGTTTGCCAGTTCCATACCGGAGGCGTCTAAGTCACCAAAGTGAATATGAGGCACATAGTGGGGAATTAACTTAATAAGTCGGATTGCCAAATCTGGATAATCCAATGGTGCCCAAATTAGCATCAGGTGGTCTGGAATATCCAAGTCCATAAAAGTTGATAAGTTCTCAACCGTCATGATCATATAGGGTTGTTCACCCTCTACTTCGGTTAGCTCTTGCAAGTCACGCTCAGGAATAATGGCTTGAGACATGAGTTTAACCAAAGGGCCAAGCTTAATAGGCTTGAGCATTTTGCGAACAAGGTGCATATCTGTAGTGCCACGAATACGCAGTACTTGGTCACGGCTCACCTTGAAGTCAGGCAGCAGTGCTTTTACTTCCTTTGACTGTGTCTCGTCATCGAGTTCACCAAAAAGAGAGTTGTAGCTTACTTGATTCAACCAAAGAGGGAGGTCAAAGCGAGTATTATTTTTAATAAACTCTAGTCGTGACAGCAGGGTGCTGCGTTCTTGTGGGTTAAGTTCATAGCGTACTTCAACACGTTCTCTCCACTCAGGGAAAACCTGATCTAATAATGCAGGTAACCAGCGTGTACCATTGGTATTGAGTTTAAATACAGGGGTTTCCTGTTCATCAGGAGTTAACCACTGTTTGTCCAACAAAAATAGAACCAACGGCAATATAGTTGCATTCTGACGAATGCCCCGAGTTTCACAAAGGGCAATAACGGCTTCCTGAACAACAGAATCTTGCCAGTTAACCAGTTGCTCTGGCTGAGTGCTCATCTATGACCTCTTTATAATTGCATCAAAAAACAGCTGGCATCATACCGAAAGCTGCTCTAACTGTCATAAGATCCCCACTGCAAGTGAAGGGCTTTCAATGCGGGCTGATATTGCCTGTGAGGAATTTTTTTGTAACTGCTTGAGCAGGTCGTCGGTAATGCTTTGGAAGTGTCCACGTTCCCCAGTGGCACGTGCCAGCAACATTGCACCTTGTAGTGCTGCAAGCAAAATTCTGGATTGAGACTGAAAACTGCCTTCGTAATGCAGTTCACTGCTACGTTTACCCTGCTCTAAGGTACGCCCTAACCAACACTCTGTTTCAGTAATAAAACGCTGTAGTTGTAAGCGAGCGGCTTGGGGGAGCGCCTCAATTTCTGCCGTTAGCATGGTAATTGGACACAGCTTTTCTTGGTCTCTTATGATGCGGGCAAAAAAACGAAACAGCTCTTTAATACGCTGCAAACAACTGTCATTCTTTTGTTCAACTTGATGTAAGCGTTCAACAAACTGGTTAACGTAGCGCTCACATAAACTGACAGCGAGATCAGTTTTAGATGGAAAGTGGTAATGGATGCTGGCTTTACGAATCTCAATACGTTCAGCAATATCTTGATAGCTAAAACCATTAAAACCTTTGCGCTGTAACAAATCCTGTGCAATGTCCAGAATACGTTCAGCGGTTGATGAATTATTATTTTTGTTCATCTCAACCCTAATATTTTGCCAATCAGTGTACTGGCAAATTTGCCATATTTTTATTATTGAACAGAATGTACACAATCCCATTTCAGGCCATGTTAGCACTAAATCAACTGTGACTTAAACGAGACTAATGCAGCAAAATGTAGTGTTCTTGATATAAATTAAGGGGATTATTGACTTCTATCTCTGCTACATTAGACCGACAACAAACACTAGTGATACAAGGACTGCTTGAGTGCAAAGTGCGAATTATTTTAATGAGGTGATGATCATCTTAGGCGGCTCGGTTGCTTCTACAGCCTTGCTACGCCGTTATCGTTTACCTCCTGTGTTAGGCTATTTATTGGTGGGTTTACTAATAGGCCCATTTGCGTTTCAGCTGATCAAAACACCAGATGACTTGCATTTTCTGTCTGAGTTTGGATTGGTCTTTTTGCTCTTCTCTCTTGGGCTAGAGTTCTCTCTCGCCAAAATGACAGCCTTACGGAAAACAGTATTTGGCTTGGGCAGTGCTCAAGTTGTGCTCTGTTCGTTATTTTTCTGGTCAATATTGCACTATCTTTTAGGCTTATCCTCGGAAGCTTCTCTGATTATTGCGGGAGCATTAGGGTTGTCGTCGACTGCGATTGTCACCCAAGAGTTAACCCGTTGGAGTGAGCTGAATAGCAATCATGGCCATGCTGCAATTGGTATCTTGTTGTTTCAAGACTTGGCGGCGGTACTATTTCTCATTTTAGTGCCTGCCTTAGCAGGGACTAGCGATAACAGCTTTTCTTTTTCCATTGGTTTGATTTTATTAAAAGGTGTCGCACTGTTTGTAGTGATGCTGGCCGTAGGTAAGTGGTTGATGCCGTTTATCTTCCATGAGATCAGTAAAACTCGCTCTGAAGAACTGTTTGTGATGACCGTGCTATTAGTGGCATTAACCTCTGCGTGGATTACCCACGAAATAGGTTTGTCTATGGCGCTGGGCGCATTTCTAGCGGGTATGATGCTGGGTGAGAGCCACTTCAAACATCAGATTGAGGCTGATATACGACCATTCAGAGATATTTTGCTTGGTCTCTTCTTTGTCACCGTAGGTATGCAGCTAGATTACCAAGTGCTACTGATCAACCTGCACTGGGTTGTACTGGGTAGCCTAGGTATTGTAATCAGTAAAACCCTTATGATTGCTATATTGGCGCAATGGTTAGGAAAGGATCGGTCAACAGCAATTCGTACAGGTTTAGTACTGGCACAAGGGGGGGAGTTTGGTTTTGCGCTACTGACCTTAGCTTCTGCAAATCATTTGTTAGAGCCAGAAGCTGTCAGTCTAGTGGTTGCTATCATTGTTGTCAGTATTGGTGTTACGCCAGTATTAATTCGTTATAACGCTCAAATTTGTCAGCGTTTGCTACCTAACAAACCTTATGAAGCCCCTATTCCTCACTCAACAGAAGAGCTGGCAGAGGCCACTTCAGAACTGCATGATCATATTATTATTTGTGGTTTTGGTCGGGTTGGACAAACAGTGGCGCGCTTTATGCGTAAAGAAAACCTGCCTGTTTTAGCCTTAGACAATGATCCCGTGCGAGTTAATGAAGCTACTATTGGGGGAGAATTGATTTTTTATGGTGATGCCAGCAGCCACAAATTATTAATGGCGGTTGGTTTAGATCGTGCCAAGCTTGTGGTCATTACCGTGAATAAAAATGACGACTCTATGAGTATTTTACACAGTATTCGCACACATAACGCCACGGTGCCAATAGTGGTAAGAACGCAAGACGACAGCAAACTGAGTGAATTAAAAGCAGCAGGGGCAACTGAGGTTATTCCTGAAGCACTGGAGGGTAGTTTAATGCTGGTCACCCATGTGATGACGCAGATGCAAATTCCTTTCCGGCGTATTGCCAAAATGGTGCAAACTGCCCGCGAAGAGCGCTATCAACTGCTGCATGGTTATTTCCATGGTGCACAGTCACAACTGTTAGATAAGTCAGGTAATCCTTTGATTAGACTACACCCTGTGAAAATCAGTGATACTTGCTATGCTCGTGGTAAAACTGTTAGAGAAATCAACCTGATACAGGCGCAGGTCAGTATTCAATCAGTACACAGAGGCGATAATGAAATTGTAATGCCAGAGGATGATTTTATCCTAGAAAGTGGCGATACCTTGTTGCTGCAAGGGATGTCTGATCATATCGAACAGGCAGAGTCGCGCTTATTTGGTGGCTAGCTGGTGCCGACATAATAAAACGCTACATTGGCTAGTGAGCGATCTTGTTATACTAAGAACAAGAACAGTACAGAACGTATAGGAGAGAGCCATGTTATTTCAAAATGTTCAAAACTATTACGAAAAGTTAGTCTTTGACGAGCTGGTAAAGCGTGGCTTTATGTTAGGCTATGAAGAGGGATATGTTGAAGATATCGCTTGTATTGCTTTGAATAACTTGCCCTGCCAATACATTCGCTTTGAGGTGGATATGGGCTTTTTCCTGTCCAGTGAAGACTATCAGCTAATGCGTAGCCAAGTATCACAGGCTTTAGATGAGGCTATTTTGTTTATCAACGAAAAAATCAAGCAGCCCAGAATAGAGCACGAGTAAAACATGATAAAAGGTTAACAGTCTCGTTAACCTTTTTTTTGAGTATATATCACCCTAAAGCGGAGTGTATTTTTGTTTAATGAACTACAGGTGGCGGTGCTTGTGGATCATCAAATAGTTGCTCGATATCTGCCGCTGAAAACTCGTAAACGCTATTGCAGAATTGGCACTGACTTTCGATTTTGCCGTGCTCAGCAATAGCTTCGTTTAAACCCTCTTTACCCACACTGATCAGTGCATTTTTTACACGCTCAACTGAGCAAGTGCACTTGAACTGTAGGGTTTTCAGATCAAATAAACGCACAGCTTCTTGGTGATATAGGCGGTGTAATAACGCTTCGTTGTCTAAGGTCAGCAGCTCTTCATTAGACAGCGTATCTGCCAGCATAATACTGCGGTCCCATGCATCTTGATCGGCTTCTGTGCGGTCTGACGGTAATGCTTGTAACATAAAGCCTGCCGTATTTTGGCTATCGGTTGCTAACCAAATACGCGTGGGTAGTTGCTCAGACTGTTCAAAATATTGCTCTAGGCAATGGGCCAATGTTTGGCCTTCTAATGACACTATGCCTTGATAGCGCTTGCCGTCTTTCGGCTCAATGGTGATGATCAACTGACCATCGCCCATCAGTTGCTGTAGATTCTCAGCCCCAGAAACATCTCCTTCCCAGCGTGCCACGCCTCGTAGGTCGCCGTTAGAGTTTGACTCAGCAACGAGCAGGCTACAATTGCCGTTTCCCCGAGCTTGAAGCGATAAAACCCCTTCAATTTTGACCGTGGCGGTTAAGAGTGCAATCGCAGTGAGCATTTCACCCAATTGCTTTTGAATGGCTTCGGGGTAGTTATGGTTTTCAAGCACTTTTTGGTAACTGGCTTGTAGATGAACAATTTCGCCACGCACAGGGCTGTTGTCGATTAAAAAGCGTTGAATGGTATCAAGTTGAGTCATGGTCAAATTCTATGTCAGTGTTAAGCAAGGGTGCCAAAATGAGCTGAGCATGCTGTTGATCGCTCTGATTGGATCTTATCGTTCAGTTTACTCTGTTTCGATACGTTTAAAGCGGTGAATCATACGGCGGTCTTTTTTATTTGGCCTATGATCTGGTGCATCACTACGCATCAGTTTGCGTTTTTCCGCTTCTAACATCCTTTTTTTGATGCTGTCCTCTGTTTCTTTGTATAGCAACTGTGCTTCTGGTGCGCCTTTTCTTTGATCAGAAACGATTAAAATTTCAACGGTTTTGATATCCCAGCCTGTTGGTATTTTCAGCATAGCACCCACTTCGGCAAGCTTACTGCTTTTACAGCTGGTACCGTTAAACTCAATTTTACCGCCTTCAATGGCTTGTTTGGCGAGGGCGCGAGTTTTAAAAAAACGGGCGGCCCATAACCACTTATCTAAACGTACTTTTTCGGCTACGGCTGTCATTGGAATTGGTCTAACTCTTTATAATCTCAAAGTAATCAATGCTTACTTAGTTATTTGGGTGTCATTTGTTTGAATTGTTGCACACCAGGATAACGGGTCAAACTGCGTTCAGGTGATTGCATGTCTGGCTGCAATATAGTGTAGAGATATTGAATGCCAAACGCCTGTGCAGAGTCTAGCACCTCTTCATTATCGTCAATAAGTAAGGTACGAGCAGGGTCATAGGGTACTTGTTTTTGTAGCGCCTGCCAGAACTCTGGCTCTTCCTTGGCGATCCCCAAATCAGCAGAGCTGACAATTTGATCAACGTATTGATCAAGTCCTGTTGCGGGTAACTTCAAGCCTAAACTGTGGCGGTCAGCGTTGGTGGCTAGAATCACTTGGGCTTTGTGTTGTTGTAAAAACTGCAACAAATGCTCCGCATCACTACGAAAGCCGATTAGGTGCTGTACTTCTCGTTTTAAGGCAACAATGTCAAGTTGAAAGCGCTCTGCCCAGTACTCCAAACTATACCAGTTCAACGTACCTTGCTGGCTGGTGATAGCGGTAATGACATGATCACGGGCTGAGCTTTCGTCTAGCTGATGCAGTTGAGCATAGCGTTTGGGCAAGTGTTGCAACCAGAAGTGGCTGTCAAAATGCAGGTCTAGCAAGGTGCCGTCCATATCAAGTAGCACGGTATCAATCTGCGCCCAATCTGGAACAGGTAAATCGGTGTTGTTGGGGGTGCTTGTCATGGTCAATATCTACTTTAGAACGGCGAGCTAAGATCAGCTCGAGGGATGATTAGACTAAATGTGGGGGGATTCTCGCGCTTTTCAAGTCGCGCTGAATACTCTTATGCGAGGTTGTGTGAATTGTCGCACATTGTCTTATTGGTGGTTGACCTATTAGGTCAAACTTTACCCAAAGATAAGGTTACCTGTAGATAACATACGCCGATATAAACAAATTACGACCAGAATATTGCGACTTAGGTCTAAAGTGCAGGTGCAATATGTGGGTGATATTACCCTCTGTGTTTCGGTGGGTTGTGCGAATATTCGCACAATATTCAAGATGTAGAAATTAATAATTCCGCTGTTAAATATTATTTATTTCTATTTAAAACAATAGGTTGTATGTTTTTTTATGGATTTTTAGTTTCTGGCATCAATCTTGTTATAACTATATTGTGACAGCCTTTAAGTCATTTGGGCTGGCCTTTGCATTGAGGCCGTCGATTCGGCGGCCATTTTTTCAGCATTTAAATAAAAATAACTCAGTAGGAGTCGGATCAATGCGTTCACTGACTAAAGCCGTAACACTTGCGGCACTTATGTTTGCTGGTGCTACTACCGCAATCGCAGCCCCTGTAACCATTAAGTTTGCACACGTGGTGGCTGAAAATACCCCTAAAGGTCAGATGGCTCTGAAGTTTAAAGAGCTGGCTGAACAACGTCTGCCAGGTAAAGTGAACATTGAGGTTTACCCTAACTCGCAGTTGTTTGGTGACGATAAAGTATTAGAAGCGATGCTGCTAGGTGATGTACAACTGGCTGCGCCTTCACTGTCAAAGTTCCAGAAATATACCCCTGAACTACAAGTGTTCGACCTGCCTTTCCTATTCAAAGACATGGACGCTGTAGATCGCTTCCAGCAAGGGCCTGTGGGCCAGAAACTGCTGACCTCCTTGAACAAGCGCGGTCTGTTGGGCTTAGGTTATATTCATAACGGCATGAAGCAAATGTCTGCGAATAAGCCGTTGCGTGTACCTGCCGATGCGGGTGGTCTTAAGTTCCGTGTGATGACCTCTGATGTGCTAGTTGCTCAGTTTGAGTCTATTGACGCAATTCCTCTGAAGAAGCCATTTTCAGAAGTATTTACGTTACTACAAACCAAAGCCATTGATGGTGCTGAGAACCCTTGGTCAAACATCTATTCAAAGAAATTCTTTGAGGTGCAAGACTATATCACCGAAACCAACCACGGTGTCCTAGATTACATGGTGGTGACCTCTGCACGTTTCTGGAAGAGCCTACCTGATAATGTGCGCACTGAGCTAAAAGGTGCGATGGACGAAGCCATTGCTTTTGGTAACAAAGTGTCTGATGAGAAAGCGATGAGTGACCGTCAGCGCATTATCGACTCACGCCGTTCTACAGTGATTGAAATCACTGAAGCAGAGCGTCAGCAGTGGGTTGATGCAATGAAGCCAGTTTGGAAGCAATTCGAGCGTAAGATCGGTAAAGATATTATCGAAGCGGCTGTTCAAGCGAACAAATAAGCTGCCAAAGCAGGGCTTCGGCTCAGTACTGAAGCCCTGCTTTTAATCTGAAGTCATCTATTTCCCACATCAACTCTGGCTCAATTTCGTAAAGAAGTTCTGATAGACACTGAGCCAATCAATTTAGTCTGACCAGCACCCTAAAGGTTTGCTGAAGACAGGATTAGATTGATTGGGGTGAGTGCCTATCAACGCGCCAGCTCATTCATAAACGATGAGAGTTTTATCATGCTTTTACGTTTTATTCACAAGCTTGAAGAAAACATTGTTGCCTTTCTATTGGTCGCCATAACGCTGATGGTGTTCATGGAAGTGGTGATGCGCTTTGTTTTTAACTCTGGTGTGACTTGGATACAAGAAGCCACGCTGTATACCTCTGCATGGTTTGTATTGTTTGGTGCCTCTTACGGTGTGCGTATTGGTGCCCACATCGGTGTGGATGTTTTGGTGAAGCTGTTGCCCGATCCTCTACGTCGTGTGGCGGGCTTAATTGCCATTGCGTTGTGTTTTGTGTACTGCGCGCTATTTCTTTTAGGTTCTTGGGATTATCTAGAGCTGATGTACATGATTGGCATCGAAATGGAGGATCTGCCGATCCCAAAATGGATGGCGCTGATGATCATGCCGATTGGTTTTGTGTTGCTTGTGATTCGTTTTGCTGAACTAGGCTGGGGGATCTTAACGGGGCAGAAAGATGGTTTCCATCTGGCTGACGAAGGCAAAGAAAGTATGCACCTTGCAGAAGAACTGGCCAAAGAAAATGCCAACAAAGACAGCAGCGCAAACAACACAGGAGCAAGCAAATGACTATCGCCGTTTTATTTATGATTTTGTTTGGCTGTATCTTTTTAGGTATGCCAATTGCTGTCGCGCTGGGGCTGTCCAGTGTGGGTACGATTTTGCTGTTCTCTGATGACTCTTTAGCGTCTATCGCGCTGAAACTATTTGAGGCGCTTTCTCATCACTATACGCTGTTAGCAATTCCATTTTTTATTTTATCCTCTGCCTTTTTATCAACAGGCGGTGTGGCGAAACGTTTAATTAACTTTGCTGTAGACAGTATCGGTCACGTTAAAGGTGGCCTAGCAATGGCATCGGTGATGGCTTGTATGTTGTTTGCGGCGGTGTCAGGCTCATCTCCTGCAACTGTAGCGGCCATTGGTACTATCGTGATTGCAGGTATGGTGCGTGCAGGTTATCCCGAAAGCTTTGCGGCAGGCGTAATTGCTAATGCAGGTACTTTGGGTATTTTGATTCCGCCTTCCATTGTGATGCTGGTGTACTCAGCGGCAACGGAAGTGTCTGCTTCTCGTATGTTTATGGCAGGTATGATTCCGGGTCTGATGATGGGTGGTATCTTAATGATCGCTATCTATATTGTTGCGCGGATTAAGAACTTTCCTGCACAACCTTTCCCCGGTTTTGGCCAACTGTTCCGCTCAGGTGCCATTGCCATGGGCGGCTTGATGTTGATTGTGATTGTACTGGGGTCTATTTACGGTGGTATTGCCAGCCCAACAGAAGCAGCAGCGGTAGCAGCAGTATACGCATTCTTAGTGGCGGTATTTGGCTATCGAGACATGGGGCCATTGAAAGACAAACCTTGGCGTTATGAAAATGAAAATATAGCCAGTTGCATAGCGCGAAATATTGGTCAGATCTCGGTTGGTTTACCTAAGTCATTCTTTGATGACGAGGTGCGTAAAGTTGTATTGGACGCGGCCAAAGTGTCACTGATGCTGCTGTTTATTATCGCCAACGCCATGCTATTCGCACATGTTTTAACCACGGAGCGTATTCCGCACACCATCGCTGAAGCCATCATTGGTTGGGGCTTGCCAGCTTGGGGCTTCTTGATTGTAGTGAATATTCTGCTGTTAATGGCGGGTAACTTTATGGAGCCATCGGCAATTCTGCTGATTATGGCACCGATTTTGTTCCCAATTGCCACTCAACTGGGTATTGATCCTATTCACCTAGGTATCATCATGGTGGTGAATATGGAGATCGGTATGTTAACGCCGCCCGTTGGACTTAACCTATTTGTGACCGCAGGTATCACAGGTCGCAGCATGATTTGGGTGATTAAAGCAGCGTTGCCTTGGTTAAGTTTACTATTGGGCTTCTTAATTCTAATCACCTATGTACCGCAGATCTCTCTGTTCCTGCCCGAACTGATTGATAGCATGAATGGTTACTAGATAGATTAGATACTTATCTTAACTTGGGATTTTACTTTCGCCCTTGATCCTTTGCCCCGCGTTTGCGGGGCTTTTTTGTAGGCTTGTTGGTCTAAAAATGCTTAGTTCAACTCTAAACTTAGATACCTAGATCATTCATCAAATCATCATGATCACTATTGGCTGTTGATTCATTTTTGCTGCTGCTAGATTGTTGGCTGCTTTCAGCAAAAATATCGTCTGGACTTTCCAACTCGGTTTCATCAAAGTCATGCAGCTTGATGAACTCAGTCTTATCCATCGACAGCTCAAGATAAAATATATTGTTAGATTCAGTATTGAATGTCACTCGGCGTGATTGAGGTTGATCTAGAGTGGTGTTGACGGAGATCTGTACTTGCTTGTTAATCGCCATCATTTTTGGCTGACTCTGGGTGATAGAGGTTTTCAGCTGATGACGGACTTTATTGGTAAAGTGTCCAACAATCTGGTTCATGATTTCACCCATCACATTTCCCACCTCATCAGCAGTATGGAACTGTGCAAGTTCGTTTTCAGGCATCCCCATATTGAGCAAGTAGGTGCGATAAATTTCCATCGCTGACTCTGCGGTAAAGTTAATGATCACCAAACCTGAGAAACCACCATCAAATAGCACAAAACAGCCAATGTCAGGTCTTAAGCAGGTCTTGTTGATTTTCTGCACCATAGGAGAATAATTGACCTGATCATTCCCTGTATTGCTCAATACTTCTGTAACAGAGTGACAAAGAATCAGTAGCACTTCTTCTGTCGTAATGGTGCTGGAGCGTCTGGCGGTAGCAAGCTTAGTCACGATAAACCTCTTGTTCTAATTCTAACTTTAATATTCATGATCAATGAATCTTACTCACTTTTTCCCCTAATTTACATGGGGTCTATCACTTCCATGGTTTTAGGCTGTCTTATTCAGGCAGTAAATAGGTCTATGGAATCCAGCTGATGGCCAGTAGCTTTGGTCAATAGAGCCAGTCAAAAAATCAATCATCACATTGACAATCAACTGCGCGATGTTAAGGCTAACTCTGCTAAGATTAACAGTCTCCAGCAATCGTGTGGATTGCTAAGGATTTACCTAAGGCTAGGATTTATTTTGACCAACAATGATATTTTGCGCCGTTTACGTTACACCTTTAATTTAAGAGATAGCACCGTAGTAGAGGCTTTTGCCTTAGCAGATGTTACTGTGACGGAGGAGCAGGTGATTGCCTGGATGAAAAAAGAGGAAGACGACATTTTTGTTAAGTTAAATAATCTAACTTTTGCGCAGTTTTTAAATGGCTTTATCAATCTTAAGCGTGGTAAGCGTGAAGGCGAACAGCCAAAACCAGAGAAAAAGCTTAGTAATAATATGGTGTTACAAAAGCTACGCATTGCCCTTAACTTAAAAGCTGAAGATATTATTGATATATTGCAGCTTGCAGATTTCCCTTTAAGCAAGCATGAATTGAGTTCTTTTTTTAGAAAGCCAAAGAATAAGCATTATCGAGAGTGTAAAGATCAGATTTTGCGGAATTTTTTGCAAGGCTTGCAGATCAAATTTCATCCAAGTGTGAGCGGTTCAGAAGCCAGTCAGTAAGCAGCTTGGGTGCGACCAATAACCAAATTATTTATCTCTACCGTTCTACATTTAAATCCCTGATCTCGTCGGGGATTTTTTTTGAATGCAAATATAAAACAAACGACTGTTTGAATTTTGATGCTGGTTTGTATTACTCTCCATTGTGCCAAGCAATCCAATACTGGCTAACAATAATAATCAAAGTAGGAGTTTGAAGATGGGCACACTAAAAATAGGCGCAGCACTGCTGCTATCGCTTTGTAGTTCTTGGGTCATGGCGGCAGCCATTCAAGTTGGGCAAGTTTTACCTCAGGTTAGCATTCAAGAGGGTGGCGAGCTGGTGCTGTCAGGGGCTGATATCCAGTATCAGAGCTGGAAGAGTGATCAACTGAGCGGCAAAGTATATGTGGTTCAACATATTGCAGGTCGTGGTTCAGCTAAAGAGATGAACGCACCTCTGATTGAACGTATCAAAGCAGCTAAGTTACAACCTGATCAATATCAAACGGTTACGCTTGTGAATACTGATGATGCTATTTGGGGCACCAGTGGCATTGTTCAGGGCAAGCTTGAAGGCAGTAAGAAAGAGTTTCCTTGGTCGATGATGGTGTTGGACAAAGAGGGTGCAGCACTTAATCAGTGGCAATTAGAAAAGAAAAGCTCAGCCATTATCGTGCTAGATAAAAATCGTCAAGTACGCTGGATGAAAGAGGGAGCATTGAATGATGATGAGCAAAATCAAGTGATGCAGCTGGTCACGCAGCTACTGAAATAGACACTCAAAACGATCTCGCCCAATCTGTTACTGGATAGGTTGTAAACGCCCTCCAGTAACAGATTTCTAACTGATTTTTCTAAGTGAGTACAGTCTCTATACCCACTTAAACTTTAGCTTTTGGTGCTGGGCGACTGGCTGAGCGTGATGTCCCAGCTGATTTAGTTGCAGGTCGAGCGGTGGTTGCACCTTTACGATGATCCTTACTCCCTCGGCTGCGTTTGCTCGCAGGTTTGTCATCAGCCTTAGCGGCACCTGTGTGGCGTTTGTTTTTGCCTGTTGGCTTATGGCCTCGGGCATTTTCGCCAGAGCGTTGCCCATCTCTGTGACCACGAGCAGCCACTACTGGTTTTTTCGGACGCGGAGCACGACGATCTAGACGTGATTCAGGCAAGTTATGGTTCGGCTCAAAGCCTTCTATCTCTTCTCGGGGCAGAATTTCACCAATCAGACGCTCTATATCTGACAAGTAAGGGAATTCATCTGCACTGACCAATGATACCGCTTGCCCAGAGGCGCCTGCACGACCTGTGCGACCAATGCGGTGTACATAATCTTCAGGAATATTTGGTAGGTCAAAGTTAACCACTTGCGGTAGTTGATCAATGTCTAAACCACGGGCAGCGATGTCAGTGGCGACCAATACTTGTACCGCACTACGTTTGAAGTCATCCAACGCTTTGGTACGAGCACCTTGGCTTTTATTGCCATGAATGGCTGCGGCACGAATGCCATTGGCTTCAAGATGTTGAGTCAGCTTATTTGCGCCATGTTTAGTCTTCGTAAAGACCAAAACCTGTGACCATTGATGATCAAAAATCAAGCGTACTAGCAGATCAGGTTTCTGTTTTTTATCAACAGGGCAAATCCATTGCTTGACCGTTTTGGCTGTTGAGTTAGGCGGCGTCACCGAAATCTCAACAGGATTGTGTACGATTGTTTTAGCAAGGTTGCGAATGTCGTTAGAAAACGTCGCAGAAAACATTAAGTTTTGACGCTCTTTTGGCAGTACGGCCAAAATCTTGCGAATGTCGTTGATAAAGCCCATATCTAACATGCGATCGGCTTCATCTAACACCAGAATTTCTAGTTGCTTGAAACGCACAACATTTTGATTGTACAAATCCAGCAAACGACCAGGGGTCGCCACTAAAATATCCACACCCCGACGTAGATTGGCAATCTGTGGATTAATTTTCACGCCACCAAAAACCACCGCAGAGCTTAGGTTTAAGTTTTTACCATAAAGCGACACACTTTCAGCTACTTGAGCGGCCAACTCACGTGTTGGTGTTAAGATTAAAGCACGCACTTGACCAGGTTTCGCCCGTTCACCTTTGGCTAACAGCTCAAGAATAGGCAGTGTAAAACCTGCGGTTTTACCTGTACCTGTTTGGGCTGCGGCCATCACGTCTTTACCACCTAAAACAGCAGGAATAGCCTGTGCTTGAATCGGTGATGGCGTGGTGTAGCCTTGTTCAGAAACGGCTGCAAGGATTGGGGCGGATAAGCCTAATAAGGCAAAACTCATATAAGGTGGTCTCTACTGTCGCTGCGGTATACAAAATAAATGTTATCCGCCTTTCTGGCGGGCGTGCAGCTTACAGGAACTAAGGGTTAAGAGCCATTAATAAACCAATGCTTACTTGGCAAGCTTAACCCTGCAAGATCAATATTATTGGAAGTACTTGCTTGATAGATCGTTATATTTTTCTGCAACAATTTTGGTTTGCTCTGCCCAAATTTTTTCTGCCAACCAAGGTTTTTTGGCATAAAACTGGCGACTTAGCATCAAGTAATAGTCTTCGGTTAGAATAGATTCTTCTGAGCGGCGTAGCATTTCAACTAGCTCAGGATGCTGACGTGCAAGGTGTTCGACATACTCCACCACCAAAACAGCAGCGGGGGCTTGGCGTTGTAGTAACTTCTGCAAAGCATCGGTGGTGTTATTGGCAACAATCAGCGGATACTCGTGCTCTTTAAGCCAATCTGCAAGTGGGTGCTTCGCTGGAATAATAACGGGACGACCTTTTAAACCGTAAATCTGCCCGCCATCCGTTGAAACCAAGGTGTCTTTTACTCTATACAAAGCATACTCCTCTCGGTTCATGCGTTGGCGGTCGTCAACTCTTGCTTTGGTGAAGGGGTATTTGCCTGTAAATAACCACTTCTCTCGATAGGGTACATTAAATAGACCATCGAGCTTACCTATTCTGATCTGCTCTAAACATTGCTCAAATGAACAGCGTACCAGCTCAAACTTCACTTCTGATACTTTCTTGCCCAGTTGCTGCATTACCTCTACAGCAAAACCTGGATTTAAGGGGACGTTTGTACCTGAGTCTAGGTAAAATGGCACATGGGTTTCATCTGGGTAGCCTACTAAGAAGCGAATAGGTGCAGCTTCTGCCATGCGGCTGAATAATAATGTGCCAAATAAAAGTAGAGCCAAAAGCCCAAAACTGGCCTTGTGATGTTGCGATAATAAATGCACATTGCCTCCTGCATTTTGTCATTCAACAGACTGCTGATCTGTGGTTTAACGTTGAGAATAACTGATAACCGAACAACACAAAATAAAAGATCCTACTACATGATAATAAGCCATAAACCAGAATACTTTATGCACAGGGCGATAGAACTTGCACAACAAGCGGCTCAAGAGGGCGAAGTGCCCATTGGTGCTGTTGTTGTTTTTGAAGGTGAAATTGTCGGACGGGGCTTCAACCAATCCATTACCCGTTGCGACCCAACCGCCCATGCTGAGGTAGTGGCCTTGCGCGACGCGGCCAAAACGCTAGGTAATTATCGCCTGAGTGGCTGTGATCTTTATGTCACCTTAGAGCCTTGCACCATGTGTGCCGGTGCTATTATCCACAGTCGTATTCGCAAGGTTTACTATGGTGCCGCCGAGCCTAAAACAGGGGTTAATGAGAGCTTGTGTAACCTGTTTGCTCAACCTTGGTACAACCATAAAGTGCAGATTGAAAATGGTCTGTTGGCAGGAAAGTGCAAACAATTACTGAAAAGTTTTTTTGCCGAGCGACGGCAGAACAAAACAGAACAAGCTCAAAGTAAGAAGCAGGACGTGGCTATAAAATCGGAGGAATAATATTGAAGTTCACTTTTTCTGATAGGTTTTCTTCTGTCACTTGGTTTTGCGTCAACTGTTGCAGTCGACTGTCATACCAGCTTAAAACATCATAATACTGACGAATATTTTGTACATAGGTCACAGGCTCTTCGCCTCGGGCAAAACCATGTTTAGTAAAACGATACCAGTTGCGCTTTTGTAATAGAGGAAGGTGTTCTTTTACGTCGATCCACTTGTTAGGGTCTTTCTCAAGGTGCTCAGTAATTTTGCGAGCATCTTCTAAGTGACCGTAGCCGACATTGTAAGATGCCAGCGCCATCCAAGTGCGGTCTGGTTCAATAATTTGTTCGGGCATACGCCTAATCAGTTGGGCTAAGTAGCGAGCACCGCCGAATATACTCTGCTCTGCATCAAGACGATTGCTAACCTTCATATCACCCGCTGTATTCAGGGTTAGCATCATGATGCCGCGCACACCCGTGGGAGATACCGCTTTAGGTCGCCAATGTGACTCTTGATACCCCACCGCAGCCAGCAAGCGCCAATCTAGATCATATTTTTCAGCGGCGGCACGAAAGTGCTTTTCATACTTTGGCAGCCTTTGCCGCACATGACGTAGAAACAGCTGTACCCCAACGTAGTTCAGCTCTTCTTTATGGCCATAATAGCGATCTGTAATTTGGCTAAGGGTGCCATTGGCTTTGATTTCGTCAAAGAAAGCCTTTGCAGCATGGTACAGGCTGGTGTCGTCTGTGCGCGGTAGTGCCCAAGCGAGCTGGATAGGGCTGCCAACGGAGAATGCTTCAGATACCCTTGGGAAATAGGCTTGGTTGATATCGAGGTCATTGGAGTTTACCAATGCGATGTCTAACTCTTGTTCGTTGATCATTCGAATCAAATCTGTGGCTTCAAGCTCGTTGGTTTCTTTCCAACTGAGTTTGGGGTGTTCAACCTGAAGCGCCCGCATTAATGCTGCCTGCTCAGAGCCTGCAATTACGGCTATCTGTTTACCGATAAGATCGGTAATGGTTTTAGGTTTGCTTGTTTTACGATTGTAGATGAAGATGGGTTGCACGCTCAGGTAGCTTGGGGCGTAAAAGAAGTCGTTGAGTTTATCTAGGCTAACTTCTAATCCGGCTGCGGCAATGTGCGCGTTTGTGGTACTCAGCGAACTGTAAATATCATTGATATCGTGATTGCTGTCGATCTCAAGCTTCACCCCCAAATATTCAGCAAACAGGCTGGTCAATTCATATTCCATGCCAGCAGGGCCGTCGGCCCCTTCGTAATAAGTCGAAGGCGTGTTGCGGGTGAGTATTTTTAGAACGCCTTGCTGCTTGATTGTGTCTAGTTGTGAAGGCTTGGGCTCAGAACAGGCAGCAAGCAACGCAAAGACCAGCATCAATGCCAGTATTTGTAATTTGCCCCACTTTTGCTCTGTCTGATGCGTCTGTTGCACCCTAATCAACCTTTGTTAATTGTAATATCTTGATGCTTATTTATCGCATACTAGCCTGATTGTCGCATTTTTTTTGACATCTTTTGTAAAGTTAGCGTTTAAATTGGCAGAAAATGCACGCTTCAATTAGCTTTGATCATGAGGTTTGCAGTATTATTAGCAGCCTCATTCCTTCTGCTTTTTGTCAGTGGGTCAACGGATAGTATCACCGTATCATATCTGAATTGATCTGCTTAAATAGTAGAACTAGTTCTGGTTTTAGACATTTTTTAAGAGGCTTCTTTTCGTCATGCTTAAGTTGCGTGGAGCGCCCGCCCTATCTGCTTTCCGAATCCGTAAACTGCGTCAAGCACTCAAAACCGCAGTGCCTGCTGTGCAGGATGTGAATGCAGAATTTATGCACTTTGCAGAGTTGACCACCGATCTAAGTGCAGAGCAACAGGCTGTACTCGATCGTATTTTGCGCTACGGCCCAACCGCTGAAGCAAAGGAGTCCTCTGGAGTGCTGTTTTTGGTTGTACCGCGTCCCGGTACAATTTCACCTTGGTCATCTAAAGCAACGGATATTGCCCACAACTGTGGTTTAGAGGCAATTTCACGCATTGAGCGCGGTATTGCTTATTACGTACAAGCTGACAATCTAAGCGATGCAGATGTCGCCGTGGTTAAAGCGATGCTGCATGACCGTATGACTCAAGCTATTTTGCCTGATCTAGATGCGGCTGAATGCTTATTCAGCCATGAGTCTCCGCGTCCTCTGACCTCTATTGATATTCTAGGCCGCGGTCGTGCAGCTCTAGAAGAGGCCAACCAGAGCTTGGGTTTAGCCTTAGCAGAAGATGAAATTGATTACCTAGTCACCAGCTTTGTCGAGCTGGGCCGTAATCCAAACGACATCGAACTGATGATGTTTGCACAGGCTAACTCTGAACACTGTCGTCATAAGATTTTTAATGCGAGCTGGTCTATTGACGGTGTTGCCCAAGAGAAATCTCTGTTCGGCATGATCAAAAACACCTACCAACAAAGTCCAGAGAACGTATTGTCGGCTTATAAAGACAACGCATCTGTGATTGTTGGCCCTGTGGCCAATCGCTTTTTCCCAGATCCTGAAACCAAGGTCTATGGCAAAAACAGCGAGCCAGTTCATCTATTGATGAAAGTTGAAACCCACAACCACCCAACCGCTATCGCACCATTCCCTGGTGCTGCGACAGGTTCTGGCGGTGAAATTCGTGATGAAGGTGCAACAGGTCGTGGTTCTAAGCCAAAAGCAGGTTTAACTGGTTTTACAGTTTCTAACCTGAATATCCCTGAGCTAAAACAACCTTGGGAAGGCAACTACGGCAAGCCTGAGCGCATTGTGTCGGCCTTAGACATTATGATTGAAGGCCCACTAGGTGGCGCGGCGTTCAACAATGAGTTTGGTCGCCCGAACCTGAATGGTTACTTCCGTACCTTTGAAGAGAAAGCAACGGGCGTTAATGGCGAAGAGATGTGGGGTTACCACAAGCCTATTATGCTAGCAGGCGGAATGGGTAACATCCGTGCAGACCACGTTGAAAAAGGCGAAATTATTGTTGGCGCTAAGCTGATTGTACTGGGCGGCCCAGCGATGTTGATCGGCTTAGGCGGCGGTGCGGCCTCATCAATGGCAACGGGTGCTAGTTCTGAAGATTTAGACTTTGCGTCTGTACAGCGTGAAAACCCAGAAATGGAGCGCCGCTGTCAGGAAGTAATCGACCAGTGTTGGCAATTGGGTGATCGCAACCCAATCAGCTTTATCCATGACGTGGGCGCGGGCGGTTTATCTAACGCACTGCCTGAGCTGGTTAAAGATGGCGAACGTGGTGGTCAGTTTAACCTTCGTAAAGTGTTGAATGACGAGCCGGGCATGAGCCCGCTAGAGATTTGGTGTAACGAATCTCAGGAACGCTATGTAATGGCCGTTTCTCCTGAGAATTTGGCTCGATTTGAAGCGATCTGCGCCCGTGAGCGTTGTCCATTTGCAATCGTTGGTGAAGCCACTGAAGAGATGCATCTGACCGTTCAAGATACGGTTTTCAGCAATGAACCCGTTGACCTGCCGATGAGCGTCTTGTTTGGCAAACCGCCTAAAATGCACCGCGAATTTAACCGCGTTAATCCGGAACTGCCTGCTTTAGATCTGTCTGCGGTGACACTGAAAGAAGCGGCCAAGCGCGTACTACAGTTACCTTCAGTGGCGAGTAAATCGTTCCTGATCACCATTGGTGACCGTTCGATCACCGCAATGGTGGCGCGTGATCAAATGGTTGGCCCTTGGCAAGTGCCTGTTGCGGATTTAGCCGTAACCACCACGACTCAAGACTCGATTACGGGTGAGGCGATGGCAATGGGCGAGCGTACTCCGCTGGCGCTGATCAACCCAGCTGCTTCTGGCCGTATGGCTGTTGCAGAGGCTATTACCAACTTGGCGGCAGCAAATATCGAGAAGATGGGCGACATTAAACTGTCGGCTAACTGGATGTCGGCTGCCAACCATAATGGTGAAAACCAAGCCCTGTTTGATACTGTTAAAGCGGTGGGTATGGAGTTAGCGCCAGAACTGGGTATCGCGATTCCTGTGGGCAAAGACTCGATGTCGATGCGCACTGTTTGGGATGATAACGGCGAGCAAAAAGCGGTTACTTCACCCCTATCTTTGGTGATTACAGGTTTTGCTCCCGTATTGAATGCCCGTAAAACATTGACGCCGCAGCTGCGTACTGACAAAGGCGAGACCGATCTATTACTGATTGATCTTGGCCGCAGCCAGAACCGCTTAGGTGGCTCAGCGTTAGCGCAAGTGTTTAACCAAGTGGGTAACCAAGCACCAGACCTTGATGATGCCGAAGACCTAAAAGCGTTCTTCGCGGTGATCCAAGGTCTGAACCAAGACGGTAAGTTATTGGCCTACCATGACCGTTCAGACGGTGGTTTATTTGCGACCGTTTGCGAAATGGCGTTTGCAGGCCACACTGGTTTGAACATCAAACTTGATCTGGTTGCAGATAGTGATTCGACCCAAGACGTACTTGCTAGCCTATTCAATGAAGAATTAGGTGCAGTGGTACAGATCAGCCAAACAGATACTGAAGAAGTGCTAGCACAATTCGAAGCAGCAGGTTTAGGCGACTGCGTTTCAGTGATTGGTGGTTTGAACGACGAAGATTGGATTCGCTTCACCTACGATGGCGAAGCGGTACTTGAAAATGCCCGCGTGAACTATCAGCGCAAGTGGAGCGAAACCAGCTACCGCATTCAAGCGATGCGTGATAATGCAGAGTGCGCACTGGAAGAGTTCGATGGCATACTGGATTCAACCAATCCGGGTCTGCACGCGGATCTGACTTACGATGTGAACGAAGACATTGCAGCCCCACTGATTGCCTCCGGCAACCGTCCAAAAGTGGCGATTCTGCGTGAGCAAGGTGTGAACGGCCAAATCGAAATGGGCGCAGCCTTTGATCGTGCAGGCTTCGCAGCGGTTGACGTGCATATGAGCGACATTCTGTCTGGTCGTGTCACCTTAGATCAGTTCCGTGGTTTAGTGGCTTGTGGCGGCTTCTCTTACGGCGACGTACTAGGTGCAGGTGAAGGCTGGGCGAAGAGTATTCTGTTTAACGCGGTTGCTCGTGAGCAGTTCTACAACTTCTTCCACCGCGAAGACACCTTTACCTTAGGCGTGTGTAACGGTTGTCAGATGCTGTCTAACTTGCACGAGCTGATTCCGGGTGCCAATCACTGGCCGCGCTTTGTACGTAACCAGTCAGAGCAGTTCGAAGGCCGTGTGGCGATGGTTGAAGTACAAGACAGCCCGTCGATCTTCCTGCAAGGCATGGCAGGTTCTCGTATGCCAATCGCCATTGCTCATGGTGAAGGTCGTGCAGAGTTCCGTAACGAACAGCACTTAGACGACCTGCTTGACAGCGATGCACTGGCGCTGCGCTATGTGGATAACTACGGCAAAGTGACTGAAACCTATCCTGCAAACCCGAATGGTTCGCCAGCGGGTGTTTCAGGTGTGACCACCACTGACGGTCGTGTGACCATCATGATGCCGCACCCAGAGCGTGTTTACCGTGCGGTAACCAACTCTTGGGCACCGGATGAGTGGAGCGAAGATGGCGCTTGGATGCGTATGTTCCGCAATGCGCGAGTTTGGGTGGGTTAATACCTGACCCATTCGGCACAAAAAAGGCAGCTTCGGCTGCCTTTTTTGTCGATTATTGTTTCGAGTACTGTCAAGATAGATTCCCTTAGAAAAGGGGTTATCGCAGGATGCAAATAAAAGAGATTCTTGAAAGGTGCGCTTTGAGTCAGGGGTTTCTGCAACCATTTATTTGTAGAGCTGAGGACGAACAGCTGTATTTTATAAAAGGGTCAAACTCAACGGTTTTAGGGCTTGTCCGAGAGTGGATTGCCAGTAAGTTAGCAATTGCATTTGGTTTGCCAGTTCCAGACAGCCTTCTGCTTTATCTTGACCCCGAGCTGAAGGCTGTCATCGATGACCCTTTTTGGCTCAGAGATCTTGATTTTGAGAACGTATTTGCATCAAAGTCAGTTGCGCCGTGTGAAACATTGACGCTGTCTAATGTTTCTAATATCCCTCTGAAATTACAACGTGACATATTCGTTTTTGATCTTTGGGTAAGAAACTCAGATAGGAATTTGGGACCTAATGGCGGGAATGTAAATCTATTGATACAGTCATCAACGCAGTTGCTTCAGGTCATCGATTTTAACTTGGCTTTTGATGATAAATTTTCGATTGATCAAATGTCCAATCATGTGTTTCGGAGTTCGGTAAAGGCTTACCCTATTGATCTTGCAGATAAAGCTGAATACTTGGCTCGTATGAAATCTGCCGAGCGTGATTTAAATGTGTGGATTGAACAGATCCCAGAAGAGTGGTTGGAGCATTCTGCCGCAGCTGAGCCTTTGATCGACTTTATAACAGAAATTCTCAGAGAAGGGAGTTCAGACGCTTTTTGGGGGGACTTAATATGAAAAAGTTTGCTTGTCAGTACAAAATTGTGCGTTTTATGCCGTTTCTAGAAACTGGAGAGTTCGCCAATATCGGCATTTTGCTTTTTTGTCCTTCAACTTCTCAACTTGAGTTTCGTTTGGCACCTGCAAGGTTTGGTCGTGTGACTCAGTTTTTCACAGGAATGGAAGTGTCTGTTTACAAAGAGATAATCAGCACTCTGGGAAAAGAATTCGACAGAACCCAGAAGTTAATGGCTATTGAAGGTGGAACTAGAGCGAAGGATATATTTAACGAGCTGTCCCGATCTAAGGGGGGGGTCGTTCACTTTTCGGATACTCGAGTTTTAATGGCTAGCAGCCTAAAGCAAACCACTGATGAACTTTATAACCATTTTGTAGGTCGGTCTTTTAATACGAAAAAATATCGAGAGACGATTCTGGTGCAGAACTTACGTAATACCTTAAAACAGGTCAATCTCGATCATGTTTATAAAGAAGCAAAGATCAATGCAGGGCTTATTAATATTTCTTTACCTTTTGTACATCAGAAGTGCGGAGTCCTGAAAGGTGGAATTAAACCAATTGCGTTTGATCAAAGCACGGTTGAGCGTTCTGTGAAGCATGCTGATTCATGGCTTAGCCAGGCAGAACACCTTGTTGATGCGGATATTGATGCAAAAGATCTTCTTTTCACTTTGGATTTTGAGTCTGTCAATGATAGAGGTTTAGAAAGGTATATCAGGAAGTTTCAGGACAAATTGAGTGAACTCGGAATTGAAACGGCAAATGCTAAGGATGAATGCTCTATAATCAAGTTCGCTCGTGAGCATTAGAAATGATAACAATTTTATTACAGGCAGCTTCGGCTGCTTTTTTTAAGCTTGGGTGCTAACCCTAAAACAGCGACTCTTGCCGTTGCTCTGGTGCTTCCGGCCACGGCGTAAACAACACCTTATCCGGTATCTCGCGATTCAGTTGCTCGACAAAATAAGCGGCCACTTCTGGGGCATGACTGTTCTCGGTGTATGCAAAAATACATAGGGCGAGCGCCCCTCTTGCAGCCACTGGCTTATTTTCACGATCCACGGCTCCAAACAATACAACGTCCCTTGCCAATCTTTTGCGGTGATAAAACGTACCATTGGATTTTGCCCTGTAGCAATCACATGCAATGGCAAGTTAGGCTTGGCTTTTAAGGCCTCCTGCGTGTCGGCATCTGGTGCAGGATGTTGAAATAGGGCGCGGGTATCAAACATCGTGCGGTTAATACCTAGCTCAATTAGCAGGCTATTGAGCTGTCGCTCTGACTCATCTTTATTGAAAAAACCACGATGCCGTACTTCTAAGCTGAAGCGCATTTCTTCCGGTAAGCCGCGCAAAAAGTGATCAAGTACGGGCAGTTGCTCTGGCCCAAAACTATCGGGTAGTTGCAGAAAAATCATGCCCAGTTTTTCTTTTAATAGGGCAAATCTCTCTAAGGTTGTCAGTAACTCCTGATGTGATACTTGCAGTTTTCTGTCATGGGTAATGGTACGCGGCAGCTTAAAGCAAAACCGAAAGTGCTCTGGCGTTTGCTCATACCAATCCTTGATTGTTTGTGCCTCTGGCAAACCATAAAAACTCGTATTACCTTCAACGCTAGAAAACCAGCGGCTATAGCGAAATAGAGGTGATAAGCTGCCATTACCTGACAAAACAGTCTGTTGCCAGTGTTTATGGTTCCACTGGGATAGGCCGACATAGCAGCGGGTTGAGGTCATGTTTACTTTACCTAACGGAGTATCTCTATACGTAACAATACCGCAAAGTATAGAGGCTTGCAGAGGTGTGCTTAAGTCGATAAATTACGGACTGTTTTTCTCCGTCACCCCTCCACCTGTAAAGGGCCTGCGCATTGAATACACCTAAAATAAAAGATATTGCTCAGAAGAATGTGATTAAAATCAGTGAACATGAGTCTATCGGATGTGCAGTGGATTTGATGTATAAGGAGAATCACCGCAATATTATTGTCATTTCTGACAATGCCCATCACCGCTTTGGTTTGCTCACCGCCAGTGATTTGATTCGCTTACGTGTTGCAAAGATTGATTTTTCGCTGCCGATTAAGTCGATCAAATACGACAAAATATTTTCTATAAGTGAAGAAGCAAAGTTAGAAGATATTCTTGAAGAGGTGAGTCACGAAATAGAGTGCTTATGCGTAACGGATGCTCAAGACAATCTGACCGGCGTTGTGTTTTACGCAGATATTATCTCTAGCATTGACCCTAGAATGTTGCTGGAGAAACGTGCCATTGGTGAAATTATTCTTAATCAACACCTTAAGCAAGCACAGCAAAGTGAGTCAACACTTGAAGTAATTGGCCTTATGGATCATCTATTGAATGACTGTGTCATGATTTACGATGTTGATAAACCTGTAGGCATAATCACCACTAAAGATGTAATCAGGCTTTTTGGTGAAGGTTGTGATCTGACTCAGCCGATTGCGAACTATATGAGCCGCCCAATTCAAACAGTTTCTTTTGATACCTCTATTAAACAGGCGCTGGATTTTATTCAGTTGAAGAAGTTCAAACGCCTGATTGTGGTTGATCGTGATGGCATCATTGTTGGACAAATTACACAAGGCGAGTTAATTACTCGGGTTTATTCTCGTTGGTCAGAGATGGTACGTAGTCACGACACCCAATTAAGAGAAATGAATAAGGCGCTGAAAATCCGTGCAACCCGTTTTGAGGCGTTGGCGGTGACCGACCATCTAACTGGAATTTACAACCGCGCGAAGTTTGAACTGGAGCTGCAACGAGAAATTGATCGAGTCAAGCGTTATGGCTCTGAGACGTTCTCGGTGTTGTTTTTTGATGTTGACCACTTTAAGAAAATTAATGATAACCACGGTCATGCTATAGGTGATCTAGTGTTACAAAAAATTTGCCAAACTGTCAGTCAACATATGCGCTTAACAGATATTTTGGCGCGCTGGGGTGGTGAGGAGTTTGTTGCAATTTTACCTTCTACCTCATTAGAAAGCGCTCAGACTGTTGCTGAAAAGTTGAGAAGTACAATTAATGGGCTGCAATTTGAAGGTATGGATCGTATCTCTTGTAGCTTTGGCGTTGGGCAGTTCAACAAATTATCAGATAGCTTCCACTCAGTTATTTTAAGGGTGGATCAAGCGATGTATCGGGCAAAAGATAATGGCCGAAATAGGGTTGAACTGGCGGAGTAATCACAACTTTCCGCCAGACTGATTATCTGAAGCAGCTACAGTTGGCTTTTTTATTACTTGGCAGGAGCGTCAAATACACTCTCTCCACAATGAGGGCAATGTAGTTTGTGTCCTAACTCTAGTCTCTGGTTGTGAATGATTTGATTAAGGTCTTCTTCAGAAATACCGTATTGGCGACTCATGGTTTTAAGTAACTTCTGTTCTTGCTCTGTTAGCTCGCCGTCTTCTAATGCGTTAATGACCTCTGCCGTCATTGCGGACTTTCGATTTTGCAACTCCTCTGAGAAGCGTGCTGCTAGCATACCCGCAGGTAATGCCACTGTACCAACACCAAGCAGCATGATCAAAATAGCCAGAATTTTTCCCCCTGCGGTTATAGGTGTCATATCACCATAGCCGACAGTCGTCATTGTGACCACTGCCCACCAAATAGCATCTAGCACGGTTTTAAATTGATCAGGCTGCGCTTTATGCTCTAGGGTAAACATCAAACATGCAGCCAATACAACCAGTACGAGAACAGCAAAAACTGCTGAAGCCAAAGAGGCGAGCTCAGAAGTAATGACTTTGACAAAAACATCCATACTGCGGATATAGTGAGAGAGCTTTAATAAGCGTAACAGGCGTAGCAAGCGCAAGTAGCGTAGGTCAATACTGATAAACAACGAAAGGTAAAAAGGTAGGATTACAATCAGATCAATTATCGCAATAGGGCTACACATGTAGCGTCATCGCCCTTTGAAGCCCTTTCCAAACTTCGGGCTTTCTACACTCATCCAAACTCTTGCTAGGTACTCTAGAGTGAATATCGCCACTGAAAACAGCTCTAAAATAGCAAAATAGCCACCGTATTCTTGGTTTATTTCGGGTATAGACTCAATGATAACCACGATTACATTTAGAATAATTAAAGCAATCAGAAAACCATTTACAATTTTACCCACAAAGGTTGTGGCATTTTCACCATCTAAAAGCTGATAACAACGAAGACGAAGACGAAGAGAAGCAGGCGGCATATTCTATCCTGATCAATAAAGGGCTTAATAATGGTAAGGATAAGGTTGGTAGCTGTAAATGCTTACTTTGTTATGCTATCGGTCTCTGGCAGACTGTGAGGCAGTTTAATATTTTCACTGAATCAAAAAGGATCTGTCTGTGAATCAACAAACACTTCACCCAAAACTTGAAGCGTGGCGTCAGCAAGTGAACCAACTGATGGCTGAGCTAACTACAGAGGCGGCTAAGCCCACACCAGAAAGTGCGCGTCAGGGCTTGGCAGCTATGACGCAGCACTTTGTTACGGATGGCCCAGAGCTACATATTGTGCGGGATCTGTTGCATAAAAGCGTAAGGGACGAAATTCCTCTGCGTTACTATCAGGCAGAGGAAACATGCCCTAAGTCGGTACTTGTTTTTGTTCATGGTGGCGGTCATATGGCCGGCAGTATTGAGGTTTATGAGCCGATCTGCCGACGTCTAGCCGCAGCTACAAAACAGGCTGTATTAGCGATTGAATATAGGCTAGCACCTGAGCATCCTTGGCCTAGTGGCCTGAATGATCTACAAACAATACGTGCTGCGTTACCTGATCTGTTGGTTGAATTTGGCTTGCCAGCTGACCTACCTATTCATTTAATGGGGGACTCTGGTGGCGGTGCTATGGCTGCAACTTTGTGCCTACAAAGCTCAGAGGCCGATTTGCCAAAAATAGAGAAGCTAGTTTTACTCTATCCAAGCCTTGATTATCGAATGGATACCGAGTCAGTTCGCTTGTTTGCAGAGGGCTATTTGCTGACGGCTGAGCGCATGCGTTGGTATTTTGAACAGTATCTACAAGGTAGGGCTGAACCGGCCTCAATTTCGCCATTGAATATGGTCGTACCACATG
Organism: Oceanospirillum multiglobuliferum; assembly: GCF_900167095.1. Classification (GTDB taxonomy): domain Bacteria; phylum Pseudomonadota; class Gammaproteobacteria; order Pseudomonadales; family Halomonadaceae; genus Oceanospirillum; species Oceanospirillum multiglobuliferum. The sequence continues at coordinate 177,037 of NZ_FUXG01000003.1, forward strand.
ATTTTCCAGAAGTGCTAATTATCAATGCTGGCTTTGATCCACTTAGGGATGAGGCGGTATCGTTTTGGCAGAAGTTAAATGAGGCAGGCCACTCAGCTCGACTTAGCACTTATGCCGATATGCTGCATGCCTATTTAAACTTAGAGCGAATGGTGCCAGAAGCCTGCGCTGAAACTTATCAGCAAATAGCAGGCTTTTTAGCAGATTAAAGGTTAATAAAGCGGAAGGTGCAGGTTTAATCCTGCGCCCAACAACGAACTTTTTGCACTAAGTTACCACTGATTTCGATGGTTTCTAAGCGGTATGGGCCAATTTTCAAACAAACATGAGCCTCTGGGATAGATTCAAGTTGTTCAATAATCAAGCCATTTAATGTCTTAGGACCATCAACAGGTAGCGCCCAGTCTAAGGATTTGTTGATATCACGGATACTTGCGGTGCCATCAACAACAAAATTGCCGCCAGCATCTGGCTTGATCTCATCATTTTGGCCATTCATCGGTGAGGTGAAGTCGCCGACAATTTCTTCCAAAATATCTTCCAAGGTGACGATGCCCATTACATCACCGTACTCGTCAACCACAATGCCGATACGACGCTTTAGTTTTTGAAAATGTAGCAGCTGTGTTTGTAGCGGTGTGGTCTCTGGAATAAAGTAAGGTTCACGTGCCTCTGCAAGCAAGTTCTCTTTTGTTGGGTTGGCTCTGGCTACAAAGCGCGCAGCATTACGCATGTGCAAAATACCGAGCACGTTGTTGATGTCGCCTTTGTAGAGTACTAAACGTGTGTGGCGGCAGTTCTGAACTTGCTCAAGAATCGACTCTATTGGGTCGTTTAGGTCAATACCTTGCACTTCATGACGCGGAATCATGATGTCGTTCACGGTCATGGATTCTAGATCCAAAATGCTTAATAGCATGGTCTTGTGACGACGAGGAATCATTGCGCCCGCTTCTAATACGACTGTGCGTAACTCTTCAGGGGTGAGCTGGTCATTGCTACTGTCATTTTGGTTCACACCCATCAGCTTGAGTAAGCCATTGGTAATGCCGTTCACCATCAGTACCAAGGGGTACATCAGCTTGAGCAGTGGTTCCAATATTAGAGAGGATGGATAGGCTACGCGTTCAGGATTCAATGCTGCTAAGGTTTTAGGTGTCACCTCGGCAAAAATCAGAATTACAAAAGTTAATAGTGCTGTAGCAATGGCGATACCAGCATCACCGTACAGGCGAATCGCAATAATCGTGGCAATCGAAGAAGCCAGAATATTCACGAAGTTATTGCCGATGAGAATCACACCAATTAAGCGATCTGGGCGCTCTAAAAGGCGACTTACACGCAGTGCAGCACGATCCTTATTTTTGGCGCGGTGGCTCAATCGGTAGCGATTTAATGACATCATTCCGGTCTCAGAGCTAGAGAAGAAACCAGAGCAGATAATCAAAAATACAAGCAGGCCTAATAAGATGCCTATGGGGGTGTCGTTCAAGAGACGTTGTTTCCTTTCTAAACAGAGTCTGTGTTTTAGAGCCTTGTACCAAGGCTGTCAAGGACAGCGCTATTATTCATTATGCTAACAGCCGCAGTGCTAAGTTTGGCATCTTGCCATAATCTGTACACTACGACAGCGGATATTGGTTTAGTTCAATAGAATTTCAAGTGCCACTTTACTCCCAAAATAGCCTAATACCAGTAGAAAGCTGCCGCCGATAGTCCAGCGTACAGCCGTCATACCGCGCCAGCCCAGCCAGCGATGCCCCGCTAGTAAAATGGCAAAAACTAACCACGACATAAGGGTTAAAATTGTTTTATGTACCAAGTGCTGAGCAAAAAGGTTATCAAGGAAGAATACACCAGAGGCTATCGCTAAAGTTAATGTTGCAAGACCACTACAGATCAGCTCAAACAGCAAACGTTCCATTGTCTGTAATGGCGGCAGTACTTGAATAATACCGCGTGTATGTTTGTTTTTGAGTTGATAGTTTTGGATGGCAACCAATACAGCTTGAAAGGCTGCAATTACCATTAAGCTGTAGGCAACAAGTGATAAGACAATGTGCAGTAGTAAGCCTGTTTTTAGGTATCCAGTAGGTGCAGAAACAGGCCCCCAAATTGCAAACAGCAGTGCTGCCATTGACATGGGGAAAACGCCTATTACAAGGTTTAATACAGGTTTTCTTAAACTACTGATCAACAGCATTAAGCTAATAGAAAAAGTTGCCAGTGATCCCATCTCACTTAAACCGAGATGTACGCCATCACTTTGAAACATTGCAAGCCAAACGCTTAAACCGTGATTCAAAATTGCAGCACCACCTAATATCTGAATAACAGTGGATCTAACAGGTGCTTTTCGCTGCAAGGTCAGTAGTTGGTATGTGGCGGCAGCAAGGTAAAAAATGATCGCAATCAGTGCTAACGCAATGGCATCCATAATGAGGTAACAATCCTGCTTCGGTAAGTTTTAGTCTGTATCCAAGGCGCGGTGCTCAAGGTTAGTCTTGACGGATGAGCACGTTGGTTGTCAATTGGAGGCTGAATAGTACCTGATTGTGCAGTCTGCTGCATCCACATCAGGTAATGCTGTTGCCGATATTGATTAAGGCCGCATTTGCACTCAGGTTGCTTTTCCCATAGATGCGAAGCCCTTGCACTGGTTATAATGGTGGCAATTACGTCAATTATTTGTGTTTCTGCGGCACTGCCCGCAGCAAGGAACTGTGGATGTTTGAGAATTTAACCGAACGCCTTTCGAAAACCCTACGCACCATTACGGGTCAAGCACGTTTAACCGAAGATAATATTAAAGACACTCTGCGTGAGGTGCGTAAAGCACTTTTAGAAGCAGACGTTGCCCTGCCTGTTGTTAAGGCATTTATCGAGAAAGTTAGAGAGCGCGCGGTCGGTCAAGAGGTCAGCAAAAGTTTAAGTCCTGGTCAGCAGTTTGTGAAAATTGTTCAGCAAGAGCTTGAGCTGATCATGGGAGAGGCGAACGAATCGCTTAACCTACACACATCACCGCCTGCCGTTATTCTGATGGCCGGTTTGCAAGGGGCAGGTAAGACCACCTCTGTTGCTAAGCTAGCGCGCTTCTTACGTGAGCGTGAGAAGAAAAAAGTGCTGGTGGTCAGTGCTGACGTTTATCGTCCAGCTGCGATCAAACAGTTGGAAACCTTGGCAGGAGAAGTGGGGGTTGAGTTTTTCCCAAGCTCTATCGAGCAGAAGCCTCTAGATATTGCCAATGCTGCTATTACTCACGCCAAAATCAAATTCTTTGATGTGGTGATCGTGGATACCGCCGGTCGTCTTCACGTTGATGTCGATATGATGGGTGAGATTCAGCAGCTACATGCGGGTATCAAGCCAGTTGAAACGCTGTTTGTAGTTGATGCTATGACAGGTCAGGACGCGGCGAACACAGCTAAAGCCTTTAATGATGCGCTACCACTAACAGGTGTGATTTTAACTAAAGCAGATGGTGATGCGCGAGGCGGTGCAGCGTTGTCTGTGCGTCATATCACAGGCAAACCGATCAAATTCATGGGTATGGGCGAAAAGGTAGATGCCTTAGAGCCATTCCACCCTGATCGTGTTGCTTCTCGTATCTTGGGAATGGGCGATATTCTGTCCCTGATAGAACAAGCCGAACAGCAAATTGATAAAAATAAAGCTGAGAAACTGGCCAATAAAGTCAAAAAAGGCAAAGGCTTTGATCTTGAAGACTTTCGTGACCAGCTGCAACAGATGAAAAATATGGGCGGTATGGCTGGCCTAATTGATAAACTGCCAGGTATGGGGCAGATGGCTGAGGTTGCCAAAAGTGGTGCGGCTGAAAAAGAGATGGGTAAGCTAGAAGCTTTGATCAACTCTATGACGCCAGAAGAGCGTCAAAAGCCTGACTTGATCTCTGGATCTAGAAAACGTCGTATCTGTGCTGGTTCAGGTCTACAGATTCAAGATTTAAATCGTTTGCTAAAACAGCACAAGCAAATGCAAAAGATGATGAAAAAATTCAGTACCAAAGGCGGTATGGGTAAAATGATGCGTGGTTTAGGTGGTATGTTGCCACCAAGCATGGGGGGAGGGAACTTTCCTCGCATGTAATTTACGTGTGAAAAAAGTCGCTGAAAGATAGAGCTTAAAACCAGCAAATTTAAACTATTTGCTGGTTTTTTGTGTATTCAGGCTCCAGAACTGTAAAAAAGCGCTCACAGTACTTGCGTTTAGTATTGGGGTGCCTACAATAGCGTCCACATTTTCAGGCTGACAGATCCATCAACTTCAATGAAAAGAGCAGTTGTATGGAATATTGTGCTTTTTTGGTTCCCTATGACGGTGTTTTCACTTAGAATATGCCGCCTTTCGGGCCTAAATGGCCGTATCTGAAAGTCTGTAGCAAAATTTTGAGAACTCCGAACATAGGATAAAAAGGCAATGGTAACCATTCGTCTTGCTCGTGGCGGCTCTAAAAAGCGTCCGTTCTACCACTTGACAGTAACTAATTCACGTAGCGCTCGTAACGGTCGCTTCCTTGAGCGCGTAGGTTTCTTTAACCCTGTTGCTCGTGGCCAAGAAGAAAGCCTGCGTGTTGATCTTGAGCGTGTTGAATTCTGGAAAAGCCAGGGTGCAACTGTTTCTGATCGCGTAGCTCAACTGCTAAAGCAAGCGGCTAAGTAATTTTAGACGCTGCACTATAGAGAATTAGATCTGCTTATGTCTCAGCCAAAAGATGATTTCGTAGTACTTGGTAAGCTTACAAGTCCTTTTGGTATTCAAGGCTGGGTTAAGGTCTATTCTTATACTGATCCAATCGACAACATCTTTCAGCATAAAAGCTGGTCTTTGTGGTTAGACGGCAAACACGTTGGTGACTTTGTTGTCAGTAAGGGCCAGAAACACAGTAAAGGTTTGATCGTACTTCTGAAAAATATTCAGGATCGTACACAAATTGAAAAGCTGTGTGGCAGTGAAATTCGTATACCAAAAGAAACACTGCCTGAGTTGGAAGACGGAGACTATTATTGGCATCAACTAGAGGGGCTAGAAGTAGTCACTGTAGCGGGTGTTAATTTGGGTCGGATTGCCTATCTGATGGAAACAGGTGCGAACGATGTCGTGGTCATACATGCGTCTAGCGACAGCGTTGATGACAATGAGCGTTTGATTCCTTATCTAATTGATCAGGTAGTCAAAGAAGTTAACCTCAGCACCGGAAAAATGGTGGTGGACTGGGATCCTGACTTCTAAAGAGATATTACTGTGTGGTTAGGTGTTGTATCCCTGTTTCCAGGGATGTTTGATGCAGTTACCGAGTACGGTGTGACTGGGCGAGCGGTTAAAAATGAACTGCTCTCGCTAGAATTCTGGAATCCTCGTGATTTCACAACAGACAAGCACCGCACAGTTGACGATCGTCCTTATGGCGGCGGCCCTGGTATGCTGATGAAAGTTCAGCCCTTGCATGATGCCATTATGGCAGCTAAGCAAGCAGCCGGTCCGAACGCTAAGGTGATTTATATGTCTCCACAAGGGCGCCCTCTTGACCAAGAAGGGGTGCGTGAGCTGTCTTCTCGTGAGCGAATGGTTATTGTTGCCGGCCGCTATGAGGGGATCGACGAGCGTGTTGTGGAGACACTGATTGATGAAGAGTGGTCAATAGGCGACTATGTTCTAAGCGGTGGTGAACTAGCTGCTTTAACTCTCATTGATAGCGTATCACGATTGATTCCTGGCGTACTGGGGCATGAAGATTCCGCTGAGGAAGACTCATTTGCTACAGGCTTGCTGGACTGTCCGCACTACACCCGACCTGAAGAGGTTAATGGTTTGCAGGTGCCGGAGGTTCTGTTAAGCGGGAATCATGCAGCCATTCGTCGGTGGCGACTCCAGCAATCTCTGGGACGAACATGGTTACGACGTCCTGATCTGCTGGAAAAGGTCGACCTGGACGATGAGCGCCAGGCATTGTTGGAAGAATTCATCCGCAATCATGACGGTTCGCGCTGAACGCGCAAGTCGAGCGGCTTAAATCTAGGAGCGAGCTAATGAGCAGCAAAAATACTGTAATTCAGGCGATTGAAGCCGAACAGATCAACAAAGAAATCCCTGAGTTTGCACCAGGCGATACTCTAGTTATTCAAGTAAAAGTAAAAGAAGGTGCACGCGAGCGTCTACAGGCGTTTGAAGGCGTTGTAATCGGCAAGCGTAACCGTGGTCTGAACTCTGCTTTTACTGTACGTAAAATCTCTCACGGTGTTGGTGTTGAGCGTACTTTCCAGACTTACAGCCCTATCGTAGATAGCCTAACTGTTAAGCGTCGTGGTGACGTTCGTCAGGCTAAACTGTACTATCTACGTGATTTGAGCGGTAAAGCTGCACGTATTAAAGAAAAATTGTCTTAATCTAAACGATTGGGCAGAAAAAAACGGGCAACCTTTGGGTTGCCCGTTTTTTTATGTCTAAAATAAAGGTCATACAGATGGAACACCATCAGTTTATTTGAGTCCCAGTTACTCTACCCTCTGATTCCAGCTACACTACTTGGCTTAGTTTAAATGATAGAGCTGGTTGCTAGGCTCTAATGAGATACTAAAAGGATCCCCAATGAAATTTCTACACGCAATTTCTTTTGTTAGCCTGAGTTTTGCAGGTTTAGCATTTTTTAGCGCGGCTCATGCAGTAACAGCGGAAGAGGTGATCAAGCAAAAGCTACAAGCTGCAGGAAGAGATATTCCAGTTACAGTGGTTCGCCCTTCTGTGGTGGAAAATATTTATGAAGTAGAACTCAGTTCCGGAGAGGTCTTCTATAGTACTGCCGATGGCGGTTATCTATTCAGTGGTGATCTTTATCAAGTGGCACCACAGGGCTTTAAAAATATTACTGAAGAGGGGCGCATGTTAGCCCGTGCTCAGCAGATTCAAAGCTTAGATGAAAAAGAGCTGGTTATCTTTCCGGCTGAAGGGGAGAAAAAAGGTCAAATCACCGTTTTTACTGATATTGATTGCGGTTATTGCCGAAAGTTACATCAAGAGGTGCCTGAGCTAAATAAAATGGGCATCAGTGTGCGTTATATGGCCTTCCCAAGGGCAGGTCTAGGTTCAGAGGTCTATCGTACAATGGCCTCTGTATGGTGCTCAGACAATCGACAAGATGCATTGACCCGAGCAAAGCAAGGTGAGGCTATTCAGTCTAAAGATTGTAAAAATCCTATTGCGGTTCAATACCAGTTAGGCCAAAAATTAGGTGTTAATGGCACGCCTGCAATTTTTCTAGATGATGGTCGATTACTCCCCGGTTACATGCCTGCCGCTCGAATAGCAACAACACTAGGTCTAAAGCTTTAAGCCTGTTTTTCTCTACGCCAAAAGAGGCTAATATGTAGGGCTTTAAAGCCTTTGTGGGTCGCTAGCATTGTTAGTGGAAGCGCTTAGCGGCTTGTTAATTGCAGGAAACGTCAAGAGGGTAAAGCATTGAAACCAGTTAAAGTGGGTGTGTGTGGATTAGGTACTGTCGGTAGCGGTACTGTGAATGTATTGCATCGTAATGCAGAAGAGATTGCCCGTCGTACTGGTCGCCCGATTATTGTAGAGCAGATTGGTGCCCGTCGTGACAATGCCAACTGCGATACCACAGGCATTAATGTCACGCGTGATATTTTTGACGTAGTTAACAATCCTGAAATCGACATCGTTGTTGAGCTAATTGGCGGCTATGATATCGCCCGTGAATTGGTCATGAAAGCGATCGAAAATGGCAAACATGTCGTCACAGCCAACAAAGCGCTGATTGCAGTACATGGCAATGAAATTTTTGAAGCTGCTCGTGCTAAAGGCGTTGTTGTGGCTTTTGAGGCTGCTGTAGCGGGTGGTATTCCAGTTATTAAAGGCATTCGTGAAGGCTTAGCGGCCAATAATATCAGCTGGTTAGCGGGTATTATTAACGGTACTGGCAACTATATCATGACTCAAATGCGTGACTATGGTCGTGACTTTGATGATGTTTTAAAAGAAGCGCAGGCGCTAGGTTATGCTGAAGCTGATCCCACCTTCGACGTTGAAGGCATTGATGCAGCCCACAAACTGACCATTTTGGCATCTGTGGCTTTTGGTATTCCATTACAGTTTGATAAAGCTTATACAGAAGGCATTACCAAAATCACCCCACTGGATATCGTACAGGCTGATGAGTTAGGTTATATCATCAAGCACCTAGGTATTGCGCGTCGCACTCAGTCTGGTGTTGAACTACGTGTACACCCAACCTTGATTCCAAAATCGCGCTTAATTGCCAATGTACATGGTGTACTGAACGCAGTAATGGTACATGGCGATGCAGTTGGCCCTACCATGTATTACGGCCCAGGTGCAGGTGCAGAGCCAACAGCTTCGTCTGTGGTGGCTGATATTGTTGATATCTCGCGCAATATCTCCGCAGACTACTCTGATCGTGTGCCACCTTTGGCATTTGCTCAAGATGCTTTAGATAATAACGCTGAAATTTTGTCTATGGATGAAGTGAATACAGCTTATTACTTACGTATTCAAGCGGTTGATCGTCCAGGCGTGCTGGCACGTGTTGCAACGATTCTGAGTGAAAAAGGCATCAGTATTGAAGCTATCATCCAGAAAGAAGCCAAAGAAAGTGAACTAGTGCCAATTATTTTGATGACCCACCAAGCCAAAGAAAAACAGATGAATGAAGCAATCCGTGAGATTGAATCTTTGTCTGATATTTGCGGTGACGTGATACGTATCCGTGTTGAAAGCTTAGATAACTAAGTTTCAATACCGCAAAAAGGCTGTAGCGTTCATCGCTCAGCCTTCGCAAGAGCATATAAATTATTGTGCAGCACAGACCTTAAGATTGCTGCACAGATAACAAACGATTCGACTCATTGAGTCCTGCAAATAAAACGAGAATTCCCGTGCGTTATATCAGTACTCGCGGCCAAGCGCCTGCCCTTAATTTTGAAGATGTAGTATTAACTGGTTTGGCTACCGATGGTGGCTTGTATGTACCAGAAACGATTCCACAATTTAGTGCAGAAGAGATCGCCTCATGGGCAGGTCTATCTTACACAGAGATTGCGTACAAAGTGATGCACGCTTTTATCGGTGACGAGATTCCAGCCGACACTCTAAAAGCAATGATTGAAGACACTTATAGCACCTTCAAACATGATGCAGTCACACCGCTTAAACAACTAGATAGCAACCACTACCTATTGGAATTGTTCCACGGCCCCACCTTAGCGTTTAAAGATGTTGCCTTACAGATGCTAGGTCGTCTATTGGATCACTTCCTAGGTAAGCGCAATGAGCATGCAGTGATCATGGGCGCAACCTCTGGCGATACAGGGTCTGCTGCGATTGAGGGCTGTAAGCCTTGTGAGCATGTGGATATCTTTATCCTGCACCCTTACAACCGCGTATCAGAAGTACAGCGCCGTCAAATGACCACTGTGCTGGCTGATAACGTATTCAATATCGCGGTAGAAGGTAACTTTGATGATTGCCAAGCAATTGTTAAAGCTAGCTTTAACAACCAAGGCTTCTTAGGTGGTAACACTCGTCTAGTGGCAGTGAACTCGATCAACTGGGCGCGCATTATGGCGCAGATCGTGTACTACTTTGTGTCTGCTGTTGCGGTTGGCGCACCACACCGTAAAGTCTCGTTTAGCGTACCTTCAGCCAACTTTGGCGATATTTTCGCGGGTTATATGGCCTATAAAATGGGGCTGCCAGTGAATCAGTTTGTTGTGGCAACCAACGCTAACGACATTTTGCACCGTGTCATCAGCAAAAATGATTTCAGCAAACAACCTCTGCTGCATACTTTATCGCCAAGTATGGATATCGTAGTGTCTAGCAATTTTGAGCGTTTATTGTTCGATCTTTATGATAATGATGGCGCTGCGGTGGAAGATTTACTGAATCGTTTCAATAACGAACCAGTGCAAATTGAACAGACTCGCTGGGATAATGCTCGCAAATTGTTTGACAGCCTAAGCGTTGATGACGCAACCACTATTGACGTGATTAAAGAGGCTTTTGAGCGTACTGGCGAGCTATTAGACCCGCATACTGCAACGGGCTATCGTGCGGCTGAAGTTTGTAATCGTGACCAATCTGTGCCGATGATTACCTTGGCGACTGCTCATCCAGCAAAATTTGAAGATGCTGTGATAAAAGCAGGCTTTGCTCAAGGCGCGCCATTACCACCGCATATGGCTGACTTGTTAGAGCGTGAAGAACGCTACACAGTACTGCCAGCAGATGCGGCAGCTATTCAACAATATGTTGTTGAAAATAAACGCTAATTAGAAAATTGGCGTTTATTTAATAGATTAGGGCGAACAACTGTTCGCCCTTTTTATTCATTAAAACTTCACTTTTAACCTATCAGTGGGACGATATAAGTGTCTAACATAATAAGAAATAAACAAAAAACTAGCCGAGGACAGCTCTGTGCATGGCTTGGCTGGTATGGTGTATGGGTAAGTTTCCTCGCCATATTAATCTTCTTTCGTTTTACAGCTTATATTGATACACCTAGCACAGGTTTGGGCTGGTCATACCTGATTAGCACATGGATTGGTCATGCCGCATTACTGTCATTTTTGATGGTTCCTCTCTTCTTGATTGTCGCTTTAATCTATCCATTAAAACGTACCTTAACATTTATCGCAGTTGTACTCTCAAGCTTAGGACTAACATTGTTAGTTCTAGACAGCTTTGTATTTGATCAGTACCGTTTTCATATTAACGGCTTTGTATTAGACCTGATTCTAAATGATACCGATGGCCAGATATTTGACTTTTCATTGACCTCAAAACTTATTGCCTGCATGGGTGTATTGGGTATTTTTCTAACACAAATATTCGCAGCAAAATGGCTATGGTCAAATCTAAGCAAGATACGCTCTGCTAGAAAAGGCTGGCTAGTGAGTTTGGTTTTATTTGCCGCTTTGTTGGGTAGCCATGGTATACATGCTTATGCCCATGCGATGTACCTGTTTGATGTTACGCGCCAAGCACGTTTCTATCCCGTACATTTTCCTACCGAGGCCAAGAAAGAGTTAGCACAATGGGGTATCTCAAACCCAGAGGCAGAAAAGCAAGCGGCCCTGCTAAAAAAAGGTTCAGGAGTCGTCCATTACCCGTTACAACCGATGCAGTGTGAAAAGCCATTAGCGCAGAAAAATGTCTTATTGATTGCAGTGGATTCATGGCGCTTTGATACTGCGGACGAGCAAACAGCACCTAATATCGCTAATTTTGCTAATCAATACGGAACGAGATTTACTAATCACTACAGCGGCGGAAATGGCACTCGTACAGGGGTTTTTTCAATGTTTTATGGCCTACCGGGAACCTACTGGGATGCCATGGCCAGCAGCTCTACACCCGCGCTAATGATACAGCAACTGCAACAACAAGATTATGAGTTTGGTATTTTTTCAAATGCTAAACTGACCAGTCCGGCCTTTGATAAAACCGTATTTTCCTCCATACAGAATCTACGTATTGATACCGTTGGCAACAGCTCAGCGGAGCGTGACATACGGCTTACCGATGATTGGCTGGAATGGTTAGAGCTGAAACAACAATCGAAAGGCTCAACCAAGCCATTTTTTGGTTTTTTATTTTATGATGCGCCGCACTCTTATAGCCCTATTGCAGGCTACCCAGAAGTATTTAGTCCTGCATGGAGCTCAGTCAATTTCTTAGCTTTAAACAATAATTTTGATCCGACACCTTTCTTAAATCGCTATAAGAACGCTGTTCATTTTACAGATAGTCAAATTGGTAGAGTTTTAAGAGATTTAAAGCAGCGCAATCTGCTGGATAATACACTGGTGATTATTACAGCTGATCATGGACAAGAGTTTAATGATAATAAGAAAAACTATTGGGGGCATGGCAGTAATTTTACTCGTTACCAGCTGCAAGTACCTTTGATTATTGCAGGCGAGGGTTTCACCGCAGGTCAAACAATAGACCATGCAACCTCTCATTTTGACTTGGCACCAACAGTATTAACGGATATAGCAGGTTGCCAAAATGATGTTAAAGATTACAGTGCAGGCCGACATCTTTTAAACTCCCAAACAAGTGAGAGGGCTCCTCAGTGGCGCTTAGCAGGCGCTGTGGGAAATTATGGTGTAATTGAGCCTAATCGAATTACCGTCACTTATCAGACTGGTCAGTATGAAATCTTGTCGCCAGAGTATGAAACTCAGCCAGAAGCCAGCCTTAATATGACAACGTTTGGACAAGTACTCAAAGAGATGAGTCGTTTTTACAAGTAGCCAATTTAGGAACTCAACCACGCGATGCCTGAGATTAAACAGCGCAATTTAAATCCTGCGGTCTATGAACAGGCATTAACGCTTGGTTTATCGCCCTTAGTTGCCAAAGTGCTAGCAGGTCGAATCTCTGACTCAACAATTGATCTGCAAACAATTGTGCAGCCAGAGTTACGCTATTTGCCGCACCCTGAGCGCTTAAAAGATGCAGTTAAAGCCGCTCAGCGCATTGCTCAGGCGATTATTAAGGGAGAAGTAATTGGCATACTGACTGACTACGATGTCGATGGTATCACTTCCCATGTAGTGTTTTATAGAACGCTTACGGAGTGGTTTGGGGTTAGCCCTGATAAAGTACAAAGTTTGATCGGACACCGTATTAATGATGGTTATGGTGTCAGTGCAGGCTTGGTTGCGCGTATTCTATCGCAACCTGTTCTTCCTGATCTCATCATTACAGCAGATTGCGGCTCTAGTGATGAAGCACGTATTGCGTTACTAAGGCAGGCGGGAATTGAGGTGATTGTGACTGATCACCATGCATTACCTGAGTCTGGCGTACCTGAGTCTGCCTTTGCGGTCGTCAATCCAACACAAGCAGATTGCGATTATCCTGATGCCACCATTGCGGGCTGTATGGTAGCGTGGTTGGTGATGTCTTCAACTCGTAATCATTTGATTCAAAAGCACTATCTGCCAGTTTCTAGCCCTAAGCTGAGCAAGCTGCTCTCTTACGTGGCCTTGGGTACTGTGGCTGATTGTGTGTCGCTGGGTCAAAGCGCTGTCAATAGAGCCGTTGTACGAACAGGGCTAACGTTAATCAATCAGTTTGATCAACCTTGCTGGCGCGCATTCAGACGTTTATTAAAAAAAGATAACGCTGTCTTCACACCGGATATGCTCGGTTTTCAGCTTGGGCCAAGAATTAATGCCCGTGGCCGTTTAGATGATCCTTATGCGGCATTGCACTTTATGCTGTCGGCTTATGACCATCAAGCAGATCACTATTTGTCTTTGCTTGATCAAGACAATGAAGATAGAAAAGCCATAGAACAAGAGATGGCGACTTATGCACAAGGTATCGCCACAGAGCAGGTTTTAGCGCGTCGACAAGGTTTGGCCATTGTTGTACCTGATGGTCACGCAGGGGTGCAAGGCATTGTCGCATCCAGGGTGACACAAAAAACAGGTAAACCAAGCGTGGTATTATGCCCTGCTTTAAACCCTGATCATTTAAGTGGTTCAGCGCGAAGTGTTGACCAAGTGCATATTCGAGACGTATTACAGTTAGTAGCGCAGCAGCACTCTGAGGTTTTAGTAAAGTTTGGTGGTCATAAAGGTGCTGCGGGCTTAACTATTTTGCGCAGTCAGCAAGAGATTTTCGCTGAACTTTTCGACTGGGCTGTTAAACAACAGTTATCAGAAACAGAGCATTTAAACCCCACCTTATGGGTAGATGAACACTTAGCACCTGAGCAAATAAATATAGAGACTTGGCAGCAACTACAGCAGCTACAACCTTATGGGCGAGAGTTTGATAACCCTATGTTTTTAGGTGTGTTTTTTGTAGAGCAACTACGCCCTGTTGGTGCCGATCAAAGCCATTTACAGCTACTGCTGTCTTGCCCTAATACTGGCTTTAGCTTTAAAGCTATTTGGTTTAAAGCTTTAGCGGCAGGTGCCAAAGTCAACTTCCAAGAGGGGGCGAATATCAAAGTGGCTTATCAACTCAGCTTAAACGAGTACAAAGGTCAAAGCAGTGTGCAGCTATTGGTAGAGTGGGCAGAGTAATTAATATTTAATGGAGATGGATGTCCAATGACACTGACCCGCTTTTGTAAAACAAAAAGCGGCCTAGTCATCATTCTGTAAGCTTAATTCAATAGCCTTACAGAATGTTCGCATAACTAATACAGGTCAAAAGACAGCAGAATGCAAGTAAAAAGGGCTGATTTGACTATTGCCATGGGCGCGTAGGATGTTTAAAGTAGCGCCTGCGATTGAAACAATAACGGTTTTTTTGCTGGCATAATTTTTAAGCCAGCTGCCGATAATTTCTGCGTTACTGCAGAGCGATTGAGTAGAGAAAGGAAATTAAACAAATGAAAAAGACTCTGATTGCAACAGCTATCGTTAGCACTATGGGCTTTGCAGCAGTTGCACAAGCGGCTGAAGTAAACTACGACCTATACGGCTCTCTGCGTGTTAACGCTGTATCAGCTGAAAAAACTTCTTTGAAAATTGGTGACAACAGCTCACGTGTTGGTATCAAAGCGTCTACTCCTCTTGATGGCGGTCTAACTGGTTTAGTTCACTACGAGCAAAAAGTAGACACAGAAGCTGGTGCATTGGCTGGTGGTCGTCTGTCATACATCGGTGTTAAAGGTGATTTCGGTACTGTAACTACTGGTCGTCAGTGGACTCCTCAGTACCTGTGGACTTCTTCTAAAGTTGATATCCTAGATGTTGGTTCTAACCCAACTCATAACTATGCAGTTGCGGGTCGTCAAGGCAACACTCTAGCTTATATCTCTCCAAGCTTAGAAGGTCTACAGTTAGCGGCTGTTGTTATTGCTGCGGGTGATAAAGTTAAACCGAATGATGATGACTTCGACGCATACAACTTTGCGGCAAACTACACTATGGGCGATCTGTCTGTAGGTGCTGCAACTATCATGGCTAACAACGGCGTAGATAAAAACTACACATCTGTAGCTGCATCTTACACCATGGATGCGTTGTATGTTGCTGCAGAAATGACTACTGACGACATCAATAAGAAAGACTCTATGGAAATTGCAGCGTCTTTCGCTGTAAGCCCGAAAGCTACTGTTCTTGCTAACCTTGTAAACTTTGAAAAAGGTTCACAAGTTGCAGTTGAAGCTCAGTACAAACTGGGTGCAAAAGCACGTGTAGCTGTTTCTGCAATTATGGCTGATGACGATGCAACTACTACAGAAGGCATCAAAGACGCTGTAGCAGCTAGCTTCCGTGTAGACTTCTAATCTTTAGTGATTAGCAAGATCCTATACTGAAAAACCAGCCTTCGGGCTGGTTTTTTTATGCCTGCTATACCTCTCTGCTTACCTTTGTCGGCACTTGCTTTTAAACCCCTCCAAAATCCAGTACCATGCCTCGCCTTATAAGCCCGTTTGCTGAGGTTGTTGTGGCGGCTCCGCGTACTAAAATCACCACCGATAAAATATTTGATGGCCTAGCTCAGAAGTTTCGCAATAACGTCTATGGCACCAACAAAGGTTGGCTACGTCAGCATATTTTGTCACAAGACTTACAGCGTATCCCATTTATTGCAGATCAAAAAAGCTGCCAAGTGTTAGATGTGGGCGGTGGCCTTGGTCAAATGAGCGATTGGTTTGCACAGCAAGGGCATCAAGTGGTATTTACCGAGCCTGCAACCGATATGCGCGCAGAGGCAATTAATCTATTTACCGCACAACAGAATAGTTATGCCGCGCCTGTTCAGGTCTATAACTATCGTTTGCAGCAGCTTGAAGCCCATTTAAGCCCTGCCAATATAGTGGTGTGCCATGCGGTGCTGGAGTGGTTGCATGAACCACAAGCTGCTTTGCCCATTTTAGCCAATATGATGCAGCCTGAAGGCTGGTTGTCGCTGATGTTTTTTAATGAACATGGCTTAAGGTTCAGCAATATTGTAAAGGGGAACTACGATAAAGCTCTACGCGATACTTTAGACGGTACAGGGCAGCGTTTGCGTTTAACGCCGATTAGTCCTCAAGACCCTGAAACCGTGTTATCCGGCTTAAAAGCACAGGGCTTAGAAATTGTATCGGTGGCGGGCATTCGTATTTTTAACGACTATTTACGCGATAAAACCCCTTCTGAGGCCGATTTAGAAAAAGTACAAGCCTTAGAGTGGCGCTACTGCCATCAAGAGCCATACTGGCGCTTAGGGCGTTATATTCATGTCATTGCCCGTAAGCCTGCGGCTTAATCCTCTGTGATACCTCAATTGCCTAAAATTTGACTAAAAGAAGAGATCCATTATGAGCAGTTTATCCCCCGCCGCAGAGCTTTTACTGCGTAACCAATCTCAGCTTAAAGGTCAGGTTTTAATGGCGCACCTCCCAGTAGGCGATGGTGTGGACAACTTGATTAAGCCTTTACTGACATCTGGCGTAGACTGTTTGCACCTGCTGACCGATGACTGGCGTAGCTTTAATGATCTGAATGCGTTTGTGGCGCAAGAACCTCGTTTTTTACCATTGTTTCAAGCCTATTTAGGCCAAGATCAAGACTCTGGGCTGCTTGCGGCTTATGACCATATTGTGTTGTTTATGCCGAAAGCCAAAGAGCAGGCGCGTTTTTTAATGGCGCAGCTATTGCCCTTATTAAAATCAGGCGCTCAGTTTTGGCTGGTGGGTGAAAACAATGGGGGTATCAAGTCGGCTGATAAATTGATTCTAGCGACTGCTGAGGCTGTCTTGCCTGAAGGGAGCTATCAGCTGAGCAAAGCCGATAAAGCCAAAAAGTCGATGTTGATCAGTTTACAGCGCGCTTATGACATTGAGCAGGCAGCGTATCAACCCTTTGGCGCCACCCCTTGGCAGCTTGAGTGGCAGCTCCCCGAGGATGCTGAGCGCCTTGCGCTGTTGAATGAACTGACACTGATCAGTTTGCCCGGTGTGTTCAGTCATGGCCGCTTGGATGAGGGCACCGCATTGATGCTGAAACATCTGCCTAGAATCAAAGAGAGCAAACTGCGTCAGCGTCGGGTATTGGATATGGGCTGCGGTACAGGGGTGATTGGCTTAAGTTTGCTGAAGAGAACCCCTGAGCTTGCACTGACCTTCTGCGATGTCAACGCGATGGCGCTAGAGGCTACGCGCCGCAGTTTGGCACTGAATCAGATGACAGGTGACGTGGTCGCCTCTGATATGTGGCAAGGGATTACCGAGCGTTTTGATCTGATTATCTCGAATCCGCCTTTTCATACGGGGCAAAAAACAGATTATGACTTGGCTGACCGTTTTATTCGCCAAGCCAAGCAGCACTTAAAGCGTAATGGCGAGTTGCGAATTGTGGCGAATCGGTTCTTAAAATATCCCGATATTATTGAAGCCAGCTTTGGCCATTGTGAACGCATTGCTGAAACAGGTAAGTTTTGTATCTGGTCTGCACGGGTCTAAGCTGACAGGCTTAACAGGTGCTATTAACGAAAAGAACCACATGAAAAAAGAACATAAAGACGCGATTTTTGCGAACCCACTGGATAAAGTAGCCACCTTCTCTTTTGATGATCAGGTGGTGCAGGTTTTTCCAGATATGATCAAACGCTCTGTGCCCGGTTATAGCAATATGATCGGCATGACGGGCGTGATTGCCAAACGCTATTGGCAGCCGGGTACGCGCATCTATGATTTGGGGTGCTCTTTAGGTGCTAGCACCTTATCGGTGTGTCATCAGATCAGTGACCCAAGCCTAGAGATTGTCGCTCTTGATAATTCACAAGCGATGATTGAGCGCTGCCAACAGGTGTTTGCTCAAGAGGCTTTGACTGAGACGGGCGAGCCTCGCCATATTCATCTGGCTTGTGCCGACATTAATGACTCTCCCATCGAAAATGCCTCAGTGGTGATTCTGAACTTTACCTTTCAGTTTTTACCCTTAGAGACGCGCTTGCCGCTGTTGAAAAGAATTATGGCAGGTTTAGCCCCTGGTGGTGTGCTGGTGCTGTCAGAAAAAGTGCGTTTTGATGAACACGAGCAGCAAGACACTCTGTTTGATTTGCACTTAGATTTTAAACGCGCCAATGGCTATAGCGAATTAGAGATTAGCCAAAAGCGGGCGGCGTTAGAAAACTTCTTACAAGCCGAAAGCTTCGCCACCCATCAGCAGCGTTTTGCTGAGGCGGGTTTTGCTGAAAGCTGCGTCTGGTTTCAATATCTGAATTTTGCCTCGATGCTGGCGATTAAAGCCCGATAGCTTGTGTACTGTTTTTAAATCACGGTTTACCGTTTGTGCTCAATAGAGTTGACCCATGTTGAATTATGCACCGCTTTATCAAAAATTTGCCGAAGAAGGTTTAACCCGCTGGTTGGCGCTTGTACCTGAACAGCTTGATGCAGGTTTAGATGTGAAGCGTTATGCGGATCTTGCTGGCTGGCAGCGCGTGTTGGAAAAGTTTCCAACAGTGGAGCAGCTTGCCGAGCAAGGCTATCAGATCAATATCGCTTTAGATCAAAGCGCAGTTTCGATTGAAACAACCCCCGCGTTACCGGACTCTGAACAAGCCAAATATCGCAACCTATTCAAAAAGCTGATGCCGTGGCGTAAAGGGCCTTTTCAACTGCATGGCACCTATATCAACACGGAATGGCGCTCAGACTGGAAGTGGGATCGACTTTGTGAATTTATCGCCCCGCTGCATAATCGTCGTATCTTGGATGTAGGCTGCGGTAGCGGTTATCACTGCTGGCGCATGGCGGGAGCTGGTGCGCGTATGGTGGTGGGTATTGATCCTTCGCCGCGCTTTCATATGCAGTTTCAACTGTTACGACGTTTGATGGGATTGGCCGATGGCAATAAAGTGTTCCATCTGCCTGTGGGTATTGAGGATGTACCCGCTAACCTAGACTATTTTGACACAGTGTTTTCGATGGGGGTGTTGTATCACCGCCCAAGCCCGATGGATCACCTGTATCAACTCAAAGCCGCCCTGCGCCCTGGGGGAGAGCTGGTGTTAGAAACCTTGGTGATTGACGGCGATGAAAATCAAGTGCTAGTGCCCGCAGATCGCTACGCCATGATGAACAACGTGTGGTTTTTGCCTAGTCCAGACGCTTTGGTGCTTTGGTTGAAAAAATGCGGTTTTGTTAATGTGCGCGTTGTGGATATCTCAACCACAACCTTAGATGAACAGCGCAGCACCGAGTGGATGACGTTTCACTCGTTGGTCGATTTCCTTGATCCCAAGGATCAGAGTAAAACGGTGGAAGGTTATCCCGCACCTAAGCGTGCAGTGGTATTGGCCGAGCGGCCTTATCATTGATCAAACTAGAAAAAATGGAATAAGCTTATTCTTTTTAGAATAAACTAATATTTCTTTTATTAAGTTTTTTCTAATATTATAGCAGCCAGAGATAGGTGATTGATTCCCCAAGAGGTTGTTATGAATATTGATCGTATAATGTTTGTTTTTGCAGGTAGCATGATTTTGTTAAGTGTTGTGCTGACTCAATTTGTGCACCCTAACTTCTTCTGGTTTACCGCTTTTATTGGTGTGAATCTGATTCAGTCTGCGTTTACAGGCTTTTGCCCTGCGGCTAAGATTTTCGCCAAGATGGGTATTCCAGTCGGTTGTGCTTTGAAGTAAAACGCTGTTCCGCTTGGAGGCCAAGTGCCTCCAAGTATCCGCTTCTGCTTGTCCTTCTGCTCGGCTTTTAGCGCAAGTATCGCACGTCTAAAACATAATAAATCTGTGGCCCTTCCGGTGCTTGCACCACAACTTCATCATCAACCGTTTTGCCCAAAAGTGCGCGGGCTAAAGGTGAGTCAATGTTGATCAAACCTTGGTTTGGATCCGTTTCATCTGGGCCGACGATACGTATTGTACGTTCATCGCCCTCTTCATGTTCAAGTGCGACCCACGCAGAAAAGAAAATTTTACTTTGATCGCTGGGTTTTTGATCGACAACCGTCAGTGCTTCAAGGCGTTTGTCTAAAAAACGAATTCGACCAAGGGTCTTGTTTAATAACTGTTTGTTGTAGGTGTAGTCTGCATTTTCGCTGCGATCGCCTTGAGCGGCTGCTTCTTGTACTTTTTGCGCCAGCTCTGGGTGACGAACCTTCCATAAGTAATCGCGCTCTTGTTGAAGCTTGGCGTAACCCTCAGGGGTGATAAGATTGGTTTTATGTTCGTTGCGGGGATCTTTTTTAGGATCGCGCCAACGCTGCATATTACGACCTTTCATAGCGCGTTTAGCCTTTTAGAGTGATTCAAATTTTTGCATGACTAATAAATAAGGGCGGTGCCAAGACCGCCCTTTTAGTTTTAGTCCGTTAATTTTAGGTGCGGAACTGTTTGATTAAGCTGTCTAAGCTTTGTGCATTTCGGGTTAACTCTCGGCCAGAAGCTTGAATCAAGCTGGTGCCTTGTTCGGTTTCCTCTGACACATTGGCGATTGAAACTAAGCTTTGGCTCATCTCTCCTGCAACGTTACTTTGCTCTTCTGCGGCGTGCATGATTTGAGCATTCAGTGAGCTGATCTCTTCCATTGAACCTGCAATTGTTCGGAAGGACTGGCCTGCATCTTCAGCTTTAGTTACCGTCGCCTCTGCTTTCTCTCGGCTGGTGTTCATTGCCTCTACTGCAACTTTTGAACGACTTTGCAGCTCGTGAATCATCTCTTGAATCTGCTGCGTTGATTGCGCGGAGCGCTGTGCTAGCTGGCGCACTTCATCAGCCACTACCGCAAAGCCTCGACCCTGTTCACCTGCACGAGCGGCTTCAATGGCAGCATTTAAAGCTAGAAGGTTAGTTTGTTCAGAGATGCCACCAATCACATCTAAGATGCTTTCGATTTTAGCGGTATGGTCTTCAAGCTGGTTGATTACGCTGCTGGCTTGCTGCACATCTTGAGCAAGTTCGCTAATGCTGCGCGTGGCATCTGCCACAATTTGTAAACCGCGCTCGGTTTGTGCGTGAGCGTTGCGTGTGGCGGCATTGGCCTGTTCTGCAATCTCTGCGGTTTGCTGCGCTGAGGCTGCCATCTCATTCATAGCTGCGGCACTTTGTTCGGTTTCAGAACGCTGGCGTGATACGCCCTCTATAGTGGTATCCGTTACGCTGGTCATCTGCCCAATTGCAGTGGTTAGTTGATTGGTTGATTGACCCACCGAGTTTACGATGTCTTGGAACTTATCCATCATGTGGTTGAATGCGCCTGCCATATCACCCAGCTCATCTTTTGAGGTGATATCGACTCTTGAACGTAAATCACCAGAATCCTTTACCGCCACCATAGTGTTTTTCAGGGTGGTCACTTGTATGGTGATGATATGGATAATAAAGAGTGCTAAACCACCAATCAGCAGGGTTAACATGCCTACGGTGATGGAATATTGCACTAAGGTTTTCCAGAAAATATCATCCATATCGTTCAGATAAATGCCGTTACCCACAACCCAGCCCCAAGGGCTAAAGCCTTTCACGTAAGAGATTTTTGCTTGCGGTTGTTCATGACCCGGTTTAGGCCATAGGTAATCCACATAGCCTTCTCCATGATTGCGTACTACATTCACGAATTCAGTGAAGATACGTTTGCCGTTGGCGTCTTGCAGGTCTTTTAGGTTTTTGCCATTTAAAGAGGGCTTAATAGGGTGCATGATGACGACTGACTGCATATCGTTGAGCCAGAAATACTCGTCTTTGTCATAGCGCAGCTTCTCAATAGCACGCTTGGCTGCATCTTGAGCGGCGTCTTTGCTCAGTAGCCCACTTGTTTCTTGCTCGTGGTAGTACGCTAAAAAACTGTAAACGGTCTCAACAACGTGTTTGGTTTTTTGTTTACGGTCTTCTAATAGGTTCTCTTTTAGAGACATTAGCGACACGCTAATTAGTATTGCTGTGCCCATCGCCATTAAGCCAATGATTACCCACAGCTTATATTTAATCTTAATGTTGCCTAACAGAGAGTACATGAGTATTCATCCTAAAAAGTCAGGTGACTTCTTTGTTGTTTTTATTAGAAATGCCGTTAAAAGGTAGCACTATGATGTGCTTAACCTTTCTGCACATTGATCTTGTTCAAAAAACTATCAATATAGCATCACCTTTTTGTAATCTTTTAACGAAAAGTGGATTGATTTTTGAGTATAAAGTGATGGGTATGCTATATCGACCACAGCTTGATGACATTGTGCCTTTATTTTGAATATTTTTTGGAGCTTATTTTGCGTTCAATTTTAAAACCGACCTACCATCAAACGGATGTTGAAATTGTAAGCCGCCAAACGGTGTTTCAAGGCTTTTTTAAACTAGAAAAACTGCGCTTAAAGCAAAAGCAGTTTGATGGTGGCTGGAGCGGTGAGTTTTCACGAGAGGTCTTTGTACGTGGCGATGCTGTAGGCGTGTTGTTGTTTGACCCGCGTACAGATCAATTATTATTGGTTGAACAGTTCCGTCCCGGTGCGCTTTATGATCAGAGCCAAAGCCCTTGGCAGTTTGAAATGGTAGCGGGTATGACAGAGGCGGGCGAAAGTTTAGAGTCTGTCGTACAGCGTGAAGCACAAGAGGAAGCAGGCTGTACAATAGAAGCTCTTGAGCATCTATTTAAATACTGGGTTAGTCCTGGTGGTACAGATGAGCAGATTGATCTGTTTTTGGGTATCATCGACAGTACGCAAGTAACAGAAGGTGTTTACGGCTTAGATCACGAGCAAGAAGATATTCGTGTACAGCTGGTGAGTTATACTGAAGCCATTGCTGCGCTTTCTGAGGGGGCTATCAATAATGCGATGGCGATTATTGCCTTGCAATGGTTGCAGCTGAATCGAGGCCGTTTGCAGCAAAAGTTCAAACCAACCTGACCCGTGAATGGGGCAGCTGGAGAAGTGTATGTTATTTGTAGCGCGTCGAAAGAAAAACTATGTAGCGGAATTAAAGCGTCAGATGGCGGAGTGTGACGCTAACTATTTGCGCCTGATGCGTTTATTGCCTGATTTAGAACGGTGCGAACATTGGCAATTTGCGATCAGTGATGAATCGGTTGATCTTGGTGTGCTCAATATCAATGTGACCGAGCGCAGCCGTTACACCACGTTATTGCGTATCTATCAGCAAGATCCTTGGGGTGAGTGGTTAGACCAGCCTGAGCTGTCGGTGCGTTTATATCACGATGCACGCATGGCTGAGGTGGTGGGCTATCAAAAGCAGCGCCATTTTGAAGGGCGCTATTTGTATCCTAATCCGAAAATGCGTCAACCAGACGAAAAACTACAAATCAACTTGTTTTTAGGTGAGTGGCTGGCCCATCTTCAACAGTATGGGCACAGCGTAGCCCCTGTTGCCCTTCCTCAATAATGTTACGCCTCAACTCAAGGGTTCGTTCTACAGGTTGAGGTTTCTTGAGCATTTTATGTCCCTTAAATTGATACAACTGACTGATCTGCATTTGTTGGCAGATCCCGAGGCCGACTTTAAAGGCCAGCAACCTTGGCATAATTTTCTGGCGATCTTGGCGGAGATTGAACAATCAGGCTGGCCTGATCTTTTCCTTTTAACAGGGGATCTCAGCCAAGATGAGTCATTAGAGAGTTACGAGCGCTTGTACCAAACCATGCAGGCCACCGGTGTGCCTTGGTATTGGTTGCCCGGTAATCATGACCGTGTTGACTTGATGCAGTCGTTGCACCCCATTGAGTTTTTGGTGCTGTGTAAAGATTGGTGCTTTTTATTATTGAATAGCCAGTCTGGCCAACCACACGGCGTGTTAGACCAAGCGCAACGGGTATTGATTCAACAGGTTCTTCAGCAGCAGCGGGCAAAGCCTATTCTGGTTGCGGTGCATCACCATCCTTTATTGGTTGGCGCGGGGCGTTTAGGTGAGTTGCATCATTCGACTCAAGAAGGTGACGACAATATTCAAGGTATTGATCAGATTCCACTGCGAGACTCGGGTTGGTTATGGCAGACCTTAAGCCAACAGCCTACTGTCAAACTGGTGTTATGTGGGCATGTGCATCAAGCGCAACAAGTCATTCGTGATGGCTTAACTTTACTCACTACGCCTGCTACCAGTATTCAGTTTAAAGCCGCTGTGAATGATTTTGAGCTGGATGAGCAAAAGGCCGGTTATCGCATCATTCAGCTTGAAACTGATGGCGGGTTTTTCACCGAGGTAAAACGCTTAACAGCCTAGTGCTTGATCTTGTTGCATATTCTTTTTTGTTATCAATCAATGATTTTAAATAATTTGACGTAATTAAAAAATCCGTTTTAACTACGCTCATTCTGGTTATTGCGTCCGCTTTGACCTCTGGCCAATTGGCTCAGAAGAGGTCTTGCTTGAGAATAGCCGCTAATTTTTCAGTGCTGGTGGCAAAGCTGTTGCCAGACGAACTTATTTATATTGCAGGAGTGGATCACAACGATGATATCGCCAGAGCGCCTTACGCACCTGAAACAACTGGAAGCTGAGAGCATCCATATTATTCGGGAAGTTGCCGCAGAGTTTGATAACCCTGTGATGCTGTACTCCATTGGTAAAGATTCCGCTGTGATGTTGCATCTGGCGCGCAAGGCTTTTTACCCCGGTACGCCGCCATTCCCGCTGATGCATGTGGACACCACATGGAAATTCCGCGAAATGATCGAGTTCCGCGATAAAATGGCGGCTGAAGCGGGTATGGACCTGATTGTACACACCAATGAAGAGGGTCGTGCGGCAGGTATCAATCCTTTTGATCATGGTAGCCGTAAATATACGGATGTGATGAAAACAGAAGGCTTAAAGCAAGCCTTAAACAAATACAAGTTTGATGCGGCTTTTGGCGGTGCGCGTCGTGATGAAGAAAAATCACGGGCAAAAGAGCGTGTGTATTCTTTCCGTGACAAATTTCACCGTTGGGACCCAAAAAGCCAACGTCCAGAGCTGTGGAATCTATTCAATGGCAAAGTGAATAAGGGCGAGTCGATCCGTGTATTCCCGCTGTCAAACTGGACGGAGCTGGATATTTGGCAATATATCTATCTAGAGTCTATCCCGATTGTACCGCTTTATTACTCCGCAGAGCGTCCAGTGGTGGAGCGTGATGGCACTTTGATCATGGTTGATGATGAGCGTTTGCCATTGAAAGAAAATGAAAAACCACAGATGCGTTCTGTGCGTTTCCGTACCTTGGGTTGTTACCCGCTTACAGGTGCGGTGGAATCTACGGCGGCGACTTTGCCTGAGATTATCCAAGAGATGTTGCTGACCACGACCTCTGAGCGTCAAGGTCGTGTGATTGATCACGACGGCACAGGTTCGATGGAAGAGAAAAAACGCGAAGGTTATTTCTAAGCCGCGTTTCGCTTGATCAAAACCAGATTTAAGGCGGGTGCTGAGCCAAGTGCGAGCACTCCCCTAAAAGTTACGAGGAACAAAAATGTCTCACCAGTCCGATTTAATCGCGGAAGATATTGAAGAGTATCTCAAGCAACACGAACAGAAAGACCTACTGCGCTTTATCACCTGCGGTAGCGTGGATGATGGTAAAAGTACGCTGATTGGCCGTTTGCTGCACGACTCCAAAATGATCTATGAAGATCAGCTTGCTGCATTGAGCAAAGACAGCAAGAAAAGCGGCACCACAGGTGAAGAGATCGACCTAGCATTGCTGGTGGATGGCTTGCAGTCTGAGCGTGAGCAAGGCATTACCATTGACGTGGCCTACCGCTATTTCTCAACAGAAAAGCGTAAGTTCATCATCGCGGATACGCCGGGGCATGAGCAGTACACGCGCAACATGGCGACAGGGGCGTCAACAGCGTCTTTGGCGATTATCCTAATTGATGCGCGTTATGGCGTGTTAACCCAAACCAAACGTCACAGCTTTATTGTGTCGCTATTGGGGATCAAACACGTTGTGGTTGCGATCAACAAAATGGATTTGGCGGAGTATAGCGAAGCTCGTTTTAATGAAATCGTAGCGGACTACCAAGCGTTCTCTAAAGATTTAGATCTACCTGATGTGCGCTTTGTGCCAGTGTCAGCGCTAAAAGGCGAAAACGTTGTGAACAACAGTGAGCTGATGCCTTGGTACAAAGGTGCGCCACTGATGGAAATTCTGGAAAACGTTGAACTGAGCCACGATATTCCTTTGGAAGCGCTACGTTTCCCTGTGCAATATGTGAACCGCCCCAACCTGAATTTCCGTGGTTACTGCGGCACCGTTGCAGCGGGTACTGTGCGTAAAGGTCAGCAGATCACCGCATTGCCTTCAGGCAAAACCAGTACTGTAAAATCTATCGTCACTTTTGATGGTGAGTTAGAGCAAGCGCAAGCAGGCCAAGCGGTGACTATCACCTTAAACGATGAAATTGATATTTCTCGCGGTGATATGTTGGTGGAAACGGGCAAAGAAGCCACTGTCAGCAATACGTTTACGGCACACATGGTGTGGATGCACGAGCAGCCATTGCAACTGGGTAAGCAGTATAGCTTCAAAGTGGGTACAGACTTTACCAGTGGTTATGTGACTGAAATTGATCATCAAATTGATGTGAACACACTAGAGCACTCGCCTGCTACTGAGTTGGCGCTTAATGGCATTGCTCAAGTTAAAGTTGAACTGACAGAGCCTGTGGTTTTTGATGCATATCGCAACAGCCGCTTTACAGGTAGCTTTATTGTGATTGATCGCCTGAACAACATTACCGTTGGCGCAGGTATGATCGACGCGGCTGCCGAACAAGGGGCTCAAACCGCAGCTGGCCCAATCAGTGCCTTTGAGTTAGAGCTGAACGGCTTGATCCGTAAGCATTTCCCTCATTGGGAAGCGAAAGACCTGAGTGCACTGTTAAAGTAGTACTCAACGAAGAACGATACTAATTAAGCCGCTGTACGCCTTTCTAAATAGGTGTGCAGCGGCTTTTTTGTGCGCTGTTGGCTGCTTTAATAGGGTAAAGAGAGTACCTACCCTATTGTCAAAGCAGATTAAGCCGCACAGATCGCTTCACCATGATTGTGTACTTCAATCAGGCTGCAATGCAGGCTTTGTACTGCTAGGTCGTAATCATCATCAGAGACAATAAACTGAATATCAACTTGGCGCATGGATTGCTGGATAGCTAACACGCTGATATTAGCCTCAGCTAGTGCGTTTACTGTGCTTGCTAAAATACCGGGAACTTTCATGTCGCTACCAATGGCCGAAACGATAGAGACTTTTTTCAAACTCATTTCACAGTTTGGGAAGAGTGCTTGAATAGCACTTTGAATGCGTTTGATTGTCTTCAGGTTGGCTGCTAAGTAATGTGTTAGGGTGTTCGCATTGTTATCTTTGGAGATCAACGGCACTTTGAAGCGTTCAATAATGCCTAAAAGCTCACGGCCATAACGACTCATATTTCCCATCATATCTTGATCAAAAAATTCAAGTGCATAGACGTTTTGGCGTCCTGCGATAATTTCTACCGAAGGTTTTTCACTGACATAATCTGCTGTGATTAAGGTGCCTGAGTGATCAGGCTCAAAGGTATTCATTACTCGCAGTGGTAAACGTTGCTGACGTAGACCTTTTGCTGCTTTGGGATGAATCGCCTCCATACCTAAGTTAGCCAGCTGATCTGCAACATCATAGTTGGTGCGACCAATGGGTCAGTTTTTGTCTGGCAGGTGAAAAATATGCACACCCTGTAAGCAGTATTAAAGAGGTGCTTCATTTTCAGGAGCCCTCTTCAGTTCCGGGAGCGACTTTTGAGGTACAGGGTATTTTGAATGTTCGTGGTGAAGTGTTAACGGTTATCTCTGCTCGTAGGCTGATGAACTTACCAGAATATGATCTCATAGAGGCGTCTAAAATTATTTCTATAGAGACCTGCAATGGTGTGTGTGGCATCGTAGTTGACAGTGTGGAAGCTATTGTGAACTTTGAGCCAAGCAATATTGAGTTGCCGCCTAATTATGATGTGGACAACATTATTCAAGGAACGATCAATCATGGAGGGCAGTTGTTGATAGTGGCAAATTTCTTGCCCCATTGTGAACAAGTTGCCGGCCAGATGTAACTTAATCTAAGAACGAGTATAAAAAAAAACTCAATGCCCAGATGGGCATTGAGGTGACTTGCTACTGTTGGCTAGGCTAGTTTTGATTAACACCTATTAAGTGCATATTTAGCGGATTACTTCGCTGATATGTTCACGCCAATCTTGCAGTAATTTTTGGCGCTTGCCGATATGATCAAGAAAGAGTTTGTGCTGCTGTGCTAAGGTTTCAGCATATTGAGTGCTGCAAGCTTGCAAGTCGTCGCTAGACTCTGCCTGTGCGCAGCTATTGAGCATAGACAGCCAAAGATGGTTGTACTGCTGTACCGCTGCAAATTCAATTTCCATTAGCTTTTCAACTTCTTCTGTCCATTGTTGTGGCAGGCCACTCCAAGGGGCTAAAGGGTTTTTATAAAGCTCGCTCCACGCGTCAACAACTGTTTTCATCCTGTAAATCCTTCTTCGGCTCTAACAAATGGTCGGGTGATCGTCGTTATATTCTATAACATTAATATTAATATTAGGTCTCACTATCAGTGTAGTCTGCATTCTTCATCTTTGTCAGTGATATTTATATGACTTCTTATTGTGTCTTTATAAGAAATAATTCTGGATCAACATAGGTGCCATTGAGGCTGACGCTCCAGTGTAGATGTGGTGTTTTAATTGGTTGAGCAAATCGCATGCCTTCGATGTGACGCCCTGTATTACCAACTTTGCCAATCTCTTCACCGCGGCGTATTTTTTGACCTTCTCTTATACGCACGTTGATTGCTTGCAAGTGGCTGTACTGGGTAATAAGACCTTGTCCATGATCAATAATGACATGCTTGCCTTGGTAAAATAGATCGTCAATTAAGACAACCGTACCATCTGCGGGCGCAAATACGCGCTGGCCTGACATATCAACACCCGTGTGGCTGTAGACTTCTTCTCCGTTATAGAACCTTTGCTCTCCAAAGCCTTGGCTCACACTACCTTCAGTGGGGCGTAAAAAAACTCTGTTATCTGGTGGGTTACCGCTCCAACGTTGTAAGAAGCTTTGTATTTTATTTTTCTCTTGCTGAATTCGCTGTTGCTGAGCGGGTGTCAAATCTTTTTGCAGAGGAGTTCGGCTGATAATGTGTTTTTGTTGAGGTTTTTCTGGCGCGCGAACCTCTAAAAATACATTGCGAATTCGCCCGCCTGGCTGATGGATATCAAGGCTGTGCTTGCCTGCATTTAGACTAAGAGGCAGGCCTACCCATGTCACGCGACGCTCATCACTGCGCTTATTTTGTGCGCGACTCATGGTGAAAACTCTCTGGCCTTGAAAATAAATCTCTGGCGTACCTTCGCCAATGCTATTTGGTAGTTCGATTACTGCAACGCCACCCGGCACCGGATTTGCTTTCGGGCTGAAATCAGCTGAAGAAAAGCTGCTAAAAGCGAGAGATAAGCTCAGCAGGCTCAGGGTGCTGGCGCGTTTAAATAGATCTGCTTTAGTGGCTGACAGAGTGGCAGATGGCATAGTGTTCCCCTGTTTGAATATCCGTGCCCGATAGATCAATAACGGCTTAGGGCTTTTGCGCTTGTACAACGCTGACCAATTCACCGTCAGCTAGCCGAATGTTGATGGTATCACCAAGCTTTACCTGTTGATAATGGCGAATAATCTGTTGTTCGTCATCCTGAACAATGGCATAACCTCTTGAAAGTGTGGCTAAAGGACTCACGATCTGTAATTGCTGTCCAATTTGGGCTAATTTTTGTTCTTGTTGCAGCAGTTGCTGGCGTATACCGCGCTGTAGGCTTTGATGCAGTTTGGCTAGTTTTTGCTGTTGTTGATTGAGTGGCTTAACTGGCGATGCTCGCCATAGGCGCGCACTCAAATCTGAAAATTGGGCTTGTTGCCGATGCATCTGTTGTTGGAACGCTTGCTCTAAGCGCTGACTTAATTGCTTGAGCGTGCTGTGCTGTTGATTTAGCTGCGTTTGCGGGTGGCGCAGTTTTAGCTCTAGTTTACTTAACCGATGGTGATACTGCTGGATTTGTTGTGCCAAAGCTCGATGTAAACGCTGCTCGGTATAAACAAGCTGCTGCTTCTGTTGTTCAAGCTGCTTGATGTTCTGTTTAAAACGCTGCTCTAAATAATCTAAACGCTGTTGCTGTTGAATAAGAAGTTGGGTGTTAACTTTTATCAGTCGCTTTTCTGCCTGCGTCAGCCAGTTTAACCATTGCTCCAAATCTGGGCTAATCAGTTCTGCGGCAGCTGAAGGTGTAGGCGCTCTTAAGTCGGCAACATAGTCGGCAATTGTGGTATCTGTTTCGTGTCCTATAGCGCTGACAATGGGGATAAAGCTGGCAAATATTGCACGGGCAACACGCTCATCGTTAAATGCCCATAGGTCTTCTAGGCTGCCACCGCCACGGCCAACAATCAATAAATCTGCCTGGTCATGCAAGTTGGCTAACTCAATAGCGCGGGCGATAGTATTTGGTGCTTCACTGCCTTGCACTAATGTGGGGTAGATGATGATTTCTGCAAGTGGAAAACGACGCTCCAATACCGTCAAAATATCTTGGATAGCGGCTCCAGTTGTTGAAGTAATCACGCCTATAGTGTTGGGGATAGGTGGTAGTGCTTGTTTGTGCTTGGTTTCAAATAGACCTTCGCTTTGTAAGCGAAACTTTAGAGCCTCAAAAGCCCGTATCAGTGCCCCTCTACCTTGTTGCTCCATGGTTTCGGCAATCAGCTGAAAGTCTCCGCGTCCCTCGAATAAACTCGCTTTTGCGTACAACTGCACCTTGTCGCCATTCTGAGGTTTGAACGCCAACAGTTGCGCGCGATTGCGAAACAACGCGCAGCGCACCTGAGACTGTTCGTCTTTTAAACTGAAATATAAGTGTCCAGAGCTGGGTATGCTTAAGTTGGAAATTTCGCCTTCAACGATGACGAGCGAGAACTGCCCCTCCAATAATTGACGCGCTTTTTGATTTAGCTGGGTAACGGTTAAAACTGGGCGGCCAATATTTGATAGGGAGGGAGAGGCAGGCTGCATTATCGATCCAAATCATCAAAAGGGTTTATCTTATCACTGACTTAGGTTGTGAGCAGTAGGCTGACAGATTGCTTTAACAAGTTGAGTGGCTGTCATTTTCAGCGCAAGCCACTAGAGTTTAGCTTAAGAAATAAGTTTTTAAGCGGAAATCACCAGTAGATAGACCGACTAAAGTGTGAAATGAGGTGATTGTTAATGTTTACGAAAAAAGACTCTTACGATAAAATGTTAGGTTAATCTTCATTCTATACTCTCTCTTCAGCAGGCTCGCAGAATATGTTACGTATTGCTCAAGAAGCACTCACCTTTGATGATGTTTTGCTGGTTCCAGGTTACTCTGATGTTCTTCCGAACGACGTTAACCTGAAAACACGAATCACCCGTGGCATCTCTCTGAATATCCCGCTGGTTTCTGCGGCGATGGATACAGTAACAGAAGCACGTCTGGCAATCGCTATGGCGCAGGAAGGCGGCATCGGTATTATTCACAAAAACATGACCATTACGCAGCAAGCTCAGCAAGTGCGTCAGGTGAAAAAATACGAAAGCGTGATTGTTAAAGACCCTGTTACAGTGACTCCAGAAACCACTGTTAGTGAATTAATGGAATTGACGCGCGACACACGTTTCTCTGGTATGCCTGTGGTTTCAGGTGAAGAACTGGTCGGTATTGTGACCAGTCGTGATGTACGTTTTCAGCCGAATCTGAATGATTCAGTGGCTAGCATTATGACGCCGAAAGATAAGTTGGTGACAGTGCTAGAAGGTACTTCTTTAGATGAAATCAAAACCAAACTGCACCAACACCGTGTAGAAAAAATTCTAGTGGTAGACAAAGAGTTCCACTTGAAAGGTTTGGTAACAGTTAAGGATATTGAAAAAGCGCGTACTTATCCGAACGCTTGTAAAGACGAAGATGGTCGTTTACGCGTGGGCGCAGCAGTGGGTACAGGGCCAGAAACCCCTGATCGTGTCACCGCACTGGTTGAAGCTGGCGTGGATGTGATCGTGGTTGATACTGCTCACGGACACTCAAAAGGCGTGATTGACCGTGTACGCTGGGTGAAAGAAAACTTCCCACAGGTACAAGTGATTGGCGGCAACATTGCAACAGCTGAAGCGGCTATCGCACTGGCTGAAGCAGGTGCAGATGCCGTTAAAGTAGGTATCGGCCCAGGCTCTATCTGCACCACTCGTATCGTTGCTGGTGTAGGTGTTCCACAGATTTCTGCTATTGCGAACGTCTCTGCGGCGTTGGAAAAGTATGACATCCCGCTAATCGCGGATGGTGGCGTGCGTTTCTCTGGTGACTTAGCCAAAGCGATTGTTGCAGGTGCAAGCGTAATCATGGTGGGTGGTCTGCTGGCGGGTACAGAAGAAGCGCCGGGTGAAATTGAACTGTATCAAGGTCGCTCTTATAAAGCGTATCGTGGCATGGGTTCTTTAGGCGCGATGTCTCAGTCTCAAGGTTCTAGCGACCGCTATTTCCAAGATAAAAATGCCGGTGTTGAGAAGTTAGTGCCGGAAGGTATCGAAGGTCGAGTGCCTTACAAAGGCTCAATGACAGCGATTGTACATCAGTTGATGGGCGGTTTACGCTCTTCAATGGGTTACACTGGTAGCCGTGATATTCAACAGATGCGTACGAAGCCGACCTTTGTGCAAATCACTGGCGCAGGTATGCGTGAGTCTCATGTCCATGACGTGCAGATCACAAAAGAAGCGCCTAACTATCGTGTGGGCTAGGCTTAGCGTTAGTTAAAAAGTGGGGCTTTATGCCCCACTTTGCGTTCTAAATTAGCAGTTTTGTTTATGCAGTCTGAGCTTTCAGACTGGTCGTCACTTGATAACGGGTTGGTAAAACAATGAGCCAAGATATTCATGCTCAGAAAGTCCTGATTTTGGATTTTGGATCTCAATATACGCAACTGATTGCACGTCGTGTACGTGAACTGGGCGTATACAGTGAGATTCGTGCCTTTGATATGAGCGAAGCAGAGATTCGCGAATATAACCCTAAAGGTATTATTTTGGCGGGTGGCCCTGAGTCTGTCACAGAAGCAGATTCTCCACGCGCGCCAGAGTGCGTATTCACAATGGGACTGCCAGTACTGGGCATCTGTTACGGCATGCAAACGATGGCTGAACAGATGGGCGGTAAAGTTCAAGGCTCAGACATTCGTGAATTTGGTTATGCACAGGTCAAAATTGAAGCAGACAATGCCCTGACCAAAGCGGTTAAAGACCATGTTGATGCCGATGGCAAAGCATTGCTCGATGTGTGGATGAGCCATGGTGATAAAGTCACCAAAATGCCGGAAGGCTTTGAGCTGATGGCATCAACACCAAGCTGCGCCATTGCAGGGATGTTCCATGCTGAGAAAAACTTCTTTGGTGTACAGTTTCACCCAGAAGTGACACACACGCTTCAAGGTGGTCGTTTACTAGAACACTTCCTAATGGACATCTGTGGCTGTGAAGCGCTATGGACTGCGGCCAACATTATCGAAGACCAAATTGCCCGTGTACGCGAGCAAGTAGGCGACCAGAAAGTTTTGCTAGGCTTGTCAGGCGGTGTGGATTCTTCTGTTGTTGCTGCTCTATTGCATAAAGCGATTGGCGATCAACTGACCTGCGTATTTGTGGATAACGGCTTGTTGCGCAAAAACGAAGGCGACATGGTGATGGACATGTTCGCGAAGAACATGGGCGTCAAAGTGATCCGTGCCGATGCAGAGGAACTGTTCCTAGGCAAATTAGCAGGGGTTTCTGATCCAGAGCAGAAACGCAAAATTATCGGTAACACCTTCATCGAAGTCTTCGATGCAGAAGCCACCAAGCTGAAGGATGTAAACTTCCTTGCACAAGGCACCATCTACCCTGATGTGATTGAATCAGCCGCTGCTAAGACTGGCAAAGCTCATGTGATCAAATCGCACCATAACGTAGGCGGCCTGCCTGACGATATGAAAATGGCCTTGGTTGAGCCATTGCGTGAGTTGTTCAAAGACGAAGTACGCAAAATTGGTTTGGAGCTGGGTTTGCCGTACGACATGGTGTATCGCCACCCATTCCCAGGTCCAGGTTTGGGCGTGCGTATTCTAGGTGAAGTGAAAAAAGAATATGCTGACATCCTGCGTGAAGCCGATGCCATCTTCCTAGAAGAGTTGCACAACTTTGGTTGGTATCACAAAACCAGTCAGGCGTTTGTGGTCTTCCTGCCAGTTAAATCGGTTGGTGTTGTGGGCGATGGTCGTCGTTACGAGTGGGTTGTTTCACTGCGTGCCGTTGAAACCATCGACTTTATGACCGCACGTTGGGCGCACCTGCCTTATGAGCTGTTAGAGAAAGTGTCTAACCGTATCATCAACGAGATCAGCGGTATTTCTCGTGTCGCTTACGATGTGTCTAGCAAGCCACCAGCGACCATTGAGTGGGAATGATTCGACGTTTTTAAGCAAGATAAACGCTCAAAGCCCGCTTAATCGCGGGCTTTTTGTTTTTGGTGTTATTTCTTAATTAGAAGTATTAAAGATTGTTGTATAAGGGCATGTAGGTTGTAATGGTCTAAAGTTCAATAATATGAGTCGATTGAAATCAGGGAGTGCTTTTTCATCGCCTCAATTCAATGTGGGTGCTAGTATCCCAGCCAAATCTCGATGTGATTTAAAATGTACAGATTATCTTGAGCGTAGGCTTAAAAAATTAGATGGTCTTCTCGGTGATGATATATGTGGTGTAAAGGCGTTTGTCTGGTATCTAAATGAAGATCGATAGTGTAACTCAGCTTTCTGCTCTGACTAGGTTTTTTTCTGCTGCTGTTTTTAGAGAGATGGCGAAGAGGGGGCAGTCAGCTTTGTTCTCTCGCTTGCTTAAAGAAGCAGGATTAGTTGACCACATTGGGCTAAATGCAACGGTTGGTGAAGCGTTTGATTTTGCGTTTAATATACTGAAAGTTGCAGGGCATCGTGACGAATACATATATCGGGCAGCTGTAAGTCATAAAGTTCTTCTTGGAACTCATTCTCTTCGTACGGCCTCAATGCTTAATGAGTTTCGAGCAGGTGGCTGTAAGGCAGATATTGTTATTTTAAACGGTACTGCAACTGTTTATGAGATAAAGTCTGAGAGAGACTCTCTTGCCCGCCTTGAAAATCAAGTAGCGAATTACAAACGTGTGTTTGCAAAAGTTAATGTCATATCTAATGAAGGTCACATCGATGGTATCCTTGAAACTGTACCAGAAGATGTTGGAGTTATGTGCCTGACTAAGCGTTATCAAATTAAAACGATACGTGAGGCTAAGAGTTGTCCCGAAAGGATCTGCCCTAGTACTGTATTTGACTCTTTGCGTATAACTGAAAGTACCTCAATCCTTGAGAGTTTAGGGGTTGGGGTTCCTGATGTGCCTAATACGCAGCGGTATGCAGTATTACGTAAGCTATTTTCTGAGCTTGATCCTGCTACTTTGCACTTTGAAATGGTAAAAACGCTAAAGCGGACTCGAGACCTTGCATCTCTTAATGATTTTGTCGAAAGTCTGCCAAAATCCTTACAAACAGCTGCGCTATCAATATCTGTACGTCGCTCTGATCAATCAAAACTTATCGATGCTACAGAAACCCCGCTACATGCGGCAATGACATGGAGTTAATCGACGTATGTACTACCCATATTTTCGTGGAAAGCAATTTGAACTCATAACGATTCGTGAAATGGCTCCGCTTTTGGCTGAAAATCATTTTATACCGATTATAGAGCCTGTTCGTGAGTCATTTAATGGCTTGAAAAAGGCGCTAGGCGCGATTCATGACGCAGATGGAGGGGCAATAGTAATAGTTAATCCTTACCATGGGGATCATCAAGATGATGGCGCTAATATATCCTGTTTTCTTGAAGATGAGTTTTCTGATTCTGAGAAAATATCTGCAGGAATCCTACTACGCAATGGTATGACGGTAGATGATGCCCTGCATTGCTTTGAACAGCATCAATCCCATAATCCTGTTCTAGTTCATGCAGGTTTTACTGAGCCAAAGGCTTTGGCGGCTAAATTAGAAACACGAATGCCAGAGCTGACAAATATCTTTATAGACGACTATGCAAAGCTATTATACAGAAAGCATTTCGGTAGAAGTAAGCGTATTCTGATTCGCGATGGCTTCAACCGCCAACGCAATGCAGATTATCCCGAAGTTGAAGTTTTTTCCGAGGTTCATGCAACCTATTCAGATCTAGGAATGAGTGGATTTGGGGATTTTTTGATGGTTGGGGATGCATATACTGAGGGTGGCGGCCCAGCATACGCCGTCGCAATTCACTTAACATTTATAGATCGCGAAAAGGATGACGTGATGTACATTTATCATTTTGTTTCAGATACAAAAGATACCCCAACAGACCCTGCTGGCAAGTTTGGCCAAGCACTTAATAAGTTAATCAGTAAACTCGAGAGTGGCACCTCAGGGATTTTCGAAGGTAAGGCAATTGAGGAGTTTAAAGCTCTTCATGCCAAAGGGCATTTTCCCGGTTTAGGCTATGTAAAAAAGCTTTCGATGAAGCATCATATCGAAACGCTTGCCGACTATTTGAAGTGAGGTAGTTATGGCTAAGCATTTCTGTTGCCCTGAATGTTTTGGCGATCGTTTTTTGCGGGATGGGGTATTTCCGACATTGGAACCAAAAGAAGGAACTTGTGATTATTGTGGGACAGATAATACCTTTCTAGTTGCTCCTGCTAGTTTAGCTATATATTTTGAACTTCTGGTGAATGTTTATGAACCAAGTCCTGATGGAAAAACATTAGTTGAGTGGATGAAAGATGATTGGTTGATATTTAGCCATCACCGTATGGACATCGCTCATGCAAAAGAACTACTGAGTGACATTCTTAATGATGGTGAAATAGTTCGTCGCACGTTTGAGCCTTCTACTCGTTACAGTAGTGATGCTCTGCTCAAATGGGACAGACTGCGAGACGAGATGATGTACACAAATCGTTGGTTTCTTGATGTAACAATCGATCAAGATAACCTCGAGGATCTTCTCGATATGCTAATAGCGAAAGAGCTACCGTTACGTTGGTATCGAGCTAGAATCCAGTCTGAGGGTAGAGCTTTTAAAATAGATGAAATGGGTGCTCCACCTAAGAGACGTTCTTCAAATGGTCGTGCAAACCCTGCTGGTATTCCTTACCTCTATTTGGGCTCTATACCTGAGACGGCTGTTGCAGAAGTCAGGCCGCATACAGGTGAGGTTGCTTCCGTAGCCATTTTTGATATTCCAGAAATTAAAGCTGTAGATTTGCGTAACCCACGTGAATTTGTTTCTCCCTTCATGTTGGATGATGCAGGAAAAATAGCTCAGTTGCGAGCTGATTTGCCTTTTCTAGAGCGTTTAGGGGAAGAGCTGACAAGACCTGTTCAGCCCTCAGGTGCCGCTATAGACTATATACCCAGTCAATACTTGTGTGAGTTTATTAAAAAGAAAGGATTTGATGGAGTTGTTTATCGCAGCTCTGTTAGTGAGGGGATTAATCTTGCTTTATTCAATCCAGATCAGGCCACAGGTGGCCAGTTGACCACCTACAATGTGGATAGAGTATCTGTTAAGGTAAAAGAGATGTAAATGTAGGTCTATCATCTCTAAAGCCCGCGCTTAATCGCGGGCTTTTTGTTGTCTGTCTTAATCTTCTAAATAAGCCAACGCCAGTGCTTCTGCGACGCGAATGCCGTCGATGCCCGCTGACCAAATACCACCCGCGTAGCCTGCGCCCTCACCTGCGGGATACAAACCTTGTACGTTGATGCTCTGATAGTCTTTGCCACGTTTGATGCAAACAGGGGATGAGGTGCGGGTTTCAACGCCAGTCAGTAATCCGTCGGGTTTAGCAAAGCCTTTGATCTGCCGGTCGAATGCGGGAATGGCTTCACGGATGGCTGCTGTTACAAAATCAGGTACCACTTTGCTCAGATCGGTCAGTGTGATGCCCGGTGTGTATGAGGGTTGAACCTCGCCCAGTTCTGCGCTTGGTTTGCCAGATAGAAAATCGCCAATCAGTTGAGCGGGTGCATGGTAGTTTTCGCCGCCTGCTTTGAACGCTTGCTCTTCTAATCGACGCTGTAGGTCGATGCCCGCCAGTGGGTGACCCGGATAGTCTCTTTCTGGATCGATGCCCACGACAATGGCGCTGTTGGCGTTGCGCTCATTACGGGAGTATTGACTCATGCCGTTGGTGACCACGCGACCCTCTTCAGAGGTGGCGGCAACCACGGTGCCACCGGGGCACATACAGAAGCTGTACACGCTGCGACCATTTTTGCAGTGATGTACCAACTTATAATCTGCTGCACCCAAAATAGGATGGCCTGCATTGTCGCCAAAGCGGCAGCGGTCAATCATGCTTTGCTCATGTTCAATTCGGAACCCGACAGAGAAGGGCTTGGCTTCAATGTAGACGCCTTGATCATACAAAGCCTGAAAGGTGTCGCGGGCGCTGTGGCCTACGGCCAAGACCATCTTGGAGCAACTGAGGTATTCCCCCGTTGATAGATGTAAACCTTTCAGTTTGTAGCCTTCTGCCAGTGGTTCGAGGTCGAGTTTTTCAACGCGAGTGCTGAAACGAACTTCACCACCCAGATCAATAATCTGTTGGCGCATCTTCTCCACCATATTGACCAACCTAAAGGTGCCGATATGGGGTTTGCTGACATACATGATCTCTTCTGGAGCGCCTGCAGCCACAAACTCATGCAGTACTTTGCGCCCATAGTGTTTGGGGTCTTTGACTTGGCTGTAAAGTTTGCCATCGGAAAAGGTGCCTGCTCCGCCTTCACCGAACTGTACATTAGACTCAGGGTTAAGCGGTTGTTTGCGCCAGAAACCGAAGGTGTCTTTGGTACGTTCTCGTACTGCTTTACCGCGCTCCAGTACAATGGGTTTAAAGCCCATTTGTGCCAGAATAAGTGCAGCAAATAAGCCGCAAGGGCCAAGACCCACTACCACTGGGCGTTCTGCTAAGTCGCTAGGGGCTTGGGCGACAAACTTGTAGGTCATGTCGGGCGTTGCTCTTACGCTTGAATCCTGAGCTAACAGTTCGGCTTCGCCCGTCACCTCTACGTCTAAGGTGTAGATCAGTTGAATATCTCTTTTGTTACGTGCGTCGTAACCCCTTCGGAATATCGTAAAGGCTTGGAGCTGCTGTTTTTTGATGGCCAGCTTACGCAAAATGGCCTGTTCCAGCGCCTGTTCATCATGATTCAGGGGAAGTTTGATATCGGTTAAACGCAACATAATTAAAAGTACTCGTTTACTTTGCAGGGCGGTGCCAAAGGCAAGCAGAACATTCTAAATCAGTTGCTATGCTTTAGGTAGGTAAACTGCCCTGTTAAAGGGATTCCGGTGCAAAAAACTTGAGTTTTGAATAAGCTACTTTACACTTGCCGCCCACACAGAATGATGGAGGTATTAGCCCGCAATGGCCTTTGTAGTCACTGACAATTGCATTCGATGCAAGTACACCGATTGTGTCGCGGTTTGTCCCGTAGATGCTTTTTTTGAGGGGCCTAACTTTTTGGTTATCGATCCAGTGATCTGTATCGATTGTGGCTTGTGTCTGCCGGAATGCCCAGCAGATGCCATTTTTCAAGATATAGAGTTGCCACCTGAACAAACACCGTACATTACATTAAATGCAGAGTTGTCTCAGGTGTGGCCTAACATCACTCAATTGAAGGCACCGCTTGCCGATGCGGATGAGTGGAATGGGGTGGCGGATAAGCTGCATTTGCTTGAGCGCTAATGAGCGCTCAGCCTTTGAAACCTTTACCAACCAGATAGACTTCTCTTGAACGTGGACGAGAGGCTGCTGGCTTACGTACGATCACTTTGTCAAAAGAGCTGCGTACATCTTTCACGTATTCTTCATACCCCACCCCTTGGAAGACCTTGGCGCAGAAGCTACCGCCGGGCTTTAATACGTTGCGCGCCATATCCAGTGCCAGCTCGACCAGATACATCGACGCGTACTGATCGGTAGTGTTTACACCGCTCATATTGGGTGCCATGTCAGAGATCACTGTATCCACCTGATCACCCTCTAGTGCTTGGATAATCTCTTCATAGACCGCTTCGTCGGTAAAGTCGCCCTGAATGAAAGTGACACCGTCTAACCCATCCATTGGCAAAATGTCTGAGGCGATCACGCGCCCAGACTCGCCCACAACAGGTGCAACGACCTGTGACCAGCCACCGGGGGCTGAGCCGAGATCCATCACGACACTGCCGGATCGGTACAGTTTGTCTTTTTCGTTAATCTCGATCAGCTTATAGCTGGCGCGTGAACGATAGCCGTCCATCTGAGCTTTTTTTACATAAGGATCGTTAACATGTTCGTCCAGCCATTTCTGACTAGTTTTTGATCGGGCCATGAGGGGAGTCTGCTGTCGCTAAAACGGCACTTATTGTAAACTTTCGCCTTTGAATTGCAAAACCTCCTACGCTAAGCGCGGTACAGTGAACAAGGTATCGCGTAGGCGGCGGAAATATCAGGCCACAAAGGCAGAGACATGAAATTAGACGATGTTAAAAAGCTCCACCAGAAGAAGTATCGCACCCAGTTTGGTCATTATCTGGTGGAGGGCGAGCATCTGATTTTGGAACTGCAAAAAGCCCTTAAGGCAAAGCCTTATGCAACACCGATCACCTTGTATGTGACCGAAACGCATCAGGACTGGGCCCGTCAACTCGATGCTAACTTTCAGCAGGTGGTGCTGAGTGAAAAGCAGATGGCGCAGCTGAGTGATACCAAAACGCCTCAGGGGATTATGGCTCGCTTACCCTTACCGGATCTTTGTCATCAGCCTGAGGCATTACAACAGGGAGAGCGTTGTATCTATTTGCATGAGGTACAGGACCCCGGCAATCTGGGGACGATTATTCGCACTTTGGCTTGGTTCGGCAATTTTCGTTTACTGCTCAGTCCCAACAGTGTCGATCCCTTTAATTCAAAGGTGGTGCGCGCCAGTATGGGGGCTATTTTTCATTTGCCGATTGAACTTGATGTGCCGTTAACCACACTGTCGCAGCGCTTCAGTCAATTTGCGTATCTGGATTTAAACGGTGAAGTTATCAATGCGTCCGCTTTTGCAGACTATCAATGTTACTTATTTGGCAATGAAGCGCGAGGTGTACCGTTGGAGGCGTTGTCGGCTTTTAATGCTGAGGCCTATACCATTGCTGGATGTGGCCGTATTGATTCGCTCAATTTAGCCAGTTCAGTTGGAATCTGCGCCTATCAGCTCTCGGTCTCTGGTTAGCGTGCGGTTTGGTTGCAGGAGGGTAGAGAGACTACTCTTGCCCAAAGTAACGCGCTTCAATGGCCCTCAGGCTGCCATCTTGCGCCATCTCTTCTAAAGCTTGATAAAGCCGCCAGATGGTGCTGTTTTCCTGCACTTGCTCAGGTGTGTTGGTTTCAGAAAGGGTAAGATCTGGGCGGTAGTTTGGATTGGGGCGAAGTAAAATATGCTTTGACCGCTTTGACACACCAAAAAACATTTGTTGTGCTTCTTGGCAGCAGTGATTGTGTATTTTCAAGCGCGAAGCTCTTTCGGGGTGTGTTTTGAGAAAGTAGCGCACGGCCAAGAGGTTGTAAGCATAAAAATCCGCATGCCCCTCAAGGATTAGATCAACAATTTGTGTCAGGGTGAAATCATAGGGTTTTCGGGTATGGATCCCATATTGCTTGGCATTTAAGTCGTAACCTCCAAAAGAGACCACCATCACCAGTTTTCTTGCCGCTACGTCGTGCAGCGAGTGGATCTCTTGTTCGCTACTCCGAGTCAGGCCGATATAGCCATCTTTAAGGCCGTTAGGCAAAAAAACAAAATGTTCGGCTCTTGCTGAGGAGAAGGAGAGACCGGGGTAGAAATCAACGGCACCCTCTTTCATAAGGTGCAAAATGCGCGCTTTTGGCTGGCGCACAACGGTTAATGTGCAGTTAATCCTACGGCTTGCCTCCTTATATAACGCTTGATAAAGCCCTGAGTTATCGGGTGCGGCAGAAATAAAAGGCGGTTTGGCATTGGTGCGGTAGCCCATGACGAGTTCGCAGGCGAACGCCGAAAAAGATGCCCCTATAAGGATGAACCCAAAGAAAAACTTCAGCATAACAGTCTCAATTCATCTTGATGGTGTGAACCATTGTTTTAAGGTCAGTGTAGTTGAGCGGGTATCAATCTCTCAATTTCTTTCATGTTGTTTGCAGGTGGTCGATGCGGTTCAAACAGATTTGTAGGCTAGTCAAACTGATGCATCAGTGCTTTGGCTTATTGTTAATGGTCATTCTTTTACTCTCCTGTTTGACAGGTTTGTTACTGGTGTTTAAGGATGAAGTCGATTATTTGATCAACCGTGACATGATGTGGTTGGCTGAACCAGAGTCCTCAAAGATTTCACGTTTATCTCTTGAGCAAATCGAACTACAGATTAAACAGCGTTACCCCAATAGCCGAGTTTCATGGTTCGATCTAAAACCTGCTCATCAACGAGCTGCTATATATTGGTTGTCAGGTCAAGCTCACCTAGAAACGGGGCAATATATTGCACCCGAGCATAATCAGATCTTTATTGATTTATCCACAGGGGAAATTTTAGGGGGGCGGCGTTGGGGCGATTGGCGTTCACCTTTGGTGAATCTCATGCCCCTAACTTATCAATTACATTATTCACTGATGTTGGGCGTTGGCGGCGCGAAAGCTTTAGGGATCGCCTGTTTATTTTGGTTGCTGCAAATGTTGCTGGGGCTTTATCTGACTTGGCCAAAAGGTCGCTCAATAGGTTTTGTGCAGCAGGGTTATAAATGGTTGGGTTATTGGCGTTTTCGTAAAGGGCGAAGCGAGTTTCAGGCGCGTTATTTTAGGCATCGTTGGTTAGGGTTATGGCTGAGCCCTATGATGCTAGTTTTTGTGCTATCTGGGTTGGCGTTTAATTTAAAGCCTCTTTATTTCGCTGTGACTGACTTATTTTTGAATCGACAAACTGCACATCTTACTCTGGCTTCTACTCCATTCATGCAGCACATTCCTATGTCTTCTGATCAGGCATTACAACATGGGCGGGCTTTAATGGTAGAACTGGCCGCTCAGCGGGATTTTCAAATCGTTGCGCCTGTTGGCCTCTCTTACTCACCTTATAGTGGCCACTATCTTTATCGGGTGCACAGTGAGCTAGATGTGTCAGGAGACTATGCGAGAACCTCAATCTGGTTTGATGCTCTCAATGGGGAGATGAAAGCGGTTTATATACCAACTGGAGAGTTTGCAGTGGACAGTTTTACGAGCTGGATCTCAGCCTTGCATATGGCGAAAGCAGGGTTGTGGAGTAAAGGCTTTGTCATATTGTCAGCCTTAGCGGTATTGCTGTTACTGGTGAGTGGAGTTCGAGTTATGGTTTTGAAAGCCAAGCGGCACAGTTTGTGGTTTTTTGTGAAGAGTTGTTAAAGATTACTGTTAAATAGTCGATATAGTAGTCGAGTTTTAAAAATAAAATTCGATAAGCCTTAAGTGACAAGGCTTTTCTACAAAGAGGTGGTGATGTAACGCTTGGGAAGAATTATGGTTAATGGAGCCTGAATGTTATGGTGAATTGAATCTATGGGCGTGTTATTGCCGAGTACCAGTCGACAATAGCGGCAAAGTTTTGCCGATACACATTCCATGGGTTCACCTGAAATAACATGAGCTAACAGATAATAATACCTAGAAAGCAGTAAGAGTGGTGACCAGACCGCTATTACTTTTCTGAGCTATTGTTTTCTGTAGTAGTGCTATGCCATCCAGTCTCCAAAAACCATGTGATTCCTGACCATTGCGCTTTAGATCAAGCTTGACCGTTTTGATCTATAGGCAAACAACAATCAGAGGTGACCCGATGGCGCTATTTCTTAATACGAATATGGCAGCGTCCACTGGTCGGTATAACTTACAGCAAATTTCAGACCAAATTAATTTATCTGTCCAAAAATTATCAACGGGCAGTAGAGTTAATGCGTCAAGGGATGATGCTGCAGGGTTGCGGCTTGCCGATCAAATGACGACCCAACTAACAGGCTTAACGCAATCTAACCGTAATGCCAACTATGGCTTGGCATTAGCGCAGATTGCAGAAGGTTCGTTAACAGAAGTTTCAACAAACTTGCAGCGTGGCTACCAGCTTGCTGTAACCAGTGGTAACCGTACTTTATCGAGCGAAGGGCGAATAGCGCTTGGCGAAGAGTTTAAAGTTTTAATGGAAACCAATAATCGTATTGCAAACAATACGAAATATGGCGATATACAAATTTTAAACTACGAGTCTGATAGTGCGGGCTTTAAAATCCAAACTCGTCCAGAGCCTGCTGCGGCAGAAACAGTGACCACAGGTAATGCTATTTTAGGCGCTTTGTTTGGCAAGCTTGCCAATACAGAGAGTATAA
The DNA here is from genome assembly GCF_900167095.1 of Oceanospirillum multiglobuliferum. Taxonomy (GTDB): domain Bacteria; phylum Pseudomonadota; class Gammaproteobacteria; order Pseudomonadales; family Halomonadaceae; genus Oceanospirillum; species Oceanospirillum multiglobuliferum. Next base: position 221,590 of record NZ_FUXG01000003.1, read on the forward strand.
CAGGGCAAACACTTTCAACGATTAGTGCAAATCTAGGTAATACTGGAACGCTTGGTAAGCTTATTGCGGCTTATATGGTTGTGACAGGTGAGTCTGACGCGGGCGTTGGTGCTGATGCTCTGCTGACAGGAACCCGAGCGGGTGATATCAGTCTGATGCTAGATAATAGTGCTATTGAGGTTGATATTACAGAGTTGAAAAAGGTGCTTGTAAATGAAGTGACAGCTCAGGTTGGGCAGTCAGCTTTAATTACAGGTGTTGCTGCTGCCTTTACTGCATTTGCAGATACGGCCGTTGACTCTGCTACAGGCTTTTCTGATTCGCAAATCAATCAACTGCATGCCTTTACTACTGACGCTTTACTGACGGCGATGACAGGACTTTCTTCAGAAGTCACGCGGCAGAGAACCCGTCTCGGTGCTGAGCAAAATGGACTTAGTTCAACCATTAGAGCGAATAGTACGGCTATGGTGAATATTAAAGAGGCTAGAGGTCGTATTACGGATACCGACTATGCAGCTGAAACTGCAAGCTTGACTCGGAATAGGATCTTATTTGACACAGTAAGCTCTGTTCTGGCTCAAGCCAACCAGAGGCCTGGGCTTGCGATGGCTTTGCTTCGGTAAATTAATTTTACACTGCTAGATGCGCTTTATAATAAGGATATTAAGTGCTGGGGTTGATTCTATTGATGATACCCCAGTTTTTTTGTTAGAACTAAAGTATTAGACAAAATTCACTCGCTGTGGTTAGCTTAGTTCCGGTTCCGAATAAGGAGTTCGGTATGGGCAGCAAAATAACCCAACTTTATAGCATGTTCTCAGATGTTCGGTCAGGACGATCTAATACTGATTTAATGTCTGATATTGGGCTTTCCCCTACAATGCAGAAGTCCAACTTTAATCGCTTGCTCTCGTTTTTAAAATCTGCACCTTATTGGCAGTTGGTTGCAATTCTTTGGTTTTTACTGGCGCTGATATGGGCTGGTTTTACATTTTTGTTTTCTAAGCCTCAAATACATTCTGTTATTTCTAGCCCTCAAGCGATGCCGCAAGAGTGCCAGTACCTGAAGCATTTTTTTCTTGATGCCGAGCCTTATCAATTATTGGCTACAGGTCGTATGGCCTGTGTTAGCTCTATTCGTTATTTTGGTCATAATAAGCGTCATGGCATACGCTATGCTGCTTTCGGTACGCTAGAGCAGATTGAAGAGATGCGACTCTCCTTGAGAATGAGCCAATATGATTTGCAAGCCATCAAAGAGTTAATCCGCTTTGGTAATAGCTTGGCACTGCCTGTTATGGGCCATACATTGCCTGTCGAGGTTGGCCAAGTGTTGCAGTCCAATGAAAATTCACAATGGCAGTATGGTGTTTATCAAGTGCGAATTGAACGCCAAAATCTGAATGCACAAACACAAGATGTGCATTTGATTATTCAGATGCCTACCTCTGAAGCCTCTCGGCTTTAATAGTTTAGCGCTGTTGTTTATGCTCTTTTTCTTTTTTCTGCGCGAGTGTGCCAAAACCGTGATTAACGGCCTGTGATAGGCTGCGGAAAGTGCTGTAATGCGCTGATGTTATCGCTTTATCGCCACCTTTGTTATCGGCATAGAGTATGCCTGAAGCCACGCCTCTAATACTGATTGTCGCAATGACAAATTCTTTAGGGTTCTCTAATGCCTGTTGTAGTGGCTCCGGCAAATCATTTAAATATTTTGCACATTGATGGGGTTGTACCCATAAGGCTGCTGGCTTTCCTAATAGCTTACCGAGTAAATGATCGCTTTCAGCGCTTAGTTCCATGCTGGCAAATGGACTATTGTCTGCGAAGCCTTTTGCGTAAATACCCTTTACGGAGCCTTGTTTACGAGACTTCATAAATAAGATGCAACGTGTTAAGCCCAAATCAAAGTGCAGAACCTGACTAGCACCATCCATTAGTTGATGGATAGAAAAGACTTGCTGCTGCTTCACTGTTTGTAAATAAAACAGTTTAAACAGTGCTGTTTGTACTTCATTGACTGGCAAAACCTGTTGTTGCTTTATAGGTACTAATGCAGTGTCTTGAGTGGTTCGTGTCGGCTTGATCTCTACTTTTTTGCGTAGATCGACAGAAAGATCTTTTTTAGCCTTTACCTTAGTCGCTTCGGCTACAGGCTTTGTGGATGCTTTCTTTTGTGCGCTAAGCAATACTTTTTTAGGCAGTGAGCGTTTTGGTAGTTTGGGATGTAGTAGTTGTACCGCAGGAGACCATACGCCTTGTAGCTGATGTAACTTAGAAAAGCTCACAGCCGTTTTGTGAACCTGAACAATAACTTCTTGTAATGGGCGGTGTAGAAATACAGATAGTATTTTAAGGGTACGTAACGTTTGTGGACTATACCAGCTAACCGCACTGTTCATCGCTAACCAGTGTGCCAACATAGATGCCAGCCAAGGGGTTTGCAGATAGAGACCCTGCGCTTTAGGTATTTCAGGTGCGACATTAGTTTTCCACGCGCATTTAGATAGCTTGCCCAGCATTTTGGCATCTGGATTTAGCAGTTTATTCAAATTCTGAGCGGTGAACTCTGTTAGTCGCCAATAAGGTAGTAATGTACGGCTCAGTTGTTGGGAGGTGCAGCCTAATATCTCTGTTTCGACATGGTTACGGTTTTCTCCAGTTTGCACTCTATGCTCAATGGCGTAGTACTCTTTGGGTGCCGAAAGCGCTAAGTACCAGTAAACCACACTTAAGCGTAATGCCATCCAATAATGCGCTTCCCCGCTGCCTTGGATTTTCATTTCGGCCCAACTCTCAGCTTGAGTGGCTGCGTGTAGACTTGTGTTTAGAGCCTGTAGAAAGGCATTGTGAGCAATTTTCTCTGGGTTGAAATGGATGTATTTTACATTTTTCAGTATTGGTTTGACCTTATCCATGCCCAAAAGCGCCATGGCATGAGGCAGCGATAGCACGTCATTATCAGGGTTCTGATTGGCTTTATTAGCATGAGAAAGCATTTGGAAGGATAAAACAGGGTCTTCAGCAACGATTTTTTCTAGATCAAGCAGTCCGCAATCTGGTTTTCTCATCGCTATGGCGAGTTTTTGCCCTGTTTGATGTAGAGCGGGTAATGAGACCTGTAATAGCTGCTTACGCCAGTGAGACAACCCTTTAGATTTCTGATTGACACTTTTTGAAGACGTTGCAGGCATATTGATTCCAAATCTTGTAAAAGTCTTAAAGCAAAAGGCTACAGGAAATCTGATAACAATATTTAAACATCGCAGCCTAGTGATGATGTATGGAAATTGTAACTCAGAAGGATCAACGCTTTGAATCAAATGCGCACTTTTTTGTATAAAAAAACCACAGGCTGAAACCTGTGGTTAAATTTGCATGAGAGTGTTGTGTAGTCTGGGCAATTAGCAATTGTCCAGACTGCTCAATAGAGCTGACTAGCGATTTACCACTTGGTCAAACTCATTTTGAATTTCCATAGAAGGTGCTTCACCCATTAGGCTTACAACATAAATTGAGATCCAAGCCAGAATAAAGCCCGGCACAATTTCATACAGATCAAAAATGCCACCAGACAGCTGTTTCCAAATTACAACAGTCATTGCACCTACAATGATACCTGCTAAAGCACCGTTACGTGTCATGCGCTTCCAGAACAAAGCTAGGATAAGTGCTGGGCCGAATGCTGCACCAAAGCCTGCCCATGCATAAGACACTAAGCCTAGTACAGAAGAGTCTGGATCACGTGCCAATAGTAGTGCAATTGCTGCAATACCAATTACGGCGATACGGCCGACCATCACTAACTCTTTCTGAGAGGCCTCTTTGCGGAATAGAGACTTGTAGAAGTCTTCGGTTAGTGCAGAAGAAGACACCAACAACTGAGAGTCCGCTGTTGACATCACCGCCGCCAAAATTGCGGCTAGCAAAATGCCTGCAACCACTGGGTGGAATAGTGCGTTCACCAGTACCATAAATACGGTCTCACCATCCTTTAGGCCGCCATCAAGGTAAGCAATCGCACCAAAACCAACAAATACGGCGCCTAATAATGTCAAAGCCGTCCAGCTGGTTGCGATACGACGCGCTGCTGGAATGTCTTTTTCGCTACGGATAGCAGCAAAACGAGCCAAGATATGTGGCTGACCAAAATAGCCCAAGCCCCATGCCATCAAAGAGATAATAGCGATTGCACCTAGTGGCTCGCCGTTAGTGCCTGTGAATAAGGTTAATAGTTCAGGGTTTTTCGCTTCCATTACAGCAAAAGTTTCACTAATACCGCCAACTTCACCCATCAGCACGATTGGCACTGCAACTAATGCCGCAGCCATCATTAAGCCTTGAACTAAATCTGTCCAAGACACTGCTAAGAAGCCGCCGAAGAAGGTATAGGTGATTACTGCCAGAGTACCCACTAGTACTGCAGTGAAGTAATCCATACCGAATACAGTTGCAAAGAGTTTACCGCCTGCGACTAAACCAGAGCTGGTATAGAACAGGAAGAACATCAGAATAAAGAATGCAGAGATTACACGTAATACGTGAGAGTTATCACGGAAACGTTGCTCAAAGAACTCAGGCAGAGTAAGAGAGTCGCGTGCCACTTGGCTGTAAACGCGTAAACGGCCTGCGACGATCAACCAGTTTAACCAAGTGCCTAATAAAAGGCCTCCAGCCAACCAGAAAGCTTCCATACCTGCCGCTAACGCATAGCCTGGTAAACCCAGCAACAACCAGCCGCTCATGTCAGATGCGCCAGCAGAGATTGCAGAAGGCCAAGGGCCTAAGCTTCGACCACCTAGAATGTAGTCCGACAAATCTTGAGTTTTCTTATAGGCATAGATACCAATGCCCAGCATTAGGGCGATATAGACCACAAAGGTCCAGCCTACAATTGCATTTGCTTCGATCATAGCATTTACCTTTCAGAGCTGAGGCGTATTTGTTTTTATTGATGGTGAGGATTTCACCAAAATGTAACGACTTTCAGAATCGCTATAGAAATGTGCTGACACTGTAATGAAGAAGGTCGAATAGCTTCTTGCAAAAAACTGGGTATTTTTTGTAAAAAACTATGGCGTTGGATAATTGATGGGTGGTGTTGAAAAACTAGTGCTGGCGGCGAACCTGCCCAGGTGTTGATTGAAAGTATTTTTTAAAGGCGTTGGTAAGCGCACTTTGGCTGGTAAATCCTACTTGCTCTGCAATGTCAGTGGTCGGCAAAGTTGAATACTGCAATAGACGATAAGCTTCTTTCAATCGTGCTTGGATCAGATACTGATGCGGTGTAGTGCCAACAATATTGCGAAAGACAATATGGAAATGGCTTTCGCTCATACAGGCCACTTGAGACAACTGTGCAACTGAGATTTTATCAGCCATATTTTTAGCGATGAACTGGTCTATACGATCCATGTTCAGCGTTACCCTGTCAGGCTGTTTGATCGGTACGGTTTGATCAAAAAGGCGTTCATGCAGGCGGTGTAAAAAAGCAAAGGCTAAGAAGTCAGCAGTATTAGGATCGTCACCGTATAACTCGACCTCTTTCAGTAAGAATGACAAAAATAGTTTTAAGTTATTATCGATGTTGAAGTAACCCGGCTGATCGAAAACTCGATTCAAGTCCATCATGCTACTTTGAAGGAGAGGGTGCTGAGTGGATAGATCAATAATCAGATGATTATTGGTACCTATACCTTCATAAAAGTGCGTCTGTTCTGTAGGTACTAAGCAGCCTTTGACAGGGTTAACCTGTCCACAAGCCCCTTCAATCTCAAACTCAGCGCTGCCCGTTAGCCCCACAACCAACTGATGGAAGCTATGGTCGTGGTTTAAACAGCTGTTGGGTAAGTTGTAAACACGAATGTTTGTATGCATGACAAGGCTCAAACACTGTACTCTGTTGGCTGTGAATGATTGTTGTTAACGGGCGGCCATTGTACGACTTTGGTTAAAGGGGTAAAGCGGTTTTTATCTGATGGGCTTACACCTTGCCAATCTGGTATAGCCTTTATTCTGGGTTGAACTGAGTAACATCTTGAAGTTCAAGAAGAATATCTTCTAACTTTCGCAAGCCTAAAGCGGAAAACATTTTATCCGCATGACCGAGACTGGCTTCTCTGCCCAGATAGAAGAGCCTTTCTATTTCTATACAACGTATTCTAATACTTTCCAATGCTGGGTCGTGTCTGATTGGTATGTGTATTACGGCACTCCATTGTTCGTACTCAGCTTGTCCTGTTAGGGTCTGTTCAATGAGCTGAATAAAGTCGCTACGCTCATTATGGAACTTGGGCGGGTGGCTAAAGCTGGTTAGAAAAAGGCTGATAACGATTAAAGTAAATGCTAGTAGTGTTGTGACTAAAAATAGCATTATTGATCTCCTTAAAAGCATGCAGATATTTTTTTGGAATTTTATTTCATCAATATTTGTCGTGTATTTCTCGTGTTTTCTCTGACGTTGCCCTCATTTTATGAAAGATTCTTCTTTTATCTATCTAATGTTGAGCAAAGCTTAATTGACAGTTCAGAACTTCGTCTATGCTGTAAGTGTGACCTGAGTGATTCAGTATCGCTGTTCACCTAAGCGACTCCGTTGTCACGGCTGTATGAAAGGAGGCCGTCATGAGCATTTTTAACCATGTACAAAATCGTTTTGATCGAGTTCAGCAGGAAGAGTATAGCCTGCAAGAATATTTAGAAATTTGTAAAAGTGATCCTCTGGCCTATGCCTCTGCAGCAGAACGTATGTTGATGGCAATTGGTGAGCCAGAAGTGATTGATACCGCGAAGGATACCCGGCTCAGTCGGATCTTTTCGAATAAGGTGATTCGCCGTTATCCGGCCTTTTCAGATTTCTTTGGTATGGAGGAGGCTGTTGAACAGATTGTCTCCTACTTCAGACACTCTGCCCAAGGTTTAGAAGAGCGTAAACAGATTCTCTATCTGTTAGGGCCTGTTGGGGGCGGTAAGTCATCTTTGGCTGAAAAACTGAAAGCCTTGATGGAAAAAGTCCCCTTCTATGCCATTAAAGGCTCACCAGTGTTTGAATCGCCTCTAGGGCTTTTTGATAGCACTGAGGACGGTGAAATTCTGGAACAAGAGTTCGGCATCCCGCAACGCTATTTGCGCTCAATCATGTCGCCTTGGGCCGCGAAACGTTTGAAAGAATTTGGTGGGGATATCTCCAAATTCCGAGTCGTTAAACTCTACCCTTCAAGACTCAATCAGATTGCGGTGGCTAAAACAGAACCGGGGGATGAAAACAACCAAGATATTAGTGCGTTAGTGGGTAAAGTTGACATCAGAATGTTGGAGGACTTTGCACAAAATGACCCTGACGCCTATAGCTTCTCCGGTGGTCTGTGCCGTGCGAACCAAGGTTTACTTGAGTTTGTGGAGATGTTTAAAGCGCCGATTAAAGTGCTACACCCACTCTTAACCGCCACTCAAGAGGGTAACTACAACAGTACAGAAGGGATGTCTGCGATTCCTTACGAAGGCATTATCTTGGCGCACTCGAATGAGTCTGAGTGGAAAGCGTTCAAAAACAACAAAAATAATGAAGCATTTCTCGATCGGGTTTACATCGTGAAAGTGCCTTATTGTTTGAGAGTGTCTGAAGAGATCAAAATCTACGAAAAACTGTTGGAAAACAGTTCTTTGCACTCTGCGCACTGTGCGCCAGACACTTTGAAAATGTTGGCTCAATTCACCACGCTGTCGCGTTTAAAAGAGCCTGAGAACTCTAGTATTTACTCCAAAATGCGTGTCTATGATGGTGAAAATCTAAAAGACACTGACCCTAAAGCCAAGTCACTGCAAGAGTACCGCGACAGTGCAGGCGTTGACGAAGGTATGGAAGGGCTCTCAACCCGTTTTGCGTTCAAGATTTTGTCTAAAGTCTTTAACTTTGATGCAACAGAAGTGGCCGCGAACCCCGTGCACTTGCTGTACGTATTGGAGCAACAGATTGAGCGAGAACAGTTTGCGCCCGAACTGCAAGAACGTTACCTACGTTTTATTAAAGAATGGCTGGCGCCTCGCTATGTCGACTTTATCGGCAAAGAGATTCAAACCGCTTATCTGGAATCTTACAGCGAATATGGACAGAACATTTTCGACCGCTATGTGATCTACGCTGATTTCTGGATTCAGGATCAAGAGTTCCGTGATCCTGAAACGGGTGAGCTGTTTGATCGTCAAGCGCTGAACGAAGAGCTGGAAAAAATTGAGAAGCCAGCCGGTATCAGTAATCCAAAAGATTTCCGCAATGAGGTGGTTAACTTTGTGTTGCGGGCACAAGCACAAAACGGTGGGCAAAACCCTTCATGGTTCAGTTATGAAAAACTGAAAACGGTGATTGAGCACAAAATGTTTGCTAATACAGAAGAGTTATTGCCTGTGATCTCCTTTAATGCAAAAGCGTCTTCATCTGAGCAAAGTAAGCATGATGACTTTGTCGATAGAATGAAACAGCGTGGTTATACCGAGAAGCAAGTGCGGTTGTTGTCCGAGTGGTATCTACGGGTACGTAAATCTCAGTAAGGGCGAAGGAGAGGTGGCCACAAGCTCTGTTTATTGATGAGCCGCTTAGGCCAGAGGGCGCAACGACAGCGTTGTTGCTCTCCCGCTTGAGTGAGTAGCGCTGCCTTCACACCCTCTTGTTTCGATGCTTAATCTGGTTTGCTGTTGAATCAACAGGGTGTGTGTTTGCCGATGCATAAGGAGAAACCGCATGAGTTTCATTATTGACCGACGCCTCAATGGCAAAAATAAAAGCGCGGTAAACCGCCAGCGTTTCTTGCACCGCTATCGTGGTCATATCAAGAAAGCGGTGACAGACGCGGTGAACCGCCGCAGCATCACCGATCTTGAGCACGGTGAAAAAATCAACATTCCTGCCAAAGATATCAACGAGCCTATTTTCCAGCAGGGGAAAGGCGGACGTCGCGAGATCGTTAATCCCGGTAATAAAGAGTTTCAACAGGGAGATCGTATTCGTCGACCTCAAGGGGGCGGCGGCGGTGGCTCGGGCGATGGACAGGCTAGTAATTCGGGCGAGGGGGATGACGAGTTTTCATTCTCGATCACCAAAGATGAATTTTTGGAGTTTATGTTTGATGGTCTAGAGCTGCCAAACCTTGAGCGGAAAATGTTCAAGGATATGGAGTCGGCTAAGCTGGTTCGTGCAGGTATCATCAAAGATGGTACTCCCGCGAAGATCAATATTGTGCGCTCCATGAAGAATGCCCACGGACGACGTAGAGCAATGACAGGTAAAAGTCGTCGTCGTTTACGGGAATTAGAGGCATTGTTATTAGAGGAGCAAACGAAAGATGAGCTGTTGCGTAATCCTTTACGAATTCAGGAGTTAGAGCTTGAGATTGCACAGCTTAAACAAAAGATCGACCGAGTGCCTTTTTTAGATACTTATGATCTTCGTTATAACCACTTCCGGCTGGAGCCACAGCCTAGCAATCAAGCGGTGATGTTCTGCTTGATGGATGTGTCCGGCTCTATGACACAAGCTCACAAGGATATGGCGAAACGTTTCTTTATTTTGTTGTATCTATTTTTAGAGCGTAACTATCAGCGCATCGAAGTGGTATTTATCCGTCACCACACCAGCGCTAAAGAAGTGGATGAAGAAGAATTTTTCTACTCCAGAGAAACAGGCGGCACTATTGTTTCAAGTGCACTCAAGTTAACTCAAGAGGTGATCAGTAAGCGCTTTCCATTGAATGAGTGGAATATTTACGTTGCTCAAGCTTCAGATGGCGATAACTGGGATGATGACTCCACAAACTGTAGCAAGCTACTGATGAATGAGCTGATCCCAATGGTTCAGTATTTTGCCTACGTTGAAATTACGCCACATGCACATCAGGCGCTTTGGGAGGAATATGTTGGGGTGCGCCAACGCTACCCTGATCGGTTTGCAATGGAACAGATCGTCAGTGAAGCTGATATTTACCCTGTCTTCAGGGAGTTGTTCAAGAGGAAAGAATCATGAATGACATTACCTCTAATGTGATTGCACATCAGGCTTCTGAAAGTGCCAATACTGATACAGAGAAGCGTACGCCAATCTCAACGAGTTCAGAATGGACTTTTGAGCTTTTGGAGGATTATGACCGAGAGATTGGGCGTATCGCCAGAAGCTTTGGTTTAGATACTTATCCTAATCAAATTGAAGTGATAACTACAGAGCAGATGATGGATGCTTATTCCTCTGTTGGTATGCCCCTTGGTTACCATCATTGGTCGTTTGGTAAGCAGTTTCTGTCAGTTGAACAGGGTTACAAGCGTGGGCAAATGGGCTTGGCTTACGAACTCGTGATTAACTCTGACCCTTGCATCGCTTACCTCATGGAAGAAAACACCATGACAATGCAGGCGTTGGTGATTGCTCATGCTTGTTATGGTCACAATTCGTTCTTTAAGGGGAATTACTTATTCAAAACATGGACAGATGCTGCGGCTATAGTGGATTACCTGCTGTTTGCGAAAAAGTATATTGCGCAGTGTGAAGAGCGCCACGGTATTGAAGAGGTTGAATCTTTGCTGGATGCTTGTCATGCCTTGCAAAACTATGGGGTAGACCGTTATAAACGCCCTGCGCCAATTTCCGCAGAGGAGGAGCAGAAACGGCAACAAGAGCGCGAAGAGTACTTGCAACAGCAAGTGAATCAGCTTTGGAGCACGATTCCCTTAAAGCGGACAGATGATGAGGTTGCGGGTAAGCGTTTCCGCTATCCCTCTGAGCCTCAGGAAAATATTCTCTACTTTATAGAAAAAAATGCCCCTCTGCTTGAACCTTGGCAGCGTGAGATTGTGCGGATCGTGCGTAAGATCGCGCAGTATTTTTATCCACAGCGCCAGACACAAGTCATGAACGAAGGTTGGGCAACATTCTGGCACTACACCATTATGAATCAGCTTTATGATGAGGGTTTAGTAACAGAAGGCTTTATTCTAGAGTTCTTGCAATCCCATACCAGTGTTGTTTATCAGCCGAGTTACGATAGCCCCTATTACAATGGGATTAACCCTTATGCATTAGGTTTTGCTATTTATACGGATATCAAGCGTATCTGCGAAGAGCCAACAGAAGAGGACCGTCAGTGGTTTCCTGATATAGCAGGCACCGACTGGCTGAAAACACTGCATTTTGCGATGCATAACTTCAAGGACGAGAGTTTTATTTTACAGTTCTTATCGCCCAAAGTGATGCGTGATTTGAAGTTGTTCTCAATTGTCGATGATGATAAAGAATCTGAATTAGAAATTGCCGCTATTCATGATGACTCCGGTTATAAACTGATTCGCCAGCAATTAGCCGCACAATATAATTTAGGCAATAGAGAGCCAAATATTCAGGTGGTTGAAGCGGATGTGCGAGGTGATCGCTCATTAACACTTAATCATTACGCCCATAATCGCAGGCCACTGGATGCGGGAACACCTTCAGTTCTGCGTTATATTTACCAGCTTTGGGGTTTTCCTGTGCGCTTGAAAACTATCATGGAGGATGGAACTAAGCAGTGCTACGCTTGGCCGCCAGAGACAGAGGCTGCTAAGGCTTAGTTATTCAAGGGATGGGGAGAGAGGATAAAAGATAAAAGATAAAAGGTCTACAGATGTGATATTTGTGTTGCGAAACACGCCTTAGACCTTTTTTACCCATGCTTGGCACCAGCCATTTGGTGATACGCTATTTGAAGAGAACAGTACACAACCGTTATCAATAAAGTTAAATAGTTGGCAGTTAGCGCAGTTTTGTCCGGATTGATATTTAGGGTGCCGAACATCTCGTACATCTGCTTTGTAATGTAAAGCACGTGCGGCTGAGTCTCGTTCTTTTAATACAGGAAAGGCAGCTAAAACTGGTGAGCTAATAAAAGGGATTGTTGGTGCTGTACAGGCTAGCAACAAAAACTTTCGGCGATTTATGTTCATTAATCACTTCTCCTTTAATGCTTCTTGAAAAGCAAAAGGCCTGATAGCTCAGGCCTTTTGTGTCGCAATGTCTAACTGACGATTGACCGCAGCGCTTATAGAGAGCTGAAGTAAGCCGCTAGATCTGCAATATCTTTATCACTTAGACCTGCTGCTTGCGGTGCCATCATTGCAGCAGTACCACCTGTGCGCTGGCCTGCTTTGTAAGCTTTCAGAGCATTTTCAAGGTACATCGCTTTTTGGCCTGCTAGGTTTGGATACATTGGTACCATGCTTACACCGTTAGCACCATGGCAGCCTGCACATACAGCTGCTTTACCTTTGCCTGCTGCTGCATCGCCAGCTGCTAGAACAGAGCCAGATGCAGTTAGAGCGACAATACCTGCAATTGCGAGTAGTTTTTTCATAGGTTCACCTTACTTAATGTTTTCAAGCTAATCTGATCAGTCACCTTATAATCAAGGTGCTGAGCATTAAAATTATTGCCGTGCGATAAGAACAAAAGTACCCCCTTATCGCATTGGCGTAAATCATCTTTCAAGCAGCATAATGATTTTTTGATGCAAAAATAGCTGACCAAAGGTCGTAAGTCTGCCGATTAATTAGTCTAGTATTGATGCCTTATTGCTCTCAGAAGAGGGTACGTCAAGGTTGTATGTGTTTTCTATAGATGATTTTATCTGTTGTAGAGACAGCCATTCTGTTGGTTTTTTTTGCCCATACTGGTCAATACGGTAGCTCTGCAGCCCGTTGTCTTGAATGTAATATCGAGTGGACTCGATTGAGCCAAAGGGCGATTGTTCAATAAAGTAAATCGGCTGTATCGGAATCGAGTTATAAAGTGAAAAGCGATAACGATTGATAATGTCGCCGTCACCATTTACCAGCAACTGTCCTGTTATACTGTCACGATACTCTTTTTTAAGTTGGAGTATTGCGGGTTGGTCAAGCAGATATTGTTGTTGGAGCAGATACTGGGTTGCAAGTGCAATTAAAGGTTGATCAATAAATAGGGTTTGAAAGTTACGTGTTAGAAAAGGCAATACATCAGGGCTGACACGTAGCCGCTGCGTGGCACTTAGGTCAGGATCTACACTGTAGTGAAATTGACCGAAATAGATTTGATACTCTGAGTTGGCTTGATCAAAGCTGATCAGCACTTCGTTAAGCTCTGTATTGGGGAGTGTTCTCAGTATGAAGCTGTCCTGATTATTCTCTTGCCCGTTTAGGTGGTTACCAATATCTATCAAAGGGCGAAACACCAGCTCTTGTAAACCTGTGTGATAGGTTCTAACCAGCAGAGCCTCACCCTCACCCATAGGGTTAAATACCCGCTCAATACTGGAGCGATTAGGGTTAAGTTGTTTGCTTAGCAAAACTCTAAACTGTTGTAGAGCATCTTGTTGCTCTATGGTTTGCTCCGCTGCAAATGCTGCAAATATAGGAGAGCCAATGCTGATAGACAGCAGGAGTACGAAGGATTTTAACAATAATTTAAGACGCGACATTTGCTACAGCAGTGTGGTTCATTTACTGTGGAACTGTACCGATAAAGCCCCTTATAGGCCAGTGATTATTCGTTAGAGTATCAAGATAGGTAGCTGTTGGTCTGCTTCAGTTTTGTCTTGGCTTATTTAAGATACAAACAAAAAGGATGGGCAATTATGCATATTGAATTTTATGGCGCAGCGCAGGAGGTGACAGGCTCTTGTCACCTGATCGAAGTTGGCCAATATCGAGTGTTATTGGATTGCGGATTGATCCAAGGTGGCGCAAAAGATGAATTACGTAACGCAGAATCGTTCCCTTTTGATATTACGCAAATTGATGCCGTTATTTTAAGTCACTCCCACCTTGATCACTGTGGGCGGATTCCTTTATTAGTGAAAAGAGGGTTCAAAGGCCCTATCTACACACAAAAAGTCTGTCGAGAGATGTGCGGCATAATGTTTCGAGATGCCGCTAATATTTATGCCCATGATGCCGTCACTGCGAATAGAAAACGCGCTCGTAAACACCTGCCCCCAGTTGAGCCGCTTTATACGTTACAAGATGTAGAACAGGCTTTGAAGCACTTTCAGGGGCTGGATTATGATGCGGAAGAGGCAATATTACCTGGTATCCGCATACGTCTGCGTGACGCAGGGCATATTCTAGGCTCTGCAATAGTTGAACTGTGGCTGGATGATGGTAAACACCAGCGCAAAGTGGTGTTTTCGGGTGATTTGGGACATGCTGGTGTGCCTATTTTGCGTGAGCCAACAGAAATTCATCACGCTGACCTTGTCATTATGGAGAGTACCTACGGTGGGCGATGTCATAAGCCTTGGGATGAAAGTATGCAGGAGATGGGCGCGATACTCTCTGAAGCTGCTAAAGCTAAAGGTAATGTGCTCATACCATCGTTTGCGGTTGGGCGAACGCAAGAGCTGTTATATCTATTTGCGAAGCACTTTAATGAATGGAATATAGGCCACTGGCAAATATTTTTAGATAGTCCTATGGCAATTGAGGCTACAGAGGTTTATCTCAAACATAGTGAGTTATTCAATAAAGAGGCCAAGAGATTGGCGCTGAATGACCATAAACTAGATGATTTGCCAAATCTTAGGTTTACCCGTAGCCCTGAAGAGTCTATGGCGCTGAATAGAATTAGTTCCGGTGCGATTATTATAGCAGGTAGTGGTATGTGTGAAGGCGGGCGTATTCGTCATCATCTGAAATATCACGCTTGGCGTCATAATAGCCATATTTTAATGGTGGGTTTTCAAGCCAAAGGTACACTAGGGCGTCGATTAGTAGAGGGAGAGAAAGTAATCAAACTGTGGCATGAGTCAATTCATGTTGCCGCTCAGGTACACACTGTCGGAGGTTTTTCTGCCTACGCCGATCAACAAGGGTTATTGAATTGGCTAAAGGCTTTCAAGCGACCTCCAAAACTCTATTTAGTACATGGTGAGTCTGGAGCGCAACAAGATCTACAATTAGAGGTTCAGCACCAATTAAACCTAAGAGCAGAGATTGCTCAAACGGGACAAATCATTGATTTAGTGAACTTTTCAGTGGCTAATAGACATATCTAAATCAAAAGCAGCACATTTATTTACTGTTATCTATGAGGATTTATGCCAATAATACTTGTTTTTATTGTGGTTACTTTTGGTAGTGGTGCTTGGTACTGGTTCGAGCAGCACTCTGATCAAAGCATGGTATACGCAGGGCTACCAGAGCGAACCAATTCTGGATGGCAAAACTGGTATCGAGTGTTACCAAACGAAGGCTTTGTAGTAGGTTATTCTGATTTACGTTTAAACCCTTTGTGGGTGAGTTACCCGCTGACAGCATTAACGGCTGAACAGAAAAAGCAGGGCTATAAAAGACCATCTCAGTTCAACGAAGATTGGCGCACTTTTTGGCGAGTCAGCCACGGTGACTATAGCAACACAGGCTATGATCGTGGGCATTTAGCACCAAACTATGCAATATCTAGGCAGTTTGGTAAGCAAGCCCAGCTTGATACTTTTTTGATGACCAATATCAGTCCGCAAAAGCCAAATCTCAATCGAAAAATTTGGCAACGACTGGAGGAGGCTGCTATTGATCACTTTGCCCCACAGTTTTCCAAAGTATGGGTGATGACTGGGCCAGTATTTGAAGGTGAAGTAGAGCGGCTATCGAGTTGGGTTGAGGTTCCTGATGGTTTCTACAAAGTTTTTGTGGGTGTTGATGCTAAGGATCAAGCCGTCAGTATGCTGGCTTTTTTCTTCCCGCAAAATGTTAAAGGAAATGAGTCGCTTAGTAAGTTTGTTGTCTCTGTTGATCAACTTGAGTTGATGACAGGCTTTGATTTTTTTAGTCAGCTGGATGACGAAGTAGAAAATAATTTGGAGAAAAATATCGCGGTTCAACGTTGGCGTTTGGCAGAGGTTGCAAGTAAAGCCTCTCGATATTAAATGCAAGTGCTTATGTTGATAAAAAGTTTATAAAAAGGGCGATCTATGACCAGCCGAGGACTTTTTTACCTTAAGTTTTGGCTCTTATTGATGAGTGTACTGTTATCAAGTTGTGATCGTCCTTATCAGGATCGTCTCAAGGTTGGTGCTAATCATTGGGTAGGTTACTTCCCATTATATCTAGCAGAGTCTGAAGGTTTATTGGCAAAAAGTAATACTCAGTTACTGGAATATTCCAGTTCTGTCGATGTGATTAGGGCTTTGAAGAATAGGGTGATCAATGCTGCGGCATTGACTCTAGATGAGGCAATGACTCTGGCTGATACGGGCTATCCTTTACGTATTATATTAGTAGCAGATATATCGGACGGCGCGGATATTATTGTTGCCCGACAAAGCATTAAAACGGTTGCTGAGCTTAAAGGTAAGCGAGTGGGCGTTGAAAATACTGCCGTTGGTGGTTTTATGCTTAGTCGAGCATTGTCATTAAATGGACTGTCGTCGACAGATATTACAGTTGTACCTACCTCTATAGATAATCATATTCAACATCTCCGGCAAGGCGATATTGATGCTGTTGTTACATTTGCATCAGAATTAAGACACTTACAGGGTTACCCCGTTACAAAGATTTTTGACTCATCTGCAATACCGAATGAGATAGTTGATGTACTGGTGGTTAATGCTGAGTGGCAGGACGAAGCACAACTGGTTGCCTTAGCTAAAAGTTGGTTTAAGTCTTGGCACAGCTGGCAGGAGGGAAAAGTTAATCGCGAACTGCTTGCTCAACAGCTCGGGCTGTCTGAGTCTGAGTTGCTGGAAGTGCTGTCTACGTTGAAAATGGGAGATATTCAAGTCAATCAATCATTCTTAAACCAATCTCCGCCATCACTGTATTTGAGCATTCAGCGCTTGCAAGATTTGATGCTGGAAGAGCATTTGTTGTCATCTAAACTAAGTGCCAATGCGGCGTTCATCATCGACCCAAGTATCTATAAAAAGGCCAGTCAGTAATGCTCTTCTTGGCTAAATATTCTCTTCGAATCACATTTCCTTTGCTACTGATAATGCTTGCCTTGCTATTTAGCTTATTCCAGTTGCTGGTATATCTGCCGCAGGTTGAGGAGGATGTTAGAGAAAGCAACCAAAATAGCTACCATGGCATATTGAGCTTGGTTCAGGGCAGTATTAATAGCAATCTTATTGCAGGGCGGTGGGGCGAATTATCCTCTCAGCTGTCAGATTTATCAGGTGTTGAAGGTGTGCTTTGGGCTGCAGTTGTTGATACCAATAGAACAGTTTTAGCCTCTACACGCTATCAATGGCAACAGCACTATCTGTGGGGTATGGGGTTAGATTTGAGTGAAACACGCTATCTGCTAGCAGAAAAGCAAAAGCGTGGAATTATTGATACAGTGCATAGCACTAAATGGGTGGCTTACTATCCTTTAGACAGCTTTGCGGATGGACAGTTACGTAGTCAGCAAACAGCAATGCTTGTAGTCGGGCTAGATATTTCAAATAAATTAAAGTCTGCACATAAAAATGTTCTCATCCAAAGTATGGAGCTGTTTAGCATTTTATTTGCATTGGCCTTTTTTGCAGGCTTGCTATACCGAAAGGTTGTTGTGAGCCGAATTAACAATATTCAGCAGATGGCTATCGCATTCGCCAGTGGAAATGTGTCTGCACGAGCAGAGGTTGTGGGTCGAGATGAAGTTGCGCATTTAGCTCAAAATTTTAATGCTATGGCTAATGCCATACAGTCTGATCGCAGGCAGTTGTTAGAAGCTGAAATGCGTACACGGTCAATTTTAGTGAATGCCCCAGATGCGATTTTAACCGCCGATGAGAAAGGTTATTTAATAACTGCAAATCCTGCCGCAGTAGCTTTATTTATGCTGCCTGATGACAATCTACATCAGATAACATTGTTCTCTTTATTGTCAGTAAGTGAGCAATCAGTGGTTTCTTCTGTAGATGTCTCCACACGTATTGCCCGTTTAGAACAGTTGTCGGAAACGGTAGGGGTTAGGCTCGATAGAACTACCTTTCCTATGGAAATTACCATCACAGAATATGATACGGGAAGCTTGTTGCAGTACGTCGTCATCATTCGAGATATTAGTGAGCGAAAAATAGCACAAGAAGAACTGAACTACCTTACCTTAAACGACCCATTAACAGGTTTGCCTAATCGTTCACTTCTGCTGCAGCGTCTATATAGTGCGATTGAGCGCTGCCGTCGAACGGATGAAAACATAGCGTTACTATTTTTAGACTTAGATAACTTTAAAAATATCAATGATAGTTTAGGTCATGATTCAGGCGACGAGCTGCTTGTTGCGGTGAGCCAGCGTTTGCTCAATCAATGTGAAGGCTTTGGTGTGTTGGCGCGTTTAGGTGGTGATGAGTTTGGTTTTTTATTAGAGCAAGGTGAAGCTGTTTTTGCGCCTAATCATTTTGCCGCGCAAATATTGTCACTTTTTGAGAGGCCTTTTTTAGTGAAAGGCTATGATTTATTTGTGACGCCAAGTATTGGTGTGGTGCATTATGCAGGGGAAAAGATAGCCGCTCAGCAGCTTTTGAAAGAAGCGGACATAGCTTTGTACCGTGCTAAGGAGCTGGGACGAAATCAATACTGTCTCTATGATCATGCCTTAGCCGGTATGGTGAATAATAGGTTGGAAATAGAAAATCAACTCCGTTATGCATTGTCCCGTAATGAGTTTTTATTACACTTCCAGCCTAAAGTTGATGCCAAAACACGCAAAATCATTGGGGCTGAGGCGCTGATACGTTGGAACTCACCAGAGCGCGGTATGGTTTCTCCTGTTGAGTTTGTACCTGTATTAGAAGAAACAGGCATGATTTTAGAGGTGACACAATGGGTGATAACCGAAGCGTGCCGAGTATTAAAGGCGTGGCACCAGCAAGGCTTAATGGTTCAATTGGCTGTAAACCTCTCTGCAATGGATTTTAGACAACAAGATCTAGTTGATCAGATCAACACGCAGGTATCTAATTTTGGTATTGAACCTCGGTGGTTGGAATTAGAGGTAACAGAGGGTGTTTTACTTGATGATTTACAGCGTACCTCTGAAATGTTGTCAGCATTTAAACGAGAAGGCTACAAAATATCCCTTGATGACTTTGGTACGGGATACTCCTCTTTAAGCTATCTTAAGCGTTTCCCGCTAGATTGTTTGAAAATTGATAGAAGCTTTGTACGTGATATTCCCAGCGATCAGAATGATGTGGCGTTGGTTAATGCTATTCTAGCGATGGCCAGTAGTTTAGGTTTGGTTGTTGTCGCAGAAGGTGTAGAAGAGTTAGCTCAAGTTGAGTTTCTATCAGAAAAAGGTTGCGACTATTTTCAGGGCTATTTCTTTAGTAAGCCACTATCTGAATCTGACTTTGAGGTGTTACTGAGAGCAGATGCATGAATGAACTCGAAACTTTCATAAAAAAGGTAACATACTGTCTATAAAATTTGTAATAGAGGGGGCGAGGGAATGTTGTTTTTCTGCGTTGGGATATGGTGCCCAGAAGAGGACTTGAACCTCCACGACCGTAAGGCCACTAGCACCTGAAGCTAGCGTGTCTACCAATTTCACCACCTGGGCTCAACGCACAGGAAAAACAAATTTTGAGTTGCGTAACTTTTAACGGAATTAAAAGTCTTATTGGTGCCCAGGAGAGGACTTGAACCTCCACGACCGTAAGGCCACTAGCACCTGAAGCTAGCGTGTCTACCAATTTCACCACCTGGGCAACTGGGGGCGAATTATACGCAAGCCGCTTATGCACGCAATAGTTTTCTGAAAAAATTCTAAAAATTAAATCACACAGATATAGCGTATAATCTGAGGTGTTCCGCTTTAAAATTATAAAGGATAAGGCAAATTAATATGAAACGCTGGTCAGTCACACAAGACCCACATGCCGACCGAGAAGCCAACAAGTATGACAACCCGGTACCTAGCCGCGAGTTTATTATGGATTGGTTGAAAAACTATGGTCGGCCGCTCACGCACATGCAACTGTGCGAGCGTATGGGCTTAGTAACTGACGATGATATAGAAGCGCTGCGCCGCCGCTTACGGGCGATGGAGCGAGATGGTCAACTGTTAAGTAATCGCAAAGGTGCTTACGGCTTGATCTCAAAAATGCAGCTTATTAAAGGACGCGTAGAAGCACATACTGATGGCTATGGCTTTTTAATTCCTGAAGATGGCTCGGATGATCTATTTTTATCCAGTCGCCAAATGCGTCAAGTGTTCCATTTGGATGTGGTATTGGCACGTATTGTTGGTGTTGACCGTAAAGGTCGCCGTGAAGGTGCAATCGTTGAGGTACTACAGCACAATACAGATGAAATAGTTGGACGCTTTGTTCAAGAAAATGGCATCTGTTTTGTGCGCCCAGATAACCGTAAATTGCAACATGACTTAATTGTTGCGCCCGGTCTGTCTTTAAATGCTGAGCATGGACAAGTGGTCTGCGCCAAGGTTGTTCAGCAACCGGGACCAAGGTTGCATGCTCAAGGCCAAGTGCTAGAAGTACTAGGTGATCAAATGGCACCGGGTATGGAAATTGACATTGCAATTCGCAAATACAATATTCCACACCAGTTTCCTGATGCGGTGCTTGATCAAATTGGTCATATGTCAGAGCAGGTTGAAGAAGGGGATAAAGCGCATCGCATTGACCTGCGCCACCTACCCTTTGTTACTATTGACGGTGAAGACGCCAAAGATTTTGATGATGCGGTTTACTGTGAGAAAAAGCGTTGGGGTAGTTGGAAGCTTTATGTCGCCATCGCAGATGTATCGCACTATGTAGGTGTTAATACACCGTTAGATCTTGAAGCTCATAATCGTGCTACATCGGTCTATTTTCCTGGGCAAGTGGTGCCGATGCTACCTGAGTTGCTCTCTAATGGCCTATGTTCTTTAAATCCGCATGTTGATCGCTTGGTCATGGTGTGTGAGATGAACATCAGTGCCAATGGTGAGATCAGCCGATATCGCTTCTGTGAAGCGATTATTCAATCTCAGGCGCGACTAACCTACACTCAGGTAGGGGCTTTGCTTACAGATCCGAAACATCCCGATGCTGAAATTTTCCGAACTCGATACGCCGATGTCGTCAAGCCCGTTCAAACCCTGTATGGCTTATATCATGTGCTGCGCGCAGCACGTACAGTGCGTGGAGCAATCGATTTTGAAACCGTAGAAACACGCATCATATTTGATGAAAATCGCAAAATTGAATCGATTGTCCCCGTTGTCCGTAACGACGCTCACAAGCTGATTGAAGAGTGTATGTTGTGTGCGAACGTAGCAGCAGCGCGACTATTAGAAAAGCATAAGCTACATGGCTTGTATCGTGTACACCAAGGGCCTAAAACTCAGCGCCTAGAAAAACTTAAAGCTTATTTAGGTGAGCTTGGCTTAACGCTGGAAGGCGGCTTAAAACCAACGCCTGAAGATTATCAGGTTTTGCTGCAATCAATTGCGGATCGCCCTGATGCTTCTGCAATTCAAACCTTCTTGCTGCAATCGTTATCACAGGCAGTTTACAGCCCAGATAACCAGGGTCACTTTGGCCTGAACTATAAAGCCTATGCGCACTTTACCTCGCCTATTCGTCGTTATCCTGATTTATTAGTGCATCGTGCGATTCGTGCGTTAATTCGTAGTGATCAAGAAACCAATCACGTTTTGCGCTTAGATCATCCAGTTGTCGAGCCTCGTAGCAAGTGGTTGCCATACTCATTAGAACAGATGATTGAGTTAGGCGAACATTGTTCGATGGCGGAGCGCCGAGCGGATGAGGGCGTGTACGATGTACTGGCTTGGCTGAAGTGTGAATATACCGCCAGCCGTATTGGTGACAGCTTCAAAGGCACTGTGACGGGTGTTACAGGCTTTGGCTTATTCGTTCGTTTAGATGAAATTTATGTTGAAGGCTTGGTGCATATCACTTCGCTGCCATCAGACTATTATCAGTTCGAGCCTGCAAAACAGCGCCTAAGAGGCGAGCGTGGTGGACGAATATTTAACCTAGGCGATGAGCTAACTGTAATTGTAGCGCGAGTTGATTTAGATGAACGTAAAATTGATTTCGAGCTGGACCAGTCGCAACCTGTAGAAAGAAAAGGGCGAAGGTTTAGTGCCAAGCCTGCGGTTACATCTGCGGAAACCTCTCTAGCTCAAAGGATTGCTAAAGAGGTTACTCAAGTTGCGAAAAAGCATAAGCGTAAAAAGCCTAAAAAAGCGAGTGCTGCAACAGTGTTGAATACAGCTGATAAACCTCACAAAAAGAAAAAGAAAAAGCGTTCAGGTAAAAAAGAACGTGCTCGCAATAAAGCGGCAAAAGCAGAGTAATTTAAAGACGGTGATTGATTAAAAACAGCCGCTCTCTTTTGGTGGAGCGGTTTGTTTTTTTACCGTATTTATTCTTGGTATAGGTCTGGAATAATAGTGAAAGCAAAAAACGAAACTCGCCATCAAAATGTAGGACGTGCAGCTCGTATGGGTTCTGCAAAACCTGAGCGTAAACAGCATAAGCCTAAAGCGAACCAAGGCACAGGCATTGAAGCTGTGTTTGGTATTCATGCTGTTACAAGCTTGATTAGCCGACAGCCTGAGCAAATTATTGCGTTACACCTTTTGTCGGGTCGAGAAGATGAAAAACTGAGCATGATTGTATCATCGGCTCAGCAGCTGGGAATTCAAACCCAGAGTCATGATCGCGAGTCGTTAGATCAGCTGGTAGGTGAAGTTGTACACCAAGGCGTAGTCGCAATCTGCAAGCCTTTGAAAACCTACAGTGAAGCTTGGTTGGATCAGTTGTTAGATAAAACAGAGCAGCCCTTGTTACTTGTTTTAGATGGCGTTACAGATCCTCATAATCTAGGGGCTTGTCTGCGTACAGCCGATGCTGCGGGTGTTCATGCGGTGATTGTGCCGAAGGATCGAGCTGCCCCGTTAAATGCGACTGTACGTAAAGTGGCTTGTGGCGCAGCAGAAGCGATGCCAGTCGTTTCGGTGACTAACTTATCGCGCACGCTAAATGACCTAAAGAAGGCGGGAGTTTGGGTTGTGGGAACGGCAGGTGAAGCTAAACAGAGTATATATCAGTCTGATGTTAAAGGTTCTATTGCATTGGTGATGGGGGCCGAAGGCAAAGGCATGCGTCGATTGACACGAGAGCACTGTGATTTGCTGATTAACTTGCCTATGTCGGGTGAAGTGAGCAGTTTGAATGTCTCAGTTGCTACTGGCGTATGTTTGTATGAAATTGTTCGTCAACGTACTTTCGTAAAATAAGCCGTTTCAGTAAATAGTTCTTGCGCAGTTTTGTTTCCATCTATAGAATTTCGCGGTTCTTTTTGATTAAAAGAATATTCTTTCCACTCCTTGCTTTTTCGCGGGTGCTAATCACATCACTGAAAAAGCTGTAAAACCGTAAGGAGCTATAATGCGTCATTACGAAATTGTGTTCATGGTTCATCCGGATCAGAGCGAACAAGTTCCAGCGATGATCGAGCGTTACACCAACCTGATTCAGGAAGCTGGTGGTGCTATTCATCGTATGGAAGACTGGGGTCGTCGTCATCTGGCATACCCAATTAACAAAATTCATAAAGCTCACTACGTTCTAATGAACGTTGAAGCAACTAGCGAAGTTGTTGACGAGCTAACTGAAATCTTCCGTTATAGCGATGCGATCATCCGTAATTTGGTTGTTCGTACTAAAGCTGCAGTAACAGAAGCATCTCCAGTTAAAGCTGAAGCCTCTCGTGAAGATCGTCGCGATGATCGTCGTGCAGAGCGTGCTGATGATGCCCAAGTTGAGTCTGATGATATCGATGCTGATGATGAAGCAGACGATTCAGAAGAATAAGCACCAACATAAATTTTTGGGAGTATAGAAATGGCACGTTTTTTCCGTCGTCGCAAGTTCTGTCGTTTCACCGCTGAAGGCGTTGATCAGATCGATTATAAAGACATCGAAATTCTGAAAAGCTATATCACTGAAACTGGCAAGATCGTTCCAAGCCGTATTACTGGTACTAAAGCACGTTATCAGCGTCAGCTGGCAACTGCTATTAAGCGTGCCCGTTACTTGGCTTTGCTGCCATACACTGACAGCCACCAGTAATCTAAATGATATAAGGCTTAGTGCATGCGTTTCATCGCAAACTATGCACTGAAATCGCGTACTAACGCGATTATCGCTACGGCGATCAGTGCGGCGATTCCAATGTTTTTTTGGATTGCTGCCGCCGTAGTCGGTGTAATAACCCTAAGAAAAGGAGCTAAAGACGGCAGTCACGTGATGCTTTGGGGCTCACTACCTGCATTGTTTTGGCTCGGGCAAGGTGATCCAACACCTGCTCTTGTGATCTTTGGTGTCATGTTAATGGCGCTGGTGCTGAGAAGCTCAGCCAACTGGTCACAAACTTTAATTGTGGGTGCGGTAATGGGAGCCATTACCGGTAGTTTTATTGATTGGTTACCTCCAGAAGTGATGTCGCAAGTTGCGCAAGCAAGCCGAGATATGATTTCTGGTAGTACAGAGCTGGCCGAGCACGTAGGTGTTGGGCTAGATCAGCTATTAATCAGTTTATTTACCGGTATCATCTCAGCCGTTCACACATTGATGATGATTGGAAGCTTAATGCTTGCTCGTTGGTGGCAAGCTGTACTCTTTAATCCGGGTGGCTTTCAACAAGAGTTTCATCAACTTAGGTTGCCTATTTGGGGCGCACTGGCATTAGGAGCTGTAATTGTTTTTGGAGCTGGTATCAGCTTAGAAACAGTTAAATGGATACCGTCTCTGACGATTCCACTGGCGATAGCCTGTATTGCACTGATTCATGGTGTTGTAGCGATCAAACAATTGAGTCGATCTTGGTTAATAGCATTTTATGTGCTGTTTGCCATCACTGGACACTCACTGTACGTATTGATGATTTTTGTGGCCTTTCTGGATAGTGGTTTTAATTTCCGCCAAAAATTGGCAAGTAAAAGACCACCAGATCAGGACACAGAATAAAGAGAGGTTAACGAGATGGAAGTTATTCTGCTCGAGAAAGTTGGCAAACTGGGTGGCCTAGGCGACAAAGTAACCGTTAAATCTGGTTACGGCCGTAACTTCCTATTGCCATACGGCAAAGCAGTTACAGCAACTGCAGCTAACTTGGCTGAGTTCGAAGCACGTCGTGCTGAATTAGAAGCTCAAGCAGCTGAAATTAAAGCAGCTGCAGAAGCACGCGCTGCTGCTCTAGAAGAGATCGAACTGTCAATCGTTGCCAAAGCTGGTGACGAAGGCAAACTGTTCGGTTCTATTGGTACTCGTGATCTGGCTGACGCAATCTGCGCAGCAGGTATCGATGTTGCTAAGAGCGAAGTACGCCTGCCTGACGGCCCGATTCGTAACGTTGGTGAATTCGACGTTGCAATCCAGCTGCACAGCGATGTAACAACAAGCGTTCGCGTGATTGTTGCTGCAGAATAATCAACTTTAAGTTGGTTAAGAGAGGCACGTGACCTAAGGTCATGTGCCTTTTTTTTATGCGTAAATTTGTAAGATAATCTCTCAATTACGCAATATTTTTGTACTGAGTATTTCATATCAGTTTAGTTTTGGAGGCCACAATACTATGTCCGACTTTACTCCGGTTGATAAACAAACGGCTGCGATAAAAGTGCCGCCACACTCGTTAGAGGCGGAAAGGGCAGTACTGGGCGGCTTGCTACTAGACAATGAGGCTTGGGATGGTGCTGCAGAGCGCTTAACAGGAAAAGATTTTTACCGACGAGATCATCGGCTAATTTTTGAAGCGATGGCAAGTTTAGCTGAGTTTGCTAAGCCTTTTGATGTGGTAACTATTTCAGAAGTGCTTGAGCAGAAAAAAGAGCTAGATCAGGTGGGTGGTTTGCCTTACCTAGCTGAGCTAGCGCGTAACACGCCATCTGCAAGCAATATATTGGCTTATGCTGAGATCGTACGCGAGCGTTCAACACTACGTCAACTGATCAAAGCCTCTAACAAAATAGCGGAAACGGCTTTTGATGCGCAGGGTAAAACTTCAGATGAGCTGCTCAATGAAGCGGAACGCTTGGTATTTGAGATTTCTGAGTCTCGTCCTAAATTTGGTGGGCCAGAAGGGGTAGCCACTATCCTGCGTAAAACGATTGAGCGTATTGATGAGTTATATAAGCTTGATACTGCCATGACGGGCTTAAGTACAGGCTTTAAAGATCTTGATGCCATGACCTCTGGTTTACAGCCTTCGGATCTTGTGATTGTGGCAGGCCGTCCTTCGATGGGTAAGACCACTTTTGCGATGAATATTGCAGAGCATGCCACCTTGTCTCAGAAAAAACCTGTGGTCGTGTTCAGTATGGAGATGCCAAGTGAGTCTCTTATGTTGCGTATGTTGTCATCGCTAGGACGTATTGATCAAACCAATGTGCGTACGGGTAAACTGGGTGATGATGATTGGCCTCGGCTCACTTCAGCTGTCAACCTGCTGGAAAGTCAGCCCTTATTTGTAGATGACACCCCTGCTCTAACACCTAATGAAATGAGGGCGCGTATACGTCGACTAGCACGTGAAAATGGTGATATAGGCTTAGTCGTAATTGACTATCTGCAATTGATGCGTGTGCCAGGGCTATCTGATAATCGCACAGCTGAGATCTCTGAAATTTCACGCTCGTTAAAAGGTTTGGCAAAAGAATTTAATTGCCCCGTGATTGCACTGTCTCAGCTTAACCGAAGCTTAGAGCAGCGTCCTAATAAACGCCCCGTGATGTCTGATTTACGTGAATCTGGTGCGATTGAGCAAGATGCGGATGTTATTGCATTCATTTATCGTGATGAGGTGTATAACAAGGATGATGAGAGTAATAAAGGCATAGCTGAAGTGATTATTGGCAAGCAGCGTAATGGCCCTATTGGCAACGTAAAGTTGGCATTTGTTGGTAAATACACTCGCTTTGAAGATTTAGCACCGGACTACTATAGTCAGTATGGACATAATTCGGATGAATAAAGTCTTTGGCTATGGCTTGCCTAGTAGACAATAACCCCTATAATGCCCTCCCCTTATTGAAGCCTCGATTGTAGACTTAACTGTAGAGGCTTTAATTGAATTAATGATAGTTAAGGAGCTTGAATGGCTGGCAAATTTCGCCCAGGTGCGCGCCGTACCCGTACCCCAAAATTGCAAGGCAAAGGAGTCTTGGAGTCGATTACAACAGAGGGACCATTCCAAGAATGGTTAGGGATGCCTGAGTTATATCGTCATACCCTAGTGGTAGATGCTGTAAGCTATTCATATCAAACAGAAGATCCAGAGCTGTCAGTAGCTTTAGGGGATGTAGTGGTTTTTCGTTATAAAGAAGCAGGCAAGGCACTTTGGATTGATCGTAATTCTTTAGGTGTTTGGATTGACCCTGCCACTTTTAGCCGATAAGCGGCAATGATTAGCAAGAGAGCACAACAATGATGGCCGTTGCGGTGCTCTCGTACAACTGACTTACTAAGATAAAGTCCCACCTTTTTTGCGCCACTGATGTGGCTGATAAGTGCCTAAAATACGAATATCCTGTGCAAAAAAAGCCAACTCTTCTAAAGCGTTAATCATTCCCTGTTCATCTTGATGTGCCTCTACGTCGACATAGAATGAAGTTGCCTGAAAGCTGCCTGTATTCATATAGCTTTCTAGTTTGATCATGTTGATACCATTCGTCGCAAACCCGCCCATTGCCTTATATAACGCTGCTGGCATATTTCGCACACGGAACATCAATGAGGTTAGATAGCGTTTGCCAACTTCGTAAGCAGGGACTTCTGCTTGACGGGATAGAATAATGAAGCGAGTCGTATTGCCATCAAAATCTTGAAAATTCTCCTGCAGAATCTCCATTTCATACAGCTCAGCAGCTAAAGAGGAAGCAATAGCGGCACGACTCTTGTCTTGTAATTGCATTATCTCTCGTGCAGCACCTGCGGTATCCGATTTTACATCGGTGGCAAGGCCTAGCCGCATAATGTTGTTGTCACACTGAGCTAAGGCTTGAGGGTGAGAACAAACCGTTTGAATATCCGTTAATGTGCTACCTTTTAAACCAATTAGGCAATGATTAATGCTTTCAAAATGTTCGCCTATAATGGAAAGGTGGGTTTTGGGTAACTGCCGATAGATCTCTTCAACTCGACCTGCTGTAGAGTTCTCTATTGGAATCATGGCTAGTTCAGCAGCACCTTTTTCGACCATCTGCATAGCTTCTGTGAAAGTGCCACAGGGCACAGGTGTAAAAGCGGGGGTTGCTGTACGACAGGCCAAGTGAGAATAGGCGCCCAGATGACCCTGAAAAGCGATAATCGGCTCAGGACTTGCATCTGAAGTATTGATCTCTGACACGGAAATATTCCTATTAAGGTCTTAGGTTACAATAGCTCTACAAAAAAGAATCGAAAGAGATTTCTTTTATTGTAGTATCGGTTAAAACTACACACGATAAAAATATAAATAAAAGTTATCTTAATTTTTCTGCATTAAATAGCAGCTAATCTACTAGATACAATAATGAAAAATTGCGCCAAGAAAATAATAAGACGGAGAGAAATATGAGCCAGTCGTCCCCGGGAACATCTGTACAAACCAAAATTACCATTGCGCTGCTTTTGGTGTTTGTTCTCGTCCTTGTTGTATCAATGGTTTTCAGTGTACGTAATGAGCGTGCGATGGTTGAACAAGTGATTCTGCAGCATACGCAAGACACTGCGGACTCCTACTTTGATGCAGTCAATATTATGATGATCACAGGTACGTTAAACAACCGTGATATTTTGCGTCAAAAGGTGATGAGTCAACCGGATGTAGTGGATGCGCGTATTATTCGTGGGGATGCGGTTTCTGGTGTATTTGGGGGTGGCCGTGCAGAGGAGCAAGCCAAAGATGACTTAGATCGTAGAGCCTTATCAGGCGAGCGCATTAGTGAAATTGTGGCCACTGATAAAGGTCGTGTATTAACAGTTTTAAATCCGATGGTTGCCAGTAAAGACTATCGCGGCACCAACTGCTTAATGTGCCACGTAGTCGATGAAGGCACTGTGTTAGGTGCTGTACGCGTGAGCTATTCGTTAGACACCTTAGACTCCCATATCAACGATAATCTCTGGTCATTGGCAGGTACTCAAATTGTTCTGTTCGTTGCTGGCTTTTTGGTCATTGTTTACTTGCTTAACCGTTTAATTGTTAAACCGTTGAACACTTTGCGTGATGTGATGCAGCAGGTTGAGCGCAACTCTGATCTGTCGGTAGAAGTGAAAGGTATTACCAGTAAAGATGAAATTGGTGCTGTAGCCGCAGCCTTTAATAATATGCTCGGGCGCTTCAGAACCAGTATGCAGCAAGTATCTGGTATGGCGCATGATTTGAAAGGAGCTGCAGAAAGTATCTCTAAAGTAGCTGAAAGCACCGTGTCAGCCGTTAATAGTCAACGTAAAGGCACGGAAACCGTTGTGAGTGCGATGCATCAGGTTGAGATGAATGCCCATGAGGTTAAAAGTTACGCCGAGCGTGCATCTGATGCCTCATCGAGTGCGGATCATGAGGCTCAGATGGGTGCAAAATTAACCAGTACCGCAATCGCAGCCATTAGTCGTCTAACAGGAGAGATTGAGCAAGCCTCAGGTGTGATATCTAAAGTAGGTAACTATAGCTCTGAAGTGGGTACTGTATTGGATGTGATCACCTCTATTGCAGAGCAAACTAATTTATTAGCACTAAATGCAGCTATTGAGGCGGCTCGTGCAGGTGAGGCAGGCCGAGGCTTTGCAGTTGTTGCTGATGAGGTGCGTTCACTCGCCAACCGTACTCATGAGTCGACATTAGAGGTACATAAAACAATTGAACAGTTACAGCAAGAGGTCGCTGAAGCTATTCAAATGATGCAAGGCGCTCAGCAAAGCACGAAAAGCAGTGTAGATGAGGTGGAAAAGGTATCCAGCTCCTTACAACAGATCGCTGCAGCAGTGTCTGGTATCAATAGCTTGAATGGTCAGATGACAGTATCTGCTCAACAGCAGGAAAAAGCGTCAGCAGAAGTTAATCGTAGTGTACAAGAGATTAGCGCTATCGCAGAAAAAACCTCTCAGGAGGCCAGTCAAGGTGTTGCTGTGAGTGAAAGCTTGCTGGCTTTGGCTGTTCAGTTAGAAAAAATGGTTGATCAATTTAAACTTAGATAATAAGTTTTGATCTGTAGGTTTGAAAAAAGAGCCGATTTCAGTCGGCTCTTTTATATTTTTTAGATTGTGCTTTGTTTAGCTGAGCTTCACTTTGGGGTATCAGGCTCACTACTTTTTCGGCTGGGTCTAATATCCCTTGCTTTAATAATACCCGGTCCCCCTCCTATCTTGCGTGTTCGAATAATCATAGGTCTTTGAGATTTTCTAACTTTAGCCGTTTGTTCATTCGTTAGTGACTGATCTGGTTGTGCCACAGGGTAATTTTCTCTGTGGATCTCATTACCGACAATAAAGTCGGCACAAGCGTATAAGTCTGAGGAAATAAAGCGAAACACATCCATGCCACCAAACTGTTGATACACGCGCTTTTTATAGGAGTTGAAGTGGCGAGTGATAGTGTTGGTCAGCTGTTCTGCAAAGAGAATATTGGATGAATTAATACCGTTGCCTTGTAGGCCGCTTTTCGGAGCCTGAATAAACATTAATTCGATCGGTAAACCATCAAAGGTTTTTTGTACACCATTATGCTTGCTGAGAATCAGTTCGACATTTTTGACCAGATTGTCGCGTAGAGATTTGCTGACATGTTTAAACAGATCGGTCGGGTTCTCCATAGGGATATCCCGGCCTTTGACGCTGCGCACCCATTCTTGACGATAGTTCACCTCAATTTTGCCATACAGCGTACGGCTATTGATTAGGGTGATACCAAAACTGTGTAGCACGATATGATCAATGTTTACCATGCGGTCATAAACATCAATCTGAGCATTGTTGATAATAATAAAATCATCGCTCTCAGCGAAGGCGGTTTTCAGCTTGCTGGCAACATCAGCACAGTTTTCCTCTGCGCGTGAGTCGGTGTCTGGACGATAACTGTATTCGGTTAGAATCATGCGTTAATGCTCTAATGAAGTCCTTGGATAGCCTAACAATTATAGTCAGAAAAATATGCTAATGAGTAGCTGCACTTTAGGTATAGCTTTAAAAAGTAAAGTAATCATTTCCAAGATGCTGTAAAGATAAACAGATGTTAGACTGCACGGCATTAAGATTCATCTCTACAGTGGACTAACTTTTTCAATGAGCGCACATATCAGTCATGAGGGTGTTGAGCAGATATCGCTCAAGCAATACACCGAAAAAGCTTACCTCGATTATTCCATGTACGTCATTTTAGATCGTGCACTACCTCATATTGGCGATGGTCTAAAACCTGTTCAGCGTCGTATTGTTTATGCAATGTCAGAGCTTGGCTTAAAAGCCAGCGCTAAACATAAGAAGTCTGCGCGTACAGTTGGTGATGTTTTAGGTAAGTTCCATCCTCATGGAGATAGTGCTTGCTATGAAGCCATGGTGTTGATGGCGCAGCCATTTTCATATCGATACCCATTGGTTGATGGGCAAGGTAATTGGGGTTCTCCAGATGACCCCAAATCTTTTGCAGCGATGCGTTACACAGAAGCGCGATTAGCACGCTATGCTGAGCTTCTGCTGTCAGAGTTAGGGCAGGGTACAGCGGATTGGGTGCCGAATTTTGATGGCACATTAGATGAGCCTTCGGTCTTGCCTGCTCGTGTACCTAACATTCTCTTGAATGGATCAATGGGTATAGCCGTTGGTATGGCAACTGATATCCCTCCACATAACTTGAGAGAGTTAGTACAGGCTTGTATTCAACTATTAAATCAACCCGATGCTAGCCTTTCAGATTTGATGCGCTTTGTTAAAGCGCCAGATTATCCGACTGATGCTGAAATTATCACACCGCATGCTGATATTGAAAAAATTTATGAAACGGGTAGAGGAAGCATCCGTCAGAGGGCGTTATATCAAATTGAAGATGGCGATGTTGTGATCACCGCCCTGCCTTACCAAGTGTCAGGCGCAAAGATTCTTGAGCAAATTGCCGCGCAAATGCAGGCCAAAAAGTTACCAATGGTAGTTGATCTGCGTGATGAATCTGACCATGAGAACCCTACGCGCTTAGTGATTGTACCGCGTTCAAATCGTGTAGATGTTGAGCCGATCATGGCACATTTGTTTGCTACGACAGATTTGGAACGTAGCTACCGCATCAATTTGAATATGATTGGTACGGATGGTCGGCCCCAGGTTAAAGGTTTGGTTGAGATTTTAACCGAGTGGCTGGCCTATCGTCGTGCCACAGTACGCAGACGTTTGGATTTCCGCCTAAAAAAAGTGATTGATCGGTTGCACTTGCTGCAAGGCTTGCTCATCGCATATCTGAATATTGATGAGGTCATTGAGATTATTCGTCAAGAAGATGAGCCAAAAACTGTGCTGGTGGCGCGCTTTGGCTTAAGCGAGCGTCAATCAGAAGCAATTTTAGAGCTGAAATTGCGTCAATTGGCGAAGTTAGAGGAAGTGCGAATTCGGGGTGAACAGGACGAGCTGTCGGAAGAGCGCAAACAACTAGAGCATCTGTTAGGTTCTGAGTTGGCCTTAAATCAGCTGATTGAAGCGGAGCTGCAAGCGGATGCGGACAAATACGGTGATGTGCGTCGCTCCCCCTTAGTTGAGCGCCATGAAGCTAAGGCGTTGTCAGAAGTTGACCTTGTAGGAGCTGATCCAGTTACTATCGTGCTATCTAAGCAGGGTTGGGTGCGTGCTGCAAAAGGCCATGACATTGATCCAACTACCTTAAGCTATAAAGCGGGAGATGGTTTTCACTTAGTCGCCAGAGGTAAATCTAATCAGCAGGTTGTATTCATAGATAGTAGTGGTCGTAGCTATTCATTGGCTGCACATTCGCTACCTTCAGCGCGAGGCCAGGGTGAGCCATTAACTGGAAAAATCAATCCGCCCTCAGGTGCTTCTTTTGAAGGTATGTTGATCTGTGACGAGGCGCAGCGCTATTTAATGGCAAGTGATGCAGGTTATGGTTTTGTAGTGCAAGCCTCAGAGATGTTGGCTAAAAATAAAGTTGGTAAAGCACTATTGACTGTTCCTAAGGGCGGAGAAGTGCTGTCACCAGTATTATTGCCTACAGCTGATAATCTACAGGTGGCGGTTGTAAGTACAGAAGGTCGTTTATTGTTATTTAAATTAGAGCAACTGCCTGTTTTAAGCAAAGGTAAAGGCAATAAAATGATTGATATTGCCGCGCTTAAAGCTGCGGGGCGAGAAGAATATGTCAAGGCAATTGTTGTCCTGTCTGTAGATGACCAGCTGATTGTTCATGCAGGCAAACGCCACTTAGTACTTAAAGGTAGTGATTTGGAGCATTATCAAGGTGAGCGTGGTCGCAGAGGTAACAAATTACCAAGAGGTTTCCAAAAAGTTGATCTGCTAGAAGTTAAAACCCAAGAATAGATTTCAGTGGGTTAGTAAAAAGGTCAAGCTTTGTCATATTGCTTGGCCTTTTTACGGTTCGTGATCGGCAAAAAAAAGTAGAACTGATATACTGGAAGCTGTTTTCTAGCCCTCTTTATGACTTCATATTAGCCCTTTACAGTGGCTGCAACAGGCAGGTTCATGAAAGAAATTATCTTGATCAATATATCGGGCGTTGATAAGCCTGGATTAACTTCATCTATTACCGAAATTTTAGCGGGTTACGGTGTTAATATTCTTGATATTGGGCAAGCCGTTATCCATGACACTCTGTCATTGGGTATCTTGATACATATACCGGAAGAAGCCGAGTCGTCACCGGTTCTGCGTGATGTGCTTTTTAAAGCGCATGAACTAGGTGTCAATATTCGATTCACACCTGTTTCGAGTGACAGTTATGACCATTGGGTTGAAGGTCAGGGTAAGTCACGCTATATCGTGACTTTACTAGCTCGCAGAATTACAGCGGAGCATATTGCTAAAGTGACTGGTGTAGTGGCGAATAATGGGTTGAATATAGACCGAATCAATCGTTTGTCCGGTCGTATTCCCTTGCAACAGCTGATAGAACAAAGTCGCGCTTGTGTTGAGTTCTCTGTGAGAGGGAATCCTGATGATCCTGCACAGATTCGCGGTGAGTTTTTGAGTTTGGCAAATCAACTGGGTGTGGATATCTCTTTCCAAGAGGATAACGTTTTCCGCCGTAATCGTCGGTTGGTCGTATTTGATATGGACTCGACGCTAATCGAAGCAGAAGTGATTGATGAGCTGGCCAAGTGTGCAGGGGTTGGCGAGCAAGTTTCTGAAATCACTGAAAGTGCAATGCGTGGTGAAATTGACTTCACTGAAAGCTTCAAACGGCGCGTGGCATTGCTCAAGGGTTTAGATGAGTCTGTTTTGAGTGAGATTGCTCAGAATCTGCCAATTACCGAAGGCGCTGAGAAACTCATTTCGACTTTAAAGGCGCTCGGTTATAAAACGGCCATTTTGTCAGGTGGCTTTACGTACTTTGGCCAGTATCTTCAGTCGAAATTAGGGATCGATTACGTATATGCAAACGAGCTTGAAATCAAAGACGGCAAAGTGACGGGTAATGTTACTGGTATCGTGGTGGATGGTGAGCGTAAACGTGAATTGCTAAAGCAAATCGCGCAGCAAGAAGGTGTACGATTGGAGCAAACCATCGCGGTTGGTGACGGTGCAAATGACCTACCAATGCTGGGAACGGCAGGTTTAGGTATTGCATTCAGAGCTAAGCCTATTGTAAAAGAAAGTGCTAAACACTCGCTTTCAACATTAGGATTGGATGCCATTCTCTACCTAATCGGTTACAGCGACCGAGATCTAGACTAAGAAACAAAACCACAAAAAGCCTGCGTCATGGGCTTTTTGTGGCTGCTCTATTAAAGAAGGAAGAGGACGAAAACAGTCGGTTTTGAAATAAAACTACAAAAGTTTAATAAAACAGTTGCTTAGTGCTCAGAGGTGCGTATAATTCGCCCTCGTTGTCAGGCAGAGATGTTCGGCAGCTTGTGTAACCGCTTGTTTTCTTTAAGTTTTCGAAATGATCACTGAAAAGAAAGTTGAAAAAAGTGGTTGACAATACGAGGTTCGGTCCTGTAGAATACGCAGCCTCAGTTGAGCGAAGTGATCGAGATTCTGTCTCTCCTTCGATTAACTAAATTGCTCTTTAAAAATTCAATCAGATAATTCGTGTGGGCGCTTGCTTCGATGGTCTTGGAAAGTCACAAGATTATCAAGGTAAG
>NZ_FUXG01000034.1 GCF_900167095.1 Oceanospirillum multiglobuliferum
GACCATATAACACCAAAGCAGTTTTTGACTTGCTTAACAATCGACGGATACGTCAGAGATTACAAGCGACAAGCTCAGGCTTGGACGTAAGAATACAAGATACGAACAAAGTAGAAGGCCTAATAACAGATAGGCTTAATTGGCAGACATTCAATCTACACCTTTTTTGCTTGACGACAATAGCGTATTGGAACCACCTGATCCCTTCCCGAACTCAGCAGTGAAACGGTACAGCGCCGATGGTAGTGTGGGGTCTCCCCATGTGAGAGTAGGACATCGTCAAGCGCCTTATATAGAACCCCAGTCTAGCGATAGACTGGGGTTTTTGCGTTTTAATCTGATCCGTGAATAATAACCTGATCTATGCCAAAGGCTTTGAATCTTCTGTACGGCCTCTGAGTGTTTACCGCTGAAAGGATATTCTCCATGTCACAACTACTTCGTATCGTGCTGATTCACACTCACCTACCGGGAGTGGTTGAGATCCAGATGGACGAGCACACCAATATCTGCGGTACCAATGCCTCTGGTAAAACCACACTTCAGCGTTTGATTCCTGTTTTCTATGGTGAACAGCCAAACCGCGTCGTGCCTAAAACCCGTAAGAAATTTGACGAGTTTTATCTGCCGTTCAGTAACAGCTACATCGTGTATGAATATCGACGCGGGAACGGTGACATTTGCCAAGCTGTACTGACACGCAAGAGCGAAGGTGGCCTTGAGTATCGTTTTATCGGTGCGCCTTATCAAAGTGAGTGTTACTTACAACATACTGACGAAGGGGTTAAAGCTTACAGTTATCACGACTGGGCGGGCATTATGCGTCATCAGGCTGCGGGTCAAGTGTCTGCCAAGCTGAGTGCAACAAGTGAGTATCGCAGTATTATTCAAAATGATGTCGCCACCTTAAGAGGCAGTGGCACTGATAGTGCAAAACTGCGTCGCCTAGCCGCTGCTTTTAGTTTGGTTGATGCGGGTCACAAACTACGTCACATTGAAAAGCTGGTCAGTGCGGTACATGCCAAAGAAGGCAAAATGGACACGCTAAAAGCGATGTTAGCGGCCATTTTCGAAGAAGATGGCGTGACATTGCCCACCACCAAAGTGAAGAACACTAAGGCTCGTGAGTGGATTCAGCAGATGCGCCACTCCAGTAAACTAGAGTCACTACAGAAAGATTTTGATCACCTGAAGCACTTAGCGTTACAGCTGGATGGTGTTGAGTCCCAATTAGCCGCGCTATTCCCCTTATTAAGCGCAGACGAGCAGCAGCAAAAGCAGCATAAAGCCGAAAGTGAAGAACGGCTTAATGAGCTGCAAGCTCAGTTACGTCATCTAAAAGAAAGCTTTGAAGAGCATCAGTCTGAATTGATCAGCGCCCAGAGTAAAACCGAGCATGACTTAAAAGAGACAACCGCTCGTCTTGATCAGCTTCAGTACCGCTACGATGACTATGAATCTCGTGATATGGCCAAACTACAGCGAGATACAGAGGCTTTGCCCTTATGGCGTGACAACCTGATAGAGCTACAAGCTCAGTACCAGTTAATGTCTGAGCAACACAGTGACTTAGAGCATCAGCTAGACCTGCATAAGATCAAACTGTCGGCCTCGCTCGATCGGTTAAGTGAGCAACGTGATGCGAAAGTTAAACAGTTGCAGCAACAGAAAAATCAGGTGCGTGAAACGCAAGATCAACAACTGACACAGCTTGAGCAGGCTTTCCAAAAGCGCATACAGGCGCAGCAAAGCTTATTTGCTGATCAGCTTACCGAGTACAGCCGTACCATCGCGATATTGGAAACTCAACTGAGCACCTCCTCTTTAACCGAGGCGGAATATGAAGAAGCCCGTACGGCAGAGCTGCGCTTAGAGCAAGCCCAAGCGCAAGCCCAGCAGCACTCACGCCAGATGCAGCTTCTTCAGCAAACACTACAACAGGCTCGTCAAACTCGTGATCAGGCTAACGATGCACTAGAGCGTAGTCGTAAAGCCGCACAGGATGCAGAAAAGTCTCTCCAGCTGTTACATCGTCAACTGGCTCCAGAGCAGGGCAGCTTGCGTCATTTTCTACGCTTGCATTACAGCGGTTGGGAGCAAACCCTAGGTAAGGTGCTTGATGAGCGCTTATTAGAGCGACAAGACCTACACCCTAACCTTTCGACCTTAACAGACAGTCTCTATGGCCTTCGTCTGGAATTAGCGGGGGTTGAAACCCCAGACTATGCACAGGATGAAGAAGCGATTCGTTTGCAGATTCAATCGGCAGAGCGCCATGTTGAGCAGACTAGCGAAGAGAAAGCGCAAGCGGAGAAACAGCTCAAAGCACAGCAAGAACAGGTTGAATTGACACAAGCGCAACTCGAACAAGCCGAATGGCAGCGTACAGAGCTGGAACAGAATATTGATTATGCCCGCGATGCCCGTGATCGTTTAAAAGCGCAACAGCAAAGCCTGAACAGTCAGCGTCAAGAAAAGACTCGAACAGAACTGCATCAGAAACAGGCACAACTGGAAGCATTGAAAGCACAGCAGCAGCAAGACTTGCACGCCATGACAAAAGATCATGGTGACCAACGACTTGAGTTGAAAGCCGATTGGCAGACTACTTTGCAAGGGTTTGATCAACAGATTGATGCGCTTGAAGCACAACTGGCCAGCAAGCGAGAAGAGAACAAAGCACAGCTAAAAGAGCTACAACAAGCCTTTGATGAAGAGCTTTCAGCAAAAGGCATTGATCCTCGCCGTTTAAGCGACCTCAAACAGCGCCAAGAGCAGTTAAAGGCCGAGATCAAAAGGGTTGAAAACCGACAGGATGAGCTGAATCACTGGCATAACTTTATGACCCTTGATTGGCAAAAAATGCGCCCAGAATTACTGGCACAAGAAACCCAGCTCAAGCAGGACAAGCGCCAGGTTGCACAGGCTTTAAACCAACTGAAAACAGACTTTACCGCAAACCGTAAAGTGTTGGATGAACAGCGCCAGCAACAACAAGGGCAAATGGAACGAGCAGAGAAACAGCTCAGCCAAATCAAACCGGCGCTGGCTAAGCTGAATGAGCTCAATCTTACCAGAGTAACGCCCGCGGCTTTGCCTGACTCTGCCGACCTTGTTGAGCGCTTGTCACGTACCGACGAAGCCTTAGAGCAACGCAGCAAACTGGATGCTGAACTGAACAGCCGTGTGGATAAGTTTGATACACGCTTAAAAGACAATGCCAGCCCTGAGTTTTTAGACCGACTGGAGCATGAAAAAAGCAAACAGCCGGAATACGCAGGCAAACGTGAGCTGCTGCCAGTATTGGCTGACCTGTTGCATATCCTGCAAGATCAACGTCAACAACTGATCGAAATGGGCGAAAATATCGGTGGCGACCTGAAGAAGTTCTTCACCGTATTCAGCGACATCAATCGTCGCATTGCCGCGCAAAGTCGCCGTTTGAGTGAAGCCGTTGCCGATGATCTGGTGCTGGAAGGTATCCGAAAATCAGAAGTTCGTATTCTATCCACCATCGACGAACTGGGCTTTTGGCAACCGCTGAAACATTTTGCCAAGCTTTATGACGACTGGAGTCACTCGGTTGATAAGACACAGCCTTCAGAACACTACCTGAATGCACTGGCCGATGTGGTGGAGTTACTGCGAGCCGATGAACAGTACAGCATCGAATCCTTGCTGCGTTTGGAACTGCATCTGAGTGAAGGCGGCTCAGAGTTGGTGATTAGAAATGATCGTCAGTTATTAGAGTCATCCAGCCACGGTATGGCGTATTTGATTCTCTGCAAATACCTGCTTGCCTTCACACGGCTGTTGCGTGGAGAGTCTGATGTTACCTTACATTGGCCGATTGATGAGATTGGCACCTTGGCGTATCACAATGTTGAAAAACTGTTCCAAGCCTGTAGCAGCAACCGCATTGTGATTGTGGGGGCGTTTCCTAACCCTGAGTCTGATGTGTTGATGCTGTTTCAACACCGTTACCTTATCGAAGCCAGTCAGCAAGATCCCACTAAGCGCCAGCTGAAACGTATTCAGCCGAAAATCAGCCGATTGGCCGAGCGACTGGCCGCCAAACAAACCGAGTCGAATCAACAGGAGGAGGCGAGCTGATGTTACAACATGGCCCACTATTAGAGCGTCTGCTGAATGGGGATTTCATCTGCAAAATCAGCAACCACGATGCTTATCGACATTTAAGTGATGAACAGACTCAGCAAGCCATTAACGATTACCTGCGCCCTTTAAATCGCAGATTGGTGAGCAATGAAGATCGCAGTGTTTATTTTCTCGCTTACCATGACCTGACCTTAGAGGCTCGGGAACACCTAAGCAGCCAGTTTGCCTTAACCGTGCAATCGCTTTTACCTGTTTTGGAGTGGATGCAACTGGTACAGGAAACCTTAGGCCGAGACAGTGCCCTCACCGCAGGTGACACCATCAAACTGCAAGAGTTTGTCTTACGTACCGAAGACAATCAAAGCTTACGCCACCGCCTTAACGCACTGGCCGCCGATAAATTTTTTAACAGCCAAAGTGACGCGCTAGACCTACAAGTGAAGCTGATCTTTCGTCGCCTACGTGAGCATGGCTATCTGCTGCAACCGCATAATGATCGTCAATATTATGTCATCACGGGCAAAGTGGATTACCTTATCGATATCATCCGTTTCATTCGTGACGAAGAACAGCTACCCGTAGACGATGCCCCTGCCCAAGAGAACCTGATCTAATGCACACGCAACAGACCATCGCCTCTAATCTTTACAGCATCGGTGCCGAGCGATTAGCCCTTTTGGGTAAACATCATAAAATTTTGATGCAAGGCTATTTAGAGGGCTTTATTGATGAAACCGCCCTCAGTGACAGCGCATTAAAAAAACTGATGGCGGCGCGTATTGTCTGGCGACCTAGCGAACAACAGCCACTGATGCTACGACCTTTGGTAAGTGAACTGATCGCCAGTATGGTTTCGGATGAAAACCGTCGGCAGGTGAATGCCGATGTTGCCGAACGACTGGTGCAAATTCGCAACCGAGTACAGGCATACCGCGAAGCGCAGCACAAAGGTGATTACAGCGTTGCCGAGTTGCAGTTACAACGCCTGACAGAACAAGTGCATGACTTAAGCGGCCAATTTGAAGAAGCCATCGACAGTCTTTGGAACCGTTTGAACAGCGATTTCGGTTTTGTGCGCAGCTTAAACGACAAAATCCGCGAGAACGAACGGGCGCAACAACAACTGAGACGCCTATTAGATGGCCTTGCACTTTTAGACTTTAACGAACTGATTGAGCTGGCCGAAGGCAACAATCATCTGCGTAAACTCTTAGTTAGCCAGCTACAAACTCAATTGAGCGACCATCACGGTAGTTTGTTAGAAGTACAAAAACGCTTGATTGAATTGTTGGCCAAATTCCGTCAACAGCAATCCCGCTCGCTGCTGATTAACAATATGGTGGCCTATTTGCGGCAGCATCCGGCTTATAGTCCTGCGGATTATCCGAATCGAACCCCCGTGCCCGTCTTATTCAACCAAGCCGCCCCGATTAAGCTTCAGGCGGCTGCGGCACTAGATCGTGCCAGTGATCGACAGATACTCGCCGCCTTAGTGCAACAGCTACCCCATCAACCTAAAACGTTGATCACTGAGCATCAAAGTGCCAACTTCAGCGAAGTATTGGTGAATGAAGAGATTGCCGCCCATCAGCAAGCGCTGAAACAAGATGTGGAAAACTTCTACCTAGAAGTGATCGACAACAGCGAATCAGTCAGCGCGCTAACCTATCTCAAAACCCAAAACCTACCTTGGGATGGCGAAATATGGTTGTATCAAATCCTTGCAGACTACCAATCTCTGCCAAGGGATGAGCAAAAAATGTTCAGCCTACGTAATGAAGAAACCCCCGCATCGGCCAGTAATCAACTGATGCTGATTAGCGATATTCATATACGGCTTAGGGTGTTTTAACGCTTAGTTTATGGAGGTTATATAAGTAATGGAGTACTTATCAGCTCGAGCTTGTCGATGGCTTCTTAACCAAGAGACTCGTCTAAAATCCAAACCGGAGCTTTGGGTGAAAACCAGCACAATAAGTGCTCAAGAGGTACTCCGTTGGTGTATTTTAGAAAATCTGATCGCAGGAAATAGCCTGAATCTGCCAGACTTTTTGATAACCAAAAATCTTCTAAATTCTATAGCGCAGATACAAAAAGAGCGAAAGCACCGCTGTTTTCGCCAAGATTTGAAGGGCGTTAGCCGCACCGAGCAAGCATTACTCAGTGACCAAGAGGATAAGGGTCAGGGATTAAAACCTAGATCAAATAGAGTTCTTGTTAGGCTATATAAAACAAATGAAATGCTGCTCGGTTGTTATCTTAATACTGTAGACGTTGACTGGCAGCAACTAGATTTAACCTGTTGTAGCCGTTTAATCATCGTGGAAAATCTAGATTGCTTCTATCAGCTAGAGTGTTTTCAACTCAATATTATGCCTGACGATTTAGTGGTCTATAGGGGAGATAAACTCTATGGGCATGGCGTTAAATCTCTCAAAAGAGAATGTATTAGAAGAAACAAGCCAACTCTTTATTTTGGTGATTTCGACCCAAAAGGTATGAATATTGCTCTGAGTGAAGGATATCAGGGTGTGTTTCTACCTTCATTAATTGAGCTTGATGCAAATGCATCTGCTGCAATGTTACCTGATGAACAAGTTTGCTTTTTACACAAGTTAGAGGCATTAAGTTTATCTAACTGTTGGCTTAATAAGCCAAATAGAATCATGCCATATTTACAGGTTTTAAAGCAGCATAGAGGTCTGAGGCAACAAAGAATGCAAAACATGGCGTTGGAAGTTATAGAGATCTAGTTGTGGTTAATGGTTTCAACATCGTCATTTTATTTAGAAAGCAATTTTGGTCAGGTCTTCTCCGTTTAGGTTGTTCATAATGTGCTGATTCAGACATCGGCAGGCAGTGATACTTTTAAGTGCCACTGACGATAAATGGGATGGGATCAGTGCCAAACTTAGCGAAAGAACAGTATCGAAAAAGGATGCTTGCAACTTGTGACTACATCTACCGGAATCTCGATAAAGCGTTAACTCTAGATGAACTTAGTCAGGTAGCACATTTTTCGAGGGTGTTCATAGTTCTGTGTCACCCATTTCTGAGGGTGTTCATAGTTCTGTGTCACCCATTTCTTAAAGATCAACGTGCTGGTCTATCCGGCCTTCGAAGTGGATGCTCAACTGAGACAATGTCAGGTTCCAGTTTTGCACCGGATGCGTCCACTTCTCTGATGCCTTCAACATACCCGCGTATAGCAGCTTGAGCAATGCATTTTCATTAGCAAAGCCCCCTTTCGTCTTGGTCAGTTTACGGAACTGACGGTGCACCGCTTCAACCGCATTCGTTGTATAAATCGCCCTTCGCACTTGCTCTGGGTATTTGAAGTAAACTGAGAGATTTTCCCACTTACTCCGCCAAGACTTTATCACCAGCGGGTACTGAGCACCCCATTTCGCTTCCAGCTCATCCAGTGCCTGTTCAGCCGCATTTTGCGTTGTTGCACGATAAACGCACTTCAGATCTGACATAAAGGCTTTCTGGTTCTTACTCGCCACATACTTCACGCTGTTGCGGATTTGATGAATGATACAGAGCTGCACTTCAGTTTTTGGATAGACGGCTTCAATCGCTTCTGGGAAGCCTTTAAGCCCATCAACAGAGGCAATCAGGATATCTTTGACGCCTCTATTTTGCATATCTGTAAGGACACTCAGCCAGTAGCGAGCACCTTCGCTCTCTGATAAGTACAAGCCTAATAGCTCTTTTTTGCCTTCAATATTGAGCCCTAAAATGGTGTACAAGGCTTTAGATATGAAGCGTCCATTTTCCTTGATTTTGTAATGGATCGCATCCAACCAGACAAAGGGATAAACCGCCTCTAACTCTCGCTCTTGCCATGCTCGCAACTCAGGAACTAAACGGTCTGTGATGGCGTTAATGGTGCCATTAGAGACCTCTGTGCCATACATATCTAACAGGTATTCTCGGATACTTTGGTAGCTATTACCCAGTGCAAACAGGGAGATGATATTGCGTTCCATCTCATCGGTTAGGCGAGTTTGATATTTTTTAACGGTCTGGGGTTCAAAAGAACCATTACGATCACGAGGGGTATCCAGCTCAAAAGATCCCGTTGCGGTCTTGATAGTTTTGCGGGAGGCACCGTTCTTACGGTTGGGCTGAGAATCCTGAGCTAAATGCTGATCTAGCTCAGCAGCCAAAGCGGCTTCGGTAATCTGCTTAATCAAAGGGGTTAGTAAGCCATCTTTACCGTTGAGATCTTGTCCAGACTGAAGCGCTTTGGCAAAGGCTTGAATATCAATTTCGTATTTATCAGACATGATGTGTCACTCCCTATAAGGGTCAAACTATAGAGGTGACACAGAATTTTGAACACTACCCATTTTTCCAAATACCACTTTCATCGGCAATTTACCCTATTTATGGGAATCAGCGTTGCCAAGTTTGTGCAACAACTGCGATTGAAGCGTGCCTCTTACCAGCTTGCTTTTCAGCAGGATAAATCCATTCTAGACATTGCACTGGACGCTCAATTTGAACGGCCAGAGTCATTTGCACGCGCCTTTCGCAAAGGTTTTGCACAGTCGCCTTCTGAATTTCGCCATCAAGCCAACTGGCTTGAATGGAGTCAACACTATCATCACGTTGAGACAGACTTGGAGCCAACGATGGATGTTCAAATTCAAACCTTTCCTGAAACAAAACTGGCCGTGTTAGAGCATAAAGGCCCAATGGAGTATGTGAACAACTCCGCAGGGCAGTTTATTCAATGGCGCAAAAGCACAGGCTTATCGCCCGTGACCAAAAGCAAAACCTTCGGCATCATCTACAGTGACCCCAAAAATACCGCCCCTGAAGATTTTCGCTTTGATATAGCAGGTGAAGTAGCCGAGCCTGTGCCAGAAAATGATTTTGGGGTTATCAACAAAGTCATGGCAGGTGGGCGTTGTGCCGTGATTCGCCATATCGGCCCGCATGAAGGCCTAGATGCCAAAGTGTATTACCTTTATGGGCAATGGCTGCCCGAAAGT
The DNA here is from genome assembly GCF_900167095.1 of Oceanospirillum multiglobuliferum. Lineage (GTDB taxonomy): Bacteria > Pseudomonadota > Gammaproteobacteria > Pseudomonadales > Halomonadaceae > Oceanospirillum > Oceanospirillum multiglobuliferum. Next base: position 9,126 of record NZ_FUXG01000034.1, read on the forward strand.
GGCGAAGAACTGAGAGACAGCCCCTGCTTTTTTCACTACCAGAACTTCTTTCCAGAAGTGGGCGAGCATGAGCTGGTCACCGACATTTATTTGCCGATTGTGTGATAGGCATACTTCTAGCTGAAAAAATACCCACCGCCTTATCATGGAAATTGGTGGGTTTTATTATCGCTAAGGGCTGAACGACATTATTCTATGTTCTGGATCTTCTTGAGTAACGTGCTAGCCCCTAAAAAACTCAATAAGTTATCGAAAAAAAACGGCTCAAAAATGTCTGTTTGCCCACCAAATTTCTCACTACGTGCCTATGTCTTTTACTAAACCTTAGTGGTTAGCAATGGAAAAAACAGTGCCGTTTGTATACTGCTGTTAGGGTCTAGAAATAGCCGTTTTGAGAGGCTTTATCGGACACGATTTCTGCCAGCATAGCTTGGCCATTTTTTCGCTTGTTCTATGGAATAGTTATGAGCCAGCAGAAAATTCGCCTAAGCCAAGATGGGCGCCATGGTGTTCATTTTCATAGAAATAAGCTCAATATGGATGCTATGGTATCCAATGTTGATAAGACTGAGTATCGAATATCAGGCATCAATGTCTACAAATTGTTACCTGTGAAGTCACTTTGTGTGGACCTATAACTGCTGAATTTCGCCGTTCGGTAAAACGCATAGACGAGTACTCAACTCGCATTGCACACTTTTATGCGCATAAAAGTGTTGCGGCGTTCTATGCGAGTATAAAGCAGTCCCTCAATAGCTCCCTTTCTTCTTTGTTAATGCCCGCTTGTTGGGCAAGGCTTTTCCATTGTGAAACGGCTTTTAACAATCTTTGGTGGATGGCCTTGGCTTTACTTTCAGAAACGTGAAAATACTCTGCAACGTCAAATGCCAAGTCAATCGAAAGCGCGTTGCTTACGTCATCAATATTAAGGTGTAGACCAGTGGCGTATAACATAGGATTGATATCGTAGGCAGGAGATAGTCGCCAACCAGTCGACTCCAGAATGAATCCATGATTTCTAAGATGATCATCACAATTAGATACCATGATATTAAACAGTATTCTGGTCCAAAGTTGTTCAAGATCTGCCTGAGTATTCGAGCCGTGTTGGATCAGAAACTCAGCCAGTTCTAAGTAACTTGCTCCATCATCCTGACCATCAAAGTACTCTAGTTGAGTCATTGCTGAGCTGAAGTGTAGCCGCTTTCCTGTTTCGGTACGGTCGAACCTTTTTGTTAAAAAAATATGATGTCTGCCAATCGCTTCAACTTTTGATTCAGCCATTTCGATACCAGACGCTATGGCCATTTGATAAACAATGAACTCCCATAAGCCAATATCGTAATCATCGTGACGACTAGGAAACTTAGCTAACCACAAACTATCATCGTGATTTCTAATTGACGCTTTTGGCCTGGCTCCACCTAGTGATGAGCCCGGTGAGATCAGCATATTGAGCCATTTCAGATAATCTGGGTTATCTAAATCCGGAGTTTCTTCGATTTTGTTGGCGGCATGTTGTAGCTCGGATAAGTTGGTTATTGCGGGCGCTGTCAGCTCATTGTTGTCGTCTAGAAAAGGGCCATCTGGTGATGTGCGAAAGCGCAGTGCTCCCATGCGAAATGAATCGTGAACACCTAGCAAGTAATCCGTCTCGTATAGGCTTTTTGCTCGCCGTTTTTCTTGTCTAGCAACCACCGCTTCTCTGCGTTGCATTAACAATCGACCCCAACGGTCAGGGCATGAGTCGAGAAATGTTTTGAAATTTTTGTCGTTCTGCGCATGTTGCTCGCCAACGAATAGCTTTAAAGAAGGGTCAATCTGGCGAACATAATCGGAGGTTAGCCATGTCTCGTCATAACTAAAGCTGAAATGTTCTTTGCCTCTAATTTCTGACGACCGTAATGTACCAATTAATATAGGGTCGGTTGACTCAGTCCAATCAGCATAAACGTAGATTTCCATAATGCGACACTCTTATTTTTTTTTCAGCAATTGGATATCTTGCAGCTTTCTTCCCAGCTCGTCATCAAAGGCGACTTTGGCTAGGTCTTCCAAGAGACCTAAACAGGCTAATACGTTGACATAGTGACCAAGCGAGACGGAGGGATCACCCTTTAGGATTTTTCGTAGTGTTGGTTTAGACAATCCTGTTCGACTATGCAACATTTCTTGGGTAATGCCTCGTCGCTTCATTGCCAGAGTTAAGTTCTCGCCTAAGATGCTTAATACCTTTCTGTGCTTTGGAAAAACGACGGCGGTGCGCTTTGTTGTTGATTCGGTGGCATTCATAGTGAAACTATATTTTCTTAAATCTTCAGATAGTGAAAGTATAGCTTCACTTTTGACTTTGAGTAAACTGACCGTTTGATATTGTTCGGTAGGTTAAAGTGAAACTATATTTTCATTTTTAGTTAGATAAAGAAGCTATAGTTTCACTTTCAATCTTTTTCTCACACTTTATTTAAGAGATTCTTGTACGGGTAACTTTCTACCCAAAAACCTATTCTATGTTCTGAACCTGCTCTCTCATCTGCTCAATCAACACTTTAAGTTCTACCGCGCATTGGGTGGTTTCGGTCACGATAGATTTAGAGCCTAGGGTGTTGGCTTCGCGGTTGAGCTCTTGCATAAGAAAGTCTAAACGGCGGCCCACAGGATCTTTCTGTTTTAATACGCGGCGTACTTCGGCAACGTCGGTTTTGTTGGCCAGCATCACCATCTCTTGTTCGATGCGGCTGGGGTCGAGTTCGTCTTTGATGCTGGCGAGTTTGTCTAAGATCTGTTGGCGCTGGCGCTCTAGGATGCCCGGCAGTGCTTCTCGTACTTGTTGTACGATGGCGTCAATGCCATCTAGGCGTTGGTTGATCAGTTGGGCAAGGTCGTCACCTTCACGGGCGCGGTGGTGAATCAGGTCTGTCAGTGCTTGCTGATAAAGCTCAAGGGCGGCGGCTTTGATCTGTTCTGGGTCGATCTCTTGGTTTTGCAGTACCCCCGGCCATTGCATCAGTTGCAGTGGGTTAATTTTGGCAGGGTCTTGCAGTTGGCTGCTGATCGCTTCTGCGGCAACGGCCAGTTGTTTGACTAGCGCTTCGTTGATGCTGAGTTGGTCGTTGGCTTGCGCGGGTTGAAAGCGCAGGGTTGACTCGACTTTGCCGCGATTCAGTTGTTTGCGTTGCAGGTCACGTAGCGCGGGTTCTAGGTCGCGTAGGGTGTCGGGCAGGCGGAAGTGGGGTTCTAAAAAGCGCTGGTTGACGGAGCGAATCTCCCAGCTGAGTGTGCCCCATGTGTGTTGTGCTTCCTGCCGTGTAAATGCGGTCATGCTGTGGGTCATGTTGTGCTCCAAAGTAGATCAATTTAGGCGGGCAGTTTAGCGAAATTGCCTGCTGATGTCTGCTTAGGGGCGTAAGCTGTGTATAATTGTTGCCTTTCCGCTCTTGTGATTCAGTGCTGTTTGTTGTGTGGCAGATGGGCTGGGTTGTTTTGGTGTTCTATTCTGCGTCAGTTCAGTTAAAGGTGTTTTATGGTCGTTCGTCCTAGTGGTCGTGATTTTGATCAAATGCGTGAGGTTAAAATTACCCGTCAGTATACCTGCCATGCCGAAGGTTCGGTGTTGGTGGAGTTTGGTAATACGAAGGTGATTTGCACTGCGTCTGTTGACGCTTCTGTGCCGCGTTTTTTACGTGGCAAGAATCAAGGCTGGGTGACGGCAGAATACGGTATGCTGCCGCGTTCTACGGGCAGTCGTATGGATCGTGAGGCGGCGCGGGGTAAGCAGTCGGGTCGTACACAGGAGATTCAGCGTTTGATCGGTCGTGCTTTGCGTGCAGCGGTTGATCTTGAGAAGCTGGGCGAGCATACCATTCAGATTGATTGTGATGTGATTCAAGCGGATGGCGGCACACGTACAGCTTCGATTACAGGGGCTTGTGTGGCGTTGGTGGATGCGTTGCGTTATTTGCAGCGTGAGAAGATGATTAAATCTGATCCACTCAAGCAGATGATTGCTTCGGTGTCGGTTGGGGTCTATCAAGGGCAACCTGTATTGGATCTGGATTATCCAGAAGACTCTAGCGCTGAAACCGATATGAATGTGGTGATGACGGCTCAAGGTGGTTTTATTGAGGTGCAAGGCACAGCAGAAGGCGCTCCTTATAGCCAAGAGGAGCTGTTTGCGATGCTTGAGCTGGCGAAGAAAGGTTGTAACGAGCTGTTTGCCGCTCAGATGCAAGCCTTGGCAGAGTAATTCGCGATAGGTTAAACGCACAAAAGGCGCTGATTCAGCGCCTTTTGTGTATACGTACGATCATCGTAAACTAGAACCTAATACCTCAGAGTTCGAGCTCATATTCCACCACAAGTGGCACATGCTCAGAGAACGTGGCTTGCGTGTCAAAGTAAGCGTTTACAATGTTGCGACGCATGTTCGGGCCTGTGACCTGATAATCAATGCGCCAGCCTTCTTGGCGATTTTTCGGCTTGTCCGCATCGGGATACCATGAGAACTGATTCTCTTCGCGATTCACTTCGCGGAAGGCATCCAGAAAGCCCATTGGGCCAAAGACCTGATCTAACCAAGCGCGCTCAACAGGGCGGAAGCCCAGCGTGTCTTGATTGTCGGCCCAGTTCGCCAGATCAATGGTTTTGTGAGCGGTATACCAGCTACCACAAATGATGTACTCGCGGCGTTTGCGGCGCAGCTTTTTCAGGTATTCGTCAAACTGCTCGATAAAGGCGAACTTGGCTTTTGGATCGCTGTTATCGGGCATTAAAAACGAGGCGATACTGACCTTATCAAAATCGGCTTGAATAAAGCGGCCTTCAAAATCAGCTTGTTCAAAACCGATGCCGGTCATAATCGCTTTGGGCAACTTACGGCAATACACACCTACACCGCTGAAGTTGTCTTGGTCAGCGTCAAAGAAGTAACCTTCATATCCTTGCGGATATAAAATGCTGTCATCCAGTTCATAGGATTTGGCTTGCAGATTTTGAACGCAAATCACATCTGCGTCTTGCTGCTGCAACCAGTCTAAAAAGCCGCGTGAAACGGCTCGGCGAATGCCATTGAGATTGATGTTGATGATCTTCATACGTGGTTCCTGCTACGACGAGCGTGTATGATACCCGAGCTTTAGACGTTTTGGTAAATACTCAGCAGCCAAATCTACCGGAGATCGATTAATGCAAGACTACCAGCGCGAATTTATCGAGTTTGCCATTGAGCAAGATGTTTTACGTTTCGGCGAATTTAAACTCAAATCAGGTCGAATTAGCCCTTATTTCTTTAACGCGGGGCTATTCCGCACTGGTCGTGCGCTGGCAAAATTGGGCCGCTTCTATGCACAGGCTATCGTTGCTGCGAAAGTCGAATATGATGTGGTATTTGGCCCCGCATATAAAGGAATTCCTTTAGCGGCTGTGACCACTGCGGCACTGGCAGATCATCACGACCTTGATGTGCCTTATGTGTTCAACCGTAAAGAAGCCAAAGACCACGGTGAAGGTGGTGTTTTAGTGGGTGCAGAACTCACAGGCAAAGTATTGATTATTGATGATGTGATCACCGCAGGCACCGCCATTCGTGAGGTGATGCAGATTATTCAGGCAAACGGTGCTCAGCCCGGCGGCGTAGTGGTGGCACTGGATCGCCAAGAGCGCGGCCAAGGTGAGCTGTCAGCGATTCAAGAGGTAGAGCGCGACTTCAATATGCCTGTGATCAGCATTATCAATTTAGAGCAAGTGTTGGCCTATTTAGATGAGCAAGCGGCTAATGCGGGTGATTTGGCTCAATATGCCGATGCGATTCGTAACTACCGTGCGCAGTACGGTATATAACCCCTAATTTGTTATCGTTTGAAAGATAGAGGACTTAAAGGATGAAACGTATTGCTTTAGCTGCAGTTTGCGCAAGTATGGTTGCAACAGCGCAAGCAGCAACTGTTGATTTAAACATTAACAACGATACTGTGCGTGCAGAATATGATGCACCACTGCCACAAAATCGCCTGAGTGTGTCAGTGGGCGGTTTGTACCATGAAGAAAACTCAGCCACTACTACGCTAGCAATGGTTGGCGCTCATACCCAAGAAGATACTGCGACCTATAGCATGGGCGTAGGTGGTAAAGGCTACTGGTTAAACGCTACGGGTAGTGTATCTGGTTTAGCATTGGGCCTAGGCGTGCAAGGTAGTGTCTCTATCCCACAGATTCCACAAGTGCGTGTTGGCGGCCATTTTTACTATGCACCGCGTGTGATCTCTTTTGGTGATATTGACGGTCTAAGTGATTTAGAAGTGCGTGGCTATTATCAACTACTAAAAGACGCTGATGTTTACCTTGGCTATCGTAAGCTGGGCGTTGATGTAGGTTCAAACTCTGATGATCTAGAAAGCGGCTTTAATGTCGGCTTTGTGATGCATTTCTAATGAGCCAACGGATGAACTGGCAGCAACTGCTGTCAGATCAACGCCTGAAAGGCTCTTCTCGACATGGTCTTGATGATGCGGGGCGTTCGCCCTTTCATAAAGACCATGATCGAGTGGTTTTTTCGGGCTCTTTCCGGCGCATGGGACGCAAAACCCAAGTACATCCCTTCGCTGAGAATGACCATATCCACACCCGCTTAACCCACAGTTTAGAAGTGGGTTGCGTCGGGCGCAGTTTGGGTATGATGGTGGCGGAGCAGTTGCAGGCTCATCTGCCCGTTCATATTGCCCCTGCGGATCTTGGGGTGATTGTACAAAGCGCCTGTTTGGCCCATGACATCGGCAACCCGCCGTTTGGTCATGCGGGTGAATACGCCATTCGAGATTGGTTCTTACAAGCGCAAAAACAGGGGCGCTTATCGGGACTCACCGCAGAACAACAAGCTGACCTGATCACCTTTGAAGGCAATGCCCAAGGTTTTCGGATGGTCACACAGGTGGAATATAACCAGTTTGCAGGCGGCATGAAGCTGACCTACGCCACACTGGGCACCTTTCTGAAATACCCTTGGACAGCAACAGAGGCCAATGCGGCAGGTAAGTTCAGCTGTTACCAAACTGAGCTAAGCCTTCTACAAGAAACCGCTCAAGCTTTAGGTTTGATCCAACTGGCACCACAGCGTTGGTGTCGGCATCCATTGGTGTATCTGGTTGAAGCCGCAGATGATCTTTGTTACGCCTTGCTGGATCTGGAAGATGGTCTTGAGATGGAGATTCTGCGCTACCATGAGGTTGAGCAGATCCTGCTGCAAATCGCAGGAGCCGAGCCTGAAGGCTATGCCCAGTTGAAACAGGCCTCCAACCGACGTCGAGTGGCGGCCTTGCGTGGTGCCGCGATGGAGAAAGTGGTGGCAGCGGTTTCAGAACAGTTTTTACGCCATCAAGATGAACTGCTGGCTGGCCAATTCAAGCAAGACCTGATCGCGGTGTGCGAGCCTGACATCGCCAATGGCGTTGCACAAGCCAAGCAGTTGGCGCAGCAGCGTATTTTTGACCATCCTAGAAAAGCCAAACTAGAACTGGGGGCTTATGCCACGCTAGGGGTGTTATTAGAGTCTTTTTGTGGAGCGGTAGAAGAGTTGGCCACTTTGCAGCACAACGACACCCTTGATCGACTCAGCTTTAAACACAAACGCGTGCTGGCGCTGATTGGTGAAAATATTCCCGGCCCTGATTGGAATCGTTACGAGGCTTATCGAAGAGTTTTAGATTTTATTGGCGGTATGACCGATAACTACGCGGTTGACCTTGCCCAAGAGATGGGCGGGCGTTTAAACGGTTAATGTCCTTTTCTGCGCTTTCAATTCGATGTGGGGCGACTGTGAACCAGTAGTCAGCCTGAACACTGTCTTTTTTAATCCTCTGCTGTGCATACTCTGACCAAATAACAAAAATGGGTCACAAGGTTTAGCCTAAAGCCCTCATTGCAAAATGTTTGGAGTCTATTTTATGTCTGCCTCAACACAATCCTCTGCTATACCGCCTTCTACTGCACAACCGGAAACGGTGATGACGGTGGCTGAAATCAGTGCCTTTCTAGATCGAGAATTTCCGCAACATATTGGTCGGGTCACGGCGCTAGGTTATCAAACCGCTGTGATGCGCTTAGATGTGGATGATGCCCATCTGCGCCCCGGTGGAACGGTGTCAGGGCCGACGATGATGGCATTGGCCGATATTTGTTTATATGTGGCGATTTTGGCACAGATTGGCCCTGTGGCGTTGGCAGTGACAACAAGTTTAAATGTTAACTTTCTGCGTAAGCCGCAGCCAGCTCAAGCCATTATTGCTGAGGCCAGTTTATTGAAACTGGGACGGCGCTTGGCGGTGGGTGAAATCAGTATCTATTCTGAGGGAGATGACGAACCTGTCGCCCATGTTACCGCGACTTACTCCATTCCGCCCCGCTAAGCCAACCCAACCGAGCCAATAACAGCCAGCCTAATGCCATCAACACACCTCCTGTTGGTGTTAGGCTGCCTGTGGCAATGTCCAATAGGTGCTTGGCGTAAATGCCACCACTGAAAGAGAGGATTGCCAGAGCAAAACAACTTGCTGGTAGATAACGCCAACGGCGCGTACTACGGGCGGCTAATAGCAGCGCCACCACCATAACCAAGCTGTTAAAGCGCTGATAGCTGGCAGCGGTTTCTAAACTTTTCAGCACTTGGGCTGAAACCTCAGCACTTAAACCGTGGCTAAAATAAGCCTCTAATAACACCGAACTCGCCCCTGTTAGCGCGACAAAGCACCATAGCATTAGCGGAACAGCGTTTAGAGCGGGTGTTATAGGGGTTGAGCTATTCACTGCATTCCTCATCAATTATCAGCCGCAAAAAATTTCCATTCAGGTACAATATGCGGCAATCGACTTGCGTCATTTTTGTTCCTGTTTTTATCCTGTGCCTTCGTTAAGTAGTCGCTTAGGCGAAGCGATGCGCACAATCGGGAGAGAATACCAGTATGCACATCAGTTTAAACGGTGAATCTTATCAGCTTGCCGAAGGCAGCAGCATCGAGCAGCTTTTGACTCAACTTGAGTTTACAGGCAAGCGCGTGGCCGTCGAAGTCAATCAAGAGATTGTACCGCGCAGCCAACACAGCCAAACCCTGTTAAACGAAGGGGATCAGGTTGAAGTGGTTCAGGCGATTGGTGGCGGTTAATACCTCACTTTGAATCGTTTCACAGGATCTGCTGCGCTGATCGGACTGATATAGCCAGACTCAAAGATCGAAATATTCGTACAAGAAAGGCCAATACTATGCTGAATGATCTGATGACCATCGCCGGAAAGAGTTACCGCTCGCGCTTGTTAGTGGGTACAGGCAAATACAAAGACTTAGAAGAAACCCGCTTAGCGATTGAAGCCAGTGGTGCAGAAATTGTGACCGTTGCGGTGCGTCGTACCAATATTGGTCAAAATCCGGGTGAGCCAAATCTTTTAGACGTGATCACCCCTGATCGCTACACCATTTTGCCGAACACCGCGGGTTGCTATACCGCAGAAGATGCGGTGCGCACTTGTCGTTTGGCGCGTGAACTATTAGATGGCCACAAACTGGTGAAGCTAGAAGTATTGGGTGACCAGAAAACCCTTTATCCAGATATGGAAGAAACCCTGAAAGCGATGAAAACCTTAGTCGCCGATGGTTTTGATGTCATGGTGTATTGCAATGATGACCCGATTGCGGCTCAAAAACTTGAAGACATGGGCGCTTGTGCCATCATGCCTTTGGGGTCTTTGATCGGTTCTGGTTTGGGTATTCTGAACCCGCATAACATCCGCATCATCATGGAAAGCGCCAAGATCCCAGTACTGGTAGATGCGGGGGTTGGCACAGCATCTGACGCCGCGATTGCAATGGAAATGGGTTGTGAAGCCGTTTTAATGAATACCGCCATTGCCGCCGCGCGTGATCCTATTTTGATGGCCTCTGCGATGAAAAAAGCCATTGAAGCAGGCCGTGAAGCCTATTTGGCGGGTCGTATGCCGCGTAAAAAATATGCCAGCGCCTCTTCGCCGCTGGATGGTTTGATTGATTAATTAATCAGGTTTTAGAAAAGCATGTCAGATACAACAGAGCCTCAGATCCCTGAGCAAACCGAAAACTTAAACAGCCTAGAAACCGAAGAGGCTGTGACCGATGAGCACAAGCGCCGTATCCGTAGCTTTGTGCTACGCACGGGGCGGATGACCGTTGGTCAGCAACGTGGCATGGACGAATTTTGGCCACGTTGGGGTTTAAGTGTTGAGCAGGGTCTTATTGATCCAGCACAGGTCTTTGGGCGTGACGCGCCGCTGGTGTTAGAGATCGGCTTTGGCATGGGCGCATCACTGCTGACACAAGCCACGGAGATGACCGACCATAATTTTATCGGTATCGAAGTGCATACGCCGGGCGTGGGTAAGTTGCTGGCTGAAGCGGGTGATGCGGGTTTAACTAACCTGAGAACTTATCAGGAAGATGCAATTGAAGTGTTAAACCGCTGCATTCTTGATGGCTCTGTCGATCTGTTGCAACTATTCTTCCCTGATCCTTGGCATAAAAAGCGCCATCACAAACGTCGTATTGTGCAGGCTGAGTTTGCACAACTGGTGCGCCGTAAGCTGAAAGTGGGTGGCCGCTTCCATATGGCGACAGACTGGGAAAACTATGCTGAACACATGGTTGAAGTGATGTCGGTTGCAGAGGGCTTTGAGAATACTGCGACGGAAGGGCAGCAATATGTGCCGCGTCCTGATTCTCGCCCGCACACCAAGTTTGAAGCTCGCGGTGAGCGTTTGGGTCATGGGGTTTGGGATATTATTTACCGTAAAACCTGTTAAGCCTGGCTCAGAGCCAACCCCCTACAAATGTTTTGTTTTGCAGGGGGTTGGACTGAAATCGCCTTAGCGTCTAGTTTTTCGGCTTGGACGTGAACTGCGACTATTCACTGGTCGAGTGGTGTTGGCTTGTGCTGGTGTAGCGGCAGGCGTAGTCTCTGTCAAAACGGCCATCAGTGCCTCTTGCTCAGATGCTTCTGTGCTTTCGACCTCTGATTCAGTGCTTGCTACAACCGTTTGCTCGGTTAGGCTTTCGGCTTCAACAGCTTCAACAGCTTCAACAGCTTCAACAGCTTCAACAGCTTCAACAGCTTCAACAGCTTCAACAGCTTCAACAGCTTCAACCGCTTCAACCGCTTCAACCGCTTCAACCGCTTCAACCGCTTCAACCGCTTCAACCGCTTCAACCGCTTCAACCGCTTCAACCGCTTCAACGGCTTCAACGGCTTCAACGGCTTCAACGGCTTCAACCGTTTCAGCAGCAGTGTCCTCAACCTCATCTACTTCAGGCATAGCGATGCCACAGCAGGCTTGGCCGCTCTCAACCTGAGTAATAAACGCTTTGATCTTAGGGCCAACCTCTTCACGAAATCGACGACCGTTGAAAATACCGTAATGACCTACATTCGCTTGCACATAATGCTCACGCTTATCATTGGGGATCGCAGACAGAACGTCGTGAGCCGCTTCGGTTTGTCCCATTCCGGTGATGTCATCGTTTTCGCCTTCAATGGTCATCAATGCCGTTTCTGTTACCGCGCGGTAGTCTAGGAACTGCTCACGGTAGCTCAAATCGCCTTTTGGCAATTGGTGCTCTAAGAAGACCTTTTGAATCGTATCTAAATAGAACTGCGCAGGCAGATCCATTACGGCTAGGTACTCATTGTAAAACTTACGGTGTGCTTCAGCGCTGTCGCCATCCCCTTTGATCAAATCACCAAAAAAGCGGAAATGCTTACTGATATGGCTGTCCATATTCATGCTCATAAAACCAGAGAGCTGAATAAAACCGGGGTAAACCGACTGCCCTTCACCCGCAAATCCTTTAGGGACTGTACAAATGACATTGTCGCGGAACCACTCAAAATCTTTACCGGAGGCATAATCATTCACCTCCGTTGGATTTCTGCGGGTATCCACAGGGCCGCCCATCAACACCAACGAGCTTGGCTTAGCACGGTCATTACGCATCGCCATCAGTGCCGTTGCCACAATGGCAGGTACGCTGGGTTGGCAAACCGCTAGCATGTGGGTGTTAGGGCCTAAAATCTGTAAGAACTCGACCAGATAATCCACATAATCATCAAAATCAAAACTGCCTTGGCTCACCGGTACTTCACGGGCATTGATCCAATCAGTGATATACACCTCGTGATCTGGCAGAAAGTGCTCAACCGTACCGCGTAACAAGGTGGCATAGTGGCCCGACATTGGCGCAACAATCAGCACCTTTGGCTGCACCAAATCAGTTGCACGATTAAAGTGCAGCAAATTGCAAAATGGCAGACTGTGCGCAATGGTTTCTGTCACCCGTACCCACTCGCCGTTAATCTCGGTGTATTCAAACCCGAAACTCGGCTTTTCGTAGTTATCCGTGCAGCGCTCAAATAACTCTGCTGTTGCGGTTAAAGCGCGGTTCAGTGGCGTTTTACGGAAAGGGTTCCAAGGTAAAGACAATTGCTTGCGCCAAGCCTGCGCCCATAGGTGAACGGGTTGAATCGCTTGGCTATAACGGTGATGAAGCTGGTATAACATGCAGTGTACTCTCCATGCAGACTGAAATGGGCATTTGTTATTGTTATATTGTGCGATGCAGCATCATAGGCGGGATTTAAGCAACTGCAAAATACTAAGAGTGACTATCTGGCGGGGGTTGGTACTGGAAATGGTATGGTATGGGGCTTAGAAAAAAGAAAAAGGGCTTGGAAATGATCCAAGCCCTTCTTAATTGGTGGGGCGGCGGCAACCGAACAGGCTTTTTAGTCTTTTGAAATTTAAGGTTTTTTTCTTTTGTTGTCTTTGTCGGTGTTACTAATGGTGTTACTAAACCGCATTGTCATCTCTCGGTATGCCAGATTGATCATGCTCACCACGCACATGAATCACTGCCCCAACTTCACCTGTAGCACCGATCATTAACAAAATCTTTGTGACCTTTTGTTCCTGTCTATAGTGTACCTGCTCAAGTATTGTTAGTCGATTTTCTATTGCCTTAGTCGTCATAAGCAGCTCTTAGCATGGGTTTCAGTTCGTCCATTGAGATCATCACATCAGACACCAGATAATCAGCGATCTGGGCGACTCGTTCAGGATTCAGTTTTGATCTGTCCGGCATATTTTTTTGGGAGAGTGCGATTTTTTCGCACATCCTCAGCCGCCTTTCTATGCTTGCTCTCATTGCCTCCGATCCTCTAATGCCTGAATCCGTTGCTCCAGTTCCTCCAGCTCAATAACACGCACCAGAGCACCTAAGCCATTAAGCATCTGGCTTGCCTGATCTGTTGGAAGTTCACCTCTAGCGACAGCGTTTAGAATTGCCCGTCCGGTATCGGCCATGCTTGCGCCTTCTGGTAATTCAAGCTGTACGGGGGCGCTTTGTGGTTTCAGTGGGGCGTGAATCCGATCAATACAGATTTTCAGTGCCGTAGTGTCGCCCTCCAGTGCCAGCGCAATGAGTTTATCCGCTAAATCTGCGCCATGCTTTTTAAGCGCCTTCTCTAGCTCTGTGGTGGCTTTTCGTGGTCTACCTTGAGGGTTGCCACTAACACCTTTCTTAAATCGCCCCTGATTGCGTTCTGGCACGTTTAACGCCCTTTTTCTTAAACTATTGTCGATACTGTTTATAGGTACAGTATCCACGTAATTTACCCCAGATACAAGAAAAGCGCCTGATATGAGGCGCTTTGTTCCTGATCTCAGCCTGCTAACAGGCGGTCACTGTAAGGTGTTGATCTCGTTTGAAGGGGTTAGGCATTCGCCAAACATCTCTGTTGCGGTTTGCTCTACCTGTTCTGGACTAATCCCAAGAGCCTTAGCAATATCAATGACGCTGTAATATGCCTTGCCGCTGTCATCGCATCCGGTGGGCTTCAGGTTAGGGTAAAGCTCATCAAATGTACTGTGCAAAATCTCTTGTAACTCAGCGCGTAGATAATCAGGCGTAGCAGGATCATAGGCCGCCTTAATGAGTTCGTCTGCTTTGTCGTCTGCGCTGTTGATACGGGCAGACAATGCCGCACGTTGGTATAACTCTAAACTGCTCATGATGTGACCTCTGTATTCTGATCTGCCGTATTCATCGGATTATTTTTCTGGTCTGTCCGTGGTTTGATTCGGCTTGTGCCGTAATCGTGGGTTGTGCTGGGGCGCTTGTCTTTGGTGTTCACTTTGGCTAGGTAGCTCATTCGGTGAACAGCTAACCGCATTGTCAGTGATTCCGGCTCATTGCGTTCCAGCAGGTAAAAACAATTTTTAGGTGTGTAAGGCTTCGGCCAGTCCCAGCGATAACAAATATCTTGAATCAGCTTAATAACATTAGCTGGATGCCTAATCTTTGTGCCGTCTATCAAGAAGATGGCGTGATAGTGCTGCGCTTCGCTGGTGGCCTGCTCTCTAGCCCATAGATACCCTAACCGCTTCAGTCTGTGATACTTGCGTACGCTTAGTCGTTGCTTCAGTTTTTTACAGAGACAGGTCATGAGTCGGTTTGTCGATTCAAAGTCATAAAGTCGAATATCCAAACGAAACATCAGCACTCGACAATGGTGACTTAACATTGAACTGATTTGCTCATACCCCCTATCAATAATTTCAGGGTAAAGCGGCCATCCTTTACGTGCCTTAACCCGATAGGCTGTTTCACCAAGCAACATAAACTCAGATTCAATAGATCGTTTCATAGCACCACGCTGTATTCTGATTGCCATTAGTGTTGGTGTTCTGGTTTGAATCACTACTATAGATAATATGAAATGTCAGATTATTCTCAGTCGGAGCAAAGCGCCACAGCCTTAGTGCTGTAAGGGTTGCGGCTAAATTGCTTTCGATAAAACAGGGGGTATAAATCGGTTGTTTTGTCTTATTTAATATCATTGGCTAAAAAATCCTTTTCAGACAATGGGTTAGTGTTACCTGATAATTCCTTCTCAATAAGCAAATCACAACGCTTTTGCATATCGGGATAAAGGGTAAATAAACCCAAAAGCCAATCGTTATCAATCCAATGGCGATCACAAACTCGGATAACACCATCTTTATCTTTAACCTGCCGTCTTGTTGATTTATCTGTAACCCATCCTGCCTTTCTTACTTCGCTAAGGCGTTTTCTAAAGTCAGCGATTGGATAGCCTGATTTATAGTGATAGCTGTATTGGTGGCAGGTCATTTCAGCCAAAAGCATTGCCAGAATAAAACGAGAGTGTTTGCTTTGAGGAAAAGCCGGACGCTTCATATTCATACCTGCGCCTCCTGTTCCCATTTTTCGAGATCAGACAAACGCCAGCGGGTAGAGCCTGCCAGCTTGATAGGCTTGGGTAGCTGGCCTTCTTTCAGCCAGCGCCAGATAGTTGAGCGAGCCACTTCATAGCGAGCGGCTAACGTGCGGTCAGTAAGGTATTGCGTGTGATGAGCCATAAGGCACCTGTCCTGTATTGGATAAGATAGTGCCAATGTTATGAAGAATATTTTCTGGTGTTAGGTAGTGAATAACGCCTATTCACTAGGTAGTGTTCAAAACTCTGTGTCACCTCTATAGTTTAACCCTTATAGGGAGTGACACATCATGTCTGATAAATACGAAATTGATATTCAAGCCTTTGCCAAAGCGCTTCAGTCTGGACAAGATCTCAACGGTAAAGATGGCTTACTAACCCCTTTGATTAAGCAGATTACCGAAGCCGCTTTGGCTGCTGAGCTAGATCAGCATTTAGCTCAGGATTCTCAGCCCAACCGTAAGAACGGTGCCTCCCGCAAAACTATCAAGACCGCAACGGGATCTTTTGAGCTGGATACCCCTCGTGATCGTAATGGTTCTTTTGAACCCCAGACCGTT
>NZ_FUXG01000006.1 GCF_900167095.1 Oceanospirillum multiglobuliferum
ACGTAAAAGTATGACCTATGACCAAGGCAAAGAGATGGCTAAGCATGCGGAAATCACGCAACGTACAGGTGTAGCGATCTATTTTTGTGATCCACACAGTCCGTGGCAGCGGGGAAGCAATGAGAATATCAATGGCCTAATCCGCCAATATTTACCTAAAGGAACGGATCTGTCAGTGCACAGTCAGGAGCAGTTGGATGCGATTGCTTATGAGTTGAATATCAGGCCTCGGCAGCGTTTTGAATACCGATGCCCCATTGAAGTAATTAGTGAAGTGATGGCGAAAGAATATAATACCACCACATTAGTTCAGTAGCGTGTTGCACTCAGCGTCTGCAACCGCCGGGTTAAACTATAGAGGTGACACAGAATTTTGAACACTACCGAACTATGAACATCCTCGTAATTAGAGTTGTGATTCTTTTCTACATGCACGAATCAGCTCTAGACCAAAGTTGCAAGCAGAGCTAATGCATTTTGCTTCTCTATCATAAAAAGGTGTTTTTTCAATTTCTGTTTTACAGCCTGAGCCAATAATATTGTTTACGCCCTTCGAACCGCAATACATTAAAACAGGGTCTATACTACATGCTTTTTTACACCGTTCTGTATACCTTTCCATGCATGCCTCATATCTAGCATTTTCTTTTTTATTCCTCTCCTCTTCTGACGTACATCCCATTAGGGCTGTAGTAACTAAAAAAAATATTACTGCTTTATTTAGCATTATTATGTCCTTATTTATTGGTATGCTGCCTGACAAGAGCATCTCACTATTAAATGGTTATAATAGATGGCGAATTAGTTATAGTAATTTCTTGAACAACCAAAGGACTCTAGGGGGTACTTTTTAACGCGATTTTTCCCTGTCAACCTGTGGCTTATCTACGAGTTCTTTTTGGCATATTCCGCGCCTAAGTTTCTCGTTTGGTTCACTATTGTTTCTAACTTGATGAATCTTTTACCTCTTTTCCGAAAGGCTGGCAACACTTACACCGCTAGCTATACCCGAAGGTCTTAATAAGCTGTTTTGATGATTTTATGAAGCAGCCTATATAAAAAACGCTCCAATCAAAATGATAGGAGCGTTTTTTAACTCTCAAACAAACCTCACAAACGCATTTCAATGCCTTGTGCAGCCATAAAGGCTTTGGCTTCTGGGATGGTGTATTCGCCAAAATGGAAAATACTGGCGGCCAGTACCGCATCTGCATGACCTAAGGTGACGCCATCCGCTAAGTGTTGCAAGTTACCCACACCGCCAGAGGCGATAATCGGCACCGCTGTTGCGTTGCTGATGGCATGGGTTACGTCTAGATCAAAGCCGTTTTTGGTGCCGTCTCGATCCATGCTGGTCAGTAGGATTTCACCTGCACCGTATTCGGTCATTTTAATCGCCCACTCCACCGCGTTGATGCCTGTGGCTTTGCGGCCACCGTGGGTGAAAATTTCCCAACGATTGGTTTCGCCCGGTGCGCTGACTTTTTTGCAGTCGATGGCAACAACAATACATTGGCTACCAAATCGGCTGGCGGCTTCTTTTACGAAGTCGGGGTTGAATACCGCTGCGGTATTGATGCCCACTTTGTCAGCCCCTGCGTTTAACATACGACGGATGTCTTCGCAGGTGCGAATGCCACCACCTACGGTCAGCGGGATAAACACTTCGCTGGCGATCTCTTCGACCATATGCACGGTGGTCGCGCGGTCTTCATTACTGGCGGTGATATCTAAAAAGGTGATCTCATCCGCGCCCTGTTCGTTGTAGCGCTTGGCGACTTCAACAGGGTTGCCCGCATCTCGAATATCAACAAAGTTCACGCCTTTTACCACGCGGCCTTTGTCCACATCCAAACAAGGAATAATTCGTTTTGCCAGTGCCATGATGGCTCCTATGGATTTCGATTAGGGTCTTGTGAATTGGGCTTAAGCTTGCCCATTCCACTCGGCAAAGTTTTTCAGCAGTTGCAAGCCTGCGTTATGGCTTTTCTCTGGGTGAAACTGCACCGCCACCACGTTTTGATGCGCCAAGGCGACATGGCAGGTTTTGCCATACACCGTTTCTCCAATCACCTCCTGTGGATGACTGGCTTCAACATAGTAGCTGTGGACAAAATAAAAACGGCTGTTGTCTTCAATACCTTGCCAGATTGGATGGTTTGAGGTTTGCTTGACCTGATTCCAACCCATGTGCGGCACTTTCAGCTTTTCGCCTTGTTCATCCACCAGATTGTCACCGAAGAAACGTACATGGCCGTCAAAATGAGCCAAACAAGGCACGCCGCCATTCTCTTCGCTGTCTTGCATCAGCGCTTGATAGCCTACGCAGATGCCCAGAAAAGGTTTGCCACTGGCGATATTCTCTTGCACCACTTGGTCGATACCTAAACGACGAATCTCGGCCATACAATCACGGATCGCCCCCACTCCGGGCAACACAACGTGTTCAGCGTTACGAATCACCTCTGGGTCTGCGGTTACCACCACGCGCTGGTTGCTAGCAACATGCTCTAACGCTTTGGATACGGAGTGCAGGTTGCCCATACCATAATCAATCACTGCAATTGTTTTCATATCAATCCTAGTGCTTACAAGCTGCCTTTGGTGGATGGCATCATACCTGCCATACGCGGATCTTCAGCCAAGGCCATTCTTAAGGCGCGACCGAATGCTTTGAAGATGGTTTCAGCCTGATGATGGGCGTTGAAACCTTTTAGGTTGTCGATATGCAGGGTAACGCCGGCATGGTTCACAAAGCCGTGGAAAAACTCTGAAAACAGTTGGGTGTCAAATTTGCCGATGCTGCCGCGGGTAAAGTCAACATTCAGGCTTAAACCAGGGCGACCGGAAAAGTCGATCACAACCCGTGATAAAGCTTCGTCTAACGGCACATAGGCATGGCCGTAGCGGGAGATGCCTTTTTTATCCCCCACCGCTTTGGCAAAGGCTTGGCCTAAGGTGATGCCAAGGTCTTCAACCGTATGGTGATCATCAATGTGGAGATCGCCTTTGGCAACGATATCCATGTCGATCAAACCATGACGGGCGATCTGGTCGATCATGTGTTCTAGAAAAGGGACGCCCGTATCAATATTGAGTTTGCCAGTACCATCTAAGTTGATGCTGACTTTGATTTGGGTTTCTAAGGTGTTCCGTTCAACGCTTGCGGTACGCTCCGCCATGATAATCTCCGGAGGCTGCTTATTATTGAAAACGTGAATTATAGTGAATCAACGGCGCTATCCGCTACAATGCAGCATCAGATAGAGCCAATAAGCGCTCTTTTTTGGAGATTTTTATGCCCGTCTTGTTACAAATCGTTGATAACACTACTGATAGCGCTCTAATCGAGCAGCTAGAAAAGATTTACACCGACTCACAGCCTGAGCGTTTAACCCTAAATGGTGACAAAAATCCTTTGTCAGTCACGCAATTTGTGAGTGCGGTTTTGGCAGACCCTGCTCAACAGTTCTATTGTGCGCTGTTCAACCAGCGTTTAATTGGTGCCATTGTGATCAACCCGACAGCCGATCACTGGCAAGCATCGCATTTCTGTGTACGAAAAGTGACCCGCCGCCGTCGCGTAGGAACTCGTTTGCTAGAGCTCACATTAAACGCTGCACAACAAGCTGGGCAGACACTTAAAATACCCGCTCAAGATATGCTCACGCCTGATCATATCTTGCTACAAAGAATGGGCTATTTGTTGGCCGAAGAAAACGAGCATTATTTATTGACCCAGCGTCCTGCTAAGTAAACTCAAACAAGGAAGGAACAACCCGTGCGCTTACTGATTAAATCAATTGTTTACCTATTATTAGGCATCACTGCGCTATTAGTGGCCGCTGGTGTCTATTTAACGCAATTTTTTGATGCCAATAGCTACAAATCGTTGATTATTGAGCAAGCTGACAAAGCGGGTGTTCCGTTAGAGCTGAACGGAGACTTAAAAGTCACCGTTTTCCCTTGGCTGGGTGCGAACATCAATGGCGTAAAAGTGCTGCACCCTATCACGAAAAACAGTCAGCAGCCTTTTGCGGCTTTAAATACATTGAGCGTACAGCTTAAAGTTTTACCGTTATTAAAAGGTGAGATCGCGGTTGATCGTGTCATTTTAGACGGGCTAAGTGCTGCCATTGAAATTGATAAAAATGGTGTGGGTAACTGGCAAGTTTTTATTCCTAAAGCAGATTCAACTACATCAAACAGTGCGCCAGCAGATGCTAAAACCGATACCACTCAAGCAAGTGCAGCGCAGGCTCCCTTATTGTTAGCGGTAGCGGGCATTGATATCACCAACACAAAGCTTAGCTTTGTTGATCATCAGCAAAACCTGAGCGCCACTATTAAGCAGTTCGAACTACACAGCAGCGATATTGCACTGGGTAAGTCTTTTCCATTGAATATCAAGGCAGATATTGAGACTAAAAACCCTGATCTGAACACTCAAATTGATCTGAGTAGTTTGGTCTTTGCAGACCTCGGTAAGCAGCTTTATCAATTAACCAACATCCAGCTTAACGTTGCAGCCAAAACACCGTTGATCGGCTCTCAAACCGTTAATGTGAGCTTAAAAACTAATGTAAAAGCGGATATGAACAGCCAGCAGATCAATATCAGCCAACTGGCATTCCAGCTGAGAAACTTGGCTTTAGAAGCAAAAAATCTGCCTGAAGTACAAGCCAATCTTGATATGGCCTTAGCCAACGCTGATCTAAACCTAAAAAGCCAAGCTTATAAAGCTGATAACCTCAGCTTGAAACTTTTCGCCAGAACACCATTACTTGGCCCTGATCCTGTAAATGTGGATCTCAGCACCTCTGCCACCGCCATGCTTAACAGCGGTGATGTACAGATCTCAACACTCAAACTGAATGTGCAAAATGCCCACTATGTTCAACAAGGTGGGCTGGATGTGCTAGCCAACTTAGATCTGAACAGCGCTGCCAGTTTAAACTTGAAACAACAAACCTATGATCTAAGTAAGCTCTTAGTTAAAGGCGATATTAAAACTGACTTGTTAGGTGCCAATGCACTGCCATTCCAGCTGAACAGCAGCGCCAGTGCTAACTTAAAGCAGCAAACCGCAGAGCTAAAACCCACACAGCTAAGCTTGGACAATATCACCATCACGCTGCAAGCTTTGGCCTCACAGCTTGATAAGCAACCAGAAGTGAATGCGGCCATCAAAATTGATGAATTTTCGCCCCGTGATTGGCTCAATCGCTTAAAAATTGCTCTGCCAGAAATGGCCGACAGCAGCACTTTGGGCAGCCTATCTCTTATCAGCCGTGTAAGTTTGGCAGGGGACAATGCCAAGATTTATGATCTAAGCTTGAAAGCTGATCAAACCACAGTGACAGGCCAAGCGGGTATCAATCTAAAAAGCCAAGCGATGTTTGCCGCTTTTGACATTGATAGCCTAAATGCCGACCGCTATTTACCTACCCCTGTAGAAGCAACAGACACCAAAGAAGCTGAAAAGCCTGCCCCCACAGAAGAGACCGACTTAATTCCAGTTGAGTTACTCAAACCGATTCAAGCCAAAGCCCAGATCAACGTCGGCCAGCTGACGATCAAGAAGCACCTGATTAGTGATATAAAATTAGATCTTGATGCGAATAAAGGTTTAATCAGTTTGCATGCGGCAGATGCCGCACTTTATGAAGGCACAGTGAAAAACCAAGCTAAGCTGGATCTCAACCAAACACCAATCCAGATACAGTTTAGCCACCAAACCAAAGGGCTTAGCATCTATCCACTACTACAAACTGCCGCTGAAATTGACAAAGTGCGGGGCGCAACTTACTTAA
Source organism: Oceanospirillum multiglobuliferum (assembly GCF_900167095.1). GTDB lineage: Bacteria > Pseudomonadota > Gammaproteobacteria > Pseudomonadales > Halomonadaceae > Oceanospirillum > Oceanospirillum multiglobuliferum. The sequence continues at coordinate 5,814 of NZ_FUXG01000006.1, forward strand.
ATGCCAACTTTAAGACTCAAACCAATCGTTTAAGTACTATTATGGCGAACTTGAATGGTGCGGCACGCTTTGATGTACAAAATGGTGCATTTATTGGCACAAACCTATCCAAAGAGCTTTGCAGCGCATTAAGTGGCGATGCAAAAAATACTATTTGGTCTGCCGATACAGAGTTCAGCTCATTAAAAGGTGACATCAACTTTGTCAACGGCGTAGGTAACAACAAAAATATGACGGTTGCGATTCCCGGTATTTTAACAACGGGCTTTGGCGAGGTTGATCTACCCAAGAGCAACTTTAAATATAATTTAGGTGCGCAAATTACAGATGCTAGCAACACTGTTTGTACCGTTAAAGATAGGTTTGAAGCAGTACGCTGGCCTGTGGCTTGTTCAGGACATTATGGCGAGCCTTTTGCCATCAGTTGTGGTTTAGACTACAAAGCAATTGGCGGCACTATTGCAGGTATGGCAAAAGCTGAAGCGACCGCAGCCTTCAATGCTGAAAAAGCCCGACTACAAGCAGAGGCAGAAGCCAGGTTAGCGGCTGAGAAAGCCGCGCTGAATCAACGCATTGCAGATGAAAAAGCCGCAGCTAAAAAGCAAGTTGAAGACGCCGCTCGCAAAAAATTGGAAGATGCAGTGAAGAAACTATTCTAATCTTTCACGTCTAACAAAGTGACAGACAAAAGGTCGGGCTACCGGCCTTTTGTTTTATTGCAGGTTGCGTATACGTTCAAAGACAACCTTTCTTATTGACCGATAAAAGTACTCTTATTGTGCCCAGTATTCAGCTTCACCCAACAGAGCAGATCTCTAACGCCATTCTAAGTTGGTTTGATCTGCATGGCCGTAAAAATCTACCTTGGCAGCAAACAAAATCGGCATATCACGTCTGGCTATCAGAGGTGATGCTGCAACAAACTCAGGTTGTTACCGTCATCCCTTATTTTGAGCGTTTTATTGCACGTTTTCCTACGGTACAGGCACTAGCATCAGCAGACATTGACGAGGTACTACACCTTTGGACAGGGTTAGGCTATTACGCACGTGCAAGGAATTTGCACAAATGTGCGCAAATGGTATGTAACCAGCATCAGGGTCTATTTCCCAAAACAGTCGTCGAGCTGGAAGCGTTACCCGGTATAGGCCGATCAACCGCTGGTGCAATCCTATCTATTTCAGAAAATATCTACGCACCAATATTAGACGGCAACGTAAAACGCTTTCTAGCTCGATTGCACTGCGTGCCCGGCTGGCCTAGCGCACCTCGTGTACAAAAGCAGCTTTGGCAGGTTGCGGAGCATTATTCACCACATCAGCGCTGCGCTGACTATACCCAAGCTGTAATGGACTTAGGCGCACTGGTTTGCACGCGACGCAACCCGCTGTGTAGCGATTGCCCCTTAGAGCCTTTTTGTGCAGCTAAAGCAACAGCCAGTCAGCACCAGTTTCCTGAGCCGAAACCCAAAAAAGAACGACCAGTACGTCTAGAGAAGCTATTGCTGATCAAGCATGATGGACAAATATTATTAGAAAAGCGTCCTAGCACTGGTATTTGGGGAGGGTTGTGGAGCCTCCCAGAGTTAGACTCTTTTAAATCTAAACATCTTTTAAATGAGATCCCTACCAATCTACACAGTAAAATTAACCATCAATTTACTCACTTTATTTTAGAGGCAGAGGTCCACCTAGTTAGTCTTCAGCAGCTACCCAAACTCTACCTACCGAAGAAGCCCTCTGAGGATGGCGCTGGTAGCGTACAAGATGCTCAACAGTATTTTTGGTATCAAGTAGAGAAGCCCGCTGAAATTGGTTTACCAGGACCTATTTATAAACTGTTACACTCCTCCCTATAATTTTTTATTCGTTACCTGTTACGGCTGATCATCTGGAGCATAAAATGAGTCGCACTGTTTTTTGTAAAAAATATCAACAAGAGTTAGAAGCTTTAGATTTGCCCCCTTTTCCCGGAGCCAAGGGCCAAGAAATCTTAAACAGCATTTCAAAACAAGCTTGGCAAGACTGGCAGAAGCACCAAACCATGTTGATCAATGAAAAAAGATTAAATTTAATGGAACTAAGTGCACGTCAATTTTTGAGTAACGAAATGGACAAGTTTTTCTCAAATGCTGATGGATTGGAGCTTGTAGAGGGTTACGTGCCTATCGAAACTTCAAAAGTGCAATAACCGACTGAATTTTTTTAAATTTATTTGAAAAAGGTGTTGACGAGAAAAAGAGAATCTTGTTTAATATGCCTCGTTGGCCGGATAGCTCAGTCGGTAGAGCAGAGGATTGAAAATCCTCGTGTCGGCGGTTCGATTCCGTCTCCGGCCACCACTTTTTAAATGGGGTATCGCCAAGTGGTAAGGCACCGGTTTTTGGTATCGGCATTCCTAGGTTCGAATCCTAGTACCCCAGCCATACTTCTGCAGTAAATCATACCTTGCCGGTATAGCTCAGTCGGTAGAGCAACTGACTTGTAATCAGTAGGTCCCGGGTTCGACTCCTGGTGCCGGCACCATAAAAACACATCGCAGCAAATTCCAAATCATTAAATAAGAATTGTCTTGAAAAACCAGCTCTTCCGCTTGATCATAACCAGATAGCACTCTTTTACCAAGCTTTTGGATATTTAGTAGCGGATCAATGTCTTATTCTGTTCTTCTGGTTGATAACTCGCCCATTTTCCTCAATATTCTAAAAGAGGCCATTCTTTCTCAATGCCAGTTTTCGCTACGAGTATACACTGCCTCATCTAGAGCAGACGCCCTTGAGCACATTGAAAACAGAACCGACTGGCTCGCAATAGTCAGCGGCTATGAACTCAATGACGCAGGTTCTGGCGAGCTAATTTACGACTGCATTCTACGCAACATCCCCACCATTGTTTTAACCGCAACGCTAGAAGAACAGTCTAGAAAGCAAGCGCTCAAACTGAATATCGTTGACTACTTTTCCAAAGACACCAACTGCTTCTATGATGTTGCCAGCCTTATTGGACAACTCAAAGATAATCACCGCCATAAAATATTAATTATTGACGACTCAAAAGCATTTTGTGATTTTGCCGCAAGACTACTCTCTTGCCAGAACTACCAAGTAATCAATTGTAACACCGCTTTAGAAGCCTTAGATATCCTCAAAAGTACAGATGATATTACGCTGACACTTGTCGATTATATTTTGCCAGACATTGATGGCAGCCAACTTATTCCGCGCATCCGAAAACTTAGAGACGCCAATAGCTTACCTATAATTGCCATATCTGCTTTTAATGAAAAGAATATAGCTGCTCGCATGATCAAAGCGGGTGCCAGCGACTTTTTGTTAAAACCTGTTGATCAAGAGGAGCTATTGCTACGTATCCGTAATAGCCTAAAAATGCTTGATCACTTTAATGCCGTACTTCAATCAAAAATTGATGCACAGAAGGCCAACGAAGCAAAGTCTTACTTCCTGTCACGCATCAGCCACGAGCTACGCACACCTTTGAATGCGATCATTGGATTCAGCCAGCTATTGGCGACAGATGAAGATATTACAGATGAGCAAACAGAGTGTATTGACGAAATCAACACCGCCAGCAAACATCTTCTGCATTTGGTTAACGAAGTTTTAGATTTAAGCCATATTGAGTCAGGTAAACTTGAAGTGCACTACCATCCAGTAGCATTCAAGAAGCTTATCTCTGAAACAGTGAATATGCTGGCACCACTGGCCAAGCAAAAACAAGTAAATGTGATAGAACAACTCAATAACATTGAATGTAATCATATCAACACAGACCCTCATCGCCTTAAACAGATACTACTTAACCTGCTCAGTAACGGCATAAAATACAATAAAGAGGGCGGAGAGCTAAAAATTAGTACCTATCAAGATGAATATCAGATCAGGATTGATGTTGAAGATACAGGTCTAGGTATCCCACAGAGAAAATTAGCAGACCTCTTTGACCCCTTTACTAGGGTTCATAATGATCTGCACAAAATCGAAGGCACAGGCTTAGGCCTATCTATATCAAAACGTTTGGCAGAAGCATTATCAGGCGACCTATCAGTTTCAAGCCAAGAGGGTATTGGCAGCACATTCAGTCTTAGCCTACCGCTAACACCAAAGGTTTAGGCAAAAAAATACCTGAATCGAACAACCAAATAAAAAGGCCGTCAATTCAGGTATATTTTACTCAAACTAAAGCAATTTAGCCGATCAGAAAACCTCGTTAGGTTTTAGCTCAAAGACCCGCTCTTCAATCTCCATATTAATTTCACTTCCCTGCTGCTTAGCTTCTTCATTTTGTTCATTTAAGAAACTGATCGCGCCTGCATCTTCGCTCGCACCCTGATCAACTACAATCTCAACACGGCGATTTTTTGCTCTGTTTTCACGACTGTCGTTAGGCACCAAGCCTTTGGTGTCAGCATAGCCAATCACCTTCATGCGCTTAGTTTCAATCAAGTTATCAAGCTCTAACTCATAGGCCACAGAAGAGGCACGAGCAGAGGACAGATCCCAGTTTGAACGGAAGCGTTCTGTGGCAATAGGAATATCATCCGTATGCCCTTCAATCGTGATCTGCCCAGGAGTTGCAGCCAGCGCCTGACGAATCTTGTCCATAACCAATTCAAATTGCTCTGAAAGCACCGCACTACCCGGAGAGAAAGAGCCTTTCTCTTCAACCCGAATAATGATGTTACGACGACGGCTTTCGACTTGAATTTTGCCCTCTTCAATCTCTTCCTTCAGAATTCGCGCAATCGCTTCTGCATCTGCCTGCGTTTGCGTTTCTTGATCCGTCACCGTTTGCACACTTTCTGTACGTAAGTTGGGATCCTGCTCCGTTGTTTTCTGCTGAATGATTTCTAGCGGATTAGGCTCTGGCTTACCAGGAGTATAATTCTCCATAATCACACTAGTACCCATGGGAACATCATTGGCTTGAATCTGCCGTTGCACCCCGTAGGCGTTTCTCATCTCACCCGCCAAACGCTTAAACTTAGTGACATCCATCTCCGCAAATGACAGCAACAATACGAAAAAGCACATCAATAGCGACATTAAGTCAGCAAAGGTCATTACCCAAGCAGGTATACCTGCGGGGCATTCGCACTCTTCTACTTCATCACTCATAGCTTGATTCCGTTAATCCTGTGCTTTAAGCGGTTGGTTGCTCAAAGTTCGCATCATCCCTTGTGCCTGATGGCAGATAAGTGCGTAACATGTCTTCAATCACCCGAGGGTTCTGGCCCGCCTGAATTGCCAAGAGCGCATCAATAATAATGGACTGAATCTGCGCTTCTTCCGTCATACGCAAATTAAGCTTGTCAGCAATCGGCAAACATATCATCGTCGCCAACATCGCACCATAAAGCGTAGTCAAAAGTGCAACCGCCATCGCAGGACCAATCGCCTTAGGATCAGACATATTGGCCAACATCTGAACTAAGCCGATAAGCGTACCAATCATCCCCATCGCAGGGCCAACATCACCAATGGCACTGAACACTTTAGCGCCCCACTTATGGCGCTCAAGGGTCATCACACGGTCTTTGCTGAGCATGGTACGTACGACCTCTCGATCTTGACCATCAACCAAGAGCTGCATACCATTCTTCAGAAACTTGTTATCCACTTCCTTTTCTTCGAGTGCCAACAATCCGCCTTTACGGGCAACCTGTGCAACATCAACTAATACACCAATGATCTCTTCAGCAGACTCTAGTTTAAACATAAAGGCTTTAGCTGCGACTTTTACCGCACCCAAAAACTGCTTCAGGCTAAACTTAGACAGCACCACAAAAAGCGATCCACCAATAACAATCAATAATGAGGGTGGGTTTATGAAGATTAATGGATCTCCCCCCAAAACCATCGCCATGGCAACAATAGCTAGCGAACCGACAATACCAAGTAGGGTTGCTATATCCACTCTTTGAGCTCCTTGGTTACAAAAGACTAAAAAATACGGCCTGATAATACGAGCCAGCCAGCATAAAACATCCTGTTGACGTATATCTGGCTAAGTTTAGACAAACTTTATATTTTTTCACTAGGCCTTATGATAACGGCTTTTCCTCTAGGGTTGAATGGCTTTTATACGCGACTTTTGATGCCATTGATCTTATATCAAACTTAATGTTTTTTTATTCTGTTACATAAAAAAACATTACATACTAATAACCCCATGATTTAAAAGAATTTTATTCCATTAACTGCAAGATAAGCTGATTTGGCTATTGAATGAAACATTGTTCTCCGGTAAGTTTCGTCGGTTTATTTACGGTGATTTTATGGTCAATACAAAAGCAAAAGACTTCGCAGGTAAAATGACCGAGCTAGAACAGCTCGTTATTCAGCTCGAAGCAGGTGATCTTTCTTTAGAAGATTCTCTACAAGCTTTTGAAACAGGCATTAGATTGATTCGAGATTGCCAGAGCAAACTGCAAAATGCCGAACAAAAAGTCAGCAAACTTATGGAAAACAACGGCCAACTGACACAAGTTGACGTAACTCCCCACTCTCTGACGGACTGAACTCTAAACGTGACCAGCAAAGATCTTTTCCAACCATTGATTCAACGCACTGATCAACAACTGGATCTTGCCCTTAATCAGCTCAAAACCACCTCAGAACAGCTCAGCGCAGCCATGCGTTATAGTGTTTTTAATGGTGGCAAGCGAATGCGCCCAATACTAGTCTATGCCGCAGGACAAGCCCTACAAGCACCTTTAACTGCTTGCGATACTGCTGCTGTCGCTGTGGAGCTGATCCACACTTACTCTTTGATTCACGATGACCTGCCTGCGATGGACGATGATGATCTACGTCGAGGTAAGCCCACTTGCCATATTCAGTTTGATGAGGCGACGGCTATTTTAGCAGGCGATGCACTACAGACAGCGGCCTTTGAGGTATTATTGGGCAGTGAAAGTTTGGTCACCCCCGCTCAGCAGCTCGCACTATTAAAGGAGCTGGCAAAAGCCAGTGGCGGCCAAGGTATGGTGGCAGGTCAAATGATTGACCTAGCCTCTGTGGGCAAACAGCTTGATTTAGCCGCACTGGAAAATATGCACCGTCATAAAACAGGCGCATTGATCATTGCAAGCGTACGTATGGGGGCTATTGCGGCTCAAGCCAGTGACGTACAGCTTAAAGCATTAACCGCTTATGCCGCTGCAATAGGTTTAGCCTTTCAGGTGCAAGATGATATTCTTGACATTGAGAGTGATACCGAAACCCTTGGCAAACAACAAGGGGCTGATCAGTTACTTAACAAGCCGACTTACCCTGCGTTACTGGGGCTTGCAGAAGCCAAGCAAAAAGCTCAGGATTTAGTCTCCACCGCACTATCCGCCCTTGAGCACTTCGGTGCTGAAGCTGATTTGCTTCGAGCCTTAGCCCGTTACACTATTCAGCGCAACCACTAGCTGCTCAACTTAATAAGTACCGACGATGTCCGATTATAAGCTATTTCAAGAGATACCGACCTCCCGCCCAACGACACCTTTGTTGGATCAGGTCAACACGCCGGCAGACCTTCGAGAGCTAGAAGAGCAGCAACTGCCTCAACTGGCCAATGAACTGCGCGAGTATCTATTGTATAGCGTTGGGCAAACAGGCGGACACTTTGGCGCAGGGCTAGGCGTGGTCGAGCTGACTGTGGCACTGCATTATGCTTTTAATACACCTGATGATCGCTTGGTTTGGGATGTAGGCCATCAGGCTTATCCTCACAAAATTCTAACAGGTCGCCGAGAGCAGATGCTCACGGTTCGTCAATACAATGGCGTGGCGGCATTTCCTAAACGGGAAGAGTCTGAGTTCGATACTTTTGGCGTCGGACACTCAAGCACCTCTATCAGTGCAGCCTTAGGCATGGCAATTGCCGCGCGTGAAAGCCAACAACCACGCCATGTGGCGGCTATCATTGGTGATGGCTCTATGACCGCAGGCATGGCTTTTGAGGCACTGGCCCATGCAGCACACGTGGATGCCAATCTACTGGTGATTTTGAACGACAACGAAATGTCGATCTCTGAGAACGTAGGCGGCTTTGCCACTTACTTAGCCAAAGTGCTGTCCAGCAAAGCCTACACCCGCATGCGTGAAGGCAGTAAAAAGGTACTGTCCAAACTGCCGAAAGCTTGGGAACTGGCGCGTAAAACAGAGGAACACTTCAAAGGCATGGTGTCTCCCAGCACACTCTTTGAAGAGATGGGCTTTCACTATATCGGCCCCATCGACGGTCATGATATTCACTCGTTAGTGAACACGCTCAACAATATCAAAGACCTGAGCGGCCCACAGTTTCTACATGTGATCACTAAGAAAGGTAAGCGCTTTGCACCCGCAGAGGCTGACCCGATTGGTTATCACGCCATTACCAAGCTGGAAAAAGAACACAAAACTCACACCGATCAGCGCCCCAAGCCTAAATACTCCAATGTCTTTGGGCAATGGCTATGCGATATGGCTGCAGCAGACGAGCGCCTGATGGGGATCACCCCTGCCATGCGTGAGGGGTCTGATTTAATACAGTTCTCTAAAGACTATCCTAATCGCTACTTTGACGTTGCAATTGCAGAACAACATGCGGTAACACTGGCCGCAGGTATGGCCTGTGATGGCTTAAAACCTGTAGTGGCGATCTACTCCACCTTTTTGCAACGTGGCTATGACCAATTGGTGCATGATGTGGCAGTGCAAAATTTGGACGTTTTGTTTGCCATCGACCGAGCGGGCTTAGTGGGTGAAGATGGCCCAACTCATCATGGGACGCTTGATTTAAGCTACCTACGCTGCGTACCCAATATGCTGGTCATGACCCCTGCGGATGAAAATGAAGCCCGCCAGATGCTGTATACGGGTTACCAACATCAAGGGCCTGCTGCGGTACGCTACCCAAGGGGCGCAGGGTGTGGCAAAGCCATTGAGGAACAGATGCAAGCCTTACCCATCGGCCAAGCTGAACTGCGCCAAACGGGCCAAAAGGTGATGCTGATGGCCTTTGGCTCAATGGTCACACCAGCAGAAAAAGTGGCGGAGCGTAAAGGCTACGGCCTGCTGAATATGCGCTTTGTAAAACCGTTGGATCGCAACGCCATTATTCAGGCAGCACAAGACTACGATGTATTGGTCACAATCGAAGAGAACGTGGTCGCAGGCGGTGCAGGCAGCGGGATCAACGAACTACTGATGCAAGAAGCCGTTGTTAAACCCGTGCTCAACTTGGGCTTACCAGACCGCTGGGTTGACCAAGGCAGCCATAACGAACTGCTGGCTGAATGCGGCCTAAACGCACAGGGTATTGAAAACAGTATTGAGGCTTACCTGAAAAAACTTGCAGGCTAATATTAGCCTGCCCCAAATTTTTTTTACTTAGTGCGCTCAATCTCAACATCTGAAGCTTGCGTGAAAGCGTCTAAGTCCATCATATGTCCTAACTTACCCGCCTTAGTCGCCAGATAGTTTTCATTATGTGGATTCATGCCCGTTTGGATGGGTTCACGGGAGACCACCGTTACGCCAAACTGAGTTAAAGCATCCACTTTACGCGGATTATTGGTCATTAAACGTACCGATTGCACACCAATATGTGCCAGCATCGGTTGGCACATGCTGTACTCTCGCATATCGGCACCAAAGCCTAAAGCTTCGTTCGCCTCAACCGTATCAGCACCAGCATCTTGCAGCGCGTAAGCCTTGACCTTATTCAACAGGCCAATACCGCGCCCCTCTTGGCGTAAGTACAGCAAAACTCCGCGACCCTCTGCGGCAATACGTTTTAACGCTTCTTGTAGTTGATAACCACAATCACAACGCAAGCTGAACAGCGCATCCCCTGTTAAACATTCTGAGTGCACCCGCGCCAATACAGGCTCACCATTGGCAATATCACCCATTGATAAGGCCACATGGTCTTTGCCCGTCTCTAACTCTTCAAAGCCGTGCATGTTAAACACGCCCCACGGCGTTGGCAGTCGAGATGTTGCAATAAAGTTCACAGACACGGCTCACCTCTGTCTTAACCCGATATAAAGAGTCGGACATTCTAGCAGCCAAGACCATAATGTCATCTGTTAGCACCTGCTAAATGCTTGTTTGAGAGTAAAAAAACTATTCACTCTGAATGAATAGTTTGACTTTTATGCTAGTGAGTCAGGCTGTCTCAGGTACAATATGGGCAAATTAGCCGACCTTTATAGTCTTCTCAAACCCGAAAACTGCGGTTTATTGAATCATGACAGAACTTAAAAACGATCGTTTTCTACGCGCTTTACTTCGCCAACCTGTTGATGTCACCCCTGTTTGGATGATGCGCCAAGCAGGTCGTTACCTACCAGAATACAAAGCCACCCGCGCCCAAGCGGGTAGCTTTATGGATCTTTGCATGAACCCTGATTTGGCCTGCGAAGTGACCATTCAGCCTTTAGAGCGTTTTGATTTAGACGCCGCGATTCTGTTCTCTGACATTCTGACCATTCCAGATGCCATGAACCTAGGCTTATATTTTGAAGAGGGCGAAGGCCCTAAGTTCAAAAAAACTGTGCGCACACAAGCCGATGTTGACGCCTTGCCTATTCCAGATCCAGAGCGTGATTTAGGTTATGTGATGAATGCCGTAAAAACCATTCGTCATGAACTGAATGGCCGTGTGCCACTGATCGGCTTTTCTGGCAGCCCTTGGACACTGGCGACCTATATGGTGGAAGGCGGCTCAAGCAAAGAGTTTCGTCATATCAAAGGCATGTTGTACGGACAGCCAGACACCTTGCACCAACTGCTAGAGAAACTAGCAGAATCTGTAACCAGCTACCTGAACGCACAAATTCGTGCAGGCGCTCAAGCGGTACAGATCTTTGACACTTGGGGTGGCGCACTGAGCACTCCGGCATACTTAGAGTTCTCGCTGAAGTATATGGAGCAGATTGTCCACGGTTTAATTCGTGAACATGAAGGCCGTAAGATTCCAGTGATTCTGTTCACTAAAAATGGCGGTCAGTGGATTGAGCATATTGCAGCGGCAGGCGCAGATGCGGTTGGCTTAGATTGGACAACCGAGCTAGGCTCAGTAAGAGCACGCACAAAAGGCCGTGTGGCACTGCAAGGCAATATGGATCCGAACGTACTATTTGGCTCGCCAGCGGGCATCAAAGCCGAAGTAGCGCGTATTTTAGACAGCTACGGTTACGGTTCAGGCCATGTTTTCAACCTAGGTCATGGTATTAACCAGTTTGCAGATCCTGAACATGCCAAAGTTTTTGTGGATGCCGTTCATGAACTGAGTGCGCGCTACCACCGATAGCACGCCAACTTCAGCCAAACAGGCAAAGGAGATCGAAATGGAAGCTTCAAATGCAACTGCTGACTCTAAAAAAGACAGCGGCACACACTCCCACCCTCGTTTGGCTGAACAAGAACTGTTCGGCCTCAATATTCAGCTGGAAACCCGAGAGCGCTTAGTACGCTTAGAAGAGGAAAATCGGCACTTAAAAGAGCTGGTAACAGAGCTGAGCGATAAACAAAAGCGCCTGCGCCAGAGCTTAGATGAGTTACGCTCCGAACAAAGCAGCCAGTTAAACGAGCGCGCAGGCAAACTCAGCACAAGAATCGACACTCTTGGCCGACGCTCTGACCGCCTATTCAGCTTCTGGATGCTGTCCACCATGCTACTGATGCTTTTTGTGGTTGGCCTGATGGCAAAACTGAGCCTCTAGACTCAGTTTTTTAATCACCGCTTAATTGGCCTTTTTATTCCAAATTGATTGATTCACAGGTGTGGCAGCCGCCGCAGCTTCTCGTAACTTATCCTTTTTGCTCTTGCGCTTGCCTTTTACTGGAGCCTGCCCCTTAGTTTTCGGCCCAGCCACTTCAATATTAGGGTTACGCTCAAAGCCTTTGATCTGCTCTCTAGGCACATTCAAAGCATTACGCTTTTCAATCAGTTTAAAGTGCGCATCGCTTTCATGATCAATAAAAGAGAACGCCACACCCGCCACACCCGCCCGCGCTGTACGGCCAATGCGGTGAACATAATCCGCAGGTGAACGCGGCAGATCATAGTTCACCACATACGGCAGCAAAGGAATGTCGATACCACGCGCCGCCAAATCCGTTGCAACCAGCACACGACATAATCCCGCCTTGAACTCTGCTAAGGCATTGTTACGATCAGTTTGCGCCAGATCACCATGCAAGGCTTGTGCGGAAAAACCCGCACGCTCCAGCTTCAAGACCACATTATTAGCCGTGCGCTTGCTGGCAACAAAAACTAAAAACTGCGCCCCAGAGGTTTCAAGCAAGAGATGCTTCAGCAGAGCCGTACGCTGTTCATGATCCACCTCAATAGCGCGCTGTGTGAGTTGCTCTGGAATATGACTGTCCTGCTCAAGCTCAATACGCACGGGGTCTACCAGCAACTGATCTATAAGCGACTGCACCTCTTCTGGGAAAGTTGCTGAAAACAGCAAGTTCTGACGCTTTTTCGGTAATAGCGCTAGCAGCTGATTCAGCTCTTCAGAAAAGCCTAGATCCAACATACGATCCGCTTCATCCAGCACCAAACTTTTCACAGCCCTCAGATTAAGGGCGTTACGCGCCAGCAGATCCAGCAAACGACCCGGTGTCGCCACAACAATATCGCAACCTGAACGCAGGGCCTGCATTTGAACGTTAACAGACACGCCGCCATACACCGCTAAGGTTTTCAATTGTCGAGGGAAGAATCGACCATATTGACGAACGGCTTGCTCAACTTGTAGCGCCAGCTCTCGAGTCGGCACCAAGACCAACATTGTTGCTTGATTGGCTGTAGCAGGTGACAACGCTATCAACTGCTGCAACATTGGTAACATAAAGCCCGCAGTTTTCCCTGAGCCTGTCTCTGCCGCAGCTAACAAGTCACGTCCTTGTAAAACCGCTGGAATCGTTTTGTGTTGAATTTCAGTAGGCTGCTCATAGCCAAGCTCAGCCAGCGCCATTAACAGAGATTCGGAAAGACCAAGGGAGATAAAAGACATATAGATGCAGCAACTCAGAGTAGACCAATAAGAAGCTGAATTTTAGCAGGGTTTGACTATAAATAACTGCGCAAAAGTAGCGCTAAGCCAGACAGACGCTTTCTATGCCACATTCAACAACACAAGCAGGCTGACCTGACACTACACTTTATTACGATACAAACCGTAATAAAGTGTAATTAATAGGAAATTGAGCTTATTTTTTATCTCTTGGTAAACGCCCCATCAGATAAAACTCATCATTCGGTGGTGTATTGGTTAAGCTCACCAAACGATTAGACAAACCGAAGAATGCACTGATCGAACCAATATCCCAAATATCATCTTGAGTAAAGCCTTGCGCTGCAAGCTTCTGCTCCCAATCCGCGTTCAACTCGCCCGTTTCTTGTGAGATATAAAGCGCAAAATCTAGCATCACACGCTCACGCTCACTGATCTGTGCGGTTTTGTGGTTTACCGCTACTTGGTCAGCAATTGTAGGCTTTTTACTGTAAATACGTAATATGGCACCATGTGCAACAACACAGTACAAACACTGGTTTCGGGCGCTGGTTGTCACCACAATCATCTCTTTCTCAGAAGGTGTCAGCGTATCAGACTCACGCTCCATCAACGCATCGTGGTAATCGAAAAAAGCACGCGCCTCTAGCGGACGGTGCGCCAACATCAAAAACACATTCGGGATAAAACCTGCCTTCTCCTGCACAGCCAAAATACGCTGCTTAAGGTCTTCAGGAAGATCATCAATGGTTTCTGGCACAGGAAAGCGGCTTAGAAATTGCGACATGGGAAAACCTCTGTTTATTTATTGGTTTATTTGTATGACAAATACAGTAATTAAGCGAAGACTGATTCACAAGAACAATTAGTGACCATACAGTCTAAACAGAAGATTCAAATCAAAAAGGACAAGCTATACGGGAGGCTTACCAGAGACAAAAACAGGAGCACAAGGCTCCTGTTTTTTAAGGCAATCGCCCAGAAAACCGAGTTAAAAAGTAACTCAGAACGCCGAGCAAAACAACAATTTTAACTGCTTTTTTGCCGATGATCGCGGCACATTCAACCTACTTAGTAGTAGATAGTGCTTGGTCTAAATCGGCCAAAAGATCATCAATATGTTCAATACCAATCGACAAACGCACCATGTCCGCAGACACGCCCGCCGCAAGTAATTCTTCATCATTCAACTGGCGGTGAGTGGTTGCAGCCGGAATAGCCGCACAGCTTTTGGCATCACCAATGTTCACCAAACGTAGGATCAATTGCAGCGCATCGTAGAACTTCGCACCCGCCTCGCGGCCACCCTTGATACCAAAGCTCAAAATACCTGAGGCTTTGCCACCCATAAACTCTTGCGCCAACGCGTGATCTTTATGCTCAGGTAAACCTGCATATTTCACCCAACTGACTTGCTCATGGCCTTTTAGGAACTCCGCAACTTTTTGCGTGTTTTCGCAAATACGCTCAACACGCAATGACAGCGTTTCCAAACCTTGCAACAAGTTCCACGCACTCTGAGCCGACAGTGCCGCACCCATATTACGTAATGGCACCACACGCGCACGGGCGATGAAAGCAGCCGCACCCACATCACGGGTATAGCTGACACCGTGATAAGACACATCTGGCTCATTCAACAGAGGGAAACGATCGGCATGATCTGCCCAAGGGAATTTACCCGAGTCCACAATCACACCGCCGATGGTTGTACCATGACCACCGATATATTTAGTCGCAGAATGCACCACAATATCCGCACCCAGCTCGATTGGACGGCATAAAAATGGTGTTGGCACCGTGTTATCCACAATCACAGGCACGCCATGCTTGTGAGCAATTTCGGCCAGTTTCGGAATATTCACCACACTACCCGATGGGTTGCCGATAGACTCGCAATACACCGCACGGGTATTGGCATCAATCAGGCTTTCAATTTTGGCGAAATCATCTTTATCTGCAAAACGCACTTCAATACCTTGGCGCGGCAGCGTATGGGCGAATAGGTTGTAAGTACCGCCATAAAGCTCGCTGATTGAAACAATGTTATCGCCTGTAGAAGCAATCGTTTGAATCGCGTAGGTAATTGCCGCCATACCTGAACTGACCGCCAGCGCTGCCAAACCGCCTTCAAGCGCCGCCACACGTTGCTCTAACACATCGCAAGTGGGGTTCATAATGCGCGAATAGATGTTGCCCTGTACCTTCAGGTCAAACAGATCTGCCGCGTGTTGTGCATCGTCAAAAGAAAACGACGTGGTTTGGTGAATCGGTACCGCAACCGACTTCTGATTATCAGCGGTGTAACCGTGGTGTAACGCTATAGTCTCGCGCTTCATAGGAGCCTCTTACATTATCCAGCCATTATTATTAGAAAAAATCCCTGCCAGAGCATTATACAGAACCCTGTGCACTGCAACAGTTGACGTAAAAGTTATGCGAACGGAGCTTTAACTCGCCAGCTTATCCACAGCCTCTATTGAGCACAGACCAAGGCTCTCCTATACTCGTGTCTAACGATGTAATACGTTGTATGCACAAAGGTGCTATTTATGAGAACAGAAATGCTAAGCACACGTATCGACCACGACACAAAAGTGGCTTTTACCAATGTGTGCGATGAACTGGGTTTGAGCACATCACAAGCGCTGAAGCTATTTGCTAAAGCGGTGATCAACCACGGTGGAATCCCTTTTGAACTGCGAACACCACAGCCTAACGCAACAACTGCATCAGCGATTCAAGAGCTTGTTGAAGGGAAGGGACATAAAGCGGATTCGGTAGAGTCGATGCTGCAGAGCTGAGTGACGGTCAAGTTAAGCGTGTATGAGTTAGAGAACTCCTGAGGAGCGACTATTGCCAGTACAGCATAAAGGAGGTAAAAGATAGCCTTATCAGTGAACAAAACGAGTGACTTAGTCGTGGAATAGGCTAGAAAATAGCTTGTAGATAAGCCACAGGTTGACAGGGAAAACATTGCATTAAAAAGCAAATTTCCTAGAGTCCTGCGGCTGCTCCACAAACGGTTATAGCCATAACTTTGCCATTTGTATAACCGCTTATATAGCTATATTTCTACGTCACACAAAAGCCAACTCCATGTTTTCACCCTCTTCAACATGTTCTTTTTCTGAAAGAGTAACACCAGATAATATATCCATCAAACAGCTGGCTACTACTTTTGCTAGCTCGCAAGGAACAGCATTGCCTATTTGAGAATATACTTTGCTATTAGGTCCGCACCAAATGTATTCCTCTGGAAACGTTTGCAGCAAAGCAGCCTCATTAATAGTTAGCCTTCTTAGATAGGATGGGGCTTCATGCATACCTTGAGGCTTACACCCCTTTAGTAGATTTCGATGGTATTCTTCAACCCAAGAGTTGCCACCTTGGTAAAGATGCCTGTCATCAATTATAGGAGTACGATTTCCTCCCATGCTGGCAGGTAGTGTGCTTGCCCAGCCATCTGGATTTAATGGACGTCCTTGACCATTAAACAGCATTCCCGCATAAGGAGATTTTCTAAGTATAGGCTTTGCAGCCAAAGTTATTTTTGCATTACAAATGCGGTCGTTACGTTCAGTGCCGGGTTTGCCAAGAGGTATTAGCACCTCTCTTAGGGTTGGTGCTGTTTTCAGGTACTTTCTAAAATTAGCTTTATGGACTGCTTTTTTTTCATTTCTAACACCAATAAAGAAAACCCTTTCGCGGGCCTGCGGCACGCCAAAGTCTTTAGAATTTAAAATATGAATGGTTGTCACATAACCAGCTTTTTGAAATCGCGACAAAAGCTCTGTCCTTACATCTTCAAATTTTGAAAGTGAACCTAGAGCCTTCACATTTTCCATTACAAAAGCTTTCGGTTTCACCCTCTCAACAACACTGCAAAAACTAAAAATTAGTTTACTTCTTGGGTCGTCTGGATCCATTTTTCCTGCAACAGAAAAGCCCTGACATGGAGGACCTCCAAAAACTAGATCAATATCTTTCAAGGAGAATAATTCTTCACCACAGATATCTATATCGCCTTCGATTAACTTGCAATTTGGGTGATTAGCCTTAAACGTCTCACATGCGTGCTTATCCATTTCATTAGCTGCAACTACGTTAAAGCCGGCATCTTTGAAACCAACATCCATGCCACCAGCACCACTAAATAAAGAAATAGCTTTCATTAAATTATTCCAATTTCGAATAATTTATTAATCATAGCATCATGCTGCTTATTTACAAGCTTCTGAATGATCAGATATATGGGCAAAACTATCCACAACAGTAAATACCAAGCTTTGGTGCAAGAACTCACTCAAGAGAGAATAAGGCTAAATGTATCCCAAGGAGAGCTAGCGGAGCAGGTGGGTCTAAATCAATCTGATATATCTAAAATCGAAAAATTTGAAAGACGTTTGGATGTTCTTGAGTTTTCTCAGATTCTTAACGCACTTCGCATAAAAGAAAATCTGAGACTCCAAACTATCGTAAGAGAGTTCACAGGGGTTCAGCATGACTAGTATCACTGAACGAAATACATCGGGCCAGTACTATGTTAATACAAGGCTAGGTGTTGCAAAGACAAAAAGTGAAGCGGATTTCCCAGAGTTTAAGTCTGGCTCTAATGTCCATCAGTTGCTAACTGATTTAATTGAGGTGAATGCCAAAGGTTTTCGTGGTGTTGTAGTAACTGCATTGACGGGCTTACATCTTAATGAGAATTATGATCCTTTAAATAATTTTTATGGCTGCAATCCAAGACCGATTTTTGAATCTGGCATATGGTATGCATTACAAGAAAATGGCATTCCATGTGGGAAATCCGACCCGCTAAATGTAGCAAAGAATACGAACCAACTTAACGAAGATTGGGCACAAGGAAGAAGGCCACAAACAGCAGCTTTGGCTGCTGTAAACTATTTGCGCTTGGTAATGAGTTCTAAGCAAAACAAAAGAGCGAGGTTAATTGATTATTTCTTTTTTCGTTTATGGGCATACTCACAAACAATAACGGGCTTTCAGCTTGCAGAAATTGAATCATCAGAGCATTCAAATCAAACAGTTGGGAATCGACTTGTAGGCTTTACTCTCAAATATCCTGAGTCAGGTAATTTGCCTCAGTATCTTGTTTCCCAGCTTTTATCCGGTTTGTTTCGTACATCAGAGACTGAGGTGATAGGCGGTGGGGAAAGCGCATTTGGTACGAATACAACCTCAAAAAAACCAGCAGATATCTGGCTAGAAACTGACGGAAAACCAATAACCCTTTATGAGATCACGGTAAAACCTGTTTCTCTAAAGCGACTCGATGATAGTTTGGATGCATTGCAATCAACTGGGCATTTAAATCTTCCGGTTACATTTATATGCCGAATGGACCTTGATACTAAGGATCTGAATCTCGCTGATGGCAGCTTTCAATACAAGGGAAAACGTTTCGATTTTATTGATTATAAAAGCTTTTGTTTGTCTGTTTTCTCTCTTCTTAGTGATGAAGAGTGCTCAACAGTAATAAAGAATGTCGCAAGCTTTGTTCAAGACAAAAACATTTCTATGAGAACAAAAGCAGGTTGGAATGAGTTCTTTGAAACTACTCAAACGGAGCGGGTATAAACTCCGAAACGCCACTCACACTTAAATCTCCATCAATCTGTTGGAGATTATTTCATGGCCTCTTGTACGTCAGCACATAACCGAGCAGACGACGCTTAAAGGTTCGTGCCTGCACCTCAGAAAGCTTATTTGTACCAAATTGCCGGATAGCCTGATTAATTGGTAATCTTTACTACAAAACCCCAATATACTGTATATTTACCCATAACTCAGTTGCAAAAGCTTTTAAAAAGGCATCTTCATGGCAAAAGCAAAAACCGGATTTGTCTGCATTGATTGCGGGGCAGATTATCAAAAGTGGCAAGGTCAATGTAACCAGTGCGGTCAGTGGAATACGGTGCAAGAGGTGCGTTTAGGTACGGCGTCTCGTAGCAGTAGTAACAGCGCTGCCCGCAGTGGTTATGCGGGGTCTGCCGCGGGGCAGTTGCAGGACTTGTCTGAGATTAATCTGCAAGAGTTGCCGCGCTTTAGCAGCACCATTGGTGAGTTTGATCGAGTCTTAGGGGGCGGTATGGTGCCCGGCTCGGCGATTCTGATTGGTGGTCATCCGGGGGCGGGTAAGTCGACCTTACTGCTACAGACGTTATGTCAGTTGTCGCAAGTGTTGCCTGCTTTGTATATCACGGGGGAGGAGTCATTACAGCAGGTGGCGATGCGTGCCAAGCGCCTTAACTTGCCTACACAAGGTTTAAAGCTACTGACGGAAACCAGTGTTGAGGCGATTATTGCCACCGCTGAAGAGATGAAACCGAAGGTAATGGTGGTAGATTCGATTCAAGTGGTACACCTTGAAGATATTCAATCTGCCCCCGGCAGTGTCAGCCAAGTGCGCGAGTGTGC
The DNA here is from genome assembly GCF_900167095.1 of Oceanospirillum multiglobuliferum. GTDB lineage: Bacteria > Pseudomonadota > Gammaproteobacteria > Pseudomonadales > Halomonadaceae > Oceanospirillum > Oceanospirillum multiglobuliferum. The sequence continues at coordinate 25,281 of NZ_FUXG01000006.1, forward strand.
AGCGGCATTAACCCGTTTTGCCAAGCAAACGGGCACGGTATTGCTGCTGGTGGGGCATGTCACCAAAGATGGTTCTTTGGCGGGGCCTAAAGTGTTGGAGCACATGATTGATGCCTCTTTACTGTTAGAGGGCAACAGCGACAGTCGTTTTCGTACCCTGCGCGGCCAGAAAAACCGTTTTGGTGCGGTGAATGAGCTGGGCGTGTTTGCCATGCTGGAAACCGGTTTAAAAGAGGTGAAAAACCCCAGTTCGATCTTTTTAAGCCGTGAGCAAGAGGATGCCCCCGGCAGTGTGGTGATGGTGGTATGGGAAGGCACCCGCCCTTTGCTAGTGGAGATTCAAGCGCTTGTGGATGAATCCCACATGAGCAACCCAAGGCGGATCAGTGTCGGTTTAGACAGCAACCGTTTGGCCATGCTACTGGCGGTTCTGCATCGTCATGGTGGCTTATTTACGGGTGATCAAGACGTTTTTGTGAACGTGGTGGGTGGCGTTAAAGTGCTGGAAACCAGTGCGGATTTGGCACTGTTATTGGCGGTGGTGTCGAGCTTACGCAATCAACCTTTGCCTCACGATTTGGTAATTTTTGGCGAAGTGGGTTTATCCGGTGAGATTCGCCCTGTACCCAGTGGTCAAGAACGGATCAAAGAGGCGGCCAAGCACGGTTTCAAACGAGCCATTGTGCCTAAAGGTAACGCCCCCAAAGCGGCTATTGCGGGCATGGAGGTAATCGGTGTGACCAAACTCAGCGAAGCCTTAGACGCGCTATAACGCGATACACTGAGCGTAAGCGGATAAAGTTCAGAAGCTCAGTTCAACCCCAGCGGAGAGATGATAGGCATCAGATCTCAGCTGGGTGTATTCACCAATCAGACCGATACGATTATTCAGCTTTAACACTAAGCCCAAGCCGTAACTTAAGTTGGTGCTGTTGAACGCCTCTTTGGCTTGGTTGCTGATGTCGGCATTTTTAAAGTTGTAGTCGGCCTTTAAATAACCCAATTTAGCACTGTAATCGATCCAACTACTGGCACTTTGAATCAATACCAAATATGCTGCTTGCGTGCTGTAGTCCACTAAACAAGTTTCAGTTTTACCCTGCTTACTCACTTGGCTTTTAAAACTTTCTGCAACACTGTACTCAAGCTGAAATGCAAATCTTGCGCTTAAACGCTGGCCTAAACTAAAAATCACAGGATTCGCTTGATCCCCCTCTATCCCTGTCGCATTTAATGAGCCTGCATGAAGCCCTAAATAGCCGTGCCGCCCCGCAGACCAAGCCAAAGTGGGTAATAAAAGTAAGATCAAAAAACTGCTTCTTAACACCTTAAGCAACCCCGCGATGAATAGGATAACGCTATAAAAGCCTCACAAAACTTGATCACTGTCTGTACAACAACCCGTTTAGAATCCCATACTTAGATGTAAATATCTGTGACTTGATGCAATTTTTTTGCGCTTATATTTTAAATTTCCGATAAACGCCTCTTAATAAACTGAATAGGTGCTGTTTTATGTCATATCAACAACTGAGTGAACGCTTCCAGCAACTACACCATTATCGTCATCTGCTCAGTATTGCGGGCTGGGATCAGGCCACCATGATGCCGGCTAAAGGTAACGATGCTCGTGCCAATGCCATCGCTGAACTCAGCGGACTCTGCCACCGCATCAGCACTGCGAGCGAAGTTTATGATTGGTTAAATGCGGCTGAACAGGAAACACTGACCCACGAGCAACAGGCCAATCTGCGAGAGATCAAGCGTCAGCTGACTCACGCCCAAGCATTGCCAGAATCCCTTGTTTTAGCCCAGAGCAAAGCGGGTGCCAAATGTGAGCACGCTTGGCGACAACAGCGGATCGACAATGACTGGGCAGGCTTTGCCAAAAATCTAAAAGAAGTGGTTCAACTCAGTCGAGAGGAAGCCAGTTTACGCGCAGAACAAACCGGACTGTCCCGTTATGATGCGCTGATGGATCTCTATGAACCGGGTATGCGTAGTGCTGAAGTTGATCGCGTATTTGGCGATCTGCGCCAATGGCTGCCAGACCTGATTCAACAGGTGCAAACTCAGCAAAAAAGCCAAGTCATTACTCAACCCCAAGGGCCGTTCAGCATTGAGCAGCAAAAACAACTGGGACAATATGCGATGCAGTTGCTGGGCTTTGACTTTGACGCGGGGCGTTTAGATGTCAGCAGCCACCCGTTCTGTGGTGGCGTGCCTGAAGATGTACGCTTGACCACCCGATATAACACCGACAGCTTTGCTGAGAGTTTAATGGGAGTGATCCATGAAACAGGACACGCCCGTTATGAGCAAAACCTGCCCAAAAACTGGCTAGGGCAACCCGTAGCAGAAGCACGTTCAATGGGCATTCACGAAAGCCAAAGCCTGTTTTTTGAGATGCAGATCGCCCGTAGTCGCAGCTTTTTAAGTCACCTTGCACCTGAAATCTCACGCATCTTTGGCGCTCAGGCTGCCTTTGATCCAGAGAACCTCTACCAACTTTACACCCGCGTTGAGCCAGGTTTGATTCGGGTTGATGCCGACGAGGTGACCTATCCCGCTCACGTCATGTTACGCTACGAAATCGAACAAGCTTTGATCGAAGGCCAGATTGAAGTCGAACATATTCCCGACCTATGGCAAGCCAATATGCAGCGTTATCTGGGCTTGAATACCGCAGGCAATTATAAAGATGGCTGCATGCAAGACATCCACTGGACCGATGGTAGCTTTGGTTACTTTCCAAGCTATACCCTAGGGGCGATGTATGCGGCACAATGGTTCCACTGCATTCAGCAGCAACTGCCGCAGGTAGAAAACCAGATCGCCCAAGGGGATCTCGGTCAAATCAGCCAATGGTTAAACCAACATATTTGGCAGCAAGCCAGCTTTCTCACCACACCCGAGTTAGTACAGCAGGCCAGCGGAGAAGCACTCAACCCCAGCTACTTCCGCCAACATTTAGAAAACCGTTATTTGCACAATCTGCGATAATAACGCCGAACGACTTTGAGAGTAGATGTATGCCAACACTGAACCATCATTTAACAGAGCTATCACCGCAGCCACTGTGGTCATTTTTTAAGCTGCTGGCCGATACGCCAAGACCCTCTAAGTATGAACACCAAATTATTCAAAAGCTAAAAGCTTGGGCCGAGTCTGAAGGTTTAGAATACAAACAAGACAAAGCGGGCAACTTACTGATTCGCAAACCTGCCACTCAAGGCTGTGAACAGCGCCAGACTATTGTGATTCAAGGCCATGTGGATATGGTGCCGCAAGCCAACCAAAACTCCGCACATAACTTTATCACTGACCCGATTCAAACCCGCATCGTTGAGGGTTGGTTGCAGGCCACAGACACCACCTTAGGTGCCGACAACGGCCTAGGTGTCGCGGCAGGCTTGGCAATTTTGGCCAGTGATGAGATCGAACACGGGCCAATTGAATTACTGCTCACCATCGAAGAAGAGAGCAGTATGCGCGGCGCATTAGAACTACAAGCCGACTGGTTGCAAGGCAAATGGCTGCTGAATTTAGACTCTGAAGACAGAGGTGATGTGTACGTAGGCTGTGCAGGTGGCGTTGATGTGAATGTTGACCACCAATTCAGCCTAAGCCCTAGCTTCAGTCCAGAGGCTTTAAGCCTTCAGATCACAGGGCTCAAAGGTGGCCATTCAGGCTTAGACATTGATAAAGGCCGTGGTAACGCCAATCGTCTATTGGTGCGCGCCCTGACTCGTCTGCAAGAACAAGTGCCTTTTCAACTGATCAGCTTCAATGGCGGCACTCTACGCAATGCCATTCCTCGTGAAGCTCAGGCTACCATCAGCTTACCCACCGAGCTGCATCAAACCGCTTTAAGTGCATTGAATGCCAGTATCACCTTGTTTAACCAAGAGCTTGCAGAAACCGACAACCCTCTGCAACTGAGCAGCCAAGTCACGCAGGCTGAACAAGGTCTTTCAATGGAGGATACCCGTAAACTGCTTAACGTGCTGAATGCCGTACCCTGCGGCGTAGAGCAGATGAGTAACAGCGGCTTTTCAGGTGTCGTCGAAACCTCTAACAACCTTGGTATTGTGTTCCTAGCCAACGGCCTGCTGCAAAGCTGCTTACTGGTACGCTCATTAAAAGACAGCGCGACCCAAGCCTTGGCGGAGCGCATTCGCAGTTGTTTCCATCTGATCGGGGCCAATGTCAGCTTTGATGGCGCATACCCTGGCTGGACACCCAACAGCCGATCCAAACTGCTGCGCCACTTCCAAGCTTGTCACACCGAACTGATGGGCGAACCTGCTCAGGTGAAAGTGATTCATGCGGGGTTAGAGTGCGGCATCATCGGGGCAAAATATCCACAACTGGATATGATCTCCTTTGGCCCGCTGATTCGCGGCGCGCACTCACCAGAGGAGCGGGTAGAGCTGCAATCCGTAGAAGAGTTTTGGCGCTTACTGGTCGCACTGGTTCAGCGCTTGCCTTAACTTATTTATCTTAAACGATGAGTTCATTGATAGATAAAAAAACGCCCAGTGGAAGGGGATCCACTGGGCAAGACCGTGATTAGCTTGATGAGGAGATAAACCATTAATATCTGGAACCTGAACCTGAAATCTTTGGTTTAATGCTTATCGCTAAGCATGTGCAAATAATAATACTTCTCATTAAGCCTGTAAAGAGTTTTTGAGAATTATTTTCATCTACAAAACTGCTTGATTAGTCTTTTTTCAAATATTTTGCGTAAGTTCATTCGGACAGGTCTGTTGGCGCTCAAGCTGGTCAAGGTTGTTGAGTGTGGTAAGTGCAATCTGAGTCAACGCATCTTCTGTAAAAAAGCCTTGGTGTCCTGTGATCAACACATTGGGAAACGACAGCAGGCGCTCAAACAACTCATCATCAATAATCTCCCCTGAATGATCATGGAAGAACAACTGACTTTCCTGCTCATACACATCTAAACCAAGGGCGCTAATCTTTCGACTTTTCAGACCTTGAATTAAGGCATGGGTGTCCACCAATCCGCCTCGGCTGGTGTTGATCAGCATCACACCCTGCTTCATCTGCGAAATCGCTTCGGCATTGATCAAGTGATGGCTCTCGGCACTGAGCGGACAGTGTAAGCTGATGATGTCAGCTTGCTGATATAAGGTTGCTAAATCGCAATACTGGCCGCCTAAAGCGATAAAATCGGCATTTTCATAGGGATCATGTGCCAGTAACTTGCAGCCAAAGCCGTTCAAAATCTTCGCAGTAGCAAGACCAATTTGTCCTGTACCAATCAGACCTACGGTTTTGCCGTGTAGGTTAAAACCTAGTAGGCCATTCAGCGCAAAATTACACTCACGCACACGGTTAAACGCACGGTGTGTTTTCCTATTCAGGGTCATAATCAGTGCAATGGTATGTTCAGCTACCGACTCGGGTGAATAGGCAGGCACACGCACCACTGGCAGGTTTAAGGTTTTGGCCGCTGCAAGATCAACATTATTGAAGCCTGCACAGCGTAGCGCGATATAGCGCACCCCTTGGCTTTTCAGCTGAGTGAGCACTTCAGCATTCAGCTCATCATTCACAAAGGCACAGACCGCATCAAAATTTTGACAGAGTGTCGCCGTAGTGCGGTTCAGGCGCTGTTCAAAATACACTAGCGTTTGCTGGTGATGGGCATTTTCCTGCTCAAAGTAGACTTTGTCGTAGGGTTGGGCGCTGAACACTGCGATACGCATAGCTGAAAAACCTTATCTTGATGGGTTCGATGTCCGTAACAGGATTAACCTAACCATGACATGGGGCTGTGTTTAATCGCTGCACCTACAATGTAAGCGACACTGATGAACGCTGCAACTAAGGCGGCCGTTCGAATCGTTTTGGTTTTGCCGCGTTTTAGGGCAAGGGTGCCAAAAACAATATAGGCCACTAATCCCAAGACTTTTGCAGTCAACCAGCCCTCTGCAAATGGGTATTGTCCAATGATCACGCACAGCGAAAGGGCGCTCACAAGCAGTGCGGTATCAATTATATGCGGCAGAATTTTTACCCAACGTTTTTGTAGTTGAGGCGAGTCTAATAACATCCAAACACTGCGCAGTAAAAACAGACCTAAGCTAATGGCAACAGTGAGTAGATGGATATGTTTGATGGCGGCGTACATGGTATGACCTTATGGCGTGAGGTTTAAAGGCTGACACTGTGGACAAAACACAGTGCTACGATTGTTCTGGCGGATCTCTTGCAGCTGATTTGAGCACTGCACGCAGTTTTGACCTGATTTACCGTAAACGTTCAGTTGTTGGGCGAAATAACCGGGTTTGCCGTCCCCCCCGACAAAGTCGCGTAAGGTGGTGCCGCCTTGAGTAATGGCCTTGGCTAAAATTTGGCGAATTTGCAGCACTAACTCTTCCGCTTCTGATGTGGATAAAGTGCCTGCGAGACGCTGAGGATGTATACCGGATAAAAACAAGGCTTCGTTAGCGTAGATATTGCCCACGCCTACCACCACATGACTGTCCATGATGAAACTTTTGATCGGTGTTCTACGATTGCGGCAGCGTTCGAGTAGATAATCAGCGGTAAAACGCTCTGAGAGCGGCTCAGGGCCTAGTTTAACCAACAGCTTATGCTGTGAGATGGGTTCGCTCGTCCAGAGCACTGCGCCAAAGCGACGGGGGTCGTGATAACGCAGTGTTGCACCACTGGCCAATACAATATCCACATGATCGTGCTTGCCCGCAGGTTCCGCTGCCAGCATCACCCGCAAGCTGCCCGACATACCAAGGTGAACCAGTAGTGTGCCATTGGGTAGAATAAACAGCAGATATTTGCCTCGGCGCTCAATGCGCTCAATAGATTGCCCTAACAATTTTTGCTCCAAGTCAGCGGGAATCGGCCAGCGCAGTTGGGCTTGGCGCACAGTCAGCGCACAGATCTGTTGTTGTTCGCAGTACGGGCTGATGCCGCGTCGGGTGGTTTCTACTTCAGGTAGTTCAGGCATGGCGACTCTCTGTGCGACTATATCCAACTTGAATAGTCGGATATTATGCAGGCATAAAAAAACCCGGACAAGCCGGGTTCTTTCAAAAGCAAAAATCTTATTTGATTTTTGCTTCTTTATACATCACATGCTGACGTACAACAGGATCAAACTTTTTGAATTCAAGTTTGTCTGGTGTAGTACGTTTGTTTTTGGTAGTGGTATAGAAGTGACCAGTACCTGCAGATGATACTAACTTGATTTTATCACGCATCTCATTTGCTCCTTAATTCAATGCTTACAGCTTAACGCCGCGAGCTTGAATGTCAGCAAGTACCTTTTCGATACCTTGCTTATCAATTACACGCATACCTTTAGCAGATACACGTAGTTTCACAAAACGCTTCTCGCTTTCTACCCAAAAGCGGTGCGTGTGAAGATTAGGAACAAAGCGACGACGCGTTTTGTTTTGAGCGTGTGATACGTTATTTCCGGTCACAGGACGCTTCCCGGTAACCTGGCAAACCTTGGACATTTTCTAGCCTCCAGCCGCTAGCGTAGGCGTCTTAATTAAGAAACCTGGGGAATCAGCCGGGGGATTCGATGCCCTGCTTCAACCCGTAAATTAAAGGCGCATCGTTATATCAGAAGACCCACGCACTGACAATGTTTTTCTGTTTTTTGACCTAAAAAACCTATAAAAACGGAGTTTTTAAGATCAATGGCGGCCATTATCTACATCAGGCCGCGTTCGGCAAGTGAAACCGTTTCACCATTGCCAATTATAAAGTGATCAAGCACACGAACATCAATTAATGCCAGTGCTTGTTTCAATTTTTCGGTGATGCGTTCATCCGCTGAGCTGGGCTCGGCAACTCCCGAGGGATGATTATGCGAGAAGATAACAGCTGCCGCATTATGAGCCAGCGCCCTTTTTACCACTTCTCGAGGATAAACGCTTGCGCTATCAATGGTTCCGCGAAATAAAGGCTCAAAAGCGAGCACTCGATGCTGATTATCCATGAAAAGGCAGGCAAACACCTCGTGATCATGATGACGCAATTGTGTCACTAGATATTGCTGAGCCAACTGTGGACTGGTCAGCGCCTCACCAGTTTGCAATCGTGCCAACAGATGACGCCGCCCCATTTCCAAAACGGCTTGCAGTTGTACATATTTTGCGGGCCCCAAACCATGATGGCTACAAAACAGGTCAAGATTTGCTTCTAACAGAGGACGAAGGCCATTAAAACCTTGCAGTAAATCTCGGGCTAACTCTACCGCGTTTTTACCTGTAACCCCCGTGCGTAAAAAAATTGCCAGAAGCTCAGCATCGGTTAAGCTGTGAGCACCTTGTTGTAGTAGTTTCTCTCTTGGCCGATCTTCTGCTGGCCAGTCTTTTAGTGACATCAATGATCTCCCTATCGGTCTGAGTAAAACCCACTACTCCTGTGGGCAGCTCTACATTTTTAGACCAGTTTATGTCTTTTTGCTAGCAGCCATAAGACCAATAAAGCTTTATTTTTTCTTACCTGAAAACAGCGCTCATGCTATCTTGTAGCCCTTTTTCAGCACCTGTTTTATGACAGGGCTGCTAGACGTAATTTTAGATATCATGAGGGTGCTTCATGCTGCAAGGTTATCGGGTGCTATTGGGTTTAAGCGGTGGTATTGCTGCTTACAAATCAGCCGAGCTCACTCGTTTGTTGGTCAAAGCTGGCGCAGAAGTGCGTGTGGTAATGACGCAGGGAGCACAGGCTTTTATCACCCCGCTCACCTTTCAAGCACTTTCAGGAAATCCTGTACACACTAGCCTACTTGACCCAGAGGCCGAAGCAGGTATGGGTCATATTGAGCTGGCAAAGTGGGCAGATATGATTTTAATCGCCCCAGCCAGTGCAGATCTGATGGCACGTTTAGCTGCTGGTATGGCCGACGATCTTCTCACCACCTTGTGCTTAGCCAGCGAGGCGAAGCTATTAATTGCCCCAGCCATGAATCAAGCCATGTGGCGCCATCCCGCCACACAGCGCAATCTTGAGCTATTGCAACAGTATGGCGCTCAGATAATTGGCCCAGCTCAAGGCGAGCAAGCCTGTGGCGATGTTGGACCTGGCCGCATGTTAGAGCCTGAGCAAATTTATAGCCAAGTAGTTGCCAATATGGCACAGATTCAAGCGGTAAAGACCACAGTCTCTCATGTCATCAGCCAGACACTCCCCTTAGCAGGTAAAGTGGTGACAATTACCGCAGGGCCAACACGGGAAGCTCTAGATCCTGTACGCTACATCAGTAACCATAGCTCTGGTAAAATGGGCTTTGCTTTGGCAGAGGCCGCACTGAGTGCAGGTGCAACAGTACACCTGATTGCAGGCCCAGTGCAGTTACAAGCACCAGAGGGCGTGACGCACTACGGGGTGCAAAGTGCCGAACAGATGCTTGAGCAAAGCTTAGCCTTAGTTGCACAAACCGATATTTTTATTGCGGCAGCAGCAGTAGCAGACTATCGGATGGCAGAAGTCGCTGAGCAGAAAATGAAAAAAGCACAGGGTGAAACAGACTTAGTTTTACGCTTAGTACAAAATCCCGATATTGTGGCGACAATTGCTAGACACCCTGAGCGTCCGTTTACCGTAGGATTTGCCGCAGAAACACAAGCGGTAGAAGCTTATGCAGCAGACAAGCTACAGCGTAAAAACTTAGATATGATCATTGCTAACGACGTCTCACGCACAGATATCGGTTTTAACAGCGATCAGAACGCGGTGACGGTGCTTTGGCGCTCTCACAATGGCGTACAGCGCCATCAACCAGAACAGGCCAGCAAGCAGGCTCTAGCGAGCCAGCTAATCAATTGTATTGTTGAGCAATTTGAAGCAAATAAAGCGATTTAATGCATAGCACTGACCACAAACTTAATCACAATGACTTTGACCTAAACCTATCGGCCTAATCGCAAACTAGGTTTCTAAACACAGCGAAAAATGATGAGCATCTTAGACGTAAAAATTCTGAACCCTAAAATTGGCACTGAACTGCCCTTACCAAGCTACGCCACTGAAGGTTCGGCTGGTATGGATCTGCGCGCTTGTATTGATGAGGCCATCACTATTGAACCAGGACAAACGGTTTTAGTTGGCACAGGCTTAGCAATCCATATTGGAGATCCTAAACTAGCTGGTATTATCTTGCCTCGTTCAGGGTTAGGTCATAAGCACGGTATTGTATTAGGTAACTTGGTGGGCTTAATTGACTCTGACTACCAAGGGGAGTTAATGATCTCTTGCTGGAACCGTGGGCAAACCGCGTTCACGCTGGAACCGGGTGAACGTCTGGCACAATATGTACTGGTGCCCGTTGTGCAAGCCCAATTGAACATTGTGACTGATTTTGAAGCAACAGATCGCGGTGCCGGTGGTTTTGGGCACTCTGGTCGACAATAACATTGAATTAACCCGATACTCTCACGAGCTAGCAGGAACACTATGAGCACAAATACTGCACGCGCTATAGAAGTGGTCAAAATTCTCAGTGAAGCGCTGCCCTATATTCAGCGTTTCTCAGGTAAAACCATCGTTATCAAATACGGCGGCAATGCGATGACAGATGAAGATCTGAAAGCGTCATTTGCCCGTGATATCGTGTTGATGAAAGAAGTGGGTATCAATCCAGTTGTGGTACACGGTGGTGGTCCTCAAATTGGAGAGCTGCTTGAAAAGCTGAAAATTGAGTCTCGCTTCGTGAATGGCATGCGCGTCACCGATAACGACACAATGGATGTTGTGGAGATGGTATTGGGCGGTTTGGTGAACAAAGAGATTGTTAGCCTGATCAACCAAAGCGGTGGTAAAGCGGTGGGCTTAACAGGTAAAGATGGCGGCCTAATTAAAGCGAAAAAGCTGAAAGTAACCCATAAAACCCCTGAAATGACCGCACCTGAAATCATTGATATCGGTCATGTAGGTGAAGTAGACGACGTGTGCACCGATGTTGTGGATATGCTGGTCAGCCGCGACTTTATTCCGGTAATTGCACCGATTGGGGTTGATGATCTGGGACGCTCTTACAATATCAACGCAGACTTAGTCGCAGGAAAAATTGCAGAAGCGCTGAAAGCAGAAAAGCTGATGCTATTAACCAACGTGGCAGGTTTGCAAGACAAGAACGGTGATATCTTAACGGGCTTGAGCACTGAACAAGTGGATGCCCTGATTGAAGATGGCACCATCTATGGTGGCATGCTGCCTAAAATTGATTGTGCGTTAAGCGCAGTTAAAAATGGCGTGATCAGCTCGCATATCATTGATGGCCGAGTCCCACATGCCACCTTGTTAGAAATATTTACTGATGCAGGTGTCGGTACGCTGATCACCAATCAGGAAAACTGATCACCCGTTGGCAATTTGGAAAGAATATGACACAGGCTGCTAAGAAAACAGAGCTAAAAGTATCCCGTCGGGATCAAATTTTACAGGCGCTGGTGCTAATGCTGGAGAATAATCCGGGAAGTCGGATTACCACCTCATCATTAGCGAAAGAGGTCGGTTTATCTGAGGCAGCCTTATATCGCCATTTTGCCAACAAAGCCAAAATGTATGAGGGCCTGATTGAGTTCATTGAAGACACGATATTCAGTCGTATCAATCGCATCTTGCAGGATGAACCTCAGGCCATCTATCGCTGTGAACATATCCTGACATTGGTACTGGCTTTTGCCGACAAAAACCCCGGCCTTTGCCGTATTATGACAGGTGAAGCTTTAGTGGGAGAGTCTGAGCGTTTACGGGCTAGGGTCTCTCAGTTTTATGAGCGTTTAGAAACTCAACTCAAGCAAGTCTTGCGTGAAGCAGAAATTCGCGACCAGATGAAAAGCCTAATGCCTGTATCTGCAACAGCCCAACTATTACTCACGATTATTGAAGGTCGTATTATACAGTTTTCTCGCAATGGTCGGTCACCAGTTGAGTTTTGGCCAGAGCAGTGGGCTTTCTTGGCTAAAGACCTTTTAAAACCTGTACTTGTTTCCGTTTAAACAGTATTTATGAGCAATAATTGTTTAAACTGATGATATAAACTCAAATACTACTTAATGCGTTAAGGGCTTAAGAGAGTAAGCCCTGATCTTTTTGGTTTGACTAGGATGCTGTAATGCCGACCCTATCCAGTACTGTAAGAGCGAAGCTTCTAGTCGTGGATAACTCAGTTTTTTTCCGCGATGTGCTTGCAGATACGTTGCGTAAAGAGATTGCACAACTTAGCGTTGATTCCGTGCGAAGCTGTCGTGAAGCCGCACAACTCTTAAATGACAATCCCGACCAATACCTAGCAATTATCAGCGGTCTAGTGTTAGAGGACGCACCACAGGGTGAAATGCTTGATATTGCCCTAGAGTCCAATGTACCTGCTATCGCCTTAACCAGCGCCCTTGATGAAGAGACCCGTCATAAAGTCATGTCTAAAGATGTGGTCGATTACTTCTTTAAAGACCCAGACGGCCTACATGCTGTGGTCAGCTTAGTAAAGCGCTTACTTTGTAATAAGCAACATCAAGTGCTGGTTGTGGATGATTCTCCCACTTACTGCACCTACCTACGTGTACTACTCTCTCGCCACCACTACTCGGTGATTACTGTGAACACAGGCGAGGAGGCATTAGAAATTATCAACAGCCGTAATGATCTTTCGATTGTGCTATTGGATTACCAATTACCCAAAATGAGCGGCTTTGAAGTGATTCGCCAAATTCGGAAAAGCTACAGTGCGATGCAGCTACCCGTGATGGGAATTTCTGGGCATATGGACCAGCAGATTCCGGCACAAATATTAAAGTGCGGTGCCAACGACTTTATGTACAAAGGCTTTACAGTTGAAGAGTTTTATTGCCGCATCAATAACATGCTCGACTTTAACCTCTGCCAGAATGAATTACAGGCTTTAAAAGAGCTAGCCAGTGCATAATGCACCTACTCTTAATATGCACTAGACAGCAAAAAGCCATCGATAAGATGGCTTTTTGCGCTTTAGGGTCAACAATCTACAACTAAAAGAAGTAGAAGTTAGATTGTTTTAGCCACTGCTTTAGTTTGATCCAAATCTTTAATACGCTTCGGTGCAAAGGCGTAGTACATCACTGGAATGACGATCAAAGTCAGCAGCGTTGAAACGGTTAAACCGAAGATCAGCGCGATAGCCAGACCGTTAAAGATCGGGTCATCCAGAATAAACAGTGCGCCAACCATAGCCGCCAGTGCGGTTAAAACAATCGGTTTTGCACGTACAGCTCCCGACTGAATGACCGCTTCCTCAAACGACATGCCTTCTTCTAGCTGTTGGTTGATGAAGTCTACCAACAGGATAGAGTTGCGCACGATAATCCCCGCTAAGGCGATCATGCCAATCATTGAGGTAGCGGTGAATTGTGAACCCAGTAAAGCATGGCCCGGCATCACGCCAATGATGGTCAGCGGAATCGGCGTCATGATGATCAACGGCACCCGATAAGAGCGGAACTGTGCCACCACCAGCATATAGATCAAAATCATACCAACACCATAGGCGATCCCCATATCGCGGAAAGTTTCATAAGTCACTTGCCACTCACCATCCCACTTCACGGAAGGTACTAAAGGCCACTCGGGCTGTTTGATAAAGAACTGATCTAAGGTTTTATCTTCAAACAGTGGCTTATCCTTCAAGGCACCAATCAGGTCGAACATACCATATAGCGGGCTGTCTAATTCCCCTGCCATATCGGCAGTAACGAAAGTTACAGGTAATAGATCTTTGTGATAGATGGTGCGCTCCCACTGGGTTTCACTCAATTTGACCAGCTCAGATAATGCAATCATCTGCCCAGACTGGCTATTCACTTTCAGCGTTAAAAACTGCTCTAGGTTGCTTTTATCCGCTTCACTCAGCTCTAAGCGAATAGGTAGTGCATACTTCATGTGGTTTTCATGTAAGAAACTCACATCCTCACCACCCAAAGCTGTGGTAATAGCTGAAACGATGGTTTGTTGCCCAACCCCTAGCAGTGCAGCTTTTTCACGATCAATCTGTAGGCTGTACTTTTTAGCGGGCGCTTCGATCATATCGTCAACATCCACAATGCCGTCTGTTTGCTCTAGACGAGCACGCAGGGCTTTGGCTGTTTGATCCATCAACGCACTGTCTGGCGCATATATTTCAGCGACCAATGGTGCGATTACGGGTGGGCCTGGAGGTACTTCAACCACTTTAATATTGGCGTTATAGCGCTCACCAATAGCCTGTAAAGGCGCTCGAATGGCTTGCGCGATCTCATGACTTTTGCGGTCACGATGTGCTTTATCCACAAAGTTAACTTGAATATCACCACTATGTGCCGCTTCACGTAGGTAATATTGGCGCACTAAACCGTTAAAGTTGATGGGCGCTGCGGTGCCCGCGTAAGTTTGGTAGTGCGTCACTTCTGGCACCTGTTGCAGATATTCGCCAAGCTCTAATAACACGCGCTGGGTCATCTCAACGGGTGTACCTTCTGGCATATCCACTACCACTTGCAGTTCTGACTTGTTGTCAAAAGGCAGCATCTTCAGTACGACAGATAAAGTGGCAGGCAATGCAGCGGCGGCCAAGGTTAGCGCCACCACCGAAATACCTAGCAATGCCCGCATACCACGACCTTTTTTATCCCGTAAAAATGGCGTCAGCAAAGTGCGGAAAAAGCGCAACATCTTGGTATTGGTCACATCGTGTTCTGGCTCTGCACAATGCTCTTTTGCTTCATGCTTGAGTAATTTGAATGCTAACCAAGGCGTAACCACAAATGCGATCACCAACGAGATCAACATGCCCATACTGGCGTTAATTGGAATAGGGCTCATATAAGGCCCCATCAAGCCTGTAACGAACGCCATCGGCATTAAAGCGGCGATTACAGTAAAAGTTGCCAAAATGGTAGGGCCACCAACCTCTTCTACTGCCAGCGGAATAGCTTCGCGCATGGACTTTCCGCCCATCTCTAAATGTCGGTGGATGTTTTCCACCACTACGATGGCATCATCCACCAGAATACCAATAGAGAAGATCAGCGCGAATAGCGAAACACGGTTCAAAGTGAAGCCATACGCCCACGAAGCAAACAGGGTGATCATCAAGGTGATAACAATCGCAAGCCCCACAATTAACGCCTGACGCCAGCCCAACGCAGCAAACACCAGCAATACAACAGAGCCTGTGGCAAAGATCAGCTTAGAGATTAAGGTATTAGACTTATTGTTAGCTGTTTCACCATAGTCACGAGTTACTGTAACGTGCACGCCCTCAGGCAAAGCAACGTTTTCCAGCTGCTGTAAGCGGGTATTAATGCCCTCTGTAATATCAATAGCGTTTTGACCAGGTTGCTTGGCAATGGCCATAGTCACCGCCGGAAATAGCCTGTTTTGCTTGTTAAACTGCTCTTCTACGGTGTTAAACGCAGGGCCTAAACCCATGAAAACACTTTTTTCTGCTACATCGGCATCTTTAATGATGTCGGCTACATCTTCTAAGTAAACAGGTGTTCCCTTATTCAGCCCCACCACCAAACGTTTAAGTTCTTCGATATTGGTTAAAAAATTCCCCGCCTGCACTGGAATAATTTGATTGTTCTGTACAATTTGGCTTTCAGCCCCTGTGGTATTGCCACTTTTCAGCGCATTACGCAGCGCATCTAAGCTGATGTTAAAGCCTGATAAGCGCACAGGGTCAAGCTTTACCTGTACCACGCTATCAGGGCCGCCGATGGTATAAACGTCACGGGTGCCTTTGACACGTTTAAGTTCAATCTCAAGATTATGAGCGATCTTTTTTAATTCATGGCCACCAATCTGATCATTTTCTGACCAAAGTGTCAGCGACATGATCGGTACATCATCAATACCCATAGGCTTAATTAAGGGTTGGCCAACCCCTAAGTTTTGCGGTAACCAGTCCATATTAGACATGACTTGGTTATACAAACGCACAATCGCTTCTTGGCGGGTAATGCCTACTTCAAACTGCACGGTTAACACCGACATGCCTGCGCGCGAGACGGACATAACATGTTCAACCCCTTCCACTTCTGCCAGTACTTGCTCGGCAGGAGAGGAAACTAGCTGTTCAACTTCAACAGGCGATGCACCATAAAATGGAATGAATACGTTAGCAAAAGTCACATCAATTTGAGGCTCTTCCTCTTTTGGTGTGATTAAAATCGCCAACAAGCCGAGCAACATACCAACAATTGCCAGTAACGGTGTAATCTCGGTGTTTTGGAAGGCTCTGGCGGTTAAGCCAGATATGCCCAGCTTTTTATCTTCATGCATCTTTGCCAACCCTCGCAGTATTGATTAGGTTGAGCGCTTCGTTAGGGTCTAGCGCAATCTGATCACCCACTTGCAGCCCTGATAAAATTTCAACCTCTTGCCCTTGACGTTGACCAAGGCGCACTTGGCGTAGCTGTGGTTGCTGCTGTTGATCCAAAACATAAACCGCACGCAATTCACTGCGTACCACAATCGCTTGTGCAGGAATCATAATGCGCTGCTGACTTCCCAATGGCATAGAAACTTTTACGCTCATGCCGGGATACAGCCCTTGAATATTTTCAGGTAGATGAATACGAACGCGGAAATTGTGAGTGTTGCTGTTTGCATAAGGAAAAATCGTCATGCCTTTTGCCGCCAACATCTCACCGGAAGGCAACGCGACTTCAGCCAGTTTATTTTGGCGTACAGTAGTGGCATAGCTTTGTGGCAGATCAACATTTACACGTAACTGGCTTAAATCAACGCCACTCATCAAAGGTGAGCCTGGGGCAACGACCTCACCTACTTCAACATGACGCTCTGTGACCAAGCCACCATAAGGGGCAATGACTTTGGTATACGACACTTGCTTTTGTGATTCTTTCAATGCCGCGTTGGCCTGACGATAGCTGGCCTTTGCTGAATCAAGCTGGTTACGTGCTTGATCATATTGAGACTGAGAAGCCAACTGTTTTTTATAAATGCTGTCGATACGATTAAAGTTCTGCTCAGCATTAGTCAGGTTAGTTTGCGCCACTCGCAATCCCGCTTGCGCTTGTTCAAAACGAGCTTGCTGTTCTGTATCGCTGATTTGCAAGAGAACGTTGCCTGGGCTGACCTGATCATCAACATCATAATAAATTGCGCTCACAGTTCCCGCGGTTTGTGCTGCCACTGTGCTTTGGCGTACAGCCTCAACTAAACCATTGAGTTGAATATTCTGTGTAATAGCCTTGGTTTCAACCCGTAAAGTCTCTAAAGCTTGGGCACTGGATACCGATGAAGCAAACAGAGTGGCGAGTAATAACCACTGTGGCGTATTGGGCTTTAACATGGATATTGGCTCCTGTTGAGGTCGAGTTTTGCTCGACGCAATCAGTCTAGGATAATGAACTACCCAATATATTAGATCAATCTAATAATAAAGACAATAAGCTAGAGGTCATATCACTCATAAAGTGTGACCTATACTGTTTAAAGTTGCTGCCGAATAGTTTTGATGGGGATATAAACAAAAAAACCGCTCAGGCGAGCGGTTTTTTAAATCATAACAAATTAGAGATTAGAGCTTTAAAGCTCTTGCTCCATAAGTTTACGTACTTTGTTCATGGCATTTTTTTCAAGCTGGCGAATACGCTCAGCAGATACACCATAAACTGCCGCCAACTCGTGCAGTGTGGCTTTATCATCGTTTAGCCAGCGTTGCTGCAAAATGTCTTTGCTACGCTCATCTAGCTGCTCTAAAGCAAATTGCAATCGACTAGAGGAGTCACTCGCCCAATCAGAAGCTTCTAACTGATTAGCAGGATTATATCTATGATCTTCTAAATAGTGTGCAGGTGCTTGGTAAGCCTGCTCATCATCATCGTCAGCATAAGCGTCAAATGAAGCATCATGAGCACTCAATCGGCTTTCCATTTGGCGAACCGTTTGCGGCTTCACATCAAGGTCTTGTGCGATGGCATCAACTTCAGCGTTGTTCAGCCAACCCAGACCTTTTTTGGCGCTACGTAAGTTAAAGAACAACTTACGCTGTGCTTTAGTGGTGGCAACTTTCACGATGCGCCAGTTGCGCAGAACATATTCGTGAATCTCAGCCTTGATCCAATGCACCGCGAAAGACACTAGGCGCACACCAACATCGGGATCAAAACGTTTAACAGCTTTCATCAAGCCCACATTGCCTTCTTGAATCAGATCAGCTTGTGCTAGACCATAACCAGAGTAGCTTTTGGCAATATGAACAACAAAGCGTAAATGCGACAAAACCAGTTCGCGAGCAGCACTGATATCTCCGTGCTCCTGCAGACGACGAGCCAAAGACTGCTCTTTCTCTACAGAAAGTACAGGGAAGCTGTTGGCGATCTGAATATAAGCATTCAAATCCTGACCCGGTGAAAGGTAATCAACAGTTTGTAGGCTAGTTTTCATACAACCTCGTTTTCTCGTTGAGTGACTCAAGTTATCTGAACCAACAGAGTGCAAAAAGTTCACTACAGGTATAAAGCGTTCAATAACGTACACTACTTTAGTTGCTTTGGTAAAGAGCTGCCATGTAAAACAAATATTAATTCTGAGTATTTACTCTGAGCCAATTGTCGACTGACGGCTTAAATTACGAGCAATGATTTACCGCTAACGAGGTTCGATATCACCCAAATGGCGACCTACGGCCAACCATGCGCCTAACCACCCTAAAATTGCGCCCGAAAGAATCAATACTAAAGAATCACCAGAGTTCAGACCTACCAACTCGAAGCTGCTGGCATAAACACTTGCCAATGCCTTAACGGGACCATCAAGCCAGAACAGGCTAATATTGATAATCCCCCATGCCATGATGCCTCCACCTAAACCGTACCAGATGCCCGTATATAAAAAAGGGCGACGCACAAAAGCATCAGTGCCACCAACCAGTTTGACAACAACAATTTCATCTCGGCGATTTTCGATGGCCAAACGAATGGTGTTACCCACCACAAGCAATACGGCTATACCAAGCAAGACCGCTAATGCGCTCACCATGCGCTGACTTAACTCCATGATGTAATACAAGCGCTTCACCCAAGCCAAATCTAGCTGGGCTTCATCAACTTCTGGCAAGGCTTGTAAACTGCGTAGCAGTTGTTCTTGCTGCTGAATATTACCTGCCAATGCCGCAGGACGTACAATTAGGACGCTAGGTAGCGGGTTGCCATCTAAATAATCTAGCGCACCACCAAAACCTGAGAACTCTTTAAATTCGTTCAACGCTTGCTGTTTGGAGATATATTGCACGGCGGCAATATCGCCGCGCTCGCGCAGCTCATCTGCCAGTTTCTCTGCCTTCTGTTCGGTGACATTCATCTTTAAGAATAAAGACATTTGTGATGCGCCATCCCAGTTACTCGTCACCAATTGCGCGTTACTTAGGAACAGATATAAGCCTGTTGGTAACGCAATAGCGATAGCAAGTACCGCCCATGTCATCAAGCTGGCGATTGGTGCTTTCAATACTCGCCATAAGCTATCCAATGCCATCATGCGATGGTGTCGTAGCCAACTGTTGAGTTTGCTTTTGGTTTTAATATGCGACTGACTGGCACCCGCACTAGGCTCTGTTACAGGCTTTCTAGGTGCCTGCTTTTTAGCAGTAGTAGCGCCCTGATGGTGACTTGCACCCGCTTTAGCTACTGAGCCAGTATTGCTGGTACTGCTGGAGCGTGTAACAGCCCCCCGATGATGAGGCTTACCTACTTCACTCACACATCACCTCCATTTACCAATTCACCATGATGCAGGGTGAGTACTCGGTGCCCCATACGCGCCACCAAACCTAAGTCGTGAGTGGCGATCAAAACAGTTACGCCAACCTCTCTAAACTGCTCAAAAAGATGCATCACCTCTGCCGAAAGCTGAGGATCAAGGTTACCCGTAGGCTCATCCGCTAATAGCAACGGTGGCTTATTCACCACTGCTCGGGCAATACCAACGCGCTGCTGTTCACCACCTGACAACATAATCGGGTTTAGCTTTTCTTTTTTCAGTAGCCCCACTTTATCTAAGGCAGCACGTACACGGCGGGCAATATCGTTAGGCTCTGCACCTTCAATTAATAACGGCAGGGCTACATTGTCAAAAACAGTACGGTCGAAAAGCAGTTGGTGGTTCTGAAACACAACACCAATATTGCGACGCAAGTAAGGTACTTGCCCTGCTCGCATACGGGATAGGTTCTGTCCGTTGATAAAAACCTGACCTTGCGAGGCATTTTCCATGCGCATAATCAGCTTTAGCAGCGTACTTTTACCCGCACCAGAGTGCCCCGTTAAAAAACACATTTCGCCGGGTGCGATAGAAAAATTCAGTTGCCGAAGGGCTTCATGCCCGTTTTCGTAGCGTTTACTGACGTTATCGAAGCGGATCATGGCATCCTGCAATTCAGTTTGGGAGTCGGTGCTGCTGCTTGTGACGCACGGCTAACAGCACGGCTCAGTTGAAAGATAAAGTGTTAAGCGCTTGTAGATTGATCGAAAAGCGCATTGGTAAACTCATTGGCATCAAATGGCCGCAAGTCATCAACCTGCTCACCCACACCGATATAACGGATCGGGATCTCCATCTCTTTGGCTAAGGCGAAAATAATACCGCCTTTGGCCGTGCCATCAAGTTTAGTCAAGGTGATACCTGTTAAACCTACGGCCTCATTGAATAAGCTGGCTTGTGATAATGCATTTTGGCCTGTGCCAGCGTCTACCACTAACATCACTTCATGGGGAGCGCTGTCATCTAGCTTTTTCATTACGCGAGTGACTTTTTTCAACTCTTCCATCAAGTTGCTTTTATTCTGTAAGCGACCAGCGGTATCAGCAATTAAAACATCCACCTTACGGGCTTTGGCGGCCTGAATCGCATCAAAAATAACTGAGGCACTATCAGCCCCTGTATGCTGTGCAATAACAGGCACTTTATTGCGTTCACCCCAAACTTGTAGCTGTTCTACAGCGGCTGCGCGGAAAGTATCCCCAGCGGCCAGCATGACGCTTTTACCTTCACTTTGATAGCGCTTGGCCAGCTTACCAATTGTGGTAGTTTTGCCTACACCATTTACACCCACCATTAAAATAACGAAGGGAGTATGGGCGCTGTCAATCACCAGCGGTTTGTCCGCAGGTTCTAACATTGCCCGTAGTTCTTCTTTTAGGGCTTGATAAAGCGCTTGGGCATCGTCAAGTTGCTTACGGGCGACGCGCTCTGTTAAACGGTCAATAATTGCGGTAGTGGCTTCAACACCGATATCAGATACTAAAAGCTGAGTTTCAATCTCTTCCAGTAGATCATCATCAATCTGTTTCTTACCTAAAAACAGATTCGCTAGACCTTCGCTTAAGTTCGCACGAGTGCGCCCTAAGCCCGCTTTAATACGCGCAAACAGCCCTTTTTTAGGTTGTTCAGGAGCGGCCTGTATTTCTGGTACTGGTGCTTTTACTTCCGGTACTTCCAGCTCGGCTTGCTCTGTTGCTTCTGTTGAAGCGGGTACAGGTATTGCCGCAGAGGTTATGGAAGGCGTCGTTGTAGTAGCCTCAACCACAGCAGGCGCTTGCTCAACTGCAACTGGCGTTGCCGGTTCAACAACGGTTTCAGGCACCGCTGATTCCGGGCTTGCTACAGGCTGCACGGGCGCTTCTGGTTGAGTTTCAACTTTAGCTTCAGGAGCCTCTGGTTGTGCAGTTTTATTTTTTTTGCGTTTGAAGAAGTCAAACATGAGTCAAATTCTGTGTGTGTGATACGAAAATTGGCAGGGCGCTATCCTACCACTTGTCACGCATGGGGGGTACAATCTGCAACGCTTTGTCAGACCAAGGAGGGGTATAATTGACCCTTCTCAGCATTTTTAATCGAATTGCCTGCTGTTTTCTTCCGATACTATCCATCAGCCACAAGTTAGAGTTGTTATGCCAAAACCGAATTCCAAATCTTCCGCTACTAGTCAAACCGCAGGTCGAGGCCAAAATCAACTGCGAATTATTGCGGGCGAATGGCGTGGCCGAAAGCTGAGCTTCCCTGATGGAGAAGGACTACGCCCAACAGGAGATCGTTTAAGGGAGACTCTATTTAATTGGCTGGCCTATTCTGTTTCAGGGGCCAAAGTATTGGATCTATTTGCGGGCAGTGGTGCTTTGGGATTTGAGGCGCTATCACGAGGAGCCGCCTCAGCTGTATTTCTAGATACTTACACACCAGTTGTACGTCAACTTCGCCAAAACCTAGAAGTGCTAAAGTGTACTCAAGCAGAGGTACATCAAACTGATGCCCTGTCTTGGCTGTCTCAATCAAAGGCTCCGGCATCACCTTTTAAT
Source organism: Oceanospirillum multiglobuliferum (assembly GCF_900167095.1). Lineage (GTDB taxonomy): Bacteria > Pseudomonadota > Gammaproteobacteria > Pseudomonadales > Halomonadaceae > Oceanospirillum > Oceanospirillum multiglobuliferum. The sequence continues at coordinate 47,630 of NZ_FUXG01000006.1, forward strand.
CTTATCTTTCTTGATCCCCCTTTTGGGAAAGGCTTGCTTGCACCTGTCTGTGCCACGTTAGAGCAAAAAGGCTGGCTGGCAGATGATGCATGGATCTATCTAGAGGCAGAAAAAGATCTTGCCCTATCAGATATACCCAGCAGTTGGCAGCTGCGCAAAGAGAAGAAAGCAGGGCAGGTGATATGTCGACTCTACCGGCGCGATTCAGCACCGATAGAGTAGAGGCTAATTTAAAATGGTTTGAACTGCTCTAATAATTGCTCGGTCTCTTCTTTAGTCACTTCTGTTAGGTAGGGCATTTCAAGATAAGTCAGTTGGTAGATCACTTGGTTTAAGTGTGCTGGCGTGATCTCCTCTTCTGAAATGCCTCGCGCGGTACGTAGATAGTTCGCCCAGCCAGTGCAAAGCAACCAAACATTCAAAGCTAAAGGCTTTATTTGCTCAGGTGTCATCTGCATAAAACCGCTGTCACACATCCGTTGATAGACCATCGCAATTTGGTCCGTCGCATGATTTGCAAAAGCCTGATAACGTTGGTGTAGCGCCTCATCATTTTCAAGCATTCCCACCAAATCTCGGTGCATGAAGCGGTAATTCCATAGAAGATCGAGTAACTTTTCCGTTAAAACTGCTCTGTCTTCTAAGGTGATATGACGTCCTTGAGGTAGATCAAATAAGCCCGCCACCGTAGTTTCATACTGATCAAAAATGCGCGCGATGATGTCTGATTTATTGCGGTAGTGGTAATACAGATTACCTGGGGATATTTTTAGGTGAGCGGCAATGTGATTGGTAGTGATTTTTCGCTCACCAAATTCATTAAACAACTCAAGTGCGACATGTACAATCCGGTCTTTAGTTTTCACGGTGTTTTTCTCGGGTTTAAGGTCTCAGGTGGCCTTTGCTTTTGGCTTTAAAGTGATTTTTTCGGACTTTATTGCTTATTATTATGTTTTTGTTATTAAAAGCATTGTAAATATACCATTAATCTATACCTAAAACTGTGACAGACTGTAGCCGACTATAGTCGTGCTAATCTAAATCAAAGCATCTGTTTTAGGATATGTTAATGTGCTTCGCTGCGATTTTAACTAATTTAAACCACAATCCAAACAAGGATAACTTGTTGGAGGCTGCTGTTGCCGGAATTGGCTATAAGGATATAGCGCAGAGAAGTTTGTACCGTTGCGGCAATTTGTTTAACATTCAGCCTCTTCGAAACCCGCGCCTAAGCAGGATGAAGCGATGAAAACGGTTGTATACCCCGGAACGTTTGACCCGATTACCAATGGTCACGCCGATTTAATTGAGCGGGCCAGCAAAATTTTTGACAAAGTGATTGTCGCAATAGCGGCCAGTCCACGGAAAAAACCGTTATTTTCGTTAGAGAAACGGGTGCAATTGGCAGAAGCTGTCGTTGCAGGCTACGGCAATGTGGAAGTATGTGGCTTTGACTGTTTGTTAACCGAGTTTTTAGCACAACAGCAGGTACGCGTTGTGATGCGCGGTTTACGTGCGGTATCTGACTTTGAATATGAGTTGCAATTGGCGAACTTAAATCGCGCCATGGCTCCAGATGTAGAAAGTATTTTTCTAACACCGGAAGAGCGTAACTCCTATATCTCCTCAACCTTGGTGAGAGAGATCGCAAGCCTTAATGGTGATGTCAGTAAATTTACCCATCCCATTGTAGAGCAAGCGTTAAAAGAACAGTTTAAAAATGATTAAAATGATTAGCTTTTGGTGAGGTAGCGTTATGGCTTTGATGATTACTGATGAATGCATCAACTGTGATGTATGTGAACCTGAATGCCCGAATGGTGCAATCTCTCAGGGTGATGAAATTTACGAAATCGACCCAAACCTGTGTACAGAGTGCGTAGGTCACTATGACGAGCCTCAGTGCGTATTGGTTTGCCCAGTTGAGTGTATTCCTAAAGATCCTACTCATGTTGAAAGTAAAGATGAGCTGATGGATAAGTACAACATCATCCAAGCCTCTTTAGGCTAAATTGATGAGTTGCCTGTTATTGGCAGCGTTATCTTTTTTGATGTCAGAAGAAATGCAGCGCCCTATTAATGGCGCTGCATTTTTTTTGCCCTTGCATTCGGTGCAGTCACAAACCGCAAACTAAGGTGTCTTGTGCTTAAGCTGGCCTATCAAATCTACCTTTTAGCAGCCCCTATTGTACTCTCAAATATCAGTGTGCCATTGCTAGGCTTAGTCGATACAGCGGTAATGGGGCATTTGGCCTCAGCAGATTACCTAGCTGCGGTTACCTTAGGCGCCAGTGTTTTAAGCTTTGTCTTTTGGGGTTTTAGCTTTTTACGAATGGGTATCACAGGTGTCACGGCACAGGCGGTAGGGCAGCGGAACTTTGCTCAAGTAGTGCAAACTTTACAGCAAGGGGTTTTACTGGCTGCTGTGATTGCGCTGCTACTATTAGCGGCTCAAATACCTTTGCTAAAAATAGGACTGAAGCTAATCGGTGGTGAACCTGCCGTTCAACAGCTGGCGCTTGATTATGCTCAGGTCAGAATCTGGTCAGCACCTGCTGTTCTTATCAACTATGTCTTACTAGGTTGGTTCTTAGCACAACAAAATAGTCGATTTACGCTCTTGATGTTGGTACTGGGTAACAGCCTAAACATGCTGTTAGATCTCTGGTTTGTTTTAGGGCTAGGCTGGCAAGTAAAAGGGGTAGCACTGGCCTCTGTAATAGCAGATTACTGCACTTTAACTTTAGGGTTATGGTTAACACAAAAACAGTTAGTACGCTGGGGTTTGCCTTTGGGCAGAAACTTAATCCGCTGGAGCTCATATAAACGCCTGATGCAAGTGAATCAACAACTGTTAGTTCGCACTTGGGCATTGCTATTGGTAATGGCAATATTCACTGCACAAGGCGCTAAATTTGGTGCCGATAGTTTGGCAGCTAATGCTATTTTAATGCAGCTGGTATTGTTTGCGTCTTTTGCCTTAGACGGTTTTGCTCACGCGGCAGAAGCATTGGTAGGACAAAGTGTTGGTGCAAAAAGTCGAGCACATCTGAAGCAAGTGGTGATAGTCAGCGCGCTCTGGAGCTTGTTGCTGACTGTGCTCTTAGTCCTAGTTTATGGATTTTTTGGCAGCGCAATACTAGGGTTATTAACAAGCTTGGCCTCTGTAACTGATTTAGCCTTGCAACACCTACCATGGGTTTGTATTGCCATATTATTTGCCGCAGTCAGCTACTTATTAGACGGTGTCTACGTGGGCTTAACCCGCACAGATGTCATGCGTAACAGCGTGCTATTGGGTTTGTTAACCTATTTAGTAATTGATCAACTGAATGATAGCTTTGGGTTATCTGGCTTATGGTTGGCTTTCTGTGGGTTTATGGCAGTACGTAGCTTGGTATTACTTGGGCATTTTATGTATTGGATTACAAAGGACTGAGTAGTCGCTTTTAAGTCAAAACCTCAACCCTTTTAGCTAAAGAATATGAGTGTAAAATCATTTAATATGACATTTAGAGTGTTTAGCCACGCTGCTTGATTAACTGTCCTTAATAGAGAATATGCTATGTCTCAGCCCGTTAAGTTAGGCATTAGAGCAAAACTAGTCAGCTTGTTTTTGCTAATAAAAGTTGTGCCGTTAATTTTATTGGCACTATTGGCATGGCAGGGTGTGCTCTATCTTGGTGAGCGCGTAGGTGCTGAAACAGACCTTTTAAGCCGAGAGGTTCAAGCGACTGTTTCCGATATGGGTAGCACCTTCTCGTTAAGTGCCGAGAAAGCCTTAAATGATCGCGCTCGTGAAGAGATTGAACGTCTTTCTACTGACACTGCACGCAGCATTGCAGATTTTCTATACGCACGAGATCAAGACTTGTTGTTAGCCGCACAGCTGCCACTCAACGAGCAGCAGTTCAGGCAATTTTTACAATATCGAACACGTCAATTAGTCGACAGCGGACAGTGGTCTTTATCGGAGGATCAAAGTCATTGGCAGCAAATTGATACCGATGATTTTGTCAGCCAAAGCGTTACGTCTACTAACCCAGAAAATCGACAAGAATTCCACTACCGAGTACCAGAATCGGTACTGCCTAGCCAGGAAACACCGCTCTATCATGAGATTACCTTTGTTGATATCAATGGGCAGGAGCAGATCAAAGTACAAAGCTCCAATCTTTTACCCTCTCAGCTGAACGATGTTTCAAACCCTGCTAATACTTGGAGTAAAGCAGAGGACTATTTTATTCATCTGAAAAAACTTAAAGCTGGCGAGATCTATGTTTCAGATGTAATTGGTCCCTATGTACCCTCTAAAATTCTGGGTCCAATGACACCAAGTCGTGCCGCACAAAAAAATATTCCTTTTACACCTGAGCAAGAAGCCTATGCAGGTAAAGAAAATCCTGTTGGTAAAAAATTCAAAGGGATAGTGCGCTGGGCAACCCCTGTAGTACGCAACGATAAAATTATTGGTTACTTAACATTAGCACTTAACCATGATCACATTATGGCGTTTACAAACAATATTCATCCAAGCAATACACGTTATCAAAATATTGCTGATGCCGCAGAGGGCAACTATGCCTTCATCTGGGATTATAAAGACAGATCTATTGCCCACCCTCGTCACCACTCTATCGTAGGATTCAACCCTGAAACAGGGGAAAGAGCCGTGCCTTGGCTAGAAGCTTCAATCTACGATGAGTGGCAGAAGAGCCAACAATCTTTAGAGGATTACCTTGAAGGAGTGCCTGCATTTGAGCAGCAAACTCGCAGCAAGAAGCCTTCAAAGGAACTGACACAGCAAGGCCAGTTGGGTTTAGATTGTCGCTATCTTAACTTTGCCCCTCAGTGCAAGGGCTGGTATGACCTGACTCAGTATGGTGGCTCGGGTTCCTTTTTAATTCTATGGACAGGTGTTTGGAAGCTGACCACCGCAGCGACTATTCCGTATTACACAGGACATTATGGTAACAGCCCTCGCGGATTTGGTTATGTCACCATTGGTGCAAATATTGACGACTTCCAACTGCCTGCGAAAAAAACCGCAGAGATGATGGAGAGTCGCGCGAAAGACTTTAGTGAACATTTGCACACTAGACAAACCGACCTTCTTAGCGTGATTGATGAAATCATGGCCGATATTGCCGTTAACTTAAGTGTTTCGACACTGGTAATGGTGGCGATCGTCGTGATCATTGCGGTATGGATGGCCTCATTGCTCACAGACATGGTGAAAAGCTTCAGCCAAGGCCTAGCCAAAATCGAAGCAGGAGAGTACGACTTTCGCTTTGAGCACCGCCGAAAAGATGAGCTAGGGGAGCTAAGCGACGCGTTGAACCGTATGGCCGATGGCGTACAAGCATCTTTTGCCTTATCCGATCAAGCACGTATCTCTGCCGAACAAGCCAGTCGCATGAAAAATGATTTCTTGGCTCGCATGTCTCACGAATTACGCACACCACTTAATGGCGTTTTAGGTTTTGCCGAAGTGATCAAAATGGATCCGTCTGACCCAGAAGAGGTTAAAGATTACGCGACAGTAATAGCAAACAGCGGCGAGCATTTATTACACCTTGTAGATGATATGCTCGACATGGCGAAAATGGATGCCGGACAGCTTACATTATTACCTGAAAAAGTTTATCTCGCGCCTTGGTTACGTGATTTAAGCCACCTCTATCGCCATAACGCAGAGAAAAAGCAGCTTGATTGGCAAATGGAGCTACGGCTTGAGGAAACCTTCAGTTGCTATCTTGATCCTGTACGCTTAAAGCAGATTTTGGGCAATTTGCTGGATAATTCGCTGAAATTTACAGCAGAAGGGTATGTGTTATTGCGTATTAGTCAACACGAGGATCTGCTCTACTTCGATGTAGTTGATACAGGTATAGGTATCGCAGAAGAGGCTCAGGGACATATCTTTGAAGCATTCCGTCAGGCCTCAGATTTTGTGACACGCCATCATGGTGGTACAGGCTTAGGGCTGGCTATTGCTAAAGAGTTAACAGAGTTGATGGGAGGACAGTTAGAGCTTGTCAGCTCGATTGAGCAGCAAGGCAGTCACTTCCGCTTAAATCTGCCAATTGTCCATGATCCAGACTTGGCAGTGCTATATTGAGAAAAGCTTCAATAAAAGTGGTTCCGCTGTATTACCCCTCTAATGCCGCCAGCAAGCTTTGAACAGAGATGGGTTTGATCACGATCGTATCAAAGCCAGTTGTCATTATTTCACACTGCTCATGCTCAAGCGCATGAGCAGTGTAGGCCACAATTCTTAGGTGTTGTAAGGCCGATTGAGCGCGTAAGCGCCGACAAGTCTCCATGCCATCTAAATCTGGCATATTAATATCCAACAAAATATGGCTGAACTTGGCTAAGTCATCTCTATTAAGCGCGGCTATACCGCTATCAACTTCCTCTGTATGCCAGCCATTTTTCTTTAAAATCACGCTGGCGATCTTTCTGTTTGATGGTATATCGTCAACTATCAATACGGACTTCATATACAACCTTAAATAAATCGTGAAGCAGCTTAAAATAGCGCAGGGTCAACCGATACTAATTGTTCAAAGGCAGGTCTAGCAAAGTAGTAACCTTGGAATAAATCAATGCCCTGTCCCACCAGCCATTCATATTCTTCTTTTAGCTCGACGCCTTCTGCTAACAACTCTAGGTTCAGCTCTTTGCACACTAGTATAATGCCTCGAATAATAGCTTGCCTGCGCCTATGTTGGTGAATATCGACGATGAGATCTCGATCAAGTTTAATGATATTTGGCTCATAATCCGCCAGCAAATTTAACCCTGAATATCCAGCCCCAAAATCATCAATTGCAGTCTTAAACCCCATTTTTTTGTAAGCATTAATAATATTTACTAAGTGCTGTTTGTCTTTTACTTCCTCACCTTCCACAACCTCAAAAACAATTTTCTCGACCGGAAATCCATATTGCTTGGCCGCCTCGAGGGTTGTGCGAATGCAGAGCTCTGGCTTGTAAACCGCATTAGGAGTGAAGTTCAGGTTGAGATAAGTATCTAAACCTAATTCAACCGCTTTTTTAATAGCGGTGACACGGCAAGCCTGATCAAACTGATACAAATTATCATTGTTAACATTAGCGAAAACGCTATTAGCTGGCTCGCCATTTACGCCTCGAACCAGTGCTTCATAGGAGACAATTTTCTTATTTTTTGCACTAACAATAGGTTGAAAAGCGAAGCTGAATGTAAATGACAGAGGTGCTTTATCACGACAATTATCACACCCTTGAATATCATCACAGAGATCTACTTTTGTCATCATGACTCTCCTGATTTTAAGCTATAGCTCTCAATATAGACGCTATTGCTAATAAGCCGTCCGGCTTAATGCGCATCTTTCGGCATTGGTAGCTCAGGCAAGTGATAACCCGCGAGATCTAAACAGGCCTGATAGTAAAAACGGCTTTTACTGGTGCGTCCCATACTAGAATAAAGCCGACTCAGCTCTGCCGCCGTTGTCGCCATTGGTTGCAGTTTGTAGCTGGCTTCTAAATAGTCTGCACCTTTACCCCAAAGTTGGTTGCGAATCGATAAGCGACCTAAGGTTAAGTGCAAGACTGGTTTGTCGCCGTATTGTTTTAACCACTGCTCCGCTTGTGCCAATAACTTTTTACTGTCGGTACCGCTACCTAGCAGGCCGTAAATCACCACCAAATTGTCTGACCACTGATGGCGTAGCTTTTCCGCAATAAACTTTTCTAACGCCCCTTCCGCACCACTGGCATGTAAGGCTCGGGCATATGCCTCACTGAGCATTTCATTGCTTTTCAGCTCAGAAGGCATCTTCTGCCAAATATTCTGCAACAGGCTAATACGCTCCTCTTTGGCAAGCTGAGCGCCTTGCTGGAACAGCTCGCTATAGAGTTTAAGTTGTAGCTGTTGGCCTTCTGCCTCAGTGAGTACTTTATATCTGAGCAGTTGGGGGTAAAGCGTTTGCAGCGCCTGCCAGTCACCCAGCTTTTGATATACTTTTAACAGTGTTTTCAGCACCCAACGATGCTTGGGATTTTTCTTTTGTAGGCGTAATAATGACGCCAAGCACTGCTCATACTGTCCCCGCTCGTATTGAAACTCCGCTTGAGAAATAGCCACTGCGGTTTCCGCACTGGGGGTGCTTTCAAGCGCTTTTTGCAGCATCAGATCAGTTTGCTCGTTATGGCCTTGGGCATGGGCTGCCCGCGCTGCTGCCAAATAGTTGATCAGCGGAGCACCAGAACGTAACGCGCTTTTTTTCAACAAGCGTTCTGATTTACGCCACTGACCCTCTGCCAGTAATAACAAGCCACTGACAGTGGCTTTTAAGGCGCGCTTGTCTTTATTGCCTGCGGAAAATAGGTTCAACACTTTTAATGGCTGGCGAATACCAGACAGTAGACGCAACAGTAAATGTACGCCAACGACTAAAGTGAAGATTAAAATCAACGCAACCCATAACGACATCTCAACAGTGGTGTTGCCCCAGCTGAATAATACATAACCAGGGTCTTGCTGCATTAACAAGCCTGCAAAAATACCTGTGGTTAAAGCGAGCACTGCGGCGATATACAATACCTTCATGCTTTAGGCTCCTGTACAGGCGTGAAGCGGTGCTTCTGCTGTTCACGTAATAACTGCAAAGAAGCGGAAATATCAGGCCTCACCGTTTGAATATTCAACTGGCTGAGACGTTTGAGTTCATTAAGCGTGCTCGTTGTCAGTGGCTGTTGAAGATCAAAATACGCCTCCACCCAGTGGGCGGCTTGAGTCAATAAGCTTTGATAGAGGCGGTTATCCTCTTTCATCAGCGCAATTTGGGTCTGCTGTAAGGTAAGGCGTAAGTTGTGGCGTAGATAAGCGGTTTGCTCAGGCGGTAAAAGTGCGCTAATCGCCTGTTCCCGCTGACGAATAATCACCAAACCTTTCAACTCATGCCAAACGCTGAGCCAAAGCGGTGTATCTGGGCTGTCGCTTGTGTCTGAAGAGGGTTGGTTGAGTTCGCTGCTTTCCTCTGGAGACATGGGCAGAGGTAAACGCTCAATTTGGTTCTCTAAAGCAGAAAGAGCAAAGTACAAACCGCTTTTGTCCACTGCGCCAATGCTGCTCAGCGCTAAACGTTCTGTTGCGATGGCTTCGCGTACGGCAAATAAAGCGGGATTGTCGGCGCTTTGTAAGCGCTCATCGGCACTGGCAAGCAGTTTTTCAGCCCCTACCAAATCGCCTTCTAGCTGTAAACGGTGGTTGGCAAGACGTAATAAATACTCGGCTTCCGCTTGTAGCCAATCATTGGGTTTAGGGCCTTGGGCTTTGTTCAGTTCTGCGGCAAGCCCCACCAACTGCTGGCGCTGTTTATTCTGCTCGGCGACAAGAGTTTGCGTTTGTGCAGGCAGTTGCACTAAGGGCGCTAATGGCTTGAGTTGCTGCTGCTGTTGGTCAAGCTGCTGTTGCAACTGCTGAATCTGCTGCTGTTGCTGCGTCAAGGTCGATTGCCACTGATCTTGATTCTGTTGCTGCTGCCATAGACTGAATCCGGCAAAGCCTGCTAAACCAAGGGCTGCGATACCAACCACCAAGCTTAATTGAGCCAAAGGCTGTTTCTGAGGGTTGTCAGAGGTTGGTCGACGCGGGCTTGCGGTTTTCGTCTGAGAGGAAGGCTCAGGGATAGAAGTCTGCTTTTGCGCAATTGAGGCTTCAGCGGCAGGTTTTTCGGTTTCAGTTTTTGGCTTATCCGTTGACTCAGGCTTTTCAGGCGAAATAAGGATAGCGCTGCCTTGATCACCCGTTGCCGAGGCAGAGGTCTCAGAAACCAAATGATCCGCAACAGGTTTCTCCTCAGGCTGATGAGATGCTGGAGAGACAGGGGGGGTGTGCTGTTTATCGCTCATTAGATCGCCTCATGCGTTAGCGCTGGCTTGCAATTGTTGCCAATGCTGCCAGTTGCCATTGAGTGCCTGCCCCTCGGGCTTGGACTATTTTTTTAAAGCCAAGGGCACGAGCCTCAAGGCGTAAACGGGGACTAGACACTAAAATTGTTTTGCCAAACAGTGCGGGGGCACTAGATCCCACGCACTGTACCAAATTCTTCAGCGCATCAGAGCTGCTGATCATCACCACATCAAACTCAGCCTCTTGCAAGATTTCTCGCTCTGCCGCCAAGAGAGCAGGGCAAACGCGACGATACAAGGGCAGCAGCGTAACTTGAGCGCCTCGGGCGCACAGTTGCTCATGCAAGAGTTCACGGCCAGACTCACCTTTGCAAAGCAGTATCTTCTCACCACTGACCTTTTGCAGCGCAGGCAAATTGAGCATCGCTTCGCTGTTGTCGCCCTCTGTGGGATACACCACGGGCAGACCCCACTGTTCTAAGGCTTTGGCGCTGCCCTGACCCGGTGTCACCCATTGTATGCCAATGGGCGGTTGCGGCCAGTATTGATCCATACGTTCAAGAAACAATTGTGCCGCATTCGGGCTGATACAGATCACCTTGTGGAACAGGTCAAGGTTCAGCATTGTGGTGCGTTGCTCATGACTTTCCGGCAATGATTCAATCGCCAACAGCGGAATCGAAAAGGGCTGCGCACCCGCTTGCTGTAATAGGCTCATCAAAGGTGCAGCTTGGTTTTCTGGGCGAGTGACAATCACCTGCAACGGGCTACCATCCGTTTTGAGCAGCTTGACCGCTGGACTGAGTCTTTCAGACACGTTGATACACTCGGTCTAAAATGGCTTTGGCACCTTGGGCTATCAGCTCTTCTGCCACAGCCACACCCAGCGCTTCAGGGTCTTGAGCACTACCGATCCGTTCAGCACGTAGTAACAGAGTACCGTCAGGCTCGCCCACCAAGGCGCGTAAACGGATATTAGCCCCGTCATCCACCAACTCGGCAAAACCGCCAATCGGCACTTGGCAACCGCCTTCTAGATGACGGTTCATCGCACGCTCTGCACTGACAGTCAGCCAAGTGTCTTCATCACGTAAAGGCGCCAACAGTTTGATGATCTCCTCATCTCCGGCACGGGTTTCAATGCCTAATGCACCTTGACCTACTGCTGGCAGGCTTACTTCCGCTGGCAGTTCTTGACGAATACGGCTGTCCATCTCCATACGTTGCAAGCCAGAGGTCGCCAGAATGATGGCATCAAACTCACCGGCGTCTAATTTCGCCAAACGGGTTTGCACGTTGCCGCGCAGGCTTTTCACCACTAAATCAGGGCGCAGGGCGCGTAGTTGCAGCTCACGGCGCAAACTAGAAGTCCCCACTACAGCGCCTTGCGGCAGCTCATCAAATGCATTGTAGAGGTTCGACACAAACGCATCGGTTGGTGCATGACGCTTGCAAATCACTGGCAGCGCAAAACCCTCTGGCAGATTCATCGGCACATCTTTCATTGAGTGGACTGCGATATCCGCACGGCCTTCCATCATCGCCAACTCAAGCTCCTTCACAAACAAACCTTTGCCGCCAATTTTGGCCAAAGGCGTGTCGAGAATAATGTCACCTTGCGTGCTCATCGGTACCAACTCAACTTTCAGCGCTGGGTGCAGGGCTTCTAAGCGGGCTTGAATATGCTCAGCCTGCCACATGGCAAGTGGGCTTTTACGCGTGGCAATGCGGATGACTTGTTGGCTCATAAGTGGGTAACTCTGCATGAAAAAAGGTGGTTAGGTCAGTGAATTGACCCCTAAAAATGAATGCTTTCGATTCTAGCAGAGCTTGATCTTTTTAGGCACCGCCATAGGTCGGATGAAGGGGATTTGTTTCGTCAGCAAACCGCTCAGATTCAACAGGCTAGAAAAATAAAACATCTGTGCTTTCGCCTGTTTTCTCCATTAAAGCAATCCACCCCTCAAGGGCTTGCTGTTATAATGCCGCAATATTTTAGCTTAGCCATCCAGCCAATAGGCTGACACGCGAGAGGATTTGTCATGTCTGAGAAAGCCAGTACCAACCAGCAATGGGGTGGTCGTTTTAGTGAGCCAACTGATGCGTTTGTTGCACGTTTTACCGCTTCAGTTGATTTTGATCAGCGTATGTATCGCCAAGATATTCAAGGTTCTATTGCCCACGCCACCATGTTGGCCAAAGTTGGGGTGTTAACCGATGACGAGCGTGATCAGATTATTCAGGGTTTGACTGAAATTCGTGACGAGATCGAGCAAGGCCAGTTTGAATGGTCGGTGGCGCTTGAAGATGTTCACATGAACATTGAGGCGCGTTTAACGCAGAAGATCGGTATTACGGGTAAAAAACTGCACACAGGCCGTTCACGTAACGACCAAGTGGCAACCGATATTCGTTTGTACCTGCGTGATGAAGTGGATCATATCTCAGCAGAGCTGACCCGTTTACAACAAGGTTTGTTAGATCTGGCTGAACGCGAAGCCGACACTATTATGCCGGGCTTTACTCACCTGCAAACCGCTCAACCTGTAACCTTTGGCCATCACCTGATGGCATGGTTTGAGATGCTGGTGCGTGACTATGAGCGTCTGCAAGATTGCCGCAAGCGCATCAACATTCTGCCGCTAGGCGCTGCGGCACTGGCGGGCACAACCTATCCGATTGATCGTCATCTGACAGCCGAGCTGTTGGGCTTTGATCGTCCAACTGAGAACTCTTTGGATTCAGTTTCTGATCGTGACTTTGCCATCGAGTTTTCAGCCGCAGCCAGTCTGATCATGATGCACCTGTCGCGCATGTCAGAAGAGTTGGTGCTGTGGACCTCTGCCCAGTTCAACTTTATCAACCTGCCTGACCGCTTCTGTACTGGCTCGTCGATTATGCCGCAGAAGAAAAACCCAGACGTGCCTGAGTTGGTACGTGGTAAAAGCGGTCGTGTTTTTGGTCACCTGTTCTCATTGCTAACGCTGATGAAGTCTCAACCATTGGCATACAACAAAGACAACCAAGAAGACAAAGAGCCGATTTTTGATGTGGTGGATACACTGCAGGGTTCACTGCGTGCCTTTGCCGATATGATTCCGGCGCTACAACCGCGTAAAGAGGTGATGCGTGAGGCTGCATTGCGTGGTTTCTCAACCGCAACTGATTTGGCAGATTACCTTGTGCGTAAAGGCATCCCATTCCGTGACTCCCATGAAATTGTTGGTAAGTCTGTGGGTTATGGCGTGCAAACCGGAAAAGATCTGGGTGAGATGACGTTAGAAGAGCTACAACAGTTCTCAGATGTGATCACCGAAGATGTGTTTGAAGTGTTAACCCTAGAAGGCTCTGTGCGCGCCCGTAACCATATTGGTGGCACCGCGCCAGATCAAGTGCGCGCTGCGGTACAGCGTGGACGTGCGGCGTTGGCACAACTGGCAGCACAGCGCTAATGCAGCGCTTTAACCTGCTAAAAGTGCTGTTGCTGAGTGCCACGGTGGCACTGGTAGCTTGTGGGCAGAAAGGCCCACTCTACCTGCCCGACTCAGCACCCGCCGCCCAACAGGCACAGTGATTGATCCGTATAACAACAGACCCTTATTAATGCCGAGAGCACAGAATCATGGATTTTTTTAATTACCAAGGCCGTTCTTTATACGCCGAAGATGTTGCGGTTACCGCATTGGCTGAACAGTATGGCACCCCGCTTTATGTTTATTCCCGCGCAACCTTAGAGCGCCACTACCGCGCTTATGATGAGGCGTTGGGAGATCACCCGCACCTGATCTGCTATGCGGTAAAAGCCAACTCCAACTTGGCCGTGTTGAATGTATTGGCGCGCTTAGGCGCAGGTTTTGACATTGTATCAATTGGCGAACTTGAGCGCGTTCTGGCTGCGGGAGGCGATGCGGCTAAAGTCATTTTCTCAGGCGTGGGCAAACAAGCGCACGAGATGCGTCGTGCTTTAGAAGTAGGTATCAAGTGCTTTAACGTTGAGTCTGAGGCTGAGCTAGACCGCCTAAACGACGTGGCCGCAGAGATGGGCGTTAAAGCCGCTGTTTCGCTGCGAGTGAATCCTGATGTAGATGCACAAACCCACCCGTATATCTCAACTGGTTTAAAAGAGAACAAGTTTGGTATCGCCATCGACCGTGCAGAAGCGGTGTATCTGAAAGCGGCCAGCTTATCAAACTTAGATGTGCAAGGGGTTGATTGCCATATTGGTTCTCAGCTGACCCAAAGCACGCCTTTCTTAGATGCGCTGGATCGTTTGTTAGACTTGATTGCCCGTTTGGCCGAGCAAGGCGTGCAGATCAAACACCTTGATCTGGGCGGTGGTTTGGGTGTGCGTTACGATCAAGAAACACCACCAGAGCCTAGCGAATATGCCAGCAAAGTATTGGCACGCTTGGGCAATCAGCCTTTAACCTTGATTATGGAGCCGGGACGCTCTATTGCTGCGAATGCGGGGATTCTGGTCACTCGCGTTGAGTACTTGAAGCCGACAGAAGCGAAGAATTTCGCAGTGGTGGATGCGGCGATGAACGATCTGCTACGCCCGTCACTCTATGGTGCATGGCAGGCGATTATTCCAGTAGAGCAGGCCGACGAGTCGGTTAAAACTGAGACCTATGATCTGGTAGGCCCAATCTGTGAAACTGGCGACTTTATCGGTAAGAATCGTGAGCTGGCGCTACAACAGGGTGATCTGTTGGCGGTACGCTCTGCGGGCGCTTACGGTTTTGCCATGTCCTCTAACTACAACAGCCGTAACCGTGCGGCTGAAGTGATGGTGGATGGCGCAGCAAGTCATATCGTGCGTCAGCGTGAAACCTTTGCTCACCAAATTGCGGGTGAAGCGGTACTGCCGGAATAATCTCGGACTCAGCACAGATCAAGGGCGGCTGCGAGCAAAGTGGTCGCCCGAGGAGCGTTCAATGCTACTGAAATTTACCAAAATGCATGGGCTGGGCAACGACTTTATGGTGGTTGATCTGGTCTCTCAGCGCGCCAAACTGTTTCCTGATCAAGTACGCGCATTGGCTGATCGGAACTTTGGCATCGGCTTCGATCAACTCTTAGTTGTAGAAGCACCCAACAATCCTGAGATGGATTTCTGCTATCGTATTTTTAATGCCGATGGCAGCGAAGTGGAGCAATGTGGCAACGGTGCCCGTTGTTTTGCACGTTTTGTTTATGACAAACACCTGACCAACAAACAGATCATTAAAGTGGAAACCGCAGGCGGCAATATCGAACTGCGTTTAACCGAAGATGGTGGTGTGACGGTGGATATGGGCGCGCCTAAGCTGGTGCCAGAACAGATTCCGTTTCAAGCGCCAGAGCAAGCAGACAGCTACAGCCTTGAGGTTGACGGCCAAACCTATCAAATTGGTGCGGTGTCGATGGGCAACCCTCATGCGGTACTGGTGGTGGACGATGTTGACCAAGCGCCTGTTGAGCAGTTAGGGGCGAAGATCGAAGTGCATCCACGCTTTCCGAACCGGGTCAACGTGGGCTTTATGCAGATCATCAGCCGCAGCGAAGTGCGCCTGCGGGTGTTTGAACGGGGCGCTGGGGAAACTTTAGCCTGTGGCACAGGGGCTTGCGCTGCGGTTGTTGCGGGTCGGGTGCAAGGTCTGCTCGATGAGAACGTGCAAGTACACTTGCCCGGTGGCACCTTAAAAATCCATTGGCAGGGTAAAGGACAACCCGTCATGATGACAGGCCCCGCAACCCGTGTTTTTGAAGGACAGATCTATCTATGAGTGATATTCCAGACGATCTTCACAGTGCATCGAGTTTGCTGGGGGAGGGCGCTATTTCCTCTGCTCCCGTGAATGCCAAACAGGTGGCGCGCTATTTGGCGCAAAACCCCCACTTTTTTCAGCAGCATGAGGCGTTACTGCGTCAACTGACGTTGCCACACCCAACAGGTAAGGCGGTGTCGTTGGTTGAACGACAACTGGTGTTGTTACGTGAGCGTTTGGCTGACCGTGAAGATCATCTGGAAGACCTGTTAGACACCGCACGTCATAACGACATGCAACTCAGTCGCACCCGTCGTTTGATCATCGCACTGATGGACAGCCAAGACCTGCATGAACTGGCGGCGACTTTAAATGAGCAGCTCGTGAACAGCTTTGGCACTGAACATACCCGATTAGTGTTACTGGAATCGGCTGCCCAGACCGATTTTGTTAACACGTCAACACTGGTGATCAAGCCTGATTTTGAGTTACTGGTGCTGCTGCAAAACTTGGTCGGACGCAACCGTTCGTTCTGCTCCACCGTAAGCGCCAAGCAGTTAGAGCTGCTGTTTGAACACAGTGTGATTTCAGACGGTTCAGCGGCAGTAGTGCCGCTTAATCGAGGTGGCGTAAAAGGCTATCTGGTGTTGGGCAGTGAAAATCCCCAATATTTCCGTGCAGAGATGGGCACTGAGCTGACCGAATATGTGGCGGATGTCATTGTAAGGCTTCTACCACACCTCTCATCAGGCGCTTCCCCTGTCGTCTGACCAATGACCTCCCCCGAACGGGTGCAACTATTGCGCCCGTTTTTGTAAAACCACCACATCCTGATCGATCAACTCAAGCTGCAACCCGTAATGGTCAGCCATCCACTGGAAACTTTGGTCGGCATAAAAGCTGATATGGGTGGGGTCATTCTTATAATGCCAACCTGAAAAATGCGCTGGCGCAACCAAACGTTTGGTCATCACCCCCAAATAACCTTCGGGTTTTAATAAGCTCAGCAGTTGTTCTATGATCAGATGGGGGGCAGATAGGTGCTCGAACACCTCTGTACTGGTGATAAAGTCATAGGACTCTGTTAACACCTCTGGTTGATTGGCAAAGTAAGGGTCAAAGATCTTCATCTGATAGCCGCGCTCTTGCAACATCACCGAAAGTGTGGGGCCTGGCCCTGAGCCAAAATCTAAGCCTTTAGCCCCTTTGGCGACACGCTGCTGCATCGGCAATGCCATGCGATCTAGAAAGCGACGATAACCCTGATCATTAGGGTCGTTCTCGTGAAAACCATAAAAGGCTTTTTCCTCCTCATGGCTGAGCTGTTCCGCCTTTGCCACGAAGACCAGCGCACAGACGGCACATTGCCAGTAATGACGTTTTGGGTCTTTGAAAAAAAGAGTGGTGGCACTGTGCTGACACAATGGGCACTGAGGAGATAGAGATTGAGAAGACAAGCGCGATAACCTATTACTTAAAGGGTGGCTAAAATAATCAGGGATTCTGGCGTGTTGAATAAATATATCAACTCAATTGCAGCAAAAACCATGCTTCAGGTTGCAGCCCTAATCGCGGTCGTCATCGCTGTAGGTAGCAGCATTGCTTTTCTACACTTCAAAGAAAAGGCCGAAGTACTCTATCTTGCCCAAATAAAACAATATGTTGCTGAACGCAGTGCCAGAGAAAGACAAATATTTGAGCAGGTAGAGTCAAACCTGCATTTAGTAAAAGAACGTTTTTCTGTGCTGCTACAGCGTCCGAAACCACCTGAATATTTGCATAACTTTGAGCGCTACTTTTCTCGTTTAGAGGATGGTTCTTGGCGAAACAAAGCTGAATATTCTAACTGGCATGAGCATGCAGGAGTGTTTATTGATGATGAAACCGTGCTTACCGATGAGCTGAAATATCGTAGTTTACTATTCTTTGATCTGGCACGTCAGTTTGGTGCTGCATGGCATAAACAATCTCCTAACCTTTATTTGATTGGCCAAGAAAATTTTATCTCTGTGTATTGGCCGGAGGTCAGTTGGTCGAATTTTGTCGAGACCGATATCAAATTCATCGAACAACCTTATTACTTTCACCCAAGAGAAAACAACCCTGGGCTAAAGCCACAATGGAGCGAAGTCTATTTTGACCAAGTTTCTAAAAAATGGATGGTCAGCGGTATTGCACCTTTAATGCATGAGGGGCAACAGATCGGCACGGTCGGTCAGGATGTGCTGATCTATGACATAATACAACGCACTTTGAATGAACGTTTTACAGGCGCATTCAACTTTATTTTTTCCCGCAACGGCCACCTCATCGCACATCCCAAACTGATGAGAGAGATCTATGATTCCGGTGGACAGTTTAAAGTCTCTGACTCAGAAGATCAGATGCTAAGGCTTGCATTTGAGCAAGTGCAATATAAGCCCCTAGGGCACTATATTGTTGATATGCCAGAAAGTGACTTTTACCTCGCCATAAGCCATATACCAGAGCCTGACTGGTATATAGTCGCAGCCTATCCAAGACAATCTATCGAAGAGCAAGCCTTTAAAAGCTCTGAATTTGTTTTGCAGATCAGCTTTATTTCACTACTGCTTGAGCTAGCCATCGTTTATCTGCTGTTATCTTGGCAAGTTGGGAAGCCTTTGCGCGAGTTCACTTATGCGATTCACAAAGTAGCCGACGGTGAACGTAATATCTTTTTAGATACGCAACGCAAGGATGAGTTGGGAGGTTTAGCCAAAAGCTTTTTAAGTATGCAGCGAGTGATACAAGATCATGAGCACCTTCTTACCCAAGAGATTCGCCAGAAAGATAAAGCTCAAATAGAAGCTGAACAGGCCCGTGATGCACTTAAAGAAGCCAATGACAAACTTGAGCTTAGAGTACAGCAGCGTACAGAAACTTTACGTGCCACCAATATCGAGCTAGAAACAACTCTTACACAGTTGAAACAAGCTCAGCAGCAATTAGTTGAAGCTGAGAAAATGTCATCTCTTGGCGGCTTGGTAGCAGGGGTTGCCCATGAAATTAATACCCCAATCGGAGTTTGCTTAACTGCTGCTAGTAGTATGCAAGAAGAGCTAAAACGTTTACGCCAGCTTTATCAAAGCAAACAGATGACCGAGCAAGATTTCAACCACTTCCTAGATTACAACACCGATGCTTTAGAGATATTGGTGAGTAATAACCTCAGAGCCTCTAAACTGATCCAAAGCTTTAAACAAGTAGCGGTTGATCAGAGTAGTGAAGAGCGGCGACGCTTCACGCTATGCGCTTATATTCGAGAAATTTTGTTCTCATTGCAGCCCGTACTGAAAAAGTCTCAGCACCGTATCGAAGTAAAAGGTGATGAGCTGATTGAGCTAGAATCCTATCCGGGGGCACTAGCGCAGGTGATCACCAATCTGGTAATGAACGCGGTGATACATGCATTCGAAAAGGTCGACAAGGGCATAATCAAAATAGAGATCAGCTTGTTAGACTCAAACCAGATTCAGCTGGTGTTCAGCGACAACGGCTGCGGAATGAGCAAAGAAGGTGTACAGAAAATATTTGAGCCTTTCTATACCACTAAGCGCGGCGCTGGGGGCAGCGGGCTAGGCTCTCATCTGGTGTATAACTTAGTCACCGGACAGATGAAGGGCTTGATCCGTTGTGAAAGCGAACAAGGCAAAGGCACAACCTTTACGATCACCTTACCGCAGAAGGTATAGGCCGAGGTGGCTCAGCCTATACCTTTTACTCGCTTAACGTAAGGACTCTTCCATCTCTTGCTGCGCTTTGTAGGCGCGAAACTCTTCATACATTGCCCGTTCAGAAGTTGGACTCATCTCCGCTTTGGCGGCATTCATGGCGTTATCAAAAATCGCTTTGGTTTCTTGCTGACCAAAACCGACCATAACGCAGTATTGGTTTTTGTCATTAATCTTGAAGTAGCCGCTTTCCAGCACCTTAGTACCGCGCAGATTTTGTTCTGTGACCTGCTTTGAAACGCTCTCAAATGTAGAACCAGAGGTCATCTCTTGTTCGCTTTCTGTCACACGTTGATAGGTTTTATCCATCGCTTTAATACGTGACTCAATGGATTGGGCGATCATGGCACGGGCGTTGGCGGTGGCGCGTTTCTTATCCAGCGTCATGTTGCCACTGGAGCTGACGCAGGCACTTTCAGCAATGCCATCGGCCACAACAGGTTTATCAATCCATGAGGGGTAAGTCGGTACGGCAACTTGCTCTTCTTCAGGCGTGCTACTGCAAGCACTCAAACCCAATACTAAAACGCTTGTTAAAGCAGCAGTAGACAATAGATGCTTTTTCATAATGAACTCCAAATCCTTGATCTGTCATGGCTCTAATTGCAATCTGTTCAGGGTATCAAAAAAGCCAATCTGCCAACATAAAAAAACCCAGCGTTTGACGGCTGGGCTTTGATCGGTCAATAAAGACTCGGTTAGAACAGTACACGTACACGCAAGGTGTTTTTCACCGAGCGCAGTGCCTGTAGCGCTTGTGCGCTGTACTCTTTATCCACATCCACTACCACATAACCCACTTTCTCGTTGGTTTGCAGGTATTGGCCGATAATGTTCACACCGTTGTCTGACAATACTTTGTTCACATTAGACAATACACCCGGTACGTTTTCGTGCAGGTGCAGTAAACGATGCTTACCAGGGTGAGAAGGCAATGCCACTTCTGGGAAGTTCACTGCGCTGGTGGTGGTGCCGTTGTCACTGTACTTCACCAGCTTCTCAGCCACTTCAATACCTATATTCTCTTGCGCTTCCATCGTTGAACCACCTACGTGAGGGGTCAGGATGACGTTGTCAAAAGCGCGTAGCGGTGAGATGAACTCGTCATCGTTAGAGCGTGGCTCTACTGGGAATACGTCAATTGCCGCGCCCAATAGTTTGCCCGACTCTAAAGTCGCTGCTAAGGCGTCAATATCAACAACAGTGCCGCGTGCCGCGTTGATGAAGATTGAACCTTGTTTCATTTCAGCAAACTGCTCAGGGCCCATCATCCACTTAGTGGCTTCAGTCTCAGGTACGTGCAAAGACACGATATCGGCTCTGTTGAGCAGTTCGTTCATGGTGCCAACTTGAGAGGCATTGCCCAGTGGTAGTTTAGTGATCACATCAAAGTAGATCACTTTCATACCCAGAGATTCGGCTAGTACAGACAGTTGAGAACCGATACTGCCGTAACCAATGATACCCAGCGTTTTACCACGAATTTCGAAAGAATTTTTCGCAGTTTTCTGCCAGCCACCACGGTGACATACCGCGTTTTTCTCAGGCACGCCGCGCAATAACATGATGGACTCAGCCAATACCAACTCTGCAACTGAGCGAGTATTGGAGTAAGGCGCATTAAAGACCACTACACCGCGGATCATGGCCGCTTTCAGGTCAACTTGGTTGGTGCCGATGCAGAAGCAACCCACTGCAACCAGTTTCTCTGCTGCGTCGAAGATCTCTTCTGTCAGTTGAGTGCGCGAACGAATACCAACGAAGTGAGCGTCTTTGATCGACTCTTTTAACTCTGCTTCAGGTAGGGATGCGGTGTGATACTCGATATTGGTGTAACCCGCTGCTTTGAAACTGTCGACGGCAGACTGGTGCACACCTTCCAGTAACAGAATTTTGATCTTGCTCTTATCAAGAGACGTAGTAGCCATTTTGCTGGAATCCTCTAACGGTCACGGCCTGTTGCCGATCTGAGATGTAAGCTGTAGCGAACCATCTATTGTTGTTGGAGATTCACACCGCTTATCAATTCGATAAGCCGATGGGGTAGCCGTGCATCTTTTGCCTAATGGGTGGTTAGGCCGCACAAGCTGATGAATCTAAGGCCAAGTCACAACAGGGGCGCTATGGTAACACAACGAATTGTAATATCCGTTCCAGATTTACTCACTTTAAGATGAATAAGATTCATCAATTAAAGGGGTAAAAATGAAGTAATTTTCAATAAATGGCGTGTTTTTCATGCAAATAAAGCTTAAAAATCAATAAAGTAGACTTTTGTCTAGTGCGCTTTTGGCTTAAAAATTTCTGCCTGAAAATATGGCTTAAGTCTCTGAATTTGAAATTTTTTTACAAAATTTCTCAGGTTGTGTGTCGGTTGTTGAAAGAGACTCTGGCCAAACTTTGTCTTTGGGTAGACGGCCTTTTTGATCAAATAGCAAACCCTCTGCCCGTAAACGGGCTTGTTGTTCAGCACAGTGACCAAAAGTAGAGGCTTTAAATTGGCTATTCACGACCCGATGCCAAGGCAAAGTAGAACCTGCTGGCAGTTGTGCTAAGACTCTCGCCACTTGCCGCGCATGGGTTTCAGGAAGTAGCGCTGCGATACGTCCATAAGTGCTAAACCGCCCTTCGGGGATCTGCGCCACCATACTGGTGATTAAAACCTGCTTAGGTATTGGACTATCGTTCACGATTTCTCCAAAAAATTGTACTAACTTGGCCTATATTAGCAGGTTGAATTGTCGATATTGGCTGCTTATGCGGTATAGTTGCTCTTTTTTCGGGGGGATTTGTATGCTGTTCAATTCTAAACTGCGCCAGCTGTTGGCTGGCTCTGTACTTGCTGCGGCAAGTCTAACGGCTGCGCCATTGGTATTGGCGGCTGAAACCGTCTCTGTAGCGATCACTCAGATTGTAGAACACCCTGCATTGGATGCCATTCGCCAAGGGGTTAAAGATGAGTTAGCCGAGCGTGGTTATGTGGAAGGGCAAAACCTAAAATGGAACTACGAAAGCGCACAAGGCAGCCCTGCAACTGCGGCTCAGATTGCCAAAAAGTTTGCTGGTGATGCCCCTAATGTGATCGTGGCCATCACGACACCTTCTGCACAAACCGCAGTGTCAGCGGCCCGTGGTATTCCGGTGGTGTTCTCTGCGGTAACTGATCCTGTTGGTGCCAAACTGGTTAAAGGGTTAGATCAGCCGACACGCTGGGTAACGGGCACAACCGATATGCTGCCAATGGGCAAACATATGGATCTGGTCAAACAGATTGTACCCAGTGCCAAAACTGTGGGCGTGATCTTTAATCCGGGTGAAGCGAACTCGGTCAGCTCCGTACAACAAGTACATGACCAAGCCCCTGCCCGTGGTTTAAAAGTGGTTGAAGCTGCTGCGACAAAATCAGCCGATGTGTTGGCCGCTGCTCGTTCACTGGTCGGCAAAGTGGATGTGATCTATCTGCCGATCGACAACACCGTCATCTCTGCCCTTGAAGCGGTACTGAAAGTCGCAGAGCAAGCGGATATTCCAGTGATCGCAGGGGACACGGATTCTGTCAACCGTGGTGCAATCGCTGCGGTGGGCTTTAACTACTATCAAGTGGGTCGCCAAACCGGTGTGATGGTGGAACGCATTTTAAAAGGCGAATCCCCTAAAAATATGCCCGTTGAAGGCGTGGAAAAAATGGAGTTATTCCTAAACCCTAAAGCGGCAGAGCGTATGGGTATTACCTTATCTCCTGAACTGCTACAGCAAGCCAAGCAGATTGTTGACTAAACCCAGCCTAAACTTTGTGAGTGACGATCTGCGATTACCGTAGATTGTCCTTACACAGATCAACCCGATGACTGAAGTGAAATCATAGTGAGTGCAATAGCCTTTTTTGGTGCCATCGAATCTGGACTGCTGTTTGGTCTAGTGGCGTTTGGGGTGTTTATCGCCTTTCGCATCTTGGACTTTCCCGACCTGACCGTAGACGGTAGTTTCCCCCTTGGCGCTGCGGTAGCCGCGACTCTAATTGTATTGGGTTGGAATCCTTGGTTGGCCACTGCAATGGCCATTGCGGCAGGGTTTGCCGCGGGCGCACTCACCGCATGGTTGAACGTACGTTTGCAGATTATGAACTTGCTGGCGTCTATTCTGACGATGATAGCGCTTTACTCCATCAACCTACGCATTATGGGTAAACCCAACGTAGCCTTGTTAGGTGATGAAACCATCTTTACCCCGATGGACAACTGGGATCTACCTTATTATCTGTCAGCCCCGTTGCTGATCAGCGCGGTTGTATTGGTGGTGTTTGTTTTGCTGGTGCGCTTTATGACCTCTGAAACAGGTCTTGCCATGCGCGCCACCGGAGTGAACAGCAAAATGGCACGGGCGAACGGTATTCACACGGGGCGTTTAACCATTTTGGGCGTAGCACTGGCCAATGGTTTGGTTGGGTTAGCGGGTGCATTATTTGCCCAAAGCCAAGGCACGGCAGATGTGACGATGGGCGTAGGCACCATCGTCGTTGGCTTGGCAGCGGTGATTGGCGGCGAGGCAATTTTGTCGACTCGTACTATCGCCCGTTGGATTTTTGCCTGTTTAATTGGCGCAGTGTTATACCGCTTAGTAATCGCTTTAGCTCTGAATGCCGATTGGATTGGCCTAAAAGCGCAAGACCTTAACCTGATTACCGCCGTGTTAGTGACCTTAGCGATTGTGGCACCCAAGATGAAACAAAACTTATCTAAACGCCGCCGAGGTGCCCAATGATTCAAGTTGAACAGCTACACCTCACCTTTGGCGCAGGTACACCACTGGAAAATCACGCCCTTCGAGGGATAAACCTGAGTATTCCAGAAGGCCAGTTTGTTACTGTTATTGGGAGTAATGGCGCAGGTAAATCCACCTTCCTAAACTCGTTGGCGGGGGAGGTGATTGCAGACCAAGGCCAGATCTTTATCGATGAACAAGATGTAACCCTCTGGCCAACTAACAAGCGTGCGGGATTAGTGGCGCGGGTGTTTCAAGATCCCCTCGCGGGCACCTGCGAAGCGCTGAGCATTGAAGAGAACATGGCGCTGGCGCTGAAACGTGGGCAAAGCCGAGGCTTGAGTCGTTCCATTCGTAGCGAATATCGAGAATTATTCCGCGAGCGTCTCAGTCGTTTGGGTTTAGGTCTAGAACAGCGCTTGGGTGATCGCATGGGACTGCTGTCTGGCGGTCAACGTCAAGCAGTCAGCTTGCTAATGGCCACCCTACAGCCGATGAAAATTTTGCTACTAGATGAGCATACCGCTGCTCTTGATCCTAAAACAGCTGCCTTTGTTTTAGAGCTCACCCGCAGCATTATCGAAGAACAAAATCTAACGGCACTGATGGTGACACACTCTATGCGCCAAGCCTTAGACGTGGGCGATAGAACCCTGATGTTGCACGAAGGCAATATCGCGTTTGACGTGCAAGGCGACGAACGGAAAGGGCTAGACGTGCCGGACTTACTTGCGCTGTTCTCGCGCAACAAAGGCGAAGAGTTGAGTGACGACAGCTTGTTGCTTGGTTAATCACGAATAGATGAAATGCAGTATGTGCCTGTGACTATTAGGTTGATTGGCTTATTTTGAGCCAATCATCACCTTGATTAAATATTTTCAATTGAGTCCTCAAAATCACCTTGTTATTTTAAAACAAAGTCACTTAGTATAACCCATCACCTTTTTACGTTATAAGCCACTATATAGGCTCTCTACGAGAGAATAAAACTATGTTTTTTATGCCAAAACCTAACTTTTCTACTGCTTATCTATGGCGACCAGCACTACGCTGTGTAGCTGTAGCGTTATGGTATTGGCGATAAAACCTGAGTCATTGGTAACTCTTGAAAGGTCGCTCACTGTAGCGGCCTTTTTTATTAGGGCTGCTGCATTTTCAATGCTCGATAAGGAAATAAGAAATGTCTGTCCCTATAGCTTATGGATTAACGGTTTTAATCTGGTCAACGACACCACTTGCGATTGTGATTAGCAATGAGTCTTTACCACCGCTCATGGCGGCTTTTCTACGTATGGGGATTGCCGCACTGGCAGGTTTGGTTTTACTGCGCGTGATGCGCCTGCCGCTACATTGGCGCTGGCCGCAATTGCGTGCTTATTTAGCATCGGTTGTCGGGGTGTTTGGCGCCATGGGTGCGACTTATCTTGCCGCACAATGGATTCCATCGGGGCTAATCTCAGTTCTATTTGGTTTAACCACCATTATGACAGGCGCTTTAGGACACTTCTTTTTGCCTTCTGGAAAAATGAGTGTAAAACAGTGGCTTGCAGCACTCATGGGTGTAGGTGGACTAGCGGTAGTATTCACTGATCAACTGGTGATTACAGGGCAAGGTATTTACGGCATTTTGTTAGCATTATTCGCGGTATTACTATTTAGCATCAGTAATATTTTAATGAAGCACTTTGGTAATAATCTGCACCCATTACAGCAAACCGTTGGTACTTTAATCTGTTCTCTACCGCTTTATGCTCTTAGCATATTGTTGACGGGCACAACGCTGTACTGGGAAAACGTGGGCAGTCATAGCATTGCTGCCGTGCTTTACCTTGCGATATTAGGTTCACTGGTTGGCTTTATTGCCTACTTCCATTTAATTGCAAAACTACCCCCTGCAATTGTGGCGCTTATTACCCTAATTACTCCGGTAATGGCGCTATTTTTGGGTAGCCAGCTTTATGGTGAAACCGTGACCGCTGAAATGCTGATAGGCGCAGGCATTATTTTATTGAGCCTGCTGTTTTTCATGAGCGATCACTTTTTGCGCTTATGGAAAGAGTATTCAGCTGGTCGGAAGCTCACAAACCTAAATCCCTAGACCTGCTGTTAGTTTAAGTTTGAGCCTGTTTCAGGCTCAAACAACTTTCAAAAAAATAGTTAACTATTCAGTGCAGCGCGCAATTCGGCAATTACAAGTTGTGTATTTGGTTTCACTCCGCGCCAAATTTGAAAGGCTTCTGCGGCTTGCTCGACTAACATCCCCAAACCATCAATGGCTTGAACCGCACCATGCGCCACTGCCCAACGGTTGAATACGGTTTGCGCTTTGCCATACATCATGTCGTAACAAGCGGCACCTTGCGCCAACAGTTGATCCGGTAAAGGTGGCAGCTCTCCCGCAAGACTGGCAGCCGTACCGTTGATGACCAAATCAAACTGTTGGCCTTCTAGCTCATCAAAACCACAGGCGCTGATTGAGCCAAACTCAGCAAAGAGTGGCACCAGCTCCTGTGCTTTGCTGAGGGTACGGTTGGCGATCACCAGTTGCGCGGGATGCTCGGCCAAGATCGGTTCAATCACCCCTCGCACCGCGCCCCCAGCACCTAAAATTAAGATGCGTTTGTCTTTTAAGCTGAGGTTGTGGTTGTGGATAAGATCACGCACTAGGCCGATACCATCGGTTGTGTCGCCATGTACCACACCCTGCGCATCTTGCCATAGGGTATTCACCGCACCCGCCCGCTGCGCACGCGGAGTCAGTTGTTCTGCCAATGCAAAAGCCTCTTGCTTGAAGGGAACGGTGACATTCGCGCCACGCCCCTGCTGCTGCAAAAACTGCTGAAAACTCTCGGCAAATTGATCCACAGGCGCCAACAAAGCTTCATACGTCAGCGCTTGCTGAGTTTGTTCGGCAAAGCGCTGATGAATGGCGGGTGATTTACTATGGGCAATGGGATTGCCAAACACGGCATAACGGTCGGTCATCATCAGGCTCCTCGGTGGTGCGGTTACAAATCAGGGTGTGGATAACATAACGTGGAGGTTAATCGGCACAAATCTCCGCCACCAGCGGCGTAAGCTGTGCAATCAGCTGTTCGGGCTGTTGATAAAATTGTTCATGGGGTAGCTTTTGATAACGCCCACGATATTTTATCGCTAAGGTTGGATAACCTTGGCCTTCGGCGGCGGTCAGCATGTTGTGGCCTTGGAAGAATAAGCTTTCAGTTTCAGCACTCCAGTTTTCAGGCTGAGCCAGTAATGCCGCTAAAGATTGCGGATCATCCAGTAAGCCCTCTGCGGCACCGAGTAATACCTCAGGCTCAGTCAAGGTAAAGCCTTCAACGTAGTGTTGATGCTGTAAACGTTTGATCAAGTCTAAGGTTTTGTTCATGTCGCCCTGTAAGATCAGCTCGCGAATCGCAAGAGCGGCAGGACGAGAGTCTAGGGCGCTATCCGGTTGTTGAATCAGTGCCTTGAAACCATCACCAAACGGCTGCCCCGTGAGCTGCTCGATACGCTGACAAGCCGACAAGATATGCTCCCGAAAGCGAGGCCCTAACACCCGTGATTCTGGCATTAAGCCCCCCACATAGACTTGCCATTGTATCTGGTCGCCAAAAGCGTTTCGCATCTGGTCGATGATGGGTGCAGCGGCATAACACCAACCACACAGCGGGTCCATAATATAGGCGATCTGTACTTGAGCCATTGCGAGCCTCATACCAAAAAATTAATTCATTAAACCGCGTTAAACCCATTCACGATGGGGTAAAAATTTGTCATACAGCTCTGCCTCTGCGCTGCCAGACTCTGGCTGATACGCATAATCCCAGTGCACAACAGGTGGCAATGACATCAAAATCGACTCGGTACGGCCACCGGACTGCAAGCCAAACAGCGTGCCACGGTCAAACACCAAATTGAACTCCACATAACGACCACGACGGTAGCATTGGAATTTTTTCTCACGCTCACCAAAGGCGGTATCTTTGCGACGATTCACAATCGGTTGATAAGCCGACACATAGCTGTCGCCCACCGCACGGATAAACTCAAAGCAGCGCTCAAAGCCCCACTCGTTTAAATCATCAAAGAACAGGCCACCCACACCACGGGCTTCATCACGGTGTTTAAGATAGAAATACTCGTCACACCATTTTTTGTAACGCGGATACACTTCAGCACCAAAAGGCTCACAGGTGGCTTTGGCCACTTGGTGCCAGTCGATGCAGTCTTGTTCAAAACCGTAATAAGGGGTTAGGTCATAGCCACCCCCCACCCACCACACTGGAGCTTCGCCCTCTTTTTCAGCGACGAAAATGCGTACATTCATATGAGAGGTGGGCACATAAGGGTTATTGGGGTGCATCACCAGTGACACGCCAGCAGCTTGGAAGCTGCGACCTGCTAACTCTGGACGTACCGCGGTGGCGCTGGCTGGCAGTTGTCCACCAAACACATGGGAGAAGTTCACGCCCCCTTTTTCAAACACGGCACCGTTGGTGATCAAGCGTGTTCGGCCACCCCCGCCCTGCTCACGCTGCCAACTGTCTTCCACAAAATTTGCCTGACCATCTTCAGCAGCCAACGCTGCACAGATGCGATCTTGTAAGTCCAGCAGGTAGCGTTTTACCGCATCAAAATCCACTGTGTTCATTATTCGCTCCAGCTGTAGGCGAGAAAAAGCATCTATGACATCGCCTGAAAAAGTTGCGGCAAATACTAGGTTTTATTCAGGCCAGTGACAATGTTTTGATCAGGATGAGCGGCGTAAGAAAGGAGGGACTACTGAGCCAACAGCCCCTTAAGACGGTTATCAGGTGATTGGTGAAGGGGGGAGAGATCCTATTATGGTCGGATCACGTCACCGGTCAGCAGGTTGCGAATGGTGCTGGGTTGCGCAAGACCACCCAGTTCACCTGAGAGCACATAATCAAGCTGGTCAGGAAAATAACGTGCAATATCGGCTTCTGACAGCGCGGGCGGTTCTCCCGCAGGATTGGCAGAGGTGGAGATAATAGGGCCACCAAAAGCCTGACACAAAGCTTGCACCAGAGGATGTGCGGTCACTCGAATCGCCACAAGGGGATGCTGACCTTTCACCAAAGCAGGCACACGTTCAGAAGGCGGTACTAACCAAGTGTTCGGCCCCGGCCAAGTGTCGGCCAAGCGCTGCTGCTGTTCGGGGTTTAAAGGCGCAATCAGGTCTTGTACTTGAGAAAAGTCGGCGGCAATCAGAATCACCCCTTTATTGGGATGACGTGCCTTTATATTGAGCAATCGCTGCATTGCTTCCGCATTAAAAGGATCGCAACCTACTCCCCAAACCGCCTCAGTTGGATAAGCGATTACGCCGCCCTGTTGCAGGGATTGCACCGCGTGCTGAATGGAATCGTTTAACATTGGCTCTCTTCTGTCATGCTGATCAACGCTCTGCCTTGAGCCTGTGTGCTGTCAAATCCGCTCGGACGTTACCCAAGCCCGTTTTAAGATGCAAGGTGTAAGGAAAAGTTCAGTGGTAATGATTTCTAGGACTTGAATTGAAGATCATCTATGACCATCCAACTTTTATACTACAAAAGCCATTTGCTCATTTTTCTTGCATTCTCTCTTGAGAGGGACAGATGACCTATCCAGTTTCTCGATATCATTAAGCAAGTTAATTAAAGACCTACCAACTGCATAAGCTAAATTAACAGGAACCGCATTACCTATTTGCTTGTATTGAGCAGTAAGTGGGCCAGAAAACATCCAATCATCAGGGAACGTCTGAATTCTTGCATACTCTCTTACTGTGAGTGGCCGCGTTTCCTCTGGGTGACATCTTTCTGTTTGCTTCTGTGCAGGAGCACAAGTCAATGTAAGACTAGGTTCATCCCATGACAACCGCCTTGCCATTCCTGTTTTCCCTCCTCCTAGAAAATAGCTTTTCTTCATATACTCCCTTTGTAAATCATCAGGAAGGTCTCGCCAATATCCACCTTGAGGTACGTTAGAAAGAATTTCAGCTTTTCTTTGAGGATAAGTTTGGCCTGCTGACTTAGGGACATCGGTATCAAATAGATCACCTTTCTTTAGCGCATCCCGCATAGTCATTATTCTTGTGAACGGAGACGGCCAATTGAACTTCACAAAAGGTGCTAAATCTTTTCGAATACCTATCAAAAACAGCCTTTCTCTTTTTTGAGGGACTTGATAGAAAACAGCCTTGAGAACTCTAGGGTCGACAAGCTCATAGCCTATTTCATCTATAACATTGATGATAGATTCAAGTGTTTTACCATTTTCATGTTTGAGCAAACCTCGAACATTTTCAGCAATAATTACTTTTGGATTGGTTTCTTTTACTGCTCTAGCAAATTCAAAGAAGAGAGTACCGCGAGTATCCTCAAAACCTAGTTTTTTACCTGCATAAGAAAAAGCTTGGCAGGGGAAGCCTCCCGATAAAATATCAATCTTGTCTTTATATTCTGTAAAGTCAACATTCGTGATATCGCCTTCTACAACATTCCATTTTGGGCGATTATTGCGCAAGGTATTGCAAGCATGCTTATCAAACTCATTCAACAATACAGATTCAAATCCTGCCTTTTCCATACCAAGTGCTAATCCTCCTGCTCCTGCAAAAAGCTCAACCAATTTATACTTTCTCATTGCTTCTATTGAAGCTTCATCGTCCCATTTACTGTTAAATAAAACTTGAGCTTGTTCAAAACGCTCAATCTGTGATCGATGGTATACGCGATAGTTATTATCGGGATGCCTTTGCGGAACAAGAGTTCCGTTACTGTCCCAACGTCTTAAAGTCTCTTTAGAAATACTCAATATATCAGCCACTTGAGCTATAGAGTAATAATCAGGAATCATTTGCATACTGCCTTAAACATTGGTCATGGTTACAACTGTATGCAAAATCATATTTTCTGTCAAACCTTATTCATGGTTACTTATTGACTTAATTTCATCTGTTGCTGCTAACGCCTTGATGACATCATCAAACTCTTTACTAAAATCAGTTTCTGTGGCAACAGAAGCTATAGCCGCAAGTAAATCATCATAGAAGTTAAAATCACCTGTTAAGCGATGCCAAAAATCTTGACCTATATACACAGGGTAGTGGTAGTTTTTCGTTATTTTTTTATAGAAATTACTAAGATCATCAGGCTTTCCATAAATCACACCAACTATTAAATCCTGATGAGCTATACGAAGGTTATTCGTTCTTGATAGATGAATAACATCAGTAAAATGACCAGCTATAGTTTCGACATCATCCTTATTAATTGTGTTTGGCCCAGATTTTAATTGGCAGTATTTTCTATACCCATCTGTCTGATCAATAAATTCGATATCAATACCATTGGTCGTACTGCCAAACGTGCCTAGAACGTCACTCGTAAACTTTTGAATACCTGTGCCGAAAATCGTTGTAACTGAAGTACCTAAAACCCTAGGATATAACAACGCTTTAGCAATACTCTCTGGACTAGAGTTACCTGTCAAAAAATTGGCCAGATATACAGCCGTAAAATGGTTAATATTAAACTCTTTCGGATTTATAAGTTTCTCTGTATTTGCTATATGAGACTTAGCAAAACTATCTTTAAACCATTCCTTTGCATCCAAAAGAATTTTGTTCTTATCCAACATATTAATCATCCATAGTTAAATTTGTGCACTTTATCTGAAAATAATAGATAGTTAAATCCTAACTAAAACCAACTATTACCTCCTGATAAATTAAAGCATACTACTATTGCTTAAGTCGTTCACTGTAACTGATAACCCGTTGCCTTTTGCTGAATCACTCCTTGTAGCTCTAACAGCATCAGTTGCTGGCTAACGAAAGCTGCATCTAAGTTGGTGGCAAGAATAACAGTGTCCACACTGACTGCGCCTTCAAAGATCGCCTGCACGATTTGATACTGTTCTGGCGTCGCGAAGCGGCTTGGGTCAGGCTGCTGTGTTTTTTGTTTTTGTGCAGTTGCCTCGCCTAAAGCGGCAGTAGAAACGGCTGACTCGGATAGCAACGACAGCTGTTGACGCTTAGGAGTACTGGCTTTGGCTGTACTGCGGTTGTAGGTCGGTAGTTGCTGATCAATTTGTAACCAGTGCTGTAACTCTTCATGAATATCCATAATGGTTTCGGTCAGTTTTGCACCTTGTTTAATCAGTTGATGGCAGCCTTTGTTTTGCGCTTGATGAATAGAGCCGGGAATGGCGAATACTTCTCGCCCTTGCTCACTGGCCAAACGGGCACTGATTAAAGAGCCGCTTTTCAGTGCGGCTTCCACTACCAAAACCCCCACACTTAAACCGCTGACGATACGATTGCGACGCGGAAAGTGTGCCGCTTTAGGCGCAGTACCCAAAGGATACTCACTGATCAATAAGCCCTGCTCGGTAATGTGCTGAGCTAATCGGCTGTTTTTTGCGGGATAGATTTGATCTAAACCTGTCCCTAAAACAGCGATGGTATGACCTTGTGCATTCAACGCACCTTGATGAGCAGCGGCATCTATACCTTCAGCCAAGCCGCTGGTGATGGTCCAACCCAGTTCGGCCAACGCGCCAGCAAACTGGCTGGCATCGTTAAGCCCCATTGCTGTGGCATGACGCGCCCCCACTATGGCGATTTGCGGTTGTGATAACAGTGAGACATGACCCGCACCTTGCAACACAATGGGCGGATCTCCAATTTGAGTCAGCCAATCAGGGTAGTGCGCGCTGCCATAAGCAATCAGATGACGTTGTGGCTGCTCTAGCCAAAGTAAGAGCCGATCTCTTTCTGGCCAAGGGCAAGTGAGCGGCTGTTCAACTTGCTGTTGCAGCTTTTTAATATCCCCTAAGCGCGGGACGCGGGACAATAGGCTGAGCAGATCCGGCCAAAAATTCTTATCTGCCAAATCACACTGTTCCAGCACTTGCTGAAAGCGAACTGGGCCAAAGCCTGAAAGCTGCTGTAGGGCGAAGAGGCGCAATTGTTGTTCTAGGCTGTTGTGCATAAAAGGACTCCTTGTCCGCTGGGCTTATCCGTTAAGCTTGATTGCTATCAAGAAGATTACTCAGGGGAGATCAGCCAATCACCCACGGTAATAGGTTTACTGGCTTCTAGCACCAAGGCATAGCTGATCTGTTTAAAGGTGCGAAATACCATTACCGTGCCCGTTACTTCTGTAGGTAGTACTAGGTTTTCTTGTGTGTGTTCATCTTTAACGGGGATACGCTGCTGTTCAATTTTCAAGATATTACCCGGCACTAAACGCTGTAGTTTTCCTGCACTTAAGGCGATTACGCTGTTTTTACCGCCGTAACTCATCCCGCCCATAATGGAAACAATTTCAGCCTTTATCTGCCGAGAGGGGGCTTGTGGGTAGAAGGTTGCAGGGGTATTACCTTTGTCATTCAGAGTCAGTATATCGTTATTGCGAATCTCTTCTCTGGCTTGTAATACGCGCATGGCGGCAATACCTTCCGCAGCTTGAAAAGACTCTAACTGCGCGGCACCAATATATTGCATCTCAACGCCTAACCACTGTGTTGAGTTTTTTTGTTGAGACGTTGTTTTATATTCTTGCTGGCTGCGATAGATCAAATAACGACTACCCAGCTGTACGGATGTTAAACCTCGAACATAAACGAGGTTGCCAGTCCCCACCACCAAACGGTCATCCTCTGCACCCACCACATAAGCACTGGCCGCTAGCTCTTCTGGGCTGAATACTTGATGGCTTTCAATAAATGCGTCTATTTTTTGCTGGGGAATAGGTGGAATGGCTTGGCGCAATCCTGACACTCGCATACCGGGAGATAATTTAACCACGCCGCCTTCACCTTCTACTTGTAAGCGTGCTGTGCCCTTATCATCAAAGATCAGTCGCAGTTCATCACCGGGATAAATTTTGTCGGGATCAATAATCTGAGGGTTCTCATGCCATAGCTGCGGCCACAACCAAGGTTCGTTTAAAAAACGATTGGCTAAATCCCATAAGGTATCACCCGTTTGCACAAGATAGCGTTCAGGGGCATCTGCTTTTATGGTTAAAGACTGAGCATGTAGCGGTAACGCCACCATTGATAAAAGTGCCAGCAGCCCAACCAATGGTCGGCATTGTGCGAAATACTGAGCAAAGAAGCGCGGAATCATCGCGATATTTATCCCTAAACAAAGAAAACTAAGGCTAAGCACTCATGCAGCGTTTTTCTGCGGAAAATACCTAAATACTTTTGTTCAGGGGCTTAAAAACACCAGAGCTGTACCGATTGATGGACACAGAGTTGCATCTGAACATTGCCCCTATGGAACCTCCCCCCTACAATACCAGTCAAATTTTTTAGAACCCAGTTTTTTGAACTGAATTCTATTCGCTTAGAACCCGTACTTGATCGGTTAAAATAGATAGGGCAGCACGATGGCACTCCTTGAAATCCTTGAGTTTCCAGACTCACGCCTACGCACGGTAGCAAAACCCGTTGCGGAGGTTAACGACGACGTCCGTAAGATCGTCGATAACATGCTTGAAACGATGTACCACGCCCAAGGAATCGGTCTGGCTGCCACTCAGGTGAACATTCATCGCCGTATTGTGGTGATTGACGTGTCTGAAGATCGTAACCAACCGATGGTATTGATCAATCCTGAATACGTCCCTTTAGATAACGAACGAGAAATGATGTCAGAGGGCTGCTTGTCAGTGCCTGAGTACAACGCTGAAGTAGAGCGTGCACTACGTGTACGTTTGACCGCTCTGGATCGTGACGGAAAAGAGTACAGCTTAGAGGCCAACGATCTGCTGGCGCACTGTATTCAACATGAATGTGATCACCTGCAAGGCAAGCTATTCGTCGATTATCTATCGAGCATGAAGCGTGACCGTGTACGCAAACTGATGGAAAAGCGCCAGCGTGAATTGGCACAAGACCGTTAGTTTTTAATGTTTGTCTGCTCAGGCCAGCCTCATGCTGGCCTGAACTGTTTATGGAGCTTGAGATGTCTGCTACCACTAAGGCTGCCCCTTTGCGTATTATTTTTGCCGGAACCCCTGAGTTTGCGGCTCGCTCGTTAGAAGCCCTGTTGACCACTGAACATGAAGTGATCGCCGTATACAGTCAGCCCGATCGCCCAGCTGGCCGAGGACAAAAGCTGACACCAAGCCCCGTTAAAGTATTGGCAGAACAGCACAATATTCCAGTTTATCAGCCAGTGACTTTGCGTGATGCTGAAGCGCAGCAGCAGTTGGCGGATCTGAAAGCCGACCTGATGGTCGTAGTGGCCTATGGATTGATTCTGCCGCAAGTGGTGTTGGACACCCCGCGTTTAGGCTGCATCAACGTACATGGCTCTTTATTACCGCGCTGGCGTGGTGCGGCGCCCATTCAACGGGCGATCTATTTTGGCGATGCCGAGACTGGCATCACCATTATGCAGATGGAAGCCGGCTTAGATACAGGGCCTATGCTGCTGAAAACGCAGCTTGAGATTACCGCAACTGACACCGCTGAAACCTTACACGACAAACTGGCCCTGCAAGGGGGAGAAGCCCTAAAGCAAGCGGTTGATGCTTTATCACTGGGCACACTGGTAGCAGAAGTACAAGATGACAGTCTGAGCAACTACGCTGAAAAGCTCTCAAAAGCCGAAGGCGAATTGGACTGGAACCAAAGTGCCATACAATTGGATCGAGTGGTACGCGCCTTTAATCCTTGGCCTGTGGCTTGGACACTATTCAACGGCCAGCCGTTGCGTATTTGGCAAGCACAACCTGAAGCCACTCAATCTGACCTACCTGTAGGCACCGTGATCAGCAGCGACAAAACAGGGGTATTGGTGGCCTGCGGTGAAGGGGCTTTACGTTTAAAAACCCTGCAACTGCCAGGCAAAAAAGCCCTTGCGGTGGCCGATATTCTGAACAGTCGTAAAGATTTATTCATCAGCGCTGAAACCCGTTTCGGTCAATAAGGATTAAGCATGTCCAACCCCAATGTGCGTGTGGCGGCGGTGAAAGCCTTATTGCCTGTCGTTAACCAACAAGAGTCATTGTCTGGCACCCTGCCCGATCAACTGGATCAAGTGGCCGATCAAGATCGCGGCCTACTGCAAGAGCTGTGCTTTGGTACGTTACGCTGGTTGACGCGTTTAGAAGGTTTGCGCAATCAACTGATCACCAAACCTTTTAAAAGCAAAGACCGTGATATCGATTTGCTATTGTTGGTGGGGTTGTATCAACTGATCTATACCCGAATTCCCGCTCACGCGGCCATTAATGAAACCGTGCAAGGCGCAGTCACCCTGAAAAAAGACTGGGCCAAAGGCGTGTTAAATGGTTGTTTGCGCCGTTATCAACGGGAGTCAGAACCACTGACTGAGCATTTAAATCGCTCAGACGCGGCTCGATTGGCACACCCCAATTGGCTATTACAGCAACTTCAACAAGACTGGCCGGAACAATGGCAAGCGGTGGCTGAGGCTAATAATCAGCACCCACCGATGACCTTGCGGATCAACCGCAGCCAACAAAACAGAGATCAGTATTTAGCCGCCCTGAAGGCACAGGGCATCGAAGCAAAAGCCTCCGTCTATGCCGATGACGCTATCCTATTAGACAAAGCCTGTGATGTGACGCAACTGGCAGGCTTTACCAAAGGTCATGTCAGCGTGCAAGACGAAGCCGCACAACTGGCTGCCGATCTACTGCAGCTAGAGGCAGGGATGCGGGTGTTAGACGCCTGTGCCGCACCCGGTGGAAAAACCGCACACATGTTAGAGCGTGAGTCTAGTTTGTCAGTGGTGGCGGTCGACAGTGAAGCCAATCGTCTCAAACGGGTTGAGGAAAACTTTCAGCGTTTGCAGCTAAGTGCTGAACTGCACTGTTCTGATATTACCGATCTGGACAACTGGTGGGATGGCCAGCTTTTTGATCGCATCTTACTGGACGCCCCTTGCTCGGCCACAGGCGTGATTCGTCGTCATCCTGATATCAAATGGCTGCGCCGTAAAGCGGATATTCCCGCATTAGCTGCGCTGCAACAAAAGATGCTGCAACTGCTTTGGAAAACGCTTAAACCCAACGGCATCATGGTTTATGCTACCTGCTCTGTTTTATCCCTAGAAAATAAAAGGAATATCGAAACCTTTTTGGCTGAATCTAACGCCCAATTGATCGGGCCAAAGCAAGTGCCTTGGGGAATTGATACTGGATATGGACAGCAGCTGTTACCTCAAACTCAGGGACATGACGGTTTCTTTTATGCCGTGCTACAAAAGCCTGCTGCTTGATGAGGCCGCTGAGACACATTACCGCTGAGACAATGCGATGAAAATCATTATTCTAGGTGCGGGCCAAGTGGGCGGCACCTTGGCTGAAAACTTGGCCATTGAAGAAAACGACATTACCGTGGTGGATACCAACGGTGCCCGTTTAAGGGAGTTACAAAACCGCTTTGATATCCGCACCGTGCAAGGTAAAGGCTCTTATCCCAACGTGCTGCGTCAAGCGGGTGGTGAAGATTGCGACATGCTGATTGCAGTCACCAACAGTGACGAGGTGAACATGATCGCCTGTCAGATCGCATTTACCATGTTTCGTACCCCAACCAAAATTGCCCGTGTGCGCTCGAATGCTTATTCAGGTCGTAAAGGCTTATTTGGTGCAGAAGCAATCCCTATTGATGTGTTGATCAGCCCCGAGCAAGTGGTGACCAATCATGTGAAACGCCTGATTGAGTACCCAGGTGCATTACAGGTGCTCGATTTTGCAGGCGGGGTGGCTCAGTTGGTGGCGGTTCGGGCTTATTATGGCGGTCCCTTAGTTGGGCAAGAGTTAGGTTATCTGCGCCAACATATGCCGAACGTAGACACCCGCGTAGCGGCGATTTATCGTCGTAATCGTCCGATTATTCCGCAAGGTAATACCGTTATCGAAGCGGATGACGAGGTGTTTTTTATCGCGGCCCGTCACAATATTAAGGCGGTGATGAGTGAGCTGCGTAAGGTCGACCATCAGTACAAGCGTATTATGATTGCTGGCGGCGGTAACATCGGCGAACGCTTGGCCGAAGCACTTGAGCATGAATACCAAGTAAAAATTTTGGAATACAGCCTGCCACGCTGCCAAGAGCTGTCTGAACAATTGGATCGCACCATTGTGTTACACGGCAGCGCCACCAATAAAGACCTGTTGGTTGAAGAGAATATCGACGAAGTGGATATTTTCTGCGCGCTGACCAACGATGATGAAGTGAACATCATGTCGTCGATGCTGGCCAAACGTTTGGGCGCTAATAAAGTACTGACCCTTATCAACAACGCCGCTTATGTGGATCTGGTACAGGGCGGTGAAATTGATATCGCCATCTCCCCTCAGATGGCCACCATCGGCAGCTTGCTGACCCACGTGCGACGCGGTGACATTGTAAACGTGCACTCCTTACGCCGTGGCGCGGCAGAGGCCATCGAGGCTATTGCCCATGGGGATGAGCGCAGCTCTAAGGTGGTAGGTAAAACCATCGAAGAGATTGACCTGCCAGAGGGCAGCACTATTGGTGCCATTGTCCGTAATGGTGAGGTGATCATCGCCCATGATGATGTTGTCGTGCAACAGGATGATCACGTCATTATGTTCTTGGTTGATAAGCGTAAGATTCGTGAAGTTGAGCGTTTATTCCAAGTCGGCTTGACCTTCTTCTAATGGCTTTTGCCGCTTATTCGCTAACCGCTTTTGGGCAGATCATACTGATATGAATATTGTCACCACCATGCGAATTTTGGGGATCTTGCTGATGCTGTTCAGCATCACCATGATGCCCTCTATTCTAATCTCTGCACTTTATAAAGACGGTGCGCATGTCGCTTTTATTACGGGTATGGCGATCACCTTTATCACAGGCTTCGTCACTTGGTTGCCCGTTCGCAATGTGCGTAAGGAGCTGCGCACCCGCGATGGCTTCTTAGTCGTGGTACTGTTCTGGACGGTACTAGGCTTGTTCGGTGCCACGCCTTTATTCTTGGCAGAGCACCCTGCTCTGAGCTTTACCGACGCTGTTTTTGAGTCGGTATCAGGCTTAAGCACTACGGGAGCTACGGTGATCGTAGGTTTAGATAGCCTGCCCGAATCCATCCTTTTCTACCGACAGTTGCTGCAATGGTTGGGAGGAATGGGGATCATCGTATTAGCGGTAGCGATTCTGCCAATGCTGGGTATCGGGGGGATGCAGCTGTATCGAGCAGAAACCCCAGGGCCGGTTAAAGACAATAAGCTAACCCCTCGTATCACCGAGACAGCAAAAGCGCTTTGGTATATTTACCTATCGCTGACGGTTACCTGTGCCCTAGCCTATTGGTTTGCGGGTATGTCCGGCTTTGATGCCATCTCCCACAGTTTCGCAACAGTTGCCATTGGTGGTTTCTCCACCCACGATGCCAGCATCGGTTATTTTAACAGCCCCGCCATCGAGTTAATTGCCGTAGCCTTTATGTTGATCTCTGCCGTGAACTTTTCCCTACACTTTTTGGCTTGGCGTGAACGCTCAATACGCCATTATCTTCACGATCCAGAGTTCCGATTCTTTATCTTTTTGATCAGTACAACGGTGCTGGGTACTATCGCCGTTCTTTGGCTGACACAGACCTACGACATCGGTATTGCCATACGTCACGGCCTATTTGAAGTGGTGTCGGTGGCCACCACCACAGGTTTTGGCGTAGCCGACTTTTCGCAATGGCCAAGCGTTTTACCTTTTACACTTTTCTTAGCTGCTTTCGTGGGCGGCTGCGCAGGCTCTACGGGCGGTGGTATGAAAGTGATACGTATCTTGCTGATTTTGAAGCAAGGGGTACGTGAGATTAAACGTTTGGTTCACCCCAGTGCCATTATTCCCGTCAAACTGGGTGGCCGCAGTGTACCCGATCGAGTCATTGAGGCCGTTTGGGGCTTTTTCTCGGTTTACCTGATGCTGTTTGTGGCCATGTTGATCGGCTTGTTGGCCACCGGTTTAGATCAAGTAACGGCTTGGTCGGCGGTGGGATCAGCCCTTAACAACCTAGGCCCTGGATTAGGCGAGGTAGCAGCACACTATGGCAACATTCCAGACGTGGCTAAATGGATTCTAATTGTGGCAATGCTATTAGGACGCCTAGAAATTTTTACCTTGCTGGTACTGTTCACACCTATGTTCTGGCGGCGGTAACTCGCAAAAAAAACGCTGCAGGATAAGCAGCGTTTTTTACTTTAGGATACAGCAGGGCAAAATATAGACTAAGGATAAGGATCTTTACCTTCATTTGGTCGAGACTTAAAACGCTTATACTCCCACTGATACTGCTCAGGGGCTATAGCCACCAACTGTTCCACCATGCGATTCATCGCAGAAACGGCCTCTCTTTCATCTGCGCTATAAATAAAACTGTCGGCAGGAATGAGGTGTATCTCAAAACCTTCACCATTGGGTAAACGTTTGGCAAAACCTGCAACTACTTGCGCACCTGTTTTAGCAATTAAGCGCGTCACAAGCTTAGGCGACAATGCTTCTACTCCCATGAAAGGAGCAAATACCCCACCTGAGCGGTCATCAGGTTCTTGATCAGGCAGCACTCCTACCACGTCCCCCTGCTGGAGTTTTCTCAATAGTTGGGCTACACCTTTCAAGTTCGCTGGCACCATTTGCATATCCAGTCGACTACGCCCTTTGGTAATAATCTGATCCAACTCAGCAATTTTAGGTACAGCATACATTGCTGTCATTGGATAGTTAGCACTCATGAAAAGCCCAAATAACTCCCAGTTACCTAGGTGAGGCCCGAGCACAATAACGCCTTTCCCCTGCTGGTGTGCCATTTCCAAATGTTCTAAACCATATACTGTTTTAATAGAGCCTAAAACTTCTTTTACATCTGCCTGCCAACACCAACCAAACTCAAAACCAGTTCGCAGTGTTTCCTGTAAGCTAGTTGTGATCAACTGCTTTTTATCTTTGCTATTGAGCAAGGGATAACATAAATCAACATTAATTTTTGTCACTTCAACGCTACGCCCACCAAAGCGATAAAGAAGACGTCCTAACCAACTACCCATTTTATAAAGTCGACTTAAAGGTTGGCGAGCACAGAATGCCAACAGCTTCAATGTGAAAGTGTTTTTCAATTGCTGTTTCATTGGTTTAGTTTGCTGGCTCATTGACAACCTGTTTCTGCATACTATTTTTAATCAGCTGGAATTGTTTCTCCAATGCACCACGATTGTTGGATACAACCTGTAATGCGCGCTGCCCTAGATCTGTAATTTGAGCAGGATCTTGCCAAAGCCCAATAAGCTCATCGGCCAACGCATCAGCATTATCACAACGAATAAGCGCTTGCTCTTGATCAAACATCTCCGCAACATCTGCAAAGTTAAATAGATGAATACCTGAAAGTACCGGCTTACCTAAGCACGCAGGCTCTAATAAATTGTGCCCTCCGATAGGCATCATACTACCGCCCACAAAGGCAATATCAGCACAAGCGTACATCAGCATCAGTTCACCCATGGAGTCGACAAGATAAACGCTATCTTGTTCTGAAAGCACTTGGTTGCTTGAACGACGTACAAAAGGTAACTCTGCACTTTCAACTAGATGAGCGACAGCATCAAATCGCTGAGGATGACGAGGCACTATAATCAACACGGCATTAGGGTATTGCTCTAACACTTTTTTGTGGGCAAAAATAATTTTTTCGTCTTCACCATTATGTGTACTACCCGCCACCCAAACAGGACGCTCACCAAACTGTTCTGCACGAACAATCTTGGCGCTTTCAAGTAGACCTCTTTCAGGCGCAACATCGAATTTGATACTACCTGTTACTTTTACTCTGTCTGAAGGGACACCCAGATCAATAAAACCTTGGGCATCTTTAAGGGATTTGGCCGCTACGGCACTGATGCCTGCTAAAGCAGTTTCCAACACAGATTGCAATTTACGGTAGCTCTGTAAAGATTTATCTGACAAACGGCCATTGGCAATCACAAAAGGAATTTCACGCTCCTGGCAGCCGTAGATAAAATTAGGCCAAAGCTCAGTCTCCATAAAAATAGCAACTTTAGGTTTCAAGCGATCTAAAAAGCGAGCCGCAACCCAAGGTAGATCCAAAGGTAACATCAGTTGCACCCCTTTACCTTTTAAGGCTTTACGGGCTTGTCTTGCACCTGTTGCTGTCACTGTTGTGACCACCAATAGATGATCTTCAAACTCTTTCTGTAAGCGCGTAATGAGTGGTGTCGCGGCAATCACTTCACCAACAGAGGCTGCATGTAGCCAGATCACAGGTTTAATAGGTAAGCTTGGTGTATAACCCAAACGCTCAGAGAAATTATTTAACTCTGTTGTTTCTTTGCTGACCTTCCAGAGCAATACTGGGGATAACAAGGTGATTAGCGCATTGTAGATACCGCGTGTAATTTTCATTGCATCACTTCTATTCTTATTTTTTGATCGGCCTGAAGGCGTTCTATTTGTTGTAATACATCTGCGGTGCTCACAACCGCCATCGCTTCTTCAAAACGTACGCGTTGCCCCCACTTCACTTCATCAGAGGTTTTATTCATAAACTGCTGTAATGCTTTCGGGTAACAATCTACCACATAGTCACGCCATAAATAGGGCCCCGCTCGGCGAGGGTTAGTGGTGGCAAATATACCAATAACAGGCACCCCCACCGCATTGGCGATATGTACAGGGCCCGAGTCTGGCGCTACCACAAACTGAGCATTTTGAATCACCGCCAGTAAGCCTTTAACCGA
This sequence comes from Oceanospirillum multiglobuliferum, assembly GCF_900167095.1. GTDB lineage: Bacteria > Pseudomonadota > Gammaproteobacteria > Pseudomonadales > Halomonadaceae > Oceanospirillum > Oceanospirillum multiglobuliferum. Next base: position 90,574 of record NZ_FUXG01000006.1, read on the forward strand.
GGTTTTACCTACCAGATCTAAAACAGGACTTTTCACACGCGCCATAATCCCTGCGGCATAAGCCAACTCTTGTTCGGTTGGCCCACCCGTTAAAATGCAGGGCTGTTGATACTTTTCATAAAACTGATCAATCAGTTCTGCATAACCTTCTATTGTCCAGCTGCGAAAATTTCGCGCCCTTTGTGTCGAACAAGGTGATAAGACCCAGTAGCTTGAAGCTCCTGCTAGGCCTAAGCCTGAAAAATCACAGTGACGTGCAGCCTCTTGTTTGGCTGCTTCTGGAATAGGAATCTCCCAGCATAATTCCGCAGGGTTTAAGGGTTCAGGTAATGGCACTCCCAAAGCCCTTGGAAAATCCATAAAGCTTTCCAATACATGATCTTGCGCTCTAGGTGCAAGCTGCTGATCTGTAAATAACCACTGCCAGTCTTTAGCACGCCCTTTGTCATAACCTAAACGCAGGTCTGCTTTCAAACCAAGTGACAGCAAAGAACCACGAAGGGCTTGCTGCATATGCAACAGCACATCAAAACGACTGTGCTTCAGTTGAGACCAGATCGCACGCATCCCCTTAAGGCCTGTTTTTTTGTCATACACAACAAACTCGACCCCAGACAATCCTAAAAGTAGACTGTGCTCCGCCTTTCCAGTGATCCAAGTAATTTTGGTTTCCGGCCAGTGCTGCTGAATAGCCCTGACCGCAGGTACTAAATTGCAGACGTCACCCAAGGCGGACAAACGTAAGATACAGATATGTTTTGGTGGATTGGTTAAAGGCAGCCTCATGGATATTCAACTTTACTCCAAAAATAAGCATCACATTCTATATGATGCTGAGCAGGTCCCACAAATCACAGAACAGTGGTTTGTGCCTGATTGGTGGCAAAAAGAGGCTCAAGTCTCAGAACCTTCCGGTGGGCGAGGACAGGCTTTTTTCATTCATCGCCATAATCCTCAAAGCGATCTGGTCTTGCGCCATTATCGCAGGGGTGGCTTGGCAGCAAAAATCAGTGCCGATTACTATCTGTTTTCAGGTCTCGAAAAGAGTCGAGCATGGCAAGAGTTTAAGCTGACCCAACAGCTATTTGAATCAGGCTTACCTGTTCCTAGGCCTATTGCCGCACATATTCAACGTGTTGGTTTATTTTATCAGGCTGACCTGCTCACCGAACGCTTACCAGACACTCAACCATTTGCCCGTTACTTGAATGACCATAATGAACTCGATGATCAACAACGGCAGCACCTTTGGCAACAGGTAGGAAAAACCATCGCTCTCTTTCATCGTGCAGGTTTAAATCATAGTGATCTGAATGCCAATAATATTCTAGTGAACACCCTCCAGCAGGTTTGGCTGATCGACTTTGATCGCTGCCAGCTACAACCCCCTAGCCCACAATGGCAGCGGAAAAATCTTGCTCGCTTACAGCGTTCGATTCTAAAACTCAGCCAAAAAAGTGAACTTCCCACAGCACTATGGGCTAAATTAGAGGCTGCATATCAATCTTAACAGTGTCATTTCGTGCAGATAATTAATCGTTTCTTAAGTGTTGATCAGTTAGTATTCAAGCTCATATTTTCGGGCTTGCTTCTTTCACTATTCATTAGAAATGATGTATTTATGCTTAAAAAACTCTCTCTTTTGCTAGTATCTCTTTGCTTATCAACAAGCTTATGGGCAGGCGAAAGCTTTTCATCTGATCTAAGCAAAGGTTACAGCAACTTTTACAACCAAGATAACCTGCCTTGGTTAGGTGCTACTTATCTGGCAGGCGGTATCTTAGCGAATACTTCGTTGGATCGTGATATCCAAGATGAATACAACCGCCGTTTCCACTCTCAAGCAACAGATGACTTTGCCGCCATCGCTAAAAAGACTGGTGATCAAAGCACTGCATTCGTCTTTCTAGGTATTGCTGCGCTCAACCGTTTGGCTTGTAATCAAAACTGTGGAGCTGTTGCTGAGTGGGGAGATCGTACCGCTCAAGCGCTTTTAGTAGGTTTACCTGCGGTTTGGGGTTCTCAGATGTTACTGGGTGGCAATCGTCCACATCGCGGTAAATCTGATTGGACGCCTTTGCAGTTTGATACCTTTAATGGTGTCAGCGGCCATGCCTTTACAGGTGCAGTGCCCTTTCTGACCGCCGCAGCGATGACCGATAATACCTATGCCAAAGGGATGTTTTATGGACTATCGACTCTCACAGCCTGGTCAAGACTGAACGACCAAAAGCACTATTTTTCACAAATTATGATGGGCTGGCTATTCGCAGCCAAAGTGACAGGGGCGGTGAATATGGACATTGGTTCAAATCAAGCCATGTTACTGCCTTATGCCGATGACAAAACCGTAGCTTTAACCTTTATCCAACCATTCTAATCCTCTAGCTCCCCTTTACTGCTTAAGCTATTAGCACGTTACAACGATAGGCCATGAGATTGACTCATGGCCTATAACGCTATTTTTGATTAGCGACTTCAGCCAAGCATCCTCGATAATAGCGGCTCACCTTTTAAGAAAAAGAGCGTCCCATGTCCCCTCTACGCAACATTCCCTCCGCAAGTCTTTGGCTGATTATCAGCGGCTGTGTGCTACTGATGCTCTCTTTTGGCCTGCGTTCCAGTTTTGGTCTGTTTATGCAGCCTATTCACGACGCCAATGGTTGGGGGCGTGATGTGATCGGTTTCGCTTTGGCGATCCAGAATCTGTCATGGGGACTTGTCTCTGTATTGGCAGGAGGGTTGGCTGATCGTTTTGGTAATATCAAAGTCATTCTGGCCGGAGCTGCACTCTACGCCCTTGGTATCTGGATGACCGCTGGTGTATCTGAAATATGGGCACTGAACCTAGGCCCAGGCCTACTGGTCGGCGCAGGTGTTGCGGGTACCGCTTTTGGCATTGTGCTACCTGCCATGGTCAAAGCAGTGGCAGTAGAACAGCGCCAGCTGGTATTGGGTATTGGAACCGCTGCAGGCTCAATGGGACAGTTTCTGTTGGTGCCCATCGTACAACAGCTGATCGAAGCCTTTGGTTGGATAGGTGCCTTAAATGCGATGGCACTCATGGCGTTGGGAATGGCGGCCTTGGCCATGCCTTTGGCGGCGCGTCATGTGAGCAATACCACAGCCAGTACCAATCAACAGCCCGAGCAAAATTTCTATGAGACCTTTTGCACTGCGCGCGGGCATCTGTCGTATTGGTTTTTAACCTTAGGTTTTTTTGTCTGCGGTTTTCATGTTGCGTTTATCACGGTACATATGCCTGCTTTCTTAACAGGCGCGGGTTTTGATCCCAGTATTGCCGCATGGTCAATCAGTCTGATCGGCCTTTGTAATATCGCAGGCTCTCTTTTATCAGGAGCACTATCAAGCCGCTGGCCCATGCGTCATGTTTTGATTGCAATCTATGCGGGGCGCGCCATCGCAATCACCCTGTTTATGTTACTCCCCCTCACACTGACCAGTGTTTTGCTGTTCAGTTGTAGTATGGGGTTACTCTGGTTGGCAACCGTGCCGCCCACCTCTGGTTTAGTGGCCACCATGTTTGGCACCCGCTACATGGCCACGCTATATGGCATCGTATTTCTCAGCCATCAAGTGGGCAGCTTCAGCGGCGTATGGCTGGGCGGCTGGTTATTTGAAAATATGGGCAGTTATGATGGGCTCTGGTGGAGCGGTGTTGCGCTTAGTCTGGTTGCGATGTTGCTGCACTGGCCGATCAAAGAGCAATCGGCCTTTGCTGCACAGCGTCAACCCCAATCCGCTTAAGAACAACGGGAATGACACAGATCCGGCATAGGGTCCATGAATCACGCAATAATCATGATCAATCGGGCTAAATCATCAAAATTAGCCCTCTCTTTCCGCAAAGACTCTACATAGTGCCGTCCACAGCAGGTATACTCGCTGGTTTCTGAATTCATTAGCTCATTGATGGTGGCTAACTGATGAACCAATCAACGCCAGACGTAAAAACTTTTCAGGGTCTGATTCTGACCCTGCAACAATATTGGGCTGAAAAAGGTTGCGTAATTTTGCAACCTTTGGACATGGAAGTGGGCGCGGGTACATTCCACCCAGCTACTTTCTTGCGTGCTATCGGGCCAGAAACTTGGAACACGGCTTACGTACAGCCGTCACGCCGCCCAACCGATGGCCGTTATGGTGAAAACCCTAACCGCCTGCAACACTACTACCAATTTCAAGTAGCTATGAAACCAGCCCCTGCCAATATTCAGGAGCTGTATCTGGATTCTTTGCGCCTGATGGGCATTAACCCAGAAGTGCATGATATTCGCTTTGTCGAAGACAACTGGGAATCTCCAACACTGGGCGCTTGGGGTCTAGGTTGGGAAGTTTGGCTGAATGGTATGGAAGTGACGCAGTTCACTTACTTCCAACAGGCCGGCGGTATTGAGTGCTACCCTGTTACCGGTGAAATCACTTACGGTCTTGAGCGTATCGCCATGTACCTGCAAGGGGTTGATAGCGTTTACGACCTGACTTGGGCGATTGGCCCGAATGGTGAGCGCGTCTCTTATGGTGATGTGTTCCACCAGAACGAAGTGGAAATGTCCGCATTCAACTTTGAACATGCTGATGTTGAGATGTTGTTCAAAAACTTTGATCACTACCAAACACAGTGCTCAAAGCTGCTAGAAGCCAACTTACCACTACCTGCTTACGAGATGGTACTGAAAGCCTCACACACCTTTAACTTACTGGATGCTCGTCACGCGATCTCTGTGACCGAACGCCAACGTTATATTCTGTGTGTACGTACTATGGCGCGTGACGTAGCCAATGCCTACTTCAACGCACGTAAAGCCTTAGGCTTCCCTCTGGCGCCAGAGGCGTTACGTGAAGAAGTTTTGGCTCAGTATAAAGAGGAAGAGGCATAAGATGGCTGAAGTCCGTGATTTTTTAGTTGAGCTGGGTGCTGAAGAGCTACCGCCAACCGCATTAAAACGTCTAGCCGACGCCTTTGCTGAAGGCATTCGTACTGGCTTAGAAAAAGCTGACATCCCTTTTGCTGAAGTTAAAGCGATGGCCAGCCCACGCCGTTTGGCTGTGTTGGTAAAGGATTTGGCAGTTGCCCAGCCAGATCGTGAGATCCAACGTAAAGGCCCTGCGCTACAAGCGGCTTATGACGCTGACGGTAATCCCACCAAAGCGGCTGAAGGTTTTGCTCGCTCTTGTGGCGCAGAGTTTAGCCAGTTAGAAAAACTGGAAACCGACAAAGGCAGTTGGCTGATTTTCAACACCATTGAAAAAGGTACTGAAACCGCCCAACTGTTGCCAGAGCTGATCAACAAGTCCGTGAACCAACTACCTGTACCTAAGCGTATGCGCTGGGGTTCTAGCCGTATTGAGTTCTCTCGTCCTGTACATTGGTTGGTGATGCTGTTCGGTTCTGAAGTGATCGACTGCGAAGTGCTAGGCTTGAAATCAGGTCGCAGTACGATGGGTCACCGCTATCACCACAACCAAGCCATTGAGCTAGCATCGACTGCAGACTATGTCCCTGCGCTAGAAAAAGCCTTTGTCTTGGTGGATATGGCACAGCGCCGTGAAGCGATTCGGGCACAAGTACTGGCAGAAGCTGAAAAGCTATCCGCAACTGCCGTAATCGACGAAGACCTGTTAGATGAAGTCAACGGCTTGGTTGAATGGCCTGTCGCCTTGACCGGAACCTTTGAAGAGCGCTTCTTAGAAGTGCCGTCAGAGTGTCTGATCTCATCTATGAAAGCAAACCAAAAGTATTTCCACCTGCTGGATGCGAATGGCAAGCTGAAACCGAACTTTATCACCATCTGCAACATCATCAGCCAAGATCCGGCTCAGGTGATTGCAGGTAATGAAAAAGTGATCCGTCCACGTTTAGCCGATGCTGCGTTTTTCTTCACCACCGACAAGAAGAAGACACTGGCAGACCGTATCGACTCGCTGAAAACCGTACTGTTCCAACAACAATTGGGGTCGGTTTACGCTAAGAGCCAGCGTGTCAGTGCCATTGCTCAGTACATTGCTGAACAGATCGGCGGTGATCAGGCGTTAGCCGCTCGTGCAGCAGATTTGAGCAAGTGCGATTTGGTCAGTGAAATGGTACTGGAGTTCCCTGAACTGCAAGGCATCATGGGTTACCACTACGCCTTGAACGACGGCGAAAATGCAGAAGTCGCACAAGCCCTGAACGAGCAATATATGCCGCGTTTTGCGGGTGATGAGCTGCCTGCAACCAAAACCGGTATGGCATTGGCATTGGCCGACCGTATCGACACCCTGACGGGTATTTTTGGTATTGGCCAACGCCCAACAGGGGACAAAGATCCATTTGCCCTACGTCGCGCTACTATTGGTGCATTGAGCATTCTAGTCAACAATCAGCTAGACCTTGACCTGAAAGCCTTGATCGCCTTGAGCATCGCTCAACATGGCGAACTGCCAAAAGCAGACGGCCTTGCAGATGATGTTTTGAACTACATGCTGGATCGTTTCCGTGCGTGGTATCAAACAGAAGGTATCCCTGCGGAGATTTTCCTAGCCGTTCGTGCGCGCCCAATCAGCAACGCCTATGACTTTGACCGTCGTGTGAAAGCCGTAGCTGCTTTTAAACAGTTGCCAGAAGCCGATGCCCTAGCTGCTGCCAATAAGCGCGTGAACAACATCCTAAGCAAGCAAAACTACCAAGGTGGCAACAGTGTGAACGAAGCACTGTTGAGCATTGAGGCAGAGAAAACCTTAGCCGCTCAAGTAGCTGCCAAACAGGTTGAGCTAGCACCATTGTTTGCTGCGGCAGATTACCAAGCTGCATTAAACAGCTTGGCAAGCTTACGCGGTGCTGTGGATAGCTTCTTTGATGATGTGATGGTGATGGCCGACGATGAGCAGGTTAAGAACAACCGCCTAGCTCTGTTAGCCTCTCTCAGCAGCTTATTCATGGAAGTGGCGGATATCGCCCAATTACAGCAGTAAGTTAGACCGCGTACAAACCCTGACAACAGAGTTACAGTAAAGCTTCAAAACTGTCACTGTGTTTTCAAATCAAAGAGCCGTATCATTACGGCTCTTTTTTTTACCCACTCACCTCAAACAGTACAACAGCACTCTAATGAACAAACTGGTTATTCTAGATCGAGACGGCGTGATCAACTTGGACTCCGATGCATTTGTAAAAAATGCCGACGAGTGGATCGAAATCCCTAGCAGTATCAGCGCCATTGCACGCTTATACAAAGCAGGCTATCAAATAGCCGTGGCCACCAACCAATCAGGGCTAGGAAGAGGCTATTTCAGCGCTGAAGATTTAGAGGCGATGCATGAGAAGATGGTTCGCTTAGTTGAGGCTGAAGGGGGGCAGTTTGCCAGCATTCGCTTTTGCCCGCACCATCCAGAAGCGGGCTGTGATTGTCGCAAACCGCTTTCAGGTTTGTTAGACCAGATTAAAGCTGAACTGAGCCTAGATAACTTTGATGGTGCCTATATGGTGGGTGATAGCCTACGAGACCTACAGGCAGGTGAAGGTAGAGGCTGTAAGGCAGTTCTGGTTAAAACGGGTAAAGGTGAAAAAACCTTAGCTAAAAACGAAGGCTTAGAGAACGCTTTAGTCTTTGAGAACCTTGCAGAGTTTACCGATTGGTTATTAGATCAAGCACAAAACGCTTAAGCATCATGCTTGTGTTTCACGTGAAACATTAAGTTGAAGATGCTTTTAAAGTTAAAAAAAATGCGCCTTGGTTTTATCACCAAGGCGCATTTTTCGTTTATAGCAGGTACAAACTTAAACGTCTAAGTTCGCCACTGTCAGAGCATTGGTTTCAATAAAGTCACGACGCGGCTCTACATCATCACCCATCAATGTGGTGAAGATCTGGTCGGCTGCAATCGCATCCTCAATGGTCACGCGCAACATACGACGAGACTCTTGATTCATGGTGGTTTCCCACAGCTGATCAGGGTTCATCTCGCCTAGACCTTTATAGCGCTGAATCGAGAAGCCTCGCTTCGCTTCATTTACCAACCAATCTAATACATCAGTAAAGTGTGCTACTTCTTTCTTACGCTCACCGCGCTGAATAAAGGCACCCTCTTCCAATAGGCCATCAAGATTACGAGCCAGTTTCGCTATCGCTTTATAGTCTTGAGATTTGAAGAAGTCTAAAGCAAAACGGTATTCAGTTGGCACGCCATGGGCAACTACCGTCACTTCTGGTAGATAAACACTGCGCTCTTGATCTAATACAACACGCCATTCAAAGCGCATCGCAGGGTGACGACCTGCACCCACTTCCAAGACAGATTGCAACTGATCAACCCAAGCTTGCACTTGATTTTGATCGGTTAATCCAGCCTCGTCCATCACAGGCATATCAATCAGCTGCTGCATAATAGTCACAGGATAAACGCGATTCAGACGCTGAATACGGCGCTGTACATCACGAAAATCTGATACCAACTGGCCTAAGCTTTCACCACCAATACCCGGTGCCTCAGGATTCACATAGAGTGCTGCACCATCTAAGGCTGTTTGCGTGAGATATTCGTCTAGAGCTGGCTCATCTTTTAAATACTGCTCATGCTTACCACGTTTAATTTTGTACAACGGTGGCTGTGCAATAAAGATATGACCGCGCTCAATCAACTCTGGCATCTGACGGAAGAAGAAGGTCAACAGCAGAGTACGGATGTGCGAACCATCCACATCAGCATCGGTCATGATGATGATGGAGTGATAACGCAACTTATCAGGATTGAACTCTTCACGACCAATGCCACAACCCATTGCAGTGATCAACGTGCCCACTTCCGCAGAGGACAACATCTTGTCAAAGCGCGCTTTCTCAACGTTTAGAATTTTACCTTTCAAAGGCAAAATTGCTTGGGTTTTGCGGTCACGGCCTTGCTTGGCAGAACCACCCGCAGAGTCACCCTCCACTAGGTAGAGTTCTGAAAGCGCAGGATCTTTCTCTTGGCAATCCGCCAGCTTACCCGGTAAGCCTGCAATATCTAACGCACCTTTACGACGGGTCATCTCACGGGCTTTACGTGCAGCTTCACGGGCGCGAGCCGCATCAATCATCTTATTGACGATTGCCTTAGCTTCATTCGGATTCTCTAGCAGATGGTCAGCAAATAAACGGCCCATCTCCTGTTCAACAGCCGATTTCACTTCTGAAGAAACCAACTTGTCTTTGGTTTGCGAAGAGAATTTAGGATCAGGTACTTTAACCGACACAATTGCGGTTAAACCTTCACGGGCATCATCACCTGTGGTGCTGACTTTCTCTTTTTTGTTTTTCGCTTCTTGCTCAATATAGCTGTTCAAAGTACGGGTTAATGCCGCACGGAAACCAGCCAAGTGAGTACCGCCATCACGCTGCGGAATATTGTTGGTGAAGCAAAAAATATTTTCTTGGTAAGTGTCATTCCACTGCAAAGCCACTTCAACACCCACGCCATCTTCCCGCTGTGCATTAAAGTGGAATACGGTATTCAGCGCAGTTTTATTTTGATTGAGATACTCAACAAATGCGCGCAGACCACCTTCATATTTGAAGTTGTCAGTACGACCAGAGCGCTCATCTAACAGCGTAATACTGACACCAGAGTTTAAAAACGACAGTTCACGCAAACGCTTGGCAAGAATATCGTAGTGGAACTCAATATTGGTGAAGGTTTCAGGAGAGGGACGAAAACGCGCTTCTGTACCCGTTTTGGTAGTTTCACCAATAATTTTTAAAGGCTCTTGTGGTACACCGTGACGATAGACCTGCTCATGCACCTTACCGTTACGCCAGATAGTCAGCGTCAACTCTTCTGACAGGGCGTTTACAACTGAAACCCCTACGCCGTGCAAACCACCCGACACTTTATAGGTGTTATCATCGAACTTACCGCCTGCGTGCAGTACGGTCATGATCACTTCTGCGGCTGATACCCCTTCCTCTTCATGGATATCAACAGGAATACCACGCCCATCATCTGAAACCGTTACCGACTCGTCTGGGTGAATCGTCACTTTAATATCGCTACAGTGTCCTGCTAAGGCTTCGTCGATGGAGTTATCGACTAGCTCAAACACCATGTGGTGTAAGCCACTGCCATCATCCGTATCGCCGATATACATCCCGGGACGCTTACGAACCGCATCTAGACCTTTTAAAACCTTAATGCTGGATGAATCGTATGATTGTTCGCTCATATCCTGTTCCTGTTTGTCACGACCTGTGTGTAGGCGTCACCTTGCCATGTTCCACGTGAAACAGGCTTAAAGGTGTGTGCTCTGACCAACATTCGGCTAAAGCGTCCTGATCCACACTGGTGATAAAAACCTGGCACTGCATCTTTTCCAGCACCCGGCATAAATATTTGCGGTGTTCTAAATCCAGTTCTGCGGGTAAATCATCCACTAGATAAACGCACTGTTTACCCGTGAGCTTTTGCAACAATTTACCTTGTGCCAGAAGTAGAGCGCATACCACTAATTTTTGCTGGCCTCGGGAGAGTACATCAACCGCCAGCAATTTATTAACTCTGATCCGAAGATCTGCCCGATGCGGGCCTGCCTGAGTAAACCCCAGCGCTAAATCTCGCGAACGGTTATCTTGCAAAGCGCTTAAGCAATCGGTCTGTCGATCCCAGCCCCGATAATAGCTGACACTGATTACATCGGAAAATGTCAGCTCGGCCAAGGTTTGCTCAAACTCAGGTATTAACTTTTCAACATAGGCTTGGCGAAGTTGGTCAATCTGCTCAGCGTAGCTCGCTAGGGCTTGATCCCAAATATCCAGTTGTTGAACGGCATGCATTTTACCATATTTCAGTAACTTATTCCGTTGTTTCAGTGCTTTTTGACTGGCTTGCCATAAGGAAAAAAACTGGGGTTCCACGTGAAACACACCCCAGTCTAAAAACTGTCGACGTACTTTAGGCGAGCCTTCAAGTAACTGAAAAGAATCAGAGTTAATAAGTTGAACAGGCAGCAACTCTGCTAGCTGCGCCGCAGATCGCGCCTGCTGACCTGAGATACGAATCTGTTGCTCGTTATCTTTATTTCTAGAGATACCAATAGGCACTATGGGTTGCAGCTGCGCCAGCGGATTAAACACCTCTGCAAACAAGGTGTAATGGGCTTGATCAAACTGAATAATGGCAGAGGTGCGACTGGCGCGAAATGAGCGACCAACGGATAAAACGCTGATCGCCTCTAGTACAGAAGTTTTGCCAGCACCATTATCGCCCGTCAGTAAATTCACCCCTGTGTTGGGTTTAATTTTGACACCAGAAAGGTTTCTGAATTGCGAAATATCTAAACGACGTAGGGTCATGGCAAAACTCAGAGGAGGCGCTGGTGAGCAGCCCTGATCAAATGGGATTCATAAGGATCACAACAGGCAACCATTGCAATGAAAGGGGTATCCACTGTCCTAGCACTAGCAGCTTTGACCAATTAATCCTTAGCTAAAAAAGACTCATGATAAGACACTTCACCCTGAGGCACATCACCTTGAATCACTAAAGCTTGAAAATACTCAGCAGGTACGCCTGAAAGCATGAGTCCCTCTTTAGGAGAAAATCCAAAGCGGTGATAGTAGCAAGGATCACCGAGTAACACGCAACCATACGCCCCTATTTGGTCTAGCGCTTGAATAGCCGCCTCCATGAGCTTTGACCCGATACCTTTATTTTGACAGTTTGGGAGAACAGAGAGTGGGCCTAAACCATACCAGTGATCTGAGCCATCAGAAATCACAACGGGAGATAGCGCAACATGACCAACGATATACCCGTTATCTTCCGCAATAAGAGAGACTGACAAAGCATTCGAGTTGCGAAGCGCTCTAACAATAAACTGTTCCGTATGATCCGTGTGTGGAGCTTCAAGAAATGCCGCAACAGTCAGCTCATCAATGCATTGAGCATCCTCAGGTTGTTCTGGTCTGATTTTGATATGCATTCTGAATGCTCCTAGTCGTTAAATATGATTAAGACTTTCCCATGTACATCTTTTTAGCCTCAATGGCACCATCAAGCCTCCGGTGAATCAAAGACACTGTAGATAAGATATCAAGTGCATCCTGTTCATCAATCTTCCAAATTATTTTCGGCATATGCGCTGTAGTATTTCTAAAGGTACCAAAGACTCCTTTGAGTAAGTTACAAAAGCCCTTCTGCTCACTTTGTTGGCTTTCTGTTTCAAGTGAACTCAATGCCAAGTGCGGTACTTTACCTTTAAAAGAAAAAGCCTCATCAACCAGTGCGGCTCCATCAAGCGTTAGGCCTGTTTTCTTTCGAATTTTATCCGCAATACTTTTAGTCGCTTCGAAAACTGCATGAAAGTAATTATCGACTAATAGCTCTTCCTTGCAGAACATGAGTACGTCTGAATGCACCTTTCTTACCAAGAGATTATTTTTTAGCTTTGTCGCACGCTCTGCCGCCTCAGATAAAGTACTGACCTTAGATACCTCTCGGACAACTCCATCTTCTTCAAGCTCCAAACCCTCAAAGCAGAGTACCTTATTAAGTTTCTGCCGAGTGACTTCAAACCAAGCGTGATTATCAAAATATCTTGCAGGCAGCATTACATGTTGGACGAATCCAATAACGTTATTTGCACAACGATCAGCTTCCTGTTTCATTCTAAGCGAGTCGTAGAGGCGTCGCCATTTTGTAGAGCTTAGGCAAGGATCGTCTATATCACACGCATCAAGAAATGTGGTTATTTCACTGCCAGTGATACCTTCGGACGTATCCCCTAAAATCTTAGATAACGACTCAATAGACCCCAGATTTAGCTTTGGTATAGGCACGAATCAATCCTTAACTCTAATATTATTACTAAACGGCAATAAAATAGCTGGCTAAAACAAAAATGAATGAGTAATAGCTAACCTTTTCAGCCACAGCTTTCATAATTCATTGATGTCTTAAATAAAAAAAAGGGCACCCATTCAATACGCTTGACCAATCAAAACGTAACACTGGATGCCCTCTTTGTTCTTAAAATAGCAGAGCGTCTACAAACGCATAGGCATCACGACATAGAGTGAATCACCCTTTTCACCAAACTCTTCTACCAACGCACTGCTATTCGGATCGGATACTGTAAGCTGTACTTGTTCGTTGCTCAGTACATCTAATACATCAATCATGTAGGTCACGTTGAAACCAATCTCTAACGCGGCACCCTGATACTCAATGCTGATATTTTCTTCAGCTTCTTCTTGCTCAGGGTTATTGGCCGTCACTTGTAAGTTGCCGTCACTTAAAGTCAAACGAACGCCACGGTATTTTTCATTGGAAAGAATAGAGGCACGGTGTAACACTTCACGCAGTTGTAAACGGTTGGTCACAATGACTTTATTACCGTTGCGTGGAATGACGCGTTCATATTCTGGAAACTTACCATCGACCAATTTCGAGGTGAAAATATAGTCTCCGGTTTTAATGCGGATGTGATTGCTACCTAACACCACCTGTACAGGGGTGTCGGAGTCATCAAACAAACGACCTAAGCCCACAATACCTTTGTGCGGTACGATGGCGCGAATAGTACTGGCAGATTCATGGGCTAGTGGCAAAGAGCAAGTCGCTAGGCGGTGCCCATCAGTGGCAACGCTACGTAACAAACCCGGTGAAAGCTCTAATAGCATACCGTTCAGATAATAACGTACATCTTGCTGCGCCATGGCAAATGCCGTGCGATCCAGTAGACGTTTAAACTGCCCCTGAGTCAGACTGAATGATAAATCTTGCTGGCTTTCTTCTACTTTAGGGAATTCTGCTGCGGGTAAGGTGGCTAATGAGAAACGGCTTCGACCTGCACGGATATGCACTTTTTGATCTTGAACCGAAAACTCAATCTGACTTTGATCAGGTAGTGATTTACAGATATCAAACAGTTTACGGGCAGGTACGGTGATTGCGCCTGCGGTTTCAATCTGTTCCAGTGCAAGGTGGCTGACAATCTCTACTTCTAAATCAGTACCTGTTAACGATAAACCTTGCTGATCTGCTACCACTAAAACATTGGATAAAACAGGTAAGGTTTGGCGACGTTCCACTACGCCATTCAAAAGCTGTAATGGACGTAATAAAGCCTCACGGGAGATAGAGAATTTCATGTGTTAATAATTCCGTAAACAGGTAACAAATTTCGTTTATAGGGTCACGCGTGAAGCGATCAATCAGCTGGTTAATGCCCGCAGTAGATTTTTATAATCTTCTCTAATTTCAGCATTCTCTTCCTGCAACTCTTTTACTTTTCGACAAGCGTGTAGCACTGTGGTGTGATCACGACCGCCAAAGGCATCTCCAATCTCTGGCAAGCTGTGATTCGTCAACTCTTTAGCCAGTGCCATCGCTACTTGTCGAGGCCTTGCCACCGAGCGGCTACGACGCTTTGAAAGCAGATCGGGTAGTTTGATGCTGTAATACTCGGCAACAGTACGCTGAATATTGTCGATACCCACTTGTTTATCTTGCACCGCAAATAAGTCACGCAGCGATTCACGAATAAACTCGGTGGTGATCGGTTGACCACGGAAGTGAGAATCTGCGATAACTTTTTTCAAAGCCCCCTCTAACTCTCGTACGTTAGAGCGCACTTTTTGGGCAATAAAGAAAGCGGCATCATCGGGTAATAATACCCGCGCTTGATCGGCTTTTTTCTTCAAAATAGCCACACGGGTTTCAAGCTCTGGTGGATCAATGGCAACAGTTAAGCCCCAACCAAAACGAGATTTTAAACGCTCTTCCATGCCGCTAATCTCTTTAGGGTAGCGGTCACTGGTTAGAATCATCTGCTGACCACCCTCAAGCAAGGCATTAAAGGTGTGGAAAAACTCTTCTTGTGAGCGTTCTTTACCCGCAAAAAACTGAATATCATCAATCAGTAAGGCATCTACGCTGCGATAAAGGCGCTTAAAGTCGTTAATCGCATTCAGTTGTAGTGCTTTTACCATATCGGCAACAAAGCGTTCAGAGTGCAAATACATCACTTTAGCATTTGGGTTTTGCTGTACGAGATAATTACCGACAGCATGCATTAAGTGCGTTTTACCCAAGCCCACACCACCATATAAAAAGAGAGGGTTATAGGCACCACCAGGGTTTTCAGCCACTTGTCGAGAGGCCGCACGTGCTAGCTGGTTTGATTTACCCTCAACAAAGGTTTCAAACGTGAAGTTGGAGTTTAAAGCGCGCTGATGTTTTAAAGCGCCATCAACCTGTACATTACGAGGTTCTGATTTGCCAGAATGAGTAATAATTGCAGGTGCATGGGTGATATGTACTTCAGGCTGTTCTATTACCCTTTCTTCAACTAACTCGCCTTGTTGTTCATTCTGATTTGAAGCTTGGTATTCAGGTTCAGAGATAAAATTCGGTTTTGGGGATGCTGTACGCACAATTACCCCTGGCGGAGTTACCGAGCGATTTAATACCTGTGGATTAGAAGCAGAACGTTTGCTGCCTATCTCTAGAATAAGTTGTGGTGGTTGCTGATTGCTCAGCTCATTTAGCAACTCTGCAATTCTAGTCAAATATTTATCTGACACCCACTGCAAAACAAACCGGTTCGGCGCCAACAGCTTTAAGCTTTGGCCTTCAGTCTCAACCTGAAGTGGCCGAATCCAAGTATTAAACTGTTGTGATGGTAGTTCATCTTGCAGATAGCCCAAACATTTCTGCCATAGAGTTACAGACACAGCACATCCCCGAAGAAAAAAGCAAAGACAGCATTTTAGCCCTTCACCCTTAAGTTATCCACATCCAGCCTGAGATTTATCGTTTTTTTGCTTAATTTTTACTGTGGATAACTAGGTCGTCCAGTCCAGTTGAACTACCCTTCAATTTCAGTGCATAATTTGCCCTGTGTATAAACTGCTTTTTTGTCCACAGCAGTTGCTCAGCAATCTGACAGTCTTATGGCAATTCATCCGATTATTTATACAATGCTGAAGAGCTTATTAATACTAGGCTCATTACACTTATCCACAGAATTAAGCTTATCCAATAAACATAACATCTATTATCTCTTTTTATATATTTAAGATCTTATTTCTTTTATTTATCTGTGGGTATAAGTTTGTCGATTGACCATTTCTGCTCAAAAATTTGATAGGTTTCTTCGTTGATCAAAAAAGCACCATTTCCAGTTATTTCACTTATTCACACCCTTTTTTCGAAGAATGGTTTGAAGTCTTGCAATTTATTCTCTAGAATTCCGCCCCTGATCTAAGACTAGGCGCACTTTCTGCGCCATTTCGTAAGTGAAAGTGTGGGATAAACAGTCATGAAAAGAACTTTTCAACCTAGCGTTCTAAAACGCAAACGTAATCACGGTTTCCGTGCTCGTATGGCAACAAAGAACGGTCGTAAGCTAATTGCACGTCGTCGTGCACGTGGTCGCGCTCGTCTTTCTGCTTAATAACTGGCTAGCTTAGGCTTAATGACCAGTTACGGGTTTCCTCGGCAGGTACGTTTGTTATCTGCTGGGGATTACCGATCCGTTTTTGACGACGCCCAGATCAAAGTACATGGTCGTTGTTTTCTGATTCTTGCTAGACCCAATGCCCTCCCTCATGCTCGTATCGGTTTAGTACTCGCGAAGAAAAATCTTCGTCGTGCGGTTGATCGTAATCGTATTCGTCGCCTAACCCGTGAAGCTTTCAGATTAAATCAGCATCAATTACCTGCACTTGATATCGTCTTGCTGACCAAAAAAGGTTTAGCAGAGGTCAGTTCAGAAGATTATGTTGAGCAACTGACTTACGCCTGGAAGCGTTTAGAGAAGCTAAGTCGCAAGTTTCAGACCAGTCATTCTGCTGAAAGCCAGACCAAAGACTAAGTAATAAAGACAAATCAACCGCTTATTTGGCAATATTTGCCAAGGTACGGGTTGCCACTTTGCTTATCCGCCCTCAAAATAGCATCTCTTTTTTTAACACGAATCCGGTAAGAGCATACCCATGGACGTGAAACGTTTAATTCTGATCGTCTCGCTGGCTTTAGTGTCTTATCTGATGGTGGTTCAATGGAATCAGGACTATGGTCCACAGGCAAATGCACCTGTGGCACAAAATGTTCTGCCTTCATCAGCACCTTCAGCCAATGGCACAGTATCCAGCGATGACATCCCAAAAAATGCAGTCGCCACTGAAGCAACCGAAAACACAGTAGTCAGCAAAAGTCTGATTGAAGTGCGTACAGATGTTTTAGATCTGCGTATTGATCCTAAAGGCGGTGATGTTGTTTATGCCGCACTGCCAGAACATAAATACCATGCTGATGTAGCTGATGTGCCTTTTGTTCTTCTGGAGCAAAATGCGAATCGAGTGTATGTGGCGCAAAGTGGTTTAGCAGGTACTAACGGCCCTGATGCCTCTAAACAAGGTCGTCCAGTTTATAGTGCTGATAAAACACTGTTTGAACTGGCGCAAGGACAAGATGAATTAAATGTTGATCTTGTTTTTGTACAAGACAGCGGTGCAGAGATTACTAAGCGTTTTACTTTCCAACGCGGCCAATATGCGGTGAAGGTCAGCTACCTGATCAACAACAAAGGCAGCGAGGTATGGAAAGGTTATCTTTTTGCTCAGCTCAAACGTGATAACACCCCTGATCCATCACAAAGTGAAGGTATGGGTATGCAGTCTTATCTGGGGGCTGCATTCTCTTCAACAGAAGAGAACTATGAAAAAATCACCTTTGATAATATTCAGGAAAAGCAGTACCGCCGTGAAACGATTGGTGGTTGGGCTGCTATTATCCAACACTACTTTGTCAGTGCTTGGGTACCTGAACAAGATAGCAAACAAGTGTTCAGTACCCGTGCTAACGCCCAACACCAAAATATTGTGGGCTTTACCAGCGGTGAAACCCTTGTACAGCCGGGTGAACAAGCAACAGTTTCAGCCAAGCTTTTTGTGGGGCCTAAATATAAAGATCAACTGGAAGCGACTGCACCACACCTTGAGTTAACTGTTGACTTCGGTTGGCTGTGGTTTATCGCACAACCTTTGTTCCTGCTGTTGGATCTGATTCATGGCTTTGTGGGCAACTGGGGTTGGTCGATTATCTTCTTGACCGTATTGGTGAAAGCCTCTTTCTTCCACCTGTCAGCTTCTTCTTATCGCTCAATGGCCAATATGCGCCGTGTGGGCCCAGAGCTACAACGCATGAAAGAGCGTTATGGTGATGATCGTCAGAAGATGTCTCAGGCGATGATGGAGCTGTACAAGAAAGAGAAGATCAACCCGATTGGTGGCTGTTTACCTATTCTGATCCAGATGCCCGTGTTTATCGCACTGTACTGGATGTTGATGGAAAGTGTTGAACTGCGCCATGCGCCATTTATGTTGTGGATCACTGACTTGTCAATGAAGGATCCTTACTTCGTGCTACCAATCATCATGGGCGCGTCGATGTTTGTTCAGCAACTGTTGAACCCAACACCGCCGGACCCAATGCAGGCTAAGCTGATGAAAGCACTGCCGCTGGTGTTCACGGTATTCTTCTTATGGTTCCCGTCTGGTCTGGTGATCTACTGGATTGTGAACAACGTGTTGTCGATTGCACAGCAGTACGTGATCACTAAAAACATTGAGAAAAATGCTGGGCCGATCAAGTCCTAACGGATCATTGGCCTAACAAAAAGCCCCTGCGGGGGCTTTTTGCGTTTTAACAGAAGCGACTATTATTTATTCAACTCACTCAGACCTTTTTCAGCCTAAGCAGGAGCCGACCATGACCAGTACTGATCTCGACACCATTGCAGCACAAGCCACCCCGACAGGTCGTGGCGGTGTCGGTATTGTGCGAGTGTCAGGCACAAAAGCCGCTGAAGTGGCTCGACAGATATTAGGCCATCTCCCTAAAGCTCGTTATGCCCACTATGGCCCTTTCTACGATGAAGAACAGAATGGCAGTAAGCCGGTTTTGGATGAGGGGATTGCGCTCTATTTTCCTGGCCCGAACTCCTTTACGGGTGAAGATGTTTTAGAGCTGCAAGGTCACGGTGGCCCAGTCATTATTGATCTATTACTGAAGCGGGTTTTAGCCTGCGGTGTGCGTATGGCGCGTCCAGGCGAGTTTTCAGAGCGCGCATTTCTGAACGATAAACTCGATTTGGCACAGGCTGAGGCCATTGCTGATCTGATCGACAGCGTGTCAGAACAAGCCGCGCGTAATGCTGTGCGCTCTTTGCAGGGCGAGTTTTCTAAACAAGTGCATCAACTGGTGGATCAACTTACCCACTTGCGCATCTATGTTGAGGCTGCAATCGATTTCCCAGAGGAGGAGATCGACTTTCTGGCCGATGGCAAAGTGCTGAATGACTTGGAACAGATTCAGCAACAGCTGAGTGCAGTGAGACAAAACGCCAGCCAAGGTGCCCTGATGCAAGAAGGGATGACCGTAGTGATTGCAGGTCGTCCTAACGCGGGTAAGTCGAGCTTATTGAACGCCCTTTCAGGTCGAGATAGCGCCATCGTCACCGATATAGCTGGTACAACCCGTGATGTGTTGCGTGAACATATCCACATCGACGGGATGCCACTGCATATTATTGATACCGCAGGTCTACGGGAAACCCCTGATCAGGTGGAACAGATCGGTGTACAGCGGGCATGGGATGAAATAAACAAAGCAGACCGTGTATTGCTCATGGTCGACAGCACCACAACCGAGGCCACAGATCCTCATCTCATTTGGCCTGACTTTGTTGATCGTTTGCCGCCTTCTGCGCGGATCAGCGTGATTCGTAATAAAATCGACCAAAGCCAAGAGCAAGCAGGTATTGATTTATCCACATCCACTCCCGTGGTTCGGCTTTGTGCGAAATCTGGGCTGGGTGTGGATAACCTAAAACAGCACCTTAAACAGGTGATGGGTTATACCGGAGGCACCGAAGGGGGCTTCAGTGCCCGCCGCCGACATATTGATGCCTTAGACCAAGCGGAAGAGTACCTCAACAACGGCCATTACCAACTGATGACAATGGGGGCGGGTGAGCTATTAGCAGAAGATCTGCGCATGGCACAAACTGCATTAGGCGAGATTACCGGACAGATCAGTGCTGATGATCTGCTAGGCAAGATTTTTGGCTCGTTCTGTATCGGTAAATGATGCCATCATTGGGATGTGGATAACATAAATATGAGATTTAGCGCACCAGTCACTGCGGCATTTTGGATGATAGGGGCACTGCTGTCGTTTATGGCAATGGCGGTGTCTGGTCGAGAGCTTTCAGCAGACTACACCACTTTCCAAATTCTATTTTTTCGCAGTGTTATCGGTGTGGTGCTGATCGGTATTTTGGTGGCACACAGTGGCGTTCATCTACTGAAAACCCAGCATCTCACACGGCATTGGTTGCGCAACATTGCTCACTTTGGCGGGCAGTATGGCTGGTTTTATGGTTTGGCTTATCTCTCCTTGGCTGAGGTGATTGCCATTGAGTTTACTACCCCGATCTGGACCGCTTTGTTTGCATTTTTTCTTTTAGGTGAAAAACTATCCACAGCTCGAATCACCGCTTTGGTTTTGGGCGTAATTGGCCTGTTACTGATCTTAAGACCTTCAACGGAGGCGCTTAACCCTGCGGCCTTGGCGGTATTAGCTGGTGCGCTTGGCTATGCCTTTTCTTATATTCAGACCAAATCCCTATCAGGCACTGATGCACCATTGACCATTTTATTTTATATGACGTTGATGCAGTTACCTTTTGGTTTAGTTCCAAGTTTGATGGACTGGAAAAGCCCCTCATGGGCGATGATGCCGTGGATACTCTTGGTAGGAATCACCGCCATGAGTGCACATTATTGTATGACCCGTGCGTTTAAACTGGCAGACGCCACCGTTGTCGTACCAATGGATTTTATGCGTTTGCCGTTGATTATGGTGGTGGGTTATCTGCTCTACCAAGAGTCGGTGGACATTTGGCTTTTGGCGGGCGCATTGCTGATGCTTGTGGGTAACTTAATCAATGTGCGTGCTGAGCAGAAAAAATTAAACAGTTGAGGCATTTTTCACCGCCTCAACTGCGAGGGAATCAAACCACTGCTAGAGTAACCGTTGCTTTTGCTACTAACGACCACTCGGTTTCTGGACTCTCTTCCTGTGGTAAGGCAAATAGCATCGATTCCGCAATAATCAGGGTGTTACCCGGTTTTAATACAGCGGATTGGCAGATTAAGCGCCGTCCTGAAGCGGGGCGTAGTAGGTTAATTTTAAACTCTGCGGTGAGCACTCTTTTACCTTCGGCAATCAAGGTTACGCCAGCGGCGCCTGCGGTATGATCACAAAGAGTCGCTTGTACACCCGCATGCACAAAACCGTCTTGTTGTTGGTGATCCTCCCGAATATCTAAACTGCTGTAGCACAATCCCGGGCTAATCTGTTGAGCTTTTAGGCCTAGCTGCTGAATAAAAGGCGCACTGGTGAGTACACGCTGTACTTCGACAACGTAGTCAGGGTTCTTCGGTTGAAAATTGCCAAAGGGTTGCATAGGTTTCCATCTCTTATTGTTGTTTTGCTTTTGATACTAAACCGCTTTGGTGTGTTAAACAGCCGAGTTGTGTGAATGGTCAGTTCTGTTCAATTTTTACCTTCGGGCTTTGATCAATATATTACGTGGGCTAAGTTGTTTATCACAAAAGGTTGAGAGTTCCACGTGAAACCCAGCTTCTTCCAGTACTAAAGCTCGATCTAACACCAGCCAAAGTTCTAGAGGGCGTCTGAATATATGTTGTACTAGCTCCATTCTACGCACTTGTTTTACTCGAATAGCACCCGCTTGTAATGCTTGTTCAAGCTTTGCTTTATCCACAACCTGATTAATCTTACGATTATGAAGAGCCCAAGTAGTAAACTCGCTAAAGTCTCCAGTTAGTAGTTTTTTGGGCAGCGTCGGCAACGGCATATACTGATTACTTTGAAGTAAAATCCTTTGTAGTTCGTCAAACGCCATGCGCCAGTGCAGCTCAGTATCTCTTAATTTGCTGATTCTATTGCCGCCTGTGACGGTTTCTTGCAAAGGGAGCTTTAAATCCTGTTTGCTGAGTTGAAGGGCAGAGTGTTGGGCTGCTTTTGATAAGGCTTGATAGGGTTCGTCTTGAGTGAGGTGATAACAGCATGGGCTAATTAGCAAACTTTCTATGTTGCTATGCACACTGTGTTGAATCAGAGTGTTATGCAGATCGCCGCAGGCATGCAGCGCCACCGCGCATTGATTGTGTTGCAGTAAATGCGCCGCATCATCCGAAAATGCATCTCCATGTATCAAACGTTGCGGCAGTTGCCAGTGATCGGCTTGTTGTTGGCCTTGCTCGCAAAGCTGCGCTTGCCATTCAAGGCTTTGTACTTTGCCCTTACCTTGAAAAGCCAATAATCGGCCAAGATGGCCTTTACCTGCACACCACTCTAATAGGGTATCTGTTTTGGGCACTTGTTGGGCAAACTGCTGAATTTGCTGCCATTTACGACCAGGAATACCTTGGGATAAACGCTTCTCTTCAGAATTTTCTGTTTGAGCTAGCAGAGGTTGAACGGTTAACTCAGTCAGTGAAACTAGATTTGGCGCATCTGGCAGCCAAGGGCTTAACCACTCTGCTAGTTGAGTAATGGGCTGTTGATAAAATGCTTGTAAGGCATCATCACCGAGCGCCAGCAGAGCCTCTGTTAACTCAGGGTGCTGAATCTTCCAGCCGATGTGGCGGTGATGAAAAGGTTGGAGCTGCCAATAGTGTTGATATTGCCAAAGTAGATCATCGATTTGTTGGAAGCGATCTAAAAGTACAGACATGGATGAGACATCACAATGAAGGGCTAAAACTGAATTATATCCACCTAGGTGCCACAAATAAGCTAATCTTTGAGAGGCGGTAGGATGTTACAACTAGAATCTAGGCAATTTAGCGTTTATTTACGAAACAAAATTGGATTTTATTGTCATTTACAGGCACAATGCTTGCCCCTCAGGGTAGAAGACAACTGCTTTTTCCGATTCTGTTCATGAATCTGCTCGGTGAAGAGCCCTTACGCACAGTGCGTCCCTGCCACACGGGATTAGGCTATAACAGCCTGAATGGAACCCTATATTTTGTATTGAAAGCCGTTCTTTATGGTTTCGGTAAGCAATGGATGAGATGTCTAGGGTTCCGTCATTTGAATATACTCCAACGACTCAGGTAACCCTTGAATGTCATCAGAAGAAATCGTACCTAGCTTTGAAGAGTTAGGTCTTCCTGCATCACTTGTTAAAAGTGTGAAGGACCTTGGCTATGAATCTCCATCTCCTATTCAAGCAGCCAGTATTCCGGTACTGCTAAATGGCGATAGTTTATTAGGCCAAGCACAAACAGGTACTGGTAAAACAGCTGCTTTTGCGCTGCCGCTATTGGCACGTATTGATATCAAACAGAAAAGCCCTCAAGTTTTGGTGTTAACACCAACGCGTGAACTGGCAATCCAAGTGGCTGAAGCTTTCCAAAGCTATGCCCGTGATATACCAGGCTTCCACGTACTGCCTATTTATGGCGGTCACAGCATGACACTTCAGTTAAAACAACTGAGCCGTGGACCACAAGTGATTGTGGGTACTCCGGGTCGTGTGATGGATCACTTGCGTCGTGAATCTCTCAATACCGCCACCATCAAAGCGATCGTTTTAGACGAAGCGGACGAAATGCTGAAGATGGGCTTTATTGATGATGTGGATTGGATTTTAGAAAAAGTCCCACATCCTCGTCAGGTTGCATTGTTCTCTGCGACGATGCCGGATGAGATCCGTAAAGTGGCGCGTCGTCACCTGCAAGGTGCACAAGAGATTCGCATTGCGGCTAAAACTTCAACCGTTGATACCATCAGCCAGCGTTACTGGATGGTGAGTGGCGTTCATAAAATGGACGCGCTGACTCGTATCATGGAAACCGAGCCTTTTGATGCGGCGATTATTTTCGTACGTACCAAAACAGCAACGGTTGAGTTGGCTGAGAAGTTAGAAGCGCGTGGTTACAGTGCTTCTGCTTTAAATGGCGACATGAACCAAGCCCTACGTGAGCGTACCGTTAATCAGCTTAAAAATCGTAAGCTGGATATCGTGATTGCAACAGACGTTGCGGCGCGTGGTTTAGATGTTGAGCGTATTACTCACGTAATTAACTACGACATTCCATACGATACAGAAGCTTATGTACACCGTATTGGCCGTACTGGCCGTGCAGGTCGTACAGGTGAAGCGATTCTGTTCGTGACACCACGTGAGCGTGGCCTGTTACGTGCCATTGAGCGCGCAACCCGTCAAGAAATTACCCGTATGGATCTGCCTACCCGTGAAATGGTAGCAGAGCAGCGAGTTAAACAGTTTAAAGAAAGTGTAGTTGAGATGATTGGCAGCGTTGGCGCTGACATGGATTTCTTCCGCAACATGGTACAAGAGTTAGCCAAAGAAAATGAGCTAAGCCTTGAAGATGTTGCTGCTGCACTGGCTTGGAAGGTTCAGAAGAAACGTCCATTGATTCTGCCGCCTGAAGAGATTGCCCCACGTCGTGAGCGCGATGACCGTCGTGATGACCGTTCAGACCGTGGTGGTGAGCGCGGGGGCGAACGTCGTCCTCGTCGTGAGCGCCCAACAGATGTGAACTTCGTTCGCTATCGTATCGAAGTAGGCCGTAATGAAGGCCTACAACCGGGTGATATCGTTGGCGCTATCGCAAACGAAGCCGGTATTGAAAGTAAGTATATCGGTAACATTCGTTTATACGACCAATTCAGTACGGTTGAACTGCCAGAAGGTATGCCTGCAGATGTGATGAATCATCTGCAAAAAACCCGTGTACGTCAGGTGCCGATGAATATCAGCATTGACAATGGTCCTGAGCAACCACGTGAGCAACGCCCACGCGGTGGAGACCGTCCTCGTGGTGACAAGCCGCGCGGTGATCGTCCAAGAGGCGACCGCCCTCGTGGTGATAGGCCTCGTGGAGACCGTCCTCGCTCTGATAAGCCTCGTGGAGAGCGTCCGCCTAAAGCGGATTAATCCCAGCAGGCTTTAAAAAAAACACCTCGCTGTTTTTTACAGCGAGGTTTTTTTACGCCTATCATTTCTATACTTCCTCTCTTGCTATGAATCTTCCTGCCTCTCCTAGTGCACCTGATTTACTCTCTTATCTTCAGGTTTTTTCTTTGAAAATGCGTCATGACTATTTTTGACCCGAAATTTTCACTTAATTTAAGAAAAATTTTCAATAAAATCAGTTGGTATAACAGCCGTATAATCTTAGCTAAAGGCTATGCATAACTTGGGCTTTATTTGCACTGTGTATAAGTCATGCCTTTATGCACAGCCTTTACCCTGCTTCTCCTAAGTTTTGTTACGGGTAGTTCAATGGGTTAGCCACAACTTGAAAGGTGTCTATAATCATGCTTTGAAGCAGTTATCCACACTTTTTATCCACACCATTAATAACAACAATATTTATCTTTAATAAAGATTATTAATTTAATTGTTATTGTTAGCCCTGTGTAAAAAATCTTCATGTTGGCAAGAAGTCTGCTACTTCTCATTTCAGACACTAGGTATATACTTGTGTCCTTTTTGCATGAACGGTTTGAAAGAGGTGTACTGTGGATTATCCAACCCGCTTTGATGTCATTGTGATTGGTGGAGGACACGCGGGAACGGAAGCTGCGCTAGCATCAGCCAGAATGGGCTGTCCGACGCTGTTACTGACTCATAACATTGAGACCCTAGGTCAAATGTCTTGTAACCCTGCCATTGGCGGTATTGGCAAAAGTCATCTGGTGAAAGAAATTGACGCCCTAGGTGGCGCAATGGCGCTGGCGACAGACAAAGGCGGTATCCAATTCCGTACACTGAATGGCCGAAAAGGCCCAGCGGTTCGTGCGACTCGCGCACAAGCAGATCGTATTTTGTACAAAGCCGCTATTCGACATATTCTGGAAAACCAAGACAATCTGACGATTTTCCAACAAGCGGCTGATGATCTCATTATGGAAGGCGATACCGTTGCGGGTGTGGTTACGCAATCTGGTATCCGTTTTCACAGCAAAACGGTTGTCTTAACCGCAGGCACATTCTTAGGCGGTGTGATCCACATCGGCTTGCAGCAACACTCCGGTGGCCGAGCAGGTGACCCTCCCTCAATCGCCTTGGCCAATCGGTTACGTGAGATGCCATTTCGTGTCGGTCGTTTAAAAACGGGCACACCACCACGTATTGATGCCAAAACGGTTGATTTTTCAGTGATGGAAGCGCAGCCGGGTGATACGCCCACACCTGTAATGTCGTTTATGGGCAAACTGGAAGATCATCCACGTCAGATCAATTGCTACATCACTCATACCAATGAGCGCACTCACGATATTATCCGTGCAGGGCTTGATCGCTCGCCAATGTATACCGGTGTGATTGAGGGCATTGGCCCACGTTATTGCCCATCCATTGAGGATAAAATCCATCGTTTTGCGGATAAAGACTCCCATCAGGTCTTTATTGAGCCTGAAGGCTTAACCACGCACGAACTCTATCCAAATGGTGTTTCAACCAGTTTGCCTTTTGATGTGCAGCTGAATTTGATCCGCTCTATTCGGGGTATGGAAAATGCTCATATTCTGCGTCCGGGTTATGCCATTGAATACGATTACTTTAATCCACAGGATCTGAAACACACGCTGGAAACTAAATTTGTCCACAACCTGTTTTTTGCAGGCCAAATTAATGGCACAACAGGTTATGAAGAAGCGGGTGCACAGGGCTTGTTAGCAGGTTTGAATGCGGGCTTACGTGCACAAGGCAAAGAGGGTTGGTATCCACGTCGCGATGAAGCCTATATCGGCGTATTGGTCGATGACCTCATCACACTAGGTACAAGTGAACCTTATCGAATGTTCACTAGTCGTGCGGAATACCGTTTGATTCTGCGTGAGGATAACGCTGATTTACGTTTGACGGAAAAAGGACGCGAGTTGGGTCTGATTGATGATCTACGTTGGGCGGCATTCTCTCGTAAGAAAGAGCAAATTGAAGCGGAAACCGCACGTTTGGCTAGCACTTGGATTCAGGCTGGCTCAGCTCAAGCACAACAGGTTGTGGATAAAACAGGTCATGTGATCTCTCGTGAGTACAGCTTGATGGATCTGTTGAAGCGTCCTGAGTTGGAATATCAAGATGTAGCCTCACTGAAAGGTGAAGCAGTATCTGATCCACAAGTTGCAGAACAAGTGCAAATTCAGGTGAAATACGCAGGGTATATCACCCGTCAGCAGGAAGAGATCGACAAACTGCGTCGCCATGAAAACACTAAGCTACCGGACGATTTAGATTATGCGCACATTGATGGCATGTCGAATGAGATCCGACAAAAGCTCAGTCAGGCGCGTCCTGAAACCTTGGCGGCAGCCGGGCGTATTCCAGGGGTCACACCCGCAGCAGTTTCGTTACTGCTGATTCATATTAAAAAACGTGCAATGGCCAAAGCTGCCGAAGTATAAGGAATCAACTGATGTTAGAGCGGCAGCTTGCCCAAGGCATTGAACAAATGGGTTTATCCGTTACTGTAGCGCAACAGGCACTACTGATGGATTATCTACGACTGATGGAAAAGTGGAATAAAGCGATTAATCTTACCGCAGTGCGCGATCCGGCAGAGATGGTAACAAAACACCTCTTAGACAGCCTAAGTATTCTGCCTTATGTGCAAGCTGAACGCTGTATTGATGTTGGCTCAGGTGGTGGCTTGCCGGGTATTCCCCTTGCAATTGTACGTCCAGACTTAGCTGTGACATTACTTGACAGTAATGGCAAGAAAAGCCGTTTTCAGTTTCAGGCGGCGACAGCGTTAAAGCTGAACAATATCACAGTTGTGAATAAGCGTGTTGAACAGTTCCTGCCCGAACAGTTATTTGATCAGATCATCAGCCGAGCTTTTAGCTCGATTGAAGATATGGTGCATTGGACAGAACATTTAGGTACTAAAGATGCACAGTGGTTAGCCATGAAAGGGGTTTATCCTGAGGCTGAACTGACTGCACTACCTGCTAGCCTAACTTGTTCAGCTGTGCATCACCTTGCTGTACCAGGCTCTGATGGTGAGCGTCATTTGGTGGTATTAGAACGAGCGGTGGCTCATTAAGGATTTTGTCATGGCCAAAATATTAGCAGTAACCAATCAGAAAGGGGGGGTGGGTAAAACCACAACCTGCGTAAACTTGGCGGCATCCCTTGTTGCCACTAAGCGTCGAGTGCTGTTAATTGATTTAGATCCACAAGGCAATGCCACAATGGGTAGCGGTGTGGATAAGAATAGCTGTGAATACTCTGTTTGTGATTTATTGCTAGGAGAGGCAGAGTTTCAGCAGGTCTGTGTTACAACAGACCCTGCAGGTTATGATCTACTGCCTGCTAATGCAGATCTCACCACTGCCGAAGTGCAGTTACTACAGCACCCTAACGGCAAGTTCAGTTTAAAGACCACGCTGTCACAATTATCAGAGCAATATGAGTACATATTGATTGACTGCCCACCTTCACTCAATATGCTGACGGTCAATGCATTGACTGCTGCGCAAGGGGTTGTGATACCGGTACAGTGTGAATACTATGCGCTAGAGGGGCTATCATCACTGATACAAACCATCGAGCAGATTAAAGAAACAGTGAACCCAACGCTTAAGATCGAAGGGTTAATTCGTACCATGTACGATCCACGCAATAGTTTAACTCGCGATGTCTCTCAGCAGTTACTCAGCCACTTTGGCGATAAAGTATACAACACTGTGATTCCACGTAATGTTCGCTTAGCTGAAGCGCCTAGCCATGGCTTACCTGTACTTATTTATGATGAAAAGTCTAAAGGTAGTCTTGCTTATTTGGCTTTAGCAGGGGAAATGATTCGTAAAACAGCGACTTCCGAAGCAGTGTAATCAGTCTTTAGGCTGATTTTATCCAATAGCGAAATCATGAATACTCAGCAAACTCCAAGCTTTGCTGAGGCTGTCTTTAAATTGACAATCCAATAGCAAAATTTTGGGAGCACCCATGTCGGTAAAGAAACGGGGTTTAGGACGCGGATTAGATGCGTTATTAGGTACAAGTAAAACTACAGAGCTGAATGCTGGCGCAGTGGTACCTATCGCATTAGAGAAGGCTTCTTCAATCCCAAATAATGCTGACAATTTAAGTCTTGATAATACACAAGACACGAGCGCTCAAAATGCAAAGCCTAAAGATGGCGAGATGAAATATCTGCCTGTTGAGTTTCTACGTCGTGGTCGTTATCAGCCTAGGCGAGATATGGACCCAGAGGCATTAGAAGATTTAGCTAGCTCAATTCGTGTTCAAGGCATCATGCAACCGATAGTGGTACGGATGATTGAGCAAGACCAATTTGAGATCATTGCAGGTGAGCGGCGTTGGCGTGCAGCTCAGTTAGCAGAGCTAGAGCAAGTACCCGTAATTATTCGTGAAGTTGCTGATGACGCAGCTATTGCTATGGCGTTAATTGAAAATATTCAGCGGGAAAATTTAAACCCGGTTGAAGAGGCTTTTGCGCTTCAGCGCTTACAGCAAGAGTTTGAGCTAACCCAGCAACAAGTAGCTGATGCTGTTGGTAAATCACGTTCAACGGTGACTAATCTGTTGCGGCTGTTGGCGCTGCCAGATGATGTACGCAGAATGTTAGAGTATGGCGATATTGAGATGGGGCATGCAAGGGCTCTACTGGCTTTAGACAGTGAAGCTCAGAGCGAGGCTGCACGGCAAGTAGCTGCAAGAGGCATGTCTGTACGCCAAACAGAAGCTTTTGTGAAAAAAGTTCAGCAACCTTCTGCAGAAAAAGCAGAAAAGAGCGAACTAAAATACAATCCTGATATCGAACACCTGCAAAAAAAATTAGGTGCTTGTTTAGGGGCTTCGGTTGAAATACGTCATCATCCGAAAGGCAAGGGTAAATTGATTATCAGTTATACCAATCTAGACGAGTTAGATGGGATTTTATCTCACATTCGTTGAATCTAATTTTATCTGGGCGCAGAACATATTGTATTTCAACACTTATCTATTGGTCTTATATCAATGTTTGAGTGAGTAATTCAGTTGAATGGGGCAGGCATTGCCCCTATAATCCTGCGGTCACATTTTGTCTGGTATGGCGATTAGATTTTAATTGATCAAATTGCTAATCTGGATCAACGCAGTTCAGGAGCGAAGATGGGCGCCAAAAGCGCACAGTTAAAACGACCCAAAGTTATTCGAGTTGTGGGATTACAGGTCATCGTCGCTATTGTGGTTTCAGTGTTGTGCTGGGGCTTTCTGGACAGCGTTGCAGCCTACTCTGCGCTATTGGGCGGGTTGGTTTGTGCAATGCCGAATTTATATTTCGCCTGGAAAGCGTTTAGCTACCAAGGTGCTCAGGCCGCAAGAGAGATCGTGCGGTCTTTTTATAAAGCGGAAGCCGTGAAGTTTGGTTTAACGGCCGTATTATTTGCCTTAGTGTTTGCATTAGTACGCCCCTTAAACCCAATTTCTTTCTTTTTAACTTATGCAGTGGTTCAAGCGATGCACTGGTTGGCACCGATGGTGTTGAAACGCTAGTGCAAAGTAGCAAGCCACAATGGAAAATTCGAGGAAGACTATGGCAGGCGCTAATCCAACACCTTCCGAGTACATACAACACCACCTTCAAAACTTAACTTTTGGTATGCATCCTGAAAACGGCTTGGGCTTTGCTCATGGCGCTAAGGAAGCGGCTGAAATGGGTTTCTGGGCGATTCATGTAGATACTCTAGGTTGGTCGATCTTTTTAGGTTTAATTTTCATCACGTTATTCCGTTCGGCAGCTAAGAAAGCTACCACGGGCGTACCGGGTGGACTGCAAAACTTTGTTGAAATTCTGGTTGAATTCGTTGATCAGAGTGTAAAGGATACTTTCCACGGTCGTAGTAGTCTGATTGCGCCTTTGGCGTTGACGATTTTCGTGTGGATATTCCTAATGAACCTGATGGATTTGGTTCCGGTTGATTTCTTACCTGCGCTATTTATGGCATTAGGCGTTGATTATATGAAGGTTGTACCTACAACTGACGTAAACGCAACGCTGGGTATGTCGCTATCGGTCTTCTGCCTAATCATCTTCTATAGCATTAAGGTGAAAGGCGTAGGCGGATTCGTTGGTGAGCTGACTTTACAGCCTTTCGGTAAGTGGATGATGCCTTTCAACTTCCTGCTGGAAGGTGTAGGTCTGATTGCAAAACCGATTTCTCTTGCACTGCGTCTATTCGGTAACTTATACGCAGGTGAGCTGATCTTCATCCTGATCGCAATTATGCCGTTCTGGGTTCAGTGGGCGCTTTCTGTGCCTTGGGCTATCTTCCACATTCTGGTAATCGTTCTGCAAGCATTCATCTTCATGATGTTGACAATTGTTTACCTGAGTATGGCGTGCGAAGATCACTAAGATTTTGCTTTAACTTTAAAACCTTAAACTGAAATTTAATTTCTTAAACTTCAACTTGAGAAAAACTGGGAGAAAAAAATGGAACAAGTACTGGGTTTAACCGCCGTTGCTGTTGCTCTGCTAATCGGTCTAGGTGCTCTAGGTACCGCGATTGGTTTTGGTCTGCTAGGTGGTAAATTCCTGGAGGGCGCTGCTCGTCAACCAGAAATGGTTCCAATGCTGCAGGTTAAAATGTTCATCGTTGCAGGTCTTCTTGACGCCGTAACAATGATCGGCGTTGGTATCGCACTGTTCTTCACCTTTGCGAATCCATTCGTAGCTCAACTTGCTGGTTAATCATTAAGCTGGTTTTTTTAACCCTTAATAGATCAACACTGGAAAGCAAGGGGTGATGGCGTGAATCTGAACTTAACACTGGTAGGACAAGCCATCTCGTTTGCGATCTTTGTCTGGTTCTGCATGAAGTATGTTTGGCCTCCGGTAACGGAAGCAATGCATGCTCGCCAGAAAAAGATTGCGGATGGTTTGGACGCTGCAAGTCGTGCAACACGTGACCTTGAATTAGCTCGTGAAAAAGCGGGTCAACAGTTACGTGAAGGCAAAGAACAAGCAGCTCTAATTATTGAGCAAGCTAACAAGCGTGCTAACCAAATCGTTGAAGAAGCGAAAGAGAACGCACGTTCTGAAGGCGCGCGCTTACTTGCTGCTGCTCAGGCAGAAGTCGAGCAAGAAGTTAACCGTGCTAAAGAAGAACTTCGTGCACAAGTTGCTAGCTTAGCGCTAGCGGGTGCAGAACGTGTTCTTGGCGCATCAATTGATGAAAAAGCACACGCTGAGCTTGTAGAGAAACTCGCGGCTGAGCTTTAAGCGAGGTGACCTATGGCTGAACTAAGCACCGTTGCCAGACCTTATGCAAAAGCTGCGTTTGAGTATGCTTTTAGCCAAGGTCAATTGGCCGAATGGTCTAACATGCTGAGTCTTGCGGCAACTGCCGTATCAGACAAAGCCGTTCAGAATGTACTGAGTAATCCAGGTATTTCTCAACAGCAAAAAGCAGAGGTGGTTTTAGACATCTGTGCTGCTGTGATGAATGAAAATGGTAAGAACTTTGTCCAGACGCTGAGCGAAGTTGGCCGTTTGTCTTTGTTCCCTCAAATTGCAGCGCAATTTGAAGTTTTAAAAGCGGAACAAGAAAAGACGGTTGAGGTGGAAATTTTCTCCGCCTATGAGCTGACGAATGAACAGCAGACCAAGTTGGCACAAGCTCTGCAAAAACGTCTGAATCGTGAAATTAAAATCCAGACTCAGGTCGACAAAAGCCTGATTGGCGGTGTTTTGATCCATGCTGGTGACACCGTAATTGACGGTTCAGTGCGTGGAAAGCTTGCAAAACTGGCCGAGGCAATGAATTCCTGAGTTTGAGGGACATGGCATGCAGCAACTGAATCCATCTGAGATCAGCGAAATTATCAAGAAGCGCATCACTAGTACTGATGTTTCTTCTGAAGCCCGCACACAGGGCACAATTGTAAGCGTATCTGACGGTATCGTGACGATTCATGGTCTGGCTGACGTGATGTACGGGGAAATGATTGAATTCCCAGGTAACATCTACGGTATGGCGATGAACCTTGAGCGTGATGCTGTTGGTGCTGTAGTGCTAGGTGACTACCTACCACTACAGGAAGGCATGACTGCTAAATGTACAGGTCGCATTCTGGAAGTTCCAGTGGGTCCTGAACTGAAAGGTCGTGTTGTAGACGCATTAGGTAACCCAATCGACGGTAAAGGCCCAATCGACGCGAAAGAAACTGACGCGGTTGAGAAGGTTGCTCCGGGCGTACTGTGGCGTAAATCGGTAGATCAACCAGTACAGACTGGTTATAAAGCGATTGATGCGATGGTACCAGTAGGTCGTGGTCAGCGTGAGCTGATTATCGGTGACCGTCAGATCGGTAAAACCGCAATTGCAATTGACGCAATTATTAACCAGAAAAACACAGGTATTACTTGTGTTTATGTGGCGATTGGTCAGAAGCAATCAACGATTGCTAACGTAGTACGTAAGCTAGAAGAGCATGGCGCAATGAACCACACTATCGTGGTTAACGCAGGTGCATCTGATCCTGCATCTATGCAGTTCTTGGCGCCGTACTCCGGTTGTACAATGGGTGAATACTTCCGTGACCGCGGTGAAGACGCTCTAATCATCTATGATGATTTGACTAAACAAGCATGGGCATATCGTCAGATTTCCCTGTTGTTGCGTCGTCCACCAGGACGTGAAGCATACCCAGGTGACGTGTTCTATTTACACTCACGTTTGCTAGAACGTGCCTCTCGCGTAAGCGAAGAGTACGTTGAGAAGTTTACCGAAGGTAAAGTGACAGGTAAGACTGGTTCTCTAACCGCTCTACCTATCATTGAAACTCAGGGCGGCGACGTATCTGCATTCGTACCAACCAACGTAATTTCGATTACAGACGGTCAGATTTTCGTAGAAACAAGTGCATTCAACGCAGGTATCCGTCCTGCAATGAACGCTGGTATCTCGGTATCTCGTGTTGGTGGTGCTGCGCAGACTAAGATCATTAAGAAACTGGGTGGCGGTATTCGTCTAGCTCTTGCTCAATATCGTGAGCTGGCAGCATTCTCTCAGTTTGCTTCTGATCTTGACGAAGCAACTCGTAAGCAGCTTGAGCATGGTCAGCGCGTTACTGAGCTGATGAAGCAAAAGCAGTACTCTCCAATGTCTATCGCTGAGATGGGTATTGTTCTGTACGCTGCTAACGAAGGTTTCCTGGATGATGTTCCGGTAAACAAGATTGGTGACTTTGAAGCAGCGCTGCTGTCTTTCATGAACAGTGAAAAAGCAGAGCTGATGACCAAGATCAATCAGACAGGCAACTACAACGACGAAATCGAAGCTGGCTTTAAAGCAGGTATTGAGCAGTTCAAAGCTACTCAGACTTGGTAAGCCGTTTACCCGCAGCTTAGCTGCGGGTAGGCTCTGCCCAGAGTCGTTTTTTGAATAAGGCATGATGCTATGGCAGTCGGAAAAGAGATTAAAAACCAGATCGCGAGCATCGGTAACACGCGCAAGATTACTAGCGCGATGGAGATGGTTGCCGCGAGCAAGATGCGCCGTGCGCAAGATCGCATGGCCGCCAGCCAGCCTTATGCCAATCAGATTCGTAAAGTTGTAGGTCATATTGCCAATGCAACGCCTGAGTATCGTCATCATTATTTAGATGACCGCGATGTTAAACGTGTAGGTTACGTTGTTGTTGCGTCTGACCGTGGTTTGTGTGGTGGCTTGAACGTGAACATGTTCAAAGCATTACTGAAAAACATGGCAGAGTGGCGTGCTAAAGGTGCAGAGTTCAAGTTCTGCGCTATCGGCAGTAAAGCTGTAGGTTTCTTCCGTTCCAATGGTGGTCAGGTTCTGGCCTCAAAAACTGGTCTGGGGGATGCACCTGTAGCTAGCGATCTGATTGGTAGTGTCAAGGTGGTACTTGATGCGTATGACGCCGGTGAGTTGGATCGTGTTTATGTGGTGTATAACCAATTCGTAAATACGATGACCCAAAAACCCGTTGTACAGCAATTGCTGCCTTTACAGGCTGAAGATAAAACCGGCCCCGATCACTGGGACTACTTGTATGAGCCAGATGCAAAAGAGCTTCTGGACAAGTTACTGGTACGTTATGTGGAGTCACAAACTTACCAAGCAGTGGTCGAGAACAATGCTTGTGAGCAGTCCGCGCGTATGTTGGCGATGAAAAACGCCACCGATAACGCAGGTGATCTGATTAAGAGTCTACAGTTGATTTACAACAAGGCTCGTCAGGCTGCGATTACGCAGGAAATTTCTGAGATCGTGAGCGGTGCATCTGCGGTTTAATACGCAGGCACAAGCATGCAGGGTTCAATTGCAGGTTTAAGAGGAACCAAAATGAGTAGCGGACGTCTCGTTCAGATTATCGGTGCTGTAATCGACGTGGAATTCCCACGTGATTCAGTACCCAAAGTATACGACGCGCTGAGGGTGACCAACACCGAAATTACTCTGGAAGTTCAGCAACAGCTGGGTGACGGTGTGGTGCGTACCATCGCGATGGGCTCGACAGAGGGTCTGAAGCGTGGTCTTGAAGCAGTCAATACAAACTCTCCGATTTCTGTACCTGTAGGTACTGAAACTCTGGGTCGCATTATGGACGTTCTGGGTCGCCCAATCGACGAAAAAGGTCCGATTGGCGAGCAAGAGCGTATGCCTATCCACCGTTCTGCTCCAACTTATGCAGAGCAGTCAAACAGCACTGAGCTGCTAGAAACTGGTATTAAGGTTATTGACCTTGTTTGCCCGTTTGCTAAAGGTGGTAAAGTAGGTCTGTTCGGTGGTGCGGGTGTAGGTAAAACTGTAAACATGATGGAGCTGATCCGTAACATCGCGATCGAGCACTCAGGTTTCTCAGTATTTGCTGGTGTAGGTGAGCGTACTCGTGAGGGTAACGACTTCTACCACGAAATGTCAGAATCAAATGTACTGGACAAAGTATCTCTAGTATATGGTCAGATGAATGAGCCACCAGGTAACCGTCTACGTGTTGCTTTGACTGGTCTGACTATGGCTGAGAAGTTCCGTGACGAAGGTCGTGACGTACTGTTCTTCGTAGACAACATCTATCGTTATACACTGGCTGGTACTGAAGTATCAGCACTGCTAGGTCGTATGCCTTCTGCAGTAGGTTATCAGCCTACACTTGCGGAAGAGATGGGTGTACTACAAGAGCGTATTACGTCGACTAAAGTGGGCTCTATTACTTCTATCCAAGCGGTATACGTACCTGCGGATGACTTAACTGACCCATCTCCAGCGACTACGTTCTCGCACTTGGATGCAACCGTTGTATTGTCTCGTGATATCGCTTCTTTGGGTATTTACCCTGCGGTAGATCCTCTGGACTCAACTTCTCGTCAGTTGGATCCACTGGTGATCGGTCAAGAGCACTATGATGTTGCACGTGGTGTACAAGGTACTCTGCAGCGTTATAAAGAGCTGAAAGATATTATTGCGATTTTAGGTATGGACGAGCTGTCTGATGAAGATAAGCAAACTGTATCTCGTGCACGTAAAATTCAGCGTTTCTTGTCGCAGCCATTCTTCGTAGCTGAAATCTTTACTGGTTCTCCTGGTAAATACGTTTCACTGAAGGACACTATCCGTGGTTTCCAAGGCATTCTGAACGGTGAGTTTGATAACCTACCAGAGCAGGCCTTCTACATGGTAGGTGGTATCGACGAAGCTGTAGAAAAAGCTGGCAAGATGTAATCTAGCTTTTTCCGGAAGTAAATGAGGCAAAACCATGGCTATGACCGTCCACTGCGATATCGTAAGTGCCGAGGAGTCAATTTACTCCGGCCGTGTGGAGCTGGTTGTTGCCGCCGGTGTGCTGGGTGACTTGGGTATTGCCCCAGGTCACGCACCATTACTGTCGGAATTACAACCGGGCCCTGTCCGGATTATTAAGCAGAATGGCGAAGAAGAGATCTTCTTTGTGTCAGGCGGTTTTATCGAAGTTCAACCGAACTTGGTAACCTTGTTGGCTGATTCTGCTGTTCGTGCAAAAGAGATTGATGAAGCGCAAGCTGCGCAAGCAAAAGCTGAAGCTGAGCGTTTGTTGGTAAATCAATCCTCTGAGTTCGAGTACTCTAAAGCAGCAGCAGAGCTTGCTCAGGCTGCAGCTCGCTTACGCACAGTACAGCAACTGCGTCGTAAGTTAGGTGCATAACGCACCGCTGTAAAAAGGCGGCTTATTATTAAGCCGCCTTTTT
Organism: Oceanospirillum multiglobuliferum; assembly: GCF_900167095.1. Classification (GTDB taxonomy): domain Bacteria; phylum Pseudomonadota; class Gammaproteobacteria; order Pseudomonadales; family Halomonadaceae; genus Oceanospirillum; species Oceanospirillum multiglobuliferum. Next base: position 127,887 of record NZ_FUXG01000006.1, read on the forward strand.
TTTGTCTGAAATTTGGGAATAGGCAAGAAAATAGATGATTACAGATATTGTTATTTTAGCTGCTGGACAAGGCACCAGAATGCGTTCAGCTAAACCAAAGGTTTTACACCCAATCGCAGGTAAACCTATGGTGCAGCATGTTCTTGATCAAGTTCAGACAATTCCAAACACTCGAATCCATTTGGTTGTGGGTCATGGTGCCGAGCAGGTACAGTCCGCTTTGCAAGGTTATGATATCAATTATGTTTATCAGCATGAGCAACTTGGAACCGGTCATGCTGTTGCACAAGCACTGCCGTTTTTAACAGAAAATAGCCGAGTGTTAATTCTATACGGTGATGTGCCTTTAACGCCTGCTGCTTTGATGGCTACTCTTCTAGAGCCCGTAAGTGAACAAAGCATGTCGTTGTTGACTGTCACTCTGAATAATCCACAAGGTTACGGTCGCATTGTTCGCCAAAACGGTAACATTGCTGCAATTGTTGAACAAAAAGATGCTTCTACAGAGCAATTGGCTATTACAGAAGTGAATACAGGCATAATGGCAGTAAGCCAAGTCTTATTAGCCAAATGGTTGCCTCAATTATCCAGCAATAATGCCCAAGGTGAATATTATCTGACGGATATTATTGCAATGGCTGCAGCCGAAGGTGTTGTGATTCAGGGTTTTCAGCCTGAATATGAACAACAAGTACAGGGTGTGAATAACCGGGTTCAACAAGCTGAGCTAGAGCGTTGGTATCAATTACAACAAGCGCATGAGTTGATGTTAGCAGGTGTGACTTTAGCTGACCCTAATCGTGTTGATATCCGTGGGCAGGTTCAGATTGGTAGTGACTGTAATATTGATATTAATGTGATTTTTGAGGGCACAGTCGTGTTGGGAGACCGAGTAAGTGTCGGCCCTAACTGTGTCCTGAAGAATTGTACCATTGCGTCAGGTACGAGTATTGAAGCCAATAGCCTGATTGATCAGTCAATTATTGCAGAAAACTGTCAAATAGGTCCTTTTGCGCGCCTCAGACCGCAGACTGAGCTTTTAGCAGGGGCTAAAATTGGTAACTTTGTTGAGACCAAGAAAAGTACTATTGGTGTAGGTGCAAAAGTGAATCATCTCACCTATATTGGCGATGCTGATATTGGTGCAAAGGCAAATATTGGTGCAGGCACTATTACTTGTAATTATGATGGTGTTAATAAATTTAAGACCGTGATTGGTGCCGGTGCATTTATTGGCTCCAACAGCTCGTTAGTTGCCCCTGTGACGATTGGTGAAGGGGCAGTGATTGGTGCAGGTTCTACAATTTCAAAAAATGTTGATGCCAACGCTTTGGCGGTAGGGCGTGCGCGCCAAATCAGTAAAGCTGACTGGAAAAAATAACTCGATTTAGGAGAGTACAAACTATGTGTGGCATCGTCGGAGCAGTAGCTGCAAGGCCTGTGACCGCCATTCTATTGGAGGGCTTACGTCGTTTAGAGTATCGCGGATATGACTCTGCAGGTTTGGCTGTTTTTGATGGTGAGCAACTTCAGCGTTTACGTCGCATAGGCAAAGTGAATATTTTAGCTGAGGCAGAGCAGCAAGCGCCTCTTAAAGGTGTTATGGGAATTGCTCATACGCGTTGGGCTACACATGGTAAGCCTACAGAATACAACGCACACCCCCATATGTCTGGTGATAAATTAGCGGTAGTACATAATGGTATTATCGAGAACTTTGAGCCGTTAAAGGCTGCTTTGATAGCAGATGGTTTTGAGTTTACATCTGATACTGATACTGAAGTTATTGCTCACTTGATTGCGCAGGCTTTGCGCGTCAAGAATGACCTTCAAACTGCATTTCTAAGTACAGTCTCACAGCTAGAAGGTGCTTTTGCACTGGGCGTCGTACATACGGATTATCCGAATCAAATTTTGGCTTCTCGCAAGGGTAGTCCGTTGGTTTTAGGGGTCGGTATGGGAGAGAACTTTATCGCCTCTGACCAAATGGCTTTACTGCAAGTAACCGACCGTTTCATCTACTTAGAAGAGGGTGATTTTGCTCAAGTTACAGCAGATGTAATTACCATATGGGATAAAAATCTCGATAAGGTTGAGCGAGAAATTAAGGTTTTCGAGCATGGCCTTTCAGTTGCTGAAAAAGGTGAGTTTCGCCACTTTATGCTGAAAGAGATTTATGAACAGCCTGAGGTGGTTAAAGCAACCTTACAAGGTCGTATTTCGGCAACTAAGTTATTGGAACAGGCCTTTGGCAATGGCGCTAGTGCTATTTTTGATCAAACTAAGCAAGTGCAAATTATCGCCTGTGGTACTAGCTATCATGCGGGTATGATTGCTAAGTATTGGTTAGAAGATATCGCGGGTATTCCTTGTGCGGTAGAAGTCGCTAGTGAATATCGTTATCGCAAGCATGTAGTGCCTGAAAACACCCTATTCCTAACGATCTCCCAGTCCGGTGAGACCGCCGACACTTTGGCTGCACTGCGAGAGGTGCAAGATAAGGTCTTAGCCAGTTTAACAATTTGCAATGTACCAGGTAGTTCTCTGGTGCGGGAGTCAGACTTGTCGCTGATGACCAATGCAGGGCCAGAAATCGGTGTTGCTTCAACCAAGGCGTTTACAACACAGCTTGTCGCATTGCTTCTATTCACTTTAGCACTGGCACGTCGCTCTGGTTTATCTGAGGCTAGAGAGGCAGAAATTGTGGGTGCTTTGCATCAACTGCCAGAGTTACTGCTGGCAGCTGTCAAACTGGATGCAAGTATTGAAAGCTTGTCACGAGCTTTTGCGGAAAAGAACCACACACTATTTCTAGGCAGAGGTCCACTCTATCCTGTTGCAATGGAAGGTGCGTTAAAACTAAAAGAGATCTCTTATATTCACGCAGAAGCTTATCCTGCGGGTGAACTGAAGCACGGCCCGTTAGCGCTGGTTGATAAAGACATGCCAGTAGTTGCAGTAGCACCTAACAATGCATTGTTAGACAAGCTCAAAGCAAATCTACAGGAGGTGAAAGCCCGTGGCGGTGAGCTGTTTGTGTTTGCAGGTGCTGATCATATTAAACCTGAAGAAGGTTTAAGAGTAGAACAGATGCCGGATGTACCAGAGATTTTAGAACCAATTGTTTACACCGTACCGCTACAGCTATTGAGCTATCATGTTGCAGTGTTGAAAGGCACAGATGTTGATCAGCCAAGAAACTTAGCAAAATCAGTTACGGTTGAGTAGTTACTAAATGATAGAAGGCTGCTAGATAGCGGCCTTCTATGATGGCTGGCCTAAATTAATAATGTTACAAGATCTCTACTACAGCGCAAAAAGCGATGTAGCTAAAATATAGAAGAGTAGCTGTTTGAGAGCAGCCCTACCTGCTAGGTTGTGTGACCTAGGTGTTTTTAATTTTCAATATCAAAGTCGGAGTAGTCATCCAGCGACTTAATTAACTGCTTCTCTTCAAAGTGTTTCTCTATGCCTCGCCGAGCTTCCAAATGCTTTAGAGCCTCACTCTTTTTGCGCTCTTGGTGCTGCTCAACTTCAATATTCATGAAAATATCAAAGATCTGCTCTTTCACTTGTTCTGTGGATGGGTTGTTTTTCATGACAGCTTACCCCTCAGTGCTTGAGGTTTGGAATCAAATATAAAACCTACCAGAGTTTAATATAGCCTGTATGAAAATCATGTGACAAGGCTTAGCCGATAAACTCTTCAATAAAAAATGACGCTTTTAGACAGATATAGGTAAAATAAAGAGATATTCGACTTTGGTAACCAGTGGTAAACCGGTGAAAGAAAACATTCTCGAAAAGATTCGTCACTCTAAAACGCAGTTCCGACGCTCAGAGCAAAAAGTGGCTGATTATGTGTTGAGCTACGCAAAAGAAGTGATTCATATGCGTATCGTTGATCTAGCAACAGAAGCTAATGTCAGCGAGCCTACGGTTGTGCGTTTCTGCCGTGCTTTAGGTTGTGATGGTTTTCAAGACTTTAAGTTGCGCTTGGCACAAGTATTGGCGAAAGAAACCCGCTTTGCACAGTTCTCTATGAATGAAGATGACTCTGTTGGTGATTTTACCAATAGTATTTTTGATACTACGGCCAGTGCATTGCTAGCGGTGAAGAATCGTATTGATGTTGAAATGCTACAACGGGCGATTAGAGTGTTAAGCATCTCTCAGCGTGTTGAGTTTTTTGGTTTTGGTGCGTCTGGTGCGGTGGCAACAGATGCACAGCATAAGTTTTTCCGTCTGCAAATGTCGACAGCAGCTTACTCAGATCCGCACATGCAGAATATGTCAGCCGTTACTTTATCTGATACCGATGTGGTGGTGGCAATATCTCAAACTGGCCGGACTAAAGCCCTGATGCAAAGTATTCAATTGGTACGTGAAGCAGGCGCTCATGTCATTGCACTTTGCCCAAGCGGTTCTCCTCTTGCGGAAATGGCAACGATACCGCTCTATATTGATGTGCCGGAAGATACTGAAATTTATACTCCAATGACCTCTCGCATTGCGCATTTAGTGGTTATTGATGTACTGGCCGTAGGTGTCGCGAAAATGCGAGGTCCTAGGCTGGCAGAACATCTGAAGGCAGTAAAACGCAGTTTACATTCTTTAAGAATGCCTGAAGGTTGATATAAAGCTTACCAAGAGTTAGCACAACTAACTCTTGGTAAAACAGCTTAAGCGTTATAGCGTTCAACCAGTTCAAAGAAGGTCTGTGCAGGTACTGGCGGGCTGATTAAAAAACCTTGAGCATAATCACAGTGTTGATACTTTAAGAAATCAAGCTGTGCTCTAGTTTCCACTCCCTCTGCAACAATTTTCATATCAAGATTATGTCCCAAAGCGATAATTGCTTTCGTCAGCGTTGCTTGTTGAGGGTCTGCGCTGGTGACTTCTTTCAAGAAACTGCGGTCTATTTTTAGGATATCTAAGGGAAAACGCTGTAAATAGCTGAGAGAAGAGTAACCTGTGCCAAAATCATCAATGGCAAGGGTAACGCCTAGGGCTTTAATCTGTTCTAGAATCTCCACAGTTCGTTCTGGGTCTTCAATTAAAGAGCTTTCAGTTAGCTCTAGTTCGATCAAATGGGCGGGTACCTTATGTGCTTTTATCGTATCACCAATAAATGAAACTAGATCATTATGTAGCAACTGTTGAGCCGATAGGTTGACCGATACTTTGATGGATAAACCTTTGTTGAGCCAAGCACTAATCTGTTGGCAGGACTGCACGAACACTTGTTCACCTACCGCAGATATTAAGCCTGTTTCTTCTGCAATAGGGATAAATGAACCAGGGGATACTAAGCCTGATTCTGGGTGGTTCCAGCGTACAAGGGCTTCTGCCTCGTAGATTTTATTTTCTTTTAAGCAAACTTTTGGTTGGTAATATACGCATAGCTCATCTCGTTGTAGTGCTTTGCGTAGATCATTCTCCATTTTTAGGCGCTCAAGTGAGCCAGTTTGCATCTCTTCTGAATAGAACTCGAAACCTGCGCCTCCAAGTTGTTTAACCTTATTCCGTGCTAGGTCAGCTTGGTTAACTAAGATGTTTAAGCCTCGGGTATGCTTTGGAAATAGGCTGATGCCTATGCTACTTGAGACGATAAGCTCATGTTCTTCAATCATGAATGGAGTGTGTATTGTCGCAGCAACTTGCTCTGCAAGGGTGCTCACCTGATCAATATTGGTGTATTGATCAAAAATTAGGGCGAACTCATCAGCCCCTAAGCGTGCGATGGTGTCTACATTATGAATATGAGTGGTGAGACGTTCGGCAAGCTCTTGTAATAGCTGGTCGCCTACGTCGTGCCCTAATGTGTTGTTGATAGCTTTAAAGCGGTCAATATCGACTAACAGAAGTGCGACATTGGTTTTGTTCAGTCGTGCTTGGCTGATAGCGATATGAAGCCGGTCTTTGAATAGATTACGGTTTGCAACCCCTGTTAACTCATCATAGTTGGCAAGGTAACTGAGCTTTTCTTCCGCTTTCTTGCGTTGCGTAAGGTCTGTAAACATGCCCACAAAGTGAGAGTGCCCAGCTTGTTGCGATAGTACCCTATATATTTTCAACCATTCGGGAAAGCTTTCACCATTTTTTCGCTTTTCAATCAGCTCACCTTCCCAAACGCCAAACTGCATCAGCTGTTCTTTTATCTGGATGTTGAGCTTTAAATCCTGTCTCCACAGAGGGCTGTTCTCAAAGTGAATACCTAGCAACTCATCACTTTGATAGCCTGTAATCTGACATAGTGCTTGGTTTAAAGTCGTGATTGTGAAGTTTTCATCCAGAATAAAAATGGCTTCATTGGAGCTTTCAAAAGCTTGCCAGACCAGTTTGAGTTTTTCATCTTTTAGAAACTGTTCTGTAATATCCCTGCGTGTACCTATCATCTTCAAGGCTATTTGTGACTTTTGATCACGCTCTATAACGCGCCCAGTATCTTCTAGCCAGCGCCATTGCCCCGATTTGTGTTGAATACGAAACTGTACTTTGAACTGGTCGGTAATGCCTTTTAAGTTATCCACAAGGGCAGAGCGTAGGATTGGATAGTCTTGAGGGTGTACTAAAGGCTTTAAGTGTCCCATAAAGTGGGGCATTTCATCGAATGAGTAACCGAAAAGCTGTTCGAAATGAGAGTGGAAAATCTCATCGGTTTGCAGGTTCCACTCCCATAAACCCAGTTCACTGGCTTCAACGGCCTTGCTATAACGTAGGCGGCTGCGCTCTAGCTCTAAGCCTGCAATATGCTGACGGTTAATCGCTTCTTGCAGCTGCTGGTTGCTGGTGCTGAGTGCTTGAGTACGTTCAACAACTTGCTGCTCTAGTAATACCTGTGCTTGTTGCAATTTGTGCTCTGCCGCCGTGCGAATGGCGACTTCATCTGCAAGTTGTGCATTCAGTTTTTGACTCTGTGCTTGTGCTTCTTGCATTTGCGTAAGTAAAAACTGGTTTTTAACTTTTGCAGTCAAAGAGTCGACTAAGAATCGTTGGTTACGCCATGCACCGTATAATAAGAAGCAGAGAAAAATGGCAATGATATAAGGCGATATTAAAGGGTGCTCAAGCTGTGCTTGATTGAGTAGTAGCGGTAAAAAAGCAGGTAAAATAAAGGCAAGGTAAGTGGTTAAAACCGCTGAAAAAACGGCAGTGGCATAGATTGCAAGCCCTGTCATACAAATGATTACTGCAGACTCATGCAGCAAGCTTTCCGGAGTAAGTGTACTGACTAACACTCCCCAGCAGCTGCCCACTAATAATCCTCCCAGTGAAAATAGATGTTTCCAGCGCGATAAATTCTCGCAGGATGTTTGCTGTACAAATGCTTTGTTCAGATGAATACCGCCATAAGTTAAACCTGCATAAACTAGCAGCCACAGCAGTAACAAAGGTTGAGCTTGGTAAGTCCAAAGCAAAGTGCAGCAAACCAGCGCGCAAGCCATGCCCAGCTGGTAGTAAGTCGTGGAATCTCGATACAGTAAGGTGATCTTTTCAGCCTGTAATGACTGAGCTATCGTTTTTGTGTCGTCGATAGCTATTTGTGCGGCTGATCCCGATGAATTGGGTTGGGTCATATCAGATATAGACTCAAAATAGTGTTGTTATTGTTAGAGTACTCTATTTGGAGGCCTACCATAGCAGATGCTTGTCAGACTAAGAACAGCTAGGAGACAGTTTTCAGTAACATATTATGATAGAGTTTCGCCTCAGTCTTACAGCGCAATAGTTGGAAAATGATGGACGTTACACACCTGATTGACTCTCTTAATGATGCCCAGCGTGAAGCGGTTACCGCACCTTCACAGCACTTGCTTGTACTGGCAGGGGCTGGCAGCGGCAAAACTCGTGTTTTAGTCCACCGTATTGGCTGGTTAATTCAAGTTGAACATTGTTCACCGCATAGCATTATGGCCGTGACCTTTACCAATAAAGCAGCAGCAGAAATGCGAGCGCGGTTAGAGGCTCTACTTGGGTTACCCATGCGCCAATTTTGGGTAGGTACCTTTCATGGTATTGCCCATCGCTTATTACGGACACACTGGAAAGATGCACGTTTGCCAGAGCACTTTCAAATTTTAGACTCTGATGATCAGTTGCGTCTAATCAAACGCCTAATGAAAGATCACAATATTGATGATGAGCGCTGGCCCGCTAGGCAAGTGCAGGGCTATATCAATGGTCAGAAAGATGAAGGTCGCCGAGCCACCTACTTCACTGATACGGGTGACCCTTATCTTCGAGTGATGAATCAGCTTTATAGCCTGTATGAAGAGCACTGCCAGCGCCTTGGTCTTGTGGATTTTGGTGAGCTTCTACTACGTGCCCATGAACTATTACGTGATAATCCCCTGCTATTACGCCACTACCAAGAGCGTTTCCGTCATATTTTAGTAGATGAGTTTCAAGACACTAATACAGTGCAGTATGCATGGCTGCGTCTGCTGACTAGTGGCGATAATATCCTGACCGTTGTGGGCGATGACGATCAGTCGATTTATGGCTGGCGAGGTGCGAAGGTTGAAAATATCCATCAGTTCAACCGAGACTTTTCTGGCAGCAAGATGGTGCGCTTGGAGCAGAACTATCGCTCGACCAAAACCATTCTTGATGCGGCTAACGGCCTGATTGCCAACAATTATGACCGCTTAGGTAAAGCGTTATGGACAGAGGGCGACTCAGGTGAGCCGATCTCCCTTTATGCAGGGTTCAATGAGCAAGATGAGGCTCGCTTTATCGTCGATAGTATCAAACGCTGGGTACAAGAGGGTAATGCCCGTAGTCAAGCGGCTGTTTTATATCGCTCTAATGCACAGTCTCGGGTGTTAGAAGAAGCCCTCATACGTTCAGGTATGCCTTATCGCATTTATGGCGGTCAGCGCTTTTATGAGCGTTTAGAGATTAAAAATGCTTTGGCTTATTTACGCTTGATACTGAACCGAAATGATGATGCTGCGGTCGAACGAGTGATTAACACGCCGACACGTGGCATCGGTGCCAAAACCTTAGACTTGATGCGAGAGCTGGCGCGCAATGAAGGCTGCTCCTTATGGGAGGCTGCGGTTCACAGTATCAATAATAAGCTCCTGACCGCTCGTGCTGTAGGTGCGCTAATGGGTTTTATGAGTTTGATTGACGAGCTTGAAGATCAAGCCCATGAACTCCCACTGTATGAACTGGTAGATCATGTGATTGAGCGTTCAGGTCTGATTCCTTTTCATCAACAAGAGAAAGGCGAAAAGGGCCAAGCACGAGTAGAAAACTTAGAAGAGCTTGTCACCGCTGCCCGCAGCTATAATCCAGAGCCTCAAACTGAAACCGGATTTGAGGATGAGGACGAAGGGGTTGATACCGCCAGTTTGCTACAAAGCTTTTTGGCTGAAGCGGCACTGGACGCAGGCGAACAACAAGCAGATGAGTATGAAGATGCTGTGCAGCTGATGACATTGCACTCTGCAAAAGGCTTAGAGTTTCCACTGGTATTTTTAGCTGGCGTTGAAGAGGGATTATTCCCGCATAAAATGTCGATGGAAGATCCGAGCCGGTTACAAGAAGAGCGGAGGCTTTGTTATGTAGGGGTAACCCGTGCAATGCAAAAACTCTATATCACTTATGCAGAGATGCGTCGCTTGCATGGTAAAGAAACCTACAACAGCCCTTCGCGTTTTGTGCGTGAAATTCCAGCAGAGTTAGTGGAAGAAGTGCGCCTGAGAGGCCAAGTTTCAAGACCTGTTAGCAGCAGCTACAACCGTCAGCCGAGCCGTTGGGCACAAACTGAACCTGTTGATAGTGGCGATGGAGTAGTCTTAATGGTGGGGCAAAGAGTACAACATGCTGTTTTTGGTGAGGGTGTTGTACTAAATTATGAGGGTCAAGGGCCAAAAGCCCGTATTCAGGTGGCCTTCGAGTCTGAAGGTGAGAAGTGGTTGATGGCAGGTTTTGCTAAACTTGAAGCGCTGTAAAAAATGCTTCACAGGCAGATTTGTTTATCAGCAAGCAAGATAGTGTATGCGCTCTAAAAATCTGATAGTGTCAGACGCGGATAGACATCAAGCGATTAAAATACAACAAGAAATATACGCAACAGGAGCTACCTAGCATGAAGCGTCGTGAATTTGTAACCGCCCTAGGGCTTGGTGCCGCAGGTGCCGTACTAGCAGGTTGTACTGGTTCTGAGTCTGGTGCAGAAAAGCAGCAGGCAACAGTTAAGCAAGAAGCGATTAAATGGAAAATGGTCACCACTTGGCCAAAGAATTTCCCAGGGTTGGGTACAGCTGCTAATAGTTTGGCTGAAAAAATCACCAAAATGAGTGGTGGTCGTTTAGAAGTTAAAGTGTTTGGTGCAGGTGAGTTAGTTCCTGCATTTGGTGTCTTTGATGCTGTATCTAGTGGTACTGCACAAATGGGACATGGCGCTTCTTATTACTGGAAAGGTAAAGCCGCAGCTGCACAATTCTTTGCTGCCGTACCTTTTGGCTTGAACGCGCAAGAGATCTCTAGCTGGATCTATTACGGCGGTGGTATCGAACTGTGGAAAGAGGTGTATGCGCCCTTTGGTTTGATCCCAACAGCTGTAGGTAATACAGGCGTACAGATGGCGGGTTGGTTCAACAAAGAGATCAACTCGATGAAAGACCTGCAAGGTCTGAAAATGCGTATTCCAGGCCTAGGCGGTGAAGTAATCAACCGTGCAGGCGGTACAGCGGTAAGTCTGCCGGGTTCTGAGTTGTTCACAGCACTTCAAACTGGTGCGATTGATGCAACAGAGTGGGTTGGCCCTTATAACGACAAAGCCTTTGGCCTTTATAAAGCCGCGAAATACTATTATTACCCAGGTTGGCATGAGCCAGGTACTGTTCTAGAAGGCATGATTAACCAGAAAGCCTTCGAAGCGCTGCCTGCTGATCTGCAAGACATCGTGATGGTGGCCACGCGCGCAGCAAACCAAGACATGATGGATGAACTGACTTACCGCAACGCTTTGGCATTGAAAGAGTTGGTTACCGATCATGGCACTGAGTTGCGTAAGCTGCCTGATGAAGTGTTCAGTAAACTACGTAGTTTGTCTGACGAAGTGGTATTTGATGAAGCGAAGAAAGACGATCTAACCCGTCGTATCTATGACTCGTTCATGAACTTCCGCAGCTTGGCAGATGAGTATCAGAAAATTTCTGAATACGCTTATCTGCATGGTCGTATTCAAACGGGCGCATAACATTATTGAATAGGCAATAAAGTAAAAGAGAGGTCAGTCGACCTCTCTTTTTTAGCTTTCAGAACTGATTTCTAGCGAGCTTCTGATTTGCTTCACTTCACTTTAAGGCTAGTAGTCAGTGGAAGGTACTGCGCGAATACGGCCATTATCATCAATAGCGACCATTACAAAGCGAGCCTCAGAGACTTTATATAACTCTTGCTCATCTGCTTCAAACGGTGGCTGAATCCAAGCCTCGACCAAAATATTCATTGAGCTATGACCCACATCTTCAATCAAGGTGTAGATTGAAACGGTAGAGCCTATACGAATAGGGCAAAGAAAGTCCATTTCGCTAATAGCAACGGTTGCAGTACGGCCTTTGGCAAGCTTGCCTGCGCTAATTTCTGCGGCTAGATCCATCTGTGATACTAACCAGCCCCCCGCAATATCACCATAAATATTAGTATCTTGCGGAGTTGCAGCGATCTTAAGGGTCAGTTCACCAGTGGGTGAGGGAATATCTTCTAAATTATTATCAATGCTACTCATATTATTTTTTCTTATTGGTTTGATTGCACGCAAATAGCGATTATTTTGCAGTTCTATAAGCTGTCAAAGACGACTTGTCGCCATTCATCAATTGGCCTCACCGCTATTGTAGGGGGAATAGCAGAGGATAGGCAGCAAAAAATTGACTGAATCAAAATCGTCATATTCATATAACTGTCATAAAGCCCCCCTATATTAACCAGCAACTGATTAAGTAAGTGTAATAATTCACAGAAGTGACAAGTCGAACTGACCAAATGTTCAGGAGATAAGATGAAGCTGAATAAAATGATGGCAGCGGTTTCTATTGTAGCTGCAAGTACTTTGACTGCAGGCATTGCCAATGCTGCTGCAGAACTAGATCCAAAGCTACCGACTTATGAAAAATCAAGTGGTGTGTCTGGTAACCTATCTTCTGTAGGTTCTGATACCTTAGCGAACTTGATGACGTTATGGGCAGAAGAGTACAAGCGTGCTTATCCAAACGTGAATATTCAAATTCAAGCCGCAGGTTCTTCTACAGCGCCACCAGCTCTGACCGAAGGTACAGCAAACTTAGGCCCAATGAGCCGTAAGATGAAAGACAAAGAGCTGGAAGCCTTTGAAAACAAACATGGTTACAAGCCAGTGGCTGTACCTGTAGCGATTGATGCGCTTGCAGTGTTTGTACACAAAGATAACCCAATTCAAGGTATGAGCATTGACCAAGTTGATGCAATCTTCTCTTCGACTCGTAAATGCGGATTGGCACAAGATGTCTCTACTTGGGGTGATATTGGTTTAACTGGCTCATGGCAGAATCGCACCGTGCAACTGTTTGGCCGTAACTCAGTATCAGGTACTTACGGTTACTTCAAGAGTAAAGCGCTGTGTAAAGGTGATTTTAAGAACAGTGTAAACGAGCAGCCTGGATCAGCTTCTGTAGTTCAGTCTGTTAGTACATCCGTGAATGCAATTGGTTACTCGGGCATTGGTTATAAAACCTCTAGTGTTCGTGCAATACCGTTAGCGAAAAAAGCGGGCCAGCCTTTTGTTGAAGCTTCTCCAGAAAACGCAGTGTCTGGTAAGTATCCACTGTCTCGCTTCCTGTACGTTTACATCAACAAGAAGCCTAACCAGCCTTTACAGCCACTTGAGCGTGAATTCATCAAGATGGTAATGTCTAAGCAAGGTCAGGAAGTGGTTGTGAAAGATGGCTACATCCCACTGCCACACTCTGTTGTAGAAAAGACTCTACAAGCTCTAGATATCAAGTAATCCGTACTAGATAAGCGTACAAGGATGTACAGCAAGCTAAAAAGGGTGGGCCGTTCGCCTACCCTTTTTGCTGTCTCTATTATCGCCTGTCTGGTGTCATACAACTGTCATATAAGTGCAGTATTTTTCCCGCTATGAAACAGAATAGCTCATCCGCCCCAGTGATCGATTTTGATACTCCGGCACTTCGTATGCACAGGAAGATCAGATCGTATAAAGACAAAGCCGCCGAAGTTGGAGTCGGTGTTGGTGGTATCAGTGTAATCGTTGCGATTTTACTGATCTTCCTCTACCTGATGTATGAGGTTGTACCTCTATTCAAATCGGCAAGTGTTGAACCTATTGCAGAATATCAGGTGCCAAAAACTACGGTTGCTCCTGATAATGCAAAAACCCTTTACCTTGCTGTTGAGGAGCAAGGCGAAGTTGCGATGCGTATTACCAATGTTGGAGAGGTTATCTTCTTCAATGTGGCTGACGGTCAAGTTGTGAAGCGTGAACAATTGGTGCTGCCACAAGGTGTTGACTTGGTGTCTGTTGCAAGCGAGGGGCCAGGCTCTGCGATTTTAGCATTAGGTCTATCTAACGGCACTGCATTGATTGTTCGTGACCGCTATCGTGTGACTTATCCTGGTGATAAACGTCTTATTACACCTTCTGTTGAGTACCCGTTTGGTTCTGAGCCAATGGTAATCAGTGAATCAGGTGGTTTAATTGAAAAACTAGCTGTGAACAATGCAGAGCAGAATCTGCTTGTTTCAGCGGTGACTAATGATAAAAAGGCACACTTAGTTCAATTTGCTAAAGAGGAGTCTCTTTTTGGTGATGAGATCACATTGGTGCGCAGTGAGATCACTTTGCCTGTTTTAGACAGCAAAGTACACAGCATCCTAATTGCTCCTGATCAGCGCTGGATGTACCTAGCCAGTCAGCAAGGTCAGGTTGATGTGGTTGATCTACGTGATCCTGATAACGCTAAATTGAATGCACGTTTAAAGGTTACTGAGAAGAACAGCGCAATTGCTGATGTCAAATTCCAGTTGGGTGGAATATCTCTATTGGTCGGTGATATGACAGGTGCGGTATCTCAGTGGTTTTTGGTACGTGATGACCAAAGTGAATGGGCGCTGAAAAAAATCCGTAGTTTTGAGCATGACTCATCGCCTGTAGTTGTGATGCTGCCTGAGCATCGCCGTAAAGGCTTTTTGATGATTGATGCGAAGGGCGAGCTGGATATTTTTAGTACCACTGCACATCGCACCATGTTGACCGAAAATATTTTGGAAATACAGCCTCGCATCGCAACTATTAGCCCTCGTGCAGATGTGTTGCTAATTGAGCGTGTGGATGGTGTTGTACAGACTTTTGCGGTTCATAACGAACACCCTGAGGTGTCTTGGAGTGCGCTGTGGCAGAAAGTTTGGTACGAGAGCTATGAAGAGCCGCAGTACACTTGGCAGTCTTCAGCATCTACCAATGATTTTGAGCCTAAGTTCAGTTTAATGCCTTTGGCCTTTGGTACTTTAAAAGCGGCTTTTTACGCCATGATCGTGGCAACACCTCTTGCTATTGGTGGTGCAATCTTTACGGCCTACTTCATGGCACCTGCCATGCGTCGTAAGATCAAACCGATCATTGAGTTAATGGAAGCACTACCAACGGTAATTCTAGGTTTCTTAGCAGGTTTGTTCTTAGCGCCTTTCGTTGAACACAACTTACCCGGCATCTTTGCCTTATTGATCCTGTTGCCTATTGGTATGGTGGCTTTCGGCTTTGCTTGGGCGCAGATGCCAGACAAAGTGCGCCACGCGGTGCCTGATGGTTGGCAAGCTGCCTTGATGATTCCCGTTGTGCTATTGGTCAGCTGGTTTGCTCTTGGCATGAGTCAGCCAATGGAAGCGATGTTCTTCGACAGTGATATGCGTAGCTGGTTGAGCAATGATCTGGGCATTCCTTTCGATCAACGTAATGCGTTGGTAGTAGGTTTAGCGATGGGCTTTGCAGTGATTCCAACGATCTTCTCGATCACTGAAGATGCGATCTTTGCGGTGCCTAAACACTTGAGTTATGGCTCGCTGGCGCTGGGTGCAACGCCTTGGCAAACGCTTACTCGTGTTGTGCTACCTACGGCTAGCCCCGGTATTTTCTCTGCGGTGATGATTGGTATGGGGCGTGCTGTAGGTGAAACCATGATCGTACTGATGGCCACAGGCAACACACCTATTATGGATGCCAATATCTTCGAAGGTATGAGAACACTGGCCGCGAATATTGCGGTGGAAGTACCTGAATCAGAAGTGGGCAGCTCACATTATCGCATATTGTTCTTAGCCGCCTTCGTGCTGTTCACCTTTACCTTTGTGGTGAACACTGCTGCCGAGGTAATTCGTCAGCGTCTGCGTAAGAAATATGGTGCGCTGTAATGGCTAAGGTGAAAAAGGAAGGAATTATGCGTGAATCATTTGGCAGCTGGACTCGTACTGGCTCACCTTGGGTGTGGCTAAATGCGGGTGCGGTAGCAATCAGCGTGGTAATGGTTATCGGCTTACTGGCTTTGATTGCAGTACGAGGTTTAGGCCACTTTTGGCCTGCCTCTATCATTGAAGCTGATGTACGTGCCGCTGATGGTAGTCTTCATCACATTACAGGTGAGCTCACCGATAGCTTAACCGTACCTGCTGAGCAGGTGCGGGCTTCAGGTGTTGCCATTCCGGCAGATCAGGAAACAGTTACTCGCTATTTAGTGAAAATTGGTAACCGTGATGTTTACGGCACTGACTTTCGCTGGGTGCTGAAAGATCAGATCGAGAATGCCGATTATCCAGAAGCATTAATGGCGGTTGAGCGTCGTGAATGGGGTAATTTTTACGGTTATCTTATTTCTGTAAAGCAAGATGGTCAGGTTATTGCCCAGCAAGCAGTGGGGGAAAACAGCATTTGGCCTGAGTTTGAAAAGCGTATTGCGCGTGCGTTGACCATTCATGAAGAGATCTATCAGATCGAGAAACATGAAATTGGGCGTATCAACTATGCGATGGAGCGTCTGCGCCTAAAACAGCGTAGTTTAGAGCTGAAAGGCAAAGATACACCACAAGCAATCACCGAAATTCAAACTGAACGTCGAGTGTTAGATGCTGAATATAAAGTACTACAGCAAAAGCTGGGTGATCTTTATGTTGAAGCTAACCGTGATAGCTTTGTCGCACAAGCGATGGACGGCCAACAGATCGAAGTCTCTGTCAGCAAAGTGGTACGTGCTTTTCAGCCAAACATGATGCACTTGGGTAACAAGATTGTGTTTTATGGCGAGAAGCTATGGGAATTCATGACGGATGAACCACGTGAGGCTAATACTGAAGGCGGTATTTTCCCCGCTATTTTCGGTACGGTCATGATGGTACTACTGATGTCTGTAATGGTGACGCCATTTGGAGTAATTGCAGCGGTTTATCTGCGTGAATACGCTAAGCAAGGCTTTGTCACCCGCATGATCCGCATCGCGGTGAATAACTTGGCAGGCGTACCTTCTATTGTGTATGGCGTATTTGGTTTGGGCTTCTTTGTTTACTTCTTGGGCGGTCATATTGATGATCTATTTTTCCCAGAAGCACTGCCAGCTCCAACCTTTGGAACACCAGGCTTAATGTGGGCCTCAATTACCCTTGCTCTATTAACCGTGCCAGTGGTGATTGTAGCAACAGAAGAAGGCTTAGCGCGGATTCCACGCTCTGTACGTGAAGGTTCTTTGGCTTTAGGTGCAACCAAAGCTGAAACCCTATGGCGTGTGGTATTACCTATGGCAAGTCCTGCAATGATGACAGGGGTGATCTTGGCGGTAGCTCGTGCAGCGGGTGAGGTAGCACCGTTAATGCTAGTGGGGGTGGTCAAACTTGCGCCAAGCTTACCGCTAGATGGTAACTACCCATTTATTCACTTAGACCAGAAGTTCATGCATTTAGGCTTCCATATCTATGATGTTGGCTTCCAAAGTCCAAACGTAGAAGCTGCACGACCTCTGGTTTATGCCACGGCACTGCTTCTGGTGATTGTGATTGCGCTTTTGAATATGAGTGCCGTTGCGATTCGTAACCATCTGCGTGAAAAGTATAAGTCATTAGAGATGTAGAGCGGTTGTATTGCTGGGATGTGCTGCCGAAAGTTTCGGCAGCCTTCTTTAATCGCAGATAGACTGTTATCAACGAACTCAGAACAAATTAAAGAGAGTATTCCCATGGAAGCTCAAGCTGAAATGAAAAATACAGACGCAAAAACTAAAAGTGATTCAAAATCGCATGGCATTGATATCAGCGCCATGAATCGTGGTGCAGGGCAAGAGCTGTCTCTAGACAATGAGACCACCTGCATTGATGTACGTAATATGAACCTGTTTTACGGTGAAAAGCAGGCGCTTTTTGATGTCAATATGACGATTCCAAAACAGCGTGTAACGGCTTTTATTGGTCCTTCAGGTTGCGGTAAATCGACGTTATTACGTAGCTTTAACCGTATGAACGATCTTGTTGATGGTTGTAGCATCACAGGTGAGATCAATATGGAGGGTCAAAACATCTACCAAAAGAACGTAGATGTTGCTGAGCTACGTCGTAAAGTGGGCATGGTATTTCAAAAACCAAACCCATTCCCTAAGTCAATCTACGAAAACGTTGCTTATGGCCTGCGTATTCAGGGTATTAACAACAAGCGCGTACTAGACGAAGCGGTTGAATGGTCTCTGCGTTCAGCTGCATTATGGGACGAGGTAAAAGACCGTCTACATGAAAGTGCGCTGGGTATGTCCGGTGGTCAGCAGCAGCGTTTGGTGATTGCGCGTACCATCGCGGTAAAACCTGAAGTTTTGTTATTGGATGAGCCAGCATCAGCACTAGATCCAATCTCGACGCTAAAAATTGAAGAATTAATCTACGAGCTTAAAGATCGCTTCACTATTGTAATCGTGACCCACAACATGCAGCAGGCTGCGCGTGTATCTGACTATACCGCCTTCATGTACATGGGGAATCTGATTGAGTTTGGTAACACTGATATGTTGTTTACCAATCCAAAAGAGAAGAAAACCGAAGACTATATTACAGGTCGCTATGGTTGATTGTGCCTGAGCATTCAACAGAGTTTGCTTTGGCAATGCTAAAGCAAACTGACAGACTTACGTTATGGCTTTAGGTTTAATATCACGAGGTACAACCATGGAAATCACAACAGATACGCATAGCCACCATATCTCTCAACAGTTCAATAATGAACTGGAAGATTTGAAAACCCACTTATTAGCAATGGGTGGCTTAGTTGAGAAACAGGTACAAGATGCAATTTACGCTTTAACTGAAGGCGACAGTGCCGTTGCTGAAGAAGTACGTGTAAATGACCGTGCAATTAATGATATGCAGATCAGCATTGATGAAGAGTGCACGCGCATATTGGCACGTCGTCAGCCAGCGGCAAGCGATCTACGTTTAGTGATGGCCGTTACTCGCGCCACATCTGATTTAGAGCGTATCGGCGATGAAGCCTCTAAAATTGCACGCCATGCAATTCAGTTAGCCGAAGAGGGTGAGTCGCCTCGCGGTTATATTGAAACTCGTCACATAGGCAACCATGTGCGTAATATGGTGAAAGATGCATTGACCGCATTTGCCCGTTTTGATACTGAGCTTGCGCTTTCTGTAGCACAGGAAGATAAGTCTGTTGATTTAGAATACCGTTCAGCGATGCGTGCGTTAGTCACCTTTATGATGGAAGATCCTCGTTCAATCAGCCGCGTATTGAACGTAATTTGGGTTCTACGGTCTTTAGAGCGTATTGGTGATCATGCGAACAACATCTCTGAATATGTTATTTATCTGGTGAAAGGTATGGATGTACGTCACTCTTCACCGGAAAGTATCGAAGAGCGTTTACACCGTAATTGATCAAATTAAGGTGTAAGTTAAAAAAAGGGCGTTGTTGATTACGCCCTTTTTTTATGACCATAAAAAGGTACTTTAAATATTTTATTAGAGCTTCATCGCCGCATTACCTTACAATATAGGACTCTATTTTTTGATACGCTGAAGATCGCGTCATTTTAGTGTTAAAGAACTCAGCAAGTACTCTCAGGAGTTGTTATGAACACTTTATTTGCTGGCCCGTTAGCGATGCTGGCAGGCTTAAGAATTATCTTTACCCCCGGCTTAAAACGCTTTGTATTAGTACCGCTGTTGAGCAATATCTTACTGCTGGGCTTTTGCATATGGTTTGGTATTAAGCTGTTTGACAGTTGGCTTGATAGCTTTGTGCAGAGCTTACCAAGCTATTTACAATTTCTAGAATGGCTGATTTGGCCTTTGGTGTTAATAGGTACATTGGGTTTTATTATCTACGGTTTCAATGCACTAACCGCCCTAATTGCAGCACCTTTTAATGGTTTATTAGCGGAAAAAGTAGAGCAACATCTACGAGCAGAGATCGTTCAGTTTCCGGATGAGACCCTTGGGCAAATGGTAAAACGCTCATTGCACCGTGAGCTACAAAAGCAATGGTTTTTCTTAAAACGGGTGTTGCTACTGATTATCATCAGTTTTATTCCCGGCCTTAATTTACTCAGCCCTATCCTATGGTTGCTCTTTTCTATTTGGATGCTATCGGTACAATATATTGATTACCCAATGGATAACCATCAGATTAACTTCCATGACATGCAGGCACGTTTAAAACAGAAGTGGTGGCATACCTTTGGTTTTGGCTTCAGTGCTTACTGGTGCATGTTAATTCCTGGCATTAACTTACTGTTAATGCCAGCTGCTGTGGCTGGCGCAACTTGGCTTTGGGTGCATCAATACTCAGAAACGCTTACTAGCGTTGCCATAGAAGATCGTTCAATCAACCGCGTAAAGGATATCTAAAAAGTTATGAAATCAGCTCGCTTACTGGTTGTTGATGACGCAAAGTTTACTCGTGACTTAATGATTAAAGCCGTTAAGTCTGAATATACAGGCTTAGAGGTTGATTCTGCACAGGATGGCAGAAAGGCTCAGGTACTATTGACCAAGAACCGCTATGACTTAGTGCTCTGTGACTGGGAAATGCCAGAGATGTCTGGTATTGAGTTACTGACATGGTTGCGTGAGCAAGAGGACTGTCGTAATAAAGATATTCCTTTTGTGATGGTCACAAGCTTGGGCGATAAAGAGTATATCTTACAAGCTGCTGAACATGGTGTGACAGACTATGTGACTAAGCCGTTTAATAATGAGCAGTTGGTGAATAAAGTCACTAAACAGTTCTTACGGCAAGGGGTGATCTCCCGCGAAGAACTAGCAGAGCTGATGAAAAAACGTACACGTATGCTAGGTGGCGGCAGTACTGCCAATGTATTAACAAGCAAAATCGGTATGAATACAGCAGGTAGTGCTGTAGGTAACGGCATTAATACAGGCCCTAGAAAAGTACGTGGTCGAGCTATGTTGCTGTTTGCTGAACAGCAAGCCCCTACTTTAATTCGTGAATTGAGCACGCAGGAAGTGGTGTTGGTATTGAAACGTGAAGAAGTACCTAATATACCAACTCTCTTTGATGCTGTTTCTGTTGGCCTGTTGGCAGGACAAGGAGACGATCAGATGCGCTTCACAACTAAAGGCAAAGTGATATTTTTACAGGCACAAGAAAAACGAGTGGATGCAGAAGCGGTTTACGTGGGCATCCGCTTTGTTGAGCAGGATGCCAAAGCACAACAAATGCTATCTAAGTTGATCGCTCGTTTGAGTAGCTAAATCAGCCAGCTCAGGGGCGGTATAGGCAGGTGGTTGTATATAATCGGCCTGCTGAAACTTCAGGCGAGCGAGAGGGAAATGGCAATGAAACTGCGACCCCTCACCTTTTATGCTTTTTATCTCTAGTTTAGCGTTGTGACGTAACAGTACATGTTTCACAATTGCCAAACCTAGCCCTGTTCCACCTGTATCAGCAGAACGACCTTTATCTACGCGATAAAAACGCTCAGTTAATCTAGGGAGGTGGCGTGCATCAATACCTTCACCATTATCTTCTACGGTTAGTGTTGCACCTATAGGCGTTTCTTGCCAGCGCATGAGAATGGTCGACTCAGAAGGTGTATATTTTACTGCGTTGAAGACAAGGTTGGAAAATGCACTGCGTAGCTCATTTTCTGAACCTAATATTGCAGCCGTGCAGTTATTCTCAATTTTGATCAGATGTTTTTTCTCACTACTGAGTAACAAAGCATCTTGGCGGATACTTGTCATCATCTTTTCAATATCAATCGTTTGCTGCTGACCTTCAATATCAGTGGTTTCTAAACGAGAGAGTAGCAATAGATCATTGATGATATTTTGCATTCGGCGTGATTGCTGTTGCATCTGCTGTGTTGCTCGACTCCAACGTGGTGGCAATTGATCGCTATAGTCAGCAAAGGTCTCTAAGTAGCCGTTGATTACCGTCAGTGGGGTACGTAATTCATGGGAAACGTTCGCAACAAAGTCCTTACGCATCTGTTCCAAGCGATGCAGTCGCGTAATGTCTCTGACTAGCATCAAGCGCTCATTACGGCCAAAAATTGTGATTTGATACTCAAGTGTGATGTTGTCATCGACAGGGGAGGTCAGTGACAAAGGCTCTTGGTAAGCTTGGCGCTCGTAGTAGCTGATAAAGCGAGGGTCACGCAGCAGGTTCGTAATCACTTGGCCTTTATCGCTAGGGGAGCGAAAGCCTAATAACGACTCAGAGGCTTTATTCCACCATTCTAAACCACCGGATTGATCAATCATGACAACTGCATCACGTAAAGCACCGCTTGAACGCTGTACTTTGTCTATGACATCTTTTAAACGCTGCTGACTGGCCTGTTGGCGTTTCTGATGGTGGTATATTTTGTCAAATAAATAACCTCTAATGCCTTTGCTTTCAGGTGTAGGGTCATTAGGATTTTTATCAAGCCAGTTATCAAGTGCCAGCATAAAGCGCGCAGCTTGTACTAAATAGTAAGCCAGCACAAAAATGATAGGCCAGGCGATAGAGCCTGACCACCAGCCAACAAAAGCCGCGATGACGATGATATAACTTACGCGGGTAAATTCAGTTTGCCAGATAGGCTTCACGGTTACACCTTTGTCGAAAAACGATATCCGGTGCCACGTACAGTCTGAATCAGATGTTCATGTTTCTCGCCTAAAGCTTTACGTAGGCGACGGATATGTACATCCACTGTACGCTCTTCTACATAAACGTTGCCGCCCCATACTTGGTCTAACAACTGATTACGAGTATAAGCACGTTCTTGGTGGGTCATAAAAAACTGCAACAAGCGAAACTCTGTAGGCCCGACATCCAAAGGTTCATCCATTGAGGTGACACGGTGGCTGGCTGGATCTAGCAATAAGCCATCTACTTCTACAGGGTCTTCAATACCTTTAGGTGTGGTACGACGTAATACCGCTTTAAGGCGTGCCACCAATTCACGAGGAGAGAAGGGCTTGGTGATATAATCATCCGCACCTGCTTCTAAACCTTGTACTTTATTATCTTCCTCGCCTTTTGCCGTTAACATAATCACAGGTGTTTCCGCTGTGACTGGATCTCTTTTCAAACGACGCGCCAGCTCTACACCACTAGTCCCTGGCATCATCCAATCAAGTAGAATCAAATCTGGGCGTTTGTCTATTACCAAAGCATGAGCCTGCTGAGCATTCTCAGCCTCTAAGCATGTATAGTCTGCCATCTCTAGTGCTACGGCGATCATTTCCCGGATTGGAGCTTCATCATCTACAATCAGGACAGTTTTTCCTGTCATTGCTCTATCCCGTCAGTTCGGTTGAATCATCAATTATGGCATTATTAGACTCAGTAAATATGACAATAAGATGACATCTTAGAAAAGAGTATAGTCTGCAATAATTCCGATCAGGATGAATAAGCCTGCCCAGTGATTGTTTAAAAAAGCTTGGAAACAGGCTTGGCGCTCACGCTGCCAAGTTAAGCGCCCTTGATAGATGAATAGAGCAATAGCTACAGCTAGTCCAAAATAAAATAATAGTCCCAGTGATTTGTTAATAGCGACAATTAACAGTGCTGTAACCGCAAGTGCTTGCAGTAATATGATGATATGGCGGTCAAGTTCACCAAATAAAATTGCAGTTGATTTAATGCCGATTTTGACATCATCATTACGATCAACCATCGCATACTGAGTATCGTAAGCGACAGTCCATAATAAATTTGCGCAGAACAGCAACCAAGCTTCAATTGGCACTGTTCCAGTTTGTGCTGCATAGGCCATTGGAATAGCCCAAGAAAAAGCAGCACCTAATACCACTTGAGGCAGGTGTGTATAACGCTTCATAAAAGGATATAAAGCGGCTAAAAGTACGCCGCCGAAAGAGAGCATAATGGTCAGTGAGTTGGTTAGTAGAACCAATAAAAAAGCTATGAAGCAGAGTATAAAAAAGAGTGTTAACGCTTCTTTTGCACTCACTGCGCCAGTGGCTAATGGGCGGTTTCTAGTGCGTTCTACTTTGCCGTCAAAGTTACGGTCAGCATAATCATTAATCACACAGCCCGCAGCCCGCATGACGATCACGCCTAAAATAAAAATCAGCAGAACATCCCATTTAGGAAAGCCCTCTGCAGCAATCCACAAAGCCCATAATGTTGGCCATAACAATAGATAAGTACCAATAGGGCGGTCGACTCGCATCAATTGTAGATAGAGTGGTAGTTGCTTTTTGATCTGCTTGAAAGAGGCTGAAGCTGACATTAAATAAACCTCTACTGTGCCACAAATAAAGAAGGCGAGTGATTGGAAGCAAGTGGTGTTTCTGTCGGTAGCGCTAGACTGCGCTGAAAATCATCTAGGAAAAACTCACTGACAAGCAAAGGCGCATGCTTAATCTGAAACACAGAGCGTCGACCCCACCAAAAATGAGGTAGGGTAGCGCCAATAGATGTAGCCTGAAAGCCCTCTTGTCGGCGTCGATCATAGGTAATTTCAATTGGTGCTCTATGAGTATGGGCATGGCGAAATAGCACTGAGCCTAATGATCGGTTACCAAGTTTCAATAAATAGCGATTACCCGCTGCCAAGGTGGATAAAGGAATAACTGTCCGTGCAAAAACCCAAGGCTGATCATGACCGCGTAAACAGACTTGGCGCACAAGGGCATAAGCTTGGCTATGTAAACCCAATAGAGCCGCTTCATTGAGTGCCGGTTTAACAATGGCCTGGTTTAATAATTCGACCTGAAAATGGCCGTTACTAGCCTGCTGTAATCGACGAGTTAAGGAGCTAGGGTCCATCAACCAGTCATACCATTGTGCATTGGGTAAGGTTTGATTAGGCATCTGCGGCCTTGCCCAATGCAGACTATTCCAAACCGATCTATGCGTGGCATCCTGACGATTCAAATCTAACCTCGGTGATGATTCTTTAAAGACAAGCGCGGATTCTAGCACAAGCCCTAAAAAACCTTTGCATCCCCTAATGTTGACTGCTTAAATAAGCCCAGTCATACGGATTTTAACAGTCATAATAAAGAGGAAAACGCAGATGCGTAAGCCTGAATTAGCCGCAGCTATCGCAGCAAAAGCGGAGTTGTCGAAAGATAAAGCAAATTTGGCACTGAATGCTATTTTGGAAGAGATCACTGCGGCAGTTGCAAAAGGTGACACGGTTTCTTTGATTGGTTTTGGCACATTCTCAGTACGTGAGCGTAGTGCGCGTAAAGGTAAGAATCCTCAAACTGGTGAGCCGATGGATATAGCGGCAAGCAAAACAGTTGGCTTTAAAGTGGGTAAGAAGTTGAAAGATGCTGTGGACAACTAAGTACTGGCTTACTTAGTCACCATAGAGTTGCAAAAAGCCGGTTTAATCCGGCTTTTTGTTTTTGTTCAACATATCGGCTAAAAAGTTAAGCTCTTCCGCAAAATCACTGACACTATCAATGGCTTCTTGAATCGCTTGGCGGTCAATATGCAATCGACCCAGCAATGATTCGGGTAGTTTGCCTAGCTTAATTTCCCCGTCACTTTGCACCAGCTGGTCAACCACATACAGCATATTGGCGTAAGTATAGTGTGAGCCTTCATAAGCAGCATTATGCAGATGGCGCACGGCGCTACAGACTTCTTCAGGAATTCCCCATGAATGAAACAGAAAACTTGCAATCTGCTCTCGGGTAATACCAAACAAAAAGCGTTCAATATACATGGCGGGTACATGTGGGTTTGCTTCTTGATAGCGGCAATATAGCGAGAAGTAAGGTGGGAACACCTCTGCAATCACTAAATAGCCAAAATTATGTACTAAACCTGAAAGATAAGACAAACCTGCTAGTGGTCGATGTTGTGCAGGTATTTTCCGGATTAGTTTTTCCATCAATAAAGCTTTTAGTACCGACTCACGCCAGTAGTTTTGGTAGCCAAATATCCCATCACTTGGCATTTTTAGATTTTTACCTAGAGATAGACCTAAAGATAGGTTCATCGTTAGATCAAAGCCTAAAACACGGATCACGGCATCTTGAATAGATTGAATCTGCCCTGGCAATCCATAATAAGGTGAGTTAGCCCAACTGATTACTTGAGAGGCTAAACTTGGATCTGCCTCAACAATTTTTGCCAGTTCATCTGCATCTGAGTTGTCGTTATTACGCAGCTGGATAATATTGTGCGCACTTAAAGGTAGTGGCGGAATAGCGATATTTTCAGCTAAACGTGTGCGAATACGTCGAGAAGTAATAGTCTCAATTGCCGATTTGATCTCATTTTCATCTTGATCAACTGCGGTCATATTCGGACGAATGGCAAGCAATGGGATGCTAAAAGCTTCAATCTTACTATTACTGCCTTCTGCTGTTAGCAGTGCTCTATATTCCTCTGCACTGAATTCTAGTAGCCACTGTGGGTCACCCGACTCTGTAAAAAGCTGTTCATTGTCAAAACAGCGTTGATCAACAATGAGATTGTAAGCAATGGTATTGGGCAGTGCAGGTACGGAGCGTAAGTGATAGCGCCTTAAAACTAAGCTTTTTTGCTCTGGAGTGATCGCTCTGTAATCTTGATACAGTTTCAAGTCCAGCATGCAGTGGGCAGGAAATGCAAATAGATATCGAACACCGTTGCGATCTTCTAATATAGACGAGCGCACCAGTTGCTTAGCCGTAGCCTGATTGCGTGGTACTAAGTGGCGCTTCAATAGTTCAGGATAAGCATCAATTGACACACCCTGCTTGATGCAGTCCATTAGCACATTAACAATTTCCTGAGCAGACATGACACTCTCCGGCAAAAAAACTGGCCTAAGTATACCTAAAAGTTTTTATTATAGTTTGATCTAACAACATGTTTTTTAAGATGTATTAAAATTATACCTGAGCATATTGCTCTGCACCGCCCAGCCATCGCTCAACAATAGGCTCTAAGTGTTCAGGGTAGTGCTGAATCAGTTTGTTCGCGGCTTGATTGACCATCTCTAGCAAGTATTGATCTCGTACTAGATCAGCAATTTTCATCTGAGCGAGTCCGGTTTGTTTTGTACCTAGCACTTCACCGGGGCCACGTAGCTCTAAATCCTTTTCCGCAATGCAAAAACCATCTTGGGTTTCTCTCATAACGCTAATGCGTGCTTTACCATTGCGAGATAATGGCGTGTGGTAAAGCAATACGCAGTAGCTTTGTTGTGCGCCTCGTCCTACGCGCCCTCTTAACTGGTGTAACTGCGACAGGCCAAGTCGCTCAGGATTTTCAATTACCATCATTGTGGCATTGGGTACATCAACGCCTACCTCTATTACCGTGGTAGCCACTAAGAGCTGTAATTTATTGGCTTTGAACTGAGCCATAATATCTGCTTTTTCTTTGGGCTTCATACGGCCATGTACTAATCCTATTTGGAGCTCTTTTAGTCGAAGTTGTAAGTCGGCAAAAGTGGTTTCTGCTGCTTGGCACTGTAAAGTTTCAGAGTCTTCAATCAAGGTGCAGACCCAGTAAGCCTGCTTTCCTTGTTGACAGGCATGGGCGATACGTTGAATCACTTCGTCACGGCGACTATCAGCCAGCGCAACAGTTTCAATAGGAGTGCGCCCCGGTGGTAGCTCATCAATTATTGAGGTATCAAGATCAGCATAGGCGCTCATTGCTAAGGTACGAGGAATCGGGGTTGCGGTCATAATCAATTGATGAGGATACTGATCACCCATCCGCCCCTTTTCTCTCAGACTTAAACGCTGGTGTACGCCAAAGCGATGCTGCTCATCAATAATGGCTAGTCCTAAGCGTTGAAACTGTACCTGCTCTTGAAATAGTGCATGAGTACCCACCACCATTGCTGCACCATTGGCAATTTGATCAAGCTGTTTTTGTCGCGCTTTGCCTTTTAGTTTGCCCGCTAGCCAAGCGGTTTCAAGTCCTAGCGGTGTTAACCACTGAGTAAAATTATTAAAGTGCTGTTCGGCCAGAATTTCTGTTGGTGCCATCACCGCTACTTGATAACCCGCTTCAATAGCTGTAAGCGCCGCCACGGCGGCAACAAGGGTTTTACCAGCACCAACATCGCCTTGCACTAAACGTAGCATCGGTTTAGCAAGCGCCATATCTCTTTGAATCTCGCTGATCACACGCCCTTGCGCCCCAGTTAGCGGGAAAGGTAGTTGATCTAAAAGCTGCTGCTGTAATGAGCCCGATACTTGGAAAATAGGCGCAAGGTGGGCTTGATGTTGTTGGCGCAGCTTTAAAAGACTGAGCTGCTGCGCGATCAACTCCTCCATAATTAAACGGTGCTGACTAGGGTGCTTATATTCTTGCAGTTCATAGACAGGCGCATCAGGTGGAGGTTGATGCAGTAGTAATAAAGAGTCTTTCAGCGAGGGTAAGTGAGGAAATAGCGCTGAGGGTAACCAATCGGTAACAGTGGTGTTTTTCAACTGCGCTAAAGCCAGATCAATCAACTGGCGCATTCGGTTTTGAGTCAAACCTTCAGCTAATGGGTAAACAGGGGTCAGATAGTCTTCAACGGTTAAAGGTTGGTCAGGTTTTACAATTCTATATTCGGGGTGATACAACTCTAAACCGTTGGCTCCAGGGCGAGCCTCACCATAACAGCGTACCCATAGCCCATTTTTAAATTGGTTTTGTTGTGCAGCGTTAAAATGGAAAAACCTTAGACTGATAGAGCCAGTACCATCTTGTAGCCGTACAATAAGTGCGCGCCGTTGACCTTTTACCACATCGGCCAACATCACCTGTCCAACGACAACTACCTCATCACCACGACGTATCGCGCCAATAGGGGTAACACGGGTTCGGTCTTGATAACGCGCGGGTAAATGAAACAGCAAATCTTCAATACTGCTAATCCCTAGCTTGTCGAGCTTAGCCGCAAGCGCAGCCCCAACACCTTTTAACTCGGTCACAGGTTTTTGTAGGCTGGCATCGGTCAAAGCAGACATAAAAGCTCCATACGGAATGTATACAATATTGTTGTCGTATGTTGCCGCAAGCTGTGGCAGATTGAATGACTCATGATAATAGAGATTAGCAGCGAGATAAGAAAGATGGCAGATCAGCAGATTTTAATCGTCGGTTGTGGCGATATTGGCAGCAGAACAGCAGTCGGACTTGTTGCTAGGGGTTATCAAGTGTTTGGCGCACGTCGTAGTGTGGCGGCACTGCCAGATGGTGTACAGGCCTTGCGTTTGGACGTATCTGACTTGAACTCATGGTTTGATCTTACTCTTCAACCTGATTACATCGTTTACTCGGTTGCCGCAGGAGGTTTTACCGAAGCCTCTTATCAGGCGGCCTATGCCGATGGTGTACGTAATATGCTGACTTGGTTAACTGAGCAGCGTATTCAACCCAAGCGTATCTTTTTTGTCTCCAGTACCAGCGTTTATGGGCAAAATGAAGGTGAAACAGTCGACGAGAATACACCCACGCAACCACAAGGTTTTGCGGGACGCATAATGTTAGAAGCTGAAGAGGCGCTTAGAAATTCGGTCTTCAGCCATACGGTTTTGCGCTTTTCTGGTATTTATGGTCCAGGGCGAGACTTATTGATTCGACAGGTTAAGCAAGGTCGCATCGCGCCTGAAGTACCTGTGATGTACTCCAACCGTATTCACAGCGAAGATTGTGCAGGGGTTATCAATCACTTGCTGGTAATGGATCATGCAGAAGAAGCCATCGACTCACTTTATTTGGCAACCGACAAAGGTTCGGTGCCTATTTATGAAGTGATGCGCTGGATGGCTGATGAGCTAGAAGTAACACCAACAGAGATTGTAGAGGCACCGACCAAGCGTCGAGCTAGTAAATGCTGCTTAAATCAGCGCTTGTTAGCGACAGGCTATATCTTTCAATACCCAACTTACCGTGAAGGTTATGCGCCTGCTCTCGCAGCGATTAAGGCGCAGTCGTAACAATTGTTGTCAAAATCAGGGTGCCTTGTATACAAGTTACCCTGATTATATAAGTTAATGACTAACAGGGCTTAGCTCAGTACTGCAACGCCTTCTACTTCAATTAACGAGCCTTTTGGTAGCTCACTAATACCAACGGCCGCGCGAGCAGGGTAAGGCTGTTGAAAATGGCGACCCATTACCTCGTTCACCAGCGGGAAATTGCTTAAGTCAGTTAAATAGATATTTAACTTAACTACATCTGACAGTTCCGCGCCTGCAGCTTTAATCACTGCGGATAGATTTTTGAATACTTGTTCTGCCTGAGCTTCAAAGCCGCCCTCAACAATGGTCATTGACACTGGATCAAGAGGAATTTGGCCAGACATATAAATAGTATTGCCTGCTTTTACAGCTTGAGAGTAAGTACCAATGGCTGCAGGTGCTAAGTCAGTATGAATCACAGCTTTATTGCTCATGATTGTTTCCTTATTATGCTTATTATTAAATTATTTTAGATGAGTAGTTAACGTTGTTTAACGACGCGCACGTACCAGTCGGCTGATATTGCTTAATGAGCGCATACGACGCATTACTCGTGCCAGATGGACGCGATTTTGTACGCCTAGCTCAATATTCACCATCACGACCTTGGCATCGCGTTCTTCCGTGGTGATCTTTTCAATATTGGCGTCTGCTTCGGTTATCAAACTTGCCAGTTCAGCAATAAAGCCTTTTTGATGCTCTGCTTCAACCCGCAATACAACGGTGAAGTCTCCCTTAACGCTTTCAGTCCATTCCAATGCAATACAACGGTCGCTATCATTACGTAATTCAGCAATATTTCGACAATTGTCCATATGGATCACAATACCTCGACCACTGCTGATATGACCCAGTACGGGATCACCTGGAATAGGGTGACAGCAGCGCGCGTAAGAGATCACCATACCTTCTGTGCCACTAATCGCTAGCTTACTGTTAGAGGATTCGTTTTCTAGAGGTGTTTCGCTTGTTTCACTCTCATTGATCAATGCACGAGCAATCCCGAAGGCGACACGATTTCCAAGACCTATGGCTTCAAGCAGATCCTGCTCATTCTGATATTGGAACTCGGTCAATAACGCCTGTATGTTAGGTTTTGCAATATCATCATATTGCTTACCGTAATTATCCAAGGCTTTATTCAGTAGACGTTTACCTAGTGACACAGACTCAGTACGATGCTGGCTTTTAACATAGTGGCGAATAGCGCTACGTGCTTTGGCGGTAGTCACAAAGCTTAGCCATGCCAAGCTGGGTCTTGCACTGGGTGCTGTAATAATTTCAACAGATTGGCCACTTTCTAATACGGTGCTTAGAGGTGATAGACGGCGATTGATACGTGCTGCCACGCAGCTATTGCCTACATCGGTGTGTACTGCGTAGGCAAAATCAACGGGAGTTGCTCCAGACGGCATCTCCATAATCGCACCTTTAGGGGTGAAGACATAAACCTCATCTGGGAACAAATCGAGCTTTACGTTCTCGATAAATTCAAGAGAGTCTCCAGCGCGCTGCTGCATCTCTAGCAGACCTTTAACCCATTGACGTGCGCGGGCATGGCTTGCGCCTGTCATTCCAGAGCTAGGTTCTTTCTGTCGGCTTGATTTTTTGTACAACCAATGAGCAGCGATACCGTTATTGGCCATCGACTCCATCTCTCGGGTACGAATTTGTACTTCAATTGGCAGGCCGTTCATACCAATCAAAGAGGTGTGCAAAGATTGATAGCCGTTAGCCTTTGGAATTGCGATATAGTCTTTGAAACGTCCCGGAATCGGTTTGTACAGATTGTGAATGGCGCCAAGGATTCGGTAACAGCTGTCTACCTTATCGGTCACAATGCGAAAACCGTAAACATCCATAATGTCGGAGAATGATTTGCGGCGTTCTTTCATTTTTCGATAAAGGCTGAGCAAATGTTTCTCACGGCCAATCACTTTGCCAGGCAGCTCATCCGTTTCAAGGCAAGCCTGTAAAGCTTGCTGAATCTCACGAATAACCTGCTTACGATTTCCCTTTCCACTTTGTACCGCTCGTTTTAAGCGCTCGTAGCGCATCGGGTGCATACCCGCAAAGCCTAAATCCTCTAGCTCTGTTCGAATGGTATTAATACCCAAGCGTCCAGCAATAGGGGCGTAAATATCAAGAGTTTCACGTGCAATGCGGCGCTTTTTATCCGGGCGCAGTGCGCCGAGTGTGCGCATATTGTGCAAGCGGTCAGCAAGCTTAACCAAAATTACACGAATATCACGTGCCATGGCCAAAGCCATTTTCTGGAAGTTTTCAGCTTGTGCTAAGGCTTTGTCTTCAAAGTGAATTTGTGTCAGCTTTGAAACACCATCAACAAGATCTGCAACGGTATCACCAAATTGTTTGGCTAAAGCCTCTTTCGTGACCGGAGTATCTTCAATCACATCATGCAGCATAGCAGCCATCAAGCTGTGATGGTCCATGTGCATATTGGCAAGAATAGTGGCAACAGCCAGAGGGTGAGTTACATAATGTTCACCGCTACGACGGCGCTGCCCATCATGGGCTTGCTCTGCAAAATAGTATGCGCGACGAACCTGCTGAACTTCTTCAGGCTCTAAATAGCCGCGCATACGATCAATAAGATCTTCAATTGTCGACACGGTTACTCCTTAGCGTTCAAGGGCTGAAATGGAAAAAGTGCCGACATATAAAGTTATCTCCTAGTTTTCGCCCTGGTGTTCACGACCAATTGCCGTAGAGTCACGTAGCAGCTTGCTAGTGATATGGCCTTCAGCAATCTCACGTAGGGCAACAACCGTTGGCTTATCATTTTCCCAAGGTACTAGAGGATCTTTGCCGCCAGTGCTAAGTTGGTGCGCACGTTTGCTGGCAACCATCACCAGTTCAAAGCGGTTTTCTACATTATCAAGACAGTCTTCAACAGTTACGCGTGCCATTTGGAATCCCCAAATTAAATTTACAATCAGCAAAGAATCGCCCAGTTTACTGAATTCATTGATTCTCTGACAAGAGATCAGCCAATAGTTTAGCATGTCGGGCTTGTTGAATGGCTAGCTTTTGCCGCTGTGCAATAATAACCGCGCGCATTTCACCTAAAGCTTGCTCAAATTGATCATTGATAATCACATAATCATACTCATTATAATGTGACATTTCGCTGACAGCTTCAGCCATCCTGCCCGCAATAATTTCAGCTGAATCTTGGCCACGGCTATCTAGGCGTTTCTGTAGTGCTGCTTGGCTTGGCGGTAGGATGAAAATGCCAACAGCATTAGGCATCAGCTTGCGTACTTGCTGCGCACCCTGCCAATCAATTTCTAGAATAATGTCTGTACCAGCATTTAGCTGGTCGTCAAGCCATAGCTTAGAAGTGCCATAACAATTGCCAAATACTTCAGCGTGTTCAAGAAAAGCATTGTCCGTTACTAAATTCTTGAACTGTTCCATCGAAACAAAGTTGTAGTTGATGCCGTCGACTTCACCGGGTCTTGCTGCGCGAGTCGTATGAGACACTGAAACTTTAATATCGTCGGTTTGGCTTAGTAAAGCAGAAACCAGACTAGACTTACCTGCTCCGGAAGGGGCAGAAATAATATAGAGTGTACCTTGAGACATGGTCATAACCTGAATAACAAAGAGCTTGGAATGATTTTATAGGGAAGTAAGCGTGCTGACCAACCTAGAAATACAGTTGCTATATAAAGCAGCAATAAGCCCGACTCACCTAGTTTTGAAATAAAACTACAAAAGTTCAATAAAACAGTTGCTTAGTGCTCAGAGGTGCGTATAATTCGCCCTCGTTGTCAGGCAGAGATGTTCGGCAGCTTGTGTAACCGCTTGTTTTCTTTAAGTTTTCGAAATGATCACTGAAAAGAAAGTTGAAAAAAGTGGTTGACAATACGAGGTTCGGTTCTGTAGAATACGCAGCCTCAGTTGAGCGAAGTGATCGAGATTCTGTCTCTCCTTCGATTAACTAAATTGCTCTTTAAAAATTCAATCAGATAATTCGTGTGGGCGCTTGCTTCGATGGTCTTGGAAAGTCACAAGATTATCAAGGTAAGCAAACTCGAATCAATTCAAAATTTGTTA
>NZ_FUXG01000002.1 GCF_900167095.1 Oceanospirillum multiglobuliferum
TTAACCCGCAATCAGATTATCCAGCAAGCCTCGACCTCTATCTTGTCGCAGGCGAATCAGTTGCCACAGGCAGCGCTGTCTTTACTGGGTAACTGATTGTTGCCAATACACAAACATTAGAGTTGTTTCAAACCCAGCCAAGGCTGGGTTTTTTTACGCGCTTTGCTTTTGTGGGCAAGTTTTTGCCGGAAAGAGTTGTTTACTTGCCTGTGGATAAAGTTTTTGTGATCAGAGTATTGGCTCTGCTTATGCTTTTATTACGCCAGTTATTTGATTTTATAGGATATTTTTTGTTGGCATGAGTATTGCTTTGCTTATGGTAAAGAAACAATACAGCAGGTGTGAACTAAAGCGTTTGCCCGCTGAAAGTGAAAACACTGCAAACAGCTTTGCCATCATGAGATTCGGTAGCGAAGCGGTTGACATAGAAGGAATAGCATCATGGCATTATTTGTAAATACTAATGTATCGGCGTTGAACGGACAAAGAAACTTATCCGATGTGACAAATCGTATGAATAGCTCATTCGAAAAGTTATCTTCTGGTAGCCGTATTAACAGCGCCAAGGATGACGCAGCAGGTTTGCAGATTGCAGATCGACTCACCACACAAATTATTGGCTTGCAACAAGGTACACGTAATGCCAATGATGGTATTTCGATAGCCCAGATTGCAGAAGGTGCTTTAGGTGAAGTGACTAACAACTTGCAGCGTATGCGTCAGTTGGTGGTGCAGGGTGGTAATCGAACATTGTCCAATGATGATCGTGATGCACTTGGGCAAGAATTCACTAAATTATTGAATGTGAATAACGATATTGCTGATCGTACAGCGTTTGGTACACGTAAGATTTTGAATGAAGATTCGCCAACAGCAGGTTTTCAGATTCAGTCTGGCGCTCAGTCAGGTGAGCAAGATACAGTTACAACAGGTAATGCTAAGTTAGCCGCTCTATTTGCCAAAGGTGTTGAGGATGGCGTTGCTGCTGGTACTGTTTCTACAGGGCAAGCATTATCAACTTTAAGTGGCTCGCTGTCAGCTGCTGGTGATTTGGGTAAAATCATCCAAGCTTATGCTGCTGTGACAGGTACTTCTGATTTAACGTCAGCAATTGATCTTATGTTGGGATCTGATCGTACAGGAACTTTAAGTACGCTTACCACTGCAACCTCCATCACAATTAATGTTGATGAACTAACCAAGGTGCTAACTCAGAATGTTTCTGGCTCAGGTAATTTTACATTGGCTTCTGTGGTTGGTAGTGACTTACTAGGTTCTATGGGGATGAATATTAGCAGTGTGACTAGTACTGGTTTCACAGATGCACAGCTCAATGAAATCCATGCTTTTGCTACTGATACATTGCTAGACGCTATGACAAGCTTGGTTACTCAGGTTGACAAACAACGTGCTAAGTTAGGTGCGGAGCAAAATGGCTTATCGTCTACTATTCGCTCCAATACAGTGGCAGTGGTGAATGTATCTGATTCACGTTCACGTATAACCGATACAGATTTTGCGATGGAAACTGCGGAACTCACCCGTAATCAAATCATCCAGCAAGCCTCGACCTCTATTTTGGCGCAGGCGAATCAATTACCGCAAGCGGCTCTATCACTTTTGGGATAGTTACTGGTGTGGTTTTTGTTTTTGAAACCCAGCTAAGGCTGGGTTTTCTCGTTATGGTGTCAATAAATTGCCGCTTTTGAGTGGATGCTCTATAGGAAATTTATTGCCGTTGTTGATTGCCTATATCAGTTTTTCAAGCTGAATGACGTTTATATTCGACGTTAATCTATCTAACTAGTTGAAAAATAACATTATTTATAATTGGCATGATAAATGCTTCTATAGTTTTAAGAGCAGATCCGGACGGGTTGATAGCTGGAAGCGCAGTGGCAGGTCTGCTTAACACATGAAGATAGGCAAGCAAAGGATGCAGATGCCAGCTTCCAGTTTTTAACTATGTTTGAATTTAATATGCAAAACCGCTCAGTTATGGTGGTTTGGATAAGAAGGAATTAAGTCATGGCTTTATTTGTAAATACCAACGTATCAGCACTAAACGGTCAGCGTAATCTTCAAAATGTGACCGATCGGATGAATAGCTCATTTGAGAAGTTGTCTTCTGGTAGTCGTATCAATAGCTCTAAAGATGATGCGGCAGGCTTGCAAATTGCAGACCGATTAACCACTCAAATTATAGGCTTGCAGCAAGGTACGCGTAATGCCAATGATGGTATATCAATTGCGCAAATTGCAGAGGGTGCACTGAGTGAAGTGACTAATAACCTTCAGCGTATGCGTCAGCTCGCAGTGCAAGGTGGTAATAGAACCCTTTCAGCTGACGATCGCGCAGCATTGGGTGAAGAGTTTACTAAACTCATGAATGTCAATAACGACATTGCAGATCGTACCGCTTTTGGAACGATAAAGATTTTAAATGAAGACTCACCTAAAGCAGGTTTTCAAATTCAATCGGGCGCTCAATCAGGCGAGCAAGATGTTGTAACAACGGGTAATGCTAAGCTAACCGCTCTATTTGCTAAAGGTGTAGAGGCTGGTGTTGCTGCGGGTACTGTTTCTACAGGGCAAACACTATCAACTTTAAGTGGTTCGCTATCAGCTGCGGGCGATTTAGGTAAGATGATTCAGGCTTACGCTGCGATGACGGGTACATCTGATTTAGCCTCTGCGATTGACATGGTTCTAGGATCGGCTCGTGAGGGTACATTAAGTACTTTGACTAATGTTGAGTCTATTACGATTAATGTAGATGAGTTGACAAAAATATTAACTCAAACTGTTTCTGGTTCAGGAAACTTCACGTTAGCCTCTGTAGTTGGTAGTGACTTACTAGGCTCTATGGGTATGAATATCAGCAGTGTAACCAGTGCCGGTTTTACAGACGCACAGATTAATGAGATTCATGCCTTTGCTACAGACACTTTGCTGGATGCAATGACAGGTTTGGTGACCCAGGTTGATAAGCAACGCGCTAAGTTGGGTGCTGAGCAGAATGGCTTGTCATCAACTATTCGCTCAAATACAACAGCTGTAGTGAATGTGTCAGACTCGCGCGCACGTATTACTGATACAGACTTTGCCGCTGAGACTGCAGAGTTGACGCGAAACCAGATTATTCAACAGGCTGCGACTAGTATTCTGTCGCAAGCTAATCAACTGCCTCAAGCGGCTTTGTCCCTTTTGGGTTAAGTTTTTTAGCTACTTCCAAAAAAAGTCGGAAATTCCGGCTTTTTTTATTTAAAGTTTTTAACATCCAGGACGATATTAGTATTACAAGGCTTGTGTAGGTCAAAAGAAGCCTGCAAAGTAACGATTTAACACCATCGAGGTAATTATCATGGCTATGTTTGTAAATACTAACGTTTCTGGTTTAAATGGTCAGCGCAACCTGCAAAACGTAACTGATCGCATGAACAGTTCTTTCGAGAAGCTGTCTTCAGGTAGTCGTATTAATAGTGCGCGTGATGATTCTGCGGGCTTACAAATCGCGGATCGCTTGACATCTCAAATCACAGGTTTAAATCAAGCCAATCGTAATGCTAACGACGGTATTTCAATTGCTCAAATCGCTGAGGGTGCGCTTGGTGAAATTACGACCAATATTCAGCGTATGCGTCAGTTGGCTGTACAAGGTGGTAACCGTACGCTAGCAGCTGATGATCGTGCAGCGTTGGGTGAAGAGTTTAAAAAGCTTCTGAATGTTAATAATGATATCGCAGATCGTACCGCTTATGGCTCTATCAAGCTGTTAAATAATGATTCTTCTAAAGCGGGCTTTCAAATTCAGTCTGGTGCAATGTCTGGACAGCAAGATACGGTAACAACGGGTAATGCTAAGTTAACCGCTCTTTTTGCTAAAGGTGTAGAGGCTGGTGTTGCTGCAGGTACTGTTTCTACAGGACAAGCACTATCAACTTTAAGTGGTTCGCTATCAGCTGCGGGCGATTTAGGTAAGATGATTCAGGCTTACGCTGCGATGACGGGTACATCTGATTTAACCTCTGCGATTGACATGGTTCTAGGGTCGGCTCGTGAAGGTACATTAAGTACTTTGACTGATGTTGAATCTATTACGATTAACGTAGATGAGTTGACAAAAATATTAACTCAAACTGTTTCTGGTTCAGGAAACTTCACGTTAGCCTCTGTGGTTGGTAGTGACTTACTAGGCTCTATGGGTATGAATATCAGCAGTGTAACCAGTGCCGGTTTCACAGACGCGCAGATTAATGAGATTCATGCTTTTGCTACAGACACTTTGCTGGATGCAATGACAGGTCTGGTGACACAAGTTGATAAGCAACGTGCTAAGTTGGGTGCTGAGCAGAATGGCTTGTCATCAACTATTCGCTCGAATGCAGCGTCAATTGTGAATGTATCTGACTCTCGTGCACGTATCACTGATACAGATTTTGCAACAGAGACTGCAGAGTTGACTCGTAACCAGATTATTCAGCAGGCAGCGACTACGATTTTGTCTCAGGCAAATCAGCTTCCACAAGCAGCACTATCGCTTTTACGCTAGTCGTTAGCTTTAATAAAAAACCCAAGCTGATGCTTGGGTTTTTTTTAAACTATTTTATCGATTAAAAATGTTTTTGTACTTTCAGAATGTTTACGTGCAAAAATTTTAAGTTGCTTATATTTTCTTCTAATTGGTCTAATTTCATCAAAGTAGTGGTAATAACTGCCATCAGAGTAGCAGCAGTAATAAGTCGGTGCTGCAGGGTAGTTTGTGCCGATGATGGTATCTTCTGTAATACGAGTCGCTTGAGCTTGCTTTAGCGTTTCTTTTAATTTCCCCGTATTAAGTAAAAGCGAGCTTGGAAATCCAGTTTCGCTACGAATCACGAATTGGTTCTGATCTTGTTCTATATTGGCAAGGTCAACAGGTAAAACACACCACGTATTTGCATCCTCGCTAATCATGATTTTTAAATCTCTTCCGTTGAGTATGGCTTCTCGAAGAGCTGTCATATTGTCTTGCTCAGAATCTTGCCAGACGACTTCATAGTCATGCCTAACGATCCACTGGAATTTGCTGTACCTTCCTCTCATTGATGCCAGTAAGGTTTGGTTTTTATCTGGTATGCAAATTACCATTGCATCATTATAGCCGTGAGAGTATGAAAATGATTGGAAGCTAGAGTATGCTTTCCCATTGCGGATGGGTCTGTGCATATTGTAGGTTTGCGCAAAAAAATTGTCTTTTTCGATATAAATAAATGGTAGCTTATAAGTCTCATCGTGAGCGGGTTGGTTGCTTGGCAGTGATGGGTCTGGAGTCATTATCCCAGAGATGGAAGCTCCGTTCATTATTGAGTTCAGAATATCAGAGTTGTGCATTTTTTTAGTCTTTCAGATTCGTTAGTGTAGAGGTTTATGATGTTTAATAATAAAGTAATTTTGATTACTGGTGGTACGGGTTCCTTTGGGAAAATGTACTCTAAAATTTTGCTGGAGAAATTTAAACCAAGAAAGATTATTATTTTTTCTCGAGATGAACTTAAGCAGTTTGAAATGCAGCAAGTGTATAATGCTGACTGTATGCGTTATTTTATTGGTGATGTGCGTGATCAGCAGCGTTTGATGGAGGCTATGGATGGTGTGGATTATGTGATACATGCTGCTGCGATGAAGCAGGTGCCAGCAGCTGAATATAATCCCATGGAGTGTATCAAGACTAATATCTATGGTGCAGAAAATGTTATTAAAGCCGCTATTGCGCATAAAGTCGACAAGGTTATTGCGCTGTCAACAGATAAGGCCGCAAATCCAATCAATTTGTATGGTGCAACGAAGCTGGCATCAGACAAATTATTTGTGGCAGGTAATAATATGGTTGGCGGGCGCCGTACACGCTTTGCAGTAGTGCGCTACGGTAATGTGGTTGGTTCCCGTGGTTCTGTAGTTCCATTTTTTAAGCGCCTAATCTCTGATGGTGCATCCGAATTACCCATTACGCACCCCGATATGACAAGATTTATGATTACATTACGCCAAGGTGTGGAATTCGTCCTAAAAAACTTTGAGCGTATGCAGGGCGGGGAAATTTTTGTGCCGAAGATTCCTTCTATGAAAATGACCGATTTAGCCACTGCTTTAGCTCCAGCTTTAGGACAGAAAATCATTGGGATTCGTCCAGGCGAAAAGCTGCATGAGATTATGTGTCCTGCAGATGATAGCCACTTAACTTTAGAGTTCAGCGATCATTACGTGATTTGCCCTACAATTCAATTTTCTTTCACATCTGACTTTACAATAAATGCACTGGGTGAAACAGGAGTACCTGTCATGCCTGGTTACGAGTACCACTCAGGTAATAATATGGAGTGGCTGTCTCAAGATGAGTTCTTAAAAATGGCTGTAGATTCGGAAGTAATGTAATGATTCCATATGGTAGGCAAGATATCTCTCAAGCTGATATCAACTCAGTTATCGAGGTATTACAGTCAGAATTCTTGACACAGGGGCCCAAAGTGCCCGAGTTTGAGGCGGCGTTAGCCAGCTATTGCAGTGCAAGATATGCAGTTGCCGTTAATAGCGCCACCTCTGCTTTACACTTAGCTTGCTTGGCCTTAGGTGTTGGCAAAGGTGATGTTGTTTGGACCACACCTATTACATTTGTAGCTTCTGCTAATTGTGCTCTATATTGCGGAGCATCAGTTGATTTTGTAGATATTGATTCTAAAACCTACAATATGAGTGCGGGAGCGCTAGAAGAAAAGCTAGTCAAGGCTGAAAAGCTAGGCGTATTGCCAAAAGTTGTGATCGCAGTACACCTTAGCGGACAATCTTGTGAGATGGTCAAAATATCAGCGTTGTCTAAGCAGTATGGGTTTAAGATTATAGAAGATGCTTCTCACGCTATAGGTGGGCGTTATAAAGGTTTACCTATAGGTGGTGGACAGTATAGCGATATTACTATTTTTAGTTTTCACCCTGTAAAGATTATTACAACAGGAGAGGGTGGTGCTGCTTTAACCAATAATGAGTTTCTTGCAGATAAAATGAAATGCTTGCGGAGCCATGGAGTAACCCGAGATCCAAGTTTAATGACCAAAGAGCCGGATGGGGAGTGGTATTATCAGCAGCTCGAACTTGGTTATAACTACCGTATGACGGATTTGCAGGCTGCACTAGGCTTAAGTCAGCTTTCACGTTTAGATAGCTTTGTTTCTAAGCGGCATGAAATTGCCGCAATATATGATAAAGAACTCGCAGAGCTCCCGTTGGCGCTGCCTTGGCAGCATCCTGATACATATTCTGGTTTGCACCTGTATATTATTCGTTTGAAGTCAACTGATGTCTCCCACCAAGTGCTCTTTTCTGAGCTGAGAGCAAAGGGGATTGGCGTTAATTTGCACTATATCCCAGTGTATATGCAGCCTTTTTATCAGGCTATGGGTTTTACAAGGGGGTACTGTGAGGAAGCTGAGAGCTATTATAGAGAAGCGATAAGCCTACCAATCTATACAGGATTGCAGCGGTCTGAACAGAGTCAGGTTGTTTCTGCTTTAGTTGATGCTTTAAGGTGATATAGGTATGAAATTTGCAATTATCCCTGCTAGAGGTGGAAGCAAGCGTATACCACGTAAGAATATTAAGCCTTTCTTTGGACAGCCAATGATTGCATGGTCCATAAAAGCGGCTATCTCAAGTGGTTGCTTTGACAGGGTGATCGTTTCTACAGACGATAGTGAGATTGCACAAATAGCGAGAGATTATGGTGCAGAAACGCCTTTTGTGCGTCCAGTTGATTTGTCTGATGATTATACGGCTTCTACAGAAGTTGTTCGACACGCTGTTGAGTGGCTCTTTATAAACGGTTTTGATGTAGAGGCTGCTTGCTGTATATATGCTACAGCACCATTTATAACTCCAGAGCTGATCCAGCAGTCATATGTGTCCATGATTAGCCAGAAAAAAAGTTATGCATTTACAGTAGTGAGCTATGATTACCCTGTGCAAAGAGCCATTACTTTGGATGAAAATGGCAATATTGAAATGCTATATCCTGAATACAGAGACACGCGCTCCCAAGATCTGAAAGAGGCTTGGCACGATGCAGGGCAGTTGTACTGGGGGCTTGGTGAGGCTTGGATGGAGAGAAGACCTATTTTTTCTCAATATTCTGCGCCTGTTGTGATTCCTAGGTATCTAGCACAAGATATTGATACTGAAGAGGACTGGAGGCAAGCAGAGAGATTGTATCAGCTATGACTCTCAATCGATCATGCTGTATGAGAGTATTAGGCGGAGACATTAAAGAAACAGGATGCTTAGCCGATACCTATATTTAGGTGCTGATTGAATGGCTAACCATTTGCGGTAGGTGTAATTATGAAAATTGAGTCTGAAGCCCAGAATTTATTTGCGAATACTTATAAATCATTAACGCAGAGTGGAGATGTTGAGTCAACACCGCCTCCGCGTGTGGATAAGGAAGTTGTGCAATTGGAAACAAGTACTCAGTTAGATAATGTCCGAACAAATGCTGTTCAGCAACTCAAAAATGCCAAGGAAAGTGATGTCTATGCTTTAGGCGAAGTTGATATGGCGTTAGAGAAAATCAATAAATATGCTGAGATTCAACAGGTTAATTTAAGGTTAAGTGTTGACAAAGAACTTAACCGAGTTGTTATACGTGTTGTGGACAAAGATACCGATGAGATGATTAGGCAAATCCCATCAGAGCAGGCTATTGCATTGGCAAAAAGAATTGATGAAGTAATGCAAGAATTTTTTATAGGGAAAGCAGATCAAGCTATTAACCTTTTTGATGATAGGGCTTGATTTTAAATTTTTCTATTTGCTTAAATATTTCGCTGGAGGATAACATGAATTTTTTAGGTATTGGCTCAGGGTTAGACCTTTCAAGCATGCTGACACAATTAGTACAGGTTGCCAGCGAACCCAAAATCAAGCAGTTAGGTGCAAAAGAGGTTGAAACTAGAGACTCTATTTCTGGGCTAGGCAGCCTGAGCAGTCTTTTGTCAAAGTTTCAAGATGCGTCTGATGCACTAAAAGATTCTACTAGTTACAATCAGAGAACGACGAATATTACGCAGCCTTCAAGTGGCGATGTTGTATCTGTCACTGCTGATACTTCCTCCGTAACAGGTAGTTATGACGTTACAGTTGAGGCTCTAGCTAAAGGTATAAAGGGGTACACGTCACAGATCAATACAGATCATACAGCAGACTTAGCCTTAACAGATACTTTAACATTTAGTATACCTGACGGCTCTAAGCCAAACTTTGCGGTTAATATAACCCCAGGAATGAGTTTGAATGGTATCCGTGATGCTATTAATAATGCAGATGATAACTTTGGCGTAACTGCAAATGTTGTTGATGGACAACTAGTATACAGCTCTTCTATTACGGGTAGTGGGGCTGATAAGCAGCTTAAGGTTGAAGCAGCAACTGATGCTCGTTTTAACTTGGAGCTTGACGCGTCAGGCGTAGCTATTCAGGGTACCTCTATTCAGGGTGCTAGACAGGCAGAAATAACTATAGATGGAATTACCGTCAATAGTGACACCAATACCTTTGATACGCAGATTTCAGGCCTCACTATTATTGCGAGTAAAGAGGCTCCTGGTGAAAAAGCCGTGGTAAATGTTGAGTTGGACTCT
Organism: Oceanospirillum multiglobuliferum; assembly: GCF_900167095.1. GTDB lineage: Bacteria > Pseudomonadota > Gammaproteobacteria > Pseudomonadales > Halomonadaceae > Oceanospirillum > Oceanospirillum multiglobuliferum. The sequence continues at coordinate 9,669 of NZ_FUXG01000002.1, forward strand.
GACTCTGTTAAATCAAAAATCACTGCTTTTGTTGACTCGTATAACAGTCTTCGCTCAGGAATGAATGGGTTGAAAGGATCCTTTGATGACGATAATAATTTTACGCCAGGAAAATTGAATGGTGATCCGATTTTGAGGAATTTAGAGTCTGTTTTGGGGTCTATGATAACTCAAACAGTGGCTGGAGCTGCTGATAATGTTAATACTTTATATTCTGTAGGTTTAGATATAGATGAAGAAGCAGATGGTTTATTAGTCATCAACTCTGAACGATTAGATAATGTATTGCAAAATAACTATTCAGATTTAGATGAACTTTTTTCCGGTACAAATGGCTTGGCTTACAATATAAGTGATCAGTTGGATAGTTATTTGGGTTTTACAGGTATTATAAAAGGAAAAGAAGATTCCTATAATGAGATTATTAAAGATTTAGAAACTCAATATGATGCTCATACAAGATATATAGAGAGTTATCAAAAAACACTGAAGATGCAATTTTCTGCCCTAGATTCAACTATGGCTAAACTCAAGTCAACAATGAGCTTTATAGGGCCTCAGCTTCAGGCGTTGGCTGGCATAAAGTATACTGGTTAATTATTTGAGGTTTATATGAGAAGGGCACTACAGCAGTATCAAACCTTTAATTTAGAGGCTGAGATTAATTCAGCTTCTCCACATAGAATAACTCAAATGTTATTTGAAGGATGTCTGAGGTTTTTAAGACGTGCGAGTGTGGCAATAACTAATAAAGATTATGAGAATAAGGCGATTTATATAGCGAAATCTGAAGCAATCATAGTTGCGCTCGCAGGTACTATAAATTCTTCTGCTAATGAAGAATTGGCAAATAATTTAAAGTCTCTATATGACTATTGCTTAGAGTGTTTGTTGGATGCATCTTTGAATATGGATGCTAGTAAAGTTAAAAATGCCGAAGATGTCATATTCAAAATAAAAAGTGGATGGGATCAAATATCCTAATTCATAGTTTTAATAAACCCTGTTCTACCAGGGTTTTTTTGAGGTTCCTATGCCTGATATTGAGTATAGTCAAGCTGATCTTATTTCAGCTTTTTTAGAAAAAAGACTGTCAGATAATTTAGATGCTTTTAAGAAGTATTCTCCAGATATATATAGTGAGTTTTCTAATTATAAGGAGAAAAGATTTTTTGTAATATATGATGCTGATGGAAATATAAATGTTTTAGACCGAGAAAGTGGAAGGTTGCTTTATGGAAGTAACCCAGTGGCTGAAACTATTAATAATTATGAAGAGTATAAGAAATCTCCTTTACATAAGCCATTTTTTACTGTCTTTAAAGATAGTGCAGTTTGTAAAACAAATCCAGTTCATACATCCTTGATGAGAAGTCTAGGTGATGTTCAGGTTTCACTTATTCGTAAGTCTATGGAAGATGGCATATCATATCTGTCAAAGTCGGATGAGTCGAATCAATCTTTTTCCGATGTGTCTTATGGTGTTTTACCCGAAAAAATTGGTAGGCTATTTTGGTTTTCTACAGGGCTTGGCTTTGACCTAGAGAAAATGTATAAAGAAAATAGAGTGTCTAATCTTTATTTGATAGAGCCTAATAAAGATATTTTTTTCGCTAGTATGCAGATGATAGATTGGGCTTATATTTTAGATAAAATGAACAAGTTAGGCTTATCTATATATATAGGTTTGTCTGATGATGTAGATGAGCTTATAGATGACTTAACTATAGAAGTTTATAAAGGTGGTCGTCATAGAGTTGCAGGTTCTTTTATATATTCAGCCTTTTATTTAGATGGGTATGATAAGATTTTTGAAAAGGTAAAAAATCAAATAGATTTGAAGTTCTTCTCTGGGTATGGGTTTTATGATGATGCTAGATTGAGCGTTGCGCATACAGTTGGTAATTTCAAAAATGGTGTTCCTTGCTTAAGAAGCGATGTCTCAAAAATTAAAGATTTTGGTCAGAGAGATTGGCCTGTATTTGTTATAGGAAATGGGCCGTCTTTAGATTCTGATATAGAGTTTATCAAAAATCATTCATCTGATGTGATCATTGTTAGCTGTGGATCTGCTTTGTCAACGTTATATAAAAATCAGATAAAGCCTAATATTCATGTTGAGTTAGAAAGAACTGCTGATGTTGTAACCTTTATAAAATCAAATTATGATGACAGTGAAGATTTTTCTATATACCTGAAAGATGTCTTTTTTATCGGTGCTTCTCAAGTGCATCCTGATGCGTTCTCTTTGTTTGACAGTAAAGGTCAAATGCTGAAGGATGTTGAAGCAGGTTCTTTGATGATGCACAAAATTTTTGGTGCAGAGGGGGTGTCGCTAATTGGGCGCATTGCACCTAGTTGTGTACATATAGGATTTACATCTGCGATATTACTTGGTTTTAGAAATATTTTCTTTTTCGGTGTTGATATGGGGTATGTTGATCGTGAGTATCATCACTCTAAATCAAGTCTGTATGAGAAAATGAATGATGAAAGTAAAAAAACTTGGACTCCAAAAGCTGCAGGAGAAATTGAGTTTGATTCAAACTTTGGTGAGGGACAAGTTTATTCTTCAGGCTACTTGCCTATGTTTAAGAATGAGTTAGAAACTATAATTATATCTTGGAAAAATACTTTTCCAGATAGTATTAGCGTGTTGAATTGTAGTGATGGCGCGAAAATTGAGGGTGCTGACCCTATAAGATCATCTGATATTATATTCTCTGATTTTGGTAAGGTGGATGCTCAGGTTTTAAGTAAGATATTAAATTCTTATTTCTCATTTATTCCTGAAGACATTGATGCTGTTTCATCTGAGCTTAATCGCTGTTTTGATAAGATAGATGAAATGGTTGTTTGGTTAAAGTCTAAGATTTTTCATGCGCATACCATAGAAGATGCAGAGAAAATAATTAAAAATATTTCCTATGATTTTCACAGTGATGACTTTGATATTTCAAAGGATGATTATTGGCTTTATGCTATTTTTGATGGCACTCTTCTTTATTCTATTAGTGCTATAAATAGTATTCTTTACTTTCCTGTAGGAGAGTCTTATAAGGTGGAAAGTTTTAATGATGCGATGAAGGAGTTTGATTTGTTTTTAGATAACTTGAAGTCAGATTTTAGACATAACTGTTTAAAAACAGATAATGAAGAAAACTATAATTACTTTTAACTTTTTGGTGGGCTTATGCAGTTTTGTAAATTATGTATTATGCCAAGCACTCGGCCAGAGCAAGTGTTTACTGACGGCATATGCGATGCTTGTCTGTCGGCTGAAGATAAGCATCAAAGCATAGACTGGTCAAAAAGAGAAAGTGACTTCAGAGTTATTTTGGATCGATATCGTGGCGATGGTTCAAACTATGACTGCATCATTCCTGTTAGTGGTGGAAAAGATAGTTGTTATCAAGCATTAACCATGCGAGATAAATATGGCATGACGCCATTATGTGTTACACACACACCCTGTGAATTGACAGATGTCGGCCTGAAAAATCTGAATTTTTTACGAGATCAGGGTTTTGACTTGATACAAGTTTCAGGCAACAGGAAAAACTATCGTGAGCTGGTACGTATTGGTTTTTTCAAGTTAGGTGATTGTTGCTGGCCTGAGCATATTGGCATCTTTACAGCCCCTGTGCGTATAGCAGTAAATTATAAAATTCCCCTTTTGATTTGGGGGGAAAATTCTCAGTTTGAATATGGTGGCCCTGCCGCTCATAAAGATAATAACTTTTTGGATCGTAACTGGTTAGAGCAATTTCAGATGAGTGGACATCGCTTATCTGACGTGGTTCATGATGGTATTGACCTTAATAGTATTAAGACATTGCATTATCCTAGTGATGAAGATATTCGGGAAGTTGGTGTAACGGGATTGTTTTTGGGATACTTTGAGAAGTGGGACACCAAGCGTAATACTGATATTTGTTGCTCGTTAGGATGGAATAAAAATCCTGATGGTCCGGTTGAGGGGGCTTATAACGATATTGAAAATCTAGACTGCAAATGGATTGGTGGGCTTCATGATTATATGAAATTTATTAAGTATGGTTATGGCCGAGCGACAGATCAGTTATGTATTGAAATTAGAGCTGGTCGAATATCAAGGGAGGAGGCTATAGAAGCGCTTCGCAACTCAACCGAGGGTCAGATACCTTGGAAATATGCACCAGACTTTATGAATTACTTAGATATTACAGAAGAAGAGTTTTTAGGTAACTTAGACCGCTTTACTAATAAAATGTTATTTCAAAGAGATAACGAAACTGGTGAGTTAATTAAAGATGAGCACGGTAATTTAGTGCGAAAATTCTTTCCGAGTTAGTTGAAATGTTAGCTATTGTTGATCTTGGTATAGGCAATATTGGTAGTGTTGCTAAGGCACTGGATTATTTAAAAGTTAAATACCAAATTATTGTAAATCCGAATGATTTGTCTAAAGCATCTAAGATAGTTTTACCTGGTGTTGGGAGTTTTGCAGAGGCCGTTACTCGTTTAGATCTCTCAGGATTTAGATCAGCATTACTTGAATCTGTTTATATGAGAAATACACCTATACTAGGTATTTGTGTAGGGATGCAGCTTCTTTCATTATTCGGTACGGAGGGAGGAGACTCGAAAGGTTTAGGTTTTATTAATGCTTATGTAGACAAAATAGATGATTTCAATGGTCGATTGGTTATACCTCACATGGGATGGAATGAGCTCTCATCGATTGACCATCCATTGTTCAGAAATGTCCATAAGGATGCCTGCTTTTACTTTGTACACAGTTATGCGATGCAGATTAGCGATAAAGCGGAAAGCAATTTGGAGGTAATTTACACTGACTATGAGCAGCCAGTGGTGGCATTTGTTGCAAAAAATCACATTTATGGCGCTCAGTTTCACCCAGAAAAAAGCCAGCAGCCAGGGCTTACCTTTTTAAGGAACTTTGTAGAGCTATGCTAAGGAAAAGAGTCATTCCTATAGTGCTACTTGATGGCTTCTCTGTGCTGAAGACTATTCAGTTTAAGCAACGGCGGAATTTGGGTAGCCCTGTAACTGTTGTTAGAACTTACAATACACGAAATGTTGATGAGCTTATTTTACTTGACATTGATGCCTCTAAGCAGGGGCGTGCAATTGATAAGTTCACAATACAAGACTTAGCTCGAGAGTGCTTTATGCCTCTAACAGTTGGTGGTGGAATCAGTACTCTGGGAGATATTGAAGACTTATTAAAAAAAGGGGCAGATAAAGTTGCAATTAATTCTGTGGCACTTAGCCGCCCAAGTTTTATCAATGAAGCAGCCAAGGTTTTTGGTAGTCAGTGTATAGTACATTCAATTGATGTTGTTGAAGATGGAAGTGACTTTGCTGTATTTTCTAATGGTCAAGTTTGTACAGAGAGTAATTTTTTTGATTTGATTAAGCAATCAGAGGATCTCGGTGCAGGAGAGCTTCTTATCAATAATGTCACAAGAGATGGCTGTATGCAGGGCGGTAATAGATATTTGGCTGAACTTGTCTCTAGCACCGTTCGTATTCCTGTTATTTATGCTGGAGGCATATCCTCTGCTAGTGATGTTGCTACAGTTGCAAGTACCTCTGTTTCTGGGGTAGGTGTATCAAGTTTGTTCCACTTTACAGACACAACACCTGATCTTTGTCGTAAGGCAATGGCCGCAGCTAATATACCTGTACGGTAGCTAACGTAAAAAATTATGGAGGGTATCTATGAGTCAGGGTGAAAAAATTCTCTCGGATTGGCAGAAAGTTTTAGAGCTATTGGCGATTTTAGAAGAGCGTATTCAGTCCGATCAAGCTGATAAATGGACTGATGCAGAGTCAATTGCAACTCAGTTGGATTTTGCATTTAAAGCTTTTTTTGAAGCATATACAGATATACCTGAGGATATTGCAAGTAAGATTGCTAGTGAAGGAATTAAAGTGATGTCTGTTATGCAGGCTTTGAGTACTTTAGCCTTGGAAAACAGAAAGGAGTTAGCTCATGAGATTAAGGGTTTTTTAGATCAGCAGAAAGGTGTAAAAGCCTACAAAAAGGTTTAGCCATAAATGAGTGGATCAGCCCAAGAGTTACAGCTTGCGTTTCAGGAGTTCACAGCGCTATCTGAGCAGCTTACTTCTTCGTACAATGAATTGCAGAGTAAAATTGTCCGTCTGACTGATGAGTTGGAGGAGGCGAAGCGGCAGCGCGCTGAACAGCTTGAGCAAAAACAACAGGTGGCGGAGAAGTTAGAGCATCTGCTTTTTTTATTGCCTGCAGGTGTGGTGGTTATTGATGGTGCCGGTGTTGTAGCCAGTGCCAACCCAGCTGCTGAAATGTTGTTGGGTGCACCTCTGGTTGGGTCCGCATGGGTTGCTGTTATTGAGCGCTGTTTCGACCCTAAGCAAAATGATGGCTATGAGATATCTCTAAAAGATGGTCGTTTGGTTTCCATTGCGACAAGATCTTTAGAGCAAGAGCCAGGGCAAATGGTTGTGATAACCGATATGACAGAGACTCGACGCCTACAAGAGCAGGTCAGTCGCAGTGAGCGTTTAACAGAAATGGGGCGGATGGTGGCTTCTCTTGCGCATCAAATTCGAACTCCGCTGTCTGCCGCCATGCTGTATGCAGGGCATCTAGAAAGTGAAAGTTTATCGGAGGCTAATCGCATAAAGTTTGCGTCTAAATTACAGGGGCGCTTGCGAAATTTAGAGCAGCAAATTGGCGATATGCTGCAATTTGCACGTGGTGGCAGTACCGTTGCTGAAAAATTTGATCTACCAAGCTTTTATACTGTTTTGAAAAATGCTGTAGAACCTATGCTAAGTGGTCTTGATGTGCATTGTTCTTGGCAGTTGAATGTAACCGATGCCCTTTTGCTCGGTCATTCAGAAGCTTTGACTGGGGCTGTGGTAAATTTAGTCAATAATGCTATTCAAGCAGGTGCAAAAGAAATCCAGCTGTCTGCCGATAAGGATTTACATGATCTATTGTTGGTAGTTTCTGATGACGGGCCAGGTATTCCGGAGGAGCTAAGAACTAAGGTCTTGGAGCCATTTTACACAACAAAAACTCAAGGTACTGGTTTAGGCTTGGCCATAGTACAGTCAGTTGTTAATGCTCATAAAGGGGTGTTGAGTGTAGAATCAACGGATGGACATGGTAGTCAGTTTATTATTAGGTTACCGCTGGTTTCTTCTTAGGGTTAATTTGTTATGTCGAACGAGAAAATATTAGTTGTTGAAGATGATGTTGATTTGCGGGAGGCGTTGGTAGATACCCTTGAGCTAGCAGGCTATGAGTGTGTTGATGCTGACTCCGGTGAGTCTGCAATTGTGGCATTATCTAAATCGACTTTTAATCTCGTTATCTCAGATGTCAATATGCCTGGTATTGATGGTCATGAGCTGTTACGACATGTAGTCTCTAGATATAGCGGCCTGCCCATGTTGCTGGTTACGGCCTATGGCAGCATCGGTAATGCTGTCGATGCCATGCGTGAAGGGGCTGTGGACTATCTGGTAAAGCCCTTTGAACCTAAAACTTTGGTTGAGTTGGTAGAGAAGTATGTAAAGGGGCGCGTAGGGAAAGCTTCAGGTATTACACAGCCAATTATGGAGAGCGAAAAAAGTAGGCAGGCATTCCATTTGGCTAAGCGTGTTGCGGTTACAGATTCAACTGTACTGATTGCAGGCGAAAGTGGTTCTGGTAAAGAAGTAATAGCAAACTATATCCATCAAAATTCTAGTCGCGCTAGTAAGCCTTTTATTGCCATTAACTGTGCGGCTATCCCTGAAACCATGTTGGAAGCCACTCTGTTTGGGCATGAAAAAGGCGCCTTTACTGGGGCACATGCAAGTGCGCCGGGTAAGTTTGAACAAGCCAATGGTGGGACACTGCTGTTGGATGAAATATCAGAGATGGCACTGGAATTGCAGGCTAAATTACTCAGGGTATTGCAGGAGCAAGAGGTTGAACGAGTTGGTGGGCGTAAAACGATTAAGCTTGATGTTCGAGTGATTGCTACAACGAACCGCAATATGCAAGAGTACATTTCTCAAGGTCGGTTCCGTGAGGACTTGTTTTATCGCCTTAATGTTTTCCCTATTACGCTTTCTCCGTTGCGAGAGCGCAAGGCTGATATAATACCTCTGGCTGAAATGTTATTTGCAAAGCATGCTAGTAAGATGAATCGTGGCGATGTTGTTCTATCTGAGTCGGCTAAAGCAGAGTTATCTAGCTATCACTGGCCTGGTAATGTGAGAGAGTTGGAGAACGTTGTTCAGCGTGCTCTGGTCTTGCAGATGGGTAATGCCGTTGAAGCGGAAGATCTTTGCATAGAAGTTGTATCAATGAATGATCGAAGCGCTCATTCGTCAAGTGAAAGAGAGTTGCAGGGGCCTGTAGCTGTAGAGGCTTCGGTTGTTAGTAGTGTGACTCTGCCAGACTCGGTGCGCTTGTCGGAGTCTGGTCGTTTAGGCGATGACTTGCAGATTAAAGAGTTTGAAATGATCTTGGCTGTCTTGAAAGAGTCCCATGGTCGAAAGAATAAAGCAGCTGATCGCCTTGGTATTAGCCCAAGAACCTTGCGTTATAAGCTGGCAAAAATGCGAGAGCATGGTATAGATGTAGAGAAAGTGGTTGATCTGATGTAATTTTCTTCTCAGTGCTAGCCTTTTTTATGTGAAGAGTTATAGAATACAAATAAGTACGTTTATTTAGGAGTGTGTCATGGTTGATAGAGCTGATATTTCTGGTGTATTAAACCAGATCAGGTCAATGCAGTCTGAAATGCATCAGACAAGCCGTGTTACGCCTGTTGTTAGCCCTGTTGACAAGGGAGCACGGGTTGAAGCATCTGACGCTCCTAGTTTTGCCGATATGCTGAAGGGTGCTATAGATAAGGTTAATGAAACTCAAAAAACCGCTAGTGCTTTACGTGAAGCCTACGAAATGGGTGATCCTGAGGTTGATATTGTGCAAGTTATGGTTGCCTCTCAGAAATCAACAGTGGCTTTTGAAGCGATGACTCAAGTTCGTAATAAACTTGTTTCTGCATATCAAGAAATTATGCGCATGCCAGTTTAAAATGTGATGCACCATATTTAAGGCCTGAGACTAGGAATTGGGTGAATGGAAAATCCACAAGCTGATGCGGCACAAGAGTCGGTAAATCAGTCTGACAGTGATCAGAACGCTTCCAAAGATATAAAAAGCACAGACAATCAAAATAAAAGTGCTTTTGCTGGTGTTTTATCGGGCTTCAACGGTCTAGATATGGCACGTCAGCTTGGGCTTTTGGCTGGTTTCGCAGCCAGTATTGCGATTGGTTTTGCTATTGTTTTATGGTCTCAAGAGGAAGATTACCGCCCCTTACTGAGCAGCATTGGTGAGTATGATTCACCTGCAGTGGTCGAAATTCTTGAGCGCAATGGAATTGGATATAAAGTAGATCCGAAGTCAGGTGCGCTGCTGGTTCTATCCAATCAAATTTACCAAGCACGAATGAAGATTGCTGCCTCTGATGTTGCACGTACTAATACAGTTGGTTACGAGCTATTAGATCAAGAGCAAGGTCTTGGTACTAGCCAGTTTATGGAGTCAGCAAGATATCGCCGTAGTGTTGAAGGCGAGTTGGCTCGGACGATTTCAAGTCTTCAGTCTGTCAAGGGTGCTCGCGTGCACCTAGCTATTCCAAAACAATCTGTCTTTGTTCGTGATTATCGAAAACCCTCCGCATCTGTTTTTTTGCATCTACAAAGTGGTGCTAGTTTAGATTCCAGTCAAGCTAATGCAATTGTTAATCTTGTTGCTACCAGTATTCCTGAGTTAGATCCAAAGAACGTTACAATTGTTGATCAACGTGGTCGATTGCTTTCACAGATGGAAGCAAAGGAGTCTGACAAACAAATTCAACGTCAGTTTGAGTATAGTCGCAAGCTTGAGCGTGTTTTAACGGAACGTGTACGTAGTATTTTAGAGCCTGTGTTAGGCCCTGGTCGTTACCAAGCAGCAGTTTCTGCTGAAGTTGATTTCACTGAAACAGAGCAAACGGAAGAATTATATAATCCAGACTTACCTGCATTAAGAAGTGAGCAGGTTTTAAATGAACAGCGTGTTGGGGATATGAATCAGGCAGGTATACCTGGTGCTCTATCTAACCAACCTCCAACAAAAGTTTCGTCTCCAGAGCAAGCACTTGATAAAGACGGTAACCCTATACAGCAGCAGCTTAACTCTCGTAAGCAAGCTACACGTAACTTCGAGTTAGATCGCACTGTAAGCTACTCAAAAAACCAACTTGGTCGAGTAGACCGATTGACGGTGGCTGTAGTCGTTGATGATATTATCATTCGTGATCCTAATACTGGTGATGTTGTTCGTCGAGCATGGGATGAGAATGAGTTGCGACGTGTAGAGATTCTAGTGCGTGATGCGGTTGGTTTCAGCGCGCTAAGAGGTGATAGCGTCAATGTTGTCAACTCTCCATTTGCGGATGGAGGTGAGGGAGCAATTGAGAAGTTACCGTTTTATCAAGAACCGTGGTTCTGGGAAATTGCCAAACAGGTACTTGCGGGTCTATTTGTCTTAATTTTGATTTTCGGTGTCTTGCGGCCAGTGCTGCGTAGTCTTGCGACAGCGAAAGATGCAAATGATGGTGCTGATGCTTCTGATGAAATGCTAACACCTCTTGATGATCTTGGAGAGGATCATGTTACGCTGTCAGCATCTGATGATCCTTTATTGGCAGGGCCTAATGAAGCGTATGAGCGTCAGTTAAATGCTATTCGTGCAATGATTGCAGAAGATCCAGGTCGTGTAGCTCAGGTGGTAAGGCAGTGGGTAGTTTCAGATGAGTGATGATTATCAAGGTTTAAGTTCACTGCACCGAGCTGCTATTTTGTTAATGACGCTTGGTGAGTCAGATGCTGCGCAAATTCTACGTCATATGGGACCTAAAGAGGTTCAGCGTGTTGGTATGGCGATGTCTCAGCTTCAACATGTTTCTAAAACCCAAGTTGAAGAAGTTCTGGGCGATTTCTTAGAAGTTGCTGGAGATGTGACAGGATTAGGTATTGGCGCCGATAGTTATATTCGCCGCATGTTAACTGAGGCTTTGGGCGAAGATAAAGCTAATGGTTTGATCGACCGAATATTGTTAGGCGGTAATACAACGGGCCTTGATACTTTAAAATGGATGGAGCCAAGGGCGATTGCGGATATTATCCGATATGAACATCCTCAGATTCAGGCTATTGTTTTGTCCTACCTAGACTCAGACCAGTCTGCGGAAGTATTGGCATTCTTTGACTCTAAAGTTAGATTGGATGTCATTCTGCGTGTTGCGTCATTAGAATCTGTTCAGCCTCAAGCTTTGCAAGAGTTGAATGATATTTTAGAGAAACAGTTCTCAGGCAGTTCTGGTACTCAAACGACGAGTATGGGTGGTGTTAAAGTCGCTGCCAATATCATGAACAACCTTGAAAGTGCCTTAGAAGGCGAGCTGATGGAGGCGATTAAAGAGGTTGATGAACAGCTAGGTGAGGAAATTGAAGACTTGATGTTCGTCTTTGATAACTTGGTTGATGTCGATGATCGTGATATTCAGATTCTGATGCGTGAAGTGAACCCTGATAGCTTGGTGTTAGCGCTTAAAGGTGCAGATACAAGGGTGCAGGAGAAAATATTTAAGAATATGTCTAAGCGTGCTAGTGAGTTGCTACGTGATGACTTAGAGGCTAAAGGCCCTGTGCGTGTGAGTGAAGTGGAGCAAGCACAGAAAGAAATTCTGGCTATTGCCCGACGTCTTGCTGAAGATGGTGAGATTACATTGGGTGGTGGTGCTGACCAAATGGTTTAAATGTGAGTGGATTTTATGTCTCTGGATAAGCGCCATTTATGGTCTGGTGAAGAGATCGAAGCTTTTGAACGATGGGAGATGCCAGATTTAACTGGTATCTCCCTTCGTAGTTTAGGTCGAGAGAAAATCTCTGATAGTTTTATGCCACCTCAGGATGAAGTTGAAGACGAGATCCCGGAGGATGTGCCTGAGCTACCTACTGCCGAAGAAATTGAAGCAATTCGCAAGGCTGCATTTGATGAGGCTTATGCAGAAGGCTTTGCTAAAGGGGAGCAAGAGGGTTTTGCCCAAGGCCGTGAAGAGGGTTTCTTAAAGGGAAAGGCTGACGGTTTTGACGAAGGGCGTGAGCAAGGCTATCAAGATGGATTACAGCAGGGTGAGCGTGAGATCAATACAAGCTTAGCACAGCTCAATAGCATATTGGCATTATTGCATGAGCCTATAGAGCAACAGCATGTTGAGCTAGAAACGGTACTTTATGATCTGCTCTCAAAGCTTGTGCGCTTGGTTACACATAAAGAATTAAGTTTAGACTCTGCAGTTGTTTTAGAAACGATTCGAGATGCGTTGGATTTATTACCTCGCAATAGTGAAAGAATTCGAGTTTTTGTTCATCCTAATGATCTTGAACTGGCACAAAAACAAAGTGCACAGAGTATTGATCAGTGGCATGTTTATGCTGATGAGTCGTTAACACCAGGCGGTTGTAGAGTAGAAACACTACATAGCCTTATTGATGCAAGTGTTGAGGCGCAACTTGATGACCTTTTAGTGCAAGTGGTTCAACATAGATATAATCGACCATCAGAAGCTATTGCCTCAGCCTTGCCTGTAGAGTTGTTGTCTAAACAGGGTGAAGACTTTGCAGATGACGCTTCAAAGGAGCTTTCGTGAGCGTATTGGCGAACCGATTAGCACAATACCTACCAGATGCTAAGTTAAGACCAAGGGTTAAATCAGAGGGACGGCTTGTGCGTATGGTTGGGCTTACGCTTGAGGCCGTTGGTTGTGATATGCCAGTTGGGAGTTATTGCTCGGTAGAAACGGCATCAGGTAGTTTTGTAGAGGCCGAGGTGGTCGGCTTTTCTGGCGAGCGCCTATTTCTAATGCCTGTAGGTATTGCTGAAGGATTAAAGCCTAGCGGAAGGGTCATTCCGAATGATAAGGCAGTTAATATACCTGTTGGTCCAGAACTGCTTGGTCGTGTCTTGAATGGAATTGGTGAGCCTCTGGATGGTAAAGGACCAATCAACTCCAAGGAAACAATTAGTTTACAGGGTAAGGTTATCAACCCGTTAGATCGCAAACCCATTGATGCAACCTTAGATGTGGGTATTAAAGCGATTAATGCACTCTTTACCGTGGGTCAAGGCCAGCGTATTGGTCTATTTGCGGGTAGTGGTGTCGGTAAAAGTATGCTGTTAGGTATGATGACTCGGTTTACTGAGGCAGATATCATCATCGTAGGTTTAGTTGGAGAGCGGGGACGAGAAGTTAAAGAATTTATTGATCAAATTCTTGGTCATGAAGGTCTTGCTCGTTCAGTGGTGGTTGCCTCCCCTGCAGATGACTCACCTTTGATGCGCTTACGTGCCGCCATGTTAACAACCAGTATTGCGGAATACTTTCGTGATCAAGGCAAGAAAGTATTAATGTTAATGGACTCTTTAACGCGTTTTGCTCAGGCTCAGCGTGAAATTGCTTTGGCTGTTGGTGAGCCGCCAGCAACTAAAGGTTATCCGCCTTCAGTATTTGCCAAGATTCCTCAGCTTGTTGAGCGAGCGGGTAATGGCAAAGAGGGAACAGGTGGGTCGATTACCGCATTCTATACAGTTTTAACTGAGGGTGATGATCAGCAAGATCCGATTGCTGATGCGACGCGCGCCATTTTGGACGGGCATATTGTGTTGTCTCGCCGTCTTGCAGAAGAGGGCCACTACCCTGCTATTGATCCAGAAGCCTCTATTAGTCGTGTTATGCCCCATGTGGTTACGCCTGAGCACCTTAAGATGGCATACCAGTTTAAGCAGCTTTATGCGCGTTATCAGCAGAGTAAAGACTTAATTAGCGTTGGGGCTTACAACAAGGGCGCCGATGCTGAAATTGATGCTGCTATAGCATTGATGCCGAATATGAAGCGGTTTTTGCAGCAAGATTTAAAAGAAAGTTTTAATGTGGTGACCAGCTTTCAGCAGATGCATATGACCTTGAATACTCCAAAAGGGTAGGTAATAGTGTATGAAGCGTTCCGAACGACTCAAGCCTATTATGGCGCTAGCAGAGCAAAAAGAGCGTGACGCTGCTTCCGCATTAGGTTTTTTGAAAAACAAAATAGATGCTGAAGAGCAAAAGAAAATACAGCTGAAAGAGTACGGCTTAGAGTATCACCAACAAATTATTGAGAGTGGTAAGCAAGGTGTATCAGGGGCAACTTTGCGGCGTCACTACGAGTTTATGACAAAACTGAATGATGCCTCTCATCAGCAGAATGGGCATATTGAAGAGCTCCAAGAGCAGGTTTCACAGGTGCAGCAATATTGGTTGGGCACTCAAGGTAAACTAAAAGCTTTTGAAAAGCTGGTGGAAAAAGCTCAGAAAGAAGAGCAGGTTATTCAAGATAAGCAGGATCAAAAGGTCATGGATGAGCTATCTTCACAGGCTTATGCGCGCCGTTTACAGTCTGATAATTTCTAGTTTGGCTTAATTTTTGCTTCAACCCTAAACTATTCTAGTTTTTGGGGTTATGGTATGAGTATTAGTCAGTCTCAAACAGTACAGGATGTACTATCCACTTCTCTAAAAGGGATGTTAAGTAATAAGCAAAATGCTGCAAAATTTGGCACAGAGGCTTTTAATATTGCTTTGCAAAGCGCATCAAACTCATCTGATGGCTGGAGCCTGTCTCAGTCAAAAAATGTTGCGCAAGGCAATGAGGCTCCGTTAGGCGGCAATCACATGCCGAGGGTATCAAAGTCTATTTCGGATGCGTCCACAGAAAAGACAAAAGAGAGAGAAGAGGTTACCGAGCAGTCGGTTAAGGATAGATTGGCTGAGGCAGGTATAGATATTGATACTTTGGAGCAGCAAGTTGTTGGTTCAGGCCTAATGACCTCTGATGAATTTAATGAGTTGCTGGAGTCGCCAGATGACTTTTTTGCACAGCTGAATCAGTGGTTAGAAGAGGAACCCTTGTTTGCACGGTCTTTGATGGCTCAGTTTCCACAGTTGGCTGAGGTTGTAAAAAAGGAAATGATACAGCAGTCGATGAGGCAAGAAGCTATAAGCTATGATGATATGTTGGTAGAAGAGTCTGAGAGCGCTGCAAAATTAGTTGGCAAGTTGCTGGATGAAAAGGGGCGGCAGCAATCATCAGACGATAGTTTGAATAGAGAGCGCTTCTTTAGCCAGCTTCTGATGCAGAAAGCTACTGATTCTTCAGCAAAGCCTTCAGGTTTTGCATTTGACTTAGCTGCAACCTTATCAGGCTCAACGGAAAAGACTTTATTAGCTGCGGGGCATTCTCCAGACGCTTTATCCTCCCATGGTCTAAAGTTTGCTCAAAGCCTAGGAGGGGAGTCTAGAGCCCTGCCTCAGCTGCCCATTTTGAAAGGGTTGCCAGGTCAGCCGGGTGCAACAGAAGCGTTGAATGAGCGCATTATGATGATGCGAGCTAAAGGCTTGCAAATGGCGGAAATTAGACTAGACCCTCCAGAACTAGGTGCTCTCACAGTCAAAGTTAAGGTGACTGAGGGTAATACCAGTATTCAGTTCCATAGCCCTCATCTTGAAGTGCGAGAAGCGTTGGAATCACAAGTGCAGCGTTTAAGAGAGATGATGGACAGCGCAGGTATTACATTAGGAGATGTTGGTGTATCTGATCAATCATTATCAGAGCGCTCAGAAGATGGGTATGCAAGTCACAATGCTGGCGGATCTTTTGGGCATAATGAGTCTGAGGAAGATAGTCAAATGGAGCCAGTTATTGTCAAGCAATCGTTAGGATTGGTTGACTACTTTGCTTAGGGCTTGCATTATGCCAAGTCGTCAATTTGCCTGAATTTTTCAGTGGATTTAAACAGTAGAGAGAAAGCAAGAGGCACGCTATGGAAGACTTAAACGAACAGAAAAAAAGTAACAAAAAAACCATTATCATTATTGTCGTTGTGGTCTTGCTTTCGATTGCTGCTGCAGTGGGTGGTACGTTGTTTTTTCTAGGCGGTGTACCAGGGATGGGCGGAGAGTCTCAGGCAGCAGTGCCTACAGGGCCTCAAATTACACCAAGTAATTCGGTTTACTATTCTATTGAACCTGCTTTTGTCATTAATTTTAATGCAGGTAAAAAGCAGCGTTTTATGCAGGTATATGTATCAGTTAAAGCTCAGAACGAGTCTGCAATAGCACAAGTTGAAAAGCATGCGCCTCTAATTCGCAATAATTTAAATCAACTATTCGCTAAACAAGACTTTGAAAGTTTGCAATCACCTGAAGGTAAAGAAGAGATGCGCCAAGCGGCAACCCAAGCTTTGCAAGATGTGTTGGCGAAATATGGTAGCGGCGAAACCATTGATCAGGTTTTATTTACCAATTTGGTAATGCAATAAGGGGTTGATCTATGTCGATGCAGGATCTACTTTCTCAGGATGAAATTGACGTCCTGCTGCATGGGGTTGAGGATGATGATCTTCCCTCTTCAGCAGATGAAGATTTTGATGGTAGTGAAGTTCAGTCTTATGACATTACCAGTCAAGATCGTATTGTTCGTGGGCGAATGCCCACGCTTGAAATGATTAATGAGCGCTTCGCTCGCTATACACGTATTAGTTTGTTCAACCTACTACGTCGTAGCTCGCATGTTACAGCTGGTGGCGTTCAAATCATGAAATTTGGTGAGTATGTTCACACGCTGTTTGTGCCTACAAGCTTAAATTTGGTGAAAATGCGGCCATTAAGAGGCTCTGCGCTTTTTGTACTAGATGCAAAATTAGTATTTAAACTTGTTGATAACTTTTTTGGTGGTGATGGCCGTCATGCCAAAATTGAGGGGCGTGAATTTACGCCAACTGAGATTCGAATTGTTCAAAAGGTACTTGAGCAAGTGTTCGTTGACCTTAAAGAGGCATGGAGCACAGTCCTACCGCTTAACTTTGAATATATTGGCTTCGAAGTTAACCCTTCTATGGCGAATATTGTTAGCCCTAGTGAGGTAGTGGTAGTCAGCACCTTCCATATTGAGCTGGATGGTGGTGGTGGAGACATGCATATCACCATTCCTTACTCGATGATAGAACCTGTAAGAGAGGAACTTGACTCTGGTGTGCAGAGTGATGTTGATGATGTTGATGAGCGCTGGGTAAGGGCGCTACGTCAGGATGTGATGGAAGCTAATATTCCACTCAACGTTAAGATCGTTGAGCGTCAAATTGCTTTAGGACAATTAATGGGATTAGAAGCAGGCGATATTATTCCTATTGAAATGCCAGAGCATGTGACATTGCTGGCAAACAATGTACCGACTTTCAAATGTAAACTTGGGCGGTCAGGTGAGAACTTGGCATTAAAAATTGTTGAGCAAGTTAAGCTACAGCGTTAGAAAATATTGGCGGTGATTTATGAGTGATGAGAACAACAATGTAAACCCAGACGATATTGGGGATGATTGGGCTGCAGCAATGGACGAGCAGGCATCATCAGAGGATGACTGGGCCGCAGCGATGGACGAGCAGGCGTCATCAGAAGATGATTGGGCGGCTGCTTTGTCTGAGCAGGAAGCTGTAGATGGTATTTCTGAGGATGATATTGAAACAGCACCGCTTGAGTATTTAGAAGACGATAGCGTCATGAGTATGGATGATGATAATCCTAATCTTGATGTCATCATGGATATCCCAGTTACTATTGCCATGGAAGTGGGTAGCACTGAAATTGCAATTCGTAACCTATTGCAGCTGAACCAAGGCTCGGTTATTGAGCTGGATCGTCTTGCTGGTGAACCTTTAGATGTTAAAGTTAACGGTACTTTGATCGCACATGGTGAGGTAGTAATGGTTAACGAAAAGCTTGGTATCCGTCTCACTGACGTTGTAAGTCCATCGGAACGAATTAAAAAGCTGAGATAGTATGCTTAAATCAGTTTTTATCGCTCTGATATGTTTGATAAGTTTAGGTTTGAGCTCGCTAGTGCGAGCTCAAACTGCATCTGAGTCATTAAAAGCATCGACAGTTCCATCAGCTGGCTTGCCAAGTTCAAGTATTGAAGATATCGCCATCTCTCTTGCAGTTGTTTTGCTGGTAATTATTTTGTTGGCTTGGCTGGCAAAGCGCTTTGTTCCTAACCTCACTGTTGTTGACCGTAAGGCAATGAAAGTACTGGCTGTATTACCATTGGGTGGTAAAGAAAGGATATTGTTGGTGGATGTTGCTGGCGTTCAGATGGTTTTAGGGGTGTCTATCTCAGGTGTGAATTGTTTACACGTGTTTTCCGAGCCGGTATTGAGAGCCACACCTGAACCTGATACAGAACGATTTCGTAGTCTGTTGCAAAGCTTTAAAAATAATAGGGAAGCCCCTTAATGCTCCGACTGATCATGATCTTTTTGGGTACGGTGCTGTTCAGCACTTATGCGGGTGCTGAAACAGGTATTCCTGCATTAACCGTAGTGACGGGGCAGGATGGCTCGCAGAATTATACGGTCACCATACAGATATTAGCCATTATGACGGCATTGACGTTGATACCGTCAATGTTGATCATGATGACTTCGTTTACACGGATCATTATTGTTTTTGCAGTGTTGCGACAGGCTTTAGGTTTGCAGCAATCCCCTTCCAATCAGATCCTAATTGGTTTAGCTCTGTTTCTAACAATGTTTATCATGACCCCAGTGTGGGAGAAAATAAACGTAGATGCTTTGCAGCCTTATTTATCAGAATCGATTACGGCGCTTGATGCTGTAGAGCTAGCTAAAAAACCTATTACGGAATTTATGCTGGCCCAAACCCGAGAGGATCATGTTGATCTTTTTGCGCGCATCGCTGGCTATGAAAAGTTTGATTCAGCACAAGAGATACCCTTCACAATCTTAGTGCCGGCATTTATGACCAGTGAATTGAAAACAGCTTTTCAAATAGGTTTTATTATATTTATACCTTTTTTAGTCATTGATTTGGTGATTGCGAGTATTTTGATGGCAATGGGTATGATGATGCTATCACCGATTATTATCTCCTTACCGTTTAAAATTATGCTATTTATCCTGATTGATGGTTGGGCTTTGGTAATGGGAACCTTAGCCTCTAGCTTTGGGGCAGGGTAACTTATGACGCCAGCAATTGTTGTTGATATATTACGTGAAGCCATGTATCTCATTATGCTGATTGTAGCGGTAATGGTTGTGCCTAGCTTGATTGTGGGCCTTATGATTAGCATATTTCAGGCCGCGACACAGATTAACGAGCAAACGCTAAGTTTTCTACCGCGTCTTTTTGTAACGCTGTTTGCAATAGTTGTTGGTGGGCCTTGGCTTGTGCGCACTTTGACCGAGTTTACGACCCGTCTTTATAGCAATATCCCATTTCTAATAGGCTGACCCTATGCCCTCAGTAATCTCAGATGGCATGTTGGTAAACTGGATTGCAGGCTTTTTATGGCCGTTGTTCCGCGTGGCGGGATTCTTTATGACGGTGCCTCTAATAGGGTCACAAATCTTATCCGCTAATATTCGTTTGCTGTTTACGGTTGTCATCACTTTGGCTATTTTGCCAATGGTGCCGCCAGTGCCTCAAATTGATATGATCTCCGTTCAAGCTTTTTTAGTAATAGCGCAGCAGGTGATGATTGGCGTTGCTTTTGGTTTTGTAGTGCAAATAGTTTATCAAGTGTTTGCACTTGCAGGGCAAATTTTTGCGATGCAAGCGGGTTTGGGTTTTGCGTCTATGGCTGACCCAGCAAATGGGGTGAACACCACAGTAATGGCGCAGTTTTTGGTGATTGGCGCTAACTTATTGTTTGTAACTTTAAATGGTCATCTGGCTTTGATTCAGATTATTGCTGATAGCTTTCGTTTAATTCCCATTGGCTATACAGGAATTGATAGAGAGTTTTTCTGGGAGTTAGTGAATTTGGGGGGGTGGATGTTCTCTGCTGCTTTTCTAATCGTACTTCCAGGTATTGTTGCTTTACTTATGGTGCAAGCAGGGCTGGGCATTGTGACCAGAGCAGCACCTCAGTTGAATATTTTTTCGCTGGGCTTTCCTTTTATGATGGTGTTTAGTTTATTTATTGCCTGGTTAGGGATGCTGACGATAGAACCACACTTTCAGGCTGTTTTTGAGTTTGGTTTGTCTTTTTTGCGTGACTGGATTGAGTCGAGGGCGTAATGGCAAAAGAGAACGAAGACGGGCAGGAAAAAACCGAGGAACCCACCGGGAAACGCCTACAAGAAGCTCGTGACAAAGGCGATATTCCCCGATCAAAAGATTTAAATACAATGCTGCTGACACTGGTTTCAGCCGTCTCATTGTTAATATTAGGGCCATTTGTTGCCGAGGCAATGTTAGCTGTTTTTAAATTTAACTTTTCAATTAACAGAGCGGATATATTTGATGAACAAGGAATATTTAGGCACTTAACGCTGTCGCTCAAGGAAAGTGTTTTAGGGCTATTACCGATCTTTATTGTTGTTGTGATTGCAGCCCTTATTGCTCCAATCTCCCTAGGGGGATGGAACTTCAGTACGGAGGCTCTGCAACCAAAATTTAGTCGACTTAACCCTATCGAAGGCATCAAACGGCTCTTCTCCATGAACTCATTAGTTGAGTTGGTTAAATCTATTGCAAAGGTTGCAGTGGTTGGCATTTCAGCTATTTTGGTTTTTCATGCGTTTGAAAAAGAACTTCCTGGTTTAGCTTGGATGGCACCTGAATTTGCGTTTGCCCGCACAGTTGAGATATTGATCTGGGTGGCGATCTGGATCAGTGCCTCATTGATATTTATTGTATTGATAGATGTGCCCTATCAGTTGTATCAGTACAACGAAAAAATGAAGATGACGCTGCAAGAAATCAAAGATGAGATGAAAAACACCGAAGGTAAGCCAGAAGTGAAGGGGCGAATTCGGCAGTTGCAACGTGAGATGGCGAATCGTCGAATGATGTCCGATGTGCCCAATGCAGATGTTATTATTACTAACCCGACGCATTATGCCGTAGCATTAAAGTACGATGATAGTTCTATGGGCGCACCTGAGCTGCTGGCTAAAGGTGGTGATGAACTTGCGATGAAAATTAGGGAAATTGCTGATGCCCATAATATTCCCATATTACAAGTTCCGCCTTTATCTCGGGCAATCTATTACAGTACGGAAATTGGTGAAGTGATTCCCGAAGGGTTATATATGGCGGTTGCTCAGGTGTTGGCCTACGTATATCAGTTGAAACAGGCGGATAGCGGTAAAGCGAAGCATCCTGGTAAGGCGCCGTCTCCTGAGATACCTAAAGAATATAAACATTAAAAAAATTAAGCAGTTGCCGGAAGCTTTGCCTGTTATAGTATGGCGATAGAATTTTAGCCTCTGAATAAAAAGCTGCGAGCCGAGAACAAGGGCGATATGGATAAAACACAAATACTGAATAGATTGAAGGAGTTGCCCCTATCAGGACTGGGTATTCCTGTGATGATTTTAGTGTTATTGGGCATGATGACACTACCTATCCCTGTGTTCCTATTGGATGTGCTTTTCACCTTCAATATAGCGCTCTCTATTATTATTTTGTTAGTGGCTGTTTATGCACTGCGTCCATTAGATTTTGCCGTTTTCCCGACTATCCTGCTTGTGGCAACCTTGTTGCGCTTAGCCTTGAATGTTGCGTCCACTCGTATTGTTTTGCTCAATGGTCATGAAGGTGGAGATGCTGCTGGTAAAGTAATTGAGGCCTTCGGTGCTGTATTGATTGGCGGCAACTATTTTGTTGGTTTGGTTGTATTCTTAATTTTGATGATTATCAACTTTGTGGTAATCACCAAAGGTGCAGGGCGTATTTCAGAAGTGTCCGCACGCTTCACCTTGGATGCAATGCCTGGTAAACAGATGGCGATTGATGCCGATTTAAACGCAGGACTGATCAATCAAGAGGAAGCAAAACAGCGACGTGTTGAAGTAGCCAGTGAAGCCGATTTTTACGGTGCGATGGATGGTGCCAGTAAGTTTGTACGCGGTGATGCTGTCGCAGGTATTATGATTCTAGTCATCAACGTAATTGGTGGTCTTGCAGTTGGTGTTGCTCAGCATGATCTCACTTTTGCCGATGCGCTAGAAAAGTATGTACTGCTCACTATTGGTGATGGTTTGGTTGCTCAGATCCCATCTTTGCTACTTTCCGTTGCCGCCGCCATTATGGTTACTCGGGTTAACAGCTCTGAAAGTATTGGCGAGCAAGTTACAAATCAGATGTTTGCATCTCCAGAAGCACTTGTGATTACAGCTGTGATTATGGTGATCATGGGTGTTATCCCTGGAATGCCGCATGTGGCATTTTTAGGTCTAGCCGCAATTGCTGGAGCGGGAGCCTATGGCATCAAGCACTTTGCTAAGAAAAAGGCAGAAGAGGCTCAGCTTGAGAAGAAAAAAATACCCGATATACCTTTGCCTGATGCCGAAGCCGTTAATCAAAAAGAACTTGGCTGGAGCGATGTACCTTTAATTGATTTGCTCGGTCTAGAGGTGGGCTATAGGCTGATCCCATTGGTTGATAAAAATCAAGGTGGACAACTGCTCGGGCGCATAAAAGGTATTAGGAAGAAGCTTTATCAAGAGCTCGGTTTCTTAGTGCCTTCTGTGCACATTCGAGATAACTTGGAGTTATCGCCGACCAGCTACCGAATCATGCTCAAAGGTGTGGTGGTTGCAGAGGCGCTGGTATATCCAGAGCGAGAGATGGCAATTAATCCAGGGCAGGTTTTTGGTGAGATACCAGGGATCGCAGGTAAAGATCCTGCATTTGGCTTAGATGCTATTTGGGTTGAAGCTAAAGACCGCGATGAGGCTCAAGCTTTAGGTTATACCGTAGTGGACTCCAGTACAGTAATTGCAACGCAGCTGAATCAGATTATGCAAAACTATGCTCATGAGTTAATTGGGCATGATGATATTCAGCATCTGATGGATGCCTTGTCAAAGCATTCGCCAAAACTGTCAGAACAACTGGTGCCTGATAGCCTATCTCTCAATCAGCTACTGAAAATCATTCAGAACTTATTACAAGAAAGTGTCTCAATTCGTGATTTTAGGTCTATTGCCCAGTCATTGATTGAGACAGCACAGAGAACAAGGGATATAGGACAGCTAACTGCAGCTGTACGAGTGGCATTATCTCGTTCAATAGTACAGTCTATTTGTGGGCCAAGTACGGATTTGCCTGTTATCACGCTAGAGCCACAGTTAGAGCAAATTTTATTACAATCTGTACAGCAGGCTGCTCAGTCTAATGTAGAGGATAACTTAGTTTTAGAGCCCGCAATGGCAGAGCGTTTGCAGCAGTCTCTTGCAGAGGTATCTCAGCAGCAAGAAATGATGGGGAATCCTGCCGTACTCGTTGTAGCGGCACCTATTCGTCAAGTATTGGCACGATTTGTCCGCTATAGTGCTCAACCAGTTCATGTGTTGTCGTATCAAGAAATCCCTGATAATAAACAGATTACTATTGTGGCAACAGTTGGACAGCAATAAACTTACATTGGCAGTGGTAATACCTGCATAACTTGATTAAGGATATTGATCGGTATGAAAGTTAAGCGTTTCTTTGCTCCTGATATGCGTCAAGCGATGAAATTAGTGCGGGATGAGTTTGGTTCTGACGCTGCTATTTTGTCCAATAATAAAGTTGCTGGCGGAGTGGAAATTGTTACGGCGGTAGATTACGACAACAACATCTTAAGTCAGTCTACACAGTCCTTGGCCGATACAGACACGTTGACAGAGTCATTAGCTGAAGCGCTTTCTAAAGCAAGAGATGTTATTGATAATGCAGGAAAAGAGAGTGATTCTATCGCCTATAGTAATACTAAAGATCGCAGTGCTCAAAATGATCAACAGGCAGAGGCGTTAGTGGATTCCTTGGGGCGGTCAAAGCGCCGTTCTAGCTCAGAAGATGCTGCTGTAAGGGCTATGCAGTCTGAAATTCAAGGATTGCGTGAACTGCTGCGAGAGCAGATGAAAGAGTCAATGGCTGAACGTAAGCCTGTCGAAGCGATGATGATTAAGCGTTTGAAACGTCTAGGGATTTCTGAACGCTTTAGTTATCGTGTATTAGAAGGTTTAAACTTATCTGAGTCTGAAGGCTTTGGGGCCGCTTGGGATAAAGCTACATCGCAAATTATTGCCAGCATACAGACTGTTTCAGGTGATCAGGTTGATCAAGGTGGGGTTATTGCTCTGATGGGGTCAACCGGTATTGGTAAAACAACAACTATAGGTAAGCTTGCGGCACGATATGTGCTTAAATATGGTCAGGATAGTTTGGCGTTAGTGACAACAGACTGTTATCGGGTTGCAGCTTACGAGCAGTTAAGAACTTTTGGTCGAATTCTAGGTGTACCTGTCCGGGTAGTAGATGAGCGTCATGGTCTAGATGCTACCTTGAAATCCCTCAAGAGTAAGGCATTAGTTTTGATTGATACTGCGGGCTTAAGCGCGCAAGATCCTAATTTAAAAGCACAATTTGATCTGTTGTCCTCAGCAAGCTCTAGGATTAAAAAATATTTAGTGCTTAGTGCGACTAGTCAAGAGCAGGTAATGCAGTCAAGCTACGATGTTTTCCAGTCGCAAGGATTGAATGGTTGTATCGTAACAAAGCTAGATGAGGCTGAGAGTATCGGTGAAGTTTTAAGTGTTTTGGCGGATAATCGACTGCCCTTAGCTTATGTTGCTGATGGACAGAAGATTCCTGATGATATCCGTTTGGCTGAAGCACAGGCTTTAGTCAGTCGCGCTCTAGAATTGTTGGAGCGTACTGAAGGCCATTCAAGTGCTGTCGATCGGTAGGTAAGTAAGGGAGATTACTATCGCATGACACTAGTTGTGAGTTCTGGTATGTACTACTCAAAGAAAGGCAGCAGCAGTAGCTTAGTTGAGCAGTACGCTCCCCTTGTAAAGAGGATCGGTCAGCACCTGTTAGGACGGCTTCCTTCAAGTGTTTTGCTAGATGACTTGATTCAGGCTGGTATGATAGGCCTGATTGAGGCATCGCAAAAGTTTGATGGCTCTAAAGGAGCAAGCTTTGAGACCTATGCAACAATACGCGTACGTGGAGCTATGCTAGATGAAGTTCGTCGTTATGATTGGGCGCCAAGATCAGTACATCGTAATGGGCGGCGAGTCTCTGAAGCGATTAAGTCAGTAGAATCTAGAACGGGGCGTGATGCTCGTGATGTTGATGTTGCAGAAGAGCTTGGTGTTACGATAGAAGAATATAACAGCTTTCTACAAGACTCTGCTGGAACTAAACTTTTTAGCATAGAAGAGCTGACAACTAATGAAGATGGTCACTATGACTTGCCCGATGCAGACACTCTGGCTCCAGAGGCTTATGTTGAGGATGATTCGTTTCAATTAGCACTGGCAAGTGCCATAGAAACCTTGCCCGAGCGAGAGAAGATGGTGTTAGCTCTATATTACACCGAAGGTTTGAATTTAAAAGAGATTGGCGCGGCCTTATCGGTCAGCGAGTCTCGAGTCAGTCAGATTCACAGTCAGGCGGCTCTAAGATTGCGATCACGCTTAAGTGATTGGAAGTAAATTGCATTATATATATTTGATAAATGCATAATTGTAGTATTCTATTAGTGGCAAATTAGGTAAGTGGAGGTTGCCTTGGATAAGAATATGAAAATTCTCATTGTGGATGATTTTTCCACCATGAGAAGAATCGTCAAAAACCTGCTGAGAGATCTTGGGTTCACCAATACTCATGAAGCGGATGATGGTTTGACAGCTCTTCCAATGTTGGAAACGGGAAACTTTGATTTCTTAGTGACTGATTGGAACATGCCAGGGATGACTGGGTTTGATCTTTTAAAGACATGCCGAGCAGACCCTAAGCTGAAGAGTCTGCCAATTTTAATGGTGACAGCAGAAGCTAAGCGGGAGCAGATTGTTGCTGCAGCTCAGGCGGGCGTAAATGGTTATATCGTTAAACCATTTACTGCTGCGGTATTGAAAGAGAAGATTGAAAAAATCTTTGAACGTATCGAACAGGCTAAATAGGCTGTTCGATATTGATTGGCAGAACGAAATTCATCAAATAAAGGTTTCAGGTTATGGCTCTGAAAAGCCCTGGTGCACAACAATCAAGTGAGTTTGAGCAGATACTAAAGGAAAGCACTTCTGAACTGATTCAAAAGGTTGAAAGTGGTGAGCTGACTGATGCTGTTAATCTAATTCAGCGTATTAGCGATGAGCGTAATCGTAACCTGTATCTTGAGGTTGGGCGTTTAACTCGTGCTTTACATGATGCTATTAGTAACTTTCATATTGATGTTGGAGTCAGTGGGCCAGCTTCTGAAGAGATGTCTCAAATAGCTAATGCAGCTGACCGACTGAACTATGTTATCAGAATGACGCAGGATGCGGCTAACCAAACAATGGACAAGGTTGACGAAAGTGCGCCTATTGCAGATCGTTTACGTGATCAGGCACATGCGCTTCGAAATGATTGGGCACGTTTGGTTCGTCGAGAGATGAAACCTGATGAGTTTCGAGACTTATATCGTCGAATAGATGATTTCTTAAGAGATACAGAAGATCAATCAGACTCACTCTCAAGAAATTTCAGTGATATCCTATTAGCTCAAGGCTACCAAGATCTGACTGGCCAAGTATTGATAAAAGTTATTACCTTGGTTCAAGAGATTGAAGAAAGTTTGGTGAACTTGGTTTGTATGGCAAGCCAAGTTGATCAAATTACAGGTATCAAACACGAAAAAACTGCTAAACCTGAAGTAGAAGCACATGCACCTGAAGGCCCGATTGTGAATGCGAAAGAACGTATAGATGTTGTTTCGGGTCAGGATGAAGTTGATGATCTGCTGTCGAGTCTCGGCTTTTAAGGAGAATTATGGATGAGCTTTGATGTCGACCAAGATATTTTACAAGACTTCTTAATTGAGGCCGGAGAAATTCTTGAACTGTTATCAGAACAACTTGTTGATCTAGAACAGTCTCCGGATGATCCAGATTTGTTAAATGCCATTTTCCGTGGCTTTCACACTGTTAAAGGTGGTGCAGGTTTCCTCCAGCTTACACCTCTGGTCAGCTGTTGCCATGTTGCAGAAAATGTGTTTGACATTTTGCGTAAGCGTCAGCGTACTGTGACATCAGAGCTTATGGATTCTGTGCTGAGTGCTCTGGATTCAGTTAACGAGATGTTTGAAGAAGTCCGCGCGGGACAGATGCCAAGCGAGGCTGATCCAGCTCTTATTCGCCAATTAGAGTTCTTTGCCACACCTGAGAGTGCAGATGAACAAGCCCCGGTTGAAGAAGCTCTAGTTGAAGAAGCCCCTGCTGAAGAGACTACAGTTTTTGTCGAGGAATCTAAGCCTGCGCACAAGCCTGAGCCACCAGCATCGGCAGTTCAGGATTCTGAAGGTGATATTACAGATGCTGAATTTGAGTCTCTGCTAGATGCATTGCAAGGGCAGGATGGGGTCGCACCAAGTACTAGTGTTACCCAGCCGGCTGCTCCATCATCTTCATCTGCCAATGGCAATGACGATATCACAGAAGAAGAGTTTGAGGCTTTACTGGATCAGTTACATGGCTCTGGTTCAGCTCCAACTGAGCCTGCCGCTAAAGCCCCTGTTACAGCATCCTCATCATCAAGTGGAGACTTGATCACTGATGATGAGTTTGAGGCTTTATTAGATCAGTTACATGGGGGTGGTTCACCTACCGCACCTGTTGAGGATAAGCCTGCTGCTCTAACAGCTAAAGCTCCTGTAGCTCCTGCTGCGCCAAAACCTGCACAAAAAGCTGTAGCACCTGTTGCGAAAGCACCACCTGCTCCGGCAGAAGAGAAAAAAGTAGCGGTCAAAAAAGAAGCTGCACCAGCTGCAGAGACCACAGTTCGTGTTGATACTAGTCGTTTAGATGACATCATGAACATGGTAGGCGAGTTGGTGCTTGTTCGTAACCGCCTAGTGCGTTTAGGTGGGCAAAGCAGTGACCCAGAAATCTCCAAAGCAGTAGGCAACCTAGATGTTGTAACAGCAGATCTTCAGACCTCTGTTATGAAAACCCGTATGCAGCCAATCAAGAAAGTATTTGGTCGCTTTCCACGGGTTGTACGAGACTTATCACGTACTTTGCGCAAAGAGATTAACTTGCGTTTAATAGGTGAAGATACAGACTTAGATAAAAACCTTGTTGAAGCTTTAGCCGATCCTCTTATTCACTTAGTACGTAACGCTGTTGACCATGGTATTGAAATGCCAGAGGTTCGAGAGGAGCGCGGCAAGCCAAGAGTTGGTGAGGTTGTTTTGTCTGCTGAACAGGAAGGTAATCATATTCTGCTAACTATCAGTGATGATGGTGCGGGTATGAACCCTTCTACATTGCGCAGAAAAGCGGTTGAGAAGAATATTCTTGATCAAGATGCCGCTGACAGGTTGACCGATGGAGAGGCATTTAACTTAATTTTTGCTGCCGGTTTATCTACAAAAGAGCAAATATCAGATGTGTCGGGTCGTGGTGTGGGTATGGATGTTGTGAAAACTAAAATTTCACAACTCAATGGCATTATTAATGTTTGGTCTGAAGAAGGCAAAGGATCAAAGATTATCATCAAAGTGCCACTGACACTGGCTATTATGCCAACACTCATGGTGATTCTTGGCGATCAGACTTTTGCGTTGCCTTTGGTTAACGTCAATGAGATTTTCCAATTGGATATTTCTCGTGCAAATATTGTTGATGGCCAAGAGGTGTTGGTAATTCGCAATAAGACACTGCCATTGTTCTATTTGAAAGAGTGGTTAGTACCAGGCGCAGATGTTAGTCGGAATCTGAAAAATGCTCATGTTGTAGTCGTTTCGGTGGGGACACAGAAAGTTGGCTTTGTAGTCGATCAGCTGGTGGGACAAGAAGAAGTTGTTATTAAGCCGTTAGGCGATATGCTTCATGGTACACCGGGTATGGCTGGCGCAACCATTACTGGGGATGGTCGTATCGCTTTGATTTTAGACATTCCTGGTATGTTGAAGCACTATGCTAGAAGTGCCCACTAAGATGTCAGTTGAGCAGTCGAATAAGGACGTTATATGCCAATAACCGTCTTAGTTGTTGATGATTCTGGCTTTTTTCGTCGTCGTGTTTGCGAGTTGTTGAGCAGTGATCCTCGGATTAAGCCAATAGGTACAGCAAGTAACGGACGTGAAGCTGTTGAGAAAGCAATTGAGCTAAAGCCTGATGTGATTACGATGGATTATGAAATGCCTGTTTTAGATGGTATTTCGGCTGTTCGTGAAATCATGCAAAAAGCACCTACATCAGTGTTGATGTTCTCATCTTTAACACATGAAGGTGCTCGTATTACTCTCGGTGCTCTAGAGGCTGGGGCGGTTGATTACCTTCCGAAGAACTTTGAAGATATATCTCGCCGTCCAGATGAGTTGGCAAGAGTACTTTGTGAAAAAGTGATTGCTGTTTCCAAAAGTCGACGTGGTGCCTTTGGTATGGCATCGCATCGTGTTTCGCCACCCGTTGAAGCTAAAGTTAGTCCAAGACCAGCGACAACCAGCATAAATCGACCGAGTGCGGGACTAACAACTACTACTCCAAGTAATCGGCAAGAGCCTAGAGGGCTAAATTCAAGCCCAGCCTCTGTACGTTCTAGAGCCAAACCTAAACATTATGATTTAGTTTTAATTGGTACCTCTACTGGAGGGCCAATGGCGTTGCAATCCGTTCTTACTAAGCTGCCAGCTAATTTCCCTGCACCAATTTTATTGGTTCAGCACATGCCTGCAGCTTTTACTGGCGCATTTGCTGAACGTTTAGATGGCTTGTGTAAAATATCAGTGAAAGAAGCTGTTGATGGTGATCCGTTGAAGCCTGGGCTCGCATTACTAGCACCGGGGGGAAAACAGATGATGGTTGATAAGCGGGCTAACTGTGTGAGAATTCTTCCGGGTGATGATCGTTTAAACTATAAGCCTTGTGTTGATGTAACCTTCGGCTCTGCAGCTCAAGCCGTTCGGGGTAGCATGCTAGCTGTTATTATGACGGGCATGGGTGCTGATGGACGAGATGGTTGCCGGATGCTAAAAGAGCACGGCGCAACCATTTGGGGGCAAGATGAAGACAGCTCTGTTATTTATGGAATGCCGATGGCAGTAGCTAAAGCAGGTTTGACCGATGAGGTACTGAGTTTAGAAGATATCGGTTACCGTTTAGCATCGGATGTTGTGCGTTAATTTATTATGTTAGTTCAGCCTTTAAAATAATAACTGGGTTCATTAAGGAAAACATTCATGCACGTTTGGGCCGTAGCCAATCAAAAAGGTGGTGTAGGTAAAACCACCTCAACGGTGACTCTAGGCGGTTTATTAGCTGACCAAGGTCATCGAGTGCTGCTTTTGGACCTTGATCCACACGGCTCTTTAACCAGCTATTTCAAGTATGATCCAGATGGTTTGCAAAAAAGCGCTTACGATCTTTTTCAGCAAGGTAAAAAAATACCAGAAGATCTACCGCAAAGCCTTTTAATGGATACAGGTCATGAACGTCTGAAATTAATACCAGCTTCGACAGCTTTGGCAACACTTGAGCGTCAAGTGAGTGCGCAAGGTGGTATGGGGTTGGTTATTTCTAGAGCTTTGGCATTGCTTTGGAATCGATTTGACTACGTTTTAATTGATAGTCCCCCAGTACTAGGTTTGTTGATGATTAATGCTCTAGCATCGGCAGAGCACTTGATTATTCCAGTGCAAACTGAGTTCTTAGCTATTAAAGGCTTAGAGCGTATGATGCGTACTTTGCAGATGGTCACTAAAGCTAGAAAAAATGAACTACCTTATACTGTAGTGCCTACTTTATATGATCGACGCACACAAGCATCTGTGCAAAGCTTGCGCTTGTTACGTAACTCTTATCCTGATCATATTTGGAATTCAATGATTCCCGTGGATACTAAGTTCCGTGATGCAAGCATGGCGGGTATGCCGCCCTCAATGCTAGACCCTCAAAGTCGTGGGGTACATGCTTACAATGTACTGTTGAAGCATTTGCTTGAAAGACAAATAGATCATCGTCAACGTGATAAGCGGCCTGGGGAGGTCTAATCGAGATGGCTAAAAGTGGCGCAAATGACTTTTCATCTCCTCAAGAAGCAATAGAAGGCTACCTTGAAGCCTTGCTTCAAGATGTAGCCGATTATGATGATGACTTTGATCAGCCCGTAGCAAAGCCGATCTATACAGAGATTGGTGAGAAGCACTCCGTTAGCCTAGAGGGAGGTCAGGGGATTACTCCAAAGGCTGAGCTTAAGAGCAAATCTGCGGATGAACGCTTTGATCGTGTAGAGTTTGCTTATCAGGAAACTCCAGTGGTAGTGATGCCTGAGTTGCGTTTTGCTGAGCCAGAACCAGAGGTGGAGATTCCAACTGAAATAGAGCTTGAAACAGTTGAACCAGAGATTGTTTTTGCAGAGCCTGAACCAGTTGTTGAATATGCAGAGCCTGAAATTGAACAGGTTGAAACAATTGCTACATTTGAAACATCAGCTGTTACTGAAAAGATAGACACTGATATAAATGTAGAGCTGGCGCCAGAGCAGAATGAAGGTTGGACTGATGGTAGACCTGACTGGGCTCAAGGGCGCTTTGAATGCTTACTTTTTATTGTTAAAGGGTTAAAGCTAGCGGTACCTTTGGCTGAACTAGGTGGTATTCATAAACTAGAAAAAGTGCCGACGCCTTTGTTTGGTCAGCCAGGCTGGTTTTTAGGTATTATTCGAGCCAATGCTAGAAATGTAGGGTTGGTCGATACTGCTCAATGGGTGATGCCCGAGCGTATACGAGAAGATCATGAGCCTAATTTCCGGTTTGCTATTCGGATTCACAATAGTGACTGGGGTTTAGCTTGTAACGAAGTAGCAGAGGCTATTTCATTACACCCCGATGAGGTTAAGTGGCGCACAAGCTTAGGGCGTAGACCTTGGCTAGCAGGGACGGTTGTTGATCATATGTGCGCTTTAATTGATGTGGCTGCATTTGCTCGTTTACTTGATAGTGATAAGGTTCCTGTTAATTTACAGGAGCTGACAGCAGCAAGTGATGATTAAGTAAAATAAATCCTTTGAGTTGATTTATTGATACAGTACTAGGTTTTATCTTGTGGGACACAAGGTCTTTGAATTTATAACGGAGCTTTCGCATGGCTAATGTTGTTCAAGCTAAAAATGCAGGATCATCAGATCCAATTCTACAATACGTCACCTTTCGTTTGGTTGATGAAACCTATGGCATCAATGTAATGCAAGTGCAAGAAGTCTTGCGTTATAGTGAAATTGCACCAGTGCCAGGTGCGCCCTCTTATGTACTGGGTATCATCAATTTACGAGGTAACGTTGTTACTGTAATCGACACTCGTCAACGCTTTGGTTTGATGAATGCTGAAACAACTGACTCTACTCGTATTGTGATTATCGAAGTTGAGAAACAAGTTGTTGGTATTTTAGTTGATTCTGTTTCTGAGGTGGTTTACCTACGTCAGTCAGAAATTGAGACTACACCTAATGTTGGCAATGAGGAAAGTGCTAAGTTTATTCAGGGTGTATGTAACAAGAATGATCAGCTGTTAATTCTTGTTGAGCTAAACAAGATGATGAGTGATGAAGAGTGGGCTGAGGTCTCTGCACTGTAACTGACTGTAGATATTATTTATGCAGGGTTTTCTAGTTAGCTTACTGCTTGGTGCGTTGTCGCTAATAGCTGTATTTGTTGCTATTTATAGTATTCGACAATTGTCTGTGCTGAGGGAGCAACTCGCACAGAATAAAGTTGAAACTGAGCAACTGGTACAAACGCTTAGAAATGAGACGCACGCCATGGGTAGCGGCTCTATAGGCGTTGGGCAGCGCTTACTTGAAGTGGAAAAGAAGCTAAATTATACCGCAGAAAAACAGGTTGAACTGGAGCAAAAAGACTCTGGCAATATTCCTTATATTTATGCTATTCGGTTAGTAGAAATGGGGGCTAGTGCCGATGATCTGGTTGATAACTGTGGGTTGGCACGCGTAGAGGCGGATCTGCTTGCTTTAGTTCATCGGGAGTTAAATAAACAAAAACGAGTAGAGCAAGAGCTTACTCGCTATTAATCGGTTATGTCGTAAACACCTAAGTCATGCGTAAAACGGTATCTGTAATGGATACCGTTTTTTATTGCCCATATAATTTTTTTAATAAGATGCGTTTATTAAGATGTTTTTTATCTTCTGAGGTTTTAGGGCCTGTTTGTTGACTCTCTAGGTGGTAAACAAAAGCAATGATTTCAGCGATTGCCATGTAAAGTACCGAGGGTATCTCCTCTCCCAATTCAATTTGTCCTAGAGCACTGACTAGTTCAGCATCCTCATATATTGCAATACCATTCTCTTCTGCAAGTCTTAAAATTTCTTCTGCAACAAAAAATTCACCTTTAGCGACTACAACAGGTGCCTTATGTTGTTGCTCATCATATTTCAGGGCTACCGCCTGTTTTGTTTTAAGCTCGGTCATGCATTTACATTCAGTAGGGCTACAGGGGGATTAGTCTCAGGCTTACCAGAGAAGCAACGTACTTCATCTAATGTCAAACCAAGTGCTGATAGCTTAGCCTTTAAGCGTGATAGATGATAACTCACAATAGGCAGTTGCTCATCTTGCTCAACCCAGATTTGTGTGCTGAGTTGTTCCTCTTGGTACTTTAAACGTATATGTAGCTTCCCTAACTGCTTAGGGGTGAAGGTTAAATTAATAACCCATGATTTTCGATTAGGTTCTTGCTCTCCTCCTTTTTTTTCTGGTTCTTTACTTATACTTATTTGCAAGTCAGAAAGTTGCTGATTAAACAAAATTGGAATAACAGTTTGTAATGTTGCGGCAGGTGCACCATCAGCACCTTTTTGTAATAAAGCACTGTGCAGTTGATTACTGCGTATTTTTGCAATGCCTTCTTGAATCGTTTTTTGGAGCTGATCTACTTGCTGTTTCTGGGACTCCGCCTTGCTATTTTCGCTATTATTTTTGTTGCTTTCTCCTGCGTTATCTTTGTTCCCGTCTTTACCTTGACGAGCTAAGTGCCTGAAAATTTGGAAAAATGCACTTTTTAAGTCATCTGGAATAACGGTTAATGGGTTAAGTGTCGTTGCTGTAATTTGGGACAAACCTTGCAGTAGCATCGCCTCATGTAGAACCCCACTTTTCTGTATGGCCTGTTTGAGTTCAGCAATATTGGGCGTTTGATTAGGATTGAGTTTTAGTTTTGCTTGGTCGAGTGTATTTAAAGCCTGTTGAAGCTCAGATGTGAGAATCCGATTTATGTTGGGGTTCTGGCTGATTTGCTGCTGTATTTTTGATAAAACCTCAGCGGTTGGTTGTTGCTGTGGTAAAGATGTTCTGAGCGCATCCTGTAATTTCGCAATCTGTGCAGCTTGATCTTGTAGCTTATTTCCTTGCGGCAGTGATGGTTGTAACTCTGTGGTGATGAGGTTGGGTTTTATATTATTTATAGAAGAAGCTGTTGGCGTCAGTGTTGTCAGATTATTTCCAAGTACACTTTTGGCACTTGCTGTAGCCTGATTAGGCAGACGTATATTTAAAATATCTACCAGCTGCCCAGGTTGCTGGCGTAATAAAATCTGGGTGCCAAGCGGTAATGACTTCAATTGCGGCAGCGCAACGGTTAAGCCTGTTGTGTTGATTTGTACTTTTACCGCACTTTGTAATTGGGTAATTTGCTCAGCCGTGAGTGCTGCCGCTGGTGCAGGAGTTTGCGTTGCTGCGGTAGACGGCATTGAGCTTGGTGCAGGTGTTTGTATTTGTGTTGTGACTGCGGCCTGACTATTACCCTGAGAGGGCTGTGGTTGTATTTGCGCTGGCTGAGATTGTTGAGCAGTGGGCGGAGTCGTTGAGGCTTGTTGAGGCTGTGCTTGTAACTGTGGCGTGACTTGCTGAGTGGTGCTTTGAGCTGGAGGAGTAGCCGTACTACCTGCCGCAGTTATTTGATGACTTGCTGTCTGAGTTATCGCTAATTGCTGGGGTGTTGAGCTGGCCATGCTTGATCTACCAGCAGTTTGCGCTGTAGTCGTACTGACCGATGTATCAGCACTTTGTACAACAGCTGTCGCGGTTTGGCCTGTAGACAGCCCTGTACTACCGACAACGGTTGCTCGAACGCTATTTATCAGACTAGCTTGAGGCTGTTCTACGCGAGGGCTTTGTACTTGATCAACCATAACAACCTGTTTTTATTGATGTACACACCTTGATTCAGGTCTGTAGCGCAAAAAAGGGAATCGTAGTAAAGTGGCGCTCGCTTCATTGCTATCACTTATTTGAAGCATTTTAATTATCGCCGCATCACACCGACAGCTTGCGTTGGCCCACGCTGTTGGCAGCATCATTATTATCGGCAGGCCATCAAAAAGGTTAAAGTCAGTGCAAGAGTTGCTCTCAGGGCAAGGTCTGGCATGTGAGCGAGATGATCGCCTATTGTTCAGTCACCTTCATTTTAGTCTTAACTGTGGTGATGTGCTGCAAATAGCAGGGCCTAATGGTACAGGCAAGACATCACTGCTGCGTATGTTAGCGGGTTTATTACCAGACTACGAAGGTGAAATTCGTTTTCAAGGCGAGTTGGTGAATGATAATGCCGACCATTTTCGTGAGAACCTGCTGTTTATCGGCCACCACCCAGGTATCAAACTTAATCTAACGCCAGAAGAGAACCTGCGTTGGTATCAATCGCTTTATCGACCTGCTAGTGATGAGCAAATTCGACAGGCGCTCGCCAAGGTGAAGTTGACAGGTTTTGAAGACGTACCTTGTTATACCCTTTCTGCGGGGCAGCACCGTCGCGTGGCTTTAGCGCGTCTATTCTTACAAGCTGCGCCGCTGTGGATTTTAGATGAGCCTTTTACTGCCATTGACCAAGGTGGTGTTAAAGAGATTGAACAGTTAATCGCAGACCATGCGACTCAAGGTGGTGCGGTTATTCTTACTACTCATCACAATCTTTCCCTTCCGGTTGAACTTAAAGTGATAGATTTGGGTCAGACTGTGCAGTTAAAAATAGAGGGTGACGATGACTGAACCGGTTGCAATGCAAACTGATTCTAATGCGATCAGCTCATGGCGTGCCTTTATCGGTACTTTTAAGCGAGACCTGCTTTTAGTCTTTCGTCGCCGTTCTGATATTGTGAACCCGTTACTGTTTTTTACCATCGCGGTAACCCTGTTCCCCTTGGGTATTAGTCCTGATGCGGTATTTCTTGCGCAGATTGCAGCAGGGGTTTTATGGGTTGCGGCCTTGTTAGCAACGCTATTGTCATTGGATAGCCTATTTCAGCAAGATATGGCAGATGGGTCTTTAGAACAGTTGGTTATCAGCCCACATCCATTAGCCGTACTGGTCTTATCAAAAGTGTTAGTGCACTGGCTAGTGACAGGGCTGCCCTTAACGCTTCTGGCACCGTTGTTAGCTGTGATGATGTTTTTGCCCGATGCTGGATTTGGTACGCTATTTATTAGCTTGTTATTAGGTACGCCTACTTTAAGCTTGATTGGCGCAATTGGCGCTGCACTTACAGTAGGGTTGCGCAGAACTGGCGTATTAATGACGTTACTGATTTTACCTTTGTATATTCCTGTGTTGATTTTTGGCACAGGTGCAGTGATTTCTGCAAGCCAAGGTATGGCGGTAACAGGCCACTTGGCAATTTTAGGTGCACTGTTTTTGGTGGCTTTGGTCTCTGCGCCTTTAGCGGCAGGGGCGGCGTTGAAAATTAGTCTGAATGGCTAATCGTGCCAAGTCGACACAGATGAAATACTGAGTAATTTGGGTGAGTTGAAAATGGCTTTTGATAAATTCTGGGCGTGGTTCCACCGTATGGGCTCGCCAAAGTGGTTCTACGAAATTTCAGGGCGCTGGATTCCTTGGTTTGCGACTGCGACTATTGTGCTTTTAACAGTAGGTGCTGTTTGGAGTTTGGCTTTTGCGCCGCAGGATTATCAACAAGGCAATAGCTTTCGCATTATTTATATTCATGTACCTGCTGCAATTCTAGCTCAGTCGATCTTTTTCTCGATGGCACTTTGTGGTGCCATTGGTTTGATCTGGAAAATGAAGGTAGCCGATATGGTTGCTAAATCTTGCGCTCCAATTGGTGCAAGTATGACCTTTATTGCACTGTTTACTGGTGCTGTTTGGGGCAAACCAACTTGGGGGGCTTGGTGGGTGTGGGATGCTCGACTGACCTCTATGCTAATCCTTCTATTTCTATATTTTGGCGTGATTGCCTTACAGTCTGCCTTTGATAGTAAACAGTCTGCTGCTCGTGCCAGTGCAATTCTATCTTTGGTAGGCGTGGTGAATATTCCTATTATCAAGTACTCAGTAGAGTGGTGGAACACCTTGCATCAGCCCGCCACATTCAAGCTGACAGAAAAGCCTGCCATGCCGATGGAAATGTGGTTGCCGTTATTGATTATGGTGATTGGCTTTTACTGCTTTTTTGCCACGGTACTGATGATGCGTACCCGTAATGAAATTCTAGAGCGCGAAAAGCGTACCCAGTGGGTTCAGGGTTTATTGAGTAAATAGCCATGTATTTCGATTCTTTTTCTGAATTCCTCAATATGGGTGGTCACGGCTTGTATGTTTGGCTGGCCTATGGTTTGACCATTTTATTGTTGGTAATCAATTTTATTTTACCCATACGACACAAGCGCAAGCTGCAACAAGAGCAAGCGCGTAAACTACGTCGGGAGCAGCAATCTCAATGAATCCAAAACGTAAAAAGAAGCTCATTCTGGTCAGTGCCATGGTCGCAGCGGTCGGTATCGCCGTTGGTTTGGTTTTGTATGCGCTATCAGAGAATATCAATTTGTTTTACACCCCCACACAGATTGCAGATGGTGAGGCGCCAATAGGACAACGTATTCGAGCCGGAGGCATGGTGGTCGATGGCAGCGTAAAGCGTGCGCCAGATAGTCTACAAGTGCAATTTGCAGTAACCGATTACAAACATGAAGTTGTTGTAAGCTATACCGGAATTTTGCCTGATCTATTTCGTGAAGGGCAAGGTATTGTCACTATGGGGGCAATGGATGATAAAGGTATTTTTCAAGCCGTAGAAGTACTGGCTAAACATGATGAAAACTACATGCCGCCCGAAGTAGAAGCCGCCCTAAAAGCCAGTGGCAAAACAGCAGCTGACTATCAGAAATAACTGGCTGTCAGAAATAAATACACTGCAAGTGATCTCTCTTTTAGGCCTTGTTTATCGCAAGGCCAAACCATCTGCAAACAGAGGTTAATATGACCGAATTAATGTTACCGGAGTTGGGCCATTACGCCTTGATTCTGGCATTGGTGATGGCGTTAGTTCAAGCGGTTGTACCGCTGTTGGGCGCTCAGCTGAAAATGACAGGTTGGATGAGTTATGGCACCCCGATGGTTTGGGGACAGTTCTTTTTTGTCAGCGTCTCCCTCTTTATGTTGGGCTATGCCTTTGTCACCGATGACTTCTCTGTGGCCTATGTGGCGAGCAACTCTAACACTCAGTTACCCACGCCCTATAAAATTAGTGCGGTGTGGGGAGGTCACGAAGGTTCCTTACTGTTATGGGTTTGGATTTTAGCGGCGTGGAGTTTTGCGGTCACACTATTCAGCCGTAGTTTGCCAGAAGATATGTTGGCACGAGTTGTTGCTGTACTGGGTATGGTCAGTGTGGGCTTCTTGTCTTTTGTTTTGCATACCTCAAATCCTTTTAACCGCATATTGCCGCAAATTCCTCGTGAAGGCAGTGACTTGAACCCGCTTTTGCAAGACTTCGGGCTTATTGTCCATCCGCCGATGTTGTATATGGGCTATGTGGGTTTTTCAGTTGCATTCGCTTTTGCTATCGCCGCACTTATCAGTGGTCGTTTAGATACCGCTTGGGCGCGTTGGTCTCGCCCTTGGACAAGTGTGGCTTGGGCATTTCTGACTTTGGGTATTGCACTAGGCAGCTGGTGGGCTTACTACGAGCTTGGCTGGGGCGGCTGGTGGTTCTGGGATCCGGTAGAAAATGCGTCTCTTATGCCTTGGCTGGTCGGTACTGCTTTGATGCACTCATTGGCGGTGACAGAAAAGCGTGGTGTGTTTAAAAACTGGACCGTATTACTGGCGATCTTTGCATTTTCATTGAGTCTGCTAGGCACTTTCCTTGTACGTTCTGGGGTTTTGACCTCTGTACATGCCTTTGCTACTGACCCTGAGCGTGGCTATTACATTCTGGCGCTGTTGGCGATTACTATTGGCGGCTCTTTTGTGCTTTACGCCCTGCGTGCGCCTGATATTAAAGCCAAAGTGCGTTTTACTTGGATGTCCCGCGAAGCTTTTTTGCTGGTCAATAACATTATGCTTGTGATTGTGATGGCGACAGTATTGTTGGGCACAATCTACCCGCTGATTTTAGATGCGCTGGGCCTTGGTAAAATCTCTGTTGGCCCACCGTATTTTAATGCACTCTTCGTTCCCTTGATGAGTATTCTGGCTGTGTTTATGGGCCTTGGCCCTGCATCACGCTGGAAGAACACAGAGCGCAGCACTCTAATCAAGCGTGTTTGGTTGTCGGCAGCTATCAGTGTTGTGGCCGGTGCAGCCTTACCTTTTATTATGGGTGGAAAATGGAACGGTTATGTCTTTTTAGGCATGATGCTGGCGCTGTGGATCTTCTTAACACAGATGCGTGATATCGCCGACAAGCTTAAGCATAAAGGTTGGAATGTTAAAGGGCTGATGAGCTTAGGGCGTAGCTATTGGGGCATGGTGTTAGGGCATGTAGGCGCTGTAATCACTGTTGTGGGGATGACGCTAGTTGCGAACTACACCCAAGAGCTAGATGCCCGCATGTTGCCTGGCAGTAAAGTGACCATGGGCGAGTTTCAGTTTGAGCTGACAGATATTCGTCATGTTGATGGTCCTAACTGGACCGCAGAGCAAAGTGAAATTCGTATTTGGGAAGGCGATAAGCTGGTCTCTGTATTGTATCCACAAAAACGTCGCTATACCGCTCGTAACCAAGTGATGACTGAGGCTTCCATTGACTGGGGGTTATTTAGAGATCTCTATGTTGCAATGGGCGAGCCATTAGAAGGCGGTGCTTGGGCGGTACGCGTACAGCATAAACCTTTTGTTCGTTGGTTATGGATTGGTGGCGTTGTGATGACTCTAGGTGGTTTACTTGCCGCATTTGACAAGCGTTATCGCCAAAAAGCGATGCGTCAGGCGGGTGTAACCGTACAAGCTACTGAGTCAGAAAATAAGGACACTGGTGCTGTGACAGGAGCTTCC
Source organism: Oceanospirillum multiglobuliferum (assembly GCF_900167095.1). GTDB lineage: Bacteria > Pseudomonadota > Gammaproteobacteria > Pseudomonadales > Halomonadaceae > Oceanospirillum > Oceanospirillum multiglobuliferum. Next base: position 50,116 of record NZ_FUXG01000002.1, read on the forward strand.
GCATGAATAAACGTCTGATTTTATTTATACCCTTAGTACTATTTTTTGTATTGGGCTTTTTCTTTTGGCAGGGCTTGAAGCTTGATCCAAGAGAGATGCCATCAGCCTTGATTGGCAAAGCATTTCCCTCTTTTACTTTGAACACAGTAAAGGATGAGTCAGCACAGATCACAGAACAAGTACTGCAAGGTAAAGTGTCATTGGTTAATGTTTGGGCGACTTGGTGCGTGTCTTGTCGTCAAGAACACCCTGAATTGGTACGTATTGCCCGTGAAACTGGTATTCCCATTTTTGGTTTGAACTACAAAGATGAGCGTGGTGCTGCCCTAAAGTGGCTAGATGAGTACATGGATCCTTATCAGTTCAGCCTATATGACGTTGATGGTCGTTTAGGTTTAGACCTAGGGGTTTATGGCGCACCTGAAACCTACATTGTTGATAAACAAGGCATTATACGTTACCGCTTTGTAGGTGTTATTGACCGTCAAATTTGGCAGCAAGAGTTGTTACCTGAGGTGAAGAAATGGCAATAGCTTTCCCACTACAAATGAGCAAGCCCTCTGGGCTGACAGGGCGTTTTTGGACGCGCTCTTTCTTGCTGCTAATGTTCAGCCTATTGCCAAGTTTAGCGCAGGCAAACATTGATGCGTTTGAGTTTAGCAATGAAGAGCTGCGTAATCGTTATCAGCATTTGGCCTTTATCTTGCGCTGCCCAAAATGCCAGAACCAAAATATCATCGACTCTAACGCCCCCATCGCTTCAGACCTGCGCATACAAGTTCATCGCCTGCTGCATGAAGGTTTTGACGATGAGCAGATCATTGATTTTATGGTGGCGCGCTATGGCGACTTCGTTTTGTATGAACCGCCTGTTAATCGCTTAACTTATCTGCTTTGGTATGGCCCAGTAATTTTGGTCATGATTGGACTGCTGGTCGTCGTTATTATGATACGTAACCGCAAACAGCAAGCTAATGCCGATGAAGCGATGGATAGCCAGTCCCGTGAACGCTTAAACCAAGTGTTAAAGCAGAAAACTGTTAACAGTAGTGGCAAAAAGAAAAGCCGCCGCTAAAACTGAGTATTTGAGATAACCCATGACATCACTTTGGATCGGTATAGCGGCATTAACCGCAATGGCTGCCCTTTTTATGCTGTTGCCGTTGCTCAGAAAAAACAATCAAAACGCAGAGTTGACAGAAGCTGAGCGTACAGAACAAAACGTGGCGATGTATCGTCAACGTTTAGCAGAGCTTGAAGCAGAAAAAGCCCAAGGCAACTTACTAGCAGAGCAGTTTGATCAGATGCAGTCTGAGCTTGAACAAACGCTGTTAGATGATGTGGGGGATAAAGATGCCCCTGTCCTTAAGGCCACTCGCCCTAGCTGGCTATTGAGTATTTGCCTAATTGCATTGGTCACGATCGGATCTTTAGGTTGGTACTTTCAGTTTGGTAATAGTCGTCATGTTGAACTGACGATGGAGCGCCAAAATGGCAATATGCCTTCAGTTGATGAACTGGTCATACGCTTAGAAGAGAGCTTGCGTGATAACCCAGAAAGTGTAGACGGCTGGTATTTGTTAGCCCGTACTTATATGAATATGGGACGTTTTGCCGAAGCTGCACAAGCGATGGAAAAAGTAATTAAGCTTGAGGGCCGTACCGCTGTCGCACTAGCACAGTATGCGCAGGCGTTGTACTTCTCGCAAAACAATCAAATGACGACAAAGATCAGCAACCTATTAGATGAAGCACTAGGTATTGATCCTAATGAAGCTGCGGCGTTAGGTCTGCGTGGTATTGCTGCTTTTGAAGCTTCAGATTATCGCACCGCCATTGAGTTTTGGCAGAAAGCGCTGGCAAACATTCAAGACCCCAACAGTGCCAGTGCCTTGCGCTCAGGTGTTGCTGAAGCAGTGCGCCGCTTAGAAGCAGCGGGTGAAAAAGTAGAGGTTGCAATAACAGGGCCTCGAATCAAAGTTCGAGTGAGCTTATCAGAAGCATTAAAAGCGCAAGCCAAGCCTGAAGACACGGTGTTTGTTTTTGCACGCTCACCTGCGGGTGGCCCGCCAATGCCTTTGGCAGCAGCGCGTTTTACAGTGGCTGATCTGCCTGTTGATATTACCTTAGATGACTCTATGGCCGTGGCACCTATGGCACGTTTGTCCAGTGCTCAGCAGGTGAATTTAACTGCTCGTATCACCAAAGCGGGCACACCTGAGCCTCAAGCGGGTGATTTACAAGGTATGAGCGGGCCTTATCCCGTCAGCCACCAAGAGGTTGTATCTATCATTATCACGGATGTAGTGCAGTAGTCTGCATGGGTAATCATCAATGCGGCTGAAGTGTATTCGCTTATCAGGATTTAAATCTTTTGTAGACGCCACAACCGTGCCGTTCAGCAAAAATATGACCTGTGTGGTCGGGCCAAATGGTTGTGGCAAATCGAATATTATTGATGCCGTACGTTGGGTGATGGGGGAAAGCTCCGCCAAGCACCTGCGCGGGGAGTCGATGACCGATGTGATTTTCAACGGCTCGACCTCCCGTAAGCCTGTTGGGCAAGCTTCTATCGAGTTGGTGTTTGATAACAGCGATGGCAGCTTGCAGGGGCAATATGGCCAATACGCTGAGATTGCCCTTAAGCGCCAAGTAACCCGTGATGGTCAGTCGAACTATTTCTTAAATGGCACCAAATGCCGTCGTAAAGATATTACCGAAATCTTTATGGGCACGGGTTTAGGGCCGCGCAGTTATGCCATTATTGAGCAAGGCATGATTTCGCGCTTGATTGATGCCAAGCCAGAAGAACTGCGGGCGACTATCGAAGAAGCGGCAGGTATCTCTAAATATAAAGAGCGGCGTAAAGAAACCGAAAGCCGAATGCGCCGCACCCACGAAAACCTTGAACGCTTACAAGACATTCGAGATGAGCTAGAGCGCCAACTACAACGTTTACAGCGTCAAGCTGAAGCCGCACAGCGCTATCGTGAGCTGAAAAGCCAAGATCGTCGTTTAAAAGGGCAGCTGCGGGCGATTCGTTGGCGTGATCTGGATTTTCAAATCCGTCAATTTGTACAAGTGATTGGCGATTTAGAGCAGCAGTCTGAAAAACATCTATTTGCCCTGCGGCGCTCAGAAACAGAGATTGAAAGTAGCCGACAGCAGCATCAAACCGCTAATGATCAGCTAGAACAACTGCAAGCTGTGTTTTATGAGTTGGGCAATCAGATCACTCGACTCGAACAACAAATGAGCCACCGCCAACAGCGTGGTCAACAGTTGCAAATTGATTTGGCAGAGGTTGATCGTAACCTACAGGAAAGCCGCTATCAGCAAGAGCAAGATCAACTGCGCCTGCAAGAGGTTGAGCGACAGCTCGAAACGGTGCTGCCTGACTTTGAGCTGCAACAAGCCCGTTGTGAAAGCTTAGAACTTGCCCTTGAAAGCTCAGAAGAGCAAGTACAAGCGTGGCAAAATCGTTGGGACAACTTCAATCAGCAAGCCCAACAGTATCAGCGAGAAGCTGAGCTGGCACAAAGTCGTATTCAGCAGCATGACCGTACCCTGCAAGAGCTGAATCAACGTCGGCAGCGTTTACAAACGCAACTGGCAGAACTGAGTGCTCCTGAGTTAGAAGATGAAGAACTCGCCCTATTACAAGAGCGCGCGTTAGAGCATGAGTTGAACCTTGAGCAGCTAGAGGAAAGCACTTTTAGCCTTAAAGAGCAGCTTCAAGATTGTCGTGAGCAACTGAGTCAACAACAGCAGCAGTTAGATCAAGCGCGCTCTCAGCAGCAGATCAATCAAGGTCGCTTGGCTTCACTACAAGCGTTGCAAGAAGCCGCATTGGCCGATGATGATCCACAGCTACAGCAGTGGTTAGCGGATCAAAATCTCGACCAAGCCCCCAAGCTGGCACAGCAGTTAGAGGTCACACCCCGTTGGGCATTGGCGGTAGAAACGGTGTTGGCTGATCAGCTACAAGCGCTCAGTTGCAAAAGCTTGCAGCTACCTGAATTGGCTCATCACTTAGAGCAGCAGCTTGAACACTGGCCGCAGGCTAATATCGCATTTCACCTGCAAGACCAAGCGCAAAATCTACCCGTTGAACAAACCTTAGCCGCACAAGTGCAGATACAAGGGGCCGTGCCTGAGGCGCTGTATCTTGTCGTCACTGCGGATAATGTGCAGCAAGCCTTTCAGCGTTTGGCGCAGTTACCTGCAGGCTATTCCGTGATCACTGAAAGCGGCATCTGGCTAGGCAAAGGCTGGTTACGTTATCAAAAAGGCAACCAGCAAGCCCAAGGTGTTTTGAATCGTGGCCGTGAAATTGAACAATTACTACAGCAACAAGAAACCACTGCTCAAACACTGCTTGAGTTAGAACTTAAGTTAGAAGAGTTACAGCAACAGCAAGTACAAATAGAACAGCAGGTGTCTCATCAGGCTGATCAGCGGATGCTGGCACAAAAGCATAAAAGTGACTTAGACAGCCAAATTCGTACTCGTCAACTCAAGCTTGAGCAGTTCAATGAGCGTCAGCGTCATCTCAACGAAGAACTGATGCAAGTACAAGAGCGCATTGCCGAAGAAGAGATCACGCAAGAGGAAACCCGTGAACATTGGCAAATTGCCCTAGAGAAAACGGAAGAATTTGCCGAGCAAAAAGAGCAATTGCAAACGGATCGAGAACAGTTCCGTGAACAGTATGAGCGTCAGCGTCAGTCTGTGCGTATCGAGCGAGATAGCCTACACCAATTGGCACTTCGCAAGCAGGAACTCACCGGACAGCAACAACTGGCACAAAGTGGTGTTGAACGTTTAGAGCTACAAATTGAGCGCTTATTAGAAAAACGTGAGCAGTTGATTGAAAGCTTTGAGAACATTCAAGAGCCTAAAGAAGACAGCGAAATTTTATTGGATGAGCTGATCGAACAACGCACCGAAAAAGAAGAGCAGCTGTTAGCCGTGCGTGAAAAGACTCAGCAACTCAATGATCATATGCGTCAGCTAGAAAAAAGTCGTGGTGAGCATGAGCGTGAGCTTGAGCGTGTACGCACCGAGCTGGAAAAAATGCGCATGCAGCAGCAGGCGCTTTCGGTTCAGCGTGAAGGTATTAATGAACAGTTAGATGAGATTGGGGGCGATCTTGAAAGTTTGCTCACTGATTTGCCCGAAGATGCAACCGCCTCAGTTTGGCAACAGCGCCAAGAGGAAGTGTCAGAAAAAATCAAACGGTTGGGTGCGATTAACCTAGCCGCCATTGAAGAATATGAAGCGCAGCTTGAGCGCAAACAGTATCTAGACGGTCAAAATACCGAACTGACAGAAGCGTTGGGTATGCTCGAAGAGGCTATTCGTAAAATTGACAAAGAAACCCGTCAGCGCTTTAAACAAACCTTTGATGAAGTAAATGGCTGGCTACAAAAGCTGTTTCCTAAAGTTTTTGGTGGCGGTAGTGCTTGGTTGGCCCTGACAGGAGATGATCTGCTCGAAACAGGGGTGTCAATTATGGCGCGCCCACCGGGTAAGAAAAACAGCACCATTCATTTACTATCGGGTGGCGAAAAGGCTTTAACGGCAATCGCACTGGTATTTTCGATTTTCCAGCTAAATCCAGCCCCTTTTTGTATGTTGGATGAAGTGGATGCGCCTTTAGATGATGCCAACGTTGGTCGATACGCCCGTATGGTAAAAGAAATGTCAGCACATCTTCAGTTTATTTACATCAGCCACAATAAAATTGCCATGGAGATGGCTGATCATTTGATGGGTGTTACCATGCAGGAACCAGGGGTTTCGCGCATTGTTGCCGTCGATATTGACGAAGCAACTGCACTTGTAGATGTATGATTTTTAACCGTTGTAGCGTAAAATAATTCAATATTTGTCTGAAATCTCTTATTAATCATCTGTCTTGCAGGGTATATGCCTCATGGGTTTACGTGAGTGGCTAATGGTTTTTGGTGGTGTAATTGTGCTGGTTATTATAGCCGATGGTATCCGGCGTATGCGCAAGGCCTCTAAAGACCAACATGAATTTGATCAAGCTGCACAAGAGCGCGAAGCTGAAATCCAAAGAGAACTACCAAAAGGTGGTGCTCGTATCGTTAAAACACTAGACCCTGAGGTTTTTGAAAACGATCCTATTCCTGTTTTGCGTCAGGTGGTTTCGGTGTCTTCTGATAACGCTGATCAAGCCTCAGAAGTTGATAGTCAAAATGAACTTTATCGCCCCTCTTTTGTGGAGGAGTATGAGCAGTCTCTGAGTCAATCTGAATACTCAGCTTCAGAAAATGATTTAGCAGATGACCGCCAAAGTGTATCGAATTCTCAGCAAGAGGATCAGCTTGAGCCTGAATTTGATGAGCCTGAGCAAGAAGAGCAGCCGTGGCGCTATAAAACTCAGCAAGAACTTTATGAACAAGCCATGCATGATCAAGAACTGCATGACCAAGAGCAGTTGGAGCCAGAATATGCTGCTGACCCATATTTTGAAGCATCTATTGATGATGTAGTGCCTGACGATGTAGCACAACCAGAGAATCTACATGAAGCAGATGAACAGGTCTATATCAGTGCCAGTGCTCTAGATTTAGAGATTGAGAATGATGCGCTTGCAAGGGATAGCGTTGTTCATGAGGAAGCTGACGATACTGATGAGCTAGATGCACAAGCGGTTTCTCAAGCGATGGCGGCAGCCTACGCCGCAGAGCAAAAAGCGCTACAAGCTCAGTTGGAACAAGAAGCCAAACTCGCACGCTTACAAGAAGAGTATGAGCGAGAGCAGGCTCGGTTAGAGCAAGAACAAGCGCGTCAACTAGCGGCTGAAGCTAAAGCTCAGGCTGAGTTAGAGGCTAAAGCAGCAGCTGAAGCGGTTGATCCTGTAAAAGCAGCGGCAATGCGTATTTTAGGCGCTTGTGTTGAAAAGCGTCCTTTAGTGCGCAAAAGCCTGCATGATCATTATGAGCCAAAAGCTTTAACCCGTTCAGCACCACGAAATCAGGCTAATGCTGAACCTGCTCTTACTCAGCCGAAGCCTCAAATACAGGCTGCACCAAAACCTCCAACACAAGCAGCACCTAAGCCTGAGGCAAAAGTTGAGGTGTTACGTGAAAAGCCCGTTAAGCGCCAACCGCTTCTCAGCGAAGAAGATGAGCGTAATCAGCTTGCAGAGGCATCAGAGCTGTTAGTGCTAAATGTGAAGTGCAAAGATGCAGAGGGTTTCTCTGGGCCAAGGCTTTTACAAGTTGCGTTAGCTTGCGGTATGCAATATGGCGAGATGCAGGTTTTTCATCGTTTCCTCAAAACAGAGCGTGGCCCTCATATTCAGTTTTCTATGTTGAGCTCGGTGAACCCTGGCACTTTCGATATGGACAACATCGATGAGTTATCTCTGCCTAGTGTCACTTTTATTATGGGTTTACCAGCGCCGGGTAGCAGCCAAGAGTGTTTCACCTATATGCTGGAAACCGCCAAAGTGATTGTGAAAAACTTGAATGGTGAACTACGAGATGAACAGCGTAGCGTTATGACACCACAAACTATTGAACACTATCGTCAACGGATTCAAGATTTTGAGCGCAAGCAGCTCACGCGCGCACGCTAACTTCAATTGACTGGTTAGGGCTGCTTAAATGCGGCCCTTAACTTTTTAGAGATACAGAGCCACCCCATGTCGTTTACCCCTGATCTTTTCTCTACCGCTGAACCTTCCTCTTCTGATCTGAATTTACAGCAACAAGCGGCTGAAGAAATTGCGCAGCTAAGTGCTGAGCTAAACCACCATAACCATCTGTACTATGTATTGGATCAACCTAGTATTCCTGATGCAGAGTACGACCGCTTAATGCGTCGTTTACAAGCCCTAGAAGCCGAGTTTCCTGATCTGGTGCAAGTAGACTCCCCTAGTCAGCGGGTGGGCGGTATCGCATTAGATTCATTCAAGCAGGTGCAACATGTTGTACCTATGCTATCTCTAGATAACGCCTTTGATGATGAAGAGTTCAGTGCCTTCAATCGCCGTGTTCGAGATCGTTTGAAAGTTGAGGCTGAAATTGAATACGCCTGTGAACCCAAGCTAGACGGCATCGCTTTAAGCCTGAGGTATGAGAAAGGCTTTTTAGTGCAAGCCGCCACCCGAGGCGATGGGCAAACAGGGGAAGAGATTACACAGAATGTACGCACCATCGGCTCTGTGCCGCTAAGGCTTCAAGGTGATAACTGGCCTGAAGTATTAGAGGTACGTGGCGAAGTGTATATGCCCAAAGCAGGCTTTGAGCGTTTAAATCGCTTGGCACTAGAAAATGGCGAAAAGGTTTTTGTAAACCCACGCAATGCTGCTGCGGGTAGCTTACGCCAACTCGACAGCAAAGTTACGGCTTCTCGACCTTTAGAATTTTGTGCCTATAGCATGGGTGAAGTTTCAGAAGGTTATCTACCTGCGCGTCACAGCGAAATGCTTCAACAGTTGAGCGAACTGGGGTTTAGATTAAATCCTGAATTGCAAGTGGTGAGCGGTGTACAAGGTTGTTTGGACTACTACAGAGCCTTGGGCGCGCGCCGTAATGAGCTGCCTTTTGAGATAGATGGCATTGTTTTTAAAGTGAATCATTTTGAACTACAAAAACAGCTCGGCTTTGTGTCTCGTGCGCCGCGTTGGGCGATTGCCTATAAGTTTCCTGCTCAAGAAGAGATGACACGTCTAAACGATGTTGAGTTTCAAGTGGGGCGTACAGGCGCGATTACCCCTGTGGCTCGCTTAGCACCTGTTTATGTCGGCGGTGTCACCGTATCCAATGCAACATTGCATAATGCTGATGAGGTAGCGCGTTTAGGCGTAATGGTCGGTGATATGGTTATAGTGCGCCGTGCAGGGGATGTGATTCCTCAAATTGTATCTGTAGTGCTAGAAAAACGCCCCGCAGACGCCAGCCCAGTATTATTTCCTGCTGTTTGTCCGGTCTGCGGCTCAGAAACTGAGCGAGCAGAAGGTGAAGCCGTTGTACGCTGTGCAGGTGGTTTAGTCTGTGCCGCTCAGCGTAAAGAGGGGATCAAACACTTTGCCTCTCGCAAAGCCTTAGATGTGGAAGGTTTAGGCGATAAGCTGGTTGAACTACTGGTAGACCAGAACTTAGTGAATGGTTTGCCTGATCTATTTCATCTGCAAGTGGAACAGGTTGCTGCTTTAGAACGCATGGGGCCAAAGTCGGCTCAAAACCTGTTAGATGCCTTGAATAAAAGCAAGAAAACCACACTAGCCCGTTTTATTTATGCATTGGGTATTCGTGAGGTAGGTGAAGTAACGGCTAACCAACTGGCGCAGCACTTTACCAATCTAGAATCGCTGATTGAGGCTGACGAGACCGCATTGCTAGCAGTGCCTGATGTGGGGCCTATTGTTGCACATCATCTGGTGACGTTCTTTCGCCAGCCGCACAACCTTGAGTCTATTAAAGCGCTGCTTGCAGAAGGTATTGAGTGGCCTGCTATTGCACCAAAACCTGCGGCAGAGACATTGCCTTTGGCAGAGCAAATTATTGTCTTAACAGGCAGTTTACAGAGTTTATCCCGAGATGAAGCTAAAGCGCGTTTGCAAGCTTTAGGCGCAAAGGTAACGGGTAGTGTTTCTAAGAAAACCCATCTAGTTGTGGCAGGTGAAGCAGCAGGTTCAAAGTTGACCAAAGCGGAACAATTGGGTATTCCTGTTTTGGATGAAGCAGGTTTATTAGCATTGTTGGCTCAACAGGAAGCACCCGTGCTACAGGATTAAATCAAGGTATTGATATGACTATAAAATCTCACACAATAGAATTATGGGCATTTGCAAAACGGCCCCTTCGTTTGGGTGCAGTTTTGATGCTAGCAGCCAGTTTGTATGGTTGCGCAGTGGCAAAGCCTAACAATACCGAAAATGCTTGTGAGATTTTTCGTCAATATCCTGACTGGTATGTCTCAGCAAAAGAAGCGGAACAACGTTGGGGCACACCTGTGCCAGTTGCACTGGCGTTTATTCAGCAAGAGTCTTCGTTCCAGTCTGACGCTCAGCCTGAACGCACTACCATTCTGGGGATTATTCCTGGGCCTAGAAAATCCAGCTCTTATGGTTACACACAAGCCTTAGACAGCACATGGCAAGAGTATCAAGAGAGCACAGGTAACCGTCGTGCCAGCCGAGTAATCTTTCATGATGCGGTTGATTTTATCGGTTGGTACAACTATCAGGGCTATAAACGCAACCAGTTAGAGCGCAATAACACTTACTACATGTATATCGCGTATCACGAAGGCCATAGTGGCTTTGCAGATAAGAAAAGTTGGCAAAATAAGCAGTGGCTCAAGGATGTGGCAACTAAAGTGGCTAATCGTGCCATCGAATATCACAACCAACTGAAAGGATGTAAAAGCTCTTTAAATAAGGGCAATACCAGTTGGTGGGTGTTCTAATCGAGTGCTATTAAATGATTGCAGTACCCTACCAAGAGTTATCAGCGGATGCTCTGCAAGGTTTGTTAGAGGATTTTGTCACACGTCAGGGCTATGACACCACAACAGTTGATCAGGGTTTAGAAGACTGGGTTTTACAGGTAAAACAACAGTTGATAAAAGGGCTGCTTGTGATTGTTTTTGATCCGGTTACGCAGTCGGTAACTGTGCTAACCCAAAGCGAATACAGCAAACGTTTACAAAATGCCGGACACTGATCCGGCATTTTTGCATCTCTTTGTTAGGTTATTGCGTACAGTAAATAAACCCATGATGAATAGTCGCAGAGTTTATGAAAAAGAGTATTATTTTTGGCCTGATTTTGACGTTAGTGGTCGGTTTCTTTGCCTTCGATATCAATCAGTTTTTTACCCTTGAAAGCCTAAAATCCAGTCACAATCAATTAGAAGACTGGCTGGTAGATTCACCCTTATTAGCAACCTTCAGTTTCTTTATCATCTATGTGCTGGTTACCGCGCTATCACTGCCGGGTGCCACCATTATGACCTTAGGCATTGGCGCACTTTTTGGCTTGTTTTGGGGCTTTGTGCTGGTGTCTTTTGCTTCCACCATTGGGGCGACGGTCGCTTTTCTGGCCGCGCGTTACCTACTTAAAGACAAAGTACAAAAGCAGTTTGGGCAGCGCTTGCAGGCGATCAATCAAGGTATTGAAAAAGAAGGGGCTTTTTACTTATTCACCCTGCGACTTGTGCCTGTGTTCCCTTTCTTTTTGGTGAACTTACTGATGGGATTAACCCCCATCAAACCCAGAACCTACTATTGGGTAAGCCAGTTGGGTATGTTGCCCGGTACATTGGTGTACGTAAATGCGGGGACTCAGTTGGGGCAGCTAGAGAGTTTATCTGGCATCTTATCGTTCAACCTCATCGCGTCTTTCGCCCTATTGGGTGTGTTTCCTCTTATCGCCAATAAGTTGCTGGCGCAGATCAAGAAGCGCCGTGTGTATAAACGCTTTCGTAAACCCTCGCAGTTCGACCGTAATATGATCGTGATTGGCGGTGGTGCCGCTGGTTTAGTCAGCGCTTATATTGCCGCCGCAGTCAAAGCTAAAGTGACCTTGGTTGAAGCCAACAAAATGGGCGGTGACTGCCTCAACTACGGCTGTGTGCCCAGTAAAGCACTGATTAAAAGTGCCAAGGTGGCCGAGCAGATGCGCCATGCGGATCAGTATGGTTTGAACGCCGTAAAGCCAAGTTTCAGCTTCAAAGCAGTGATGCAGCGTATCCACACTATCATTGCCGCCATTGAACCCCATGACAGCGTTGAGCGTTACACCGGACTAGGGGTTGAAGTGCTGCAAGGCTACGCCAAACTGATCGACCCTTGGACGGTGGAGATTCAGCTGAATGCGGGTGGTACACAACGATTAACGGCACGCAGTATAGTGATTGCCGCGGGTGCCAAGCCTGTTGTGCCCTCTATTGAAGGATTAGAACAAGTGGGCTATCTCACCAGCGACACCCTATGGGAAACACTGGCGAAAGAGGATGAGATTCCCAAGCGCATGGTGCTCCTAGGGGGTGGCCCTATCGGTTGTGAGCTGGCACAAAGTTTTGCCCGTTTGGGCAGTGACGTAATTCAGGTGGAGCGTAATAACCGCGTAATGATGCGGGAAGACCCAGAGGTTTCAGCGCTTGCCGCCCAAGCCCTGCGTAAAAGCGGTGTACGCCTGATGACAGGTTACGAAGCGATACGCTGTGAGCAGTTGGAAGATAAAGGTACTGTAGAGAAACGCCTGATTGTGAAAAATGCCGCAGGTGAGGAAGAGGTGATCCTGTTTGATCGCCTGATCTGTGCCGTAGGCCGCACGGCTCGTTTAACAGGCTACGGCTTAGAAGAGCTGGGTATTCAAACAGAGCGCACAGTGATTACGAATGACTATTTAGAAACCCTATACCCCAATATCTACGCCGCAGGCGACGTGGCAGGGCCATATCAGTTTACCCATACTGCGGCTCATCAGGCGTGGTACGCCGCCGTAAATGCCCTTTTTGGTGAGTGGAAAAAGTTTAAAGCAGATTACTCGGTGATCCCTTGGACAACCTTTATTGACCCAGAGGTTGCCCGCGTAGGCTTATCAGAAACCGAAGCCCGTGAGCGCGGCATCGCCTTTGAAGTCACCCGTTATGGTATCGACGACCTAGACCGTGCCATTACCGACAGCAGCAACGAGGGGTTTGTAAAAGTGCTCACCGTGCCGGGTAAGGATAAAATTCTCGGCGTGACCATCGTCGGCACCCATGCGGGTGATTTATTGGCCGAGTACGTATTAGCGATGAAACATGGCCTTGGGCTGAATAAAATTCTTGGCACTATTCACACCTATCCAACATTGGCAGAGGCCAACAAGTTTGCCGCAGGGGAGTGGAAAAAAGCCCATGCCCCGCAGAAGCTATTGGCTTGGGTCGAGAAATATCACCGCTGGAAGCGGGGGTGAAGCTGTTGGGGTAGTGGCTTAGAGTGACTCTGTACGCCATCCTGTGCAGGATACAATACCTAAATTAATAGTGATAACGGCAAGCAATGATCGTGATAGCACTATCATCAACCGCATAAACTAACCTATTCGTATCATCTATTCGTCTCGACCAAAAACCAGATAAGTTTTCTTTTAGTGGCTCAGGTTTACCGATGCCCTCGAAAGGAGAACGCTGAACATCCGTGATGAGTTTATTGATACGTTTAAGTGTTTTCTTGTCTTGTGTTTGCCAATAAACATAATCGCCCCAAGATTCATCAGTCCAAGATAATAAACGACTACTCATCAATTAAATCTCTTTGGCTCACCTTACCCGCTTTAAATTGAGCAATTGAACGGTGTAAGTGCTCAGCATTTGCCGGAGAGCGAAGCAAATGAACCGTTTCCATTAAGCTATTGTAGTAATCCAGAGACATCACAACGGCATCTTCAGAATCACGACGTGTGATCACGGTTGTATCTGCGTCATTAACCACCGCATCCAAAACGCTCTTCAAGCTATTTCTAGCTTCGGTAAAAGATACAATTTTCATAAAACCTCCACATGTACGTTTAATAAGACAAGTGTAGGGCTAAACAACCAACTTGTACAGTTAGCGGAACATGTTGGCTTGTGTAGAGAAATATCACCGCTGGAAGCGGGGGTAAATACAGATTATCTATGTGGCAGCTTACTTACGGAGAGTTGGTCTTTTGCCAGTTCAATAACGGCATGCCCTAACTGAACCAATGTACCAAAGTTTGGCGCTGTTTCTGGCTTTAATGAACGGTAAGCACTTGTGCGGCTTTTTATGCCTGCTTTTGCGATCACTTGACTATGACCAAACTGTTCAACATAAGCGCGGATAGCCGCTTGCAAAATATCTGGGCGGCCTTCCATCATCGACTCCCATGATGCTTGTTTGATGACAGCCTCCATCTCTTGAACATTAAAGCTGAGTTCAACAGAGGGCGTCTGTGAGCCTTTCGTAATATCACGAAGCGTCGCCGCAGATAACTCCTTACCGCTCCAATTTAGAGAACCATCAGCGGTTAAAGAAAAGCGTTTAAAGTCTTTAACTTCAGAAAAAGGCGCTTTTGTGAAATACACCGACAAGTCGGCATGACCTTGGTAGCCATCATTGAACGTTAGCGCTAATGTATGACCTGAGACAAAATCGACATCTATAACCTTCAACATAAATCACCTAGCTTTCCGATATTTTCATCATTCTACTATAGTAACGTCTCCTTAAAGAGACGGTTTTTTTTAAAATAAAAAATAGTGCTAGCAGTGATTGTTTGTTGATTCACCCTCGAACTGAGCAAACTTTTTTAGTTTCGCTTAATTGGCTTGTTATAAGCACTACTGCTTACATAACTTTGACCAAGACTATATAGTAATTTATTTTTATTTTCTAAATTCAATCTCACATCATCCCAATCAAGTATAATATTTACTCTTTCTATGACTTCATTATCCTGATTGATTTTTAGTGCAGCAAGCGCGATTGAGTTATCGCCACTTTGTTTTTTAAAACATTCTATTTGTTCTGAAATGATATTTCGAGATGTTATAACATTATCCGAGATTAGCTGTCGAAGTTCTCCATGAACTTTACTAATTGAACTAATATATTTACGTGAAGCTAGTAATATGTTTACTTTTTCTGGCATTTCATTTGCGACAGTTCTTTTAAACGATTTATCTGAAGAAATTTCATCTTTATGAGTAAATATACAACTTTTGTACTCTAGCTCACCATTTTTTTTATTCATTGAAGTCCAAGAACTACCTAATGTATTTGAATGGATCGCCAAGCCTCTGTGCTGCACATAATTTCGTAGTGCTTCCATAAATCGGTATTCAAAGCAGCTATCATATTCCAAAGAGAACAACGCTTTTACATCGTTACATCTGCCTTTTTCTACCAAACAAGCTTTTACGTGTTGCCCTAAATGATCCATATACAATCTTGAAGCTGTTAAAAGGTTTACGACCCTACGGTTGAGTCTAGCTCTAATGTCAAAGAAATCTGAATAGCCATCATTGTTTTTAAGCATGTGTTCACATGTAATATTCAAGCATTCTTTTTCTAACTCAAGGAAGTTAGATATAAGGAGGTCGTACTTTTCTTCAATTGAAAATGCACCAGACAAGCAGTCTCTCGATGACTTTAATTTTAAGTATTTAGACTCATTAATTTCTAATTCAAAATTAGATGACAGAGTCATTTTTCGTAACTTGTATTGATTCAAGTATGCCAGTCCTTAATGTGCTTAACTATTAATCGGTTATACAGATGGCGAAACCATGGCTATAACCGTTTGTTGAACGGCCGCAGGACTCTAGGGAATTTGCGTTTTAACTCGATGTTTTCCCTGTCAACCTGTGGCTTATCTACGCGCTATTTTCTGGCTTGTTCCACGCCTAAGTCGCTCGCTTGGTTCACTATTTTTTTCTAATAAAGCTCTCTTTTACCTGTTTTCTGCTGTACTAGCAATAATCACCCCTCGGGCTATACCTGAAGCGCTTAACACTTTGCTATTGATCAAGGTTTCGGTGCTAAGTCGTATCAGTTGTTCGTAATATCTGTACTGTTTCTTTTCTGACCTGATTAGATATTTGATTTCAAAAAATCACCATCAATAATCAACAAATGAACACCCTGTTCAGTTATTGAACGATGGCTGCTTAAATCATCAGAAACAATATATGACATACCTTTACGCAAAATGGATTGGGTGCCATCTTTAAGCTCATTGATCACTTCACCTTCAAGGCAATACACGATGTGTCCTTTTTCACACCAGTGGTCAGCTTTATAGTTTTCTGAATATTCAACATATCTGACTCTTAAGCCCTCAAATTGCATTGTTTGCCAATATGCGGTTCCTGTTTCGCCCTTATGCTCTGTTCTAGGCACATTTTTCCAGTCTATGGTTTGAAAAGGAATATTTGAGTTTTTCATAACAGCTCCGATTGATATAGGCTCAATGCCCCTTCCGATATTCCGCTAAGGTCACATGATAGTGTGCTTTAAAACGCTGGCTGAGGTGGCTTTGGCTTGAGAAGCCACAACGCAGGGCGATATCCGCCAAGCTGCTATTAGACTGTCTCAGCAAGTATGCGGCTAAGTTTAAGCGCCTTAACGTCACGTATTGGTGCGGTGCTACGCCCAAAGACTGTTTAAACATTCGCGCAAAGTGGTACTCGCTCAGTTGAGCAAAGGCCGCCAGCTCTTGCAAGGTGAGAGGTTGATCAAGGTGCTGTTCAATATAGTCAATCATCTGCCGTTTGAGATAAGGCGATAAACCGCCTGTGCTTTCTGGCAGCCCTTTGTAATCACTGCAATAGTGTTTCAGCAGATGCACCATTAGCATATCGCTGGCGCTGCTGAGCATCATTTGGTCGGCGTTATCTTGCCAGTTCAGCGGCATCATCATCTGTTGGCACAGGCGGCTGATCCATAGGTCGTCAATAAAGGTCAGGTCTTGTAAGACCAAGTGGTCGCTGCCTTTATCTTGAATACGGCCTGCTAAGTGACGCAAATGCTGTTCTGAGAAGTACAGGTGCATAAAGCGGATTTTGCCGTTCACATCCCAGTTGGAATCATGGTCTTCAGGCATTAAGCAGATGCGCCCCGGCGCGCCACCGCTGATGCTGCGGCTAGGGTATAAGCGGCGAATATCTTGTCCGCCATCTAAGTAGCAGCTAAGGGTGTGGTGCCCCGGATGTTGGTAGCGGGTGAGTGCGGACTCTTCTCTCTGCCAAATAGCTGCACTAACCCCTTCGTACAACGCCGTATGGTTTTCCAAACGGGCTTGTGTACGGGAAAGGCAGTGAAATACTGGCGCAGAAAGCGACTGTTCAGACAGCATAGGATTTAGAGACTCAGACACGATAAGCCCACGGAATAGATAGAGTAAGAACTCTGCATGCTACTGCGGTCTGGATAACCAAGCAATATGCTCTGAAAAAAAGCGCAAGAATCTATAAAAGCCGCAGGAATCTGAAAGTCAGGTCAAAGTGACTTTGGGAGAATGCTCAGCCAGCGACAATAATGCTGGTTCTTTGGAGTGAGTATTATGCTAAATATCAGTTTGTATCTATCAACTGTTTTAATTTGGGGCACCACTTGGATTGCTATTAAGCTTCAATTGGGCGAAGTGGCGGTGCAGGCTTCTATTATTTATCGATTTAGTTTGGCTGGTGTGGTGCTATTTGCGCTGTTGCTACTGAGTCGTCGTTTACAACCTCTGAATCGGAACGATCACTTATTCTGTGTGGTGCAGGGTTGTTGTTTGTTCTGTTTTAATTTCTATTGCTTCTACACGGCTACGGGTTATATCAGCAGCGGTTTGGCTTCGGTGATTTTCTCGATGGCGACGGTGATGAATGTGATCAACAACCGTATTTGGTTTGGCAAAACCCCTACTTTGAGCACCGTTTTAGGGGCGTTGGTGGGCTTGATGGGGATTAGTTTGCTGTTTTGGCCTGAAATCAACTCAGACGGTTTTAACATTGAGGTGTTAATGGGCATAGGTTTAGCGCTACTGGGTACTTGGTTCTTCTCTAGCGGTAATATGGTGTCGGTGCGTCATCAACAAAAAGGGCTTAGACCGCCTTCAACCAATGCATGGAGCATGCTGTACGGTGTGTTGGTGATGAGCATTGTGGCGTCTGTGCAAGGTGTTGAGTTTAAATTTAGCAGTAACCCAGATTATCTTTATTCGCTGTTGTACCTAGCGATTCCCGGTACGGTGATTGCGTTCACAGGTTATCTAATGTTGGTGGGGCGCATTGGTGCCGACAAAGCGGCTTACAGTACGGTGATGTTCCCTGCTGTCGCCTTAACGGTTTCAACCTTTTATGAAGGTTATCAGTGGACGACATTGTCTGTAGTTGGATTCAGTTTGGTAATATTAGGTAACTTACTGATTTTTGCTAAAATACCGCAACGTTTCTTAGCAAAAACAGTCAGCACTTAAGCTTTTTTGGCCACAATATGCCGAAACTGCCCGCCTAAAAATGCAGGCTGGTCGCTGACTTTGGTTAACTGACCTTGTTGCAAGTAAGGCTCTGCACTGCGAGAAATATCGGAGAACAGCACGCGCGTAATTAAATTGGCTAGTTTTCTTAACGGGCTAGCCTTTTGCCCTTCAGGTACAAATTTGTCAAAGAGAGAGATTTGCCCTGTTGTTTTAAGTACACGACTGGCTTCGGTGATACAGCCTGTGGGGTTGGGTACAACGGCTAAAATTAAGTGAAGTAAAACCAGATCAAAGCTTTCATCACCATAGTCTAGCTGTGCGGCGTCCATCACGGCAGTTTGTACATTATGTTCTGTGCGTAGCGCTTCTGCTTTGAGTAGGCTTAACATAGAGGGGGTGATATCAATTGCACTGATCTCAGCATCCTTGGGCAGAAATGCCAAATCTTTGCCAGTCCCTGCGCCTACTATCAATATTTTCGCCTTGGGGGGAATCTCTAAACGAGAAATAGCTTCAGCTCTGCTTTTTTGCAGGGCTTGAATCACAAGGTTGTAAATTGGCGTGTAAATTGTGTAGCGAACACGATTAAGCCAAAGTCCGATCTGATTGCTCAACATATTCCTTCCTCGTAGACCAATTTTGACGATTTGTCATCTCTAAATAAAAAACTTGGTAAAGGTGTCGTTATAACTAGCAAAACACTTGTATTTATTTTTTTTAGATGTATCAATAGGTGAAAGGTTGGCACAGTGTGTGAACTGTTCATATAGCCATGTTTGGTGTAAGGAAATGGTGATTACTGCATAGCCATTTATTTAACCCTACACTGAACTATCCCCAAAATAAAAATAAATAAGGGTGACTTACCACTCTTCTAATACCGATACCAAGGAAGGCCTTCGGGCTGATTTATTATGCGAAAAAAAATACCTGTAACCCATGTCCGTATTGGCATGAGGGTTGTTGAACTGGATGTGAGCTGGCTACAGTCGCCATTTTGGCGTCGAGAGTTCACCATCAATACCCAGAAAGAGCTACAGCAACTACAAGAGTGCTGTAAAAGCGTTGTGATTGATGTCATGGCTTCAACGCCTGCATCTTTGGCTCATTTTCGGCGAAGACCTGCTGCTGAAGTTAAAGTAGTCGAAGAAACTGAAGAAATTGAGCAAGCGCCAGAGCCAAAAGAAGAGATTCCAATCGAAAAAAGAACAGGTTTGCTGGCTGCGCCTGAACTTTTAAGCCGCAAAGAGTTGCAGCATATTGAAAGCAACATTGCGGTTTGTGTGGATGAAATCAAAGACGTTTTCACACGTATTGGTGAAGGTAAATTAGTGAGCTGTAAAAAGCTGACCGATGCGGTTAAGCGCTTGGCTGATGATGCATTGAATGATGCGGCTTCTTTACTTTTGTTGTCTCGCCTAAAAGAGAAAGAGCAGTCTTTGGCTGAGAAGTCAGTTAACGTTTGTATTTTGACCATCGCTTTTGCGCAATATTTACAGCTTGATAGCCATAAAATCCATGTGCTTGGCTTAGGTGCTTTGTTGCATGATGTTGGCATGTTAAAAGTGCCAGAGTATTTATTGACTCATCAAGGGCCGATGAATAAAGCCCAAAAACAAGCCATCGAATACCATGTGATTGAAGGTATGAGCTTTGTTGGTTTGCACGATGAGCTGTCCAGTATTCGTGAGCTTAGGGATATTATTGGTAGCCACCATGAGCGTTATGATGGTTCAGGTTATCCCAAAGGCTTAAAAGGCGATAAGATCCCTTATCTGGCGAGAATTCTAGGTATTACCAGTACTTATGAAGCGATGACGCGAGAGCGTTTTTATAGTGCTGCGGCCAGTCCAACACAGGTATTGTCCAAAATGTACAGTTGGCGCTCAAAGCTATTTGATGCCAGCTTGGTACAGCAGTTTATTAAAGCGCTAGGGGTTTATCCTCCGGGTTCTATGGTCGCATTAGAAGATAATCAAGTGGCATTGGTGACAGCGATTAACCCTGAAAATCGGGCACGTCCTGTGATTCGATTACTGACCAATGAACTGGCCATTAATGACAGCTACAGCGAGGAGCTGAATTTGATGTTGCCAGAGTTGGCGCATATCAAAATCGCCAGAACGCTCGATGAAAGCGATTTCACAAGGTTAGCGGCACTCGGTTCGTGAAGGCTTGATTGGAGAATATGAGGTGGTATGTAGCACCTCATATTATTGCATGATGTTTCACGGAGCCTACTCCGTTTTGATGGCCTAAACTTTTTTGCGTATTAAGCTTTTAATAATAAATCTACTGGGCTGTAGAGCGTTGAGCAACTCTCTTTCTAGGGGCTGAGGTTGCCCTGTGATATAGCTACAAATCATTTCTGCTGCCAGTGGTGCGCTGGCTAAGCCCCGTGAGCCATGACCAATATTTAGATATAAACCTTGGTGATAGCTTGGCGCGGTATCAGGCATTGCTTTGGCATCTTGGCGTAGTGCGCCATAACTTTCGATAAACTGATCATAAATAGGCAAAGGGCCCACCAAGGGTAAGTAGTCTGGGCTGGCACAACGAAAGCCGACCTTGCCGTTTAAACTTGTTATATCGGTTTGGCTGTCTTCAAGGGCTTGGTAAAAAGCAGGCATTGCATCTTTAATCATCGCCAGATTATCAACTTGATCCGACATGCGTAGTTCGGTTGTTTCATCCCGCAGATTAAAACTTGCCCCCATACATAATTTATCGTCAATAGCTGGGGCTATATAACCCTCGTGGCAGACAACAGTTTTCAGGATTGGACTGTTGCTCTGAGTCTGAATATAGGTGGTTTGCCCACGAATTGACTTTATGGGTAGCCAAGCACATTGACTGAACTTTTTGGCGCTGGCTGCACAGGCGATCACAACCTGTTGCGCTTCAACTATCACCTCTCCGGCAGCGTTGAGCAGCTGCCAGCCTTGTTCGCAGGGCTGCAACTGATCTACAGTGCAGTTGGTAAGGAACTCAATATTTTGATGCAGGCTAAACTGTTCGCATAAGCGTGCAGGTTTTGCCCAGCCTGCATTGGGATAGAATAAACCGCCAGTGCCCAGTGCTGTTCCTGCTAAGTTACTGGCCTGTGCTGTATCCACAGCGTAAAGCAGCTGTTCTGGTAAGGTGTTGCGTTGTAAAAAGTTACGTTGACGCTGTTGCTCTTTATCATCAGTTGCCAGTTGCAAAACCCCAGTGGCTTGCCAATTTTCGGGTTGTGCATAACGCTGGAAATAGTGCCTTGAGAACTCAAAGCCTGATAAATAAAACTGGCTATGGGGGGATGGCTCTGTACCCAGCTTGATATAAAGCACCCCTTGACGATTCCCTGAACCTGCACTACCCGCGCTTGTGGCCTGATCTATTAAACTGACTTTATAACCTTGGCGCGCTAATGCTTGCGCGCTTGTGGTGCCTGCAATGCCCGCACCGATAACTGCACAATGTAATGTTTTAGTTATTTGGCTTTTACTGGGCGGCTGAAACCAAGGTGTTGTACGCCAAGGCTGTGCCAATGGGAGTGGTTCGATTGGTATTACATCAGGTGCTGGGTTTATTGTTTGCACAGGTTGCCCATTCTTGATGATCAATTCACCACAGACCATGTGACGCTTGCGACCAAAGCCTTTCACTTTTTTGACGTCAAAGCCTGCCGCTTTTAATCCGTTGCGAACAATACCCGCAGCGGTAAATGTGGCAACGGTAGTACCGTGATCGCTTAAACGGCGTATGGCCTGAAAAAGCTCATCTGTCCACATTTCTGGATTTTTCGCAGGTGCAAAACCATCTAAAAACCAAGCATCTACTTTGGCTTCAAGGCTTGAAAATAGTGTGCTGGCATCACCCTGCAATAAGGTTAACTGTACGCGGCCTTCTGCAAAGTGACGACGATGTACGCCGCCAATGGGAAGAGGGTAAGCTTCGATCAATTGTTCTGCAAAAACCTGTAGTTCAGGCCATAAACTGAGCGATTTTTTTAGATCGTCTAACCGCAGCGGAAACTTTTCCACAGAGATAAAATGCAGGCTTGCTGTTTCAGGTGCAGTTTGTTGAAAAGCTTGCCACGCACATAAAAAGTTTAAACCTGTACCAAAGCCTGTTTCGGCAATAACAAAGCTTTGTCCTGCGCTGTAATCGAAGTTTTGCCAGCGCTCGGGCAACTGGTTGTGTTGCAGAAACACATAGCGCGTTTCATCTAAACCACTGGCTTTCGAGAAGTACACATCATCAAACTCACTCGATAAGGGCAAAGCATTTTCATCCCAGTCGAGCTTGGCATGTTGTAAAACCTGATAGTGATTTTGATTGTTGAGCACGTTGTGATCCGAAAGCAAAAAGGTGGTTAAAAAATAAACAGATTGAGCCTTAACGTTAGGGAATAGGCTGTCAGAGAATCTGTCCTGATCTGATCCACAAAGTTATCCACAGATTCTGTTGGCAAGTTAAAAAATATCAATAAATACAATTGGTTGTATTTGATATATTGCCATGTTAGTGACAGGACTATGATTGTAACGATAACACTACAATTATGGGTATGACTGGTTTGTGATCAGTGACAGGCCATCCTTGGCAGATAAGTCTTAATTTAATAGGGTACTTTCATTTAAGGCAGTACTTTGCGGAAAGGCTTAACCGTTACTTTCTCATAAACGCCAGCGCTGAAGTAAGGGTCTGCATCTGCCCATGCTTGTGCAGCCTCTAAAGAATCAAACTCAGCCACAACTAAGCTGCCTGTAAAACCTGCGGAACCTGGGTCTTCGCTATCAATGGCAGGGTGTGGACCTGCAATAATTAACCGTCCCTCCTGCTGTAGCTGCTGTAAGCGTGCAAGATGATCAGGACGTGCCTGCATACGTTGCTCTAGTGTGCCTTCTTTGTCCTGACAGATAAAAGCATACAACATAACGAAATCTCCAAAACCGCTAAAAAATAGCCAAATAAAAGTGGGCTTTTCAATCAATTAATCAACAGTGTATTTCTATATAGCGCTTAAACATCGCGCTCAGATTGTTCTGTTGAGTCTGTTTTGATATGGCGAGTAAGCCAAATGCCTTGGGCGACGATAAATATCAAAGTTAAACCTAACATACCAAAGAGCTTAAAGTTGACCCAAGCTTCTTCGCTGTAATAAGTAAACACTGCAATATTGACGACACCCATCAGTAGGAAGAACGCAATCCAATAGGCGTTGAGTTTGTTCCATAGCGGTTGGCTCAATTCAATTTGAGCACCCATCATGCGCTGAATCAGGGGCTTTTTGCCAATGATATAGCTACCAGCAAAAGCCGCTGCAAATAACCAGTTCACTACAGTAGGCTTCCATTGAATAAAGGTTTTGTCTTGTAACAGTACCGTAGCCCCGCCCATCACAATGATGAGGACTAAGGTGATGATGTGCATTTTTTCAATTTTTCGGGTTTTATACCAGCCAATCAGTACTTGTAAAATGGTGGCCGGAATTAGCACCGCAGTCGCCAAAATCATGTCTTTGGTGTAATGGTAAACGCCAAAGAAGATGGCGATGGGGAAAAAATCTAAAAGTAATTTCATGGTGTTATAGGCACTTGTCTTTCATACTTATGGGATGACGGCAATCTTCGCACGTCGAGCGTTTTTTTTACAGGTATCAGGCTGAGAACAGACAAGAGTCTATGTTATTTCAGCTGGCCTGCGATCTGTTATAGACCTGTGATCTAAAAATGGGTTCTGTAACTCAGCAAAGGTAAGTTATGAATCGATACTGGTCAGGTTTTGATCTGCACAGCCACTCTACTTGTTCAGATGGTAAATTAACACCCAGCGAGCTGGTTGCTTTAGCAGCCAAACAGGGCGTACATACCTTAGCGCTTACCGATCATGATACGGTATCGGGTATTGAAGAAGCACAAAAAGCGGCATTGGTTGAAGGGATTAATCTGATTGCGGGTGTTGAAATCTCTACCACATGGAGTAAGCAAAATATTCATATTGTCGGTTTAAACTTGGATATTCATCAGCCGGATCTGCTGGAGGGTTTGGCTATTCAACAGCACTCGCGTTTACAGCGTGCACAGTTAATTGCAGAACGTTTGTCTGGTTTAGGTGTTGAGCAGTTATTTGAAAAAGCGGCACAACAGGCTAATGGTGGTGAAATTGGTCGACCTCATTTTGCAGCTGTCTTAGTGGCAGAGGGGCTGGTTGATCATCCACAAGAAGCGTTTAAAAAATACTTGGGAGCGGGTAAAAAAGGGGATGTAAAAAGCTTTTGGCCCGAAATTGAGCAGGCTGTGCAGTGGATTCATGCCGCAGGTGGTCAAGCTGTGTTGGCTCACCCATTGCATTATAAAATGACCAATATGAAGCGTCGCGCACTACTAAAAGCCTTTAAAACTTGTGGTGGTGATGCGATGGAAGTGGTTTCTGGTATGCAAAGCCATGACCAGACGCACTATATGGCGCAGCTGGCTAAAGAGTATGATTTAAAAGCCAGTTCAGGCAGTGACTTTCACTTTGTGACCCAGTGGCAGCTGCCGGGTAAATTTAGTGCATTACCAGAAACTGTAGCACCGGTGTGGCTAGACTGGCAGGAACACTAGACACAAAATGCATATGCATGAACGATTTTGCAGCAAGTTGAAGAATCAAGTTGGCTCTTCGTTAAGTTTATCAAGTAAGGAAATATCATGAGTCAGTTCTTTCAATTACACCCTGAGAATCCTCAGGAGCGTTTAATTCGCCAAGCGGTTGAAATTATTCGCAAGGGCGGTGTCATCGCTTATCCAACAGATTCTGGGTATGCCCTAGGCTGCCAATTGGCGGATAAAAAAGCCATTGAGACTATCAAACGTATTCGTCAATTGGATCAAAAGCATAATTTTACTTTGGTGTGCAGTGATCTGTCAGATATCTCCAATTATGCCAAGGTAGACAATGCGGTGTATCGCCTACTCAAAGCACATACGCCGGGGGCTTATACCTTTATTTTGGATGCCACTACAGAGGTGCCGCGTTTACTGTTGCATCCCAAACGCCGCTCTATTGGTGTGCGTATTCCTGATCATAAAATCACCTTGGCGCTGTTGGCTGAGTTAGGTGAGCCGCTGATGAGCACGACCTTGATATTACCGGGGCAAGAACTGCCTGAAACTGACCCTTATGAGATTCGATTACAGCTAGAACACACACTCGATCTGATTATTGATGGTGGCGCTTGTTCAATGGAAGCCACTTCAGTTGTGGATTTACGTGAGTTACCACCTGTGATAGTGCGTGAAGGTAAAGGTGATATTTCCCCTTTTGTGTGAGACTTAACAGTCATCAATAAATTTCGGTTTCAATAATTGAATCAAGCGCTTATTGCTAAAGCGCCTGATTCAGCCTGCTTCCTAGCACAATTTAAACTGTTCAGATGGGATTAGTCTGTATAGAATCAGCGTTTCTTATCTTGCAGAATATTGCATGACATCGCTATTTAGGAGACAGACGGCCGTGACGGTTGACTGGAAAAGCCTTTCCTCTCAAAACTCTATTGAGGTTTTTTACTCAATTCAAATCACTCATAGGATATTTTCATGAGTGCTTTAGTGCCGTCTGAACAACTTGAATTTTGGGCGCGAGTGGGTGACGAAACCGTTACCGAAGTCCCTGTTGATCTTTATATTCCTCCTGAGGCGTTACGTGTTTTTTTAGAGACATTTGAGGGCCCACTTGACCTTCTGCTTTATCTGATCCGTAAGCAAAATCTCGATATATTGGCCATTAATGTCGCACATATCACGCGTCAATATATGGAGTATATGGAGCTTATGCAGGAGCTAGAAATCGGTCTTGCGGGTGAGTATCTGGTGATGGCTGCGCTATTGACTGAAATTAAGTCACGCTCTTTATTGCCACGTAGCCATAATACAGAAGATGAAGACGACGAAGACCCACGGGCGCAACTGATTCGTAGGCTGCAAGAGTATGAACAATTAAAAGAAGCCGCCGAGAAACTTGATCAGCTACCACGGCAAGAGCGTGATATTTTTCCAGCTCAAGTGCTAGTGCCTGAGTATGAGAGTTATCGTCCACCACCTGAAGTTGATTTGAATGAAGTGATGGTGGCGATGGCCTTAATTTTAAAACGTGTTGATCGGCAAGCGCACCATCATATCGAAATGGAACCGCTGTCTACCCGAGAGCGTATGGCGCAGATCTTAGAGTTACTGTCAGAACAACAGTATATGTTGTTTGAACGCCTGTTTAAGGTTGAAGAGGGACGGTTAGGTGTTGTCGTCACTTTCTTAGCGCTGATGGAACTGGTGAAAAGCCATCTGGTTGATCTAGTGCAAACAGAACCTTTCAGTCCTATTTATGTGCGTGCGCGTACCTTGCAGCCTGATCAAGGTGATGGATCAGATGATGATTGGCAAGATGAAGTGGCTGCTGAGTTTGAATCAGAAAGCCCATACGAACTAGATGGCGAGTATGTTAACAAAGAGGTAGCGGATGAAGGTTGAGCAGCTCAAACCGTTATTCGAAGCAGTATTGATGGCGGCAGATCAACCGTTGTCATTGGAACAACTAGAGCAGATATTTGATGAGTTTGAGCGACCAGCGCGTAGCCTTATTCGAACTGTTTTGAGTGAGTTAGTAGAGGACTACCAAGGCCGAGGCATAGAGCTGATTGAGCTGGCTAGCGGCTGGCGTATTCAAGCGCGAGCGCAATATGGGCATCGAATTTCGCGCTTATGGCAAGAGCGGCCACAAAAATACTCACGAGCATTGTTAGAAACATTGGCATTAGTGGCTTATCGGCAGCCCGTGACCCGTGGTGATATTGAAGAGATTCGAGGCGTTACGGTCAGTAGTTCTATCATGAAAACCTTATTAGAGCGTGAGTGGGTACGTGTAATTGGCTATCGTGATGTACCTGGTCGTCCTGCAATGTACGCGACCACTCGACAGTTTCTAGACTATTTTAATTTAAAGACTCTCGATGGGCTGCCAACACTTTCAGAAATTAGAGCGTTAGGCGAAAGTTTAGAGGCGCAGCAACAAGCAGCCATTGCCGCTGAAGAAGCCAAAATGATTGCGGCACAAGAAGAGAAGCGTCGACAGATGTTGGCTCAGGCATTGGCCGAGCATGCTGAAGATGAGGCCAACCAAAAACAGAACCAGAATACAGACTCGCCTGAAGACGAGTCTGCTTTAACTTTTACCGCTTTATCTGAGCGTTTAGAGGCTCGGCTCAATCAAGTAGAAGAGCCAAACCTTGACGATTTTAAAATAAATGACGAGGTAGACGCGCCCAAACAGCCGCTGATACCCGACACTGATCAATAAAATAGGCATTTGTGTGAACGAAGTTAAAACAGAAAAACTACAAAAAGTATTGGCGCGTAGCGGTATGGGTTCACGTCGTGAGATGGAACGTCTGATCGAAAGTGGTGAAATTACCATTAATGGTAAAACTGCGACACTGGGTGATCGCGTCAGTATGCAGGATATGGTGGCAATTCATGGTCGTCAGATCAAACTGACCGCAGAAGAAGATGTGCCGCGCCGTGTCATCATGTACAACAAGCCAGAAGGTGAATTGTGTACCCGTAATGATCCGCAGGGTCGTCGTACAGTATTTGACCGTCTACCAAAGCTAAAAGGCGAACGTTGGATCTCAATTGGTCGTTTGGATATCAATACCAGTGGCCTACTACTGTTTACCACCGACGGTGAACTGGCTAACCGCTTGATGCACCCTTCTCAACAGATCGAGCGTGAATACGCGGTACGTGTGATGGGTGATGTGCAGCCAGAGCATGTGAAAAATATGGTAGAAGGCGTAATGCTAGAAGACGGTCTAGCTAAATTCACCGATGTGCAAGAGTTTGGCGGTGAAGGCATCAATACATGGTTCCACGTTGTGATCATGGAAGGGCGTAACCGTGAAGTACGCCGCCTTTGGGAATCGCAAGGTTTAACCGTAAGTCGTCTGAAACGTGTACGTTACGGCAGTATTTTCTTAGACAAGCGCGCCCGTGCAGGTGAGTGGATTGAATTAACACAGCAAGAGATTGATCAGCTGACTGAGCTAACAGGGCTGCCAAAGCGTCGCAAACGTGACACCACTGAAAATCGTGAGAAGATTGATCGTCAGCGTAAAAAGACTCGTGCGATCCGTAATGTGAACAAGCATTCGCGCCCAAAACAAGAGCAGACGAAATAAATTTGTAAAAAGACTTGCGCGCGCAAAATATATCAGTATACTTTGCGCCCATGTTGAAGGGTCGTTAGCTCAGTTGGTAGAGCAGTTGGCTTTTAACCAATTGGTCATAGGTTCGAATCCTATACGACCCACCATTCAACAGTTAAAATCACTTATTTATTATGCGCTTGCCTACCAACGGTGCTATAAAGATAAATAAGCTGATATAGGGTCGTTAGCTCAGTTGGTAGAGCAGTTGGCTTTTAACCAATTGGTCATAGGTTCGAATCCTATACGACCCACCAGATTCTAAAAAACCGCATAGCAATATGCGGTTTTTTTTTGCTTGAAAAATCAAATAGCATGACAGGCTAAACCCCTGATCCGAGTATGAAAGGCTAGCGCGGTATAAAGCATAATAAATCATATAACATATTGATTTTAAAGCTTGATTTTTCTGGATGAGTTGATAGAATACGCGAGTACTAAAGGGGTCGTTAGCTCAGTTGGTAGAGCAGTTGGCTTTTAACCAATTGGCCATAGGTTCGAATCCTATACGACCCACCAAATTCTAAAATAGCCGCATAGCAATATGCGGCTATTTTTTTGTCTGAATTATTTATAATAAAGCAGCAGGGCCGCAAATACCTTGCTTTAGGCTTATCAGTAGTTTTACTCCTCACCCCGGTTCAATCTGTGCTAGTATTTCCGCCCTCAAATAGAAGCGGTTACACCCGTAATAGTGCTTCTCTTATCGTTACAATTCATTGATTGGCATTGCTATGTTTTGGTTTGCCTTAACTATGGCAATGCTTTGTTAGGGTTGGGTTCAGTCCATGAGTACGCAACAAGACCAAGCTCTGGTTCGAGAGCATCTTTCTCAATTGGGAAGTCAGCATCAGGGTGATATCCCCGTAAATGCAGAGCAGCAAGCCGCACAAATCGCGCGCATTAAACAGCTGCTACAAGAGCAGGATGCGGTACTTGTCGCGCATTACTACACACCTGACTACATTCAAGCCCTAGCTGAAGAAACAGGGGGCTGCATTGCCGATTCATTAGAGATGGCACGCTTTGGCGCCAATCACCCTGCGTCAACCTTGATTGTGGCAGGTGTGCGCTTTATGGGTGAAACCGCCAAAATTTTAAGTCCAGAAAAGCGCGTCTTGATGCTGACCTTAGAAGCGACTTGCTCACTGGATATCGGCTGTCCTGTTGATGAATTCAGCGCCTTCTGTGACCAGCACCCTGATCGCACCGTTGTGGTTTATGCCAATACATCAGCGGCCGTTAAAGCACGAGCAGATTGGGTGGTCACCTCAAGCATTGCATTGGAAGTGGTTGAACACTTAAAAGATAAAGGCGAAAAAATCATTTGGGCGCCCGATAAGCACTTAGGTGGATACGTTCAGAATAAAACAGGTGCTGATATGCTCCTGTGGGACAGCGCTTGTATCGTACATGAAGAGTTTAAAGCCAAAGGCGTTTTAGACCTGAAAAAAGTCTATCCAGATGCTGCTGTGCTGGTTCACCCAGAGTCTCCGGCTTCAGTGGTAGAGGTGGCTGATGTGGTGGGCTCAACCTCTCAACTGCTTAATGCCGCAAAGACCATGCCCAATAGCACCTTTATTGTGGCAACAGACCGTGGCATTTTCTACAAAATGCAGCAACAGTGCCCAGATAAGCGTTTTGTAGAGGCTCCTACTGCCGGTTCGGGCGCGACTTGTCGTAGCTGTGCTCACTGCCCTTGGATGGCGATGAACGAGTTAGACGCCCTAGAGCAAGTGCTGAAAACAGGTGATCAAGAGATCACCGTGGACACTGAGCTTGGTGAAAAAGCGATGCTGCCACTGACGCGCATGCTGAATTTTGGTAAGTAGGTATAGGTACGATAAGTGCAGGATTAAGCGTAGGGCGCTAAACTTGCTCAATAAAAAAGGTGATGCATTTGGCATCACCTTTTTGCTTTGGGGTTTGGCTAAAGAGCCTTAATCATCTCTGTTCAGCACTTCTAACAGCTCAATCTCAAAAATCAGATTAGAGTTTGCTGGAATCATTTCGCCCACTTGGCGTTCGCCATAACCCAGCTCCGCAGGCACAAAAAGTTTGCGTTTGCCGCCTTCGCGCATCTCTTTCAAACCGAGTACCCAGCCTTGAATCACACGGCGCGCACTCAATACTGTTTCAAAGGGAATGCCCTTACGGTATGAGCTGTCAAACTCGGTGCCATCTTCTAAAAAGCCACGGTAGTGAGCTTTAATTAAGGCACCTTTTTTGATCATGGTGCCTGTGCCGACCTCTATGTCTTCAATTTTAACTTCAGCAGACATTCAATAAACCTATCTGTAAATAATTACGCTCTGTTTGTATAGGCTTTGTTTAGCCTGCGAAACGATTGTCCATCTCTTCACATAGCCAATGGCCGATCAGCATGTGTGCTTCTTGAATGCGAGCAGTTTCGGTGGAGGGCATGCGCAACGTTGTGTCGGAAATGTTGGCCAGTTCACCACCAGACGCACCTGTCCATGCGTAGGTGTAACAGCCAATCGACTTGGCCACTTTTATGGCGTCAATAATATTGGCGCTGTTACCTGAGGTGGACAGGCCAATCACAATATCTTCAGGTTTTGCTAGGGCTTCCATTTGGCGGCTGAACACTGTGGCAAAGCTATAGTCATTGGCATGAGCCGTTAGTATAGAAGTGTCTGTTGTTAATGCGATGGCTGCCATTGTTGGACGTTCCATTTTGTAGCGCACGACAAATTCTGCCGCTAAGTGCTGGCTGTCAGCGGCGCTGCCACCATTGCCCATAAACAGCACTTTGCCGCCATTACGGATACAGTCTTCCACATGATTTGCGAGTGCTATCACTGCGGGTTCATAGGCGCTTAGCTGTTGAAAAGTATCGAGATGACGTTGCAGGGTACTGAGAAAACTCATGAAAAATCATCCTCTATTTTTAGCGTGACAGTGTTGAATATTAAATCAGCATTGGATTGCTTGAGATGGCTTAAAACCGCAGTGTAAGCTTGGCGGTAATGAACGGTGTATCTGCGTCTGATTGTATCCTAGTTCGATGCAGGGCGCTAAAAGAACAAAACAATGAGCTTGTTGGGGTTTTATGGGGGTATTTTGTGAACCAGTCTAAGTACTATTTAGGTCTTGATTTGGGAGGTACTAAAATTGAAGCTGTGGTATTAAATCGATCAGGTAAGCGATTTTTTTGTCAGCGTTTGCCAACACCTCAAGGGGATTATCTTGCTACTTTGGCTGCAATTGACGCTTTAGTACAAGAGGCTGATCGGCAATTTGGTATTTTTTCAGCCATTGGTATTGGTACGCCGGGTGCGATATCGACACTGACTAATCGAATGAAAAACTGTAACTCGACCTGCTTAAATGATCAGCCGTTGTTGCAAGACTTAGAGTCTCGTTTGAATCGAAAGGTATTTTTAGCCAATGATGCTGACTGTTTTGCGTTATCTGAGGCGGTTGATGGCGCGGGTCAAGGTGCTCAATCTGTTTTTGGAGTGATCTTAGGTACAGGTGTTGGTGGTGGTTTGGTGTTGAATGGCAGGCTACTGCAAGGGGTTAATCGAATTGCAGGTGAGTGGGGGCATAATTTAATGCCTGAAATTGTACGTGCTGGCTGGCCTGATCGTGCTTGTTATTGTGGTCGTTTGAATTGCGTTGAAACCTTTTTGTCTGGTGCAGGGTTGCGCCAAACTTATCAACAGCTCTGTCAAAATCTAGAAATATTGGCAGTGCCAGAGATTGTCATGTTGGCAGGACAAAAGGATGAGTGTGCGCAGCAAGCACTAAATGCCTATGCTGAGCAGCTGGCCGCAGCTTTAGCAGCAGTGATCAATATTGTTGATCCTGACGTGATTGTGTTGGGAGGTGGCTTGAGTAACATCGAGGCGATTTATAAGCAAGTGCCTCTATTTTTACCGAACTTTGTGTTTTCTGATCAAGTATTAACTCAAATAAAAGCGCCTCAATATGGTGATTCAAGTGGTGTACGCGGGGCTGCTTGGTTAGCGTTGTAGCGTGCACTCATACAGTCTTGTAGTTGACTACAAGGATATTGTCGGCTGAATCCATTTGTGTGGAAATTAGCCAATAAACCCCCATTTTTTGAAATTTAACTATACTTTTGTCTGGTATTTGCCCTTTTTAAGGCGCATTTTTGATCTTTGTATTTTGAGTTTCCTTATTTTTGTAGTATTTTTACAAAACTTATTTCGAGCAACTGACCTTTGTTTATCAAAAATAGAGAGTCGGTTAAAGCTCAGGCTTCATGCGGGTTAAGAGCGGATTTTATCTCGCAAAAGCGAAAAGACGGTGGCAGAACGAGAGAAAAAAATCTCAGAGTTTTGCAGCAGATTAAAAAGGCAGTCATAATTTCGGTGTAAATTAACTACAAGATACATCTCAACAGGATGTTGCACTGGAAATTAACCACCTTATCGGTGGTGCGGCTGAATCGGAAATATGCGGAGAGTAAACAATATGAGTCTGGATATACGAGAAGATCTTGATCCAATTGAAACGGAAGAGTGGTTAGATGCCTTAGGTTCTGTTTTGGATCGTGAGGGAGAAGATCGTGCACAGTTCCTATTAAGTGAACTGGGCAATCGTTTGCGTCGTGATGGCGTGCAAGCACCGTTCTCGGTTACTACCCCTCACCGCAACACCATTCCGGTTCACTGTGAAGCCCGTATGCCGGGTGATCTATTTATGGAGCGTCGTATTCGCTCTTTGATCCGTTGGAACGCGATGGCGATGGTGATGCGCGCCAACAAGAAAAACCCAGGTATTGGCGGTCATATCTCTAGCTTTATGTCGAGTGCGACCCTGTACGATGTTGGCTTTAACTATTTCTTCCGCGCACCTAAAGATGACTTCGAAGGTGATCTAGTCTACATCCAAGGCCACACGGCACCGGGTGTTTATGCGCGTTCATTCCTTGAAGGCCGCTTAACGGAAGACCAGTTGAATAACTTCCGTCAAGAAGTGGACGGCAATGGCCTTTCATCTTATCCACACCCTTGGTTGATGCCAGACTATTGGCAGTTCCCAACGGTATCTATGGGTCTTGGTCCATTGGGTGCGATTTACCAAGCGCACGTGATGAAGTATCTAGACAGCCGTGAAAAGAAAGCGATGTATGATCGCAAGATTTGGGCTTTCTTAGGCGATGGTGAGTGTGACGAGCCAGAAACCTTGGGTGCGATCTCTTTGGCGGGTCGTGAAAAACTGGATAATCTGATTTTCGTGATCAACTGTAACCTACAGCGTCTTGATGGCCCTGTTCGTGGTAACGGTAGCATTATCACCGAACTGGAAGGCGTGTTCCGTGGAGCAGGCTGGAATGTGATCAAAGTGGTTTGGGGACGTTTCTGGGATCCACTGTTTGAGCGTGATAGCAAAGGCATCATGCAGAAGCGCATGGATGAAGTGGTGGATGGTGAGTACCAAAACTACAAACAGAAAGGCGGTGCTTATACCCGTGAGCATTTCTTCGGTAAATATCCTGAACTGGCTGATATGGTTAAGGATATGTCGGATGAAGATATCTACCGTTTGAACCGTGGCGGCCATGATCCGTACAAGGTTTATGCAGCTTACCATGAAGCGGTGAACACCACTGGCAAACCAACGGTGATTCTAGCGCACACCGTTAAAGGTTACGGTATTGGTGAAGATGGCGAAGCGAAAAACGATACCCACTCTGTTAAATCACTACAGATGGCAGGTTTGAAGAAATTCCGTGATCGCTTTGGTATTCCGCTGTCTGATGAGCAGTTGGAATCTGTGCCATTCTATAAGCCTTCTGACGATAGCCCTGAGATGCAATATATGCGTGCTCAGCGTGAGCGTTTGGGCGGTTATCTGCCTGCACGTCGTAAGTCGTTTGAACCGCTATCAATACCAAAATTAGACAACAAGATTTTTGAAGCGCAATTGAAAGGCTCAGGTGATCGCGAAATTTCGACCACTATGGCGTTTGTGCGTATTCTTTCAGGCTTGGTCAAAGATAAAGCAATTGGTGAGCGTGTTGTACCGATTGTACCGGATGAAGCCCGTACTTTTGGTATGGAAGGCATGTTCCGTCAGCTGGGTATTTACACTTCTGAAGGCCAAAAATACAAGCCTGAAGATGCTGACCAGATCATGTTCTATAAAGAGGACAAGCAGGGTCAAATTCTGGAAGAAGGTATTTCAGAAGCAGGTGCAATGTCGGCTTGGGTTGCAGCAGGTTCGAGCTACAGTAACCACAACTATGCACTGATCCCGTTCTACATCTACTACTCCATGTTTGGCTTCCAACGTATTGGCGATATTGCATGGCTAGCAGGTGATATTCAGGCTAAAGGTTTCTTAATTGGTGGTACTGCGGGTCGTACTACGCTGAATGGCGAAGGTTTACAACACCAAGACGGTCACAGCCATATTCTGGCAGGCACCATTCCAAACTGTCGCACTTATGACCCTGCTTATGCGTATGAGCTGGCGGTGATTGTGCAAGATGGTTTGCGTCGTATGTACGAAGATCAGGAAAACTGCTTCTACTACCTAACGACGATGAACGAAAACTACGAGCAGCCAGCCATGCCTGAGGGTGCCGAAGAAGGCATCATCAAGGGGATGTACCTGCTGAAAGAAGGTGCTGAGGCGAAGCTAAAAGTACAGTTGATGGGTTCAGGTACTATCCTGCGCGAAGTCATCGCAGGGGCAGAGCTACTCAAAGCAGACTTTGGCGTTGAGTCAGATATCTGGAGTGTGACCAGCTTTAACGAACTACGCCGTGAAGGTTTAGCCGCTGATCGTTGGAGCTTCCTGCACCCAGACGCAGAGCCAAAACAAGCCTATATCACTCAGTGTCTGAAAGATCGTCAAGGCCCTGTAATTGTATCAACTGACTATATGAAACTGCACGCTGATCAAGTACGCAGCTTCATTCCAACAGATTACCGTGTGTTGGGTACTGATGGTTTTGGTCGCTCTGATACCCGTGAAAAACTACGTCACTTCTTTGAAGTTGACCGCCATTTTGTTGTGATTGCAGCGCTACGTTCACTGGCCGATCGTGGCGAGATTGAGCGTAAAGTGGTGGCACAGGCCATGGCGAAATACAACATTGATCCTGAAAAATGCGATCCGCTGACTTGTTAATTACTTTGTGACATCAAGGCTCATCAGCGTTAACCAAAACGTTTTGCTGATGAGTCATTTACCGACAAGCCGTTTCGCAAGTTCAAACTGGCCAAGGCCAGACATAGGATAGGAGCAAGAGCTTTGAGTACTGAAACTATCAAAGTACCGGATATCGGCGGTGATTCCGATGTGCAAGTGATTGAAATTTGTGTTGCCGTGGGCGACACAGTTGAAGTCGAGCAATCTTTAATTGTATTGGAGTCTGATAAGGCTTCAATGGATATTCCTAGCCCGAAAGCGGGTGTGGTGAAGTCGATCAGCGTTAACTTGGGTGATGCTGTTAGTGAAGGTAGTGTGATTCTTGAGTTAGAAGTGGCTGGTGCGGTAGCACAAGCTCCGGTTCAAGCGGCTCCGGCTCCTACTTCAGCGCCAGCCCCTATTGCACCTGTAGCAGCTTCAGCCCCTGCTGCAACTGTCAGCCAAGTGCAAACCGTTAACGTGCCTGATATTGGTGACAGCGGTGAGGTTGAAGTGATCGAAATCAGCGTAGCAGTGGGTGACACTGTAGCGGCTGAAGACACTTTAATCGTACTAGAGTCTGACAAAGCCTCTATGGAAATTCCTGCACCTTTTGCAGGTAAAGTTGTTGAAATTTTGGTGAGCACGGGTGCTAAAGTCAGCGAAGGCCACGCCATTATTAAACTGGAAACAGTCGGCAGTGCACCTGTTGCTCAAGCCGCGCCAGCCCCTCAAGCGGCAGCGCCTGTAGCACAAGTACCTGCGGTAGCACCTGCGCCGACAGCGGCGGTTGGCCCTGTACGTAAAGAAGTGCGTGTACCTGATCTAAGTGGTAACACCGATGTACCCGTGATTGAAGTTTCAGTGGCGGTGGGTGATCAGCTGAAGGCTGAAGATGCCTTGTTAGTGTTAGAAACTGACAAAGCCACAATGGAAGTACCGGCTCCTTTTACAGGTAAACTGGTTGAGTTTAATGTGAAAGAAGGTCAAACCCTGAATGTGGGTGATCTGATTGGCGTGATGGAAGTGATGGAGGCTGATTCAGCGGTTGTTCCAGCAGCAGCCTCTGCATCTGTCTCAGCGCCTGTTGCTTCTGCCGCAGCTCCCGTTTCTGCTCCTGTGGCTGCTGTGAGCCCAGCTCCTGTAGACAACAGTAATACAGGTCGTAAAACTGGCAAAGTACATGCAGGTCCTGCGGTGCGTATGATTGCCCGTGAGTTTGGGGTTGATCTATTAGATGTGACACCAACAGGCCCCCGCGACCGTATTCTGAAAGAAGATGTTCAGTTGTACGTGAAACAGGTGATGCAACAAGTGAAAGCGGCACCAGTGAAAGCCGCTGCACCTGCGATAACGGGTGGCGCAGGTATTCCGCCAGTTCCTGCGGTGGACTTCAGTCAGTTTGGTGAGATTGAAGAGAAACCAATGGGGCGTTTGTTAAAAGCGGGTGCGGTGAACTTGCATCGCTCATGGCTAAACGTTCCGCATGTGACGCAGTTTGATGAAGCGGATATTACTGAGCTGGAAAGTTTCCGTAAGTCGATGAAAGCAGAAGCAGATAAGCGCGGTGCTAAACTGACGCCTATGCCATTTATCTTGAAAGCTTGTGCTTACGCTTTGCAGAAATACCCTCAGTTCAATGTTTCTTTGCACCCTGATGGCGATAAGCTAATTCAGAAAAAATATGTGCATATTGGTTTTGCTGTAGATACCCCAGATGGACTACTTGTGCCAGTAGTTCGCGATGTCGACCAAAAGTCGCTATGGCAACTGGCGGATGAAACAGCAGATCTGGCCGCAAGAGCACAGAAGAAGCAACTGAAAGGCGACGACATGAAAGGTGGTTGTTTCACGATTTCGAGTTTAGGCTCGATTGGTGGCACTGCGTTTACACCTATTGTGAATGCGCCAGAAGTGGCTATTCTGGGTGTTTCCAAGGCCAGCATGAAGCCGGTGTGGAATGGTAGTGACTTTGTGCCACGGCAGATGCTGCCGTTGTCGCTGTCATACGATCACCGTGCGATCAACGGCGCTGATGCAGCACGCTTTACCGCGTTTATTGCAGCAGTGTTAGCTGATATCCGACAGATGTTGATGTAGATCCTTTGTGCCGAAGGGTTTGCAAACACACTGTCGTGTTTAACTCCTTTGCATTAGGATGATGCATGTGCCTGTGGCGGTATTCTTCGGAATACCGCTTTTTTTTGCACTGCGTATAATAGGAGCTGCTACTTTTATAACCTTTTATCTCAACTATTTTGAGTACCTCTATAATGGATTTCAGTTATTTTGATGCAGGTTTTATCACTTTCTTGATTGCGATTACGCTGCTGACAATGGCTCCTGGTGTTGATACGGTTTTGGTTATACGTAACACCTTACGTGGTGGCAAAACAGACGGTCTAGTGACCAGCTTTGCGATCTGCTGTGGTTTGTTTGTACATGCGGTGGTCTCGGCGGCTGGTATTTCATTGATTTTGTTACAGTCTGCAACACTGTTTACTGTCTTGAAGTTGGCGGGTGCGGCCTATCTGATTTGGTTGGGGGCTAAAAGCCTTTGGGGGGCATTGCAAGCTCCTAAGGCAGAGGCTGATGGCTCAAACGTTGTGTCGGGAGAGGTCGTCGTATCAAAAGAGAGAGCCCTTAATCTTGGGCTGTCTTTTCGAGAGGGCTTTTTAAGCAATGTCCTGAACCCTAAAACGGTTGTTTTTTATATGGCCTTTTTACCACAGTTTATTCAGCCCGAAGAGTCTGCACTGTATAAGTCACTCTTTCTGGCCAGTGTTCATTTTGTGATTGCTAATATTTGGCAGCTGTTATTGATTATGGCGGTGGCAAGGGCGCAGCACTTACTGCAACAACAAAAAGTAATGCGTTGGATTGATGGTGTGATTGGCTCTATTATGGCGGCCTTTGGTATTAAGTTAGCAGCAGACCTTTAACTGTGATCTGCTGCTAAGTGCAAAACGATCAATCTATACCGTAAGAGCTACAACGAACGTATTCTTGTTTTTGTAGGTATGTAAGGTTATTGTCTCTGCTTTATAAGCTATTTTTGCAGAGATTTTTTTTGTTTTTTTAAGCAAAAAATTAATAAAATCAAATGATTAAGATTTAACTCGCTTAATAGTCATAAGAATCCCCCTTTAGTGACAGGCTTTGATTCGCTGTTTGGCTTGTCAAAAATTTGTGCTGAGGTAGGGTTGCAAAATTATGTGGTAAGACCAGACGAGCCGGCGGTTTTATCATAGGAAAGAATAAACGGTTTGATAGCTAATCTTTGAAAGTGGGTTTATAGGAGCAT
Source organism: Oceanospirillum multiglobuliferum (assembly GCF_900167095.1). Taxonomy (GTDB): domain Bacteria; phylum Pseudomonadota; class Gammaproteobacteria; order Pseudomonadales; family Halomonadaceae; genus Oceanospirillum; species Oceanospirillum multiglobuliferum. The sequence continues at coordinate 88,741 of NZ_FUXG01000002.1, forward strand.
ATTCCATGCGTTTGATTTTGTTGGGCGCTCCGGGCGCGGGTAAAGGCACACAAGCTCAGTATATTTGCGAGAAGTATGGTATTCCGCAAATTTCAACGGGCGATATGCTGCGCGCTGCGGTGAAAGCAGGTACAGAACTAGGTCTAAAAGCGAAAGAGATCATGGAAACAGGTGGTTTAGTTTCTGATGACCTGATTATCGCATTGGTTAAAGAGCGTATTGCTCAGGATGACTGTAAAGCAGGCTTCCTGTTTGATGGCTTCCCTCGCACTATTCCACAAGCAGACGCGATGAAAGATGCGGGTGTTCAGTTGGATCACGTGGTTGAAATTGCGGTTCAAGACGAAGAGATCATCAAGCGTATGAGTGGTCGTCGTGTACACCCTGCTTCTGGCCGTACTTACCATGTTGTGTTTAATCCACCAAAAGTGGAAGGCATTGATGATGTGACGGGTGAAGAGCTGATTCAGCGTGCTGATGACCAAGAAGATACGGTTCGTCACCGCTTGAACGTTTATCATGAGCAAACTGCACCGCTAGTTGACTATTACAAGTCATGGGCAGTAGAAGATGCTCAAGCAGCGCCAAAATACACGCATGTTGCGGGTGTGGGCTCTGTAGATGACATTCGTGATAAGGTTTTTGCAGCACTGTCTTAGTTTTAAAAACAGTTGTTGCGAAGCGCTAAATAGACCCTAGTCTATTTACTTAAAAGCCCGATAAGTTTATCGGGCTTTTAACGTATTGCAGGTCTAACTTTTCATCGTTAGCTTAATTAAGCGTCTGGTACTTCGGTAACGTCAAGCGTACCTAAGATAAAGCCATTCACCTCAGCAATACGGCCACGCCACCACATGCCACGGTTGTTTGGAATTGGAGCACCTGCTGTATTGAAGAAACGTGCACCTTCTAAGTGGATATAGTTTGCCGTGTCGGTGCTGCTTTCCTCTGCATTTTTTGGTTTGTACATTTCAGCATATTTACCGAAAGCTTCCTGGATTGTTTTCAGTGCTTCGTCATTGCCAAAATGAACTGCGGTTTCGCCGATAAACTCATTAGAGAAACCATCAAAATACTTACCGCCATTGACGATGTAACCTGAAACCAAAAAGCCATCCATCTGTAAAGTGATGCCAATTTCGATGCCAGTGTTGTTTACCGTGGAGACTAGACTTTCTAAAAACCAGTCTTTTTGTGGAGCTGTGTTTGAAACTGCGTTACTCATATGGCTCTCCTGAATCAGCCTGAATAATGATGGTCTTACAATCTATCCGTTGTGCCAGATGCTACCACAGTCATCTCAATAAAAAATCGCTCATGTGGTTTTTATCTGTGTTAACTGCCGAATACTGTGTCGAATGGCTGGATCAAATAGCCCACGGCACTGTACTGCCAATAATTCTAACCTTTGATCGAAGCTGAGCTTTTGATTTTGATCGGTTTTTAAGTAGTTCAGCTCATATAGTACTTTGATTAATTGCTGGAACAAAGGTGAGTGAAAATACTCTGGTGCATTTAAACCATGCAAAATAGTTAAGCGCTGGGCAAGATTCTGGCAGAGTTGTTCTAATGTTGAGGTACTAAGCTGGCCACTGCCATGATGCAGCAACAACGCCACCATCAAGTAGCAGCGTTCCATACTCGCTTGAATTGGTTTGGATAACATTTGTAACAATCGGCCTTGAGTTTGATAAGTACTCGCACAGGTCAGATGCTCGCCATCTGCAATGAGTAGTTCATGGCGGATAAACCAGTTCAGGTAACGATCAACTTGCTCTGCTAATGAGGCCATTGGCCAAGACAAGTAAAGTTCTTTTTGAATTAATGGGTACAGCACTGAAATTAATTGCTGCAATTGGCCTCGGTGATACCTTGGCTGCTGGCTAAAACAAAAAGCAATTAACGAGGGTAGCGCAAATAAATGTAATATATTGTTGCGATACCACGTCATTAACAGGGCGTTCTCACCAGTAAGTTGAAGCAGATCACCATACTGATGGGGAATTCGATTGAGTAAGCCTAACTGTTCAACTTCTTGAATTAAGGCGTCTGTGCTTTGTACAGTCTTAGCACTTTGAGGGTTTAGATCCTGCTGTAGTGTTATGCAGAGCTGTATAAACTGCTTCAAGCTACTTTCTTCTAAGGTATGACTGCGAGAGGTCAGTAGTGCCAGTGCTGATAGGTTAACGCTGTTTAGGGTTGCTGCTTGATTAATACCAACGGCCACCTGCTCAGCTAGTTGATTGACAGCTTGTGACAACCATTCTGGTTTTTCTGTTGAAATACCAGCTTGATTCCATCCTGTATCCGAAATTTGTGCTGATAATGTATCAGCAAGATTGATAGGTTCACCAAAGGCTAAAGAGACTTTACCAAAAGGTTCTTTCAACGCCTTCATTGCACGTATTAAGCCTACAATCGACTCGCTCTTCTTTTTTTGTCCTCGTAGCTCACCTAGGTAAGTACCAGCTTCGATTACTTTCTCGTATCCAATATAAACCGGAACTAACTTAATCTGCCGATGAGGATTGCGTAAGAAGCCCTGAATGGTTAGCGACAGCATACCGGCTTTGGGTGCAAGAGTGCGGCCTGTACGACTACGCCCCCCTTCTACAAAATACTCTGTGGCATAGCCTTTATTGAGTAAGTAGAAGTAGTACTCAGCAAACACGGCGGCATAAAGGGGATTATCTTTAAAACTGCGCCGTAAGAAGAAAGCGCCCCCACGACGCAGTAATCTACCAACAATAGGTAGATTTAAGTTGATGCCTGCCGCCACATGAGGTGGTACTAAGTTATGTTGATAAAGCGCATAGGAAAGCAGCAAATAATCAATGTGACTACGATGACAAGGCACGTATACCAAGGTGCTATTCTTAGCCGCTTCTTGTACCGGCTCGATATTATGAATGCTGATGCCATCGTAAAGCTTATTCCAGAGCCAGCTTAGTAAACGGTCAAATATTTGTTGAGTGCTGTAAGATACATTGGCAACGATTTCATCGGCATATTGATGCGCTTTAGCTTCAAGCTGTGCCTGGTTTTTTTTGTCTGTTTGTACTTGTTTTAAAATGGCTGCTTTTACTCTTGGGCTGCGTGTCAGCGCGTGTAAAAGTTGGTTTCGATCGGTTAGCTCTGGGCCTGCAACACCTTTTCGAATCTGTTGAAAATGTACTCGCATTAAGCGAGCAGTTTTTCGTACATGACGATTTAAGCTGGTATTCACTGGACTACTGGCAATTAAGCCTTGCAATGAAACAGGCTCTGCAAAATGTACTAGGGTATCTCGGCCATACCAGAGAATATGCCAAAGGCGACTTAACATTTGAGTCATGCGCCCTTGAGGTCCTGTGCTAAGCCACTGCTGATGCAGTTTACTTTGTGTTTGTCCTGGTGCTCGCCCCCAAAAAATTGTAACAGGGATACAGTGTAAGTCCTGCTCTGGGTGCTCTAATAAATGTGCAGTTAACCGAATTAAACGCGGTGATACTTGACGGTCCGTACGGGCTGAGAATCGACTTTGGCTGCGATGTAGGGTGATTAAGGCGGACTGTTCTTGAATACCAAACCAATGCTTATTTTCTGTTATAGCTTGATCAGCGGGCGGTAGCTTTAGTGCGCGAGACAGGTGATTGACGAGTAACTGATCGCTCAGCGCATTTTCTGGGAGCACATAGCAGTATTTTACAGGGTTTGTGTCATCGGCCTTGATGCTAGGTGGCTTACCTTGATAGCGCACACGAACTAAGCGCATTAACACCCATTCCAAAAGACTTAAAAACACCTTCAGAGCAGTGCTAATTATGCGGGGTAAAGGGGTAGCTGAGCGTGCAGGGCGCATCATGAAGCAATTTCCTGAAAACTAAGGCTTAAACAAGCAGCGGCTTATATCAATATTGAAAGAAATTAGCAGCTCCGTGAGTATTTCCACAGAGCTATTTTTTGAAAATGCTTTATATCGAATGCTTATCGACGCTTACCGCTGCGTCGGTTGCCTTTCTTTGCCGTAGCCGTCTTACTGAAAGGCGCTGGTTTTTCTGCTGGTGCGTGAAATAGTAGGTAAAGATCAACCAGCAGCTCTTGTAACTGTTCTGCAAGGCGGTTAACAGTGTCTAAATCAGAGACTAAATCATCTAGTTCTTCATCAGGGAATAAACAGGAGATCGCCATAAAAGGCAGTAACAGCTCCGCAACCTCTTGCTCATTGTCGCTAAACCAAGTCTCTTCGCGCAGCATTACCGCTTCCATAAAGCCGGCACACCACGCGCTGACATCGCTGTCGTCTAAAGGCTCTTCTTCGTCAATCATCGGCTCAAAGGGCAGCTCAATGGTTTGACCTCGATAGAGTGCTGTGCGAGTTTCCGCCAACATCGCCTCTAACCAAGTGATAACCTGCTGTTCAGAAAGGCTTTCATCAAACTTTGGTATACCGTTAAACACAACAGGTAACCACTCTTGAGTGGGTACTTCTTCAGGGCAAATGGCTAACGCAATCATGAAACCATGCAACCCGATAATATCAAGGGCTTCTGGATCTACTAGGTCAGACTCCAAGTATGTGTAGAGCTGGTCTAGAGCATCTTCTGCAATCACAGGTACTGGGATTGATTCTTCCGTCATGGGTGCCTCGTTATGCGATAAGCAAGTAATAAAATCGGTGCAAAGCACTATTGTAGCGACAACAGGGGGAACACGGCAGCCCTGAAGCTAGATCTTGTGTAAAATCGAAAACTTTAATTTTAATGGAGGTTGATAGTGCCTGCGACTTTGCCATTGTTTTCACAAGAATTGTCTATCCCTAAGTGTATTAATCCTCGTGATCCTGCTGAGGCTGCAATAGCTTTGCGCTATGTCATGATGTTCTGGTTAGCCAAGGCAGAACAGCATTTATTGAAAAACTTTCCAATGCCGGAGCTTGACCTTAGCTTACGTGGTCGTTGTGCAGGGCAAGCTTATCTACAAGTTTGGCGAGTGCGTTTTAATTTGCAGTTATTAAGTGAAAACTATGAACACTTTATGCTGAATGTAGTACCTCATGAGCTTGCTCATCTTATTGCTTTTCGAGAGTTTGGACGTCGAATCCGGCCTCATGGTAAAGAGTGGACTTGGGTGATGGAGCAGGTGTTAGGTGTGCCAGCTAAAACAACTCATCAATACGACGTAAGTAAAAGCGCTAATCAACAATACACTTATCGTTGTGGCTGTGTTGAAAGAGAGCATCACCTTACAATTCGTCGCCATAATAAGGTTGCTCAAGGCGTTAGTTATTTATGCAAATATTGTCGACAGTCTTTAGTATTCGCTTATAAAAAATCTTTATGACTTAGTTTTTATTTTTATAACGCTTATCCATAGGTATAAGGCTGGACTGTATAAATATGACCCGAAAGTCTAATGGGGAAATATTGTGCGTATGCGAGATATGAAAACTGAACCTGTCTGATTGGTCATAAACTCATCTTTGATTTGTAAGTTATTGATTTTAAAGGGTAAATTACTGCTACCAAGGTCTAATGTTTTCTATCGCTTCTGACCAGTATAACTTTGCATCGAATATGTGCTCTGGGTGAGGTTATTTTTAAAACCTCAGCATCATAAAAATAAAGCGCCCAGGGTTTTTTTCCCTCAAAGGCACAGAGGCAAAATAGATGAGCGAACAACAAAAAGTGTATCCGGTACAGGCTGAATTTTCGGCAAAAGCTCTGATTAACAAAGAGCAATATCAGGCGATGTACGATCAGTCAGTTCAAGACCCGGAAGGTTTTTGGAGTGAGCAAGGCAAGCGCATTGACTGGATCAAACCTTATTCAAAAGTAAAGAATGTAAGCTTTGATAACCATAATGTTGATATCAAATGGTTTGAAAACGGCACGTTAAACGCGAGCGCCAACTGTCTTGATCGTCACCTAGAAACCCGTGGCGACCAAGTGGCGATTATTTGGGAAGGTGATAACCCAGAGCAAGACGAAAAAATCACTTATCGTGACCTATATACCCGTGTATGTAAGTTTTCGAATGCTTTAAAAGAGCAAGGTGTACGTAAAGGCGATGTAGTGACTATCTACATGCCAATGATTCCTGAGGCTGCAGTTGCCATCTTGGCTTGCGCACGTATTGGTGCTGTGCACTCTGTTGTGTTTGGTGGTTTCTCTCCAGATGCAATTGCAGGCCGTATTGTAAACTCTGATTCTCGTATTGTGATCACTGCAGACCAAGGTCGTCGTGGTGGTAAAGCTGTTCCTCTAAAAGAGAACGTAGACGAAGCACTGACTCATCCAGATGTTAAGACGGTTGAGCGTGTGATTGTGGTTAAGTGCACAGGCGGTGATATCGCATGGCATGATCACCGTGATGTTTGGTTCCATGAGATTACAGAGCCTGCTTCTGACGTATGTGCGCCAGAAGAGATGAAAGCAGAAGACCCACTGTTTATTCTGTACACATCAGGTTCAACTGGTGCGCCAAAAGGTCTGAAGCACACCACAGGTGGTTATATGGTATATGCGTCTATGACGCATCAGTATGTATTTGACTACCAAGAAGGTGATATTTACTGGTGTACTGCTGACGTAGGCTGGATTACTGGCCACAGCTACATCATTTACGGACCATTGGCGAATGGCGCGACCACGCTGATGTTTGAAGGTGTGCCTTCATACCCAACGCATAGCCGATTCGGTGATGTGGTTGATAAGCACCAAGTTAACATTCTGTACACTGCACCTACCGCAGTACGTGCGTTGATGGCGCAAGGCAATGACGTGATGGGTAACACCAAGCGTGATTCTCTGCGTCTGTTAGGTTCTGTAGGTGAGCCAATCAACCCAGAAGCTTGGGAGTGGTACCACAAGAATATCGGTAACGGTCAGTGTCCAATCGTAGATACTTGGTGGCAGACTGAAACTGGCGGTATTTTGATCACACCACTGCCAGGTGCAACTGATCTGAAGCCGGGTTCAGCAACACTTCCGTTCTTTGGTGTTCAGCCAGCATTGGTTGATGCAGAAGGTAAAGAGCTAGAGGGCGCCACTGAAGGTAACCTGATTCTGAAAGACAGCTGGCCGGGTCAGGCGCGCTCTATCTGGGGTGATCATGAGCGCTTTGTTCAGACTTACTTCAGCACTTACCTAGGCTCTTACTTCACAGGCGACGGTGCACGTCGTGATGAAGACGGCTACTACTGGATTACAGGTCGTGTGGATGACGTGATCAACGTGTCAGGTCACCGCATGGGCACTGCCGAAATCGAAAGTGCGATGGTTGCACATAAAGATGTAGCAGAAGCTGCTGTAGTGGGTTATCCACATGACATTAAAGGTCAGGGCATCTATATCTACCTGACGCTAAATGAAGGTGTGGAGGCAAGTGATGATCTGCGTAAAGAACTGGTGAAATGGGTTCGTAAAGAGATTGGCCCAATTGCAACACCAGATCTAATTCAGTTCTCTTCAGGCTTGCCAAAAACTCGTTCGGGTAAAATCATGCGTCGTATTCTGCGCAAGATTGCGGCAAATGAGTGCGATGGTCTAGGTGATACTTCAACATTGGCAGATCCATCTGTGGTGGATAGCCTGATTGATGAGCGTCTGAACCGCTAATCGGTGAGGTCGGATTAAAAGAACTCCTGTGTGCTTGTCACATGGGAGTTTTTTTTTGTAGTCAAAGCAGGCAAATAAAACTTCGATAGGGTACTATTGATCGAAAGAAGAATAGCCAAAAAATTATAATATTAGCAGGGAGTTGGAGGAGATTAATGGCACTAGCCCAGAAGATCATTATTGCTGACGATCACCCTTTGTTTCGTGCAGCGTTACAACAGGCGGTAAAACAGGTGGTTCCAGAGGCTCAGATCGTTGAAGCCGACTCTATGGAAGCCGTACAGATAGCATCAGCTAATCACCCCGATGCAGACCTGATTTTACTTGACTTACATATGCCCGGTGCACACGGTTTTTCCGGATTAGTGTTCCTGCGCGGCCAATGTCCAGGCATACCTGTGATTGTGGTCTCAGGTTCTGAAGAGCCATTGGTGATTCGGCGAGCCATCGACTTTGGCTCCTCTGGTTTTATCCCGAAGTCCTCTTCCCTTGACACCATTGCAACTGCAATTGGTGAGGTGCTGGAAGGTGCTGTTTGGTTACCACCAGAAATTGCAGATAACCTAAGTGATATTAGCGAAGAAGAAGCTAAATTTGCTGAGGCGCTCTCTACTCTAACACCACAACAATTCCGTGTTTTAAATATGCTCATCGAAGGTTTGCTTAACAAACAAATCGCTTATGAGCTGAATGTATCTGAAGCGACGATTAAAGCGCACGTGACTGCAATTTTACGTAAGCTAGGTGTACACAGTCGTACTCAAGCTGTAATTGCAGCTAAACAGCTTGAAATTGAACCGCCTAAAGTGGGCGAATAACCTTATTTAAAGGTTATGTATATGAAAAAACCTGATGCTTATCAGGTTTTTTTGTGCCTGTTGATTAAGTAAAAAGAGTCATCATAATAAAACACAATATGCTTAGCTGTGTTTCACTTTATGGCTCTTTAGCACGCGTGTTGCCATTGCCCGTAAAGGGGCAGGTTTGAGAGGTTTATGCAGCAAGGTATAACCTTCGCTTTTAATAGATTCGGCTACCTCTTCTGTTCGGTCTGCTGTGATTAGAATAGCGGGTAAAGGCTCATCGAATAGTTCATTCAATGCTGACAGCGCCATCATGCCCGTTACGTCATTATCTAAATGATAATCTGCTAACACTATATCTGGTCGACCACTGTTGCGTATGACTGATTTGGCACCACCGATGGTTGTAGCTTTGCTAACGCGGCATTGCCAATTGCTGAGCATTGCCTCCATACCCTCTAGAATTAATGGTTCATTATCAATACATAGCACATGCAATCCAGCTAGCGGATTATTACGCTGACTGGCCAAGCCTTGCACGCTATCTTGGGTTATCTCAGGCTTCAGGTCCGCACTATCGCCTAGTGCAACTTCAACGCTAAATACTGTCCCTTGCCCTGGCCAAGAGCGCACTTTGATTGGGTGGTTGAGTACTCGCCCCATACGGTCAGCAATAGACAAGCCTAGGCCAAGCCCTTTCTCGCTCTCTTTATTATGGCGTTCAGGATGATCCAGTCGTTTAAACTCTTGGAAAATTTCAGAGAGTTTTTCTGCCGGAATACCAGGGCCTGTATCCCATACCTCAATACGTATTGCATTTTTCATACGTCGGCAGCCCAGCAAAATTTTCCCATGTTGTGTATAGCGTGCAGCATTGGATAGAAAATTTTGGATGATTCGACGTAGCATCTGGGCATCGCTTTTGACAACAGATGCTGTTTTGACTGAATCAAAGTGTAACCCTCGATTACTGGCCATTACGCCAAACTCAGCAGCTAATGGTTTGAGAATAGTATCTAGTCGGAAAGTACTAATATTGGGCAACAATGCCCCCGCATCAAGTTTGGAGATATCAAGCAGAGTGCTGAGTAGTTCTTCGGCTGCTTTAAGTGAACCGTCAATATTTTTGATCATACGGTACTGATCCGCATTGTCATTTTTAACTTGATGCGCCAGAGCCGACGTGAATAAGCGAGCGGCATTTAATGGTTGTAGTAAATCATGTGAAGCTGCTGCTAAGAACCTTGTTTTAGAAGCGTTGGCTAGCTCTGCTACCTGCTTGGCTTGCATTAGATCTTGGTTTAGATCAGAAAGCTCTTGGGTGCGATCTTTGACACGCTCTTCAAGTGTTTCATTGGTTTCTTTTAGGGCGATCTCTGCTTTACGACGCTCGGTAATATCTTGATATAGTGCAAAGAAGCCTAAAATCTCATTTTTATCATTACGGTGAGGTGTGTAGGTGACTAAACCATAACGCACTTGCTTTTGATTGGTACTGTGTTCTAGCTCGAAAACAGCGCGCTGACCTTGCAGTACTATGTCGATATAAGGTTTTCTGGCCTCATATTGACTGAGCGTCAATACCTTATACATAGGTTGACCAATAATAGCATTACGGTCTACATGCATTGCCTCTTCATAGGCCTTGTTAGTAAATAAATAGCGTAGTTCAATATCAAAATAGGCAATTAAGGCGGGTACATTATCAGTATAAATACGGATGTTGTTTTCGCTCTGTATTAGGGCTTCTTCTGTTTGCTTTTGTTGAGTAATATCTTGATAAGTATAAACAAAACCACCGCCAGGCATAGGGTTGCCTTGTACATCTAGAACAGTGCCATCACGGCGGTAACGGATATAGCGATGAGGCTCGCCTTGACGAATATTATCCAATAATTGCTGTACTTGTTCCTCCGGATTCCCTAAACCATACTCTCCTGTCTGAGCATTAAATCGGAAAATATTTTCTATAGGCTCGCCTACTCGGATCATATTGTCGGGAAAATTAAATAGATCTAAATAATGCTGGTTCCAAACCACAAGTCTTAAATTATGATCCACCACGGATATACCTTGGCTAATATTTTCTATGGTGGCTTGTAATAGTGCTCTGTTGAACTCGAGTACTTGAGAGGCTTCATCAACAATTGAGATTACATCGCTGATTTGAATTTCTTTACCTTGTAATGCTGAGTTCGTCACGATTCGTGCTGAAGATGCACCTAGAACACCAGCTAAAAGGCGCTCTGTAAACTGGATGACCTCAATGCTGGCACGGTCATCAGGTTTGAAGCTGGTTTGGTTTTGACGTGAAAAATAATCTGCAAAAGCTTTATCTACAGATTCGGGACCTAAAAAACGTTCACACAACGCCATTAAGTCTCCAACTGAGGTAGAGCCTAACCAAGGGCGAGCCGTTTTAGTATTGCGAGTGTCGATACTATCAATAAAAGCAGAAGCTTGAATACGATCAATGACCCTTTGCTTGGTAAGATTAGAGACAGCCACATAGAAAAAGAGGTTGAAACCCAAACTGAACAAAACGCCATGAGTCAAATAATCTAACTGAACACCAAATAAAGCATCAGGCTTCAGCCAGTAAATATTAAATGGGCCTTCAGCCACAATGTAAGGGTCTACCCACCCCGCATTGCCAATACTTGGGAGCAATAGGGAATATGCCCAAATAATAAAGCCTACACTCATACCCGCTAGAGCACCGTAACGGTTGCCGCGCTTCCAATACATACCGCCGATTAATGCTGGCCCAAATTGTGCGACAGCAGCAAAGGAAAGTAATCCTGTTGCTGCCAGTGAGTTGAACTCAGCCAATACTTGGTAGCTCAGATACGCTAGCGCCAGAATGCAAATAATAGTAATGCGTCGAATATGTAATACCATCTGCCCGAAGTCATGATGAGAAGTATTACCACTCCAACGAAACTTCAGTAACAAGGGAATAACGATGTCGTTTGACACCATGATACTAATGGCGATAGTTGCCAGAATGACCATGCTAGTTGCAGCGGAAAAGCCACCAAGAAAGGCTAATAAAGTTAAAACACTTTCCTGAGCCGCCATTGGTAATGTCAGTACGAAGGTATCGGGTTCAACAGTGCCATCTGGGAAAATTAATAAGCCAGCGGCAGCAATAGGCAGGACAAAGAATGAAATTGCAAATAGATAGCTCGGAAAAACCCAACGAGCAGTTCTAGAATCATCAACATGAGTGTTTTCAACCACTGCCATATGAAATTGTCTGGGTAAACAAAGTATTGCCAGCATGGCCAAAATTGTTTGAGCAATAAAACCGTTGTTTATAGGGTCTGTGCTCAGCTCTTTTTCAATTTCTAAGTAGTAGCGGGCATGAGTCAATAAATCATTAAAACCATTAAACATGCCGTAAGTGATATACGCCCCAACAGTCATAAATGCGATAAGTTTCACTATTGACTCAAATGCAATAGCTAGTACCAAACCTTGATGGTGTTCAGTTGCATCAATGTGTCGAGTACCAAAAAATATTGCAAATATAGCCATCATGATCGCTACGTAAAAAGCAGTATCAGTAAACAGACTGACAGATTTTTGCACCATTGGGTCTGGGTATGTGGTAATGACGTTATAGGACATCGCAACGGCTTTAAGTTGTAGTGCGATATAAGGTAATGTGCCGACTAGGGCGATCAGTGTGACTAATACGGCAAGCCCCTGTGTTTTGCCATAGCGAGAAGCAATAAAGTCGGCTATAGAAGTAATATTTTGTTTTTTACTGACTCTAATAATTTTACGAATAAGCCCTGAAAAAACGAGATACATAATAATAGGGCCGAGAAAGATACTTAAGTAAATCCAGCTACTGTGTGTAGCCTGTCCAACAGTACCGTAAAAACTCCATGATGTGCAGTAAACCGCCAGCGCTAGACTATAAATATAGGGGTGCTTTTTTTGATGTGACGACACCTGTTTTTTGGCTCTATTGTCACCCCACCATGCGATTGAAAACAGGACTGCAATGTAGACCAGAGAAATGGCAACGAGCACCCAACCTTGGAACATAAATGTAAATTCCTGAATTAAATCAAAAAAGATTCCTCATTGTCTTCCACTAACTCAATAGCATCAAGGCTAAAGATGCGAAAATAAGTACCTGACTGTCTAGTCAAAAGGTCAAAGACGCAAAAAAATAGGCTTAATCAATTTTTCCTTTAATTCTTTGATTTTATTGATTTTTTATTGGGTTTTAAGGTCTGCATAAAAAATGCTGCTCTGCATTTAAGACTAAAGTAATGGTTTTAATAGAGGTGGGCTTTGTTAAATTCAACCTGTGGTCATCCATGCAGTAGATGCAGTAAATAACAACAAATTAGGGTAGATCCATGAAAGAAGAACAAGCAATAGCTTACTGGAAAGAAAATATCGGCCTGATTCTCCGTTATCTGGCGATCTGGTTCGTTGTTTCTTATGGTTGCGGCATTTTATTTGTCGACGCCTTAAACAGCATACATCTCTTTGGTTTCAAACTAGGTTTCTGGTTTGCACAGCAAGGTTCGATTTATGTGTTCTTATTACTTCTAGTTCTTTATGCACGCAGTATGTCGGCATTAGACCAGAAGTATGATGTACACGAATAAATTGTACTGTGTGTTGATAACAATAATAAGTCTAAAATAATAGAGGAAGTGCTTAATTATGAGCCTTGACGTCTTAACCTACCTTTTTGTAGGGGCATCCTTTGCACTCTACATTGGTATCGCTATCTGGGCTCGCGCCGGCTCTACAAAAGAGTTCTACGTCGCGGGTGGTGGTGTAAATCCAGTAGCAAACGGTATGGCTACCGCTGCTGACTGGATGTCTGCTGCATCGTTCATCTCTCTAGCTGGTATTGTTTCATTTGCTGGCTATGATGCATCTGGCTTCTTGATGGGCTGGACTGGTGGTTATGTAATGTTGGCGATGCTGCTGGCACCATACCTACGTAAGTTCGGTAAGTTCACGGTACCTGATTTCATCGGTGACCGTTATTACTCAAGCACTGCACGTACAATTGCGGTGATCTGTGTAATCTTCATCTCTTTCACCTATATCGCAGGTCAAATGCGTGGTACTGGTATCGTGTTCTCACGTTTCCTACACGTAGATATTGATACTGGTGTATTGATCGGTATGGTAATTGTATTCTTCTACGCTGTTATGGGTGGTATGAAGGGTATTACTTACACTCAGGTTGCTCAGTACTGTGTATTGATTTTTGCATACACTGTTCCTGCAGTTTTCCTTGTAATGAACATCACTGGTCACATTCTGCCACAAACTGGTTTGGGTGCGACGGTGCTAGACTCTGTTAACCCTGCATGGGCTGACAAGCCTGTACTAGTGGTGCTAGATGAAGTAGTACGTGATCTTGGTTTCCATGAGTATACCACTGGTACTAAGACCACTATTGATATGTTCTTCATTACTGCTGCTCTAATGGCAGGTACTGCAGGTCTTCCTCACGTAATCGTACGTTTCTTCACAGTACCAACTGTAAAAGATGCGCGTTCTTCTGCTGGTTGGGCACTGCTGTTCATCGCAATTCTGTACACTGCGGTTCCTGCAGTAGGTGCAGTAGGTCGTCTGAATCTGATTAACACTATTAACGGTGTTGATGGTCAAGGTACACCATATGCTCAAATGCCAAAGTGGTTCAAAAACTGGGAGACCTCTGGTCTGCTAGCATGGTATGACCACAATGGTGACGGAAAAGTACAGTATGCAGCGGGTAGCGCATTCAAAGGCAAGCCAGCTTTTGATGGTGAAAACCGTGGTGAAGAACTAAAGCAGCGTCTTGTAACAAACCCAAGCAGCGGTGAGTTCGACGCAAGCAAGCAGCCATTCGCTAACGAAGTATTCGTAGACCGTGACATCATGGTTCTTGCGAACCCTGAGATTGCGGCACTACCAGACTGGGTTATCGCTTTAGTAGCAGCGGGTGCGGTTGCTGCGGCACTGTCAACTGCGGCTGGTCTTCTGTTGGTAATCTCTACAGCAATCTCTCACGACTTGCTGAAGAAAACTCTGAAGCCTGATATTGGTGAGAAGCAAGAGCTGTTGGCTGCACGTCTGGCGTCTGTTGCTGCGATCTGTGTAGCAGGTTACTTTGGTCTGAATCCACCAGGATATGTGGCGGCGATTGTTGCACTGGCCTTCGGTCTAGCAGCGGCATCGTTCTTCCCAGCGATTCTGATGGGTATCTTCTCTAAGCGTATGAACAAAGAGGGTGCGATTGCAGGTATGGTTGTGGGTCTAACTACAACTATGGCTTACATTGTGTACTTTAAGTTCATGGGCGGTACTAAAGATCAGTGGTTCCTAGGTATCTCTGCAGAAGGTTTTGGTACTGTAGGTATGTTGCTGAACTTTGCGGTAGCATTTGTTGTGTCTAACATGACTCCACCACCACCAGCTGAAATTCAAGCAATCGTGGAAGATATTCGTATCCCACGTGGTGCAGGTGTGGCTCAAGACCACTAATGTAGTACTGAGTGTCGGCGGGATGCCGACACTCAACCTTCCTTCGTTCCTATCCCCAAAAAGGAATTCCGCAATGCCGACCTCTTTCAACACTGAACATGCTCCCTTTAATCTTTTGACTGAGAACCAGAAAAAACTCTTGAGAGATAGCCTTGATATAGGATATTTCGATAAAAAAGAGGTGATTCTGGAGGCAGGTCAACCTTCAGATTATGTGTATGTAATATTGAAAGGTGATGTGGCAGAAACCGATGACCACTTCAGTGGAAACTTTGAGGAGGAGGATGAAGGTTTTGTTGCCCATTATGATAATGAAGAGCTTTTCGGGGCGATCACTATCATAAATGGCAGCAGTCGACATACTTTTACAGCGCTTGAGGAAACGATCAGTTATCTAATTCCTAAGGCGACCTTTCTGACTCTAATTGAACAGAATGAAGACTTCTCTGCTTTCTTTAAGCGAACTTTGGCAGAAAAAACGCGACACCTTTTGAGCCGACAATCAGACTCTGATTATGACTCATCCACATTTATGTTGGCGCAAATTGACGAAACTTGTATGCGTCAACCCTTGGTGCTTGCTTCGGGCTCAACAATAAAAGAAGCGACTCAAGCTTTAAAAGATCATCATGCTGACAGCCTGTTAGTCGACCGTGATGGCCAATATGGCATGATCACCAAAACAGATTTACTTGATGCGGTTGTACTGAAAGGTTTGACCTTAGGTAGCAATATCGCAGACTTGGCGCACTACAAACTGTTAACCGTAGCGCCGGGTGACTTTTTATTTAATGCACTGGTTCTGATGACGCGCCATAAAATTGAGCGAGTCGTTGTGCAGGATGAACAACAGAGGCTACATGGAGTTGTTGAGCTGGTTGATGTTTTAAGTTTCTTCTCTAACCAGTCGCACGTTATTGGTTTACAGATTGAGAAAGCCAGTAATTTGAAAGAATTGGCCAGAGCGGCCAATGGGTTAAATGACCTAGTACGCTCTCTGGTGTCTCATGGTGTGAAAATTAACTTTGCGATGGATCTTCTAGCCGCTTTGAATGCGCGGATTATTGGCAAAGTGTTCGACTTCCTAATTCCCGAAGAAGTGCGGCATAAAGTGTGTATGTTGGTACTGGGTAGTGAGGGGCGTGGTGAGCAGGTTTTAAAAACAGATCAAGATAATGCCATTATTTTAAGTGATGATTTAGTGTGGCCTGACCGCCAAAAGGTGTTACAGCAAATCACAGACACCTTAGTATCTTTTGGTTACCCCCTATGTCCCGGCAATATTATGGTTTCTAACCCAATGTGGGTATTGACTGAAACACAGTGGAAGCATCAGTTGGTTGAGTGGGCTAATACGACCAATGGTGAGGCGCAGATGAATCTAGCGATTTTTGCGGATGCCCATGTGATTGCAGGTGATCGTGGCATGTTCAAAAAGGTGCGTGATTTTATGTTTGCGCACTTGGCGGGTAATGATGTGTTTTATTCTTACTTTGCTTCTCCGATTATGCGCTTTAGTACACCACTCACAATGTTTGGCAGTATCAAAGACTCGAGTAAAGGGATTGATATTAAGAAAGGTGGCATTTTCCCAATTGTGCACGGTATCAGAACAATGGCACTGGAAAATCGCATTAAAGCGACGAATACCTTTGATCGTATCAATGCACTAGTCGAGAAAAAGGTGTTAAAAAAGAGCTTTGCAGAAAACTTAAGTGAAGCTTTGGGACTTTTTGTTTCATTACGTTTGAAACAACAGCTCAAGACCCTTGCAGAAGGGTCAGAAGCAGAGGATGCTAATCATATCTTTATTTCCGATATGACGAAGCTGGACAAAGAGTTTTTCAGAGATGCACTTCATGTAGTAAAAGATTTTAAATCGAGACTATCTAATCGTTATCGACTGGAGAGGTGAGCTATATGGTCCTTAAAACAATAAGAACAGTTGCGGATCGCTGGCAGCACGGTAAAGGTGAATATGGGCATATTTTTGAGCCTTATGTTGGCGATGAATGTATTGCTCTAGATCTTGAAACGACAAGCTTAGACCCAGAGTCAGCTGATATTCTTTCAATAGGTGCAGTAAAGGTTCGTGGCAAAAAAGTGGTGACAAGTGAACGCTTGGACATCAAATTACAAAAGCCTGAGACCTTAACTGCAGAGTCAATAAAGATTCATAAAATCCGAGGAATTGATCTTCACGGTGGTGAGGCTCTTGGCGATGCATTGGTCGAGTTACTTAATTTTATAGGTAATAGGCCTATCATGGGGTACTACATAGATTTTGATATTGCTGTACTAAATCGCCACATTCGACCGCGTTATGGGTTCAGCCTACCCAATAAAGTGATTGAACTTTCTCACCTGTATCAACAAAAAGTACAGCGTGCTAACCCCGAGTTACAGCCAGATTTACACTTTGAAAAAATTGCTGAAAAATTAAGTGTACCCATTATGGGGCGTCATACTGCTGTAGGGGATGCGATTACCACCGCTTTGATGTATGTTCGTACCATGCAAGGAAATATTCCCCTGTAAAACAATAAGGTACGAGAGCAGATGGTAATTCTTGAACATATCATTTTGATTATTGGTGTATTAACGTACATCGCAAGTGTTGTGATGTACGTTAAGCGAAGTGGTGATTATAAGTCCCTGATCTATTTTTGGTCAGCTAAGATGGTGCTGATTCCTATTGAGTTTAAAGTGCGTCGGGCTGGGATCCTGATTATGGTGATAGGGATTGGTATTCGAATCTATAACCAACTGTTTGCTTGATCTACCCTTGAGGAGGCATTGCCTCCTCTCTTTTTTCACCCACTCCCCCTTCAACACATCACTTTCGCTTGAGGCCTTTTGGCGGGTATTTGCAAATCAGAAAGATCAGGGCCTAAGGGCACAATACGACTAGGGTTGATTTGCCCATGACTGTAGTAATAGTGAGTTTTAATCTGGTCAAACTGTACGGTCTGGGCGATATCCCTAAACTGATAAATACTTTTGGTATAGTCCCATAAATTCGGATAGTCACAGAGTTGCTTTTGATTGCACTTAAAGTGGCCGAAGTAAACCGCATCAAACCGAATCAATGTGGTAAATAGTCGGATATCAGCCTCTGTTAAGTAGTTTCCTGTTAAGTAGGCATGGTGGCTCAAATGCTGTTCAAGTTGGTCGAGCATGGAAAACAGTGTCTGACAGGCCTCTTCATAAGCACTTTGACTGGTGGCGAAGCCGCAGCGATAGACGCCATTGTTAATAGCGTGATAAATCTGCTGATTCCATTGCTCAATCTCTTCTTGTAACGCTGCGGGATAGTAGTCTTCGTGGTTTTCAGTTAGTGCATTAAAGCATCGATTAAACTGCCGAATGATCTCAGAGGATTCATTGTTTACGATACAGTGTTGCTGCGTGTCCCATAGCACAGGTACGGTGACTCGTCCGCTGTACAGTGGATCATGCTGTGTATAAAGCTGATGGTGGTAGTGATAGCCGTAATGAGGCTCAGGAGGGTTGTAAACCCAGCCATGCTCTAGCATTTCAGGAATGACACTGGTCACCCCTATTAGTGGCTCTAACCCTTTTAGGTGACGCATAATCAGCGTTCTATGAGCCCAAGGGCATGCATAGGAAACGTAAAGGTGGTAGCGATGAGGTTCTACTGGAAACGAGACTGTTCCCAGTGCATCATGAAATTGTGCTGACTCTCGTATAAAGCGACCACTGCTTTTGCTGGTATCATACCATTGGTCTTGCCACTGCCCTTCAACAAGTAATCCCATAAACACCTCTGCCGACTCAATTAATAGTCTTTAGCCTAACCTATTTAACAGAGTGCAAAAGCGCAAATTCTAAGCTTAACCATTCGATATTATCGAAAGTTAGCTGTTTTCAAAGTCAAATTACCAACGACCTTCCGCATCTGGTCGAATCCAAGTGTGTGAGAACCAGTATGAGCGAGAGGACTTATCATGAGGGAGTGTACAGATATACTCAATCGCACCTATCTTTTCACTTAGTTTACTTTTCAATATAAAACCGGGGCGTTTTCCATCTGTAAGATAGCTCGTAACTGGCAGGCCCTCGGAGTTTTGACAGCGTAAGCCACTTAATACATAGCTTCCTGACAGTAGCTCAACATTAAGCTCAGGGTATTTTTCGGTGTTAGGTAGGATTCTTTTTTCTGCTTTGACTTTACGCACAGGGAGCGGCAGGCTGCTGAGCTTAACCGACAGATTGTTGATATTATTGGCCGAACCTGTTGCCATAAAACGTGGTAGGTAAGCTAGTGAGGTGTAACGGCTGGCAGGCCCTTGGTGCAAGCCAAAAGCGCTGTACCCCATCTTGGAGACGAGTTTTTCGATACTTTCGTCTGTTTGCCCCTCTGGATAAGCCAGTAAATTGGGCTTCACACCAAGGTATTTCTCTAGTGCGATCTCGTTGAGCTGAATATCTTTTTCAATTCGGGCGAGCTGCTCTGTTTTTAACTCTTCGGGCATAGGTTTGGCAAAGTTGCTTCCCGTGATACCCATACTGCCAATTGTGCCGCCAGCTTTTTGTATTTTTCTTAGCTGTGCCCAGCTCATGTACAGTGGGTGCTCTTTTAAAATTGGCGCTGCGGCAACGAAAACAGTAAAGGGCATTTGTCGACGGGCTAGCTCGGGCATGGCTTCTTCGTAGACGCTAACATAGGCATTGTCAAAAGTGATTGCTAAGGTTTTATCAGGAATTGTGCGTTTCTTTTTCAAAGCATCAATCACCTTTTCCAAAGGCCAAACCGTATAGCCTTTTTGTTCAATGTAATTAAGGTGTTCAATAAAGTCTTGCTTGGGAGTGCTACGGCTGGGAGGCGTACGATCGCTGATATGTTGATATTGCAACACAACAGCATGGCGAGCGGCATAAGTATTGGTTGATAGCAGGTTCAGCAGTAGTAGGAGAGGGATAAATTGAAGAAGTTTAAAATTTCTCATCTAAAAGCCGCCTTTAAAATATCCATTGCTTCGTTAATTTCTTGAATCTTAGCTTGGTCGCCGCCACGGTCTGGATGATGCTGCATTGCCAACTTTCGGTATTGTTTTTTAATCTCATCAAAGGTGATTGGCTCTGCTAAGTCTAAACTACGCAATGCTTTCTGGCTTAAGCCTCTGACGACTTCTTTTTTCTCGTCTAAGTCTATTTTTTTCCAAAAGTTGCGTAACATATCATCTAGTTCGTCAACGGTTGTTTCTTGTAGTGCTGATAAATCTAAATAATAGTCACGCATTCGATCATGCTCCTCTAATAGAGGGTGACCAAATTCATAGGGGTACAGCTTAATACGCACAGCGGATATTTCTAAAATCCAATGTGCTTTTTTGAGTAACTCATCTTTGAGTTCGTACAACGCGTTATAAACAAGAAAGTGTGTACGAAAAAGTGTCATCGTATCTGAGAATGTGGCTGAAGTGACCTCTATCACACCTGCTTCGCCTAATGCTTTGATTAAGGCGTGCTCATTAAGCCCCTGTGGGTGAGCCTCTAGAACTAGTTGTAGCGTGTCTAGTAGGCGTGATCGTTGCAGTGAGTTCATTTAATGCGCTGACCTAACATCCGTGAATAGTAACATTTTCTATTAATCTAGCATTGATGGAGTAGTCCCTGAGTGAATTAAACACTTCTAAGCAGGGGGAAAAGTAATCATAAACACTTTATACATCAAAGTGTTGGCCTTTTTCTGCTTTTTTATTGTCTCCATTAGTTTACAACGTCGAGTTTTTTGGGTAAAAGACGCGCTGTTTTGACCAATGTTGAGTGATCCCATGCAGGAACTATTACCAAAAGAAAAACGCGAGTTTAATAAGCTACAGAAGCGTTTGCGTCGTCATGTCGGGCAAGCGATTGCTGACTTTAATATGATTCAGGATGGCGATAAGGTGATGGTGTGTCTGTCTGGGGGCAAAGACTCATACACCATGCTAGACATTTTGATCGGCCTACAAAAGAGCGCTCCGGTGAACTTTGAGCTGGTCGCTGTGAATCTTGACCAAAAACAACCGGGCTTTCCTGAGCATGTTTTACCTGAGTACTTGGCGAGCATTGGTGTTAATTACCATATTTTAGAGCGTGACACTTACAGCATTGTGCAAGAAGTTGTGCCTGAAGGTAAAACAACTTGTGCACTATGCTCTCGTTTACGCCGTGGTTCTTTATATGGTTTTGCAGAAGAGATTGGAGCAACTAAAATCGCTCTAGGTCATCACCGTGACGATATGCTGGAAACGCTCTTTTTGAATATGTTTTATGGAGGCACATTGAAGTCAATGCCGCCTAAACTACTCAGTGATGATGGCAAAAATATCGTGATTAGGCCGCTTGCTTATTGCACGGAAAAGGATATTGAAGCATTTGCTGAACTTAAAGAGTTCCCTATCATCCCTTGTAATCTTTGTGGTTCTCAAGATGGCTTGCAGCGTCAGGTGATTAAAGAGATGTTGCGGTCTTGGGAAAAGCAACATCCTGGTCGTTTAGAAATTATGTTCCGAGCAATGCAAAATATCGCACCATCTCAGCTTGCTGATCATAATCTATTTGACTTTAAAGGCCTTGAGGAAAAGCAGGTTAAAGTATTGGCAAATAAAATTGAGATTGTAAACGCGGGCTAACTTGTAGGTACTGCGCCATAAGCAAAGTCCCAAGGTAAACTGGGGCTCTGCCTAATTTCTATGCAAAGGTCAGTAAAGCGTAAAGCGGCACGTCTAACTCTTCTAAGCGTGCTCGCCCACCCTCGTCGGGCAAATCTACTAAGGTGCAGGCTTCATGTATCTGCACTCCAAAGCGTGTCACTAACGTAGCAGCCGCTAACATGCTATTACCGGAAGCAATCGCATCATCGACAAGTAATACTATATCTTGTGGGCTCAGTGCTGCTTTGCTGATTGCCAGCTGATGCTCACCCGTATTATTTCTAAAGCTTTCAATATGCTCTGCATGGGGTAGTTGTTCGGGCGCTCTAATACGCACTAGCGGTTTTTGCAGCCGATAAGCAAGAATAGAGGCTGGTAGCAAACCGCTATCACTCACTGTCACAATCTGGCTGATTGGGCTACCGATATAACGATGAATCAAGAGATCGCAAACCAGTTGTAGTGCTTTTGGGTCTGCTAATAGTGGGGATAAATCTCTGAATGTTTGTCCTTTCTTGGGATAGTTAGGCACATTGCTAATGAGTTTTTTCAGGTAGAGTTCGTCAATGATCATCACTAGTCTCCACAATCCTAAGGGATAATATTTAAACTAGTGGATGAAGTTCAAAAGAACAAGCTAAAGTACATACGAGAGGGGCTGAAATAAATCAGGAGCCTTTGGCCCCTGATTTATTGATCAATAGAGCACTTAAACAGCGCTTTGAGCATCGTTGGCCACAATTCGTGGCTCTAGCTCTGGTAAACCAGCCATTTCGCTTAAATCATCCATATTTAAGATATGAACTTCTTTGCCATTAACCGCAATCAGCTCGCTATTTTGAAAACGTGTAAATACACGGCTAACCGTTTCAACTGCCAAGCCTAAGTAGTTACCTATTTCATTACGGGACATTGGCAACCGGAAGGTATAAGGGGAATAGCCTCTGCGCTTGAAGCGTGTTGAAAGGTTGGTCAGAAAGGTTGCAACACGCTGTTCCGCATTTTTCTTACTGAGCAACATCATCATTTGTTTGTCGTCGCGCAGCTCTCGGCTCATCATCCGCAAGATTTGTGAGCGTAGCTCCGGCAAATCGTTAGCCAGTTCCTCAAGGCGCGAGAACGGGATCTCACAAACGGTCGTTGTTTCTAATGCTTTTGCGGATACTGGGTAAGTATCACAGTCTAAACCATCCAAACCGACCAGCTCGCTGGGCAAATGAAAGTTTGTAATCTGCTCTTCGCCATCATTAGTCATCGCATAATTTTTAATGCTGCCAGAGCGAACAGCATACACACAATCAAAACGATCACCTTGATGAAATAGGTGTTCACCTTTTTTTAAGGGCTGACGTCGCTTGATAATTTTATCGAGCTGATCAATATCCTCAAAATTTAAGGAAATAGGTAGGCACAGAGAACTTAAGCTGCAGGTTACGCACTTAGTTTCCTTGCTTGGGTGAAAACAAATTCCTTTAAGTTGCCCTTTTGGCATAACTGAACTCCGGGCTGGTTGTCTACAATGAGCTTGCCTATAGGCCGTAGTTCATTATGAACATTTTGCCAGACTACGCAAAGTTTTTTTGATCCACATCAGGTTTATTAGAAAGCTAAAAACCATACAGGCTTAGTGCAAAACACTAAGCCTGTATGGTTTTAGGTGGAGATCATATTAATAAATTTTCAAAAGACATCAAATAATACGAGAGTAAGACTTGGTCAGCGCATTTTTGTCTAAATATTTATCAAAAGCCATACACACTGCGCGGATTAACAGGCGGCCTGAAGGTGTTACAGTTAGGCGATTACCCTCTTTAACTAACAAACCGTCTTTGCAGTGTTGGTCTAGGAATTCAAGCTCTTCAGAAAAATAAGTGGCAAAGTCGATGCCAAATTCTTGGCTGACTTGATCGCCATCTAACTCAAAGTGGCAAATGAGTTGATTGATAACACTACGGCGCAGAATATCATCCTCACTGAGCTCAATACCTTTAATGACAGGTAAGTTACCTGCATCAATAGCTTCTTGATAACTCTCAATTGTGTAAGCATTCTGGCTATAAGTATTGGCTTGTTGACTAATAGAAGACACGCCCATGGCTATCAAGTCGCAGTCTGAGTGCGTGGTATAACCTTGGAAATTCCGATGCATCTTGCCGTTACGCTGAGCAATAGCAAGTTCATCATCTGGCTTGGCAAAGTGATCCATGCCGATATAAACGTAACCCGCTTCAATTAAACGGTTAATAGTGTGCTGTAGTATCTCAAGTTTTACCTCTGGTGATGGCAGTTCATCACTTTTAATGCGGCGTTGAGGCTTGAAGCGTTCAGGCAGATGAGCATAGTTAAAAACAGAAATACGATCAGGACTCATCTTGATGATGATTTCCAATGTATTGCTGAAGCTTTCAACCGTTTGTAGCGGTAGGCCGTAGATCAAATCGATGTTCAATGAGCGAAAGCCTAGACGACGAGAATGATCCAGAATGTCTTGGGTCATTTCGATAGACTGTATACGATTTACTGCTTTTTGTACGGCAGGGTCAAAATCTTGCACCCCAAGGCTAACGCGATTGAAACCAATCTCCCGCAATAGCGCCATTGTTTCACCTGTGGCTTCTCTGGGGTCAATCTCAATAGAGAAATCACCTTCGTCATTACCTTGTAGGTCAAAGTATTTGCGTGTTTCAGCCATCAATTCACGCATCTGTTCATGGCTTAAGAATGTCGGTGTACCACCCCCCCAATGCAGTTGCTTCACTAGGCGAGACTTACCACCTGACAGTTCTGCCTGCATGGCCAGCTCTTTATATACTCGGCTTAAATATGGCTGGGCTTTGGCGGTGTCTTTAGTGGCAATTTTGTTACAACCACAATAAAAGCAGATGGTGTCGCAAAAAGGAATGTGGAAATACAGTGATAACGGGCCATTAGCCTCTACACTGCGTTGAGCCGCAGCTTTGTATGCGGCTTCATCAAACTGATCAGTAAACTGAACGGCGGTAGGATAAGAGGTGTAACGGGGACCTGAAATGTTATAACGCTGAATCAGGTCATGATCCCACTCAATTTTGTTCAGAAAACTCATTATTGATACCTATACACAACTCTAATGTTGTTTAACCGTGAATATGTTCTGTG
The DNA here is from genome assembly GCF_900167095.1 of Oceanospirillum multiglobuliferum. Taxonomy (GTDB): domain Bacteria; phylum Pseudomonadota; class Gammaproteobacteria; order Pseudomonadales; family Halomonadaceae; genus Oceanospirillum; species Oceanospirillum multiglobuliferum. Next base: position 113,458 of record NZ_FUXG01000002.1, read on the forward strand.
TGCGTTACTGTGCTAGTGATAAGCGGCACAAGTTGCCAAATGGCAAAGCTAATAATGATAAGCGCTGCTAAGCTACGTAGCAGCTTTGATTGGCTAAGCTGCTTCATCTGGTAAGCCAGTCGTCCTGTTAATATCATGGCTGGCAAAGTACCCAAACCAAAACATAACATAATCAACGCACCTTGCAGGCTAGAGCCTGAGGACATGCTCCAAATCAATACGCTATAGACTAAACCACAGGGCAGCCAGCCCCAAACTAAGCCAAGGGTTAATGCTTGCGAAGTGGTGCGAACCGGCATCAGTTTAGAGGCTATGGGTTGCAAATAGCGCCAAAGGTAGCGACCAAGTTTTTCAACTTGTGTTAACCCTTTCCACCAGTTCGCAATATAAAGCGCCATCAAAATCAGCATAATAGATGCAAAAATGCGCAAGGCAACACCAATGCTCAGTAGCTGATCACTCAGTAAACTACCAAGCAAAGCAACTAAAGCGCCTGCGACGCTATAGCTGAAAATTCTACCTGAATTATAAGCGATTAGGTTTAACCAAACGTTGCGCCCACTGGCTAAAGATAGGGTGCTCATTATACCACCGCACATACCTATACAGTGTGCACCGCCCATCAAGCCAAACAGGAAAGCCGCTGAAAGCGTCATTGAATCCGCCATAGTGCTACAAGATGCCTTCGAAATGGATGGGCACGACTGAACTAGCCATTGTGCTGAGTTATATCTGAGGACTTTGCTTTAGACTCGACCTGAGTATCCGTGGCTACAGAAGTACTTTTTTTCACATCATCATCATACAAAATGCTATAGGCTGGGCCTGATAAGTCATCAAACTGGCTTGAGTCGACTGCCCAAAAGAAAGCCCAAATAGCAACACCCAGTAAAATCAGTGATAAGGGTATTAACAGAAATAATATACTCATTTTTCAAGCCCTGTTTTTGACTGTGTCAGTACAGCTATTGGTAGACGGCTATTTAACCGTAAGGCGTTTAAGACCACAATCAAAGAACTGGCAGACATACCGATTGCCGCTAAATAAGGCGGAATAATGCCTGCGGCGGCAAGAGGTAGTGCTGTGCCATTATAGATCAAAGACCAGCTTAAGTTTTGTTTGATAATTCGCTGAGTTTTGCGTGCTAACTCAATGCTTTCTGCGATACGTTGTAGATGACTCGCCATAAGTACAGCATCAGCGCTGGTTTTAGCTAAATCCGTCGCGCCACCCATAGCAATTGATATGTCAGCTCCAGCCAATACTGGTACATCGTTAACACCATCACCTACCATGATGATCTGCTCACCTTTCTGCTGAAGGCTACGAATATAAGCTAACTTATCCTCTGGCGTTGCACCTGCTTGAATATTGGTAATACCTGTCTGTTCTGCAACGACCTTAACAGCGCCAGACTGATCTCCTGATAGTAAATCAACCTCAAGGCCAAGTGCTTTTAGAGCCGCAATGGTTTGTGCTGCATCTGATCTAATATGATCACCAATAGCAAACCATGCCAAAGGCTTACCCGCTTTCCCTAACAATAACCACTGATCATCGGTATTAGGAGGTAATAGTGTTTGCTCATCTAGTACAAAATCTGGCGTACCAATCCGGTAGTGCTCACCTAAGATTACACCTTCGATACCTTTACCGGGTGTTGATACAACAGATTCGGCTAGGTAGTAGCCTTTATACTCATCAAAAGCTCTAGCGATGGGGTGTTCCGATGAGCGCTCTAAAGCCGCAGCATATTTTAAAACCTGCTCAGCATCTAAGTTAGGCTGTAATACTTGAGTTTCGGTTAAGACTAAACGTCCTTCAGTTAAAGTGCCTGTTTTATCAAATACGATGCGTTGTGCTTTAGCCAGAGATTCAATCACATGACCACGTGTTACCAGTAAGCCTTTTTCACGCAGAGCATTAGTTGCCGTAGTCAGTGCGGTAGGTGTCGCCAATGACAGGGCGCAAGGGCAAGTGACCACTAACACTGACAGTACAATCCAGAACGCATCTTCAGGCTTATGCTGTAACCAATATAAGCCAACAGCGCAGGTGGAAACCAACACGGCAATCACAAACCAATGAGCAACCCTATTGGTGATTTCAGCCGTTTTAGGGCGCTCAGAAAATGCTCTATCTAGCAAATGAACAATATTAGCAACACGAGCGTTTTGTCCTGTTTGTTCAACTTGAACAGTTAACGGACTTTCAATATTTATGGTGCCAGCAAGCACTTTGTCGCCTGCTTGCTTAGACACGGGCATATACTCTCCCGTCAAAGCAGACTCATTTAAGCTACTACGCCCTTCAATTATGACACCATCTGCAGGCATAGTATGGCCAGGCTTAACTTGGATAAGATCACCAGCTTGTAACTCTCGAGTTAATATAACCTCTTCATGACCATTGACTAGGCGTGTGGCGCTGGTTGGAATAAGAGTATTCAATGCATTGCCGCTTCGCCCTATACGATGCCGTGCGCGCATTTCCAGATAGCGGCCAAAGAGCAGAAAGAAGGTGAACATACTAACCGAGTCAAAATAGACTTCTCCACTTCGGGTAATAGTTGCCCACGCACTGGCGATAAATGCCACTCCAATAGCTAAAGAAACGGGTACATCCATCGTAAAATGACGCGCTTTAATATCACGCCATGCCGCTTTAAAAAAGGGTTGTGCTGAGTACAAAATTACAGGGGTAGAGACTAAAAGAGAGAGCCAACGGAAGAGTAAAACATATTGCTCCTCCATCTCTTCAAAAGCCCCAGCGTAGAGCATGATGGCAAACATCATCGCCTGCATCATACCCACACCTGCAATAATCAGGCGGCGAATGGTTTTTTTCTCTTCTTTTACGAGGCGCTCTTGTTGAGCATCAGCTTGATATGGAAATGCTTGAAAACCTATAGCTGAAAACATTGCCATAAGTTTACTTAGAGCCACCTGCTCCGTATGCCAGCGCAGTGTTGCACGATGGTTACTTAAATTGATTCGGATGACTTCAACGCCCTCAATTTTTGCCATTTGGTGCTCAATTAGCCATACACAAGCGGCACAAGTAATTCCCTCAATTGCTAATGAGGCCTCTGACAGTCCATTAGCTTGGACTCGAACAAAGCTTTCTTGTACGTCACTGCGATCATATAAAGCAAAAGCGGCTTGCTGTTCGTCTGACAACTCATCCGGACGAGCGGCAGGGCCATCACGAAAATTATAGTAACTTTCTAACCCGCCATTAACGATAGCATGGGCAACCGCTTCGCAGCCGACGCAACACATCGGCTCCGTTTGGTTTTTAATGACAACTGAGAAGCTAGAGCCAGCAGGAACTGGCTCTCCACAGTGATAACAAGAAAGGCTCATAGTGCACCGTATGAATTAATGAGCGCCAGCTTTCAGCTCAATCGGTTTGTCTATCGGAAACTGAACGCCACCTTTAATGCGCCAGTGCTCATCATTAGGCGATGATATATCCAAGTACCAGAAGTTACTTGGAATCTTATCTAGTTGTCCTCGATAGTAGTTATCTCGAACCTGATTTAGCTGAATTTGATAATCTTGAGTCGCACGTGTTGGGTTAACAAACTGTACGACCAATGCCTTAGGCCATGCGCCTAATTGACCTGACAGCTCTAATAACACCTCTCCTGTTAAAGAGTCGATGTTCAGCTGTGCTGACATTTGCATGTCTGAGGCGGCTTTATCTCGTTGCAGCATTTGATTAATTGCTAAGCCCTCTTTGTAATAGTTGTCATTAACAGTGCCATCAAACTCTTTGATAGAAAATGTAAGCATTGTGATACCAACAATTACTGTTAGCACCAAAGGTGCTAACAGGAACCAAGGCCAAAACTGTTTATACCAAACTACAGGTTTTGTGTTTTGCATTCAAAATTACCGCTGTACTGAACCGATAAAACGCGATTCTTTAGACAGTTCAAAGCTAGAACCATCTGATGATTTGACTGTAACAGTGACATCAACACTAGGCGTTGTCATAGATTTAGCATCAATACGCATGCGCATAGGTATATTGATCACCTCGCTTGCGTTCACTGTGACCTGATTTTCGCCGACAAGTTCAAGACCTTGCAGACCACTTACACTTAAGGTGTAGCTGTGAGGCTTTTGATCCATATTGGCTATTTTAATAATAAAGCTGTTTTCGATACGTCCTTGATCGTCTATGCGATAAAGTTGGTTTCGATCACGAAGCACTTCTAACTCAAGAGGTATACGGTCAGAAACCGCGAAACCAACCGCAATAATCATTGCCATCAGCGCGACAAAATAGCCGATTAGGCGAGGGCGAAGAATATGTGACTTCTTGCCTTCCAGCTCATTTTCAGTGGTGTAACGGACAAGGCCACGTGGATAGCCCATTTTGTCCATCATTTCGTTACAGCCATCAATACAGGCGGCGCAAGTAATACACTCGTACTGTAGGCCGTCTCGGATATCAATCCCAACAGGGCAAACTTGTACACAGACACCACAGTCAATACAGTCACCCAGTCCTTTTTCTTTATAATCCGTACTACCCTTTTTACGTGGACCACGGCCCTCACCGCGTGCAGCGTCGTAAGATACCACTAGAGTGTCTCGGTCAAACATCACACTTTGGAAGCGTGCGTATGGGCACATATACATACAGACCTGCTCGCGCAGCCAGCCTGCATTGATATAAGTTGCAGCGGTGAAGAAGAATAACCACCACATTTCCCATGGACCTAAATCCCATTCAAGTATTTTACCACCTAGCTCTCTAACAGGAGAGAAGTAGCCGACAAAGGCAAAAGCAGTTGCTAAGGCAAAAAACATCCACAAGCTATGCTTAGCAAGCTTGCGCATGAATTTTTCAGTGGTCATTTTGCCATTATCAAGGGACATGCGCTTGTTACGTGACCCTTCTGTAATACGCTCAGCCCAAATGTATAAAAAAGTCCAAACGCTTTGTGGACAGGCATAGCCACACCACACTCGGCCGGCAAATACAGTAATGAAAAACAAACCAAAGGCACAGATGATCAGTATCCACGACAACAGCATGAAGTCATGTGGAAAGAAGGTGAAGCCAAAAATATTAAACTGGCGATTAGGCAAGTCAAAGAAAATAGCTTGTTTACCATCCCATGTCAGCCAAGACATAGAAAAGTAGGCCACCAGTAGCACCCAGTTTAAGCTGGTACGAAGCGTCGTAAAGATACCTACAGCTTTACGAACATAGATATGTTTACGCTTTTGGTAAAGCGATTCACTTTCAGCTTTTTTTTCTTCTTTTCGGCCATTCGCCGCCTTCACAACTGACGCTTTCTTCTTAGCCGCATCAGTAATGTCCTGAGTAGGAATTCTATCCTTCATCGCTAATAACCAACCTTTAAAAATAAGAACTGGTTGAACCAAGTCAAAAGAGGTTCAGGTTGTGATGATTTTACGGGATTTTGAGAAAGGGGGGCAGGAAAAGGAATGCGACATTGTGTCGCATTCCTTTAAGGGTTTACTTACCTTGAGACAGGCTGTAAACGTAAGCGGCTACTAGGTGAACTTTATCTTCACCGATGTAGCGCTCTTGAGCTGGCATATTACCGTTACGACCCGCACGGATTGATTGCTCAACAGACTTAGCTACACCCCACTCAGGGTTTAGGTATAACCAAGTGTTGTCAGCCAGATTTGGTGCACCCAGCATTGGGTTACCTTTACCATCCGCACCGTGGCAAGCAGAACACATTGCGGCAAAAGTTGCAGAACCTGTCTTAGCAGCAGCGGCATCAGTTTCCTGACCACTTAGGCTAAGTACATACTGAACCATCTGTTTGACACCTTCATCACCTAACACTTCACCCCATGCAGGCATCTGACCGTTACGGCCATTGATGATGGTGTGCTTGATCATGTCGGTAGAACCGCCATACAACCAATCAGTGTCGGTTAAGTTAGGGAAACCATACGCACCGCGACCATCAGAGCCGTGGCATAGAGCACAGTTGTTGGCGAACAAACGCTGACCTACTTTCATAGCTTCAGGGTCTGCTGCTAACTTCTCCGCAGGAATCTTTGCGTATTGCTCAAAGATTGGTGCGTAGTGTTCATCTGCGTATTTGATTTCTGCTTCCCACTGGTTATCTGAAGTCCAGCCTAAGAAGCCTTTAAAGGTTCCTAAGCCTGGATACAGAGCCAGATAAACAAGGCTGAAAATAATGGTGACGATAAACATAATGAACCACCAGCGTGGCATTGGGTTATCGTACTCTTCGATACCATCGAAGCTGTGTCCCATCGTTTTCGCTTCGCCCTTAGGGGCAGCGGTGCGGTTGGCAAATAGTGCCCACCAGCAACCGAAGATCACGGCCAAAGTGATGACGCTGATCCATGCGCTCCAAAAGCTAGTCATGGTCTTTTTTCTCCAATTCAGATTTGCCTAGACTACGGGCATCTTCGTCGGCAAAGGGCAGATTGGCTGCTTCATCGAAGCTTTTTTTCTGCTTCTTGCTATAAGCCCAAAGAATTAGACTTATAAACCCCACCATTACTAAGATGGTTAGGATGCCGCGATAGGTGTTGATGTCCATAGATCCTTACCGTTTGTCTTTCAGCACAGTACCAAGCTGCTGCAAGTAAGATACAACTGCATCGATCTCTTTCTTGCCTTCAACTTCAGCTTTAGCATTTGCGATATCTTCATCAGTGTATGGCACACCTAGAGTACGCAATGTTTCCAGCTTCTTCGCAGTCAAACGACCATCAAGAGTGTTGCTGAACAGCCATGGATAAGATGGCATTTTTGATTCAGGTACTACGTCACGTGGGTTGTACATATGTGCACGGTGCCAATCATCAGAGTAGCGGCCGCCAACACGTGCTAGATCAGGACCCGTACGCTTAGAACCCCACTGGAATGGATGGTCATAAACAAACTCGCCTGCCACTGAGTAGTGACCATAACGCTCAGTTTCTGAACGGAATGGACGAATCATTTGAGAGTGACATACATAGCAACCTTCGCGAATGTAAATATCACGACCTTCAACCTGTAGTGCGTTTAAAGGTTTTAGGCCTTCAACAGGTTGTGTAGTTTGCTTTTGGAAGAACAGAGGCACGATTTCGGCTAGACCACCGAAGCTGACCACTACAAGGATCAGGACGATCATTAAGCCAATGTTCTTTTCAATATTTTCGTGTTTCATATCTATCGATCCTTACCTTAGCATCAGGCAGTCTGTGCAACAGGTTTGGCTTCAGCGCTACGAACGGTCATCCAGACGTTGTAAGCCATCAGCAACATACCAATTACCCAGAACGCACCGCCTAACCAGCGGACAAAGAAACCTGGGTGACTAGCTTCCAGTGCTTCAACAAAGCTATAAGTCAAAGTACCGTCAGCGTTAACCGCACGCCACATTAGACCTTGTAGAATACCGTTAACCCACATAGAAGCGATGTACAGTACAGTACCGATAGTCGCTAACCAGAAGTGAACATTGATCAGAGCAACGCTGTGCATCTGCTCTTTGTCAAACACTTTAGGAATCAGGTGATACGTTGCACCGATAGAAATCATAGCAACCCAACCTAACGCACCCGCATGTACGTGACCGATAGTCCAGTCAGTGTAGTGCGACAGAGCGTTTACAGTTTTGATTGCCATCATCGGGCCTTCGAAGGTAGACATACCGTAGAAAGACAGAGAAACAACCAAGAAACGTAGGATTGGATCGTTACGCAGTTTATGCCATGCACCAGATAGGGTCATCATGCCGTTAATCATACCACCCCAAGATGGAGCAAGTAGAATCAGAGACATCACCATACCTAGAGACTGAGTCCAGTCAGGTAGAGCAGTGTAGTGTAGGTGGTGTGGACCCGCCCACATGTAAGTACAAATCAGCGCCCAGAAGTGCACGATAGATAGACGGTAAGAATAAACCGGACGATCTGCTTGCTTAGGAACGAAGTAGTACATCATGCCCAAGAAACCAGCGGTCAGGAAGAAACCTACTGCGTTGTGACCGTACCACCACTGCGCCATTGCATCGATAGCACCTGCATAAGCAGAGTATGACTTAGTCATACTTACAGGCAGTGCAGCACTGTTAACGATGTGCAAAATAGCAACTGTGATAATAAAGGCTGCGTAGAACCAGTTGGCCACATAAATGTGCGATGTTTTACGAATTTTAACCGTGCCCAAGAAGTTGATTGCATAAGCAACCCAAACAACAGCGATTAAAATGTCGATAGGCCATTCCAGTTCTGCGTATTCTTTACCAGAGGTTAAACCCAAAGGTAGAGTAATTGCAGCCAGAACGATGATCAGCTGCCAACCCCAGAAGGTGAAGGAAGCGAGTGCATCGGAGAACAGACGAACCTGACAGGTACGCTGTACTACGTAATAGGAGGTTGCGAACAGAGCGCTACCACCAAAGGCAAAGATCACGGCGTTTGTATGCAAAGGACGTAAACGACCAAAGCTTAACCATGAAGTGTCAAAGTTAAGTGCCGGCCACACCAGCTGAGCAGCGATCAAGACACCGACGGCCATGCCGACGATACCCCAAACGACTGTCATGATGGCGAACTGCCGGACCACCTTATAATTGTAGGTCGGTTGTTCAGTTGCTGTGCTCATGTCAGGTTCCCATTAACAGCGAGTTAAAAGTGAAGAATCCAGCCGAAGTCTGTTCAACCTCGACTCTCTTGGCAATGACGCATATCAAGGTATAAGTGACAATCCGTCGCACCGTACCGTGGGCTATGGATGCAAAACATTTACCGAGAGCTGTAGAGTCATACCCAGTTGCACAAGCTTCCTCATTAGCCGGTGCAACAGGCGCAGCAATTTTAACAGTAAAAAGCTTTATATGGCATAGTCGAAAGTCGCAAAAATCTAATACTGATAGGGGTTTGTTGATCTAGGTTCATATTTTATGGTTGAGTTTTTTGCTTGGTTATTGCGGTCTGATTGGTCATATTTGTATCAAAAATGCGGTGACGAGCTTCTCATATATCTAAAATAAGTAGAGGGTTATTATCTTTGAGTACATCTTTTCCTTATTGCTCAGTTTGCTCTATCTTCATTAATACAGATAACTCACTGAAAAATAATTCAATTTTTTTTATAAAAGTGTTTGACACACAAAAAAACTTCTCTATAATTTGCGCTCACAAGGTCAGGGGGTGGTTAGCTCAGCCGGGAGAGCATCAGCCTTACAAGCTGAGGGTCACAGGTTCGATCCCTGTACCACCCACCACTTAATATGGTGACACATTCTAAGTGGTTAGTGTATATTTCGTATGACCAAGCCGGTTTCCAAAAATATGCGGACCGGTAGTTCAGTTGGTTAGAATACCGGCCTGTCACGCCGGGGGTCGCGGGTTCGAGCCCCGTCCGGTCCGCCAATTTAGTTAGTGCTTGTTTTGATGCTGCTTTGCAGATGTGGGTGGTTAGCTCAGCCGGGAGAGCATCAGCCTTACAAGCTGAGGGTCACAGGTTCGATCCCTGTACCACCCACCATTTAGTAGTTAGCAGGTTCTTCCAAGTTCAGTTGGTTAGAATACCGGCCTGTCACGCCGGGGGTCGCGGGTTCGAGCCCCGTCCGGTCCGCCAATTTGCTTAACGAATACTTTTCTGTTTTATCTCCTTTCTATTCTTTATACGCTTTCATCCCACTTAGTTTAAATTGACTCCGATCGATATTGTCCTGCTGGTTTATTGTGCCATCTTTGGAATGCTCTATGAAAAGCCGCTGGGGCAGAGAACCCGAGTAAATAACTAATCTCGCCAAAGCTGAGTTGGGTGTCTCGAACATAGCGTGTGGCCAATGCGCTGCGAGTTTCGTCAAGCAGCTTTTTAAATTGAGTGCCTTCGGTATTTAATCGTCTTCTTAATGTCCAGCTCTCTTGATTGAGTTGTTGCGCCACCTCTTGCAACGTGGGTGTTTTACCTGTCAGTTGCATCGCAATCGCTTCTTGTACCTGTTGACTGATGCTACGTCCTTTCAGTTGCTGCACTTTTTTTTGTTCACAAATATTTTTCAGCTGCTTAAAACTGATGGGATTATGCTGAATGCAGACCTGCTCAATGACTTTATTTGGTAACCAAAGTGCATTTTTTTCTGCGGAAAAATGAATAGGGATCGCCAGCCTATTATAAGCTTTGGCATAATGCGGCTGAGTACACTCGATGCTGATATAAGCCCCTTCTTTTTTGAGTGCAACTCTGCTTATCCCGCTGATCTGTTCGACCAATATGAGCCAACTTGCCAGAACGGCATCGACAACAAAACGGTTGTATTGATTGTAGGGCGAGATGGAGTAGAAACAAAAAAAAGCCCCTGTATCTGTTCTTTCTATTGAGCTATGTCCTCGACTGTTCTGACTGAAAAGTGCTTCATATTCAATCAGAGTCGAAAGAGCTTGATCGACCCGATGTGCACAGCTTGCCGTGAGGCCTACGATTGAAAAATGATGCGGCTTGGTCTGTTCAGCCATCAACAATCCAATATCGGGTCGTTGAGTCAGTTCAATCGCCTCATGCCCTAGGCGCATATAACGAGCGATGCTGATTCTGTGCTCTGGGTGGCTGGCTTTTAGCTCTGCCAATCCATACTGTGCAAACAGAGGCCAAGGATTTTTCTGGCAATGCTCTATTGCACTGGCCAGTGTTTGCAAAAAGTTAACTTGCACATCGCCTAATTGCATGGTTATCCCTGTTTCTCAAAGTTATCAATCTGTCTTCTAGGGTTATTGTATTTGTATGCCGCTAGGCTAAAGTAAATTCAATACGCAAACAACTGTTTGAATGACTTCTGATGAGGATCTCACCGTGACACAACATATCAATAATGCCGCACAACATTCTGCCTACCCGCATCTTTTTCAGCCGCTGGATTTGGGTTTTGTCACTTTACCTAATCGTACACTGATGGGATCAATGCATACGAATTTAGAAGAGAGCCCAAACGGTTTCGCGCGCCTGGCAGCCTTTTATGCAGAGCGCGCCAAAAATGGCGTGGCTTTAATTGTGACGGGTGGTATCGCACCGAATAAAGAGGGCGCGGTATTTGAAGGCTCGGCCAAAATGAGTACACCAGAAGAGGCGGAGCATCACAAAGTGATGACTCAGGCTGTACATGAGGCTGGTGGGCGTATCTGTATGCAAATTTTGCATGCAGGGCGTTATGCCTATTCACAACGCTCAGTTGCCCCTTCAGCGATACAAGCGCCTATCAACCCGTTTCCGCCTCATGAGCTGACGGCAGAAGAGGTTGAGCAGCAGATTGCAGACTACGTTAACTGCGCAGCTTTAGCACAGTGCGCGGGATATGATGGAGTCGAAATCATGGGCTCTGAAGGTTACTTGATTAACCAATTTATTGCGGCGCGTACGAACAAACGTACTGATAGCTGGGGGGGAAGCTTTGATAATCGAACCCGATTTGCCACTGAAATTGTACGCCAAGTGCGAGAAAAGGTTGGTGCGGAGTTTATTATTATTTTCCGGCTATCCATGTTGGATTTAGTAGAGGGCGGTAGTGACTGGGAAGAAGTGGTCGAACTGGGAAAACGCATTGAAGCGGCTGGCGCGACTTTGATCAACACTGGTATTGGTTGGCATGAAGCACGCGTGCCGACTATTGCCACCAGCGTACCGCGAGCAGCCTTTACTCGTGTCACCCAGCAGATGAAACAACAGCTTTCAATCCCACTGATCACCACCAACCGCATCAATACCCCTGAAATAGCCGAGCAAGTTTTGGCTGATGGTCATGCGGATATGGTGTCGATGGCGCGCCCATTTTTGGCCGACCCTGCCTTTGTCAGTAAAGCGGCTCAAAATCGTGCAGACGAGATCAACACTTGCATTGGTTGCAACCAAGCCTGTTTGGATCACACCTTTCAGATGAAACTCACCTCTTGCTTGGTGAACCCTCGTGCTTGTCATGAAACAGAGATTGAGATTCAACCTGCACAACAGTCCAAGAAAATTGCGGTAGTGGGCGCAGGTCCTGCAGGGTTATCTGCGGCCACCGTGGCAGCAGAGCGTGGTCACCAAGTGACCTTATTTGATGCGGCCAGTGAAATTGGCGGTCAATTCAACTACGCCAAACAGATTCCGGGGAAAGAAGAGTTTTATGAAACACTACGCTACTTCAAGCGCCGTATCGAAGTCACAGGGGTGAGCTTACAGCTTAACACCTATGTTCAAGCGGAAGACTTAATAGCGTTTGATGAAGTGATTCTGGCAACAGGTATTACGCCACGCACGCCTGAAATAGAGGGTATAGATCATCCAAAAGTGATCTCCTATATCGAAGCCATTACCAAAGCCAAGCCGATTGGTCAAAAAGTCGCGGTGATTGGTGCGGGAGGGATTGGTTTCGATGTTTCAGAACTGATCACCCAGAAAGGCCCTTCTGCCAGCCTGAACATTGACGAGTTTATGCAAGAGTGGGGCGTGGACTTAACCGTACAACATCGAGGCGGCGTAGAAGGGGTTGCGATGCACAATCCAGAGCCTGCACGTCAGGTTTGGTTGCTACAACGCAAAACCAGCAAACCGGGCGCAGGACTTGGCAAGACAACCGGCTGGATACACCGAGCAGCCTTGCAAAAGCGTAACGTAACCATGCTATCAGGCTGTGAGTATCAAAAAGTGGATGATCAAGGCTTGCATCTCAGTCTCAACGGAGAGGCACAATTATTAGCCGTTGATACCGTCATTTTGTGTGCAGGCCAAACGCCAAATCGTACATTGGAGGCTGGCTTGATTGCACAAGGCCAAAAGCCGCACTTAATTGGTGGTGCTGATGTGGCCGCAGAGTTAGACGCCAAGCGTGCGATTGATCAGGGGTTAAGGCTTGCTGTAACACTTTGATCATAATCGAAAATTTTACGTGCTAAGGGAGCTTCGGCTCCCTTTTATTTTTCAGTATCAGGAGAAGCGGATATGATGTCATTTGATAACTCTCATAGGGAAAAATTATGCAAATCTGGGTTGATGCCGATGCCTGCCCCAAGGTGATTAAAGAGATTCTATTTCGAGCCTCTCAGCGCCTGTCTTTACCCATGTTTTTGGTTGCCAATCAGCCGATTGCGGTGCCTGCCGTTGCCCATATTAAATCGGTGCAAGTCGCCTCTGGTTTTGATGTGGCAGATAACTACATTGTGCAGAATCTAAAAAAAGGTGATCTTGTGATCACGGCCGATATTCCTCTGGCGGACGAAGTGATTGATGCAGGCGGCCACGCTTTAAATCCTAGAGGCGAGCTGTATACCAAAGACAATATCAAAGAGCGTCTGATGATGCGTGATTTCATGTCTGACCTGCGTGGTAGTGGCGTACATACAGGAGGGCCTGCGGCTTTAACTCAGAAAGATCGCCAAGTGTTTGCTAATGCACTGGATCGGTTTTTAGCGAAACACTATCAGCCATGATGACAGTTGCTTCGGTACAAGCTTTAGAGCAGCAGTTACAACCACCTGTCTTACAAGCGGTGCAGCATCCACTGCTCACTGAGCATCAGGTACAGCTTTGGTTTTTTCGTACCGATTTGGTTGACCCTATTATCTCAGGCAATAAATGGTTCAAACTGAAGTACAACTTGGTGCAAGCATTACAGCAAAAGGCTGCTGGTGTGTTGTCTTTTGGTGGTGCTTGGTCAAATCATCTGCATGCTTTAGCTGCGGCCTGTGAAAAATTGGCTTTGCCTGTCACCGCTATTATTCGCGGTGAACCTGAGCTTATTGGCAAGAGTCTGATGCTGCAAGAGTTTCAGCAGATGGGCGGGCAACTGCACTTTGTCAGTCGAAGTGAATACCGTGAGCGTGAGAATCCTTCATGGCTGGCCAAGTTACAGCAGCAATACCCAAACTATTTCCTAGTGCCAGAAGGGGGGAGCAGTGCCTATGCGGAGCAAGGTTTGTTAGAGCTTGCTTATGCGCTTGAGGTAGAAATTAAAACACTGGCACTTCAACCCAATCAAATTTGGTGTGCATTAGGTACAGGTGGCACTTTTGCAGGTTTATTGTCGGGCCGTACTCTAGCCTATGAGTTAATTGGTGTACCTGTTTTAAAAGGCGGTCATTTTTTGGCTGAGACTGTGCAGAAGAAACTTCAACAGTCAGTGGTTAAAAGCCCTGCTTTTAATGCCAGCTTCAACTTATTGTTAGATGGTCATCGAGGTGGCTATGGTAAAGCCGATAAACAGTATTTGGCTTGGATGGAGCATTTTACGCAGCAAACAGGCGTACCTTTAGACCCTATTTATACGGGTAAACTTTGTTATCGCTTTTTTCAAGCACTAGAACAAGGCAGTGTGGTACAGGGTAGCCAAGTCGTATTGCTACATACTGGTGGCTTGCAAGGGCGTAGGGGCTATGATTTATCTTGGCCGAACATTGGGGGCGCTCTACTTTACGGCTAAGTCTTTGATACACTTGCACCTTGGACAATAGCTCTGAAACTAGGCGATGGTATTTCAGAGTTTGATTTTAATGGTTTTAGGGTGTTGCTGCTGAATACTCTAGGTAGGAATTTGAGGTGAGCCATGCATGATGAGTTAGAAAATAGTCAACCTGAAGCCCCTGTAGAATCATCAAAAGAGGCCGGTGCTGGAGCATCAGGTGAAACCCCCATCGTAAATGCAGAAGCGGTGAACTCAACAGAAACAACGACTAATAATCCAGCAGAAGGCTCTGCAACGCCACCTCCTACTCAGCCTGAACCAGTGGTACTGCAAAATGGCATTTTGGCAGACAGTACCGCTTTTGGTTATTACTTGACCTATTGCCTCAGTGACGATGAGCTAATTTACCCTCTGATAGTGGAAATGTTAGCGCGTTTTCATAATATGATTGATGAGTGTGCACGCACATTTAATGTGCCGTCATTAACCGCAGTTGTGGCGGTTGGTTCAGAAGCTTGGGACAAATTGTATGGCGAAGCTAAGCCAGCCGCTCTGAAAGCTTTTCCTGAGATGAAGCAAGCTGATCGTGTTGCGCCAGCCACACCTTGTGATCTGTTTTTTCAGATCCGATCAGATCGACATGACATCAACTTTAACGTTGCGCGTCGTATTCAGGCAATTTTAGGTGAGATTGCCCAGCTGCAAGAAGCAGTGCCTACCTTCCGCTATTTAGAGTCTCGTGATTTAACTGGCTTTGTAGACGGCACAGAAAATCCTGAGGGTGAACATCGCCATAAAGTAGCGATAGTTGGCCCAGAGGATGCAGATTTTGCAGGTGGCAGTTACGTCCATATTCAACGCTATATCCATGATCTACCCTCTTGGAATCAACAATCAGTTGAGCAACAAGAGCAAATCATTGGTCGAACTAAAACTGATAATATTGAGTTTAAAGGTGATAAAAAACTGCCCACCTCTCACATAAAACGGGCAGGTATTAAGGATGAAGAGGGTAAGGCGGTGGAGATTTTGCGCCAAAGTATGCCTTATGGTGATCTAAATGAGCAGGGGCTTTATTTTGTATCTTATTGCCGTTTTGCAGATAACTTCACCCGTATGTTAGCCAGCATGATCTATCAAAATGCAGAAGGTCATCATGACCACTTGATGGGCTTTACTCAGGCGGTAACAGGTGCGGCATTATTTGCGCCAGCGCGTAGCTTTCTTACGCGTTATGTTGGTTTTGCCGCAAAGGCAGAACAGTTGAGAATTGAACATGAGGCCGCAGAGGCTGCTCGTTTAGCAGCAGAGCTAGCAGAACAAAACTCCACTCGCGCAGAACTGGCTTACACTCCGTTGAGTGATGAGCTCTTAGAGCCAGAGATAGATATCCCTGAGCCTGCAGAGCCTCAATCTACAGAGTCGAATGCCGCTCAGGTTTTACCAACACCATTAGAGCAAGCTAAGCCACCTGCTAAGCGTTACTCTGCGGGCTTCTACCAAGCGATGATTGAAGATGCGGAAGCTGAAACCAAACCTGAACAGCCAGCAGAGCCTAAGAAGCCGCTCAATGCTCTGCCTTGGTCGCTGACCGATGCAGGAAAACAAAAGAAAGACCCTCAGTGATTGCCGAACCATTGACCACAACAGTGCCGTTTAAAGCTGCACGCTACCCCCATGATTGATAAGTGATGCTATGTTCAAAATTGATGCTACAGATAAAAAACTAACCGCTGAACTACAGCAGCTTATTGATAACAAAACCAAACCCTTAGGTGCGTTGGGGCAGCTAGAGTCATTGGCACTGAAAATAGGCTTAATTCAACAAAGTTTAAAGCCTGTTTTGCACAAGCCCGCCATGCTGGTATTTGCAGCAGACCACGGTATTGCCAATGCAGGTGTAAGCCCTTATCCACAGGCTGTAACACAGCAAATGGTGTTGAATTTTTTGCAGGGTGGCGCAGCAATCAATGTGTTCTGTCGTCAACATGGTTTGTCACTGTCGGTAATTGATGCAGGGGTAAATGCAGAGTTGCCAGACCATCCGCAGCTGATCAAACAATCTATGGGTATGGGGACCGAAAACTATCTGAACAATCATGCCATGACGCTTGAACAAGCGCAGGAGGCAATACGCCGTGGTGCTGCACAAGTGCGGCAACTGGCGGAGCAAGGCTGCAATGTGGTGGGATTTGGTGAAATGGGCATTGCGAACACCTCATCTGCTGCGCTGATTATGCACCGTATCACAGGGATTTCCTTAACTGAATGTGTGGGACGAGGTACAGGCTTAGATGATAAAGGGCTGTTGAATAAACTGAGTCTTTTGCAACAAGCGGCGAACTATCACGCCCAGAATCACAATCCACTACAAATCTTAGCCACTTTTGGCGGCTTTGAAATCGCCATGATCTGCGGTGCCTTTTTACAAGCCGCAGAGCTAAAAATGACCATCTTGGTGGATGGGTTTATCGTCAGCAGTGCTTTGCTGATCGCTCATGCGCTTTATCCTGAAGTGTTAGAGTATTGTGTGTTTTCACATCAGTCGAATGAAAGCGGTCATCGTAAAATGTTGGACTATCTAAAGGTCAAACCGCTGTTGCAGATGGACTTACGGTTAGGTGAGGGTAGTGGTGCAGCATTGGCTTACCCATTATTGCAGTCGGCCTTAGCTTTTATGCATGAGATGGCCTCCTTTCAAGCGGCAGGTGTCAGTCAGAGTGATGCCGATTCTGGGTGTCACAATACTAATGAACCGAGCTAATGACTGATTCCACTACGATAACCTCTGTTTCATTCTGGCGGAGACAATATTACTTATTGCTTGCCGCAGTGGTGTTTTTTACCCGTATTCCCGTTACGAAGCCTATTCCTGATTGGGCGTTGCAGTTGAACCGCAGCGCCCGATTTTTGCCGTTAGTGGGTTTGGGCTTGGGGGTGGTCAATGCTGTTGTTTTCAGTCTCGCGTTTAGTATCTGGCCGCAGGTTTGGCTGGCGCTGGTGCTTACAACCGTAGTATCAGTGCTGCTTACAGGGGCTTTTCACGAAGATGGCTTTGCTGATTTTTGTGATGGTTTTGGCGGCGGCTGGACAAAAGAGCAAGTGCTCTTAATCATGAAAGACTCGCGTTTAGGCACCTATGGCGTTATTGGCTTAGGTTTGCTGATGACCACCAAACTCAGCGCGTTAAGCTTGTTGTCGGCAGAGCAAATACCCGCCGCATTAATCTTGGGACACTGTTTAAGTCGCAGCATTTCCGCCAGTTTTATGCACAGCATGGATTATGTGCGTGATGAAGTGGATCGCAAATTTTCAGGTCATAGCGAGCCAATGCAATTAGGCGAGTTAACGCTGGTTTGGCTGACTGGTTTGTTGTGTTTGCTCTGGGTTGTTGGCGCGCAAGCGTTGTGGGTTTTGTTGCCGTTATGGGGCTTGAAAAAGCTATTTTCAGCTTATTTACAGAAACGTATCGGCGGGTACACCGGAGATTGTTTAGGTGCAGTGCAACAGTTGGCTGAGGTTTTGATCTACCTGATTTTATCAGCATTATGGCTGTGATGGGTTTACCGTTATGAATAAGCCTGAGCCGCAGTACTATCAACAGCAAATTGTATTGTTGCGTCACCCAAAACCTCTGGTTGAGGCGGGTATCTGTTATGGTCAGCTTGATCTACCGCTTAACACCGCACTGCATTCACAAAATGAGCCGATACTACAACAGCTAGCAGATCTGTTACAGCCATTCGCAATACAGAGTAGCCCGCTACAGCGTTGTGCTGTGTTGGCAAAGTTTTTGGCTGGCACACATAAAGCAGTGCAGCTTGATCCTGCGTGGCAAGAGTTAAACTTTGGCGACTGGGAAGGACAAAACTGGTTAGATATTGAGCCTCAGGCTATCAGCGCATGGCAACAGAATCTGGCTGATTTTGTACTCCCGTCTGGTGAAAGTGCACGACAGATGCAAGCACGGGTGTTGTTAGCATGGCAGCAGTTATTGCAAAACAGGCAAACCTCAATGGTATTAGTCAGTCACTTGGGCGTAATCAGAATGATTTTAGCCGAGTTATTGTCCGCGCCATTTTCAGCACAGTTGCGTTTAAAAGTAGATTATCAACATGGGGTGCTGCTAAAGCGCAGTTGGTTGGCTGAAACAATAGCGGCCACTCCTGTGAGAGATTCAGAGGTCTGGCAAATTGAAGCGGTTAATATCAGTCCACAGGGGCTTGTGGAGCACTTATCCTCTGACACCGCCACACAACTTTAGAGATCAGGATCAATATGGCTGAACAGGAAGGCGTGATTAAGTACCGGTTAGATTTCACTGAAGCAGCGCCATTACCAGAAATCTGGCTGCAATCTTTACAACAGTGGCGTTTGACTCTGTTTCAATTAGGTTTAATTGGACAAGATCCTGAGCGTTACGGTGGCTTGGGTTATGGCAATATCAGCCTGCGTCATCCTTCTGGTAAGGGGTTTATTATCAGTGGTACGCAAACGGGAGGTTTAGCGCAGCTCAGCCCTGCTGATTACTGTTATGTGAGCCACTGTGATCCTTTCGAGAATCTAATTGTGGCTTCTGGGCCAATTAAACCTTCGTCAGAGGCTTTAACCCACGGCGCAATTTATGCCTTAGACGATAACATTCAAGCGGTTATCCACACCCACAGCCCCGAAATTTGGCAGCAAGCCGATACAATTTTGCTTCCCAAAACCCCCGCTGAAGTGCCTTATGGCACGCCTGAAATGGCGCAGTCCGTTGCCGATCTGTGGCAAAAGGGCGTATTAAGCCCTGCACATATCTTTGTGATGGCAGGGCATGAAGATGGTGTGGTCAGCTTTGGTGGCAATCTGAATGATGCAGGGATGACCATGCTGAATAACTTTCAATGGGCCAGAGCCTTTTTGTTAAATGCTGAATAAGGCTTTAGATTAAAGCCTTTGGCCGTAAGGTTTGTCGTGCATAGTTCAAAAATAGCAGCACCAAAACAAATGCAGAGCCTAGCATTAGCCATTCAGGCAATAAGTCTTGGCTGGCCGCAAGTTGTGCTTGAATGTCTATATGCCAAAAATCGACCAATAGATTGGTTAATCCACCAAAAATAAAGGCGACGCTTAATACCCCTATCAGATAAGCAATCACAGCACGTTGGCCTAGTTCGCGTTTGACTACGCCAATGGTGGCCATATTGGTAGCAGGGCCTGCCAGTAGAAATACCAAAACTGCACCAGGTGAAATCCCTGCAATTAATAAGCTGGCCGCAATAGGGGTAGACGCTGTGGCGCAGATATACATAGGTACACCCACCAATGCCATCACCAGCATAGCGATAAAACCGCCGCCCCACTGAGTTAAAAAGTTGTGAGGTAGCCAAGCTAAAGTAGCTGCTGCCAGTAACAAGCCCACCATCAACCAGCCAGCCATATCATTAAAAATATCCACAAAGGCATAACGTTGTCCCTGCCAAAAACGGTTGAAGAGCGTATCGGCTGTGGGCGGTTGTTCTGCGTGATGGTGGTGATGGGCGTGGGCTTGATGATCAGTTGTTTGATTCTGAGGCACCGATGAAGCCTGATGGCTACACCCGCACTGGCTTTGGCAATGGCTTTTAACCAGCTCAGGGGTGGTGGCTGTTTTGAGTTTTTCTGGCAGGGCAATGGTGAGTAATCCTGCCGTAATAGCGCTGACAATAGCAGCAATGGGGCGGATGATCGCCATGAACGGCCCTAATAGTGCGTAGGATACAGCGATGGAGTCTGCACCCGTTTCAGGGGTTGAAACCAAAAATGAAACTGTTGCGCTGCGAGACGCTCCACTGCGGCGCAAGCTGATGGCCGCAGGAATAACACTGCACGAGCAAAGCGGCAATGGCGCACCAAATAGTGCGGCTTTGATATTGGCACCTAGGCTATCTTGTCCCAAGTGCTTTGCTAAAGCCTGACTGGGTACAAAACTTTGAATCAAGCCCGCTATCATTAGGCCAGCCAGTAACCAAGGTGCTGCATCTAATAATAAGTGATAAAAACTATTGAGAAATAACATGGCAGCGGTTGTCCTATGGTTGTATTACGCCAATATCAATAACAGTAATTAGTGATGCTCTGGTTTAGCTTCACCGTCAGCTAATGCTGTTAAAATCGTGCAGTGACTGGCTGACTTCTCACCACCACAACAGGCCTCTGTAATCTGGCTGAGTGCCGCACGCATTTTGGTCAGTTCTGCGAGCTTATTGTCGATTTCATCTAATTTGGATTCAGCGAAAGACTTTACAGACTCACAGGTTTCTTGTTCTCGATTCACTTCTAGCGCTAAAAGCCCTGCAATGTCTTTTAGGGAAAAGCCCACCGCTTTGGCGCGTAAAATAAAAGCAACTCGTTTGGTCGTTTGGCTATCATATAAACGGTAACCGGACGCACTCCGTGCAGGACTATTCAGTAAGCCTTGCTTTTCATAAAAACGTAAAGTTTCAACCGAAACACCAATTAACTTGGCCAGTTCACCAATACGAAGATAAGGTTGCATAAGGTTTCTCCTTGATTCAGATCTATAATAAACCCTGAAGTAAAGTATAGAGTCAATGGTGCGACTTTCTCTGGATAAGTAATTCTATTACGCAGATTATTAGGTACTGGCACAATGGATACAGTTTGGATTCTTATTCTCTTAGCAATTGTCATGGTGACATTATTTGATTTCACTAATGGCTTTCATGACGCCTCCAATATGGTGGCCTCGGTTATTGCCTCAAGGGCGATGACGCCTGCTCAATCTGTCTTTATCGTAGGCTTTTTTACCTTTTTAGGCCCTGTTTTAGGGGGCACTGCCGTAGCCAATACTATTGGCAAGTTTGTGCTGCTGGATGACCTGCCCGAAACCTTGTCTCTCTCGGTGGTGGTCTGTGGTTTGTTTGCAGCAACCGCGTGGAATTTTCTGACCTGGTGGCGCGGTATTCCCTCGTCTTCTTCACATGCCTTAGTGGGTGGTCTTGCAGGTGTCGTTGTGGTGGCCGCAGGTTTTGATCATGTGTTGTGGGGCTTCAGTGAGCTGTTACAGGGGCGTGTTACGGGCGTAACTAAAGTACTGTTAGCACTTCTGGTTTCGCCATTATTAGGTTTCTGGGTAGGCTTTATTTTACATCGCTTAAGCTTGTTTTTTCTGCGCTCAGCCAGTCCGTTGGTTAACCGAGAGTTAAGAGGTGCGCAGTGGATTTCAACCGCCGCTCTGGCTTTTGCGCATGGTGCCAATGATGCACAAAAAAGTATGGGGATTCTGACATTGTGTCTGCTTTTGGGCGGGCAAATTGAGAGTTTTGTAGTGCCCATGTGGGTGATTATGCTATGTGCCACAGCTATCACCTTAGGTACTATTTCAGGTGGTTGGAAAATTGTGCGCACCTTGGCCTTTGCCATCTACAAAATTCGGCCTTTGCATGGCTTTAACTCTCAATTGACCTCTGGTGCGGTGATCTTTTTAGCCTCAATGATCGGGGCGCCAGTATCGACGACTCATGTCGTATCTTCTTCGATTATGGGCATTGGCGCCTCAGAGCGACCAAGAGCAGTACGTTGGAAAAAAGCCCGAGAGATTGCCATTACTTGGGTTCTAACAATTCCTGGATCGGCGCTGGTGGCAATGTTGGCTTATGGTTTGCTATCTCTGTTTGGCTTGGTATAGCGTATTAATGAATCACGCAAAGGTGCAAAAATGACAACAACACAAAAAAGAAATTGGTTACAAAAGCTGTTGGCGCGACTGGTACCTGTTCCAGCCGATTTTTTTGCGCTATTGGCTGAGCAAAGTGCAATGGTGACGGTGACCATACGCAATTTAGATTTGTATATGCGCCATGCGGATGTGCAAACCGCCAATATTTTATCTGATGATGAACATGCTGCGGACACTATTAAAATTCGTAATTTGCACCAACTGAACCGTGCGTTTTCAACCCCGATAGACCGTGAAGACATCTACCGTGCGATTGAAGCGCTGGACTGGATGATTACGCACTGCAAAAGCACGATTAATGAATTACTTGATCTAGATGTTGCACCTGATCAGCATATGCAAAATATTGTGCAAGAGCTGTTGCAAGGCAGTGAAGCACTAGAGAGAGGCTTTCAAGCACTGGCGACTTATCCCGCTGGCGCAGAAAAAGAAGCGCAAACGGCACGACACTCACACCGTCGTATTGAACGCTTATATCGCCACAGCTTAGCGGATCTGTTTCAGGGAGAAGTCACCACAGAGATGTTACGCAAACGAGAGATTTACCATCACCTAATGGATGGTTCTAGGCGCTTACATGCTGCTGCTAATGTGTTGCACGATATTATGGTGAAGTTGGTTTAGTCTCTTTTTGAATCCCCAGCCCCTTGATATCAAAGGGCTGTAGAGGAAATTATCCAGAAAGTATGAAGTTAATCAGAGATTCCCTAAATATCACAATGCAGCATATTGATTTTGAGACAGAAAATAAAAAAACTCCCCCGTGCTTTGCCCGTATCTAGACAAGAAATTAAGATTCGCTAAGGTTTCATTTTTTTCTAATGGGTTGTTTTTTCTATCATTAATGCTAATTTTTTATACTCAGAAATAGATTTAAATCTTGATTCGTTTTTAATTAAACCAACGATTAGTTGTTTTAATTGTTCGAATAAGAACCGTAACTGATGATCCAAACTAATTTGAGAGCTTTTTATATCATGAGCAATAGAATTTCTTGAATTTCTTATAGAAGACAATATATCTCCGGCTAAGTTTTTTTTGCTTCCATCTATGAAATAAGATAGGATTTTTCTCATTTCAAATTGTTTTATATTAAACACTTCATCTAATATTGCCCATATTTTAATAATTTTTAAACTGTCGGACTGATTGTCAAAAGCTAGTGATAAACCTTTCATGATTTTTGATATAGCTAGAAATATTCCTTTGTTTTTCTTGTTTAGAGACATAACCGATTCAAAAAAATCCTCAAAACCCTCCAACTTTAATGTTGACAATTTTCTTTTTCTATACTCTTGCTCATACCAATATAAATTCTCATTAACCATATTCCCATCTGGGAAGTGAGCAGTATGTATATTACCAACAAAAAATGGATTTTGTATTTTGCTTCTAATCTCCCCCATACTACCCATGCTTAAAGGATTACTGATTGTTAGCATCATAGCTCCTCTAATAAAGTCTATGGCTTCCAATGACTGGGATACAGCATAACTTTCATCAAGTGCATGACACTTGGCGATGCAGCATGTAAAATCTGAATCTTCCGAAACCCCTAGGCATTTGATTTTGCTAAACAAATTTTGTCGACTACTTTGATACTTTTCAGGTATTTTAGGGTAAAAAGAAAGGTTTACAGAGCCAATTTTTTTATTAGAAATACTGACTTCAGGGCAAATGGATAACATAATAATAACATGATATTCCATACATCCACTTTTATATAGTGAATGGCATTTCTTGTTATAGTGATCTATGAGTAAATCTTCGCTCCATTCTTTTTCCTCTAGAATAATATCTTTAAAAGTTTCTTTAAGAAATTTATATTTTTTCTCATCTG
Source organism: Oceanospirillum multiglobuliferum (assembly GCF_900167095.1). Classification (GTDB taxonomy): domain Bacteria; phylum Pseudomonadota; class Gammaproteobacteria; order Pseudomonadales; family Halomonadaceae; genus Oceanospirillum; species Oceanospirillum multiglobuliferum. Next base: position 137,432 of record NZ_FUXG01000002.1, read on the forward strand.
AAATAGAGGGGTAAGCATGCTCAATAGAGTGATATACAGATGTTATGTAAAGATCATGTTCTAATGGGTACTTTATAGCCCTATCTCCTGCCTTAGATGCAGAAGAAAATAGCTCTTGAAGTAGGTGGTTACACGCTTTTTCTTTCTTCCAAGTGCTTTTCTTAGCCAATTTCAAGGTTCCTTGCTTTAGAAAGGCCTTCAATAGGCAGGTGCGCTACATGTAAGGCATTTAGTATTATTTACCTTCTTTCATAGTTTACTGTCAACAGTCATCTATTAAGTCATTTTTCTATTTCTTAAAAAACAAGACAGTGCTTTTCCTTTGCGGTGTGTTTACACTATGGTTTACGTCATGGATTTGGGATTTTTTGGCTTCGATTTTTAACCATTAACACCTCACCAAATACAACATTAATCTCATCTACGGCTTTATTCTTCACCATTTCCATCCTCTGGGATCTAATCCACCTTCCGGTCATAAATCAGGCCGGTTAGGAGTAGCCACAGATTGCAGGCTAAAAAACAAATCCGTATGATGCCCTGCCCCCTGTTTAGGGTGTTTTTTTGTTCTTTGTATGAGCGGTTCTAGCTATGCGTCAAAATAACCGAGTGCCTCCCCATTTTTACGCCACGATTTGTGCCATTTTAAATGATGTTTTGCATCAACATTGGCCGCTAGACCGCAGCTACCATCAACACTTCTCACGACAAAAGCTCAGTGCGCAAGACCAAGGTTTATTGGTTTCGATTACGGGGGAGATATTACGTCGTCTGAACTATTACCAACAGCTTGCAGGCTTAACTGACGTTGGCACTCGACAGGCACCTGCTGCGCTATTACAAGCGTGGTTTGCCGCTCAAAGTTGGCCTGTACCTAGGGTGAATAATCAGCCACCTGCCAAAGCAGCTGACTATCAAAGTCGTATCAATAGCCTGAAAAACAATGCTCAAGTTAAAGATGGTTGCCCTGATTGGCTAGAGCAGTTAGGGCAAAACCAGCTGGGTAAGCGTTGGCCGCAAGAGCGTGCCGCTTTGAGCCAAGCCCCACTGCGTTATATTCGCGTAAACCGATTAAAAGGTACGCCAGAGCAACTGCAAAAGCGCTTACAAGCTGAGCGTATTCAAAGCGAATTGTTACGCCAGTACCCTGATGCCTTGGTGGTTAAAGGCGATGCACATCTGTTTCGCAGTGCCTGTTATCGTGAAGGCTGGTTTGAGCAGCAGGATTTAGGTTCACAACAGATCGCCCGTTTTCTAGCGCCTAGTTCAGGTATGTTTACCATTGATGCTTGTGCAGGCACGGGGGGCAAAAGTTTGCACTTGGCTGCTATGATGGCGAACAAAGGGCGCTTAATCTCAATGGATATTGAGCAGCACAAGCTAGAGCAGTTACGCCAACGGGCGCGTAAAGCGGGGGTAAACAACCTTGAAACGCGCCTGATTGAATCTTCCACGCAAATTAAGCGACTCAAAAACAGTGCCGATCGCGTGTTATTAGATGTGCCTTGTTCGGGTTTGGGCGTGTTGCGTCGTAATCCAGAAGCGAAGTGGTTTCCACAGTTCAATGATTTGAACTCACTTTGCCAAACTCAGCAGGATATTTTGCAGCGTTATAGCAAAATGGCAAAAGTTGGCGGTGAAGTGGTGTATGCCACTTGCAGTATTTTACCGCAAGAAAATGAACAACAAGTGGCGCGCTTTTTAGAACAAGCCGATGGGGCATTTTCTTTGATGGCTGAGATGATCATCAGCCCCGCCGAGCATAACAGTGATGGCTTTTATATGGCGAAACTAAAACGTGAGGCTTGATCTATTTCAAAAGCACCCTCGTATAACAAGCGCTAATTGAATCAATCCCTTTGCCTGATTAGGACTATCACGATGGAAACTTTTGAGCAGATCTATCAACGTGCGGCGGCTCGTAAAGGCGGTGAACAGGCGCTAGAAAGTTTGATGCCTGTTACCTTAAGCCGAGCAGAGCTTGCTCAATTAGATGACAGTCGCTATTTGGCACAGTTTACCAAGTCGATTTTTCAGTCTGGTTTTGTTTGGCGAGTGGTCGAACAAAAGTGGCCTGATTTTGAAGCACAATTTTTTAATTTTGAGCCAGAAACGCTTTTGTTGCTCAGTGATGAGCAGTGGGAGAAAAAAGCCCAAGACCCCAAGATTATCCGCAATTTAAGCAAGGTGATGACCATTAAGCACAATGCTCAGATGATCTATGATCTGCAATATGAGCAGGGCAGCTTTGCACAGTTTGTCGCGCAATGGCCCAATGAAGATGTGGTGGGTTTGTGGCAGTTTCTGAAAAAGCGCGGTAAACGTCTAGGCGGTAATACAGGGCCTTATGCTTTGCGCTATCTAGGTTTTGACACCTTTTTACTGACCAATGATGTGTGGGCGTATCTGAAAGCGCACAACATTGTCACCGCAACCAGCGCTACAAGTGTCAGAGCTTTGACGGAAGCTCAAGCGGCTTTTAATCAGTGGCAGCAACAATCAGGCCGAACTTTTTCGGTCATTAGCCGTACAATTGCTATGAGCATGGGGGACAATGTGGTTTAAACTGAGCATCTGACTCAAGTAAACCGTAGTGCTTTAAGATTAAATGCCACTCATTTTGATAGCCCAAACTTTGTACAAAGTCAGTTAAAAATAGATGCACCTCGGTGAGTTGTGGCGTGACCAATAGATGACGGTTATAAGTGCTTAGTGCTGTTTCTGCCCTATAGAATAAGCCTTTCATAGCGGTATCTTGCTCAAAGTAGCTGAAGGTGCTATCAGGCATAGTAGTAAAGTCGATTCGACCATACTGGAGCTTTTTAAGGTTTTGATCCTCTCCGCCAGAGTCTTCCCGCGTGATCTCCCCTCGTGCAATTGCTGCGGTTAAAGCCATATATTCTCGTCCTAATATCCCTCCAAAAGTTAGCCCCTTGAAAGCACTGACATCACCGTTGTAACGAATAGGTTTGTCCATGCGAGAAATAATCTCATTACGATCAGTCAACAAAGCGGGAGTCCATAGATAGCGTGTGAACTCGGGATCTGACATCCATAGCCCATTCACAAAAAGCACTACCCCTTGCTCGCCCGTTGCCAGCTTAAGGTCTAAACGCTTACGAGGGTACATGGACAAGGTAAAGTGGTAATGTCCTTGCGATTTCTGATTGAGTAGATCAGTAAAATCATAAAGTAAGCCCTTATTAGGCGCTGTTAGAAATGGAGGAAATTGGTAATAGCTCCACATCTGTATCTCCGTTGGTTTTGTTGAAGCTGCATTGGCAACTGAATAGCACAGGTGCACCAGCAGCAATGGCATCAAGAGAAGAGTGCATGTCAACTTAAACGGCATATTAAAAATTAGTCCTATACTGAATGAGGTTGCTTCAGTGTTGCGTCCTTATGACTAGCATAGCTGAGATTAGACTGTTTCGAGAGAGTGCAACTATAGTGCCTATTGTCAGCTTACAAGTTGGATGGTTTGATAGAGACAATTAACAGATAAGAGATAAGGTAAAAGTGATGTGGCTTCCTGATTTAACGCTTTATAAAGGCGCACGCTATATCGCTATTGCTGATGCTATGGCGAGTGCGATTGAGTCTGGTGAATTAAAAGATGGAGATCGTTTACCCACGCATCGTGCTTTAGCAGATCAGCTGTCGGTCACTGTTGGTACAATAACGAGGGCTTACGCCGAGGCTGAGCGCCGAGGATTTGTGAATGCTCGCGTTGGGCGCGGTAGTTTCATTGCCACACAACACAGCCAGCGGTTAATTATTCCAAGTGACAATGAGCCTGATTGTGTTGATTTTCGTTTGAATTTGCCTGTTGCCAAAGATCGTGCAGAGGCTTTAAGCCAATCAATGAATACATTGGCCAAAGACTCTGTGCAAATGAACCGTTTATTGGGTTATCAACCAGATATAGGTTTACTTGAGCATCGTATACAGGCGGCAAATTGGTTAAAGCAAACGGGTTTAACAACAGATGCCGACTGTATCGCACTGACTAATGGTGGCCAGCACGCCATTATGTTGGCGCTCTTAGCCTTGACTCGTCCTGGGGATAGTATTTTATCTGAGGCGATGACTTATCCCGGTTTTATGGCGATTACCCATCAATTACATCTACGTCCACAACCTGTGGCAATGGATGAAGAGGGGGTTATACCTGCCGCCTTTGAAGAGGCTTGTAAGCAGTTTAGCCCTAAGGTGTTCTATTGTACGCCGACATTACAGAACCCAACCACAGCCATTATGTCAGGGCGTCGGCGAGAGGCTTTAATAGAAGTAGCGCGCCGTTATCAAGTTTGGATTATTGAAGACTCTGTGAATAGCAATTTATTGGAACAACCCCCAATGCCTTTGGCTGCAATGGCACCTGATTTAGTATTGCACATCAATAGTGCATCTAAAACTTTGGCAGCAGGCTTGCGTGTGGGCTGGCTGGTATCTCCTACCGCAATACAGCAGCAGGTTGCAAATGCCCTAAGAGCAAGCTGCTGGATGGCCAGTCCGCTATTGGGTGAAATTGCCAGTAGTTGGATTGCCAGCGGTTTAGCACAACAATTGTTAAATGAACAACGCCAAGAGCTGGTTTTACGTAATCGTCTGGTTAACCAATATTTAGCCCCTTTTGCTTTACGTGCAAACCCCAACAGTTTACACGCTTGGCTAGAATTGCCTTCGCCTTGGCGCAGTAGCGAGTTTATTCAAGCGGCAGACCAACAGGGGGTTAAGGTGATTGGTGAAGATAGCTTTGTGGTGGCTCAGTACTCTGCACCTCAAGCCATTCGATTATCTGCCAGTAGTGCATGGTCAATTGGCCACTTAGAAAAAGGCTTAAAAGTTTTGGCCGCCTTATTACGAGAGGAGCCAAAACCCACTTTAACCGTTTTTTGAGCTAATCATTAGGCTGGTGCTTTTTACAGACGGGGCACTCTGGGTCTTGGTTTAGCTTCATGCTGCGCCATTGGCTGGTAAGCGCATCAAACAGCATTAAGCGGCCTGTGGCAGGCTGACCAGCACCAGAGAGCAACTTGACTGCCTCTAGAGCTTGCATAGTGCCGATGATACCAACTAAGGGGGAAATTACGCCATTTTCGGCACAGCGTAGTGCCTCATCATCACTTTCTTCATATAAACAACGATAGCAAGGGCTGCTATCAAGGCGGTTATCAAATACAGCCAGTTGGCCAGAGAACTGGATTGCTGCCCCTGATACTAAAGGAACCTTATGTTGCACAGCGTATTGATTAACAGCAAAACGAGTGGAGAAACGGTCGCTGCAATCCAGTACTAAGTCGGCTTGTGCAATCTCTTGGGACAGTGCCTCTTCTGTTAACTTTTCTGGTAGGGCGCGTACGATACAATCAGGATTTAAGGCGTGAATCTTGTCTCTGGCTGATTCAACTTTTAAACGGCCAATATCGGCTTGGCTGTGAATAATTTGTCGTTGCAGGTTAGACAGATCAACCGAATCAAAGTCAGTAATAACTAAAGTGCCAACGCCAGCGGCAGCCAAATATAGTGCTGCAGGTGATCCTAACCCGCCCATGCCGATGATCAACACTTTTGCGGCCAATAACTTTTGCTGTCCGTCGATTTCAACTTCAGGCAGCATAATTTGACGGCTGTAACGCAGCAGTTGTTGGTCGTTCATGGTTAAGTGCTCTTTTTTTAGAATGGCTTTATAGCGGGCAAGAACCAGCTCAGCACATCCGATGATCTATCAACGGTGTGCTGAAAAGATTTGGCATAGAGGGTTGTCTAGGTCAAATGGTTATCGTCAAACTCAGACATATCGGGTACATAGATTGAAGCGTCTTCTTTTACTTCTTCCATTACTACGTAGCTTTTAGATTCTTTAACTCCAGGAAGAGTCAGTACGACATCTTCTAGCAGCTGGCGATAAGCAGACATCTCAGGAATGCGACATTTTAGGATGTAGTCAAATTGACCTGAAACTAGATGGCATTCTTGAATTTGAGGCTGTTTAGCAACTGCACGTCGGAACTCATCAAACACTGCGGAAGATTGGGTTTCTAAACTGATCTCCACAAATACCAGCAGGTTAGCTCGCAGATACTTTGGATTTAATAGGGCTTTATAACCCTTAATAACACCGTTGCGTTCTAGACGCTTAACACGTTCTAAACAAGGTGTGGTACTTAAACCTACTTGGTTAGCAAGATCCACGTAAGAGATACGGGCATTATCTTGTAAACAAGCGAGAATTTTTAAGTCAATACGGTCGAGTGCACGTGGTTTTGATGGTTTCATATCGGGTCACAATAGCTCATCAATCAGAATGTTTTACTAATTATTGTAAATCTTACAGTAAGAATTGCTGATTAGAGCTTATCGCTAAGCGAGGGGCAATTTCAAGAGGTCTATAGGGAATTATAGCTAATACTTTACTGTTAACTGCTTGAGCGCAGCATAAACACATAGCATTGTAACTTACGAGGCTGTTTTTCGAGTTTTAAACAGAGCGTTACAGTGCATTCAACTACTTAATCAATATGATAACAACCAAGAGTAACACGATCTTGACCGGCAAGATCTTGAGCTGAATGTACCTGCTGATAGCCTGCATTCAGCAAAATCTGCTGAACAGCTTCAGCCTGATTGTAACCATGTTCTAGCATCAACCAGCCAGAAGGTTTCAAGCAACGTTGGCAATCTATGGCTAATTTTCGAATGTCGTCAAGGCCATCTGCGCCAGAGGTTAAAGCGGATAGAGGCTCAAAGCGTACATCCCCTTGCTGTAAGTGTGGGTCATCAGCCTCGATATAAGGCGGATTGCTGACGATAAGATCAAAGTGTTGGTCGGGCAGTGCTTGGCACCAGTCTGACTGAATTATGGTGACGTTATTGAATCCCAGTTGCTGCCTGTTTTGTTCTGCTAGTGTCACTACTTCAGGTTTGAAATCTGCGGCGGTAATCTGCCATTGTGGTTGCTCACTTGCTAGTGCCAGTGCAATAGCCCCCGTACCTGTGCCTAAGTCAGCCACATAAGCTTGTGGTTGGCTTGCCAGTTGTTGCAGTGCTAATTCAACCAGTCGCTCGGTATCTGGGCGTGGAATTAAAGTGTCAGGGCTAACCTTTAGGGTTAAGCCCCAAAACTCTCGGCAGCCGATCAAATACGCGACGGGTTGCCCTTGTTGGCGTTTCGCAATCCAGTGCTGATACTGCTGCCACTGTTCTGGCTGCAGCTGTTTATCAGGCCAAGTGTATAACCATGTTCTGCTTTGCTGAAGCAGTTCGCTCAACAGAATTTCAGCATCTAACCTAGGCGTTGCTGAGGGTTGCTCCGATTGGCTCAACTGCTCTGTCGCCCAAGTTAAAACCTGCTGAATCTCTAAGTTCATGGTGTTTACCTTTTCCTTGATCTTATCCTGATTTTGTTGGTAGATAGCGTCGATTAAGAGTCGCTGAGTGCCGCTAGTAAGTCGGCTTGGTATTCGGCTACTAGTGGGTTGATCACTTCACTGAGATCACCTTCCATAATCTCATTCAGCTTGTACAAGGTTAAGTTGATGCGGTGGTCGGTCACTCGACCTTGTGGATAGTTATAAGTACGGATACGCTCAGAACGGTCGCCACTGCCCACTAAGTTACGGCGTGTGTCTGACATCTCTTGTGCCGCTTTGTCATCTGCAGCCTGCTGAATACGAGACACCAACAATGACATCGCTTTAGCTTTGTTTTTGTGCTGTGAGCGTTCGTCCTGACACTCTACCACTGTACCTGTTGGAATGTGTGTGATACGAATTGCGGAGTCAGTGGTGTTAACGTGCTGACCACCAGCACCAGAGGAGCGGAAGGTATCAATACGTAGATCAGCTGGGTTAATGTTCACTTCACCCACTGCATCGGCTTCAGCCATGACTGCAACTGTGCAAGCGGAAGTGTGGATACGGCCTTGAGATTCTGTTGCTGGTACACGTTGTACACGGTGAGCGCCAGACTCAAACTTCAATTGTGAGTAAACACGGTCGCCGACGATACGGGTGATGATCTCTTTATAGCCACCATGCTCGCCTTCGTTTTGGCTGATGATCTCCAGCTTCCACTTTTTCTTTTCAGCGAAACGGGCGTACATGCGGAACAGGTCGCCTGCGAAGATAGCGGCTTCGTCACCACCTGTACCAGCACGAACCTCTAAGAACACGTTGCGTTCATCGTTCGGGTCTTTAGGCAGCAGTAGTTTTTGTAGCTCAACGTCTAGGGCTTCAAGATCATCTTTGCCTGCTTCAATTTCATCACGGGCCATTTCGCGCAGATCTGGATCACTGTCTTGTAGCATGATCTCAGCTTCTGCCATGTTTTCTTGAATTTGCAGGTAGCGATTGTACGCGGCAACCACATCCTCAAGCTCTGAATACTCTTGTGAGTAGGCGCGGAATTTATCTTGGTTGGTGATCACTTCTGCATCACTTAAGTGTGCCTGAAGTTCTTCAAAACGATCTTTTAAAAGATCTAGTTTGGCAAGAATTGATGGTTTCATGTTGGCTCATCCGCTTCGCGGTTGCTAATTAATTAAAGCGTTACTTGTCTGGAATGGGTCAAAGTTTAGACCGAGTTGCATCGAAGAGGAGTAAAGCGGATAAGTGTCAGTATCACCCCAGTGGGGATGCTAAACGCAGGACTCGCCTCAACGCTTGCGGTTAAGTGGAGCGACGCTAATCCAGAGCAAACAGTGTGCGAGCAGCATTCAACAAGTCATGACGATTATCGGCGGACGCTTGTCTTAGCTGCACCATAGGTTCATGCAGAAACTTGTTGGTTAAGCCTTGTGCGAAACGGGTCAATACTTGCTCAGGGTCTTGGCCGTTTTTCAATTGCTGCAAGGCTTTTTCTAGTTCTTGTTGGCGCAGGTGTTCGGTTTGCTGGCGTAAGTCGCCAATCAGTTGTCCCGCTCCACGGGCACGTTGTGACTCTAAAAAGCTTTCAACGCCCGTTAAGATTAATTCTTCTGCTTGTGCCGCAGCCTCTTGTCGGCTGCGCATATTCTCTTCGATGACTTCACGTAGATCATCTACGCTATACAGGTAAACATCATCTAAATCGCCCACTTGAGGTTCAATGTCTCGAGGTACGGCGATATCCACCATAAAAATCGGTCGGTGTTTACGGACTTTTAGCGCGCGCTCTACCGCACCTTTACCCAAAATCGGCAGTTGGCTGGCGGTGGAGGCGATGACAATATCCGCACGTTCTAGCTGGCGGGGAATATCGCCTAATAATACCGCTTCGCCGTTAAACTCTTCTGCCAGTGCTTGCGCCCGTGCCAAGGTACGGTTAGCGACCACCATGTTGCTGACACCTGCATTACGCAAATGGCGTGCGACCAGTTCAATGGTTTCCCCTGCACCTATCAGCAAGGCTCGGCTTTTGGCTAGATCGGAGAAAATACGTTGTGCCAGGTTAACTGCAGCATAGGCGACAGAAACAGGATTCTCACCAATCGAAGTTTGGGTACGTACTTGCTTGGCAACAGAGAAAGACTGTTGAAACAGTTGGTTAAGTTCACGGCCAACAAGACCATTGTCGCGGGCGTTTACATAGGCATCTTTAATCTGCCCCAGAATTTGTGGCTCACCTAAGACCATAGAGTCTAAGCCACAGGACACTCGCATCAAATGACGGGCGGCATCAGCATCGGCATATTGATAGCTGTAGCGGGCTAGGTCTTGCAAATCAAGTTGATGGAACTGGCCAATCCAATCCAAAACAGGGCTGGTGGCACTTTGAGCTTGATCGTCTAATACGCAGTAGAGTTCAGTTCGATTGCAAGTTGAAACCACAGTCGCTTCAGTGATCAACGGGTGTTGTTTCAGCTGTGCAAACGCACCCTCTAGTTGCTCAGGCGTAAACGCAACGCGTTCACGAATCTCAACTGGGGCTGTTTTGTGGTTAATTCCGAATGCAATCAAGCTCATAGCAGGTTGAGTATCTAATGGTTCCAGCAAAAGATTACGGCGGGCAAAATAGACGCGCCAGATTTAATGACCGCTTTGGATAGGTGTTATATAACCTTTTGAATGATAAGGCATACCACCTAATTTTTTATTGATTTTACACGGCTAATACAGTGTATTTTCGTCGGTCGCCCCTTCGGTCTGGTTTAAGAGCCGAGTTCAGGGCTGGGGATAATAGCATATCCTTAGAAAGGTGGCACTCTAGACAAGGTGCGCAGTTTCTATCGAAAATAGGGTTAAATAGATCGACCTTTTTTTAGATTAAAACACAAGAGTAAAATAACAGCGCAGAGCAGCAATATTGGTGTAGAACCATAGCGGCTAAAGGCGGTGTGCCCACTCATACTTTGTGCTTCTCCGCGCACAATTGCAGGCTCAAATTGTGGTGCGCTAGCGGTAATTCTCCCTTGAGGGTCAATAATAGCGGTGACGCCATTATTGGTGCCTCTTAGCATATAACGGCCATTTTCTGCTGCACGTACCTGTGCCATTTGTAGGTGTTGCAATGGCCCAACGGAATGTCCAAACCAGCTGTCGTTCGATATTGTAACTAATAGATCGCTACTTTGTGCTTGTTGGCGCACAAAGTCAGGGTAAACCACTTCGTAGCAGATAAACGGTGCAATGCTTTGGCCTTTGGCTACTAATAGAGGTTGTGCTGAATCTCCTGCAATAAAGCTCGACATGGGTAGATTGAAAAAACTAATCATGCCCCTAAACAGAGACTCCAATGGTACATATTCACCAAAAGGTACGAGCTTTTGTTTGTGATAAATCCCATCGGCATCTCCTGTTGCGATCACTGAGTTATAAAAAGCTTGATTACCATCAGTGCTGACAGCGCGCTGTGGCAAACCTGTGATTAATGCCGTCTTTTCAGGTAGTTCAGAGATGATTTGTGCAAGATAAGGTTTTGATTGTTCTAGCAGCAGCGGCACTGCTGTTTCAGGCCAGATGACCAGGTCTGCATCTTGAATATCTTGTGTCAGGTTGCGATAAAGCTGTAAAAATTGCTGACGATACTGGGGCTTCCACTTTAGGTTTTGATCAATATTGCCTTGAACCAGTGCCACTTGTAGTTTGGGTTGGCTGGGTTCTGTCCATTGAATGTGGTTTAAGCCCGCTGATGCGACCAGTAGCGTGACCATTAATGCTAGTAGACTACGTAGTTTAATTTTACGTTGTAAGGCTAAATAGAAAACGCCGCCTGTCAGCACCAGTAAAAAGCTGGCGGTAAATACGCCACCTAGGGGTAACCAACCAACGAGTGGTGAGTCGACTAATGCATTACCTGCAAAAAGCCACGGGAAACCAGTTAACAGCCAGGTTCGTAACCACTCAAATAGTACCCATAGTGCTGCGAAACTAGTAATAGAGAGTAATGGCGATTGTTTTTTAGCAAAAAAACGTTGATACAAGCTGATTTGTAATGCGGGTAACAGTGCCAAGCCCATGATAAAGGCTAGCGTTAACAGTAAAGCAAGAGGTATACCCGTATAGCCGTAATCATGAATGCTGACGTAAACCCAAGAAACTCCTGTCCCAAATAAACCCAAGCCAAAGAACCAGCCCAGAGTAAATGCAGAGGCTTTTTCTTTAGGTTGTGAAAAGCTGTTGTTAGCACGCTGTAATGCATTAATGCAGCTCAGTAGCAGCAAAACCGAAACCGGTGTCATCATCCATAGCGAATAAGGGGCAAAAGAGAGGGGGAGTAATCCGCCTGATACTGCTGCTAATAGATAGATTGGCAACCCTTTACGGGTAGAAAATTGCTGTAGGGCGCGGGAGATAGCCATGCCAAGTAAATCCTGAAATAAATATCAGGGCAGACTAGCAAAAGCATGCCAAGATGAAAATATGTCCGCAAGACAGTTTGATAATGATCAGCTGATTCAAGTCGAGCTTAAGCCTTTGCTTACTCACTTATTGAGTCAACTGATCATTTCACGGGAGTGAAGTGCCTAAGTTTAGCCAGCCTTTTGCACTTGCAGTAAACGGATACGGCGATTATCAGCGTTAACTACTTTGAACTCTAAACCATTAAGCACAGTTGTTTCATTGCGGTTGGGCAGATGTCCAAAGCGCTGCATTACGATGCCGCCTATGGTATCGAACTCTTCTTCACTGAAATCGGTGTGAAAGTGCTCATTAAAGTCTTCAATCGGGGTCAGTGCCTTCACGATAAACTTTTGCTCATCAATGGCACGAATGTCCATGTCGTCTTCATCAACATCATGTTCATCTTCAATTTCACCGACAATCTGCTCCAAGACGTCCTCGATGGTCACTAAACCAGCAATGCCGCCATATTCATCTACCACTATTGCCATGTGGTTGCGCTTGACACGGAACTCGCTCAGTAGACTGTTCAGGCGTTTGGATTCTGGAATGAATGAGGCTGGTCGAATAAAGTCTTTTAGCTGGAAGTCACTGCGGTCTTTTTTCAGTATCAAAGGCAGAAGGTCTTTTGCTAATAGTACGCCTAGTACTTCATCAGCATTTTCCCCGATTACTGGGAAGCGAGAATGTGCAGACTCGATAATAACGGGCAAAAATTGCTCTGGTGATTGTCCGTCTTTCACTGCCACCATTTGCGAACGAGGAATCATGATGTCTCGAACTTGCATCTCGTTGATCTGCAAGGCACCTTCGATGATGTTCATCGCTTCAGCATCAAGCTGTAAGCGCTGTTCTGCATCACGGATAAATTCGAGCAGCTCACGTCGGGTTTTGGGCTCGCCCGTGAGTGAGGTCATGATGTTTTTAAGCCAGGATGATTGACCCTGACTGTTGCTCGATCGGTCTTCGCTCATGAGTGTTACATTCCTATTGCTTGCCATTTTGAAATCAGGTCGATCTAAGTGGTTTTCCCAAGTAACTTTAATCGACATATTTTTGTCTGCTTAATATAGCCTTTAAAAGCAGTGTTTCACAATGGCTCTTAGTCGATGTTGTAGGGATCTTGGATATTCAGGCTGACTAACAATTCAATCTCTAGGGCTTCCATCTCTTCTGCTTCCTCATCTTCAATATGGTCATAGCCGAGTAAATGCAAGCTGCCATGAATAATCATATGTGCCCAGTGGTCTTTCAGGGCTTTACCCTGTTCCTGTGCTTCCTCGGCAACCACTTGTGCACACACAATCAGATCTCCCAGTAATGGGAGTTGCACTTCTGGTGGAGACTCAAAGGGAAATGAGAGCACATTAGTTGGCTTCTCTTTCCCACGGTATTGATGATTTAGAGACTGGCTCTCTTCAGGGCTGACAATACGAATGGTGATCTCGTGCCCCGTGTCTTCATGGGCATCAATCACTTTCTGTAGCCATAGTGTGAAATCTGCCTCTGAAGGCAGATTATCGGCATCGCAAGCCAGTTGTAAGTCAATTACGGCTTGTGTAGACATTATCGTTTATCCTGCACGTTTGACAGTGCGGCTAAGTTTAGACTTTCTTGTTCCATTTTTAGGCGCTGGGCTTCACGGGCTTTACGCTCTGCCTGTTCTTTGACGGCAACTTCAGCTTCGTGTTTGTCATAAGCCTCAACAATGCGTTGTACCATTGGGTGGCGCACCACATCTTTTGAGTCAAAGCGGGTCACGCTGATCCCTTCAACGCCGTCGAGCACATCTAGCACATGTACTAGGCCAGATTTTTGGCCTTTGGGTAGGTCGATCTGGGTCACGTCACCTGTAATCACCGCAGTTGAGCCAAAACCAATACGGGTCAGGAACATTTTCATCTGTTCACGGGTGGTGTTTTGGCTTTCATCCAAGATGATAAAGGCGTTGTTGAGGGTGCGGCCTCGCATATAAGCCAGCGGTGCCACCTCAATCACATTGCGTTCAATCAACTTGGCGACTTGCTCAAAGCCTAACATTTCATACAGCGCGTCGTACAATGGCCGCAAATAAGGGTCAACTTTTTGCGAAAGATCGCCGGGTAAAAAGCCAAGTTTTTCCCCTGCCTCTACGGCTGGGCGTACCAGTAATATGCGACGTACTTCATCGTTGCTCAGGGCTTCTACCGCACAGGCAACCGCTAAATAGGTTTTACCCGTGCCTGCAGGGCCTACGCCAAAGTTAATGTCGTTGGTAATAACCGAACGTACATAAAGCTGCTGATTGGGGCCTCGCGGCTTAATGCTGCCTTTCGGGGTACGCAGAATGATCTCTTGATCTGCGGCTCCTTCAGGGCGTTGCATCTGCTGCTCGATCGCTTCAACTCCTGAGGCTTGTAAATACAGGTGCACGTTTTCAGGGCCAAGCTCTGCTTTAGCCGCATCTTGATAGAGCGCTTCTAAAACATGTGCAGCCGCTTTGATACGTATCGGTTCACCTGAAAGCTGGAATTGATTGCTACGGTTACGGATCGAGATACCTAAACGTCGTTCGATTAGGCGCAGGTGCTCATCGTGCAAGCCGCATAAGTTCGCCAGACGTTGTGCGTCATTAGGCTCTAAGTCAAGTTTGATCGTATTGGTTTGACTGTTCAAAAGAAATTCCTGTTTCAGCCTTTTAATTCAGTATAGTCAATCACGCGCTGTGAGATTAATAACGCTGGCCGTCGACCAATTCGCCCCGCAAGGAGTTCGGCAATGCTTCAGTGATTCGGACATCTACAAAATAACCGATCAGATCCATCGGGTTCTCAGCTCGGAAGTTTACTGAGCGGTTATTCTCTGTACGGCCTTGCAGCAAACTCGGATCTTTGTGAGAGAAGCCGCTGACCAAAATACGTTCGACATTGCCCACCATACGACGCGAAATCTGCATAGACTGTTGAATAATGCGATCTTGCAGGATCTTCAAACGCTGCTTTTTCACCTCTTCCGGTGTGTTGTCTTCCATGCTGGCCGCAGGGGTGCCGGGGCGAGCGCTGTAGACAAAGCTGTAAGAGATGTCAAAACCAATCTCTGCGATCAGGTTCATGGTGTCTTCAAAGTCTTCATCGGTTTCATTTGGGAAGCCGACAATAAAGTCAGATGAGAAGCAAATATTCGGGCGCTTCTCTTTAATGCGACGCATTTTGTCGATGTATTCAGCACGAGTATGACCGCGTTTCATTGCAGCTAAAATACGGTCTGAGCCACTTTGCACGGGTAAGTGCAAATGGCTGACCAATTCAGGTACTTCGGCAAAGGCATCAATCAAACTGTCGGTGAACTCAACAGGGTGCGATGTGGTGAAGCGAATACGGTCAATGCCCTCAATCGCTGCGGCAACTGTAATCAGCTCTGCCAGATCAATCTCTTCGCCGTCGTCATTATGGCCGCGATAAGCGTTAACGTTTTGACCTAACAGATTGATCTCTCGTACGCCTTGTTCAGCAAGGTGTACGATTTCGGCGATCACATCCTCGAATGGGCGAGATACCTCTTCACCGCGAGTGTAAGGCACTACGCAGAAGGTACAGTATTTACTGCAACCTTCCATCACCGATACAAATGCACTGGCACCTTCAACGGTTGGCGCTGGCAAACGATCAAATTTTTCGATCTCTGGAAAAGTGACATCGACAATTGCGATATGGTTTTTCTTAGAGGCGTCGATCATTTCAGGTACGCGGTGCAGGGTTTGAGGACCAAAGATCACATCCACAAAATTGGCACGTTTGCGGATATTGTCACCCTCTTGGCTGGCAACACAGCCACCTACGCCAATGATCAGATCAGGATTTTTATCTTTGATCTTCTTCCAACGTCCCAGTTGGTGGAAAACCTTATCTTGCGCCTTCTCACGAATGGAGCAGGTGTTCAGCAAAAGAACGTCAGCCTCAAGCTCGTTGTCTGTGAGTTCGAGTTCGTGACTTTCACCCAATAGATCAGCCATACGAGAGGAGTCATATTCATTCATCTGGCACCCGTGGGTTTTGATGAATAATTTCTTAGCCATGAATAACACCTGCTTGTTTAATGCGATTAATACGGACTGCCCCAAAAAAACGACGCTGATTGGACGTTTATTCGTGTGCGACAGTTCAAAAACAGAGGATTATACGAGTCCTGTTGCACAGCGCCTAGTCTGATCTTGAGAAAATATCCAAGTTAGCCACTTGGGTATTACGATCAAGCTACAGTCGCAATTTTGATTTATGGTATGCTCAGGCTCTTTTTTTCAGATGCATGATTGAATGGAGCCACTATGGCTGAGGCTGAATCTATCTACCGAGTAATTTTTCTGAATAAAAATGAAGTGTACGAGTTGTACGCTCGCCAAATATTTCAAAGCGATCTGTTTGGCTTTCTGGAAATTGAAGCGTTTGTGTTTGGTGAGCGCAGCCAAATATTGATTGATCCTGCGGAAGACAAACTTAAACAAGAGTTTGCCGACGTGAAGCGAAGTTACATCCCTTACAATGCCATTGTGCGCATTGACGAGGTTGAGCGTGAAGGCGTCGCTAAGGTGAGTGAGTGGAAGTCGGGGAGTAATGTGGCGCATTTTCCTGGTCGACCTGTGCCGACGCCACCGAAAGGACAAGATTAAGCGCTGTATGGTGCTGTTACCTGTATTGAGTTCAGTTTGAAGGGGGAGTTATGGATAAGGCATTTTGGCATCAGCGGTGGCAAGAGGAGCGTATTGGCTTTCACCGTGATGAAGTACATCCGGCGTTGCCTGCGTACTGGTCTTATCCTCCGCATGGGGATTCTGGCGTGGTCTTTGTGCCGTTGTGTGGCAAATCAAATGATATGGTTTGGCTTGCCCAGCAGGGATGGCAGGTGATTGGTGTGGAGTTGAGTGCGAAAGCGATAGAGGCTTTTTTTGAAGCGCAACACTTAACGCCAGTTCGCACGGAGGTGGCTGATCATCTCAGCTGTTATGAAGCAGGTGCCTACCGAATCTATTGTGGCGACATCTTTCATTTGCATCGAAAGCAGTTGGCTCAGGTTTGTGCTGTGTATGACCGAGCCGCATTGGTGGCGCTACCGGAGGCGATGCGTCAGCGTTATGCTTTTCATCTGGCGCAAATGCTATCCCCTGGTGTTCGCATGTTGCTGGTTAGCTTAGAACACGATAATCCATCAGGCCCTCCCTTTTCGGTTGAGCTGGAGGAGTTGACTTGGTTGTTTGGGGCTAACTTTGAAGTCAAAATTTTGGCGCATTTGCCAGAAGATGAGCGTCAGGTGGTTGATGTCGTCTATCAGTTGGTGCGTAAAGGTAAGCAAAATCTAAAAGAAGTGATGCGTAAAATAAAGTCTGAGTAAACTTGGCAGGCTTCGCGATAAAAAATAGGGTGAATGCCTGTCGCATTCACCCTAGTCTTAAATGCTATCTACTGCTGAGCTGTAACAGCGGTTTGATTTAGCTTTATCATATCCAAGATAATCCGACCGGACTCGACAAGTTCAGCATCTTGATTTGGATCGTCTTTTTTATCTTCGTGCTCATTTAACTCCTTAATCAGCTCCAAACCTTTTGCTTTACGACGTTGGTTTTCTAGCGCTAATTGCTGCGCCTCAATCCGTTTGGTTTCAGCTTGTCGAGTTTGCTCATTTAGGCTGATACTTTTAATGCTGCGTGTTTGTTCAATTAGCTTAGTTTGCTCAGCCAGAAAGATTAAGTCTGGGTCTTGTAGGCTACGCTTTTGGTGATTTTCACGTAACGCTGGTAGCCATGTAGGAAGTTGAACATAAAACTTGTGCGGTACTTGTTTGACTTGATCCCAAGGTAGAGCAAACTCTAACGCACTTTCGCCCACTTCTTTATGGTCGAATAGGTTGGGGAACATAATGTCGGGTACAACGCCTTTATGCTGCGTGCTTTCGCCTGAGATACGGTAGAACTTGGCGCGTGTCAGTTTCAGTTGCCCATGATCTAAAGGTGTCACAGATTGCACTGTGCCTTTACCAAAGGTTTGACCACCGATTACGACGCCTCTCTGATAATCTTGAATGGCGCCCGCAAAAATTTCGGACGCAGAGGCGCTTAAGCGGTTGACCAATACTGCCAGTGGGCCGTTGTAAACAATGCTGTTGTCTGAGTCGCCTAATATATCAATACGACCCTCTGCACTGCGCACTTGTACGGTTGGGCCTCTATCAATAAATAAACCAACCAATGAGTTGGCTTCTTGCAATGCACCGCCGCCATTGTTGCGTAGATCAATAATTAAACCGTCAATACCTTCGGCTTCTAGCTCTGTAATTAAACGGGCTACATCTCGAGTGGTGCTGCGGTAGTTTTCAGCACCTTGACGCCACGCCTCAAAGTCAACATAGAAGGCTGGAATATCAATAACTCCAATACGGCGGTTTTGGCCGTTTTGATCTAAGGTGACAATGGATTTTTTCGCAGCTTGATCTTCTAGCTTCACAGTATTACGAACAATCGCAATCTCTTTGCTTTGGCTATTATCAGCCGCATTGGCTGGAATAACTTGCAGGCGTACGGTGCTGGCTCTAGGATCGCGGATTAAGTCGACAACTTCGTCTAAACGCCAACCTATCACATCAACTATCTCTCCATTTTCTTGACCTACACCAATGATGCGGTCGGCAGGTTTCAGCTCTCCTGCTAGGTCTGCTGGGCCACCGGGTACAAGACTGACCACTTTTGTGAACTCATCTTCAGATTGCAATAATGCACCAATGCCATCTAATGAGAGTTTCATGCGGATATTAAAAGTCTCTGAACTGCGTGGTGATAGGTATTGCGTATGTGGGTCGTAAAGCTGGGTGTAGGCGTTCATGAACACTTGAAAGACATCTTCATCACGTGTTTGTTGAACTCTCGTCAGTTGGCTTTGTAGGCGTCGTGTTAAGGTT
Organism: Oceanospirillum multiglobuliferum; assembly: GCF_900167095.1. Classification (GTDB taxonomy): domain Bacteria; phylum Pseudomonadota; class Gammaproteobacteria; order Pseudomonadales; family Halomonadaceae; genus Oceanospirillum; species Oceanospirillum multiglobuliferum. The sequence goes on from NZ_FUXG01000002.1 coordinate 156,181, forward strand.
TTGCGTGCCTCTGCAACGGTTTTACCTGATAGTTTTAAGCTAAGAAGGCTGTTTGTGAGGCGCTTCTTCCACAGCTTGTTTAATTCAGCTTCTGTCGCTGCCCAAGGTGAGTCTGTGCGGTCCAATAGCAGTGTTTCTTTGCCGTCAAATACAAAGTCATCTGGGAATGATTCTAGGTCAACCAACTGTTGTTCAATACGCTTAACCAGCTTCTTCTGGTAAGTGTTATAAATTTCGAAGGCTGCTTGTAAATCACCTTTTTGCAGGTCGTCGTCTAGCTGATTACGATACTGTTCATAGTTGTCGATTTCAGCTTGAGTAAAATAAGCTTTAGAGCCATCAAGTAGTTTCAAATAATGGTCAAGAATTTGTGCTGAAAGTGCATCATCTAATTTGATCTCTCGATAATGACCATAACCAAGGCGCTCTACTACATCTTTAGCAGCTTGCCGTTGTTCTTGGCTTGCACTGAGCTGACCTACAGCGGCATTTTCTGCAAAACTGTAGACGCTGAATATAGACAGAAAAGTCAGTATTAAAGCGCGGGGCAAACCTAATGGGATAACCTTGGATAACATTCACTTCTCCAGTAGCAAAACCTCGAAGACAACAGCAAGGCTTTATTCTGTTATTTTTTAGAGTTTAGGTCGTAGACTGTGTTACAGCATGCTCAAATCGAGAGTTTCTATCTGTATATATTGACTAATGTGCTCAAAAACAAGTTACAAACAGAATAAGCTCAGCTTCGACAGATTTTGATATAGTACACCATGATGCAGGATTTATTTCATGCTTCGTCCATTTACAAGCCCTGCATAATTTATCAACGGCTCGCTTGTTTAAATATTGTTTTTCTCTATCCCTAGGTGTATTGATGACTGAGCACGATTTTAATCAGCAATTGTTGGCTTTTTTAGATGCTTCGCCAACACCATTTCATGCGACCCAAAAAATGCTTGAGCAGTTTTTAGCTGCAGGCTATCAGTCTTTAGATGAGCGTGATACTTGGTCATTACAGTCAGGTGGTCGCTATGTGGTTACACGCAACGCTTCTTCTTTGGTGGCCTTTACTTTGCCTTCAGACCCTGTTGTAACAGGTTTTCGTTTGATGGGCGCGCATACCGATAGCCCTTGCTTAAAAATAAAAACACAGCCAGAACAAGTCACAAAAGGTTATTTACGCTTAGGTGTTGAAACCTATGGTGGTGTTTTGCTGAGTACTTGGTTTGACCGTGACTTGTCGATTGCAGGTCGCGTTTCTTATCAGTCGACAGCAGGTGAAATCAAACATCAGTTGATTAACTTTAAGCGTCCGGTAGGTGTAATTCCAAATCTGGCGATTCACTTAAATCGAGAGGTAAATAATGGTGTTGCGATTAATGCGCAAACCCAGTTGCCTGTGATGGTGATGCAGCTAGGTGAAGGCGAAAAGGGTTCTTTTAATGAGATTCTTTTGCAGCAGTTGCAAACGGAAGGTGTGTCAGATGCTGAGCAAATTTTAGAGCATGACTGTATTCTGTTTGATACTCAAAAAGCAGCCGTTGTGGGTTTGCAGAATGATTTTATAACGTCGGCGCGCTTGGATAATTTGCTGAGCTGTTTTATTGGTATGCAGTCGATGTTGTCTGGTGGTGATGCAGTAGCGTCAGTATTGGTTTGTAATGATCATGAAGAAGTAGGCAGTTTAAGTGCTTCTGGTGCGCAAGGGCCGTTGTTGAAGTCTATTCTGAAACGAGTGGCTCAAACAGAGGAGCGCTATCAGCAGATGATCGCCGCCTCTATGATGATCTCTTGCGATAATGCTCATGGTATTCACCCTAATCATGCTGCTTTACATGATGATAATCATGCGCCGCTACTCAATGCGGGGCCAGTGATTAAGCTAAACGCTAACCAGCGCTATGCTTCGAATAGCGAAACCTCTGCTTGGTTTAAATGGGTTTGCCAGCAAGCTAGTGTTCCAGTGCAAAGCTTTATCATGCGCAGTGATTTGGCTTGTGGTAGTACCATTGGCCCTATTACTTCTGCTGAGCTAGGCGTAAGAACGGTTGATGTGGGTGTGCCGCAGTTTGCAATGCATTCAATTCGAGAGTTAGCAGGTACGAAAGACGCTTATCATTTGATGAAGGCTCTGGTGTACTTCCTGCAAATTGAACGTATCTAAAGTGAAAATCTCTCAGCCAAGGAGGGTTGAGAGAGGTTGATGAGGTTTGTACTTGATATGAAACCGATCAGCCTGAAGTACTGGTGCACCAATTCTAGACGAAAAAAAACCGGTGTTAACCGGCTGATTAGAAGGTTGGCTCCCCGAGCAGGACTTGAACCTGCGACCAATAGATTAACAGTCTACTGCTCTACCGACTGAGCTATCAGGGAACTGTGCTTAACCTTCGAGAGCGAATTATACAGATCAAAAAATATGAGTCAACACCAAATTTTGTTGTTTTGATTATTTTTTAAAGATTATCGCCTTGGCAGGACTCAAAATATCCAAAATTAATGGTACTATTAATTTATCAGCATAATTTTTCAGATGTGGTACATCATGAGTACTCTAAAAGTATTGTTAATATATGTAATGTTGTGTCTTAGCATTCCATCCTACCTCTATGCATCAGAGAAAACAGAGGCGTTAAATGCATTAAAAGATAAAGCTCTATTTTATCTTGCGCAGGGTCAAGCTGAAAAAGCATATCAAACTCTAAAACCTGCAGAGCTGGCCTACTCTGGAGATGCTCAGTTCAACTACTTGTTAGGTATATCTGCAATTGATGCAGGACACCCTGGTGATGCATCTTGGATTTTTGAGCGAGTAGTGGCGGTAATGCCTCATCATGCTGGAGCTAGAATGGGTATGGCTCGCGCTTTTTTTCAGCTTAAAGATTATGAAAATGCTAGAAAAGAGTTCTTGTTGCTAAAAACGATGTCACCTCCTGAATCCGCGTCTCAAGCTATTGAAAAATATTTAGCCGAGATAGATCGTATCACAGAGAAAAAATCCACTTGGCTATTTAATGGTCTGGTCTACTCTGCTGTAGGTCACGACTCAAATGTTAATGGTGCCCCCACCTCTGAGAAAATTCTGCCTGCACCTTGGATGCAGTTGTTTCTAACTGTTTTAGGTAGTCCTGATGGTACGATTGCAATAGACCAAGAGAAAAGCAGCGCATATTTAGAGGTTGGTACGTCCAATAAGGCGACTTATAAAAAGCCTGAAACTTGGTCTTTTTGGGGGCAAGTCAAGGCTAAAAACAAAGAATTGCAAAGGTATAATGAGTTCTCATCCAGAAACATTGAGTTGGCAATAGGCTCTCTTTGGGTAAAAGATAGCCATAGTATCAATAGTGAGCTGGGGCTGAGTTATGTATGGCGAGGCTCAACTCTAAACAATAAGATACTTAGCTTACAGAGCAGCTATAGTTACTCTCTCAATCCAAGAACCCTAGTGGGTGGCTATCTATTCTTAGCGGACCAACAATACTTAGAGTCTAGTAGCAATAACGGAGTGTTAAGTACAGTAGGGGTTAGTGGTAGCTATATTTGGGGGCAGTATCGTCCTGTTGTACTGCAGGGTAATTTTTATGCAGGCCAAGATAAAGCTGTTAGCTCGCGCCCAGAAGGTGATAAGTCTCTTTTCGGCAGCAGAGTTGGATTGCAGTTTATTTACAATCAGCAACACTCTTTTAGTACGAGCGTCTCCTGGTCAGATAGCCGATATGCGAAAGAAAATAGTATTTTTGAGAAAACGCGCACAGAACAGCAGTTAAGTTATGCATTAGGCTATACTTGGAGCGTCAACAAGTCATTTTCTCTAAGTACAAGAATCAGTCGAAGTGATACTGACTCGAATATTGCGCTTTATGATAGTGAAAAGAGTGAGATTTTTCTGCGAGCAGATTACGTTTATCAATAACAGAAATGTTTAACATTGAACTATTAGTGACTACTATGATTTCTAAAATCGCTATAGATGCCAGAAAAATATACCAAATTCCATTGTTACTCATCGTTTTTAGTGGTTTTGCGTGGGCCGGTGAAGCAGGCAAAATTTTATTTGTTCACGGTAAAGTAAATATCATTAGCGCATCGGGTGAAAGTAGGCTGGCGGAGAGAGGCGCTTCCGTCTTTGAGGGTGATAAAATAGTTTCTGAAGCAGCCAGTAGCATGCAGTTGAAAATGATCGATAGCGGCTACTTAGCAATTCGTCCATCAAGCGTTATAAGGCTTGATGAATATCGTTTTGAGCAGAAGGAAAACGATACTGCGCAAGCATCACTTTTGAAGGGTGGTATTCGCTCAATTACAGGTGTAATAGGTAAAACAAAAAAAGAGAGCTTCAAGCTTAGAACGCCTGTCGCAACTATAGGTATCAGAGGAACTGACTTAGAACTTTACTACTTACCACAGAAAAGCCGTGCGGGTTCAGTCAATGGTGCGTATTTAAGAATTAACTCTGGTCGAGGTTATATTCAAACCCAAGCAGGAGTGCAGTTTGTCAGCTCAAATCAGGTTGCTTTTGCAACGAATAGCCAACAGCTACCTACACTGATTAATAATCCACCAAAGTTTTTCAATGACCCAAATGAGGACCCTCTCGCTGATACTGGAGGTGAAGGCTCAATAAGTGATGAAGGTGAGGCCAATCCCCGTCAAGTACCACCTGAGGATGTTCGTAGTGGAAATACCACGCCAGACTCAACTAGTTTAAATGCAAAGCCGAAAGCTAAAGAGCGCTCTGAACCTAGTGTTGTAAATTATAGTTTACCGCCGGACATGCAAGAAAGCTGGCGTATTAATGATATAGAGGAACCTGTTGAGGTCAGCTATCACGAGCCAACATTTTCTGTTGTCGACAATACCGTTAAAGATATTGAAAATAAAACGCCTGATACCACAAACGGTCAAGATCCAGGTGTGATTGATGGAGAAGCACCTAAGGATCCAATTGAAGTCAGCAAACCTAAAGGAAGATATAACTACTCAACTAAGCCTAGCTTTTCTGGTCAGAACCTAAGTGATAGTAGTGAAGCCGCACTGGCTATTGATTTTGATAGCGGTATTGTGAACTACAGCCTGTCTTTATTCTTTAAGCCTGAAGCAGGTCGACAAGTGGCAAAAGCTTCTTCAGAGAATGGGGGGGAATGGTCATTTAAAGGAACAGGCAATATATCAGATCTAAATACCAGCGGCTTAGTATTAAGTGGTTATTACCTCGACTATACCGACCAGAAAAAGTATAGCGCTGGTGGTGTATGGAAAGGAATGTTCACAGGTGACAATGCTGAGAGCTTCACAGGCTCTCTTGATCTCTTTACGCTGGATAACAGTCTATCATTTTCTGGTACTAGTACATCGACTAATCGTGATCAGAGCACTATTAACTTTCTCAGTGGTTTCAGCGAGAACAGTAACAATATTGTTGGCTATATACAAAGCGATAAAAACAGTGACGTATTAAGTAACTATCAACTCTGGCAGGAAAATGGACAACTTGTGGCTTTAGTTCATAAAGCTAATCAAGGACAGCTTCTTGCTGATAGTGCTGTTGAAAAAGGCCTTTTAGCAGGTGGTGCAACCGTAACGTGGGGGCACTGGCAAACAGGCTGGAGTACATTTGATGGCCAAGACTTATTGCCGCAAGCCACGCCTCTTCACTATATATATGCTGACAACTTAAGCGATAGTGCTGTACTTAAAGATAGGCAAGGTACCTATCTCTTTAATAATATAGACAGCTCCGTTAGTAATAGCCTCAGTGAGATCAGTACCTTATCCGGTGACTTAACAGTAGATTTTAGCACTAAGGAAGCGCATTTAGAGTTTGTGAGCAAATTTAGCCAGAGTAGCTGGAGTGCGGCCGGAAGGGGCAGTATTGCCAGCTTACAGTTGGGGGAGTTCTCAATATCTGGGCTACGTACTAGCATACAGGACAGCACTACTGAGGCTGCATCAGGCAAAGTCCTTGGCCAATTCTCAGGTGAAAATTTAAATAGTCTATGGGGGCATTTTAGCTTAACAAGTCCGACCGACTATCTAAGTGGTGTATATGCCTTCAGTAATCCAAAGCTAATTGACTATCTAGCTGATCTAACTCTAGCTGGTTCAAAACTAGGCTACTTGCTAGAAGGACCGTCGGTAAGTAGCCTAGATGACTATGATTTGTGGCAGAGTGATAACATGCTTTTGGGCGCTGTTAACAGAACATCTCAAGAGCAGAAAGTCACCAAAGTTACAACTCAGAAAATAGTGCCCTCGGGAGAAAGTAGGGTCGTTTGGGGAAGTTGGCTGCAAGGTTGGAATCGTATTAACGACCAAGTACTGACTCAGCACCTCACTCCTATACAATATATATACGCCGATAGCTTAAGTGATAACTCAATTATTACGAATCGTTTAGGTACTTATAGTTCCAGTCATATTGACGGTATTGCTTCTAATAGTATCGCAGAGCTTGGAGATCTTTCTGGCAATGTTAATATTGACTTTAGTGCACATAGCGCAGATTTAGATATTTTAAGCAACATTGGCAATGATACTTGGACTGCATCTGGAAAGGGGCCAATTAGTAGCTTGCAGGCTGGTCAGTTTGGGCTAATAGGGCAACGTAAAAATAACCAAAATGACTCTTCAGAGGATGCCTCTGGACTAATACTTGGACATTTCTCTGGTGCAAACTTAGATACTCTTTGGGGGCACTTCCGATTAACCAGCAATACAGATCAACTTAATGGCGTATATGCATTTAGTGACTTCAACTTAGATGGATATTTATCTGGCCTTAAAAAAGATGACCGAACGATTACTGGATATTTGTTAGAAGGAAAGCATCTAGGTAGCTTCAGTAACTATCAAATATGGAGCGCTGATAATCTACTACTAGGTATAGTCGAAAATTCATCTGGAGCCCAATGGGTTACCAACAAAGCAACCCAGCAAAGTTTAGCTGTTAATAGCTCAACAATTACTTGGGGTAGTTGGAAAGAAGGTTGGTCTATTTTCGACACAAAAGAGCTCATACCAAAGCAAACTCCCCTTCATTATATATATGCGGATAGCTTGACTGATGCGTCATTAGTGACTGCTCGAGGAGGTCTTTACAACTTTAATCAGGTTGATGGGACTAGCTCTGATAATGCAGGAACCTTTGGTAATGTACAAGGTAGTCTGAGCATTGACTTTAGTAATCAGCAAGCAGACTTAAGTCTTTCAAGCCAAATGAATGGGATAACTTGGAGTGCATCAGGCAAGGGGAGTTTAAATAGCCTGCAGTCAGGGGGGGTTGCGTTGGAGGGGAAACGCACGAACACCGCTCAAATAACCTCTACTGAATCGGTTACAGGTAGCGCTATTGGGCAGTTCTCAGGTAACAGTGCAGACAGTGTATGGGGGCGCTTCTACCTTTCAAGTAATAGTGATCAATTAAACGGAGTTTATGCTTTTAGTGATGCAAAGCTACATAACTACCTTGCAGACCTTAGTCAAGTATCTGATACCGCATATGGGCATGTGCTAGATAACCACAGTAGTAGTAATTTGAGTGCTTTTCAAAGGTGGCAAAAAGACGGCTTACTTTTAGGCTTGGTCAATGGTACAACGCAAGAGCAATGGATAGCGGAAAACACGACGCAACAAAGTATTTCTGGAGGAAGTGCACTTGTCACTTGGGGTAGCTGGCAGCAAGGCTGGAACCGAGTTAATGACCAAGCACTTAGCTCACAGACAACTCCTATTCAGTTTATTTACACCGACAGTCTAACTGACAGTTCTGTTGTTTCTAATCGCCAAGGTATATATAACTTTAGACAAGTTAATGGGTCTGCAAGTAATAAAGCTGGAGAGCTAGGCGGTCTATCAGGGAGTCTGAATATTGATTTTGGCAATCAGAAAGTAGGGCTAAATCTTTCTAGCCAGTTTAGCCAAAGTAGTTGGGCTGCCTATGGTGCGGGTGGAATAAATGAACTTCAGTCGGGTAATTTTGCACTCAGTGGCACATTCTCCAATATACAAAAAAATACTTCGGAAACTGCTACAGGCCTTGCTTTAGGACAGTTTTCAGGTGGACAAGCTGATATGTTATGGGGGCAATTCTCTCTTAATAATCAATCCCAATCAGATAAATTGAGTGGCTTGTATGTGTTTTCTGACTCTGCTGTAGATACTGTCATAACCCCTTCTTTAAAAGAAGAGGACTTTATTATTCAGCTAAGCTCTAACGGTAGTCGCTTATTGGAAGCGGGTTCAGATGTGGTTACAGCTTTCAACTACGATGGAGGCTTGTATGCTGTTAGCCTCCCGACTGCTGCAAATAATAACTCTTTAACTTATAAAAATTTATCACCTAGCACGGCTCAGTCTTTCTCATACTCTGATAGCTATGACATCATGCGCTGGGGTTTTTGGTCTACTTACAGCCGTCATGATGGTGTTGATACAGATAGCCCCCTTTTCTATAGCATGATTGAGAACCTTAACACGCCTAGTATCGACTCAAAATTACTAGTTAGTCAGCGCGTAGACTATACGCTTGTGGGAGGATTGATCTTTAGTAAATCAGGCGGGGAGCTTTTACTCGATAATAGCTTGACTCACTTAGGCTTAGACTTTGCGTCAGGTGTGCTAGGAATGTCGCTCAGCATGAACTCTAGTGATGGCCTAGAACAGTGGACGCTTGGTGCTGAGGGTAATTTGTCAGGTCTATCTATGCATGAGCCTATTGATATTAACTTATACGGTACTGTTGAATATTCAGCTCAAGATATTGCAGGCAATGATAGTAGCCCAATGAACTATGATATTGTTAACGGTACATGGCATGCATTATGGGGAGGAAGTTCAGGGCAGTTCTTTATTGGTGATATCTCTCTTTCTTCTGAACAAAACTCAAAGATAGCCGCAGAAGGTGTCGTAGCATTCGCAGGGGATGTATTAAGCTACCCCAGCGCTAAAGATGTCAAAGGTATGGACTTGGTTGGTCTAGCTTCAGTGCAAATAACAGATGGTCAAGGAGTAAGTGTTTCAGCCCACGCGCTAAAGTCAGGCAATAGTAACAATGACTTTCACTTGAAATCTGCAACAGACTCAACTCTTATGAGCTTTAGGGAAGATAATAACTGGATAACTGTACGAGAAGAGCTAGCAACTCACGTCAAAAATAGCTCATCGTATACATTATCTACTAGTGGAATAGCTGTTACGCAATCAACTCAAGTTGCAGCTAACATAGGAGACTTCACTACAGATGATGGGCAGAATACAGTTAAAAGTATGACAGGGAATAATGTTGCTGAAGTAAACTGGGGGCGTTGGGCTTCTAGTGGCAATAATAGCTTTGATACAAATATCTCACCTTATAATGATGTTCAGGCGTTGCATTATATCTATGCATCTAATCCAACTTCACTCGATACTGTCATTAATAAAGTAGGTGTCAGCAACTATCTTTTTGCAGGTGGTACAGCTCCGACGTTATTGAATAATAATGGCTCATATGTTGGAACGCTGAACAAATTTGGTATTGAAGTTGACTTTAGTGGGCAATCTTTAGCTGCAATGCTTGATTTGACTTTAAATGGCAATACCTATACTGCAATTGGAGGTGGTGGTATATCTGAATTCTTAGAAAGTTCTGGTATTGCTTTGTCAGTGGAGCAAGAAAGCTCCGTTGTTGGAGGGGGGAGTTTAAATGGTCTGTTTGTTGGCTCAGATGCTGAAGGCATTATTAGTCAATACAACTTGTATGTACCTAGCGGCTCCATCAATGGTGCAGCACTGCTACAACAAATTACCCATTCTCTATCACAGACGTCTCCACCTTAATGTTATTTACTAGTATGCGTAAACACACCGTCCCAATTATCACCGGGCGGTGTGTCTCGATATAGCTGAATTCGCTCAAGGTAAACACTGTATAGCAGATGGTCTTCATCTGATTTCAAAGCGTCAAGCAGGCGCTCGGCGTGGCCCCACTCTTGTTTTCTAAAATGCTCCAGCGCGGTATGAAATAGGGAGACTTTATCTTCTAGTTTCTCGTCAATTTCTGTTTTCAGCCCTATCGGCTCAAAGATTGCGACGGGTTCATGCTTACCTTTTACCCGTACCAGATCAAGCTGACGGTACAGGTATTCTGGCGCTGCATCAGCGGTGGTTTCACTGACCATAAGATCAACGCCATACTGTTTAGTTAGTCCCTCAAGACGTGAGCCAAGGTTAACGGCGTCACCCAGTACGGTATAGGCCATACGGAACTCAGATCCCATGTTGCCAACATTCATCATGCCGGTGTTGAGTCCGACCCCTATTTTCAGCTCTGGCCAACCTCGCTTTTTAAACTCAGGCCCTAATTCGTGCATCACTTGTACCATCTTTAACGCCGCTTTAACGGCGTGACTGGCATGCTGTTCATCTTTCAGAGGGGCACCCCAGAAGGCCATGATCGCATCCCCCATGTATTTGTCGATGGTGCCGCGATAATCATGAATAACACCAGTCATAGGGGTGAGAAACGCATTCATTAAGCGGGTGAGTTCCTCTGGATTTAACCCTTCTGAAATGGTGGTAAAGCCACGTACATCTGAGAACAGAACGGTCATGTCACGACTTTCACCCTCCAATGTGATGCTGCTAGGGTCTATATTCATTTCGTCCACTAACTCAGGTGGAATATATTGGCCAAATAATTTGGACAATTCTCGCTTGCCCTTTGATTCAACCAAGTAACCGTAAGCCAGTTGATAGCCTACAATCAGTATCACCATTAATAATGGAGAGGCTAAAGGGAATACCCACTGATAGTCGATCCAAAGTAACATGTTTCCATACCAAACTCCGGCCACAACAATAGTTGATACGACCAAAATAAGCATTGGTGATAAACGGGATAGACTAAAGGTTAGCAATAGACCTAAAAATAAAAGTAAAAGCAGTTCTGCCCCGACAGTATAGGTTGGTTGCTGCTTAAAGGATTGATGCAGAATACCTGCGATTAGATTGGCGTGAACCTCTACTCCTGGATAAACACTTTGTACAGGAGTTGTTCTAAGGTCTAGCAGGCCTGGAGCACTTGCGCCAAGCAACACAATAGCACCTTGTAGTTTCTCTTTAGGTACGGTTTGTCGGAATACGTCGATAACGGAGACATATTCAAAAGTACCTCTGCCACCATAATAAGGCACTAATACTCCAGATTGGTTATCCACTGGTATTTTAAAGCCACCTACATTTAACCCCTCTAGAATTGGGTTGCTCTCATCACCGCTAATGATCAGCTCAACTGGAGGCATACCCAATACACTTCTAATGACACCTAATGATAAGGATTGATAGTACTGACCTTTATACTCTTGCATCATTGGCACTCTGCGGAACACACCGTCAGCATCAACCAATGGGTTGTCAAAAAAACCACCGCTTATGGCATTGTTTTGTAAAATGGGTTGATTGCCAGAAAAACGCTTGGCTTGAGGGATAGGAAAATAGCTAGGTGGTATACGGCTAATTAATTCTAGTGGTTTAGGCAAGTTACCAACAGAAGGTACTTTTTCTTCAGACTCTCTATCTAAGTAAAAACCAGTGATAGCGGAGGTTTGTGCCAGTATTTCCGCCAGCTGTTTATCGCCATCCATCTCTGCCATCAAAGGTCTTAAAGTGGGTGCTAACTCTGGACGCTGTTCTAGCATTTTCTCCAGCGCTTCTGTTGCCCCTCGTCGATCAGGCTCTGCAAATACAATATCGAATCCCAACGTACTGATTTCATACTCTGCAAATAAGATATAGAGCAACTCTGCCACGTATTCTCTTGGCCAAGGGTATTGCCCAATTTCACGCAAGCTGGCTTCATCGATATCAATGATTAAGACCTGAGGGTCGCCTGTTTTGGGTAAGGTTAAATTGATTCTCAAATCATATGCGATCTGTTCTAAACGGTTAATGAAGCTGATCGACCAATAGCCAGAGGCATGAAAAATAAAAAGTGTCATGATGGCGAGCCCACCAAGCGGACGTATCAGGCGACGCAAGAGCTTCTTAAATGCTGGCATAGAGAACCTGTGGCTGAAATGAGAGGATTATCTTGGATCAACATAAACGCAACGTTTTGACTATACCAGATCGGACTAAAATTATAGGGTGAAAAACCATAATCATGATCTGGCGCTATAGTTTGAGGTTACATTTTTCATATATGTATTTACAATGCATAATTTATTGAGCTCTGGCAGACGACCTGATATGCACCACTTACCCTTGAGTACATTAGTTCCATCAACGAGCCTAACCGCCCTCTCAGATGAGACTGTTGTTGATGTCATTGCCAAAATGTATCAATTAGGCAGCAGCAGTGTCGTTATTCTGGATCAGAATCATCATCCTGTCGGTATTTTAACGGAACAAGATGTGGTCGCGCTATTTGCACAGGATGCAAGTTTATTGCAAGCCAAAGTGCAATCGGTATGTAGTAACGCGCTTGTGACGGTACTGGCTCATGAGTCTTGTCAGCAAGCGTTGCGGCTGATGACTGAGCGCCAACTGCGTCATTTGGTGCTGCTAGATGAGCAGAAGAATTTTTTGGGTGTGATCAGTGAGGACGAGTTGATCCACCATATGACATCTGTCCCGATGCAGATTGCTCCATTGGTGAAAGAGGTGATGAGCACCTGTGTGCAGCAATTGGGGCCAAATTGTAATCTACAAGATGCGTTATGTTTGATGCGTCAGCAACGTATCAGCTGTGTGGTGGTGACAGAAGCGCAGCGTGCGATCGGGATTTTAACCGAACGAGACATTGTTTATCTGGCTGCCCAGCAAGCGCAACCACAACAACTGCTACTGCGAGAAGTGATGCACAGCCCAGTATTGTCTGTGGTCGGCGATCTGTCTGTACGTGATGCTGCTTTTTTGATGGAGCAGAAAAAGGTGCGTCGCTTTGTGGTTGAGGAGCAATCGCAGATTAAAGGGATTATCACGCATCACGATATTTTACGTTCAATGCAGCGTGCTTATGTGGAGTATTTAGAAGCAGAGCTTGCATTCAAAGAGCGGCAAATCGAAGAGATTTCAAACCACATTCGACAGTTTGATGAGCAAAAGCTGTTGCGCAGTTTGATGTTTCAGATCAGTGACAGCATCTATGTCATTGATGCTGAGACAGGCGATATTTTGGATGTGAACCAGCAAAGTTGTGCGCAGTTAGGGTACAGCCGAGAAGAGTTGCTGAAGATGAAGCTGCCTGAACTTTCTACGGCGGCGCTGACATCCAATATTTTCAGCGTTATCAATCAGCAAATTCGAAAGCAAGGCTTTGCCTTGGTTCAAAGTCAGCATCGACATAAGAGTGGAGCGTTGATTCCTGTTGAGGTCAAGGTCAGTCAACTGCACTTGAGTGATCGAGTGATCAATATTGCAATTGCGCGAGATCAGAGTGAGCGCCTTGCAGCAGAGCGGGCCCTACGAAATAACGCGGCTATTTACCAAGGTGTTATCAGTACAGCGTTAGATGGTTTTTGGATGACGGACACTAACGGCAACATTTTAGATGTGAATCAAGCCTATTGTGATATGTCGGGTTTCAGTCGTGAAGAACTGCTGAGTATGCGCATTTTTGACATCGACAATTTAGAAACTGAGACCGACACTCTGACGCGTATCGCTAGTATCAAAAAAGTCGGTCAGGCTAACTTTATATCACGTCATCATACAAAATCGGGCGTGCCTTTTGATGTTGAAGTGAATGTCACTTACTGGCCTGAGCAGGGGGGGCGTTTTTTCGTTTTCTGCCGCAATATTACCGATAAACTGGCCGCAGAAGCGTATTTGAAACTTTCGGCGACTGTATTTGAAAATACCAACGAAGCGGTAATGATTGTCGGGGCTGACTATAAAATTCAACGGGTTAATCATGCCTTCAGTGTTATGACAGGATATAACGCTGAAGAGGTGATTGGACAGTCGGCGTCTTTATTACAGTCGGGATTACACCCTAAAAGTTTTTATGAAGAGATGTGGCGTCGAATCATCTGTGACGGTCACTGGCAGGGTGAAGTTATTAATAAGCGTGTGGATGGTACGACCTATCCTGAGCTTCTGAATATCAGTGTGGTGAAAAACTCTGAGGGCGAAATCAGTCATTATGTGGGTATTTTTGCGGATCTATCGAAGCAAAAGGCGTCTGAAGATAAGTTAGCTTTTTTAGACTATCACGACCCGCTCACGGGATTGGCAAATCGAAAGACCTTGATGTTGCGTCTGGATCATGCGATCAGAAATGCGCAGAAAAACAAAAAGCAAGTGGCGCTGTTGTTGATCGATTTGGATCGTTTTAAAGATGTGAACGACAGCTATGGGCATGTGGTTGGGGATGAGCTGCTCAATCGAGTCGCACGTGTCTTGGATACCGAATTGAGCGATATCGATACTTTGGCTCGACTGGGTGGCGATGAGTTTGCTTTGCTGGTCGATGAGGTCGATAGTGTGGAGTATTTGTCGAGTTTGGCATCGCAAATTATCCGTCTGCTCAATAAGCCTTGGTCTCTTTCCAATAATGTCACGGTGACCATTGGTGCCAGTATTGGTATCAGTTTGTCACCACAAAATGGTCACTCCGCTAATCAACTGCTGCAACATACTGATGCAGCGCTCTATCAAGCCAAAGCGGATGGTCGCTCTCGGTTCTGCTATTTCTCTGAAACCTTGACACAGGAAGCCCGTTATCGGGCTGAGCTGGAAACTCGGATGCACAGGGCGCTGAGACGGCATGAACTACAGGTTTATTTTCAGCCTCAAATCGATATTAAAAGCGCTAAGCTGACAGGGGCTGAAGCCCTTGTACGCTGGCTTGATCCAGAGCAGGGCTTATTGTCTCCTGTGCACTTTATCGATCAATGTGAGCAAAATGGTCAGATTATTGCGCTAGGGCGGCAAATTCTAGAGATGACCTGTCAGCAAGGTAAAGCTTGGCTTGATCAGGGGTTTGCGCCGATTAGTTTGGCTGTCAATTTATCTGCGCGTCAGCTGAAAGAGCCACATTTGTATCAAGACTTGGTCGATATTCTCACCGCGACACAGTATCCCGCTGAATATTTAGAGTTGGAGCTGACAGAAAGTGCGTTGATGATGCATGAGCATGAGGTGGTGCTACTGTTAGAAAAAATTAAGGGGCTGGGTATTCGCTTGGCTATTGATGATTTTGGCACAGGTTACTCCTCTTTTGCCTATCTCAAACGTTTCCCAATCGACGTGTTGAAGATTGATAAAAGCTTCATTGATGATATTCCGTATAACCATGAAGGCATGGAGATTGTTTCCGCCATTATTGGTATGGGGCACACATTGGGGTTTGAGGTTTTGGCAGAGGGCGTAGAGACTGACGCGCAGCTGGCATTTTTAGCGCTGAAGCATTGTGACCAGTATCAGGGCTACCTCTGCAGTAAACCAATAACTGCCGCAGAATTTGAGCAATTGTTATCCGGCCAACAATAGTCAATAGCGTGTATGAAACGCCTTAATCGGGTATACTGCTGCGTCGTTTAATTCTCAAAGAACAGCAGTTTTGGCCTCTTCGGCATCAGGGAGCGCGCACCTATGTACAGTCTTGCCCGAAATCTTCTTTTTCGCTTCTCCGGCGAAACCGCTCATGAGCTGGCCTTAGATGGTCTCAGCGCGGCAGAGCGTTTGGGGGTATTGCCTCTTTTGACCAATAAAATGGTGCAGGCTCCCGTTGAAGTGATGGGGATTCGCTTTCCTAATGCCGTAGGTTTGGCAGCAGGTTTAGATAAAAATGCGGATCACTTAGACGCAATGGGTGCGTTGGGTTTTGGCTTTGTTGAGGTGGGTACCGTAACCCCTAAAGCGCAGCCGGGTAACCCTAAGCCTCGCATTTTTCGAATTCCGGAGAAAGGCGCGATTATTAACCGCATGGGCTTTAACAACAAAGGGGTGCATCACCTTGTTGAGCAGGTGAAGCAGCGTCGTTACTCAGGTGTTTTGGGGATCAATGTCGGTAAAAATCTGAGCACCTCTGTTGAAGATGCTGAGCAAGATTATCTGTACTGTCTAAAGGCTGTCTATGAACATGCCGATTACATCACCGTGAATATCTCATCGCCGAATACGCCCGGTTTGCGAAACCTTCAATTTGGTGAAACCCTTGAGTCTTTGCTGCGTGCGTTAAAGACCGAGCAGACCCGCTTATCGGATCTTCATCAGCGTTATGTGCCAATTGCGATTAAAATTGCACCAGATATGAGTGATGATGAAGTGCGTTTGGTTGCGGGTAATATTCGCAATCAGAAAATGGATGCCGTGATTGCAACCAACACCACACTGGAACGTGCTGCGGTACAGGGTTTGGCACATGCAGATGAAGCTGGTGGTTTAAGTGGTAAGCCTGTTCGTGAGAAGTCGACCCACGTGATTCGGTTATTGGCTGACAGCCTTGAGGGCGATCTGCCCATTATTGGTGTGGGTGGCATTGATAGCGCACAAGCTGCTTGTGAAAAAATTGAAGCGGGTGCCAGTCTCGTGCAGGTTTATACAGGCTTTATTTATGAAGGGCCTGCTTTAATTAAAGATGCGGCAGAGGCAATTGCAGCCTTGCAAGCGCGTCGTCAGTAAGGCAAGGCTCAGAAAATAGAAAGGCTCACAACATGTGAGCCTTAAGTATTTGGAGCGCAGAGCCAGTAAAACGCTGTATTGTTTTATCGGCTCATCAACGGAGTGTTGAGACGCTACGTCATCACAGTAGGATTCTTGTGAATGCCGGCCACACCCGTCATGCCTGACCATGAATCAGACCGACCTTCTCGCCACCCGCTCATCCAGTACTGACGGGTGTCGACATCTTGATTGGGGCACAGGTCGCGGGACTTACCACTCACGCCTGCTTGATAACCACGTACGAAAGCTTTTTGGGCTGGGTCACGTTTTTGTTTTCTCATAGAGTAACGCCTCGTAGCTATTTCTGGGGCCAAACTGGGTGCCTGTTAACATGGCTTGATCAGTTCAACCATCCTTTAGTTGAGTTATTTCCTATGGCAGAAAACCTAGACATCAGGTTTATTTTATCTCCGGTCTGATGTGTGGCTTTCACTAAAACGGATTAAATTGCGTCAATTTTTGCTTAGTCGGTTAAGGTTTAAGAAATGGTTCGGTTTAATCTGGATGAATTCATCATTGTTTGAGTTAGCCATTTGCAGAATCAAAAGGCAACAGTTAAGTTGTAGATGAATTGTTACACTTTGTCGATAACCTTTTTTTCATAATTCCGCAGCCTGTTAGATGGTTAAGGAATAAAACAAAGTGCTCATGAGCAGCATTTTGATTATTTTGGTTGAGAAATCATGGCATTACTAGAATTGTTTTTAACCTGTCCAAAGAGTTTGGAAGGGCTGCTAGCACAAGAATGTGAACAATTAGGTGCAGAATCGGTAAAAGAAAGTGTGGCAGGCGTTTCTTGTCATGCCACTTTAGAGACCGCTTACAAACTTTGTTTGTGGTCACGTTTGGCAAACCGTGTGCTGTTACGTCTGCATCAAGGTGCTGCAGAAACCGCTGATGAATTATATGACACCATTCAACAGGTGAACTGGGATGAGCATATGCAATCCGGTGGAACCCTGACGGTTGATTTCTCTGGTACGAATCGCGAAATCCGTAACACGCACTTTGCGGCCCAACGCGTAAAAGATGCGATTGTGGATCAACTGAAGGATCGTACTGGGTTCCGTCATTCTGTGGATAAAGAGCGTCCATCCATGCGGGTGAATGTGCGCTTACACCATGGCGAGGTGGTCATCTGTCTGGATCTTTCTGGTAACAGCTTACATCAGCGGGGATATCGTTTAGATGGCGGTTTAGCGCCACTGAAAGAGAACTTGGCCGCCGCTATTTTGATTCGCAGTGGTTGGCCTGAGTTGGCTAAAAAAGGTGCGCCTTTATTGGACCCAATGTGTGGTTCTGGCACCTTATTGATTGAAGCCGCGCTGATTGCTATGGACCAAGCTCCGGGGCTCAACCGTAGTCACTTTGGCTTTTTTACATGGAAACAACATGATTTCGACCTCTGGCAAGAGGTGGAAAAAGAAGCGGATATTCGAGCAGGCTTAGGCCGAAAACGTTGGCAGGGCCTGATCTATGGCTATGATGTCAGCAATAAAGCACTAGATGCTGCTCGCAAAAATATCCGCCGAGCAGGTCTGGATAAAACGATTCACGTGACCAAGAAAGAGTTGGCTTATTTTGCTCAGCCTACCCATGCCGGTGTCTTAGAGGCAGGATTGGTGGCTACTAACCCTCCCTATGGTGAGCGTATCAGTGATATGCCTTCGTTAATTCACCTGTATCGTCATTTGGGTGAACGTTTGAAAGAAGCATTTCCTGATTGGCAAGTTTCAGTGTTCACAGGCAACCCAGACCTGTGCCACAAAATGGGGATGCGTAGCCATAAGCAATACGCCATGTTCAACGGTGCGTTACCTTGTAAGCTATTACTCTTCAAAGTACTGCCTCAGGTGGTGCGTGAGACGGGTGATGATAGCCCCGAAAAAGTGGCTAAGCCGCTGCAAAGCACAGAAGACTTAATTTACGATGAGTCTGACTGGAGCGAAGGTGCGGTGATGTTCGCCAATCGCTTGCGCAAGAATTTGAAACAGCTGAAAAAGTGGCTGAAGAAAAGTGGCGTGCAGTGCTACCGTGCATATGATGCAGATATTCCTGAATACTCTGTTGCTGTTGATGTCTACGGTGATCATTTGCATGTACAAGAATATGCGCCGCCTAAAACCATTGACAGCAGCAAGGCAGAGCGTCGTCTAATGGACGTGATTCAAGTACTGCCTGCGGTTTTTGACATGAAGCCCAGCAATATTCACTTGAAGCAGCGTAAGCGTCAGGCGGGTACATCGCAATATGAAAAGCTGAACCGTAAAGAGCAGATGCTAACGGTACAAGAGGGGCCTTGTAAGATTTTGGTCAATCTTGATGATTATTTAGACACAGGCCTGTTCTTAGATCACCGCCCGATTCGCAGTTATATCGGCGAGCAGTCTAAAGACAAACGGGTGCTGAATTTGTTCTGCTATACCGGAACAGCCTCGGTTCATGCCGCAGTTGGCGGCGCGCGCAGTACAGTCAGTGTGGATATGTCGAAGACCTATCTGAACTGGGCACAGCAAAATATGAAGCTGAACGGTTGTGCCGGGCCACAGCATGAGTTTATTCAGGCCGATTGTACGCAGTGGTTGGCAGACAATGATCGCCTGTTTGACCTGATCTTTATGGACCCGCCGACCTTCTCAAACTCAAAACGCATGGAAGGTGTTTTTGATGTGCAGCGAGACCATGCGCGGATGATTCGTCATGCCATGCGGGTGTTGAGTCCGGGCGGAGTACTGATTTTCTCGAACAATTTGCGCAGCTTCAAAATGGACGAAGGCATTTTAGAGCAGTATGACGTGGATGATATTTCGAAAGAGTCCATTCCAACGGATTTTGCGCGTAATCAGCGCATCCATCACTGCTTTGAAATTCGTTATTTTGACTAAAAATTGACTGAGATGTGCCGCCAAGGACGGTGGCATCCAATCTACCTATAAAATGGAATGTCTCATTAACTTCTAAAGTTTAAGACCTCAAAATGACAAAGAAACTTTATCTATTCACCACAGATGGTTGCCATTTATGCGAAATGGCGTTGGCAATTGTGCAGCCGTTATTGTCAGATACTAAGTGGCAATTAACCTTAGTTGAAATTAGTGAGGAAGCCTCGCTGGTGGAGCAATACGGCATCCGTATCCCTGTACTGTTAAAAGAAGGGGCTATTGAAGACTTAGGCTGGCCATTTGACCAAGAGCAGGTTGTAAGCTATCTAAACTAACTTCGGCCTTTTACTTGAAAGATATAAATAATACACAGGCATGTGTTAACAAACCTAGTAACCAGTAGTGTATATTGAAACTTAATGGTCGTGATAAAGTCGATCTTACAATCGATGGTTTGTTTTCAGGAAATATTCATGCGTGTTTTTTTATACCCTCTCGCGGGTTGTTTGTTACTTCTGACGGGATGTCAGACTTTGACTCAGCAGAAAGCCTCTTCACCCTCTGTCTTGAGCACGCAGGTTGTACATCAGCAATCGGATGAACATGAAAATGCGCAGCCATTATCAGGTCTTGATGCTGAAGGGGTCAGCGAGTTAATCGCGGCAGAGATAGCGGGGCAGCGCAATCGAGTTGACCTTGCTCTTCAGTTATACCTAGAACAGGCCAGTCGTTTAGAACATCCAGCGTTGGCACAGCGTGCCACTTATATTGCTCAATATCTGCGAGACACTCAAGCCGCGCTAGATGCGGCAGAGCTTTGGAGCGATATGGACCCTAGCAGCGTTGAAGCGCATCGGCTTAGTTCAACACTATTGATTCAACAGGGTGAGTCACTAGAAGCTTTTGAGCATCAGTCGGCACTATTTGCCCTGAATGAGCAAACGCACTTTGCTTATTTGGTTGCACAGAGCCAACACAGTGATAGTGCTGTGCATGAGGAGCTGTTGCTAAATCTTAATGAGTTAAAAACACAAGCAAAAGAAAATGTTGATATTTTAACGGCCATTGCTCAGCTACATATTTTTGCAAAACGTCTTGTTGAAGCTGAGGTAGAAATTGATGCGGCTTTAAAGATAAACCCGAAGCAAGAACAAACTCTAATCTTAAAAGCAGGCCTGCAAACTCAAACAAAAGGTATTGATGCAGGCATATTGGTTTTGCAGGCTGCAGATAAAGCGCTGCCAAATAGTTTGCGTATCCAGCTGGCACTAGCACGTAGTTATGTGAAGGTAGAGCGCTTAGATGAAGCGCAAAATATTTTTGCCAATCTATCAGAAAAACACCCGCAAGATGGGCAAATGATGCTTTCACTAGCCTTGGTGATGATGGAAAACGGCCTAAATGCTCAAGCAGAAAAAGAGTTCGAAAAGCTCATTGCCAATCAACAGCAAGTAGATCAGGCTCATTTCTATTTAGGGCGAATTCACGAACAAGATAATGATGTTGATGGCGCTATATTTCATTATCAAGAGGTGAAAGGTGGCGAAGAGTTTTTACAAGCACATGCTCGCGCGACTCGTTTGCAAATTGAAGCAGGTAGGATTGAAGATGCACGGGTGCATTTGGCGCAGATCCGTCTTGCACAACCTGAGCTGGCAGATCAACTCTACCTGTTAGAAAGCGAAGTTTTGCAGAGTCTTGATCGAAACCAAGAGGCTTATGAATTGTTGTCAGAGGCGCTTGAAATGAGTACGCAGAGCGATGAACTGCTTTATCAGCGCGCTATGATTGCGTTTCGACAAGGGCGGATTGCTTTAATGGAACAAGACCTGCGTAAAGTTCTGGAGCAAGACCCAAACAACGCAACCGTATTGAACACCCTAGGTTATACCTTAACTGACTACAGTGAACGCTATTCTGAAGCCTTAGAGTTAATTAAAAAGGCTTTTGCTTTAAAGCCAGGGGACCCTGCAATTATGGATAGTCTGGGTTGGGCGCACTATCGTTTAAAAGAGTATGAGCTGGCTGTTGATTATTTAAGCCAAGCTTATGGGCAGATGCAAGATGCAGAGATTGCGACCCATCTAATTGAAGTGTATTGGGTGATGGAGCAAAAGGAGAAAGCGCAACTTTTGTTGCAGGAAGCTTTACAGCTATTTCCTGATCATGACTTGGTGATTGACTTACTGAACCGCTTTCCAGCGTTAAATAATACCAATAAAAGTGCTGTACCAGAGAACTCTATCCCTCAAGATAAAGTACTAAAGGTAATCCCCTAATGAGCATGATCTCTAGTGTATTTTTACTCAGATCCTTGGTTTTTTTGCTGATATTGATGCTGTTATTACTGGGGGGCTGTGCATCAACAGAGGTGCTAAAGCCAACAGGTGAGAGCTATATGCAGCGCCATAATGACGAGCGTACCAAATTAACCCATTGGCAAATGAATGGTAAAATTCGTGTTAAAACAGCAGATAGCTCCGATAGTGCCAATCTACTATGGCAGCAAAATGGACAACAGTATCGTATCATTCTAAGCGGCCCTTTTGGTCAATCTGGGGCTACAATTCAAGGCGATCCTTATCAAGTTCAATTACTGCTGCCAGAAAAGGGAGCCTATCAAGCTAGTACACCAGAGCAGCTGTTGCATGATTATTTTGGTTGGAATCTACCGCTGAGCCATCTTTTTTATTGGGTACGTACTTTGCCTGCACCGTTGTTGCCTTATCAATCGAACCTAAATGAGCAGCAGCAACTGGCACAATTGATACAAGATGGCTGGGAGATTCGCTATGACCGTTACCATGAGGCGCTTAAGCCAATGTTGCCCGGCCGGATGAAAATTAGCAAAGGTGATTTACAGCTTACATTAGTAATCAACCAGTGGCAGCTAGAGCCTGATTTTGCACAGCTCAGTTCATTCAGATAAACCTTTCAATTAAGATTTTTCTTTAACATGACAACCGCTTCTTTCAATCGACAGTTTTCTGACGGCCAAATATCGCTCATGCTGCCTGCGCCAGCTAAATTAAATTTGATGCTTCATATCGTAGGTCGCCGTACAGATGGTTATCACTTGCTGCAATCTCAGTTTCAGTTTTTAGATTACTGCGACAGCCTACATTTTCAGCTCAATGACAGTCAGCAGATTAAGCTGGTTAGCTCAATTGCTGATTTGCCGACTGAAGACAATCTCGTTGTTAAAGCTATACGTAAACTTTTAGCCTTTAAAAACATTGAGTTACCTTCAGGTGTAGATATCCGCTTAGATAAGAAAATCCCAATGGGTGGCGGTTTAGGTGGTGGTAGCTCTAATGCTGCAACCACTTTATTGGCACTAAATCATTTGTGGTCTCTTGGTTTATCTATCGATCAACTGGCTGATATTGGCTTGAGTCTTGGCGCGGATGTACCTGTTTTTGTACATGGTTTTGCAGCTTGGGCTGAAGGTGTGGGCGAGCGGTTAACACCAATTGAGCTAAAAGAACGTTGGTTTTTGGTCATCACTCCTACGTGCCATATCTCAACACAGGAAATTTTTTGTCACCCAGAATTGACAAGAGATACCGAAATCATGACAATTACGCGCGCACTTGATCAGGGTGGCCACAACGATTGCGAGGCAATTGCTCGAAGTCTCTATAAAGAGGTTGATGAGGCAATTATCTGGCTGAGTCGGTTTGCACCGGCACAGATGACAGGAACAGGCGCTTGCGTATTCGCAGGATTTGATGATGTTGATCAGGCTAACGCCGTCTATCATCAGTTGCCGAATCACTGGCACGGCTTTGTGGCTCAAGGGAAAAATACCTCCCCATTACATAAGACGCTTGCTGAAATCACGCTTTTCAGCGCGCCGTAATTAAAACTGATCTTTTGACTGTTGGGGTATCGCCAAGTGGTAAGGCACCGGTTTTTGGTATCGGCATTCCTAGGTTCGAATCCTAGTACCCCAGCCATATTTCTACAGAACGTCCGCTTACTCCCGTCAGACTGAATCCAAAGGTAGTTGCTCGTGTCAAAGTTAATGGTGTTTACGGGGAATGCAAACCCCCAGTTAGCCCGAAAAGTTGTTGATTGTCTGGACATTCGTCTGGGTGATGCCACTGTTGGACAATTCAGCGACGGCGAGATTGCCGTAGAAATCAATGAAAACGTGCGCGGTAAAGACGTTTTCGTGATTCAGTCGACTTGTGTGCCAACCAATGACAACTTGATGGAACTGATCCTGATGGTGGATGCGTTGCGTCGTGCTTCTGCACAGCGTATTACCGCAGTAATTCCTTACTTTGGTTATGCCCGTCAAGATCGTCGCGTACGTTCTGCCCGTGTTCCTATCAGTGCAAAAGTGATCGCTGACATGATCGTTGCTGTAGGCGTTGACCGTGTGTTGACTGTTGACTTGCATGCTGATCAGATTCAAGGCTTCTTTGATGTGCCGGTAGATAACGTTTACGGCTCGCCAATTCTGCTAGATGATATCGAACGTCAGTGCTACGAAAACTTGATCGTAGTCTCTCCAGACGTGGGTGGTGTAGTGCGTGCGCGAGCTATCGCTAAACAGCTTAACGATGCTGATCTGGCTATTATTGACAAGCGTCGTCCGCAGGCTAATGAAGCACAAGTAATGCATATCATTGGTGATGTTCAGGATCGTACCTGTGTGCTGGTTGATGACATGGTCGATACAGCGGGCACTTTATGTAAAGCTGCTGCCGCATTGAAAGAACATGGCGCTAAGCGAGTTGTGGCCTATGCAACACACCCTGTTTTGTCGGGTGCCGCTATTGATAACTTGCGCAATTCTGTTCTTGATGAATTAATTATTACCGATACAGTTCCACTGAGTGATGCTGCACTGAAGTGTGGCAAGATCCGTCAGTTGACTTTGTCTGGTTTGTTGGCTGAAGCGGTACGTCGCGTCAGCAACGAAGAATCTATCAGCGCGATGTTCCGCTGAAATTAACTGTTTTAAACCGAGCGCTAACCTCTGGTCGCGGGGGTTAGCGTTTTCTTATAGTAAAACCGAGGAAAGTCCTATGACAGATTTCACTTTAAACGCTGTAGTTCGCAGCGACTTGGGGAAAGGTGCGAGCCGCCGCCTACGTCGTCTGGAAGGTACAACTCCAGCTATCGTTTACGGCTTGGGCAAAGCTCCAGTTTCTATCACGCTAGAACAGCGTGAGCTACTGGTGAAACTGGAAAATGAAGCATTCTACACTCATATTCTTGAGCTGAATGTGGAAGGCGGTGAGAAAGAGCAGGTGATCCTGAAAGCTCTGCAACGCCACCCGTACAAGCCTATCGTAATGCACGCTGATTTCCAGCGCGTTGACGAAAGCTGCAAAGTGGTTGTTCATGTACCAATTCACTTCACTAATGAAGCGAACTGCAAAGGCGTTAAAACTGGCGGCGGCGTGATCCAGCACCACCTGTCAGAAGTTGAAGTACGTGCACTGCCAAGCCAGTTGCCAGCGTTTATCACTGTTGATATGACAGCGATGACTAAAGGTCAAACAGTTCACCTGTCTGATCTGAAACTACCAGCAGGCGCAGAGATCGTTGCTCTTACTAAAGGCGCAGATCACGATACTGGCGTTGTTTCTGTTGTTGCGCCAAAAGGTGCTGCAGCTGAAGAGGCTAGCGCGGAGTAATCCCGCTCAGGTTCTGGCATGACGGAAGGTATACAGCTCATTGTTGGCCTAGGTAATCCTGGTGCTGAATATGAACAGACCCGACACAATGCTGGTGCTTGGTTTGTCGAGGCGTTGGCGAGGCACTGCGGTGTCTCCCTGCGCCCCGATAACAAATATCATGGGCTATATGCCAAAGCCCGCTTTGAAGGTCATGACCTTCATTTGTTGATTCCCACCACTTTTATGAATCTGAGCGGACAAGCAACAGTTGCTGTCAGCAATTTCTTTAAGATTCCTGCCTCTGCCATTCTAGTGGCTCACGATGAGATGGACATTCCTACGGGAACCGCACGTTTCAAGCATGGCGGTGGTCATGGCGGCCATAACGGGCTAAGGGATATCATCAGCAAACTTGGCAATGAAAAAGGTTTCAACCGTTTACGGCTTGGAATCGGCCATCCGGGCAGTAGTGATAAAGTTACCGGATATGTGTTAGGTCGTGCACCTAAAGCTGAGCAGCAGGCGCTGAATGATTGTATCGATGAGGCGATTAGAGCCTTACCTGATGCAGTTAAAGGCCAATGGGCTCCAGCTATGAATCGATTACACAGCTTCAAACCGGCCTGATCATAACTGACCTGTTGCCGGTTCACTCACGCAATCAGGATCATCTCTCATGGGTTTCAACTGCGGTATTGTCGGCCTACCTAACGTAGGTAAATCGACCCTGTTCAATGCTTTAACTAAATCCGGTATCGATGCCGAGAACTTCCCTTTCTGTACCATTGAGCCAAACACTGGTGTTGTGCCAATGCCTGACCCGCGTTTGGATAAACTGGCTGCGATTGTTAATCCAGAGCGTATCTTGCCGACGACAATGGAGTTTGTGGATATCGCGGGCTTGGTTGCAGGTGCATCAAAAGGTGAGGGCTTAGGCAATAAGTTTCTGGCCAACATCCGTGAAACTGATGCGATTGCGCATGTGGTACGTTGTTTTGAAAATGAGAACATCATTCACGTGGCTAACCAAGTTGATCCAGCTGCCGATATCGAAATCATCAATATGGAGCTGGCGTTAGCCGATTTGGACTCTGTGGAAAAAGCGATCCATCGCTTAACCAAAATTGCCAAAGGTGGTGACAAAGAAGCTGCGGCTCAAAAGGCGATCTTAGAAAAGATTCAGCCTCATCTTGCAGAGGGTCAACCTTTGCGTAGTTTCGGTTTGAGTGACGATGATCGTAAGCAGATGCGTTCATTTAACTTCCTGACGTTGAAGCCTACCATGTATATTGCCAACGTCGATGAAGATGGCTTTGAGAATAATCCACACCTTGATGTCGTGCGTGCGATTGCCGCAGCAGAAGGCGCAATTGTTGTTCCGGTGTGCAACAAACTGGAATCTGAGATCTCTGAGCTTGATGATGAAGAGCGTGAGATGTTCCTCGCTGATTTGGGTATGGAAGAGCCGGGTCTAGATCGAGTGATTCGTGCAGGTTACGGTTTGTTGGGTTTACAGACTTACTTTACCGCAGGCGTGAAAGAAGTACGTGCCTGGACGGTTAAAGTGGGTGCAACTGCACCAGAAGCGGCAGGTGTGATCCACACAGACTTCCAGCGTGGTTTTATTCGTGCAGAAGTGGTCAGCTATGATAACTTTATCGAATATAAAGGCGAAGCTGGTGCAAAAGAGGCTGGTAAGTGGCGATTAGAAGGTAAAGACTACATTGTTCAAGATGGCGACGTGGTTCACTTCCGCTTTAATGTGTAACTCTCAACGTTTACATTAAAATAAGAGTTGCATCGGATGTGGGTTTCAGTATAATTTGCATCCGAAATTGGCTACGTAGCTCAGTTGGTTAGAGCACAGCACTCATAATGCTGGGGTCGCAGGTTCAAGTCCCGCCGTAGCCACCATATTCAAAAAAGCAGTCGTCATGACTGCTTTTTTCATCTCAAGCCACTTACTTTGGTGGACAGATGCGTCAGAAGTTATCTTGTTAATTTTAAAGATATTTTCTTGACACTTAGCGTATCAATCGACATAATACGCGCCAGTTTAAGGCTACGTAGCTCAGTTGGTTAGAGCACAGCACTCATAATGCTGGGGTCGCAGGTTCAAGTCCCGCCGTAGCCACCATATTTAAAAAGCCGCTTACTTAAGCGGCTTTTTTTATGTCTAAAATAGTTTCTCTAGTAACGCTTAATCTCCCGCTCACAATATTTCTTGTCTAACCATTCTTTCTAAATAGTGTATTTATGAGCAGCTATTGCTTAATAAAAAACACGCTTAACGCTTAAGCAGAGGGTTACCTGCTCGATAAATATGTTAATCTAGCAAAAATTTAGGGCAGGTTGTGCCTGTCAGGGACGTATTAAATAAAACAGAGGTTGACTGACTGATGAAGCAGCGTCTAATTGTAAGCGCTCTAGCCGCAGTAACTGTATTGGCATCTATGCCATCCGAAGCCGCACCCGCTTATCGCCAAATGCGCGATAACATGCCCCGTGTGAATATCTACCAAGACTCTTATGCTTATGCGGGTATTGATATGATGAACTGGAATTACTCCAGCACCTCATCTTCAGGCACTGCGACAAGATTCAATTTTGGGCAACGTTTTGATGAGTTCTTATCTGCAGAAGCCCAATTTGCTTTTGGTGGTAGTGATGGCAATGCGTCAATGAAGTACAACTTAGGCTTGTTTGCCAAAGCAGTAATGCCGATGGGAAATTTGCAGATTAAAGGTCTTTTGGGTTATTCCGCTGCACAATTTGATGTAACAAGCTCAACGATAGATGCTACTGGTGCAACGATAACAACAAAAGCACGCTCTAGCTTATCCAGCATCTCTTACGGTGTTGGTGCTGAGCTTACTGTTTGGCGTGATGTTTATTTGAATGCTGATTTTATTAAATATATTGCAACGGCCAGTAATGATATGAATGCTATTAGCATTGGTGTCGGCACTCGTTGGTAATATATATTTCCTTAATGGATTGCCAGTTTCAGCCAGCATTATGCTGGCTGATTACGTTATAAATCCAAAATATTTATACAGGGCATTAAGCTAGCAGATAAAGGAGTTTGCTATGACTACGCTATTACAATATTGGCCAGAGTTTTTAACAGTTGTCATTATACATTTTCTCGCGGTAGCTAGCCCTGGGCCTGATTTTGCTGTCATTCTACGTCAAAGTCTCTGTGCAGGACCTCGTATTGGTGTTTGGACAGGCATAGGTATAGGTAGCGGTATTTTGGTACATGTGACCTACTCTTTACTTGGGTTAGGCTTGTTAATCGCACAATCAACCACGGCATTTACGGTATTAAAGGTATTAGGTGCTGTTTATCTATTATGGGTGGGCTGGCAATGCTTGAAAGCAAAGCCCGCAAGCACAGAAGAGCAAAACCTATCAGATGTAGAGTACGAGCAGTCTATTTGGCAGGCATGGCGCTTAGGCTTTCTAACCAATGTCCTAAATGCTAAGGCAACGCTGTTTTTTGTTTCGCTATTTTCTGTTGTAATCAGTCCTACAACCCCTATATGGATGCAGGGTATTTACGGTTTATGGATGACTTTAGCGACTGGCTTTTGGTTTGTAGGTCTTGCGTTATTTTTATCTCGCCAACAAGTGCGTAGTTTTTTTCGCCGTATCAGCCACTGGATAGAACGAGTAACAGGGGTGGCGCTGATTGCTCTGGCGGGTAAATTAGCAATGACACAGAACTAAATTTAGCTATAACTATAGTGTTTAAAACAGCCCTAATAGTCGTATTGAACCTCTGAATATAATCAGCTAACGTCATGTTACAAATGTGACGTTTAGTTACTCCCTACTTTCGCAAAGATGATAAGACAATCGATGGAACAATTTAAAAATATTGGCCTGATTGGCCGCATGGGTAGCGTGAAAGTGGTTGATACCATGAAGCGTTTAATCCGTTTCCTGCAAGAGCGCAACCTACATATCATCATCGAAGAGCAGATAGGGGAGGTGTTACCTGGTCATGGCTTGCAAGAGGCCAGTAGTAAGTTAATAGGTGAGATCAGTGATTTAGTGATTGTGGTTGGTGGTGATGGGAGTTTATTGGGAGCTGCCCGTGCGATCGCCAAGTACAACACGCCTGTATTGGGTGTAAACCGTGGGCGCTTGGGTTTTTTAACCGATATATCACCTGATGAGATTGAAAAGCGTGTAGGTGAAGTTTTGGATGGCCAGTTCATCAGCGAAACTCGCTTTATGCTAGATGCAGAGGTTTATCGAAATGGAGAGCCCGTAGGCAATGCGGTGGGCTTGAATGATGTGGTGCTGCACCCTGGTAAATCTGCACGTATGATTGAGTTTGATCTCTATATTGAAGGACAGTATGTCTACAATCAACGCTCTGATGGTTTGATTGTGTCTACACCTACGGGTTCCACCGCTTATGCTTTGTCTGGTGGTGGCCCTATTATGCATCCTAAGCTTGATGCTATTGTTTTAGTACCAATGTTCCCTCATACCTTAAGTAGTCGTCCCATTGTGGTAGATGGCAACAGTGAGGTGAAAATTATCATCGCTGAAGACAATGACGCTTATCCTCATGTCAGCTGTGATGGGCAGACACATTTGGTGACCAAGCCTGGTGATGTGTTATATGTGAAAAAGCGTCCTTATAAGCTACGCTTGATCCATCCTGTAGATCATAACTTCTACGAAATTTGTCGAACTAAACTGGGCTGGAGTAGTAGTTTTGGAGACTGATCCAGATTCGGCCTTAGCTCATAATATCCCGCCTGCTGCGGGTTATGATCTTATAGGTGATGTTCATGGCTGCGCCCACACATTAGAACGTTTATTGGTTTTGCTAGACTATCGTGAGATTGATGGTATTTGGCAGCATCCTGAACGCAAGGTGATTTTTTTAGGCGATATTGTCGATCGAGGCCCGCGCATTCGTGAGTCTTTGCGCTTGGTATATCGTATGGTCGAAGCTGGTCACGCAGTTATGATTATGGGTAATCATGAACATAATGCATTAACCTACTGTACCCGTGCCCCAGAGGGATTTGGAAGTGAGTTTTTACGTGCCCATACACCACGGCATAACCGCTTGATTAAAGAAACTTTGGAGCAGTTTGAGTATTATCCAGATGAGTGGGCGAAATACTTAGATTGGTTTAAAACTTTACCTCTCTTTTTGGAGCATGAGCAGTTTCGAGTTGTTCACGCTACTTGGAATCTTGGTCTTATCCGACAGCTACAACAGCAGTACGGGCAAAATAGCTTAACCGATGAGCTGTTGCTTGAGTCTGTGCAGCAGGGTAGTTTTGGCTTTACTTTGATGGAGCAACTAACCCGTGGCTCTCATATGAGGCTGCCAGAGGGCGTTGAAATTCACAGCGGTGATGGCTTCACTCGTCGCACTTTTAGAACACACTTTTGGGCAGAAAATCCACAGACTTATGGTGATGTAGTTTTTCAGCCAGATAATTTACCCGGTGATCTTGAGGATCGTCTTTTAAGCTCAGAAGAGAAGGCCAATCTGCACTATTATGGTAAGCAGGAACGCCCTATCTTTATCGGTCATTATTGGTGTGAAGGTGTCCCTGCGTTAGTGACGCCTAATATTGCATGCCTCGATTACAGCGCAGTGAAGTACGGCAAGTTAGTCTGTTATCGCTACAGTGGTGAAACGCAGTTAGATGCGGGCAATTTTATCTGGGTGTCAGTGGAGCGAGATGAGTACTAAGCCTTACATTTTGTAAAGTTTTGTCGCTGCCCCTTGGAACTTTGATAAATGGCCGCACACTAAAGACTATGGTTATCCTCAAAGCCTGTGCTAAAAATAAGGTGAGTGACAGGATGGTTACTCCAGCGAGTTGATCCGGCAGCATATCCCAGTGCTGCCGGATTTTTATTTTCTAGTCACTTGTTATTGTGAGAATAGAGTAGATGATAAAAGTACTAGAGGTGCCTCTTGAGCAAGACCTTTCTGAGTTGAGCCAAGAGCTTTGGGCTAGGCGTATTGGTCACCGCATTAATGAACATAATGGCCACCAAGAGATTTGGCTGGCTGATCCCGCTTATTTTCCTGAACTACTGCAACTACTGCGTGATTGGCAGCAAGGGCAACTTACCCATACGATAAACATTAAGCCAAGAGCCAGTATTGGTAAGCAGATTGAGATGGGGTTTAGGCAATGGCCTTTCAGCTTGCTGTTGATCATGGTCAGCACGTTAATCACGGCTGCAATATTTTTGCTGTCTAGCGATCAGCTGCTTTCTATGCTTACCATTGTGCCTGTTGTGTTACAAGGCTCTCAGCTTATTCATGGTGATCTGAGCACGGTCTTACAACAAGGTGAGCTATGGCGTTTACTCAGCCCCATGTTTTTACATTTTGGTTGGCTACACCTTGCCTTTAACTGTTTATGGATCTGGGAGCTTGGCCGCTTAATTGAAACAGAACAATGTAGTAAAAAACTGTTGGTGGTCGTTTTAGTGTCGGGGCTTGTTGCTAATCTCTCTCAATATATGATGGGAGATGTCCTGTTTGGCGGCTTGTCAGGTGTGGTATATGGCTTGCTGGGCTATTGCTGGTTTTGGGATAAGTTTGCACGTACCCCTCTGTTTTTCGTACGTAAAGGCGTATTTATTGCGTTGATGATTTGGTTAGTTTTTTGTTGGCTAGGTGGTAGCGCAGTACTCGGATTAGGTAACGTTGCCAATGCTGCACATATTGGCGGGTTGATAGCAGGTAGTTTATGGGCATGGATAGCATTGAAAATATTTGGTGAAGGGCGGCCTAACTCTCGTCGAATATAGGCTATCGCTCTGAAATAATCGGTTAATGCTGGGCAAAAGCTGATCAGGCTTTATAATTCAGCTTTCTGCGATACCTACTTTAATACTCAAGTATTGTCCTCGGAGTGGTTATGACACTACAAGATCTGATTCAAAATATGACACCTGATATCTATAGCAATCTGCGCCAAGCGGTTGAACTTAGAAAGTGGCCAAATGGTGTACGTTTGACGGAAGAGCAGGTTGAATTATGTATGGAAGCTGTCATTCGTTTTGAGATTCAACACAATCTACCAGCTGCTGACAGGGTAGGCTTTATGGAAGATCAGTGTGAAAGTGATAAAGAACACACCGATATTATTAAAATCATGCACTGATCAATAAAGCGTTTCTTAACAGTATTTCTAGGAGAAGACAGCATGACTGTGCTGACAGGTTTACTTCATAAAATGTCGGTACAAGATGCTGTGCCTGTCGAGTATCGCTTGAGCCTGAGTGATGAGACTGTATTGCTGAACGATCTTGTTGGCCAGCAAGTTACTTTACGCTTTCATGGCAAAATTTTTTGTACACATTGTGGCAAAAAGACTAAAAAAAGCTATTCACAAGGTTTTTGTTACCCTTGTTTTAAAAAGCTAGCTTGTTGTGATCTCTGCATCATGAGTCCTGAGAAATGCCATTATAGTGCTGGTACTTGTCGTGAGCCTGAGTGGGGCGAGCAGTTTTGCTTTCAGGATCATATTGTTTATCTAGCAAACTCCTCAGGCTTGAAAGTAGGAATCACTCGTGAAACTCAAGTGCCTACGCGTTGGATTGACCAAGGTGCAAGTAGCGCGCTACCAATCTTAAGAGTAAGTTCACGCTTACAATCTGGCTTGGTAGAGGATCTGTTGCGCAATCATGTCTCGGATCGTACTGATTGGCGGACAATGTTAAGAAAAGAGGCAGAGCCAATTGATCTGTTAAGTGAGCGAGACCGCTTACTAACAGCCTGTGCTGAGCCTTTGTTGGCACTGCAACAGCGCTTTGGCATTGATGCAATTCATCCATTGCCTGACGCACAACCTTTCGTATTTCAATATCCTATTGAGCATTACCCTACAAAAGTCAGCGCGCTTAGCTTAGACAAAACACCTGAAATTACAGGGGTATTGCAAGGTATTAAGGGGCAGTATTTAATTTTGGATACGGGTGTACTTAACATTCGTAAATTTAATGCCTACGAAGTTGAGTTAGCGTATTGAATAGAAGCTTTAATTTGCACTGCCGCCGAAAGTAACGGCGGCAAGTAGCAGCTTTATAGCATAACGGCCTGGTTATACTGTTCGACCCATTTGACAAATTCATGACTGGGGATAGGCGGACTGTAGAGATAACCTTGCGCTAATTGGCAATGATTTTTGGTTAGCAGCTCTGCTTGATATTCTGTTTCAACGCCTTCGGCAATGACTTCTAAGTTAAGGTTGTTAGCTAAAGAAATTACAGAGGTAATCAGTGCTTGATCACTGATTGATTGTGCATTTTTGGGCATAAAACTGCGGTCAATTTTTAGACGATCAATAGGTAGGTTTTGTAATCGACCTAGGGATGAG
This sequence comes from Oceanospirillum multiglobuliferum, assembly GCF_900167095.1. Classification (GTDB taxonomy): domain Bacteria; phylum Pseudomonadota; class Gammaproteobacteria; order Pseudomonadales; family Halomonadaceae; genus Oceanospirillum; species Oceanospirillum multiglobuliferum. Next base: position 189,727 of record NZ_FUXG01000002.1, read on the forward strand.
TAACCTGTTCCAAAATCATCAATGGCAATCTGTATACCTAAGTCTTGAAGCTGTTTTAGTACGCTAGCGACTTGCTCATTTTCTTTCATTAGTGCGCTTTCTGTTACTTCTAGCTCCAAGCAATGTGCAGGCATTTTTGTCTCAGCCAATACTTGCAATACATCCTCTAAGAATGGGCTGCGTAGCAGCTGTATCATGGACACATTCACGCTGATACGTGACAAACCTAACCCTTTTTGGTGCCAACAAAGGAAGTCGAGGCAGGACTGCCTTAGGATCTGTTTTCCAAGGGGGATAATCAGTCCAGTGTTTTCTGCTGCGGGGATAAAATGATCAGGGGGAATTCTACGCTCTGGGCTTATCTGCCAGCGTACCAATGCTTCTGCACCTGCAATTTTGCCGCTATCAAGTTCAATTTGGGGTTGGTAGAACACTATAAACTCTTCTAGCGACTCGCTGACAGCACGGCGTAGGTCTGTTTCAATTTCCATTTTTTGAATGGCATTGCTGGTGAGCTGAGCAGTATAGAATTGATAGTTATTTTTACCCGTATCCTTCGCTCGATAAAGTGCAGTGTCAGCATTGCGAAGTAGAGTGTTGGCACATGCACCATCCTCAGGGAAGCAACATAACCCTATACTTGCAGTAATAAATAATCGCTGCCCATCAATCACGAAAGGTTCTTTGAACATTTCTAACAAGCTATCTGCAAAAACTAGATTGGTTCGGCGATGATCTAGTTTGCGGCCTAATAAAATAAACTCGTCACCTCCTTGTCGAGCCAGTAAGTCGTCTGGTGCTATCAATGTAGCTAAACGTTGCGCCACTTGCTGCACCAAAATATCACCGCTTTCGTGACCAAGACTGTCGTTGATATTTTGGAAGTTATCAATGTCGATATATGCGAGACAGAATTTTTCATGTTGTTTCGTTGAATCTGGAATTAGGCTGTTCAAACGATCTCTAAACTGCGGCAAGTTGGGAAGTTGAGTTAAGCTATCTTGCCCCGCAGAAGATTGATGTTTTAGCTCATTAATTTCATACATCGTCGCAATATAGCGTTTGGTATTATTATTAGGATCTTGCAAGGCATAGATTTTTTGCCAAACATGCTGAATCTCACCATTTTGTTTTCGATTAATAATCTCGCCTTGCCACTGTCCTATGCGACTGATTTGTTCCCAAAGAGCGGTATAAAACTCTGGCTCGTGTAAACCTGAGTTTAGCAGTTTAGGCGTTTGTCCAACGGCTTGCTCACTGCTATAGCCCGTGAGCTGTGTAAAAGCTGGATTTACACTGAGAATTTTCCCCTGTGCATCGGTAATCATGTAACCTTCAGTGGCGACATTAAATACCAGTGCGGCTTGATCTAGTTGCTCTTGATGTTTTTGTTGTTCACTGACATCTTCAATTGCAGTAATCACGCTTTCCAAAAAACCATGCTCATTGACGATGGCAGTCCAGTCAATTTGAGCAATAAAAATTTCTCCATGGGCATTCAACTGTTGCAGCTGCAGTGAGCCATTAAGTTGCTGCTGTTGGACTGACTGGAAAGGTTCTAATAGAAGCAGCTCCAAGCCTTGAGGTGTAGGGCATAGCTCAGATAGCTGTGTTGGGAATGGTTTATTTAAATAATGATAACCTTCATGTGCGGCTTGGTTCGCAAATAAGATCTGTCCATTGGGATCATACTGAATAATTTGGTGACTAACGGAGTGTAATATTTGTTGAAGGTGGTCAGCGTGGCGGTCAAGATTATCTTGAATGCGATGCTGTTTTTTCAAGCCCTGCTGTATCAGAACGAATATCATCAAACCAGTAATTGAAACGAACAACCAGCCCTTATAGGTTTGCAGTAATGAGAGTGTTTCGGTATTGCTGACAAGATGTTCTAAAGCACGATCAGAGAAGTAGATCCACAACAGTGAAAACAAGGTATAGGTCAACGCAACTTTAAGCGCTAGCTTTTGGCTGGAGTAATGAGGCTTGCTCTGATCTTGTTTTGGCATAGCGATTGGCGGCCTTTTTTATCGGCAATTCAGTGACGCTAATCCATTACCATCGTCTGATTATAATTATAGATTCCAATTAAACTGTACCTTCGCCAACTGGCTAAAAGCTAAGCTTTTTTAGGTTCAGCTTACTGCTGGCACATTAATCACATAGTAGAATAAAAAATCTGCTCAGTGCAGCTTGTTTCCAGCATTTATTCGAGAGTATTTGTTTATTTTGCTACAGAACACATTTTTATGATGTATTTTTGTAACTTGTAGTCTAATGCATAGCCTATTGATCCGGTTAGCCTGTAACCGCCTCCTACTCGGCAGTTTTGATTTGTAGCTGGCTGATTAGAAACTATTTGAACGATAAGATGTTACTGCAACGGATAACAAGATCTACCTTCACCAGCGTCCAGACACTAAGAGTGAATTATGACTCAATCTACTTCAAACTCGGTTATCTATCTTAAAGATTATCTTGCGCCTGCATTTTTGGTTCAGGGGGTGGAGCTGACTTTTGATCTTTACCCAAATCAAACGCGTGTATTCGCCAATATTCAGTTTCAGCGTAATGCCGAACGTGAGGCCTCTCTACCTTTGCAGTTGCATGGTTCAGACTTAAAACTGATCAGCCTTGCTATTGATGGCGTTGTTTTGACCACAGCTCAATATCAAGTCAGCGACGAGCTATTGACGATAAACACTGTGCCTGATCAGTTTGTATTAACTTCTGAGGTTGAAATTGATCCGGCTAACAACACCTCGTTAGAAGGTCTGTACCGTTCTAACACTATGTTTTGTACACAATGTGAGGCTGAAGGCTTTCGTAAAATCACTTATTACCCCGACCGGCCAGATGTAATGGCAGCTTTCACCACAACGGTGATTGCAGATAAATCTGAATATCCTGTGCTGCTCTCTAATGGTAACTCTGTAAAGCGCGGTGATTTAGATAACAACCGCCACTTTGTGACTTGGCAAGATCCTTTCCGTAAGCCCGCCTATCTGTTTGCGTTGGTGGCAGGTGATTTACAAGTAGTAGAAGATCGGTTTGTGACTTCATCGGGTCGAGAGGTCGTTTTAGAGATTTGGGTCGAGCCAGAAAATTTAACCAAGTGTGATCACGCAATGGCTTCGCTAAAAGCAGCGATGAAGTGGGACGAAGAAGTTTATGGCCGTGAATATGATCTCGATATCTATATGATTGTCGCCGTGAATGATTTCAACATGGGAGCAATGGAGAACAAAGGGCTGAATATTTTCAACTCATCCTGTGTTTTAGCCCGCTCTGATACGGCCACAGATGCCGCTTTTCAGCGTATTGAAGGGGTGGTGGCTCATGAGTATTTTCACAACTGGTCAGGGAATCGTGTGACCTGTCGAGATTGGTTTCAGTTATCACTGAAAGAGGGTTTCACGGTTTATCGTGATCAATGCTTCTCAGCGGACATGAATGATGCAGCCGTTAAAAGGATTGAAGATGTGGCCATGCTGCGCACAGCACAGTTTGCAGAAGATGCGGGCCCCACTGCTCACCCTGTACGCCCAGAGCAATTTATTGAGATTTCTAACTTCTACACCTTAACCATTTATGAGAAAGGCTCAGAAGTAGTGCGTATGATTGCTAACTTACTGGGTGAAGCGCTGTTTCGTAAAGGCTGTGACCTTTATTTTGCACGCCACGACGGTCAGGCTGTCACAGTAGATGATTTTGTGGCCGCAATGGCAGAAGTTTCAGATATCGACTTCACTCAGTTTATGCGTTGGTATAGTCAAGCAGGTACTCCAGAGCTGCAAATTACGGATCAATATAACGCAGAAAAGCAGCAGTATCTGTTAACGTTCAAACAACATACACCAGCGACTCAGGGGCAAAAAGATAAGCAGCCGCTACATATTCCAGTCAAGTTAGGATTGTTGAATCAAGCTGGGCAGGATATGGCTTTGCACTTATCTGAGGGTGAAGCGTCAGGTGCTCAAGGTGATCAGTGCCGAGTGCTTCACCTGCGGGAAGCTACGCAAACTTTTGTCTTTGAAAATGTCATTGAGCAGCCAACGCCCTCTCTACTGCGAGGTTTCTCTGCGCCAGTTAAAGTGAACTTCTCTTATAACCAAGCGCAGCTGTTACATTTAATGCAGCACGACAGTGATGGCTTTAATCGTTGGGATGCGGGTCAGCGTTTGGCTATTGATGCTTTGAAGTCAATGATTACAGCGTTTAATTCAGGGTTGATGCCCATACTAGATACGGCGCTAGTTGAAGCTTTCCGTAGTTTGTTAAATAGCTCCTTATCACCTGCAATTTTGGCCGAGATGCTTGTGTTGCCAAGTGAAGCTTATCTGGCAGAACAATATGAAGTGGTGCCTATTGAAGCCATTCACGCTTGTCGTAATATCGCACGCAAAACTCTTGCCCAAGGCTTACAAGTCGAGTTAAAGCAATGCCTACAGGCCAATCTACTTGAAGGCAACTATCGTCCTGTAGCCGAAGATATTGGTAAGCGTCGTTTGAAGAATACTTGCCTAGCTTACTTGATGAGTTTAGAAGCGCCAGAAGTGGTTGACCAAGCATGGCAACAGTTCAACCAAGCTGACAATATGACCGATGTGCAAGCTGCACTGGTACAATTGGTTCACTCGAAGCAGGATGATAAAGCAGATGCAGCACTGAAAAAGTTTGAGTCAGATTGGCAGCAAGATGCGTTAGTGATGGATCAGTGGTTTGCTGTACAAGCCTCTCGCCCACAACCTGATGCATTAGCGCGTGTAAAAGCCCTAATGGAACACTCCGCTTTTAGCCTAAAAAACCCTAATAAGGTACGTGCTTTAGTCGGCACATACTGCAACCAAAACCGGGTTAATTTCCACAGTATTGACGGCCATAGTTATCGCTTTCTAGCAGATGTAGTGTTGGCGCTGGATAAAATGAATCCACAAATCGCGTCACGTTTGATTACGCCATTGGCGCGTTGGCAGAAGTTAGATCTGAAGCGTCAGGGTTTGATGCAGGCTGAACTTCAACGTATTGCACAAGCTAAACTTTCTAAAGACTTATTTGAGGTTGTGAATAAAGCATTAGCATAAAATCAAATAGCCCGAGCATCTAAGATGTCCGGGCTATTTTTATCCGCTTATTGACCACTTATTGCTACAGTCATGCCTCGCCAATCTGTAGCTAAAGCTAAGGCCAAAGCTTAGTGGTGATGACCACCTGCACCATGAACATGGCCATGATCTAGCTCTTCAGCGCTTGCTTCGCGCACATCAACTACTTCAACATCAAAGTTAAGTGTTACACCCGCTAACGGGTGGTTTGCATCAATAGTTACCATGCCATTTTCAACTTTAGTTACAGTTACTGCGATTGGCTGGCCAGTGTTAGATTCAGCATGAAACTCCATGCCAACTTGAACCTCTTCAACGCCTTGGAACATTTCGCTTGGTACTTCTTGTACTAAATCAGGTACATGCTCGCCATAGCCATCTTCTGGGGCGATACGTACAGTTAGTTTATCGCCAGCAGCCTTACTTACTAAAGCGTCTTCTAAGCCAGGTATGATGTTAGCCGCACCGTGCAGGTAAACTAATGGTTCTGCACCTGATGAACTGTCGATGGTTTCGCCAGCATCGTTAGTCAGTGTGTAATGAATAGATACAACAGCATTGTCTTGAATTTGCATGGCTCGCCTCGTATAAATAAACTATTTTGAGCTAAATAAGGTCGTCAGCATAACACAGCAAACGGTATTTTTTAGCCAAAAAGGACTATTTTATGGCTTGCGTGGAAAAAAATTGCTTTTGTTAACAGAGACAATAAACTAGTACACCATATAAAACATTACAAAAAATAATAGAATTTAACTTGTAAGACGCTGATTGCCATTTGTGGCTGCACGATCTTTTTAGATTGCCAAATACAGAGTCTACCCCTCTTTTGATACGCAACAGGATGTTTTGACTATGAGAAAAAACCTGCCCATTACACAGGTAGAGCGTACTTTTCCTAAAGATGTGCCTTTGGTTTCAACAACCGATCTAAAAGGGCAGATCACTTATGTTAATGATGCTTTTGTTGAGATATCTGGTTTTACCCGTGAAGACTTGATGGGCAAAGCACATAATATGGTACGTCACCCTGATGTACCACCTCCCGTTTTTGAAGATATGTGGAAAACCCTAAAGCAGGGTAAGCCTTGGATGGGCATTGTTAAAAACCGTTGTAAAAATGGCGATTACTATTGGGTAAATGCTTTTGTAACCCCAATTATTGAAAATGGTCATGTCATTGGTTACCAATCAGTACGGTCTACACCTAAAAAGAATCAAGTGCGTCGAGCTGAAGAGATTTATGCTCGGGTTAATAAAGGCGGAAAGCGCTTCAGTCTTTACGATGTGAATCTGAGCACCAGTATGCCATTGCTGGTACTACTTTCTGCATTTACTCCGACATTAGGCGCATGGGTTCTTGGCCTATCTCCAATGGTGAGCCTTGGTATATCGGCTGCGACCGCTGTATTGGCCATTATGATGGTAAGCTTTTTCTTAAAACCATTAAAACTAGCGGCAGGGCGTGCGAAAAACTATATCGACAGTCCAGTTTTAATGGAGATGTATGGTAACTGTACCGCTGAGGCTGGCCAGCTTTATTTAGCGGCAATCATGCGTGAAGCTAATGTGAATGCGATGACCACGCGCATCTCTCACTCTGCTAAAGAACTGTATGCATTAGGCGATGAGACCACTCGGATTGCAAACCATGCTTCTGAAGCGATTAATCGTCAAGCCGCTGAGGTTGAGCAAATTGGTACAGTGATTGGGCAATTGTCAGGTGCGATTGAAGATGTCGCCAATAATGCCAATAACGCATCTGATGCTACGCATCAAGCTAACGAGCTAGCTCAGCAAGGCAAGACGGTAGTAAGTGATACGGCAACAGCTATTAATATTTTGGCTTCCGCTATTGAAAATGCGGCTATTCAGGTTGAAAGCTTGCACCAAGCTACTGACGATATTTCATCTGCTATCAGTGTGATTACAGAGATCGCAGATCAAACAAACTTACTTGCACTGAATGCAGCTATTGAGGCAGCGCGTGCAGGTGAGCAAGGCCGAGGTTTCGCAGTAGTTGCTGATGAAGTGCGCGCACTGGCTCAGCGTACACAGGACTCTACTAGCGAGATCTATGGCACGCTTGAGCGCTTGAAGAAAGAAACCAAAGAAGTGGTTCGTGTCATGAAGTCTAGCCAAGACAGTGCTAATGACTGCGTTGAGCAAGCACAAGTTGCGGGTGAAACACTAGATGCGATCAGTAGCACTATGCAGTCTATTACTGATATGAGTCAGATGATTGCGGCGGCTGCAACAGAGCAGAGTGCAGCATCTGAAGAGATTCGTAACAATTTGGACTCTGTGAATGCTGCGGCTTCTGAAGCTTCTATAAGAACGAAAGAAGCCTCTGACAACCTGATTAATAACGTGAAGCAGATCATGCAGAGTATTGCACGTTAAGATATTTTTTCAGTGCGCTAGCTAGAGAGATCCCTGCCTTAATTTAGGCAGGGATTTTTTGTTTTAAGCGATAACAAAAAAAGCCAGACAACCGTCTGGCTTAAACTAAGGGTAGAACAAGCATAAAATAACAGAGTGTAGCTGAAACTTAACGTGGATCAGGGTTGTCCCAGCGATCCTTTTTACGATATTGTGCCTTAATGCGAATGGCTTGCTGTTGTGGCTTCATTTGCTGAAAACCCACCCACATCGCGGCAGCTACCACTGTAGTCAATAATACAGAAATCATGAGTTCTACTGCCATGGGATTCCCCTTAAAACCTATTCATCAAATTCTTCTCTCACTTTCAGACTACTCTATGTTGGAAAAGTTGCCAACAAAATGTCAGTTAAAAATGTATTTATTGTGATGAATTAAACATAAAACATTATTTTTATCTTGGCTTGCAAGCTAAAGCTAGAGCTATTAGGCTTTTGCGCTCTTGATAGGGAGCCAAATCAAATGCGTTATGAAATCATTCCAGTCACTGCCTTCCAACAAAATTGCACTTTGCTGTGGTGCGACAAAACCAAACAAGCTGCGGTGGTTGATCCCGGTGGAGATATCGATCGTATCTTGGCAAAAATAGAAGAGCATGCACTAACACTTACGAAGATTTTATTGACTCATGGGCACATTGATCACGCTGGTGCAACTTCAGAACTGGCTAAGCGTGCTGGTGTTGAGATTGAAGGGCCGCATCAAGAGGATGGTTTTTGGTTGGAAGGGTTAGCCCAGCAAAGCCAAATGTTTGGGTTTCCTCCTTGTGAAGTATTTACACCAAACCGTTGGTTACAAGATGGTGATACAGTTCAAGTGGGTGAACATCAGCTAGAGGTTTTACATTGTCCTGGTCATACACCGGGTCATGTGGTTTTTTACCATAAGGACAGTGCGCTAGCGTTGGTGGGTGATGTGCTGTTTCAAGGTTCGATAGGCCGAACAGACTTTCCTAAAGGTGACCACGCAACGCTGATTCGCTCTATTCGAGAGAAACTGTTTCCGTTAGGCGATGATGTAGTTTTCATTCCCGGCCATGGACCAAAGTCCAGTTTTGGACGCGAGCGTAACAGCAACCCTTTCTGTGGCGATAATACTAATCGCTAACTGATATTTGTTAAGTCGCTTCTTGAATATTGCTGTTCAGTGGCGGCTTAATATGACCTCTCCCATCTGTGCAAAACTAAACTCAGAAAAACAAATACCCGCCGGAGTTTCAAACTGCACCATCAATTTAGGTTGATGGCAGCAATGGTGAATTTTTTGTCTGAAACCTAGAAACACCTTAGGATTTGACAACATAAAAATATCGCTATGTTGACTTAAGTACTCTCTAGCACCTTGGCATGCCATATGAGTAATACGACCCGCCATATTCAACATACTGTGATCGATTTTATGCTGCACTTGATGTTGCTGTTCAGAGGCAATATTTAGAATCAGATCTTGGCTGAAGCTTAGCGCGATAGAGCCAAACTCCTCATTAATTTGCAAATTAACCAACCCAGTAACAATACCTTGGGAAAGCTCATGCTTTTTGACCTTGATTTTTCCTGGGCAGGGTACGCAATGAGTAATTCTAGTTAGCGTATCCATAATGGAGTGCAGAATTGGATTGATATAGTCCGCTCTCATAATCTCACCTACTATCCATCCCTGATATGGGTGGCTTAGCCTTGGCTGAACAAAGGGGGGGATGTCTTTAGGACATCGGTAGGCTTGTGGCCTGATGTTGATATTAGGCTTAATGCTCTAAGCTGTATATGGGATATTACAAAAACAAAATGAACTCTATTTTTGTTTACAAATGAAGAGGTTGGACTGTTTTTCGATAACAAAGTGTTACGGATAATGCTTGGGTACTATTTATTTTGTATCGACCAATTCGTAAGTAAAAAAAATCAGCGTGCCCACTCTATTTTTTATATCAATAGAGTGGAGAGGACACACGCTGATCTCGCTGTTAATTCAGGCTAAATTATATGTCACCATAATTTTTCTGAAAATGTGGCCTGTTGACGCATGAGGCAGAAAGTCGCATCTTAAAACAACATCAGCTTAGGCCGTTTGATTAGAATAGCGATTGCGCTGGCCACACCATCCACAAGGCCATAAGGCCCGTACTAGCACTGATCAATACCGTTGGTATAAGTGCTTTCCACTCGACCTTCCCATCAGTCGAAGTTAGTTCAGGCCAAGCTTTTAATAGCGGTAATGCCAAAATCACCAAAGCATAGATATTCACATCCGCATAGTAGTGGGCATAAGCCAACACCAATATCCACAGCGCCATGGCACCCTGAGTACAGGCCAGCATTAAGTCATCAGGCAGCCTAATCACTCGGGCTAGTAGCCATAGACCGCCTAGTACTGCTGCGACCGCTCCTGTCATTTGAGCCAAAGCCAATGAGCTGCTAATACCAATCACAATGGCAGACAGAATGATCATCGTCAGTAAACTGGCGGGAAAGCGAAAGCTATTCTTCTGTTGATCTGAGGCCAATATGGCGACACCTAGCAATAGTAACCAGCCTACTAGATGAGTAAAAAGATCAATCGTACTCATCCGGCCTACTAGTGGCTGTGCGACTAGCGCAAATGCCAACATTGAGCTGATACCAAAACCACTCATACGAATGTTTTTGGGCAGTCGGGTTGCCAGTACAGGCACTAACGTCATTAATAGGAACCAGTCTAACGCCTGACGAGGCGGAAATTGCCAGCGGGTGTGAATTCCTTGTGCAGCCGTTAACCAAGCCAACCAAATGAGCACTGGTGCCGCCCAAAATACGGCTTTCTTATAACCTGCGCCGTCTAACTTATAAATCACTAAGCCTAAAACGATTGCTGCCAGTAACGGGTACACCGCAACTGGCAGCAGCATCGCTAAAGGTGAAGTTTCTTCACCATACATAACGAAAACCTTTTTGAAGATAAAAACCTATCAGTTATTACTGACGGATGCCTTCAACAAATAACTCAACTGTTACATCATCACCGATGCCACCTAGCATCTGATCAACACCAAACTCTGAGCGTTTGATGGTGACAGTACCGTTGAAGCCGCTACGGTAGTTGCCCCAAGGGTCTTTGCCTTCACCGATTTTAACGATGTTTAGATCAATGTTTTTAGTTACACCATGGAGTGTAAACTCACCGCTTAAAGTGCCTTCTGTTGCACTGCCTTTATAGCCGGTTGACTTGAAAGTGATCTCTGGATACTGCTTCACATCTAAAAAGTCAGGGCCTTTGATGTGCTTATCACGGGCGGCGTGATTACTGTCTAGACTGTTGCTGTCAATTTTAACTACGATTTTCGAGGCAGTTGGATTTGCCGCATCGTAGCTGTAATTACCCTCAATGGTATTAAAGCGAGCAACAGTTTCACTAAAGCCTAAGTGATTGATCTTAAAAAGAACCGCAGTGTGTGCAGGGTCCACTTTGTAGTCTGCGGCGAATACGCTGCCAGAAAGTAGAGCCGTTGAAAGTAAAGCAGGAGTTAGAAAAGACTTCATCATAGTGGTAATCCTAAATTAAGCGCTATGCTCTGTCTGAGCAAATTACATGAGAGCATTGTAGGCTAAAAAAATTACTATGATAATGAGCGTTAAATGGCATTCACTATTTCTTTTTAGTAAACAATCTTTTGCTTGTTATCCGCTTTAATGAAAAGCCATGCTTTTGCATGCAGTGATGCTTGTTATTTTTAGAGGCATATGGGAAAGGTTGAAGATGGATAAATACACCGCAATGCGCGTTTATTGTCGAGTTGTTGAGCAAGAGAGCTTTGCCGCAACAGGGCGTGACTTAGGCATTTCTACGGCAATGGTGAGTAAGCATATTGCGGCATTAGAAAAAGAGCTGGGTATTAGATTGCTCAATCGTACTACCCGCCGAGTAAACCCTACCGATGAAGGCTTATACTATTACAACCGTTGCTGCAATCTATTGGCTGAACTAGATGAGTTAGAGTCCTCCGTTTCACAGCAAGGTCAAGAGCCTAGAGGGGTATTACGTATTACTGCACCTATGGACTTTACTTTGTTGCACTTAATTGAACCCATCAAACAGTTTCAGCAGCAATATCCTTTGGTGCGTATAGAACTTGATTTAGACGACCGGCAACGCAACTTAATTGCAGATAAGTTTGATGTTGCGATTCGCATTGCTCACTTAGCCGACTCTAGCATGGTAGCGCGTAAGCTGACTCATTGCACAGGTGGCATATATGCTGCCCCCAGTTATCTTGCTGAAAATGGCAGTCCGCAGTTACCCGCAGACTTACAGCAGCACCGTTGTCTGTTGTATACCAATCTTGCCCAGGATCGAAATTACTGGGTATTTAATGAACCAGATGGTGGTAAGCAGCGTGTACGTATTCACTGGTCGATGGCTGCAAATAATGGTCGGGCATTGTGTGAGGCTGCGGCTCAAGGGCTTGGTATTATCCAGCAGCCTGATTTTATAGCGGCGCCTTTTGTAAAAGAGGGGCGCTTGCAACAGATATTGCAACAGTACCCCGGACATGATTTTAATGTGTATGCGGTCTATCAGCAGCGGCAGTTTTTAGCAACTCGCATTGTTGCTTTTGTAGACTACCTAGTGGACTACTTTAAACAGCATCAGCGCTGGTAAGGGTCAGGATGAAAGCTTAAAAATACTCACTTTTTGTAACAGCTGCTTTGATACTGCGCTGAGATCAAAAGTCGCACTTTTTAGGCGCTCTGTTTCATGGCTATTATCATCAGACAACAGACTTAGCTTTTGCATACGATGCTCGGTTTGATAAGCCAAGTTCGCTTGGGCTTGAGCATCTTTGGCAATGATGTTGATCTCTTGTTTAACTTGTCCAATAAGATGTTCGACTTGTTGCATTAACTGTTCAGACTGCTGTTGAGCACTTTCAATGGCGGCAACTTGTTCATGGGCTTGAAAGATAGAGTCTGAGGTTGCGTGGTTTGCCTCTGTTAAATTACCAATTAATCGACTGATATTACTGGTGTTGTCTTGAGTTCTTGAGGCTAAGGCGCGCACCTCATCTGCCACAACTGCAAAGCCCCTACCATGTTCTCCTGCTCTTGCTGCTTCAATAGCTGCATTCAAAGCCAATAGATTGGTCTGCTCTGAAATCGCGTTGATAATCTCTACTACTTGGCTAATATCTGCCGTCGTACTATTAAAGTGCGTGAGCTTTTCGCGAGCATTGTGCACCGAGCTGACCATCAACTGAATTTGCGTTTGATTGGATAACAGTGCCATACGGCTTTCTGCCATTAAGGCGGTGCTATTGCTTAATAAATCATTGGCGGCGGTAAGCTGAGTTTGGTTTTTATCCACGGCCTGTGTCAATTGTTGCATCTCCTGTTGTGTGCGCTGCACCTCTTGATCTTGGCTATTTTGGCGCTGTGAAAAGCCTAACGCTTGTTGCTCTAATTGTTGGCAAGCTGCTGCTGAAGTATGCCCAGCTTGCTGCATTCCCTGTAGCAGATGTGCCAAGCCTGTTTGCATTTGTTTAATACTGGAGAACATCGCCAATAACTCGCTAATTTTAGGCTGTTCAGTGTCGTAATGGCTGGATAAATCTCCCGCTGTGATCGCTGATAGCCACAGTTGTACTTGGCGCAACGGTTGCGTAATTTGGCGTACAATAAGCCGTGCCAATAACAGGCCTAAAATCAATGCTAATGATAAACAAGAAATCAATAATTGTTGGTGTTGTGCTTGGCTGAGTTGGGCGTGCTCGCTGCTATTATCTAAGGCTTGACGTACCTCTTGAGTTAAAATTTTAGCTTGTTCTTTTACAGGTACGTAGCTTGCAGCATAACCTTTGTTACCGCCTTGCCACAGTTGGTCTACCTGTATGATATTACCTGCCTCTAACGCGTTGATACTGGGGATAAAAGTGCTGGTAATGAAGTGCTGTAAAGCTTGTTGATAACGCTGATATTGATTTGAAAGCTCCCCATGATCAACACTTTCTGTCAGTGCAATCTGACTCAGTAACTGGGCCATATTTTGTAAGCTTTTTTCAATTGCTTGATTGTTTTCGTGAACTGTTTTTGCTTCTTTTTGCCAGTGCTGTGCCTGATCACTTAAACGCGCTTGGCCAATATGCACACGGCTATCCATCACTTTATGATCAATAATTCCAAGCTGGTTTTGCAGGTGACCGAATAAGGTGACCTGTTCTAAATCTGAGGCCATCTGTTTCTGACTTTGTAACACGACACCACCGGTTAAAAGTAAAAAGGCCATTAATACTGCGACCAAACCATAGAGTTTGAAACGTAAAGATAAGGTGCGGCTTGTAAACATGATCAGCTCCGTGCAGGCGTCAAGTTGTGGTAATAAGCTCACATGATGCAGGCTTAAACTTAAGCGAGGCTTAATTTTAGTCTCTGATTGAGTCGCCTTAGTCAAACTGTGATCCAGTTCACGGCTTAGGGTATTACAGGCTAGATAAGTAAAGGCTTTAAGCTTGAGTTAAGTTTTCTTGGTTACTCTGAACACTCAATTGTACAGGAGGTCATGTCCATGAAAGCTCAATCCAAAGCTTATAAAACACTATTTGCGCTCAGTCTGCTCAGCTCTGCTTTAATGCTGTCGGCCTGTGGTTCAGGAGGTTCTAGTGGCTCTACAAGCGAGAACACAGAAAGCAGCCACTCACCCAGCACCATGAGTACAGCAGCAAGCATTACAGGCACAGTACCCGGCACTTTAATTGAAGCCTTTGGTGATAACGGCTCTTATTACGCTGTAGAGTCCACTCATACAGAAGATGGTCGCCACCCTTTTACTTTGAATTTACCCGCAGGCGTGGGCTACCGTTTGGTGATGACAACTAATAAGGGTACGGCAGATGAAGTGGTTACACCCATTGGCTTTCGAGATAACACAGGTACTTTGCGTACACGTTTGATGATGGGGGTTAATAATCAAGTAAGCCTTGGTCATATCCCTTTACCGATGAGCCGTGCCGAATCTGCAAACTTAGATCAAGACCAAGATGGCGTGCTCGATGCACCTATTGTATTAGATGATTACAGTGAAGCCATAAACCCATTACTGCATACTGATGCTGATAGCGATGGCATTGAAGATTATAATGACCTTGATCATGGCGGGTATCAATATACGGGGCAAACACAAGACCCCGCAGATCATGATCATGATGGCATCCATAACCATTATGACAAAGATTATAGCGTGTCGGCAGGTGTCAAAGATGACGACCGAGATGGTTTAATTGATGATGTGAATGATAGCAACCCAAGCAATATTATAGGGGCTAATCGCTATTTCGATGATGATAAAGACCGCAACGGCTATCACGATGATGACCTAGATAAGGATGGTCATCATGACGACGATAAAGACCGTGATGGTTATCATGACGATCTAGACAAAGATGGCCGCCATGATTCAGAACAAGATCATGATACTGACCATGAAGACAAGCAAGACCACGACGACTAGCCTATACGCTTTAATTGAGCTGACAGGTAGGCGTTTTTATTAGCGGCTGTGTTAAACTCTGAGCTATTTCCCCAACCGTCATATCAGATATAAGCCCTGCGGATGAATAGCTCAGACCAACCTTTAAATACGCCTATTTTAGTGATGGACTCTGGAGTAGGCGGCCTGTCTATTGTGCAAGAGATTCAGCGCCTTAGTCCTGAGCGTTCGGTGTTGTATTTGGCTGATAATGCGGCATTTCCTTATGGTGACAAAAGTGAATCTTGGCTGGTAGAGCGAGTAGTGGCTTTGGCATTAGCACTGGTGCATCGCTACCCTATTCAACTGATGGTTTTAGGCTGCAATACCGCTAGCACAGTGGTGCTGCCAGCACTGCGAGCTGCACTTAATATTCCGGTGGTAGGGGTTGTGCCTGCAATTAAACCTGCCGCTTATTTGTCTAAAACTAAACATATCGGTTTGCTAGCCACTCCCGGTACAGTAACTCGCAGTTATACTGATCAGTTAATTACAAACCATGCCGAACATTGTCAGGTCAGTCGATTAGGTACAACGGAAGTGGTGAAATTGGCAGAAGATAAGTTGGCGGGTCGCGCTGTCGATTTAGACCGACTTTTACAAGCGGTTCAGCCACTGTTCCAAGTTTCCAGCATTGATACTATCGTTTTAGGCTGTACACACTTTCCATTATTAAAAGCAGAGCTTGAGCAGATCTCTCCACGGCCTATCACTTGGGTCGACTCTGGCTCTGCAATTGCTCGCCGAGTGGAAGAGTTGCTATCCAGTGCAACACTTCAGAAGCATAAAGCACAGCATAAAGCGTTGTTAACCGCAGAGGTTACGCTTGGCTCTCAGCTCTATCAGTCTTTAAATCAATTAGGCTTTGATGAAGTAGAGGTTTTTGAAGTGAGCAGTCTAGGCGCATTGGCTTAGACCGCTCTATTACTGAAGTATTTAGACTTAAACTATTCGCTCAATCCCTTGAAGCTTGTGATTATCCCCAACGGTCACTCTAAAGCGGCCATGTATACCATTGTGAGTGACGAAAGGGCGAAACACGTTGGCGGGTAATTGTACCCGCCTGCCGTATGTGTCATGCACGATCACGTTTCTAACCTGACCGCTGTAATAGGACATATATTCTTCCGCACTGACGCTGATTGAAAAAACATATTCCTGCATAGACGTTTAGGCCTCCAATTGTACCTGTGCTAAGTCAAACAATTCACGCATTGCCACTGAGAAGATTGGGAAGCCAGCTTTGCTGCCAGAGCTGATTTCGGCCAAAATTTTCTGCCAGCGTTTCACTTGATGCTGATGGCGCGCCATCCATTGAGAGACACGCTCTTCAACTTCTTTGACACCGTCCTCCATCTGGATCACGCTAATCGCCAGAGCACGGCTCTGCCAATCAAGGTCATCACGGAAGGTTTCCCGAGCCAACGCTTCCCAGCTGTCGTGTACTTGCAGTTTGGTAATCTGCTGGCTAACCCATTGTAAATCAAGCTGATGCCCCAGTTCAAAGTAGACCTCAGCTACACGCTGAAGTTTCTCACCGGTCACACGCTCTGCTTCAACAACGCCTAATAGTGAATACAAGCCCGATGTAGCTGCCACTTGGTCGGCCAGTGCTTCAGGCACACCTTGCTCAACTAGTGTTGCGCGACGCTTGCTCCAGCTTTCCAACTGTGCACCACGTAAACGTTCGCCAATGGTCTCACTCAACATACGCACTTTTGGTTCGTATAAAGCTATCACATCAGATACTGCCATATTGGCCAGATGTGGACGTAAGAACCAGCGGGTTGCACGACGAATCAAACGCATCAGATCTAGCATCATGTCGTACTGGGTTTCACTTGAAACCTGATAGTCTAAAGCCTCAATGCGTTGCCACAGCTGATTCAAACCAAAAACTTCACGTGCCACTACATAAGCGCGTGCAATTTCAGCTGCTTCCGCACCAGAAGAGTCGATCAAGCGGTGGATAAAGGCAATGCCACCATGATCTACCAAGTCATTAGCCAATTGGGTTGAAACGATTTCTCGTTTTAGGCGGTGATTGTACATTGCAGGTTTAAATTTCTGCATCAGCACTGATGGGAATGCGCGCTCCATCTCTTTTTCAATAAAGGTATCGTCAGGTACGTTCGATGCAAGTAAACGTTGCTTTAGATCGGCTTTAGCATAAGAGATCAGCACTGATAACTCAGAGCCTGTTAAACCTTGGCCTTGGTTGAAGCGCTCTAACAAAGCTTCGTCACTTGGAATAAATTCCAATTCACGGTTTAGTTTGCCTTCGCTTTCTAATGCGTTGATAAAGCGGCGGAACTGGCCAATACCATCTTTAGCGGTCAGTTTTGCTAAACTTAACGCTTGTGACTGGGTGTAGTTGTTACGGAGTACCAGCGCACCTACTTCCTCTGTCATCGCCTCTAGCAATTCATTACGTTGCTTAGCGGTCATGTCTCCTTGGCTGACAATTTCATCCAAAAGAATTTTAATATTCACTTCATGATCCGAGCAGTTCACACCGCCAGCATTATCAATAAAGTCAGTATTAACTAGGCCGCCGTTCAAACCGTACTCAATACGTGCACGTTGGGTGAAACCAAGGTTTCCGCCCTCGCCAATTACTTTAGCCCCCACTTGTACACCATTGATACGCAGTGCATCGTTGGCTTTGTCACCCGCATCGGCATGAGTTTCTAGGCTAGATTTAGCATAAGTACCGATACCGCCGTTCCAAATTAGATCAACAGGTGCTTTCAGAATTGCAGTGATCAGATCGGTTGGTGCCATGCGGTCTTCTTTGATTGCAAAGCGAGCCTTCATCTCTGGGCTAATTACAATAAACTTAGCTGAGCGTAAAAACACGCCACCTCCTGGAGAGATCAAGTTTGCATTGTAATCTGCCCAGCTTGAGCGTGGCAGATCAAACAAACGACGGCGCTCTTTAAAACTAGCCGCAGATGCAGGATTTGGATCAATAAAGATATGCATGTGGTTAAAGGCGGCCACCAACTGAATATGTTCAGATAGCAGCATACCGTTACCAAACACATCACCCGCCATATCACCAATACCCACTACGGTGAAATCTTGGTTTTGTACGTTATGGCCCAACTCGCGGAAGTGGCGCTGTACAGACACCCACGCACCACGGGCGGTAATGCCCATTTTCTTGTGGTCATAGCCATTTGCGCCACCAGAGGCAAACGCATCTTTTAGCCAGAAACCATGTTCAAGAGAAATGCTATTGGCAATATCAGAGAAGGTTGCAGTGCCTTTATCTGCTGCAACTACCAGATAAGGGTCATCCTCATCATGGCGCACAACATTTTTCGGTGGTACAACTTCGCCACCTACCAAATTGTCGGTGATATCAAGCAGGGCATTGATAAAGATTTTGTAGCAAGCGATGCCTTCTTGCAGAATCGCGTCACGATCACCGCCTTCAGGTGAGCGTTTGCAGACAAAACCACCTTTCGCACCAACTGGCACGATGACAGAGTTTTTCACCTGCTGTGCTTTCACTAAGCCCAAGACTTCTGTACGGAAGTCTTCGTGACGATCAGACCAGCGCAAGCCACCACGTGCAACTTTGCCACCACGTAGGTGTACGCCTTCGACACGAGGTGAGTAAACAAAAATTTCAAACATCGGGCGCGGCAGTGGTACGTCTGGAATTTTCTTGGTGTTCAGTTTGAAAGAGATATAACTCTTGATCTCACCGCTGGCATCAGTTTGATAGAAGTTGGTTCGCAGGGTAGCGCGAATCAAGTCTAGATAACGACGTAGAATAAGGTCTTCGTTCAAGCTCTGTACTTGATCTAGCGCCTCAATAATCTCGGCACGTAGTGTTTTTGCCGCTTCTTTGTCGTATTGCACTTCTGGGTTGAAGCGCAGCTCGAATAGCGCAACCAGTTGGCGTGCAATAGCAGGGTGATTGCCTAAGGTGGCGGCAATATATTCCTGACCAAAGTTAAAGCGGATCTGCTTCATGTAACGGGCGTAAGCGCGCAACACACTGACCTGGCGCCAAGGTAGACCCGTAGTCAGCACTAAGCGGTTAAAGGTATCGTTTTCTGCATTACCTGCCCAGATATGGCGGAAGGCATCTTGTAGCGCTTCTTTGATCTGCGCCAAATTCACTTCTTGCTGTGCTGCTGGCTGCAAAGAGAAGTCGTGAATCCAAATAGTACGACCATCACTGCGATCAATTTCGTAAGGGTGCTCACCCACAACGCGCATGCCTAGGTTTTCCAGTACAGGAATAATGTCGGATAGCGGTAATGGCTCATCGGCATGGAACAATTTGAACTGGATATGCTGACTATCAGCCTCAAGATGACGGTAAAAGCTCATGGTCACATTTTGCTGATCGTTGATCTGATCAATATAACCGATGTCGAGTACTGCAATGCGTGAGTTGAAATCATCACTGTAGCTGCCAGGGAAGGCGTCACGGTACAGCGCCCAATAGTGGTTAGCTTTCTCTTCGCCGTAACCTTCAATCAGAGCTGAGTAAAGGTCATCACTCCAAGAACGTGCAATGGCCATAACCCGTTTTTCGATGGCTTTAACATCAAATTTAGGGGCGTCATCACCTTTGAAGCGTAACAAGTATTGTGTGCGTGCTAACGTCGACTCAGAGAAATAAGTATGAAACTCTAAGCCAGTGGCATTTAATTCTTCCCATAACACTTCGCGCACTTTATGGCGTAGCTCTGTGCAGTAAATATCCCGAGGCATATAAACCAAACAAGAGAAAAACTTACCGAAGCTGTCTTTGCGAATAAACAAACGTACACGACGGCGCTCACGAATATTCAGAATACCCAAAACGGTTTCTGTCAGTTCGTAGGTATCTGTTTGAATCAGTTCATCGCGGGGAAACACTTCCAAGATCTGAACAAGATGTTTGCCGCTGTGGCCATTTGGATCTAAACCTGATGCCTCAACCACTGCGTTAATCTTCTTACGCAGGATAGGCATACGACGTGGACTTTCGTTATAAACTGAAGCTGTGAATAAGCCTAAGAAACGGCTTTCACCCACTAAAATGCCTTCAGCATTAAAGCGTTTAATAGTGATGTAGTCAGGATAGGCAGGGCGGTGCACTCGGGCATGCTCAGACGCTTTGGCAAAGCTGAGAAGCTCAGGGATCAATACCAATTGGCGCGCATCTAACGCCATACCATCACGGGATTGTGCGCGATAGCGTGGGTCGTCGAGTTTCAGAATACCCAGCTCTGCGCCTTTTACTTGCTTGAGAATACGTTTGCCATTTTCTTCTACAACATCGTATTCGTCATAGCCTAAGTAAGTGAAGTGCTCGTCATTCAACCAGCGTAAGAAATCAACTGCTTCGGTAAGATCAGCTTCACCTAGATGAGGCGGACGGCTTTGTGCCAGTGCTTCGCATAGCGCACTAGACTTATTTCGCATTAGATCAAAATCGGCTACGGCTGTGTCGACTTCACGTAGCACGCCAATCATCGCATCTCTTAGTGCATCAAGCTCAGCTTTTGCCGTGTGGCGGTCGACCTCGATATACATCAAAGACTCAGCCGCTGCATTTAACTCATCTGAGAACTGATCGTTGCGGCTAGAGAATTGTTGCACTTGATGCTGTTCATCACGCACAAAATTCAATACGGTGTTATGAATAGAGTGTACGGTAATGTCTCGGTTTTTTAACTCAACACGTATCGAGTCCACTAAAAATGGCATGTCACGTTGTAGAATCTCGATGACAGTGTGGGTTGACTGCCAACCATCTTGCTCAAAATCGGGGTTATAAACTCGAACTTTGGGTGCTGTAGCATCAAATTTCTGTAGGAAGCGCCAAGTGGAAACCGTTGCGGCATACAGGTCATCTGGACGGCGCTCAGAAAGCTCCTCTAATGAGGCTGATGCATAATAAATATTGGCAAAACGGGTTAGTGTTTGAACTTGGTCTTCGGGAAACTTTGTTGCGAGCTGCTCCTCTAACTGGCTGAGGAATTTTTTATGACCTTCACTGGCTGGATACATCATCGCTCACCTCTGGGGGGCTGGAAATCGTCAATCGGGTGAAAAACTATTTTTGTTTTTCTTTTCAATCAGCTTTGATGAAAACATAGTACAAAATGACTAGGCAGTGTGAACCCTATTACAAAAAAGCATAGCACCCGAAATTATGCTTATAACCTGAGTCGCATTCTAAAGGTCAGATGTGAAACAAATATTATTGGCCTTAGATCTGCTGGCTCATGACATATAGTCAGGCGCTTCAGGTTATGACTATACTAACGCTTTTTTTATCGGCTAGATCAAGGCTGCCTATAGATAGTTTTTACCTGTAATCGCAAAAGTGCCCTGTAATTTAAATTGCGACGGCTTTAGCCATTGACTGAAAACCAAGGAATGACATGAGTGTTCGTGAAATCTTTCAGACGTTAAATCAACAGCTACAGCAACATATTATCGGCCAAGAAAGTTTGCTTAACCGTTTATTAATTACACTTTTAGCTGACGGGCATTTATTGGTAGAAGGCCCGCCCGGCTTAGCTAAAACCAAAGCGATTAAAACTCTGGCTGATCGTTTGGAGGGAGATTTTCAACGCATCCAGTTCACCCCAGATCTATTGCCTGCCGACATTACAGGTACGGATATTTATCAGCCAGAACACAACTGCTTTAGCTTTCAAGCTGGCCCTGTCTTTAATCATTTCGTGTTGGCGGATGAGATCAACCGCGCACCCGCAAAAGTGCAAGCGGCGTTGTTAGAGGCAATGGCTGAGCGTCAAGTCACAGTTGGTAATACCAGCTATCCATTACCTGATACATTTTTGGTGATGGCAACACAAAACCCCATTGAGCAAGAGGGAACTTATCCTCTACCAGAAGCCCAGCTTGATCGCTTTTTACTACATGTTTGTATTCATTACCCGAATGCTGAGGCAGAGCTGAAAATTCTGCGTTTGATCCGAGAGGAGCAAAAGTTTCAACTGCAAAGCCAAAGCTCAAATGAGATTGTGCGGGCGGTTAGCCAAAGTGACATTATCAGTGCTAGACAAGAAGTGCTGAATCTTTATATGGCTGAGAGCATTGAACAATACATTGTGCATTTAGTTGACGCCACCCGCCGCCCAGATCTCTATGACCAAGATCTTGCGCGCTGGATTGAATATGGCGTAAGCCCACGCGCCACTTTGGCTTTAGATCGCTGCGCTAGAGCAAAAGCTTGGTTGGCTGGTCGCGACTTTGTGACCCCTGAAGATGTACAAGACTTAGCGCCAGATGTGTTTCGCCATCGTTTAATTTTAAATTATGAAGCAGAGGCAGCGGGTTTTAATGCGGACCAAGTGATTAGCCATCTGATTAACGTGGTGCCTGTGAGTTAACTATGTTGGCACTTAAGCAGATTCTGCGACCACTTGCACAGGTTCTGAAGTTAAAGACTGTAATGCAGCAGCCTACAGTGGTGGGCTCTGATACGGTTTTCTTACCTGAGCTTAACTTAGCGCAGCTATTGGCCTGTCAAAAGCAGAGTAGCGGTATTGGTGCTAATTTGAGGATGCCTTCTCGCTCCATGTTGGCAGGGCAGCATCGATCCACTCGTCAGGGAAGAGGTATGGAACTGAGTGAAATCCGTAACTATCAAGCGGGTGATGACATTCGTTTGATGGACTGGAAAGTAACGGCTAGAACGCAGCGCCCACATACCAAAGTGTTTATGGAGGAAAAAGAGCGCCCCGTACAGCTAGTGGTTGACCTATCTGCCAGCATGTTATTTGGTAGCCAGCGTAGTAAGGCCGAGCAAGCCGCACACTTAGCAGCCACTTTAGGCTGGGCGATTGTACGTCAAGGTGATCGCTGCGGTGGCTTGGTTTTTAATGGTACGCAACACCAACTCATTCGGCCTAAAGCACGTCAGCAAGGTCTATTGCCACTATTTCAACAACTTTGCCAGTTTGCCCCAATGCTTGTTCAGCCTGAAGGTCGTTCAGAGGCAGGTAGGATGAATCAAATGCTACAGTTGGTGGCTGCCCAAAAAGGGCATGGCAACTTATTGGTGATTATCAGTGATTTCTGGAGTTTAGATCTTGCAGGTAAAGCGCTCTTGCGTCGATTAGCCTCTAATCATCAGCTTCTCGCTATTCATATTTCTGATCCATTAGAATATCAGCTACCTAATAGCCCTTGTTATCTAGTTGGGGGACAAGCTCTCTCACAGACGGTATTTTTTGATGGACATGATAAAAGTGATCGGCAGCGATACCAGCTACTTTTTGACCAACGTCAACAGGGGCTAGAAGAAATGCTGCTTCAAGTTGGAGGCTATTACATCCAGCTCTCGACAACTGAGCATGTGGCTGACAAACTGAAGCGCTTTTTCACGTTGCATAATAAATGAAAAATTTAAACTTATTGAAATACAATATGTTAGCTTTGCATCTTTTAGCTCGATGCCCGATAGATAACGCGCAGTAGGAGCCCCGTTAATGAGCACCGCGCAAAACCTGATAGATCAATTAAAAGACATTCACGTGCCTGCACCTGATGCGGGCTGGACACCTGCGTTGACGCCTTTTTGGATTATTAGCGCCAGTGTTGTATTGATACTCCTGCTGCTGTTTTTGGGTCGTCGCTACTATCTTCGAACACGTAATCGCCGTTATGCCTTAAATGAGCTAGAGCAGATGCGCAGACGTTTTCAAGAGCATCAACAGCGCCAACGTTTTTTAAATGAACTGAACATGCTACTGCGCCGTATGGCAATGGTGCACTATGATCGTGAAGAGGTTGCCCCCTTATCGGGTTCCGCTTGGCTTACTTTTTTAGATCGTAGTGGTCGAACCACGGTTTTCAGTGATGGCATTGGGCAGTCTTTAATTCAAGCCTATGAAGAGATGCCTGACGATATCAATGAACCTGAGCTGACAGAGGCTGTAGAACAGTGGATCAAGCGGCAACTCTGATCAGCCAACTCGACTTTGTTTGGCCTTGGGTATTTTTGTTATTACCGCTGCCTTGGCTGATCTATCGTTTCCTGCCTGAAGTGCCGGCTCAACAAGTGCAGCTGAAAGTGTCGTGGCTGGCACAATACCGTACAACCAACAAAGATCAGTCTGTAGGCTTATCAACAGGTCGACTCGCCTTGATCTGCCTGCTTTGGTTGTTATTGCTGACAGCAACCAGCCATCCTCAGTGGGTTGGTGATGCTGTACCTATTCCAAATAAAGGCCGCGACCTTCTCTTAGCTGTGGATCTGTCTGGTAGCATGCAAATTCCTGATATGACACTAAAACAGCAGTCAGTTGATCGCCTCACCGCAGTAAAAGAGATTGTTTCTAACTTTGTGCTTAAACGAGAAGGCGACCGCTTAGGTTTAGTTGTTTTTGGAACACAAGCTTACCTACACGTCCCCTTAACTCATGATCGCAACACAGTGGCGGCACAATTAAGCGAAATTCAACTGCGTATGGCGGGTGAAAATACAGCGATTGGTGACGCGATTGGCTTGGGTATTAAGCGCTTAAAAGCCCAGCCGGAAGAGGGGCGTATTTTGATCTTGCTGACCGATGGTGCCAATACCGCCGGCAGTATTGATCCAATACAAGCTTCTCAGCTAGCAGCTGGCGCTAAAGTAAAAATTTATACCATTGGTATTGGTGCTGAATCTATGGAAGTGGAAAGCCTGTTCGGTATGACCCGACGTGTGAACCCCTCTCAAGATCTAGATGAATACAGCTTACGCACCATCGCAAGTAATACAGGTGGTAGTTATTTTCGTGCCAGAAGCACCGAGGAGCTAAGTGCTATCTATCAGGAACTTGATCGCCTTGAACCAATCGAACAGCAAAGCCAAGTATTTCGACCAAGGCACAGTTTATTGCATTGGCCTTTGTTGAGTGCATTACTTCTAGTGATGACCAGCTTGGTCTGGAGCCTAATTAAAAAGCCAATACGGCGTTTATTATCATGATTCAACTGATCTGATATGGATATTATCAACAGCTTTCATTTCGTTCGACCAGCACTACTGTGGTGTTTACCTGTGTTGCTGTTTCTGCTATGGCTGTACTTTCGAGTGCGTCGCATACGCAACCCTTGGCAGCAGTTAATGCGGGCTGATCTTCAGCAGCAACTATTGCTTGCACCTCAGCAGCAATCTAATAATTTACTCTGGACAATGATTGCACTGAGCTTAACAGTATTTGCCGTTGCGGGGCCAAGCTGGAGCCAGCAATCACGCCCTGTGTTTGCCCAGCAAGATGCCTTGGTGATTGTGCAAGACCTCTCTCTGTCTATGTTAGCGGCAGACACCCAACCCAACCGCATCACTCGCAGTAAACAGAAAATTAGTGATCTATTACAGCAGCGCCAAGAAGGCTTAACCGCCCTAGTTGTTTACGCTGGTGATGCTCATACTGTGACGCCTTTAACCCAAGACAGTGCCACTATTAGTAGTTTGTTGCCTGCTCTTGATCCTTTAATGATGCCTAAGCTGGGTAGCGCGGCAGAGAGTGGCATTCAGCAAGCATTGGCTCTATTCCGTAATGCAGGTATCAATAAAGGTCGTATTTTATTGATCAGTGACGGAATAGATCAGCAAGCGTTAAAAGCGATTCCTAAGTTATTGAATCAAAAGTTTTCATTAAAGATCCTTGCCGTAGGTAGTTTAGACGGAGCGCCAATTCCACTACCCAATAACAGCTTTGCTAAAGATGATTCAGGCAACGTGATTATCAGTAAATTAGACCTGAATTCATTACAGCAACTTGCAGACAGCACAGGGGCTGACTTACAAAAAATGAGCTTAACGGATAGAGATATTGAACGACTATTGGCAGGCTCTACCATTGGCAGTGAGCTAATAGAGCAAGATGCGAAAATACCACTCTGGATTGAGCAGGGGCATTGGTTTTTGTTACCAGTGTTGCCATTAGCGGCCTTGGTATTTCGTAGAGGCTGGTTATTGAGTTTATTCTTGTGCACATTTATATCCTTCCCCTTGGTTTACAGCCCAAAAGCGCATGCCTTGAGTTGGCCATTTAGTGGCAATCCGGTTGAAGAAAAACAGCAGGCAGGAGAAAAAGCATTTGCTGAACAGCGCTACCAAGAGGCCAGCGAGCAATTACAGCAACCGCTTTGGCAAGGCAGTGCTTATTACCGTTTGGGTGAATATGAGCAAGCGGCTCAAGCCTTTGCTAAGGAGCAAAGCGCAGACGCCCATTACAATCGTGGTAATGCTTTGGCGCGTGCGGGGCAATATCAGGACGCACTGGCAGCCTACCAGCAAGCCTTAGATTTACAGCCAGAATTTGCAGATGCTGAGCATAACCAGAAGATTGTGCAGCAGTTATTAGAAGAACAGCAAAAGCAGCAAGCGCAAGATAATCCACAGGATCAACAGCAGAGCCAGAATCAAGAACAAAACCAAGATCAGGGCAAACAAAACGCCACAAACGATGCGGATCAGAATCAGCAAAATCAGAATGGGCAAGATCAGCAAAGCCCAATGCAGCCTAAAAATCAGGCTGGACAACAAGATCAGTCCAAACAAAATCAAGCTCAGTCAGAGCAGGACTCTCCGCAGCAAGCTTCGCAGAATAAAGCGCAAACTGAACAAGCCTCTGATCAGCCGGAGCAAACAGCGCCAGATGAACAGCCTGCGCCCGACACTCAGCAGCCTACAGAATCAGCTCAAACAGAAGGCGAGCCTGAAAACAAAAGCGAAGAACAGCGTGCTTTGGAGCAATGGCTGCGCCGAGTACCGGATGACCCAAGCGGTTTGCTAAAACGCAAATTTGAATATCAGTCCAGTTTACGAGATAGCCCATTGTCAGAAGGAAGATCACCGTGGTAACGCCCATTAAAAGGTCGCACTATTTGTGGACTAGCCTATTGCTATTACTGGTGTTAAGCCTAGGCTTACTGAGTGCTACTGTTCAAGCAGACAGCTTTGAGGTCAGCGTTGACCGCAGTCGGTTAAGTGAAAATGAAACCTTAACGCTATCGATCAAAACGGATGTATTGAGTTTATTTGACAGCCCAAATCTTGATCCTCTACACACTGATTTTGAAGTGTTAGCCCAGCAGGCGCGCACCAATATCCAAATTATTAACGGACAAAATCGTTCAGAAAAAATGTGGGAAATCACCCTGCTACCAAAACGAACCGGTACGTTAATTATTCCGGCTCTAGTACTCGACAAGCAAACCAGTCAGCCAATTACAATTGAGGTGCAAAAAGCGCCGCGTAACAGCCTGCAAAGTGCAGATGTTTTTCTACACAGTGAAATTGATCAACAAGGCCCAATCTACGTACAGCAGCAGCTGATTTACACTTTGCGTTTGTATTATGCGACCTCTATCTCTGATCATGGCTTAACGGATTTAGCCCTACCTGACGATTTGTTGTTACCTCTGGGGAATCGTAGAGACTACGAGAGCCAATTAAACGGGCGCACTTACAGTGTGGCTGAATGGCAGTTTGCGATTTATCCGCAACGCAGCGGTGAGCTGATTATTCCAGCACAAACTTTCAGTGGTAGGGTACGGCAGAATAGCCGTAACTATTCATTAGGCTCATTAAAGCAGATTCGGATTCAAAGCCCCGAGCA
Organism: Oceanospirillum multiglobuliferum; assembly: GCF_900167095.1. Classification (GTDB taxonomy): domain Bacteria; phylum Pseudomonadota; class Gammaproteobacteria; order Pseudomonadales; family Halomonadaceae; genus Oceanospirillum; species Oceanospirillum multiglobuliferum. Next base: position 217,368 of record NZ_FUXG01000002.1, read on the forward strand.
TCGCGTGCAGGTTTTGCCTATTCCTGACGAGTTTGCACAACAGCCGCATTGGCTACCTGCAACATCAATCAAACTTTCACAAAAGTGGAGTGGTGACTACAGCCAATGGCAAGTAGGTACACCCATTACCCGACAACTACTGATTGAAGCTAAGGGCTTAACCGCAGCGCAGCTGCCGCCTATTGAACTTGGTAATCTACAAAATCTAAAACAGTACCCAGAGCCTGCACAGCAGCAGGATACTAACAGTGCACAAGGCTTTAGCAGCCAGCGTAGTGTGAACATTGCACTGATACCGACCCAAGCGGGGCGAGTAACGTTGCCTGCAATTGAGATTCCTTGGTGGAATACCAACACACAGCGCATGGAGCTAGCGCGTTTAGATGAGATGACCATTGAGATTCAAGCCAACCCTAACAGCGTAGCGCCAGCAGAGGCCAAGCCGAACAGATCAGCAAACAAGCCTCAGGTTCAGATTGTACGTGAAAGTGCCAATCTTTTACCTTGGCAGCTATTCAGTTTAAGCACGAGCATTATAGTGCTTGTATTAGCGGTTTTGTTTTGGCGACAACGTCAACAGTTGGCGCAATTAATATCGACTCAGTCTGCCCAAAAAACACATGCTCATGGCCGCACCAAAATACCGTTTGATAACCAAAGCAGCGCAGAATATGAAACCCTATGGCGGCAGCATCAAAACGAACTGTTAAATCTGTGCCAGCAACATCAAGCACAACAGGCATGGCAAGCTTGGTTACGTTGGCAGCAGGTTCAGAAAATAGAAACCTCAGTGGAGTTTGATCAGGCACTGATTGAACTACAAAGCCAGCTGTATGGTGCTCAAGCTAATCCTGAGCAGTGGCAAGGTTATCGGCTGTTACAAGCGTTAAAGCAGTTAAGCCCTAGCGTTCAGTCGTCTAGCGCTCAATTGCAACCGCTGTATCCGCGTTAGTTGACTTGTTCTGAAGATTGGCAGCTTAGAAGCATAAAAGACACTCAAAGGTGTCTTTTATAGATTACCTCAATTAGATCTGATCGGCTGAAGAAGCGAGGGACAAGACCGATCTAACTGAGGTGTTTTATCTTGTAGGGTTCGGAATAGTCCTAACCCATAATCTTGAGCAGACGATTGTTCATCTCAAAACTAATACCGTTGGTATTGTCGTAAATCAGATTGAGACGATCTTCCTGCGCGGCTTGCTTATACTGCCGCAGAGCAGAGCTTACCTTCGCCATAGACTGCGTATTAACTTCACCACCAATACCATTATTAGGTAGAGAGCTGTTCAGCGAAGTACTTTCCTGAACCTGCTGTAACTTGTCAGTTTGGTAGCTGTAATTAGCCACCGAACTGACAGAGAAAATCTGTTTGCCCACATCGGCACGTTCATTCAGCAATGATTCAATGCGCGCTTTATCAGGGTGGTTTCCTACACGCAGTTTACCTGAGCTAGGGTCAACACTGATCTTAATCGGTGTTGAAGTATCAACCCCTGAGGCTAAAAATATTGCGTCTAATGTTGTACGCAAACGCGTAGCTAGAGTCTTAACGCCTTTCCAGTCAGAGCTCAAAGCATCATTATTTTCGTTTAGGCTTTGTGCTGCTGAAGATATTTTAACCTGTTCGCTGCTGCTAAAATTTTGCGATAAATTTTGCTGCTCATGCTTAGGTGATTCAGACTGATGTTCATCAACATTTTTAACCGACAGTTGATGGGTGCCAGTAAAATTGCCGTAGGCATTTTTTAATATTTGTCCAATCATGATGATCTTCTCCGCTTTCCGCTTCTGAAGACCACTCTGCAAATGAAATGCCAACTCTTTTATTTGTTTTAACCTATTGTTTTGTATAGGTTTTATTTTCTATGAAAGCAGTATTGTAAAGATATATTACACGGCATTGCCTTTCCAATGGAAAAGCTTTGCCGTGTTAGTAAAGAGAAATTTAAGCTTTTGGCTTTATTTTCAACAAACGATAAACCACATCAGCGGTGACAGACAGTTCCGTTAAAGCGGCTGCCTTTTGCTTGCCTTCAAAGCTGGCGCGATACAGATGTGGCGTCATCACTAACAGATCCGTCACCTGTTCATGATTCAGCGTATTGGGTTTGAACTGAATAGACTGTTGATCGACTAACTCAAAACCTTCAGCGTAGGCTGCGGCCAAGTCTGGCACATTTGAACGCTGCACCTCTGGGTAAATCAGCTCGCGCAGCTCAATCAGATGTTCCTCGCCAGACTCAACCAACAACACCATACCATTGGCTTTTAACAGCGGTTTAAAACGTGCAAAATCATAAAAGCCAAACGTACAAACAATTAGATCAACCGAGTTTGGCTGCACAGGAATTTGCGCATTGGTTCCCACTAACCAAGTGATTTTTTTATTACGCTTACTGGCTGCTTGCACCGCCCACTTGGAAATATCTAAACCAATTAAATTGGCTGATGCCAAGGCCGGAATACTGGCTAAACGGTTCAGGTAATAACCCTCGCCACAGCCTGCGTCGATCACACAAGGCTCAATACTATCGGCTAGGATCTGCTGACAGATTTGGTTCAAACGTTCAGAGATTGGCTGATAAATGCCCGCATCTAAATAGCGCTGTCGTGCCAGCACCATCTCTTTACTGTCACCGGGATCTTTTGAACGCTTTTTTTGCACAGGCAGCAAATTCACATAGCCCTGTTTGGCTAGATCAAAGGTATGCCCACTGGGGCAACACAGACTATTGTTCACCTGAGAGAGTGGCAGCTGGTCTAGTGGGCAAATCAAGTTTTGGGCAGCAATTTGATGGGGCATAAAAGATCTCAAATCATCTCAGGTCGGTGGCAACTATCAAGAAAGCAGCGTATGAAACCACAGCTGAGTTGACTGAGCCAGCCTTGCACTATGATTGGCTTGCGATTAAATTTTAGATTGAGAATAAAATCGCGCAAGTTCATGTGTTTACAGCCAATGCGTGCTAATCTTGCCGCTAACTATTGATCAAAGCCAAGCTGGCTTAACGCTGAATTTTTACTGTGGTGACCTCAACATGACACGCTTAACCGATAACGTTCAAGATAACTACGCCCTGTTTATTGAAGAAGTTAAGTTTAATGGTGAACTTTGGAGCCTTGAATCAGATGAAGGCTGGGTGGTTGTTGACTCGCAAGAGTTTGCTGACGCCGAAGTGATGCCATTCTGGTCAGACAAAGAAGACGCCCTAGCACACTGCATTGACGAGTGGGCAGATTATCAAGTTGGCTTAGTCAACATTGAAGATTTTGTACAAGACTGGCTGCCAGAATTAGATAAAGATGGCGTATTGATCGGCCCTAACTGGACAGTGAACCTAGAAGGTTTAGAGCTAGAAGCGGTACAAGTTGCTGAAGCGATTGCCGAGGCAAAATAAGCCTTCTGTAATGCCAGTATTAAAAAATGCGCCAAACTGAGTAGTACCTTAATCAGTTTGGCGTTTTTTTTGAGCCATTAATAAGTGCTAGAGAGTATGGAGGGTAAAAAGTTACGCTGATGACAGCAGCCAATTGTGCAGAAAATTATGCTCACTTTGTCAGATTTAATGCGCGGTTTACGGGTTAACCCACTTTGGGATAGACTGCAAAATCAATGAATTACGGAAACCGTAGCGCAAGTAACAGGCGCACGGCTGCTCTCAATATAAAGAGCGAGATAACGCACATGCGTGTTTAGCAGGGAAGCGGTCAGATCAGAAAATGGATTTTTCCTTTCTAATCAAACACTTCTTTGTTTTTAGGTCGGTATATTGAAATCGACGAAATGAGCATGCCTGATATTAAAAATGTTATGGTGTTTTCGTACATTTGCGTACACTTGAATCTTTTTTTAGTCTGAAGTTTTAATTTTAAATGGAGTTAATAATGCAAATTTATCCTAGGGGTTCTGAGTGGCGAAAATGGGACTTACATGTCCATACACCTGCTTCAGTACTAAAAAATGAATTTGGTGATGACTGGGATAATTACGTTGTTACATTATTTAAGAAAGCAATCGAGAATGATATTAGTGCAATTGGCGTAACCGATTATTACTTGCCTGAAGGCTACAAGATTTTAAGAACGAAATATCTCGACAACCCATCCAAATTAAGTAGCCTTTTTAATTCTGAGGAGCTAGAGTCAATAAAAAAAATAAAAGTTTTTCCTAATATTGAATTTAGAATTACCAAGTTGGTTTTAGGGAAAGAAAAGGATTTATCTTGGAATAGGAAAGTTAATTATCACGTGATCTTATCCGACGATATACCTATCGAAAAGATTGAAAGTGATTTTATATCTCAAATCCAAGTTTGTTTTAATGCATCAACAGGCTCTTCAGTAGAAAAAAGACCACTAACTGAATCAAATTTAAAAGAGTTAGGCAGAAGATTAATTGTTGAACATCCGCCATTTTCTAGTAGTGGAAGCGAATTATTTGTCGGAATGTTAAATGCGTCAGTAGATGAAAATAACCTTGTTGACATTCTAAATGGAAATTCAAATTTTAAAGATAAGTATTTACTGGGTTTACCTTGTGATGAAGACCTAAGTGATGTTAGCTGGAATTCTCAGGGTCACAATTTACGGAAAAATCTAATTAAGCAAGCGCATTTTATATTTTCATCAAATTCTAAGACTAGAGCATTTCTTCTTGGCGGAAAGAATAAAGAATCTTTTATAGCCGAGTTTGGTTCGATTAAACCTTGCCTTTGGGGGTCAGATGCGCATTCTAAAGATGAACTATTTAAACCTGCGGAAAATAGAAATACATGGATTAAAGCTGATGTTACTTTTGAAGGGTTGAAAAGTGTTATTTACGACCCTGGCTCAAGAGTTGCCATTCAAGAATTAAATCCTCAGCAAAAAAGTAGTTACCAAACGATCAATAGGGTTAGATTTATTGATCAAAGTCAGAAAAAATTATTTAGTGAAGAGTGGCAGGTATTAAACCCTGACTTAAATACAATAATTGGCGGAAAGTCATCAGGTAAATCACTTCTTCTATATCACATCGCTAAGTCTATAAATCCTGTAGAGGTTGAACGAAAAGTACGATTATCAAAGTCATCATCATACAGTGATTTACACGGTGTAAATTTTGAAGTCGAATGGTCAAATGGAGAAATTAGCACTTTAGCCAACCCAGATGATTCCAAACCAATTACATATATACCTCAGTTATATATTAACCATTTAGCTGAAGAGGACGGCAAAAGCCAATTAAATACTCTTGTAAAAGATATTCTTAATCAAAATGATGGCTTTAAAGAATTTGGTGAATCACAGGAAAAGAAAATTGCATCTGCTAATAAAGAACTTGTTAGTAAAATTGACACCTTGTTTGAGTTGCGTAGCAAATACTCTACATTAAGCAAAGACTCCGAAGCTTATGGTACTAAACCAGCAGTTGAGGGAGAGATAGCTAGGCTAAAAGAACATATTGCTGTCCTCAGAGAAAAGTCAGGTTTTACTGAAACGGAAGAATCTGATTATAAAAAATTAACGAGTAGAAAATCGTCTCTTGAGAACCGATTAAACTTATTCAACAAAGTAATTGTATGTAGTGATCAGGTTGTTTTATCATCAAAGCAGCACTGCAATAGTCTATTCTCGAGCTTCAAAGACAATATTTTTTCTGATGTGGATATGCCAAATGATTCTACATATTTAAGCTCATTGCTTGGTTCTTTAGATAATAGGCTCAGAGAAGCTGTACATAATTTTAATGATTTTGTTTTAAATAGAAGTAAATCAATACCACCAAAAATAGTTAATATAAAAGAAGAAATAAATACAATTGATGAAGCTCTAAGGCCACTATTAAAAAAGGTTACAGATAAAGAGTCTTTAGCGTTAGCAAGCAAAACTTTAAAATTAGAACAGGAAAAACTTCGGAATATCGAAGAAATTGAGCAAAAGAAAGCTGCAATTGAAAAGCAGGGTGTAGAATTTAAAATTGAACTAAAAAAAATGTATGATGACCTTATTAGTCATTATAAAAACTATATAATCGAAATTGCTAAACCAGATTATCAATTTGAAGAAGATATTAACATTTCTGCTGAAGTTGCATTTGATGTAGATAAATTCAATGAGTTTGTTGGTTATTTTGATAGAAGAGGAAATATGCAAGCTCTTCTTGGGGATCTTGTAAATTCAAGTGGCGATTTTAATTTCGATATTGAACAACATTCAAATAAAGTAATTGCCGTTCACAATAAATTTAATTCCAAAAAAGAAATACCATCTGTTAGGAAAGGTGTCGCAGATATTGATGTTGTTAAAAAGCTTTATTCCAACTGTTTTTATGTTAACTTTATTGTTCAATATAAAAATGATGACATAGTTCGTATGTCGCCAGGTAAGCGCGGGCTTGTATTGCTTAACTTAATACTGCACCTAAGTAATTCATCGCATCCAATACTAATAGATCAACCAGAAGATAATCTGGATAACCGAACGATCTATGACCAGTTAAATGAGTTTATTCGCCTCAGAAAAGTTAAGAGGCAAATAATTATGGTTACTCATAATGCTAACCTTGTTGTTGCGGCTGATTCAGAATGTGTAATCGTAGCTAATCAAGCAGGACAGCAAGCAAATATAGAAAATGAAGAATTTAAATTTGAATATTGTAGTGGAAGCTTAGAGTGTTCGTTTGAAGGTGGTAACCAATCAAGTACACTTAAAAGTAAAGGGATTCGACAACATGTATGCGAAATTCTAGAAGGTGGTATTTCAGCTTTCAAAGAGAGGGAAATGAAATATGGCTTTACAGTGTAATGACACCATAACAAGCCAATTAAAAGGACAAAAAAGAGCTGGCTTTTGCTAATTCGTCGCTCATTTTCGCCAGCTCTTTTATTGCCTCTTATTGGGGCGTTCAGACTGTAAAAAAACCTCCCAAACGATGATCTGATCGGGTTTTGAAACGCAGAAGGCGGTGATGACTCGATTTAAGCATACGGCTACAACTACAGAGAAGTCTTCGACATTTCTAACGATTTGTTCTCTGAATAACCCCTAATCAACGCGTTTTTTTAATCGGTTCTAACCCGCTAAAACTTAAGCACAGTTGGCTCAACAGCGGCCATACGCTGTTTTTAAGCGCTTTGCTGTCGAGTCCTTTAATCCGGCGATCCACCTGTTCGGCTTGTAGTATCAGTTGTTGCAGTTCTCGTAGGCTATGTTGCTGCATGGCGCGCTGGTAGATGGGTTTGCGTTTGTCCCAAATTCTCAGGTCTTTGCATAGGCGCTCAAATGATTGGCCTTGGTCGACTCGGTGTTTCAGGGTGATCAGTTGGCGCAGTTCTCGGGTGATGCCCCAAAGAATAATCGGTGGTTCTATGCCTTCGCCTTTTAATCCGGTCAGAATTTTGCTGGTACGCACGGCATCGCCTAATAACATGGCGTCGGTTAAGGCAAATACATCAAAGCGGGCGCTGTCTTGTACGGCGTTTAAGATTGCGTTTTCGTCTAGTTGATTCTGTTCAGGGTAAATCAGTCGTAACTTTTGAATCTCTTGGTCGCAGGCCAGTAGGTTACCTTCAACCCGAGAGGCCAATAAGCTGATCGCCTCTGGTGTGGCGTGAAAGCCTGCTTGCCGTAGTCGATGACTGATCCAGCCGTTTAGTCGGCTAGCATCAATCGGCCAGATTGGCAGGTAGATGCCGACTGCATCTAAGGCTTTAAACCATTTGCTATTGGCCGCAGAGCTTTCCAGTTTGCCAGAGATTATCAACAGGGTGTTGTCGCTGTGGCCTTTGTCGTCTGAAATCTGTTTGGCATAAGCTTGCAGGGCTTGGCTGCCCTCTTGCCCCGGTTTGCCTGAGGGTAGGTGTAACTCAATCAATTTGTGACTGGCAAACAGGCTCATGCTGGCGCTGGCATCGTGCAATACCCCCCAGTTGAAGCTGTTATCAACCTGATAAACCTCTCGTTCTTCTGCGCCCATTTTACGCACAGCGGCTCGAATTTGGTCGCAAGCTTCTCGCATCTGCAAGGGTTCGTCACCCGAAACAAAAAAGATGGGCTTTAGCTTGCCTTTCAGGTGATCAGACAGTTTGTCAGCAAAGATTTTCATGAATGATTGTGCCTGAATTATGGGGTCTGAGTAGCGGGGAGTGTGACTCGTCCAATTTGGCGACTGATACGGCTGGCTAGATCCCGTTCCATCTCCATACGTAACTTGTTGATATCGCTTTCTTCGCTAAACAGGTTGTCGCTGCTGTTATAGATTTTAACAGCACGTAAAGTTTGCTGTGTATTAACGGCTTGACCTGAAGCGGTCAGGAGCTGGTAGTCGACTTCAGCCTGTAATTCGTAACTGATCGCACCTGAGCTGTAAGTGGTTTGCTGTTTGTTATGGCGCACATTAGAGAGCCACAGTTGCCAACGCGCAGCTTCTCGGCTTGGACTCAGTTCAATCTCTGCCTGTGTAAACTGGGTGACTAAACTCTGTTTTAATATGGAGTTTTGCTCTGTGATATACAGGGGCGTTAACTCAGCTGGAAAACCTGCTGAACCACGTAGTTGAAAGCCGCAGCCTGCAACTAATACCAAGGTTAGGAAAACTGAAAAGAACTTCAGAGGAGAGGCCAACATTTAAACCACCTTAGGGTCGGAGACTAACTGAAGGGTAGAATAACAAGACCCTAGCGCAACCTAGGGTCTTATTTATTCAGATGGTAAATTAGTTAGCGACAATGCTGACCAGTTTGCCCGGTACAACAATCACTTTGCGAACGGTTACACCTTCAAGGAAGTTGGCTACTTTGCTATCGCTTAGTGCTTGTTGCTCAATCGCTTCTTTAGCGGCATCGGCTGCCACTTCGATTTTGCTACGTACTTTGCCGTTTACCTGTACCACCATTTGAATGGTGTCACGGGTAAGTGCGCTTTCATCTAAGGTTGGCCAACCTGCATCAATCACGGCATCGTTATGACCCAACATCTGCCATAAGGTGTGAGTGATGTGTGGCACCATAGGCGACAACATCAATACGCAAGCTTCAATCGCTTCGTGCTGAACGGCGCGCATCTGCTCACTGCTGTCATTGACTTTAGTGATGGCGTTGCTCAGCTCCATTACGGCAGCAATGGCGGTGTTGAAGGTTAGGCGGCGATTCATGTCATCGCTGATTTTGGCGATGGTTTCATGGGTTTTACGACGCAGTTCTTTCTGTTTGTCATCCAGTGCGGCAACATCCAACGCCACGGTTGGGCCTGCATCGACATGGCTTTGTACCATTTTCCACAGACGTTTCAGGAAGCGGTTTGCCCCTTCTACGCCCGAGTCAGACCACTCCAGAGATTGCTCTGGCGGTGCTGCGAACATGATAAACAGACGTACAGTATCAGCGCCGTATTTCTGGATCAGTTCTTGTGGGTCAATGGTGTTGCCCTTCGATTTTGACATCTTAGAACCGTCTTTCAGCACCATGCCTTGTGTCAGCAAGCGTTGGAACGGTTCGTCAGAGTTCACTAAGCCTTCATCACGTAACAGCTTGTGATAGAAGCGGCTGTACAGCAGGTGCAGAATGGCGTGTTCAATACCACCGATGTAGTGGTTAACAGGTGCCCAGTAGTTGGCTTCGCCATCTAACATCGCCTCGTTTTGGTTACGGCAAGCGTAACGGGCGTAATACCATGAAGACTCCATAAAGGTGTCGAAGGTATCGGTTTCACGGGTTGCTGCGCCACCACATTTCGGGCAAGTGGTTTCGTAGAACTCTGGCATCTTCTTGATCGGTGAGCCTACGCCGTCAAACTCGACGTTTTCTGGTAGCACAACAGGCAGTTGATCTTCAGGCACCGCCACATCGCCACAGCATGGGCAGCTGATCATTGGGATTGGCGCACCCCAATAGCGTTGACGTGATACACCCCAATCGCGCAAGCGATAGTTGATGGTGATTTTGCCTTTGCCATCAGCTTCTAACTTGCCTGCGATGGCATCAAATGCGGCGTCAAACTCAAGGCCGTTAAACTCGCCAGAGTTCACTAAGCGGCCTTTTTCGGTGTAAGCGGCTTGGCTTAGGTCGATCTCTGTGCCGTCAACGGCTTCAATCACTTGTTCAATCGCTAGGTTGTACTTGGTTGCAAATTCCCAGTCACGTTGGTCATGACCCGGAACGGCCATCACGGCACCTGAGCCATAATCCATCAAGACGAAGTTAGCGACCATTACAGGCACTTCACGACCAGTCAGCGGGTGCAGCGCGGTGAAGCCCGTCGCCATGCCCTTCTTCTCCATGGTCGCCATATCGGCTTCTGCCACTTTGACGTGTTTGCACTCTTCAACAAAAGCAGCGAGTTCAGGATTACTCTGTGCGGCTTCTAATGACAGTGGGTGCTGTGCCGCTACGGCAACATAAGTCACACCCATCAAGGTGTCTGGACGAGTGGTAAACACTTCTAGGGTTTCGGTGCGATCTTTCAGGCCAAAGTGCAGCTCAACACCACGGGATTTGCCAATCCAGTTGCGTTGCATGGTTTTCACCTGCTCAGGCCAATCTACTTTGTCCAGATCGTCGATCAACTGTTCCGCATAGTCGGTGATTTTCAGGAACCACTGTGGAATTTCACGACGTTCAACAGCCGTGTCACAGCGCCAGCAGCAGCCGTCAATCACTTGCTCGTTGGCTAGAACGGTCATGTCATTTGGACACCAGTTCACCGCCGAGGTCTTTTTGTAAACCAAACCTTTTTCAAACAAACGGGTGAAGAACCACTGCTCCCAACGATAATATTCTGGGTGGCAAGTGGCGATCTCACGGCTCCAGTCATAAGCAAAACCCAACTGCTTAAGCTGGTCACGCATGTAGTCGATATTTTCATAAGTCCACTTGGCGGGTGGTACGTTATTTTTGATCGCTGCGTTTTCAGCAGGTAGGCCGAAAGCGTCCCAACCCATAGGTTGTAGTACGTTTTTGCCTTGCATACGCTGGTAACGAGACAGCACATCACCGATGGTGTAGTTACGCACGTGACCCATATGCAGTCGGCCACTTGGGTATGGGAACATTGATAGGCAGTAGAACTTCTCGCGTGAGCTGTCTTCTACGGCTTTAAATGACTGATTTTTATCCCAAAAAGATTGCGCTTCTTGTTCAATTTTACGGGGTGAGTACTGTTCGTCCATCGCTGCTAGATTACCTTGCCAATTCTGGGAGACCAGATGAAAAATGATTAGATGTGGAGGCCAATACCGCTTGTTAATTAGGCTTAAATGGCGCTAAACCCATCAAAACATCAGGATTAGTGAAAGCCAGCAAGTTTACCTCAGACCGCGCCTAACAGGTAGTGCTCTAAGCGTTATGGCGCAGGCATTTAATTTGTACCTTAGATGATTTAGTACACTTCTTTTTATGATTCAGTACACAAGATGTAGACAACAGATGACAGCCTGCACGCATTGGTGAATACTCATATAAATCCTTATTCATCAATTGCTAACCGGAGGGGTTATGTCGGATCAATCTCATGACAGCAACTCGCAAGATAAACTGACCCGCCATTACGACAGCGCTTTATCCCGTATAGAGCAACGTTTAGCGGATATTGAAATTAACACCCTAGAAACCCTTCAGAATGAAGTGCGCGATGCGGTTGAGTTTGAACATGAACTAGAGCGTCTCACCAAAGATGAGGCGGCTTTGTTGAGTACTTGGTTATTACGTGATCTTCAGCATCTAGGTGAGTATGTCAGTACAGGTAGTCGTGGTTTGGGCGATTGGCTGAATATTGACCTTTCTACTCTGGAGTTGTCTCTAGTACGGGCATTGCAGTCGGTGGCAGATAAAACCCGCATTGATCAGCTTGAGCTACAACAAAAGTTAGAAAGTGATGTGGCGACTTATCTTGAGGGAGAAGTGGCAACCGCAGGTACTCTATCTTGTACCCATTGTGGAAAAATTATCTGTTTAACTGAAACCAAAGCGTTAGAGCGCTGCCATCGTTGTGACAGCCATATCTTCCATCGGGTTAGTCAGATTCACCGCTAAATTCAGCTCAGCTATTTTCTTACCTAAAAGCCGCTTGAAGTTCCGCAATGGAATTTGAGCGGTTTTGTCATCATTTTGACGATCACTGTGGTTAGCCTTATTGCTTGTCTGCGATGAGGCGAGAGGTTCATCTCGAACAGAATTTAGATTGGCACTGTTTGATTTAACAGTTTGCTACAAAAAAACAACAGATAAAAAGTCTTTTAAATCAAACGATTGTATCGTTTTAAATTCATCGTCTCCCTTTTCTAGAAAACCTCGGGTTTACCCTAGTGGCAGAAGTCTAGGGTGCTATCTATATTGGGGAGAGAACATTTCTTCGAGTTATCCGTAATCAAGGTGCTGAATTGTGGACACAGGCCATAAGCTGGGATTTCAAATACAAGAGTTTGATGATCAAGAGTCGCGGCGTTTGGCTATTCTGATCGGTTTGCGCCTGTTTACTGTTCTATTTGTGATTCTAGTCGCCGCCTTTACCTATTTTTTAGAGAACGACTATCAAAGTCGTATTCAGCAGTTGCAATCTGATGAGCAAGGGCGGCTGGAAACCATATCGGCTCTGATCGCTTCTGATTTTTCTGTATTACAATCCGATATTGCCACCCTATCTCACCTCAAACTCCTCAACGATTTTATCAATCAACCGTCTCAGCCTACTCGTATGTTGCTTGAGCAGCAGTTTGAGGACTTTGTCTTTTATCGCCAAATTTATGATCAGATGCGTTTGATTGACCTGTCTGGTCAGGAAGTTGTGCGCATCAACTTTAACCAAGGTGAACCAGAAACGGTTGACCGTGCAGTACTTCAAAATAAGGCTGATCGTTATTACTTTCAGCAGACTCAAGCCTTGAATATGGGGCAGGTCTATATCTCGCCCATTGATCTGAATGTGGAGTTTAATCAGATAGAAGAGCCGTATAAGCCCGTCATGCGAGTGATCACGCCGCTGTTCAATCATAAAGGTGATCGCTGGGGTATTTTGGTGCTGAACTATCGAGCCGAGCGTATGTTGACACACTTGTCGTCTGACTCAGAAACAGGTGCTCAGATTCGCTTGGTTGATGGTGAGGGGCATTGGTTATATGAGCCTGCGAAAAATAAAAGCTGGGCCTTATTGGCGGCGCAAACGGACTTGAATCAACAGTATGCTGCGATTTGGCGGCAGATGACGGCTGAAACGGATGCTCAAATTAGTTTATTATCGGATGGTGAGTTTACCGCGTACCACCAACTGGTAATTGGTACGGATGTCTCCCCCAACTTTTTACTGAAGGCTCCTATTAAGTGGTTGTTGGCATCAACGACATCGGTACCTAAACGGCTAAAAGGCGGCTATGACCTCGGTAATCTGTTCTATCAATGGGTATTTTTCTCCTCTTTGGCGTTGATTATCGGCATCGCATGGCTTTGGGCGGTTCGAGGGTTTGACCGTAAGCGTTGGGAGCGGCTGAGTAAGTTGGCATTGACTTGTGTGGAGCAGAGTCAGTCGGCGGTCATTATTACAGACCCTAACGGTCGTATTGTGTATACCAATCCCCACTTCACCACCCTGACAGGTTATGATTTTGTCGATATCAAAGGGCAAAAGCCAAACTTTTTAAGGTCAGGACTCACGCCAGAGGCAACCTATCATGAGCTATGGCGTACGTTAAATAATAAAGAAAGCTGGCAAGGCCAGTTCGTGAATAAAAAGCGTAATGGTGAGGTCTTTTGGTGTCAGGTCTTGCTCACACCTATCACGGATCGCGAGCAACATGTCACCCATTACCTATGCTTGGAGCAAGACATTACGCAACAAAAAGAATCTGAGTATCAGTTACAGCATTTGGCCAATCATGATGCCCTGACAGGGTTGGCAAATCGTAACCACTTGTATAACCAATTCAGTGCGCATTTGGTCAATTCAGCAGACCCTGAACAAAATACGTCGGTACTGATGATCGATATTGACCACTTCAAAACCTTTAATGACACTTATGGCCATCAGGCAGGGGACTTTGTGTTGCAAGAGGTGGCTCGCTTATTAAGTGTGCAAGCTCGGCAAACTGATATTGTGGGGCGCTATGGCGGTGAAGAGTTTATTCTGGTTTTACCCAATACACCGCTCAATCGTGCGATTCAGGTGGCGGAGCGTATTAGGCAGTCGGTCTGCCAGCAGCCATTTATTTATAAAGAGCAAACGCTACAGGTTACGGTCAGTATTGGTTGTAGCTCGGCTCAACATCGGGTTATCACAGAAGATGATCTGATCCATCAAGCGGATATGGCACTGTATCGCGCCAAACATGAAGGGCGAGATCGCGTGTGTGCTGAGTAGGTCTCAGCACACGCTTTTACATACCGAGAGCGCGGTTAGTGCAGTTTCATCTTAGGCCGCACCACCTTGCCTATTTTTTCTGCCAAAATCACCAGCATCGCTTTTGGCCAACCATGTATCGCAACCTGATGCATTCGATATAGCGAAATATATACCGCTCGTGCAATACGACCCTCAATAAACATACTGTTACTGGTGAGGTTACCCATCAAGCTGCCAACGGTGCTATAACGACTGAGGTTCACTAAAGAGCCGTGGTCTTTATATAAGTAAGGCTGTTGTACTTCGCCTTTCAGCACTGCAATTAAGTTTTTTTTCACTTGAGTTGCCATTTGATGTGCAGATTGGGCACGCGGCGGCACCCAGCTACCATCAGGTTGTTCACAGGCACAGCAATCGCCAATCACCCAAATATCAGAGTAGCCTTTGGCTTGTAGGGTTGGTTCAACCAAAATTTGATTATTGCGATTGGTCGCAAAAACATTCAAACGTCCGATAAAGTCAGGCGCTTTTACACCCGCTGCCCAGATCATCAGATCGGCGTTGATCTGCTCACCCTCTGCCGTTTGAAAGCCTTGTTTGTTGGCTGAGGCGACCTTGACGGACTCTCGAACCTGTACACCCAATCGAACCAGCTCTTTACGTGCAGAGGCTGAAATACGATCTGGCAATGCGGGTAAAATTCTAGGCCCTGCCTCAATCAAGCTGATTTTAAGCTGGCGAGCGGTCATATTAGGCATGCCGTAGGATTTTAGCAGATCGGTGACATGATAAAGCTCCGCAGACAGCTCAACCCCTGTTGCCCCACCGCCAACAATGGCGATGTGTAACTCATCAGGCGTATCTTTTTGGTTGATGCGGATAAAGTTGTTCATCAATCCATAGTGAAAGCGTTCGGCCTGTTGGTGCGAGTCTAAAAAGTAGCAGTGATCTGCCACACCGGGGGTGCCAAAGTCATTGCTGACACTGCCAATAGCAAGTACTAGCTTGTCATATTTAAGTTCTCGTTTAGGTAGGACAGGCTCACCTTCACTGTCGAAAGAGGGGGCTAAAGTCACAACCTTGGCAACAGGGTCTAGGTGGCAAAACTCACCCAATTGAAACTGGTAGTGATGTTTGGCGGCGTGGGCATGGTACACCACGCCATCGGTACTGGTATCAAGAGAGCCTGTTGCAACTTCGTGTAGAAGGGGTTTCCAGATATGGCTGCGGTTACGATCAACCAGTGTGATACGTGCTTTGCCTTTCTTACCCAGTTGATGACCTAACTGGGTCGCCAGCTCCAGTCCCCCTGCACCACCGCCAATAATTAAGATATTTTCCATTGTGTTACACCTTTTAATGATATGGGGCTGTGGACTGAAAGGGCTTTCAGAGCAGTCCGCACCCCCATAGCATTGATCAGGGTCAAAGTTTCACAGCTTAGGGTCGCTCAGCTTGGGGCAAAAGTAAACGCTTCTTTCGCACATGCAACAAAAGTGTTTGCTTTAATACTTAAGTCTCAAACAAGCATAGTCTATAGTGGCGGCTTTAATCGGACTAAGCTTATTTAAAATCGGTCTAGGGGGCATACTGATCGGTATAGGCCAAAAGGTATAAAGCGTTGGCAGACAGCGGTTAAACTGCACGCGGATTTGATGAGGTGGCTAAAGATTGATACGGGATTTTTTGGGCATAAAAAAGCCACCTGCAGCTTGAAAGGCGACAGGTGGCGGAGTGTGCAAGTCGAGGATTAAATCACACCGCGACGCTCTTGATCACGTTCGATTGATTCAAATAGTGCTTGGAAGTTGCCTTCGCCAAAGCCTAAGTTTTGCTTACGTTGAATCAGCTCGATAAAGATTGGGCCAAACAGATTCTTGGTGAAAATCTGTAATAGGTAGCCATCATCGTCACCGTCTACCAGTACTTGGTGATGTTTGATGCGAGCGTGATCCTCGGTAACGCCTTTCACACGGTCAAAAACAGTTTCGTAATAGTCATCGTGAATGTCTAGGGTATCAATCACGTTATGATCCAGTTTATCCAGAGAGTCTAAAAGATCATCAGTGCGGAAGGCGATGTGTTGCACGCCTGGGCCGTTGTACTCTTTTAGGTACTCATCAATCTGGTTGTTGTTATCGTCTTTACCTTCGTTGATCGGAATGCAGAAGCTGCCATCCGGTGAACGTAGTGCATAAGACAATAACGCAGTTTTTTGACCTTTAATGTCGAAGTAGCGCACTTCTTCAAAGCCAAAAACGTTTTTATAAAAATCAGCCCATTGGTTCATGGTGCCTTTGTAAACGTTATTGGTCAGGTGGTCGATTTCAATAAAGCCTAGATCAGGCACAATGTCTTGCTGTTCTAAATCAACAAAGTCATCGGCAAAAATGCTGCCTTTGTCGCCAAACTTATCAATCAGGTAGATCAGGCTGTCACCGATACCATAAATGGCTGGGTAAGGCAGGTCGGTATCAATTGGATCGGCTGCACGGGCACCACGTTTCACCGCTTCGGCCTGTGCTTGGTCGGCATTGTCTACACGCCAGCCCATAGAGCAGATCGCAGGGCCGTGGCTTTTGGCAAACTTGCCAGAGAAACCTTCACGCTCATGATTCAATAGGAAGTGAATATCACGCTGATTGTAATAGGTGATGTTCTTAGTAGCATGACGCTTCAGTTTAGAAAAACCAAAAGCACCAAACACATTATTCATGAAGTCGGTGTCTGGGGTCGCAAATTCTGTGAACTCAATACCGCGCAAACCTAGTGGATTCTGACTCATGATGTACTCCTAATTGTTATTATGAGGTCGTAATTCAAATGACAGCAGCCTTGCCTCGTGAGCAGGCCATGATTACGACTAAAGTTAAAACCTTTGATGATCAGAAAAAAGCGGAATAATATGATGTACAACATCGAATAATTCGATGATTTAGAGTGGAGAGTGGTCATGCCAGTTGATTTAGAAAGTATTAAAGTGCTGGCCGCAGTGGTGAGTGCGGGTAGTTTTGCCAAAGCCGCAGAGAAGTTAAATAAAACGCAGTCGTCGGTGAGTTACCAAATTCAAAAGCTAGAACAGCGCTTGGGTACAGAGGTGTTTGACCGCTCTGCTTATCGTGCGGAACTGACCCCCGTGGGTGAGCGTATCTTGGCTGAAGGTCAACGGCTGCTAAATCAAGCCAAACACTTGAGTAGTTTGGTGGATCAGTTTTCTGAGGGGTGGGAGCCACGTTTAGAACTGGTGGTGGATGGTATGTTGCCTAGCTTGCCACTATTGGCCGCTTTAAAAGAGATGGCGGATTTGAATATTCCCACGCATATTCAGCTGCGGGTTGAATATCTTGGCGGGGTGCAGCAACGTTTCGAGCAAGATAACGCTGATTTGATGCTGGCTTTGGAGTATCAAGCCGATAACCGGCTTTCGGTACAAGCCTTAGCGGACTTAAAAACGGTTTTGGTGGTGGCTGCGACTCATCCACTGGCGCAGATGCGAGCGATAGAATTGGCACAACTACAACATCATATTGAGCTGACCGTACATGATTCCAGCTATAACAAAGCCTATGGTGGCCGCCAAACCTTTGGCGGTGAGCGGGTGTTCTACCTGAGTGATTTTCGTGCCAAGTTAGAAGCACTCAACTTGGGGTTAGGCTTTGGTTGGATGCCGATGGTGATGGTGCAACATCTGCTAGACAGTGGTGAGCTGGTGGAGTTGGATTATTTAGGAGGCTCTCGTCACCGTTATACTCCTGTTTTGGTCAACCGTTTAGATCGGCCATTAGGACGAGCGGGTTTATTGTTAAGCGAAAAAATCAGACAGTGTTTTTAGTCTGTTGGGGAATTTCCAATCCCTTTGTTTTCTTCGCTGCCTTTGCGCGCGTATAATCGGCCTTTTTTCGGTACAGGCACAATCCCATGGCGCGTATATTAGCACTGGACACTTCCACTGAAGCCTGCTCGGTGGCACTAAAACTGGGTGATGAGGTGATCGAAGATTTTCGTCTTCTACCCAGACAACATACCCAACTGTTGCTACCGATGATTCAACAAATTTTGGCTGATGCGGGTACAACTTTGCAGCAGCTTGATGCGATTGCCTTCACCAATGGCCCCGGCTCTTTTACGGGCTTACGCATTACCACAGGGGTTGCACAAGGCTTAGCTTTTGGTGCGGATTTGCCTTTGGTGCCTATTTCAACATTAGAGACCATGGCGCTGACTCAGCACCGTGAACATTTCTCTCATTATATCCTCTCCGCCCTTGATGCCCGTATGGGTGAGGTGTATTGGGCGGCTTACCATTGGAATGGCAGTGGTTTTGATTGCTTAATGCAACCTGCCGTGACCGCGCCTGACCGCGTTGAGTTGACCTCTGATCTAGAGGCCGATTGGGTGGGTGTCGGTTCTGGCTGGCAACTGTTTGACCAGTTCTCGCCTGTCTTACAAAGCCAACTGTTGCAAATTTATCCTGATACGTTGCCGCGTGCAGGGGATATCGCACGTTTAGGTGAGCAGTATTGGTTACAAGGTGCTGCCGTTGCACCTGAGTTAGCACAGCCTGTGTATCTGCGCGACAATGTGGCGCATAAAAAAGGTGAGGCGGGACACGGCGCTTAATCTGTCGTTGAT
This sequence comes from Oceanospirillum multiglobuliferum, assembly GCF_900167095.1. GTDB lineage: Bacteria > Pseudomonadota > Gammaproteobacteria > Pseudomonadales > Halomonadaceae > Oceanospirillum > Oceanospirillum multiglobuliferum. The sequence continues at coordinate 236,307 of NZ_FUXG01000002.1, forward strand.
CCTTACAACACATTATACCGAGATTGCGAGATGGATTGGTTTCAAGTAGTTGTTTTGGCACTGGTACAAGGGCTAACTGAGTTTTTGCCAATCTCTAGCTCCGCACATTTGATTTTACCCTCACAAGTTTTAGGTTGGCCAGATCAAGGGTTGGCCTTTGATGTGGCGGTACATGTGGGTACTTTGTTAGCGGTGATGCTCTATTTTCAGCGTGATCTTCGCCTCATGATTACGGCGTGGTTTGCCAGTGTGTTTAAGGGCAAACATAGCAGTGATAGCCGTTTGGCTTGGGCGGTGATTATTGCCACCATTCCTGCTGCTGTTGCGGGTTTGGTGTTGAATGATTTTATTGAGGCTAATCTGCGTTCAGCTTTGGTGATTGCAATTAGCACACTGATCTTTGGTGTTTTACTCTGGTGGGCTGATAGCTCTGCGCGTAAAGAGCGTGATGAATCAAATATTAATGTTCGTGATGCCATTGTGATTGGTCTATCTCAGGCGTTGGCGTTGATTCCGGGTACTTCTCGCTCAGGGATCACCATGACCGCAGCATTGATGCTGGGATTAACCCGTCAGGCTGCGGCACGCTTTAGCTTTTTGCTGTCAATTCCACTGATTTTGGCCGCAGGTTTGCTGAAGGGCTTAGAGCTGTATCAGGTGGGCAGTGAGTCGCAAATCAGTCATACCTTGGTGGGCGGTGCCATAGCATTTTTGGCCGCTTTGGCCTGTATTCACTTCTTTTTGAAGCTGTTAGATCGTATCGGCATGTTGCCATTTGTGATCTACCGCTTGTTACTGGGCGCGATCCTGCTTTATCTGGTGCTGTAATTTAAATGATTGATATTGAACAAAGTCTTGATGGTAAAGCTCAGCCACGTCAATTGGTGTTGTGTGCCGAGCATGCGCGCCATTGGCCAGCCCGTGATCAGTTGTTCCAGCAGTTACAGGGATGCTTGCCGGATCATTTGAGCTTAAGTTGTGCTGATATTCGACCCGAGCAAGAGGATCTCTTGTTGCTGTTGTTAACCGACCAAGGTTTACAACTGGGCGAGTCAGGCAAGAAAGCCCCTAACCCAATTAAAGTAGAGTTTGCTTCAGGTAAGGCTGCTCATCGGCGTCAATTTGGCGGTGGTAAAGGCCAAATGATCGCCAAAGCGGTAGGGTTAAACTCTGGGGTAACGCCCTCGGTAGTGGATGCCACCGCTGGTTTAGGTGGCGATGCCTTTGTACTGGCCAGCTTGGGTTGTTCAATGTTGTTATTGGAGCGCCATCCGGTAGTCGCCGCTTTACTGCAAGATGGCTTACTACGGGGAAGCGCTGATCCTGAAACAGCGGAGATCTGTCAGCGTATGCCGTTGGTGCAAGGCAATGCTTGTCTCTCTTTGGCGCAAGCGGTAACAGAGGCTGGGTTTAATCCACAGGTGGTCTATCTTGATCCGATGTTTCCCTCACGGGACAAAACTGCTCAGGTTAAAAAAGAGATGCGTTTGTTCCATCATCTTGTTGGCATGGATACTGACGATGCGGAGCTATTGGCCGCAGCGTTAGAGGTTGCCACGCATCGTGTCGTGGTGAAACGTCCCCGTAAAGCCCCTGCTATACAAGGTCCTGCCCCTAGTTATACCTTAGAGGGTAAATCCAGCCGTTATGATATTTATACGAAGCGCAAGTTGAGCGCAGACTGAGCAGGAATAATGAAGGAAAAGGGCTGATTGATCTCAGCCCTTTTTGGTTTATGGTGTTTTACTTTTTGACCAAAAACACGCCTGTTTCAACATGGTGTGTGTAAGGGAATTGATCAAAGAGTGCAAAGCGTTCAATACGGTGTGTTTTGCACAACTCGGTTAGGTTTTGCGCTAAGGTGTCAGGGTTGCAGGAGATATACACAATATTGTGGTATTTCGCCACTTGCACAACGGTTGAGTCATCTAGACCCGCACGAGGAGGGTCAACCAGAACTGTAGTGAAGTTTTTGCTGTTCAGGTCAATGTCGCTGAGTCGGCGCATCTGTGTTTTACCCGCCAGTGCATCGCTGAACTCTTCACTGGAAACGCGTACCACATCCACATTGTTGATCTTGTTTAATTGGATATTGTATTGCGCAGATTTCACGGAGGTTTTAGAGATCTCTGTGGCCAGCACAGAGTCAAAATTCTCTGCCAGTGCTAAAGTGAAATTGCCATTGCCGCAATAAAGCTCCACCAGATCGCCGCCAATGTTTTGTGTGGCGTTTGTCGCCCACTCCAGCATCTTTTCACAGACTTTGGCATTTGGCTGCGTGAAGCTGCTTTCAACTTGCTGGTAGTGTAGCGTGCGCTCACCGACCTGTAGGGTTTCAGTGACAAAGTCTTGTGTCAGTACGATACGTTGTTTGCGGCTGCGACCAATAATATGGGCGTTTAGCTTTTCACCCAGTGCTCGCGCCAAGGTTTCCCACTCTTCAGTGAGTGCGCGGTGGTAGATCAACGTAATCAAGGCTTCGCCCGATAGGGTTGTTAAAAACTCCACTTGGAACAGTTTGCGGCGCAGTTCAGAGACAAACTGGATCTCAGACACCAAGGCACTCATCAGGGTGTTAATCTGCTGGCTGGCAATAGGATACTGATCCATCCGCACGGCTTTGCGTTCAGCTTTACCTTCGTCATTCTCTGCCATGTCAAACATCACATAGAATAGGTCGTCACCTGAGTGCCAAACCCGAAACTCTGAGCGCATCCGATAGTGGCTGTCAGGTGAGGCAAATACCTGCAACTCTGGCGGATTAAAGGCCGCAAACTGAGTGCGAATACGCTCTGCTTTTTCATCTAACAGGGTGGAATACTTTTCGGGTTCAACAACAGGTAGTGCCACGGGGTAACCTCTGCAAGCGCATAAAAATGCTAATGGCCAGACAGTAAAAATAAGGCCGCAGAGGATAACAGGAATTGCTTTGTTGGTGTAGATAGCACTGGGAGTGCAGAGACTGATTATCTGTCTGAATATTAAGTTGCATCTCTTTAAGGCTTCTTGTTGCACTTTATCGCTGCATCACCTTTAATCGTTTGCCTACTAAAGGGTTGCACCAAACCAAAGTCTGGAACAAAAACGAAAAGAGCAAATCTATGAGCATTGCTGTTGATGTAGAGTTGGACACTTCAGGGCTGAACTGCCCTATGCCGATTTTAAAGACGAAGTTGGCTTTGAATCAGATGCAGTCACAACAAGTGCTAAAAGTAGTGTCTACTGATGCAGGGTCTTGGGAAGACTTTGCTGCTTTTATTGGTCGTAGCTCTCATCAGCTATTGAGTCGTGAACAGCAAGACAGTCTCTATATTTATTTCATTCGCAAAGATGGTCGGGAGACCTGAATATGGCCATGAGGGATGTTGTTCGCTATTGGGTAAAGCGCTATTTTTCTGATGAAGAGGCGGTGATTTTCTTACTGTTGCTGATCATCGGTTTCAGTATCGTTATTTTTATGGGCAAAATGCTAGCGCCATTTTTGGCAAGCTTGGTTATTGCTTATCTATTAGAGGGATTGGTCAGTAAGCTAGAGGATTTTAAAGTACCTTTTAAGCTGGCAGTTGCATCTGTCTTTCTTCTGTTTATTAGCACCCTATCGGCATTGATTTTCGTACTGCTGCCTATTCTGTGGCGGCAGTTAATGCGTTTAACCGATGAGTTGCCGGGTATGTTAGAAAAAGGTCAGCAGTTATTGTTGCTGCTGCCTGAACAATATCCCAGCATGATCAGTGAAGAGCAGATGCAGGAGATGATCAGCTTTGCCGCTGTTGAAATCGGCCAGTTTGGTCAGACTGTAGTGTCAGCCTCTCTTAGCTCTCTACCTAATATTTTTGCCATTATTATTTATCTGGTATTAGTGCCGATATTGGTCTTTTTTATCTTGAAAGACCGTGATCTTCTAATTGGTTGGATGCAAAGCTATTTACCGAAAAAACGCTTGTTGATGACAGGTATTTGGCGGGAAATGGATCAACAGTTAGCCAATTATATCCGTGGTAAAGCCATTGAAATCGTAATTGTTGGCGTGGCGACTTATTTAGGCTTGGTCGTATTTGGGCTTCAATATTCTGCTTTGTTAGGTGTGTTGGTCGGTTTGTCTGTATTAGTGCCTTACATTGGTGCGGCGGTGGTAACGGTGCCTGTAACCTTGATAGCCATGTTCCAGTTTGGCTTCAGCGACACATTCTTATATCTGATGATCGTATATGGCGTGATTCAAGCGTTGGATGGTAACGTGTTGGTGCCCTTGCTCTTTTCTGAGGCCGTTAACCTACATCCAATTGCCATTATTGTAGCGGTGTTGTTTTTTGGTGGAGTATGGGGTTTTTGGGGGATCTTTTTTGCGATTCCTTTGGCAACCTTCTTTAAAGCCATTTTATATGCTTGGCCAAGGGCTGTTGATGCCCATAGCGCAGAAGCTGCATAGGGCAAAAGCTAGGGTTTGAGGCGGTGGCTTCAAACCCTTCAGCTGATTTTTACAGTGCTTGTACCGCTGTTAACACCTCGTCAACATGGCCTTTTACTTTTACACCGCGCCACTCTTGTACTAGCACGCCTTCAGCGTTGATTAAAAAAGTACTGCGTTCAATGCCCATGTACTCTCGGCCGTAGTTCTTTTTCAATTTGATAACATCAAATAGCTTACATAAAGCTTCTTCTGGGTCGCTGATTAATTCAAAGGGAAATGCTTGCTTGGCTTTGAAGTTCTCATGGCTACGTAGGCTGTCACGGGAAACACCAAAAACAACGGTATTGGCAGCACTAAACGCTGCATATTGATCTCTAAACCCTTGGCCTTCAGTTGTGCAGCCGGGAGTACTGTCTTTAGGGTAAAAATAGATCACCAAATTTTGCCCTTTAAACTCGTTTAGGCTGATAACTTTGTCGCTGGTGGCTTGGGCATTGAATTCTGGAACAGGGGTGTTTAAGCTGACGGTCATGAGAGACTCCATGAAAAAGTGAATAACATCAAAGTGCTAAATGCGCCCTTATGTTTCAAAAGTGTTTTTATTATGCCTTGTTTATAAATTGACTAACATTGCACTGTTAGTTTACAAGATTCACTGAACAATAGTCTGATAGATTGCTCGATAATCAGTTTGCAATGCTTGTGTTAATTCATAGGCAAAAGTACCATTAGGGTTTCGTTTTTTTCGGAGACAACAGATGATCAAAGGCAGCATTGTTGCATTGGTAACCCCAATGACCACAAGCGGGGAAATCGATTGGGAAGCATTGCATCGTCTGGTTGAGTTCCACCTGGAAAATGGCACTGACGCAATCGTTGCGGCGGGCACCACAGGTGAACCAACCACGATGTCTTTTGACGAGCACTTTGATGTGATCCGAAAGGTGGTTGAACAGGTAAATGGCCGTATTCCTGTAATTGCAGGTACAGGGGCAAACTCAACCTCTGAAGCGGTTGAACTGACCAAATACGCCAAAAAAGTAGGTGCTGATTACTGCCTTTCAGTAACACCCTACTATAACAAGCCAACACAAGAAGGTTTGTATCAGCATTTTAAAGCAGTGGCCGAGGCCAGTGATCTGCCAGTGATTCTGTACAATGTACCGGGCCGCACAGCAGTAGATCTGCACAATGAAACTGTTGTACGTCTAAGCAAGCTAGATAACATCATCGCTATCAAAGACGCTACAGGTGATCTTGAGCGCGGTAAAGAGTTGATGGATCGCCTAGAAGGTTCAGGCTTCTTGCTGTTCTCTGGTGATGATCTAACCGCAGCTGATTTTATTCTGCTGGGTGGTAACGGCAATATCTCTGTGACAGCCAACGTTGCACCGCGTCAAATGTCTGAGTTATGTGCAGCGGCCTTGTCAGGCGATGCCACAACCGCGCACCAGATCAACACACGTGTTATGTCTTTGCACCGCTCACTGTTTGTAGAGTCAAACCCTATTCCGGTGAAATGGGCATTACATGAGATGGGTATGATTGAAACGGGTATCCGCCTACCGTTAACCGTGTTATCTCCTCAATATCATGCAACTGTACGCCAAGCGCTACAGCACGCAGGTATCATCGGCTAGGAATACAGAATGTCCAAACAGGACTTACTGAAAGGGTTAACCGGCAGCCTTGTGCTGTCCGGTTTACTGCTTTCTGGTTGCAGTAGTTCAGGTTTTTATCATGATCGGAAGACAGATTATGTTGATGCCAAAACTGCAACTGCTTTAAAACTCCCCGCACAAGCTGACCATGAGCGTTTTCGAGAGGCAATGCCTCTACCTTCGATTCAGTCGGCAGAAAAGATAGAGCGTGATTTTGTTGCGCCAAGACCAGATCCTTTACCTGTGGTGGATGTTGAGTTTCCTGCGGCAGAGCTGCAAGAGTACGGCGCGCAAGGTGGTATTGAAGCACGTTTGTGGCTGTCAATGTCAGACGCTCCGGCAGTGGCTTGGCCTTTATTGCAGCAACAGTTTGAACGTTTAAACTGGGCAACTGTTGAAGCAGATCCAACACTTGGTCACTTGGTTTTTATTCCTGATAATCAAAAAAGTGCAATTCAAGTACAAGCTCGCTTACGCCAAGGCATAAGAGGGGGCTTTAGTGATCTTGAACTATTGGATTCGCAGCAAAAAGTGCGAACAGATAACCAAGCCAAAACACTGTTAAACCAATTGAAAACAGGTTTGAGTGAGCCGCGTTTGGGCTTGCAGAGCGTGTCGCTGTTGGCGCAAAAAATCAGTAATGAAAAAGCGTTGCAACTGAATACCAGTGGTGGTCAGGATCCCGTGCTCAGCCTTGGCCTAGAGGCAGATCGAGTTTGGATAGGCTTAGAAAAACTGTTGCAATCTAACTTCATTGAGAAAGAGCAGAAGCTTGTCTCTAGTGATGTTCTACAACGTAGCTTCAATATTGTTTGGGTGCCAGAGGCCGACCGCAGTAGCTTTTTGACTCGTTGGGCACGCTCACCAGGGGCTGAGTTTCAATACCAGCTGCAACTGAGCGGTAGTCAACCCGTGACAATTCGAGTTCTGCAAAATGGTCAACCTATTGATCCAAAGCAGGCGCGCCTGATTTTGACAGATGTGCGTAACCTTCTGAATTAATAAGCTTATTAACTCAGTTTATAAATGGTGTCACCTTTTAGGTCACACCATTTTTTCTGTTCATTCATTAATATTGTTGCAGGAATAAAAGTGTGACCGCCATGCGTTTTGCATCCCTTGGCAGCGGTAGTCGAGGTAACGCCACCTTAATTGAAAAAGCCGATACCCGCATTTTAATTGATTGTGGTTTTAACCTGAAAGAAACTCGGCTACGTTTAGCACGCCTTGGATTAACAATTGAAGACCTTGACGGTATTTTAGTCACACATGAACACGGCGATCATATTGGCGGTGTTGGCAAGATTGCACGGGCTTGTGGTGTTGCAGTGTATTGCAGTGCAGGCACTGCTATTAGTGGTCGTTTAGGTGATATACCAGATTTACGCACTATCAGCAGCCATCGCCGCTTTGCTGTGGGTGGTTTAGAAATAGAACCCGTTCCTGTACCCCATGATGCCAAAGAGCCGATTCAATATGTAATTGGCGATGGTGATGTGCGTTTGGGAGTATTGACCGACCTAGGCAGTATCACGCCTCATATTCGACACTGCTATGCCCAGTGCGATGCTTTGATACTGGAAACTAACCATGATGCCATGATGCTACAACATGGGGCTTACCCTCCCAGCCTCAAGCGCCGTGTTGCCGGTAGTCTAGGACACCTGAGCAACTTGCAAGCACAGCATCTATTGCATGATTTATATCACTCAAAACTACAGCATGTGATTGCCGCTCATATCAGTGACAAAAACAATCAACTTGAGTTAGCTCAGCAAGCATTAGCGCATGTACTAAAGTGCTATCCAGAAGAAATTGTTGCCATTGATCAAGAGCAAGGCTTGGACTGGCGTAGTATAAAATCTTGGTCTTAAGGTTACTTCTACCTGCACAAAACAGCTAAGTTGCTGATTCAGCTTAGGTTGTTATTTCTTGTTGTTAAATATCCTCAACGCCTTTATTGACGCGGTCTTCAGGCGAAAATAAAAACTTGCACTTTCAAAAATCTGCCTATACTGAAGATGAGTCCAGCCTGTTCTGAAAAGAGGAGTGCAGGGACAATATCAAGCAGAGGGAGAGGATGTTGCTATGTTTATTTCAGAAGAAATTTTAGACCTTTGGATCGCCTCAATGCAGAAAATAACCACTTGGGAGGCTAGATGGCTCACGTAAGAATTACAGTGCTGAATGTAGTCTCTACTCAATCGCTTAGGCAGTGGATGCCACACTCATTTAGCAATTAAGCCCAGCTCGCAACTGGGCTTTTTTTTGCACGTTTTTATCTTTCAATTCAAGTTTTATTGACGCCAGTTAAGTCTGTTGTTTGATGGCTTATTTGGGTTTCAATAAAGGTATCAGGACAGTTTGATAGGTTTTTTATTCTGTAAATATGGTTTTCTTTAGCATGAAATCTAATTTTTGATCCATTTTGTTCAGTATTATTCGGTGGGCTTTTGGGATTAAAGTAGTCGTTTGATAGATTTTTAAAGCAGCTGCCTTTATATTATCTCGCTAACTGATTGCTGTATCGCTTGCCAGAAGGGACTCGAAAAGCGCTAGATACTTACTCTTGCCCCTTCTAAAAATGTAGGCGTTTGACATTAACTGTCTTAGCTATGCGTAGCTAATGCCAAGGAATATGAACATGAAGGCACTCTCGCTTAAAGCCAAAATCATCCTGATTGCCACCTTTGCGGTGTTGGCTACCTCGCTAGCGTTAACTAGCTTTTCTATTTATAGCCTTTCTGATTTGACTAAAAACGGTGTTGATCAACGGGTACATGGTGTGAGTAGTGCCGTTAGTACTGGTGTTGAACGCTGGCTTTCGTCTAAATATCAGCAGCTCAACACCTTAGCCAGTCGTCCCGCAGAGCAAGTCGAGTTTATTGAACAGTTGCGCATGACCAAAGAAGCGGGTGAGTTTGTTGCAATTTTTGCAGGACTGACCGATGGCACCCGTATTGGCAGCAATGGACACACTCTATTTGTGAACGGTTACGATCCACGTTCTCGGCCTTGGTACAAGCAGGCTATGGTCGAGAAACAGATGGTATTGATTGGTCCTTATGAAGATCGTACAACCAAAGAGATGACCTTCACCATTGCTAGACCACTGGAAAAATCGGGCAAAATTACAGGTATTATCGGAGCAGATCTACAGCTCAAAAGCTTATTTGCTGAAATTACAGGCTTTGAATCAGGTAAAAACAGCCAGCTTTTTCTACTTAATGATCAGGGTTTGGTTATTGCTCACGCTAACGCCAACTATCAGCTAAAGCCCATTACCGAGCTTTATAGCAGCATCCAAGCCGCCCAAGTGAACACGCTGGCAGCTAGCCAGCAACTATTAGAAGTTGAAACTAATCAAGGCACCAAGCTAGTGCGCCTGGTTAAAGTGAAAAACTCATCATGGTTGCTAGGTGTTGAAGTTGATAAAGCCACTGAGATGGGCGCGTTAAGTGAAACCCTAGGTATAGAGATTGCTATCAGTGTTGCTGTATTTTTTATTGTGATTCTGCTGGTGGCCGCAATAGTGAATGTTTTATTGCAAGACCTTAAAACCGTAGGGCGTGCGCTAGGCTATATCGCAAAAGGTGAAGGTGACCTGACCAAGCGTATTGAAACCCGCAGTCAAGATGAGGTTGGGCAAGTGGCGCGAGACTTTAACCACTTTGTGAAGTCTTTGCATACCATCATTACTAAACTAGAACATACCGCCACAGACCTAGGCTTACAGTCGAATATCATTTCTGACAAAACTGAGCAAAATGGTCAGAAAATTTATCAGCAGTTATCGGGCACCAACCAAGTAGCAGACGCAGTTCAACAGCTAGCAGACTCTACGACCAGTATTATGAGCCATGTGCAAGACACAACAGCCCAAGTTAAAAACACCTTACGCCTAGGTGAGAAAGGGATTGAAAAGGTCGAAACCAGTCAGCAATCTGTAACAGACTTGGCCGAACAGCTGCAAACAGCAAGCGAAGTAGTGACACAACTTAATACCAGCGCCCAAGGTATTAGCGGCATATTGGCAACCATCGAAGAAATTGCCGAACAGACCAACTTATTAGCACTTAATGCCGCTATTGAAGCTGCACGAGCGGGTGAAGCAGGCCGAGGCTTTGCGGTGGTAGCCGATGAAGTACGTAACCTGTCACAACGTACCAGTAGCTCAACCAATGAGATTCAACACGTGATGGAGTCTGTGCAACGCTCAGCCCTAGAGGCCACCAGCTTGATGGATTCAAGCCGAAGCCTAGCCGAGAGTAGCGTGCAAGAAGCGCGTGGCGCGCAAGATATGTTGGTGCAAATTGTCAGCGCAGTGCAACAAATTAGCGTACTGTCTGAACAGATTGCCGCCGCTACAGAGCAGCAAGCCTCTATCAGTAATGAAATCAACCATAACACCCAGAGCATTCGCTCGGTTGCTCATGACCTTGCTGATGATGCCAAGGAAAGTGAACAGCAAGTGCATCAGCTCTCCAAACTGGCAGCAGACTTAAAAGCAGAGGCTGGTAAGTTTATTGTTTAGGTCGCATCTGATGTGATTAGGGAAAGGCTGCTGATTAAGCAGCCTTTTTTGTAACGATAGCCGTGATTAGGTTCCAATAGATGAAATGTGTTACCACGGGTTTTCTTCTGGCGGTGTTGTCTTTCGCCTCGATGCCAGTTAAGGCTGAGCCACAAAAACAGGTTGTGGGCGCAACTGAAGTGGTCTTGGTCACAGACGCGGAGCTACGCTTTAAAGCGCGAGTGGATACTGGTGCAAAAACCTCTAGCATTCATGCCGAAAACATCGAGTTGGATCTATCGGGTGATCTTCAAGGTCAGCCTATCTCGTTTGATCTTGTCACCAAAGAGGGGCAGTCTAAAAGAATCGAAACTCGTGTGGCGTCGGTTGTTAGCGTCAGAACGGCAGAACAGACCGAACGCAGATACGTTGTCCCGTTGCTTATAAAATGGCATGGCTCGACCAGAACCATTTTGGTAACGCTGAATGACCGTAGCCGTATGGATTATCGTCTGCTACTAGGCAGAAATTGGTTGCAAGGTCACTATGTGGTGGATGTTGATAAAAACACCGAATAGAAAAAGCTCTAGGCTAACGACAAAACCTCTTCAGGTTTTATCTAAGTCTATCAGTATGTTGCATATTGGCGGCGTTATGCGCTTTAAGGATGAACAATATGAATTATGATGAGTTTAATGCGTTCTGTGCGTCTTTTCCGGCTACAAGCCATGTTGTTCAATGGGGTAACTCAGATGTATGGAAGGTTGGTGGTAAAGTGTTTGCAATAGGTGGCTGGAGCCCGAAGGGACAAGCGGCTTTCACGTTTAAAGTATCAGATGTAAATTTTGATTTTCTAAGTCATTGTGAGGGCTATCAACCTGCACCGTACTTTGCAAATCGTGGTATGAAATGGATTCAACAAATCGACACTGAGGGGCATCTTGACGAGCAACTTCAGTACTATTTATCTGAATCGTATAAAATTGTGGCAAGTGGTTTAAGTAAAAAGAAGCGAATTGAACTGGGTGTTTTGGTTAAGTGACAGTTCTATCTAGTACTCACACCCCTTTGATATCCCTATAAAAGTTTTCGTGTACGCCTAGCGCGATCAACTCAAGTATTACGGTGCCTTCTTGATAGCTATAGCCAAGAAATGTGAGCTGTTTGCTCATTTTGAACTTATAAACACGCAGAAAAGACAAATCGCCTTTTTTCTGCTCGCCCAAACGTGGGTTCTCGATCAGTGCTTTTACCGCATTGTCGAGATCCGCTTTTTGGTTTGAGTGGAGTTTTTTAACGCTTTTCTTGAATGAAGGGGTTTGTAGAACCTGTGTAATATTAGCCAAAACTGTATGCCTCAAGTTTACCGGCCTCTTTTTCAGCTTTAGCGATAATGGCTTGTCGAACAAACTCATAAGGTAAATCTGGGTTGTCTTCCATCATTTCCCCAATTTTAGCCCAGTGTTCAATCTGTTTAGGGGTGGTACGATTGAGAGCTTTGGCCATGATGGCAGCTTTATCTACAAGTTCTTGATCAAGGCGGATGCTGGCAGTCGACATAATGAGCTCCTTTATTTAAATGCTGCCATAATTGTAGCGTAGCGCTACAAATGTAGCGAAACAAATCACAGCAGAGGCTTCAAAAGATTATTCGTCAGCTGTTCAGTTTGTGCCATAGCTATTCTGTTTCAGCTCTGCTCTAATTCATTTTTACGCTGACTGATGCGTGTTGAACACACTAGGCCCCTACCATGAAAAACATTGTGGGTTTGTTAATGGCCCTTGCGCTGTTACTGACTGCGACCCGCCCTATCACCGCAATACCTTTATTAATGCCCGCTTTGTGTTTGTGGGGTGCATTGGCTTTGTCTTGGTCGGGGTTAAATAAGGCAACGCAGCGCCAAGCAGGTGTGCTTTTAGGCATTGGCATTTCAGGTTTGTTATGGGGTGGTTTACAACAGCAAGCATTGCCTATCGAACGGGCGCTCAGCGCTAATACCCCTTTGTTGGCGATGTTAATGGCGGTCAGTTTTTTATCACTGGTCGATTTAACGGGCAACAAACCACAAAAGGCTTTACCCAGTGGTAAAAGTGCATTGTTGCAGTCGATATTGGGCGTACACCTGTTTGGTGCCGTGATTAATATGTCGATTGTTTTTATCATGGCGGATCGGTTTGCCCGTGCGAAACGAGAGTCTATTGCTGATAGCAACAATGATAGTTGTTGTGCTGGTGTTACGTACCCTTGTGGTGCCGAGATTCAAGTGGATCAGATGAAAGTGTTGTCACGGGGGTTCTGTGCAGCGGCTTTTTGGTCACCTTTTTTTGCAGCGGTGGCGGTGTCTTTGACCTATGCGCCGGGTGCGCAACTGATGCATCTTATTCAGGCGGGTATCCCGATGGCGATCTTAGGGTTGTTGATCACCTATTTTGAGATTCGCCCAAAGGCCAATCAGTTTGTGGGTTATCCCATGCAGGTGAGCAATTTAATACTGCCCGTTATTTTAGCCAGTGCGGTGGTGTTGTGTCGTTGGCTGTTGCCTGATCTTTCGATCATTCAGGTGATCAGTATTTTAGCGCCCAGCATCACCATTTTGGTTTTGCTGATTCATAAAGCACCATTGAAGCAGAGGTTACTGGAGCACAGCCAAAACCGTCTCGCTAAAATGGGGGGCGAATTGGCGCTGTTTTTAAGCGCGGGTACTATGGCGGCAGGTCTTGGAGTGGTATTCACTTTATATGCCGATCAACTGCCTATTCCTGAGTTAACCCCTGTTGTCACCAGTCTATTGTTACTGGTGATGCTGTTGCTCTCGTTATTGGGCGTACATCCTGTTATCAGCATTGCCAGTTTAAGCGGTTTGTTGTTGCCCACTCAGCCACCGATTGATCTGTTAGCCATGTTGTTCTTAGCCAGTTGGGCGATTGGCACGGCTTGTAGCCCCATGTCGGGCATGAATTTATCCATGCGCGGGCGCTACTTTATCAGTGCCAAACAGGTGTTACGCAGCAACTTGCCTTATGGTGCGATGATGTGGGTGGCCGCCAGTCTGTCGATGTGGTTTTACAATCCTTTGAATTAATAAAAGGTGAGTGGTGCAGAAGATATGAATATGAAAGCAGGCATTAATTTGGCAACGTTTGAGAAAATAGTCTCAAATTAAGCTTGCACATGGTGTTATCTCAATCTATCTGTTTTAATAAAATAGACTAAATTAATGTGATGTTATTAAGGGATTAATAACCCTACAAGAAGCCATTTCATCATCTAAAATTACTTTGTAATTGCACTCTTAAATTTAATGGACTGAATAATGTTATCCCAGCCGATTGAAAGCATACTGCGTACCACTGCGCCCTCTACCTTGACCGATATTATTTTAGTCTTTCTTGCAATTACTTTTGTATTGGCGCTTATTTTTAGAAAGGCAAATAAGTGTCATGGATTTACACAATATACTCCAACATTTCTAACCACCTTAGGCATTTTAGGTACTTTTGCGGGCATTATTGCTGGTTTGCTTGGTTTTGATGTTGATCATATTGATCAAAGTATTGGCTATTTGTTGGAAGGTTTAAAAACGGCCTTCCTTACCAGCCTTGTTGGTATGACACTATCCATTCTATACAAGCTAGTGGATGCCACTGGTTGGATTTCTCCTGATACACCTAGTGGTATTGATGAAGAGGAGGTGGGCGCATTTGAGCTGTTACTTGAGCTAAAAAAACAGTCTGATCATGTTGTTAGTCTTAAGGAAGCCATTGGTGGTGATAGCGATACCAGTTTAGTTGGGCAACTGCGTCAATTACGTTTAGACCTTACTGATCAGCACAAAGCAATACTCAGTACGCTCACAGATGATAGTGGTGACAGCTTAAAGGGGCAGGTAACCCTGCTCAGGTCGGACATAGCCTCGCAGCATAGAAACACCCTTGCCGTTATTGAGCCAATTCCTTATGCCCTTACTGCCATTAACGAGGCTGCGCAAACACAACAGAAAAACTTTTCAGAGTTCCAAGATCGGCTATGGGTCAACCTACAAAATTTCGCTGATATGCTTTCAAAATCTGCAACAGAGCAGGTTATTAATGCCCTTAAAGAGGTGATCAGTGATTTTAATAACAATCTAATTGAGCAGTTCGGCGAGAACTTCAAACAGCTTAATGCTGCGGTTTTAGAACTGGTGCAATGGCAAGAAAACTATAAGCAGCAACTAGCCGAAATGTCTGTTCAGTATCAGCAAGGTGTGAGTGCGATTACTCAAACAGAACAGGCTGTAAGCCATATCAGTGTGGAGTCTAAAGCGATTCCTGAAAACATGGCTGCATTGAAAGTGGTAATGGAAGTCAATCAACACCAAATTGAAGTTCTTAAACAACACCTTGATGCTTTTCGAGAGATTAGAGATCGAGCGGTTGAAGCTGTACCAGAAATACGAGCACAAATAGATCTGGCTGTTGAGGGGATGAAACACGCGACAGTTTCAATCACAGAAGGTATGGCGGATACAAGTCAGACTCTCACCAGTAGCCTTAAAACCGCTAGCGAATCTGTTTTAGTCGGCATCACTGGTGCAGCGAATACGCTATCTGAGGGTATTCTGCAAAGTACCACGTCACTGCAAGAATCTGTTGCCAATAGTGCAACCTCAATGACCGATAGCGTAGGACAAAGTAGCAAAATATTAACGGATGGCCTTAAAACTGCTGGCGAATCTATGGTGATGGATGTCACAGGTGCTGCTAATGAAATGCGTATCGGTATACTTGATAGTTCAGAATCACTTGAAAAAGCAGTGATAAATAGTGCGACTGAACTTGTTATCAACTCAGAAAAAGCGAATAAAGAACTGATTAATAGTGCTGATCTGATTGCCGAAAACAACCAAAAAACTAGGACTATGTTCAACGAATCACAGGCAGAAATTGCGGCTATTTTCCGTAGCCTTGTTTTTGAGCTAACAACCGACAATCAAAAGCTGCATGAGACATTTAGTCAAACGTCGCAGGCGTTGATAACTGAAACAGACCGTGTGCGCTTAAAGTTTGAGCAACATCTAGACGCAATGCGTAATGAAATGATGATTGCTTTTAAAGAACAAGCTGAACAACAGATGCTGGAACACCAGCGAGTATTAAAAGGTGTAAGCCAACATGCCGATGAGGCATTAAAAGACACCGCTGAAGCGGTACAAAAACAAGTTCGAATGCTAGATGAAGCATTGAACCACTAGCTGAATGCGGTGATGAATGATATGGGTAAAGCACTAGCAAGCATTACAGGCAAATTTACTGATGATTACCAAAAACTAATTACCGCAATGCATAAAGTAACCCGTATGCATGGGGATAATTAATTATGAGCCACTTATTTAGGCCAAAAAAGTCAGAGCAAGAGGAGTCTCATTGGCTATCCGTCTCTGACCTTATGGCAGGTTTGATGATGGTTTTCTTATTTATTGCCATTGCGCTCATGCGTAGTGCTTTTATTGAGCGCGATAAAATTAAAGAGGTCGCAGTTGCCTATCAAGAAAATCAGGTCGCCATTTATGAACAACTAATGCAAGAGTTTGAAAAAGATCTAAGCCGCTGGGATGCAGTAATTGATCAAGAGTCTTTAACCTTCACCTTTCAATCTCCAGATGTACTATTTGCCCAAGGTAAAATAGATTTAAACCAGAAATATAAAGCGCTGTTATCAGAGTTTTTCCCTCGTTATATGGCGGTGCTGTCTAAGTTTTCTGGTTCAATCAATGAAGTGCGTATTGAAGGGCACACCAGCAGTATTTGGAATCGCTATTCTAACGACACAGATGCTTACTTCCTTAACATGGAATTGTCCCAAGGCCGTACACGAAGTGTACTTGCTTACGTCTATCAATTGGGTGATGCCTCACCCTACAGTAGTTGGATTAAACGCCATTTCGCCGCTGTTGGTTTGTCCTCATCTCGACCTGTTCTAGATGAAAATGGACAAGAGATAAAGTCACGTTCAAGACGAGTGACTTTTCGTGTCATCACTAATGCAGATATTCAAATGCGCCAGATTTTGGAGCTGAATAAGTGAAGTTAAAAGCAGATTTTTCCGCATTATGGCAAAACGTCAAAAAAATGGGTGAATATGAAGCAGACTTCGATATTGATATGAGTAGCGCATCTGACCTAAAGCTGGATCAAGAGCTATCAAGCACTGCTGGTCTTGATATTACACTTGATGATCTTAGCACTCAAAATGGTGTTCTCAGTGTTCGTGGGCGTCAGGTTTTACTCTTTATTCCTGATCATGGCGGTAATATTGAGGCTGTTATTAGCGGCCAGAATATTGGTAATAGGTTCCATGTTGCGGACTGCTCTACTCTTGACAAAATGCGTAGACAAAATCGCTTTGATCGCTACAAGGCCACTTACAATACCAGTGGTAAGTTTGAGATTTTTGGAACCTCTTATTACGGAGGGTCTAACCGTACCGCTGAAGTAGAATTGGCAGTGTGTAAAAACTGCCTTAACTATCTGAACTACAATGGTTATCGACAAGACAGAGATAGAGTTTTCAGTAAGTTCAGCATTGCAGAGTTTTTATCCACATATAGCACTCTGTTTAAATCTATGCCTGACCGCCCCGCAATGATTGATGAGGGAGGTTACAGTGATGATTGGTCTCAAATATCGGCAAACTATCGACGATTGAAAAATTACCAATGTGAGTCTTGTCTCGTAATACTAACGAATAATAAAGGCTTGTTACACACTCATCACATCAATGGCAATAAGCGCCAAAACAGCACTGATAATTTGATGTCGCTTTGTATTGACTGCCACAGAAAGCAGCCAAAACATGAATATATGCGTGTTAAACATAACGATATGCTACAGATCAATAAGCTAAGAAAAGAGCAAGGGCTTATCCATAATCGAAATTGGACTGAGGTACGCAAAATGGCTGATAAGGCATTTGAAGGCTTGCTATATCAGTATGAAAGCGCGGGAAAAGCCATGCCTGTAGTGCATTACGATCTTATGTCATCTGCAAATGAATATATCACGACACTAGACTTAGCATGGCCTAAGCATAAGCTAGGTATCTCAGTTAACGATTTAGCAACTGAGAAAGCTAAAAGTTTAGGATGGAAAGTATTAAGCATAGGAGAGGCTCTTAGAGCTTAATGACTAACTCATAGATAAGTGCTATGAACACACTCTGTCCTATGCCTCCAATAACTGAATCAAGGCTTTGCCCGCATTCGATAAGGTACGTTCTTTGTGATAGAGATAACCTAGAGGGCGGGTCAGTTGCACTTCAGGTAGTTCGAGCACTTGCATACTGTCATCGGTGAGGATTTCAGGCAGTAAGCTCCAACCTAACCCAATCGACACCATCATTTTTAAGGTTTCCATATAGTTGGTCGACAGCGCCACTTGTAGCTGCAAGCCTTTTTTGGCAAATGCCGTTTCCACAATGCCACGGGTAAAGGTTTGAAAGCCCGGCAAAACCGCATCGTAATCGGTTAAGGTCTCAAGGCTGATTTTTTTAAGCTTGGTCAGCGGATGATCTTTTGCCACGACTAGCTTCAATTTGTCCTCCCAAATCGGCACCACTTTCAGCATCGGGTGCTGATGGGGTGACAATGTCACCACCGCCAATTCTAAACGCCCCTGCTGAATTCCTTCGTAAGCCTGTTCGGAATCTAAAAAGCGCATATCCAACTTCACCTGTGGATAGTCCTGCGTGAAGCTTTTCAAAATCGGCGGTAAACGGTGTAGGCCAATATGATGACTGGTGCCCAGCACCAACGAACCAGCGATTTCACCATTCAGGTTATTGAGCATCCGGCGTGTGTCCTCCAATTCCACCAGTACTTTTTGCGCCCTTGGCATTAAGGCTTGTCCGGCTTCGGTCAGATGGGTTTGTCGGCCAATTCGGTCTAAAAGTTGTACGCCTAACTGCTGCTCTAAATTGGCGATACGTTTTGAGATAGCAGGCTGGGTTAGATGTAGACGCTCTGCTGCACGGGAAAATGACTGTGTTTCAGCCACGGCAATAAAGGCTTGTAAAGACTGTGTATCCATCAGGCGAATCTCATCTATTGATATAGGACAAGCTTAGATCGAGTGATAACTAAATGGAATCTAATCAATAAAAAATATGAATTTGTGTTATCGAACTTCAAACCCTACACTGGCTGCAACACCCGTAAGAGGTGAAATAATTTTAAATGATGAGGAGCTAAGCAATGGCTGGCAAAACCCTGTATGACAAGTTGTGGGATGCCCACTTGGTACAAGAGCGCGATGATGGCACGGCGTTAATCTATATCGACCGTCAACTGCTGCATGAAGTGACCTCGCCGCAGGCGTTTGAAGGCTTAAAGCTGGCTAATCGTAAGCCTTGGCGCTTAGATGCCAACTTGGCGACCCCTGATCATAACGTGCCTACCACTCTTGAAGAGCGTAAAGCAGGTAACGATGGTATTGAAGATCCTGTGTCAAAAATCCAAGTGGTGACACTGGATGAGAACTGCGATCACTTTGGCATTACCGAATTCAAAATCAACGACATTCGCCAAGGTATTGTTCACGTGGTTGGCCCAGAGCAAGGTGCAACTTTGCCGGGGATGACCGTTGTGTGTGGTGACTCTCACACGGCCACTCATGGTGCTTTTGGTGCGTTGGCACACGGTATTGGCACGTCTGAAGTTGAGCACGTATTGGCGACGCAATGCTTAATCCAGCGCAAAATGAAAAACATGCTGGTGAAAGTGAACGGCAAGCTGGGCAAAGGCATTACGGGTAAAGATATCGTGTTGGCCGTGATTGGCAAAATCGGTACAGCAGGTGGTAACGGCTACGCCATTGAGTTTGGTGGTGAAGCGATTCAAGCCCTGTCGATGGAAGGTCGTATGACCATCTGCAACATGGCGATTGAAGCGGGTGCGCGAGTTGGTTTAGTGGCGGTTGACCAAAACACCATCGACTATGTGAAAGGTCGTCCATTTGCGCCTAAAGGCGATCAGTGGGCGATGGCGGTTGCTCAGTGGCAAGATCTGCACTCGGATGCCGATGCGGTATTTGATGCCGTAGTTGAGTTAGAAGCCGCAGATATTGAACCACAAGTGACTTGGGGTAACTCGCCAGAGATGGTGGTATCGGTTAACGCACAAGTGCCAAGTCCAGCTGATCAAACCGATGAAAATCAGAAGAAAGCCTACACCCGCGCCTTAGAGTACATGGGATTAAACGCAGGCCAAGCGATCAAAGATATCAAGCTAGATCGCGTCTTTATCGGTTCTTGCACCAACTCGCGCATTGAAGACCTGCGAGAAGCAGCAGCAGTAGCGCGTGGCAAAACAGTAGCCGCTAACGTGAAGCAGGCTTTGGTGGTGCCGGGTTCTGGCTTGGTAAAACAGCAAGCAGAGGCGGAAGGTTTAGATAAAATCTTTATCGCAGCAGGTTTTGAGTGGCGCGAGCCGGGTTGCTCTATGTGTTTGGCGATGAATGCTGACAAATTAGGTGCAGGTGAACACTGTGCTTCAACTTCAAACCGTAACTTTGAAGGTCGTCAGGGCTTTGGTGGTCGTACCCACTTGGTGAGTCCGGGCATGGCGGCTGCGGCAGCAATCGCAGGCCACTTTGTTGATGTTCGTGATGTTTTAAACGCTGACGCTGCTCACTAAACCGGAGGCTAGAAATGGATAAGTTTACTCAGTTACAAGGTTTGGTTGCCCCAATGGACCGAGCCAATGTCGACACCGACATGATCATTCCAAAGCAGTTTTTGAAGTCGATCAAGCGTTCAGGCTTTGGCCCGAACCTGTTTGATGAGCTGCGTTATTTAGATGAAGGTCAGCCGGATCAAGACTGCTCAGGTCGTCCGCTAAACCCTGATTTCGTTTTGAACCAAGCGCGTTACCAAGGGGCTTCAGTGTTGCTGGCGCGCCAAAACTTTGGCTGTGGCTCTTCCCGTGAGCACGCGCCTTGGGCGTTGTTGGATTTTGGTTTCCGCTGTGTGATTGCACCAAGCTATGCGGATATTTTCTACAACAACTGCTTTAAAAACGGCATTCTGCCAATCGTATTAGACGAAGCGATTGTTGACAGCTTATTTAAAGAAACTGAAGCCGCAGAAGGTTATCAGTTGACCGTTGATCTGGAGGCCAAAGTGATTCGCACGCCAGCAGGTCGTGAGATCGCATTTGATGTCGATGATTTCCGTCGTCATTGCCTGTTGAATGGTTTAGATGATATCGGCTTAACGCTAGAAAATGCGGAACAGATCAAGTCGTATGAAGCCAACCGTAAGGCACAATCGCCTTGGTTGTTCAGCTAAGCTGCATTGAATTTTGAAGATAACTGATTGTAAATGAGATGGATTGTGTGATGACTAAAAAAGTATTGGTGTTACCGGGTGACGGCATCGGCTCAGAGATCATTAAAGAAGCGGTAAAAGTATTAGGCGCGCTGAATCTGGACATCGAAATTGATGCGGCCTTGATCGGTGGTGCGGCTGTGGACGCCACGGGCGAGCCTCTACCTGCTGTTACACTAGAAAAAGCTCAGGCTGCTGATGCAATTCTATTGGGTGCCGTGGGCGGCCCTAAGTGGGATGCTAACCCAATGGAGAAACGTCCAGAGAAAGGCTTGTTGGCGATTCGTTCTAAACTGGGTCTGTTTGCCAACCTGCGTCCTGCGATTCTTTATCCACAACTGGCAGAGGTTTCAAGCTTAAAGCCTGAGATTGTGGCGGGTCTGGATATTCTGATCGTACGTGAGCTGACTGGCGGTATTTACTTCGGTCAACCTCGTGGTATCCGTACGCTGGAAAACGGTGATCGTGAAGGTTTCAACACCTATGTGTACAACGAAACTGAAATTCGTCGAATTGGTCGTCAAGCTTTTGAAGCGGCTCAGAAACGCAACAAGCGCCTATGCTCTATCGACAAATCCAACGTACTGGAAGTGACAGTGCTGTGGAAAGAGGTGATGACCGAGCTGGCAAAAGAATACCCAGATGTTGAGCTGTCGCACATGCTGGTTGATAACGCGGCGATGCAATTGGTGAAAGCACCTAAGCAATTCGACGTACTGGTAACAGGGAACATGTTTGGCGATATCCTGTCGGATGAAGCGGCAATGTTAACAGGTTCTATCGGTATGCTGCCTTCTGCGTCTCTGGACGAAAATGGTAAAGGCATGTACGAGCCTTGCCATGGTTCAGCGCCTGATATTGCAGGTCAAAACCTAGCTAACCCATTGGCTACTATTTTGTCTGTTGCAATGATGTTACGTTATTCACTGAACGAAGAAGCGGCAGCGGCACGTATTGAAGCTGCGGTAGAAAAAGTGCTCGATCAAGGTCTGCGTACTGGCGATATTATGTCAGCAGGTTGCACTCAGATTGGTACTGAAGCGATGGGCGATGCTGTAGTTGCAGCATTGTAATTAACCCTCGCCTGTAATCGAAAGTGCGTGCATAACTTCGCACGCACTTTTGTGATTTTTTGTCCTTTAAGTGCTTTTATCCACTGTTCTTAAAGGCGATTTTTTAAAGATATCCATAGGTGAACAAATGGCTCTAAAACGTGTAGGTCTAGTTGGCTGGCGCGGCATGGTAGGTTCCGTACTGATGCAGCGCATGCAGGACGAAGGTGACTTCGCTCACATTGAACCGATCTTCTTTACCACCTCTCAAGCGGGTCAAGCTGCGCCTGATTTTGGCAAAGCAGCTCCAGCATTAAAAGACGCTACCGATATTGATGAGCTAAAAGCGCTAGACATTATTATCACCTGCCAAGGTGGTGATTACACCAAAGAGGTTTATCCAAAACTGCGTGCAGCAGGTTGGAATGGCTACTGGATCGATGCGGCCTCGTCTCTGCGCATGGACAAAGAAGCCATCATCATTCTTGATCCGGTGAACATGCATGTGATCAAAGATGGTCTGGCAAAAGGGATCAAAACCTATGTCGGCGGTAACTGCACAGTATCCTTGATGCTAATGGGCTTAGGCGGTCTATTTGAAAACAACTTGGTAGAGTGGATGACCTCTATGACTTACCAAGCGGCTTCAGGTGGCGGTGCACGTCATATGCGCGAACTGATCAAGCAGATGGGTATTGTGCATGGTGCAGTTGCAGACCAGTTACACGACTCTTCTGCCATTCTAGATGTTGACCGTTTGGTTGCAGAAACCATTCGTGGCGACCAAATGCCAATCGACAACTTTGGTGCGCCATTGGCGGGTTCTTTGATTCCTTGGATCGACACTAAGCTGGACAATGGCCAAAGCCGTGAAGAGTGGAAAGGTTTTGCTGAAACCAACAAGATTTTAGGTCTAAGCGATAGCCCAATCCCGATTGATGGCACTTGTGTACGTATTGGTGCAATGCGCTGCCACAGCCAAGCGTTTACCATCAAGCTGAAAAAAGATGTACCGATGGACGAGATCGAAGCGATGATCGCATCGGCCAATGACTGGGTGAAAGTGATTCCTAACGAGCGTGATATTACAGCCCGTGAATTGACCCCAGCAAAAGTGACTGGCACGCTAAGTATTCCTGTTGGTCGCCTGCGCAAAATGAACCTAGGCAATGAATACCTGAACGCTTTCAGCGTGGGTGATCAGTTGTTATGGGGTGCGGCGGAGCCTCTGCGTCGTATGTTGCGTATTCTGCTAGAAGACTAACTCTAGCGCTACGGACTAAAAAGCCTGCTTCGGCAGGCTTTTTCCGTTGTGGCGGCAAGCATAAGCCTAGATAATCCAACTGGCTTTAACGGAAGAGCCTTCTTTCACTGCTTAAAATAGGAGGCAGTAAAGTGGCAAAGCGTCACCACTGAGTTAACACCTTGATTTTGAAATGCTTCTATAGTTCAAACTTCAAATAGTAGTAATATTGGCTCAAATCTTGCGTTACGACTGCAAAGGTTATAAAAAGCACAACAAAAAGAATGACCTAAACCTAGAAATACTAGGAATGAGTCTTTGATGCTGTGTACAATCAGTATAATTATTGATAAAAGTTACTGTCATCAAAGTATCTACTAGTAATAGACCTCGTTATTGTTCTCTATTATTGGTCGGCCGTACTGCCATCGGACAGTACAAGAGTTAAGGAATCAGGAATATGGTGCGCAAGCTGGCAGGTACCCTGGCCACTCTAGGGATGTTAAGTAGTCCCTTCGCGTTGGGGCTTGGGCTCGGTGAAGCCGAGTTGCTGTCCTCTCTGAATCAGCCATTGAATGCAACCATTCAATTGGCTCAAACCGAAGGGGTTTCGGCTTCAGAGATTCGTGTTAAATTGGCAAGCGAAAGCGCTTTCGCAAAAGCAGGGCTAGATCGCCAATTTTTCTTACAGAACCTTAATTTCAATGTCCGCCAAGGGGCAAATGGCGCTTATATTGAGTTGAGCAGTCGAACGGCTATCAAAGAGCCATTTCTGAACTTCTTATTAGAAGTTGAATGGCCTCAAGGGCAGTTAATGCGGGAATACACCTTCCTGCTAGATCCTCCATCTTATACACCGCCTACCAGCACGGCTTTAGCACGTAATAATCGTGTGGCTCAACCTTTAGCAGCACCTGCCGCAGGTAACTTGGTTGAAGAAGGTGCTAGCCGTATAAAAACAACGGCAACTGACACCTTGTGGAGTTTAGCGCGTAAAAACCGCCCTAATAACAACATCACAATTAAACAAGCGATGCTGGCGATTCAAGACGCCAACCCAGATGCATTCCCTACCGCTAACATCAATAACATGGAAACAGGTAGTACCCTGTTGATTCCAAGTGAAAAGGCGATGTTGAAACGTAGTGAACTGGAAGCTATTCGCGAAGTAGCGCGTCAGAATCAGGCTTGGGTGGCATTGAAGAAAGCACCTCCTGCTCCAGCTGCAGTTGAGGCAAAGGCCGCCCCCGTAAATAATGACAAACTGACATTAGTGAGCGATAAACCTGAAGCATCGACTGGTGATATGCCTCCAGCCGCTGAGTTAGAGCAGAAAATCGCCCTAAAAGACGAGCGCTTAGATCAGTCTCAACGTGAAAATGCTGAACTGTCTAGCCGCTTAGAT
Source organism: Oceanospirillum multiglobuliferum (assembly GCF_900167095.1). GTDB lineage: Bacteria > Pseudomonadota > Gammaproteobacteria > Pseudomonadales > Halomonadaceae > Oceanospirillum > Oceanospirillum multiglobuliferum. Next base: position 260,955 of record NZ_FUXG01000002.1, read on the forward strand.
GAACTACAAAAGCAGGTTGGCACACTACAAAAGCTAATCCGCCTAAAAGATGAACAGCTAGCAGCAATGGAAACCATGCTTGCTAAGCAAAATGAACTTTTAGCAGGTAAGAAACCTGCTGATAGCTCCATGAGCAATGTGGTAGAGCCGGAAGCGCCGACAACAGATGTAGCGGTGCCTGTTGCCCCAGTTGCTATGGTTGGCGCTGCTGCAATGGGACAACCTGCGGCGGCAGGTGCAATTGGTTTAGATTTAGCTGCTGAAGCTAATAAAGCTAATACTGAGGTTAAAGCTGAGGCGGCTCCTATAGAAACGCCTGTGAAAGCAGAGCCTGTAGCACAACCCATTAAACCTTTTGTGATTGAAAAGCAGGAACAAGAATCCCTTGATCCAAGCACTTTTTTAGTCGACTCCTTAAAGAAAAACTCATTGATGCTAGGCGGCGCTGCGGCTGCAATTTTGGCTTTGATTTTAGTACTGATGGTGATGCGCCGCCGCAAAGCGCAAGCACCTAAAGTAGCAAAATCAGGGGCTGACGTAGTCGGTGATGGGGCAGCGACAGCTATTGGTGCTACTGCTGCGGCTGGCGCTGCGGTTGCTGGTGCGGCTGCATTAGATAGCCTAGATGACGACCTTAGCTTGGATGATGACCTAAGTTTGGATGGTGATTTAGGCTCTGATCTTAACGATGATGATATGGCGTTAGGTGATCTTAGCCTTGATGATTTAGGTGATGCCGATAGCAGCAGTAACGACACACTAAGCGACTTTGCTGATACAGAGCTGGATAACTTAGAGTTTGATAGCTTGGATAGCCAAGAGCTGAGTGACGGAGCTGAAGAGCTGTCTATTGATGACAACTTGTCTCTTGATGATGAGTTAGGTGCAGCTGATCTATCTGATGATCTGAGCGACGACCTGAGTGATGATTTTGGCGAGATGGATTTTGAGCTGGATGACTTAGGTGCGGCAGATGCCAGCACTACAGCATCAAACTCAGATGATAGTATTGATGATGACTTAGGTGACTTAGATCTAGGCGATCTAGACTTTGATCTTGATGAAGAAGTTGATGTGAAATCAGAGGAAGAGGAGGGCGCTGAGTTAAAAGTCCCTTTCGTCCAAGCTGAGTCAATGGCAGCAAGCCCATTAGCAGAAGATACTGCTGATGAGGTTAATATGTTGGCTCAGGATAATCTCGATAACACAGACTCTGGCTTTGATATGGTAGATCTAGAGTTTGACGCTTTAGATGATGATATTGAGGCCACTGATCTGGATCACAGGGAAAGTGATACTGACACAAACAGTGAAGATGACATCATTGATCTGACTGATGAAACCGAAGCTGAAACCCTAGAAAGCAACGATAAGCTAGCCGCATTAGAGCCTCTAGACTTTGACTTTGATGATGAGAGTCCTGCAACAGAAGTTGAAGAGGCTGATGCAACTATCGACGATGCTGATGCTGAGACGGTAAAGGATGCAATTGCTGAGGCAGATGCTTATCTAGTAGCAGGTGAAACGGTGCAAGCCGCTGCGGTATTGCAGCGCACACTTTCAGAAGTACCTGAAAGTAATGAGCTTCGCTTGAAGTTTATGGAAACTCTGGTAGAGCTGAAAGATGAGGCTACTTTTGATCATGAACTCAGAGCGCTACAAAGTACTAGTGACATCAGCAGCTTAACAGCAGCGCTTGCATTACAGAGCAAGCTCTACAGCAGCGATGCAAACTCTACGGTAGAGCTTGATGCTGATGATGACTTTCAGCCATTAGACCTGCTTGAGCTCAATGCTGATGAAGTCAATACAGCGTCTGTAGATGAAGACATTGACCTGAACAGTGAGCTAGATGCATTAGAGCGTGACTTTGGCCGTTATGCCGAGTCGACTGGTGCTTCTGTTGATGACTTATCAGATATGGATATAGAGCTTGTTGATCTGGACTTGGGTGAAGAGTCTGATAGTGACGATGATGAGCCGATGATCAATCTGACACCAATGGATCTAGGTGAGCCTGATCCGTTAGATGACGATGATTTCGAGTTGACTGATCTTAACTTCTCTGATGATGAGTTTGATTACGAGCTAGATAGCGCGCTTGATCAAGAGCTAGAAAAAACACAGCAAGATATGAAGCACAATACTGAGTCTTTGTTAGAAGACTTGGGTGACCTATCTATGCTATCCAGCACTGATACAAGCAATGCTTACGACGTTGATGCTGTTGAAAGTTTAGTAGATCAAGATCTTCAAAATGACGATGAGCTGATTGATCTGTCGCCAAGTTTGGATGAGCTAAGTGACTTATCTGATTTAGGTAGTCTAGATGATCTTGTTGATATCAGCATGACAGAAGATGACCTGCTGTCCGATGACTCAGATAGCAGTTTGAACATTGATGACATTCTGGATGAGAATGAAGACCCTGAGATTAAGCTTGACTTAGCGCGTGCTTATATTGATATGGGGAATAACAGTTCAGCTATTGACGCTCTGAAAGAAGTGATCGAACGTGGTAATTCTATACAAAAAATGTCGGCCCAAAAGCTGATGGAGTCACTGCAAAGCTGATATGAATTTGTTCTCTGTAATTTCTGATGATAATGGTCGTCCGGGTCGTTATGCCATGTCTATTGAGTATAACGGCTCCGCCTACCACGGCTGGCAAGCCCAGCAACCCGGTGTCAGCAGTGTTCAAGAAACCCTTGAAGCTGCTATTAGCAAAGTTGCGAATGAACCGATACGAGTGCTGTGCTCAGGTCGTACCGACACTGGTGTACACGGTTGTAGCCAAATCGTTCACTTTGACTCTGTAGCCATACGCTCAAGCAAAGCTTGGGTATATGGCTGCAACGCCAATTTGCCTAATGATATAGTGGTGCGCTGGGCACAGCCTGTCTCTGATGACTTTCATGCCCGCTACTCGGCAACAGCGCGCCGCTATCGCTATGTCATTTATAACAACCGCATTCGTCCTGCGTTGATGCATGATCAGCTGACTTGGCATGATCAGTACCTAGATGCCGATAAAATGCATGAGGCGGTGCAAAGTTTATTGGGTGAAAATGATTTTTCATCCTTTCGGGCCGCAGGTTGCCAATCTAATACCCCTTGGCGAGAGATCCAAGAAGCAAAAGTGTTTCGGCAGGGACAGCTAGTGGTGTTGGAGATTAAAGCCAATGCTTTTTTACACCACATGATACGTAACATCGTGGGTGTATTGCTGCCTATCGGTGAAGGGGTTAAACCCGTTGAGTGGACAAAAGAGTTACTGCAAGTGCGAGATCGTACCAAAGCAGGAGTGACAGCACCGCCTAATGGTCTGTATTTTGTCGAGGCGATTTACCCAGAACAGTTTGCGCTGCCCGTTGAGCCGCTTGGCCCAAGTTTTCTGAACCTAATTTAATGCCGTTACCGCACAAACAGGGTTTGTGCGTCAGACCTGTTAAGTGACCCTATGCCCCGTACCAGAGTCAAAATATGCGGTATTACTCGTATTGAGGATGCCTTAGACGCCATCACTTTTGGCGCAGATGCTTTGGGCTTTGTGTTTTATCCGCCCAGCCCTAGATATATTACGCCAGAAGCTGCAGCCGAAATCATTCAGCAGCTACCGCCATTTATTACCACTGTAGCACTTTTTGTTGATGAACCAGCCAGCGAAGTTTCTCGTATTAGCCTATTAACACAGGTCGATCTGTTACAGTTTCATGGCAGCGAGTCTGCTCAGTTTTGCCAACAATTCCAGCGACCTTGGATTAAAGCATTACGGGTAAAAGATGCTGAAACCGTGCATACTGCCATAACCGAATACAGCACCGCTCGCGCGCTATTGTTAGACAGCTATCGCGCAGGCGTGCCAGGGGGGACTGGTGAAACTTTCAACTGGGAGTTGATCCCTAAAAACTGTCCCCTGCCTATTATTCTTGCTGGTGGTTTAACACCAGAAAACATTCAAACCGCGGTAGAACAGATTCGCCCTTATGGCGTTGATGTTTCCGGTGGCGTTGAAGCCCGCAAAGGGGTAAAAGACCCCGTTAAAATTGATGCATTTATTAGAGGTGCAAATCCGTGACCAAGGCGAACACCTATGCTGACTTAATGCAACTGCCTGACGATAAAGGCCACTTTGGCCCATATGGCGGTCGCTTTGTCTCTGAAACACTGAGTTATGCCCTAGAAGAGCTGGAAGCAACTTATAAAAAGTTATCTGCCGACCCAGCCTTTCAAGCTGAATTTGACAAAGATCTGGCTCACTATGTGGGTCGTCCTTCACCGCTTTATCACGCAGAACGATGGTCACGGATACTGGGTGGTGCACAAATTTATCTGAAGCGTGAAGACCTAAATCACACGGGTGCTCACAAGATCAACAATACCATTGGTCAGGCACTTTTGGCTAAGTACACGGGCAAGCCTCGTGTGATTGCTGAAACAGGTGCAGGTCAGCATGGTGTGGCTACCGCGACTGTTGCGGCGCGCTTAGGTCTTGAGTGCGTGGTGTATATGGGGGCGGATGATGTTAAACGTCAGTCTTTGAACGTATACCGGATGAAGTTGCTGGGTGCCACTGTTGTGCCTGTTGAATCTGGCTCTCGTACTCTAAAAGATGCCATGAATGAAGCGTTGCGCGATTGGGTGACCAATGTTGATAGCACGTTCTATATCATTGGTACGGCAGCAGGCCCGCACCCTTACCCAATGTTGGTGCGTGATTTTAACGCCGTTTCAGGCCGTGAAGCCCGTGAGCAATCTCTCAAGCAGATTGGTCGCTTACCAGATGCGCTAGTGGCTTGTGTGGGTGGTGGTTCTAACGCCATTGGCTTGTTCTACCCATTTTTACAGGACAGCGATGTTCAAATGTATGGTGTAGAAGCAGGTGGTGATGGTGTTGAAACAGGCCGTCATGCCGCTCCGCTTTGTGCGGGTAAGCCCGGTGTGCTGCATGGTAACCGCACCTATCTGATGCAAAGTGAGGATGGTCAAATTATTGAAACTCACTCAGTTTCTGCTGGTTTAGACTATCCAGGTGTTGGCCCAGAGCATTCATATCTGAAAGATATTGGTCGCGTAAACTATGTGGCGGCCAATGATACTGAGGTGCTGTCTGCTTTCCGTGAGTTAACGCGCACAGAAGGTATTATGCCTGCATTAGAAAGTAGCCATGCTTTAGCGTATGGTCGCAAACTGGCGCAAAGCATGCGTCCAGATCAGCATATTATTATCAACCTGTCAGGTCGGGGTGATAAAGATATCCTGACGGTTGCAGGCATTGATGGCATTACGGTGTGAGGTTGACGATGTCACGTATTGAACAAAAGTTTGCTCAACTGAACGAGCAAGGTAAAAAAGCACTAATCCCTTACATCACTGGTGGCGATCCTAAACCTGAGTACAGCGTTGAGCTGATGCATGCCTTAGTGGCAGCAGGTGCAGATATGATCGAACTTGGCATGCCTTTCTCTGATCCAATGGCTGACGGCCCTGTGATCCAGAAAGCTTGTGAGCGCGCTTTAGCTGCAGGCACTACGTTGAACAAAGTGTTGGCAATGGTAGAGACCTTCCGCCAAACCGATACTGATACTCCGGTTGTATTGATGGGCTACTTAAACCCAATTGAATATATGGGATATCAGAACTTTGCAACAGCTGCCAAAAAAGCAGGGGTTGATGGTGTTTTAACCGTTGACCTACCGCCAGAGGAGGCAGATGAGCTAGTTGCGGTGCTAAAAGCAGAAGCAATTGACACAATTTTCTTAATTGCCCCTACCACTACAGCCCTTCGTGCAGCTAAAATAGCCAACCACGCATCTGGCTACCTCTATTATGTTTCAATCAAAGGGGTAACAGGGTCTGCGGCGCTTGACACTGAAGCTGTTGCTGAAAAGGTTGCAGAGTTACAAGCATTGACCTCTGTTCCTGTAGCAGTTGGCTTTGGTATTCGTGATGGCGCCTCTGCAGCGGCTATCAGCAAAGTCTCTGATGGCGTGATTGTTGGCAGTGTTTTGGTGAATAAAATTGCTGAACTCAGTGAGCAACCTGAGAAAATTGCGCCAGCGCTTACAGAAGTGCTGAAAGAGATGCGCTCAGCGATGGATGCCTGATAGACTCTACTTTAGACTAACTCGATCACTTGTCATAATAAGCGATCGAGGCTCTACATATTTACGTTGGCCGCCTTAGGGCGGCCTAGCTGTTATACGACTTTATAGAAGTATTTAATTTATGAGTTGGTTAGAGAAAATTGTTCCCTCGATCGTGCGTTCTGATCGAAACCGTCGCAACAACATTCCAGAAGGCCTGTGGCACAAATGTCCAAAGTGCGAAGCGGTGTTATATCGCCCTGAGCTAGACAAATCACACAATGTTTGCCCTAAGTGTGATCACCACATGCGCCTAACTGCACGTAAACGTCTAGGCATCTTTTTGGATGAAACAGGCCGTACAGAACTATTTTCTGATATCGAACCTGTCGATCGTCTAAAGTTTAAAGACTCTAAGAAATACAAAGACCGCTTATCTGCGGCGCAAAAAGAGACTAACGAGAAAGATGCATTGCTGGTGATTCGAGGTACAGTTCAAGGCGTACCTGTTATTGCCTGTGCTTTTGAGTTCAACTTTATGGGCGGCTCAATGGGTTCAGTTGTAGGCCAGCGCTTTGTAAAAGCGGCTGAGCTTGCTCTGGCTGAAAATATACCCTTCATCTGCTTCTCAGCCAGTGGTGGCGCACGTATGCAAGAGGCGTTGTTCTCTTTAATGCAAATGGCGCGTACCAGTGCAGCACTAGAAAAGCTGAAACAAGCAGGTGTGCCTTACATCTCAGTACTGACTGACCCTGTTTATGGTGGCGTGTCTGCAAGTTTGGCAATGCTAGGTGATCTGAATATTGCAGAGCCATTTGCGCTATGCGGTTTTGCAGGCCCTCGCGTTATCGAACAAACAGTACGTGAGAAACTACCAGAAGGTTTCCAGCGCAGTGAGTTCCTGTTAGAACACGGTACGGTTGATATGATTTTGCACCGCAATGAACTGCGTGAGAGAATCTCTTCAATTCTACGCAAACTTACAGCGATGCCTGCTAACTGAGATTGGTCAAAACCATGAGCGATTTATCCGGCATAGACTGCTTGGCCTCTTTTAGCCCTGAAAGTGCCAACCTGCAACAATGGTTGGCTTATTTAGAGGCACTACATCCAAGCGAAATTGACCTAGGTCTGGATCGTCTACGCCAAGTGGCTGAGCGCCTGCAAGTGACCACCCTGCCTTGTGACGTAATCACAGTGGCAGGCACTAACGGTAAAGGCTCTACTGTGGCGATGTTAGACTCGGTTCTACGTCATGCCGGATATCGTGTGGGTTGTTATACCTCCCCTCATTTTTTGCATTACAACGAGCGTATCTGCTTAGAAGGTAAGCCCGTTAGTGATGATTTAATCTGCCAAGCGTTTTGCCAGATCGAACAGGCTCGTGCAGAGATCAGCCTGACGTATTTCGAGTTTGGCACTTTAGCGGCCTTTCTCATTTTTGCTGAGCAAAAACCAGATTTTGCCATTTTAGAGGTGGGATTAGGTGGCCGTTTAGATGCCGTCAATCTGATTGATCCTGATGTTGCCATTGTAACCACCATCGCCAAAGATCACGAAAGCTGGCTGGGTTCAGATTTAGAACAGATTGGTCGAGAAAAAGCAGGTATCTTCCGTCCGAATATTCCAGCTTTGCTAGGCGCACAAGAGATGCCGGCTAGCGTACGTGCAACTGCCCAATCCCTAGGGGCTTCTTGTATTGCACAAATAGGCCAAGATTATCGCTGGCAGCCTGAAAGCAATAAGCAGCAATGGCAATGGCAGCAGCTCAATGCTGAAGGTGAAGTCACGCTTTGCTATCAAGCCTTACCAAAACCTGCATTACCTTTAGATAACGCTGCTACGGTGATTCAAGCCGTGCAACTGTTGAACAAGCCTGTGGCACCTAAAGCGATTTATCAAGGGCTAGCCAACGCCTCGCTGACAGGGCGTATGCAGCGCATCGGACGGTTTTTACTTGATGTGGCGCATAATCCACACGCTGCACAGTATGTTGCTGCACGTTTACAAGAGCAGCCTAAAACGGGTCGTCGAGTAGCTTTGCTGGGCATGCTAGACGATAAAGATATCGAGTCTGTGCTTGAGATTATGGCACCAGAGTTTGATGCTTGGTATATCGCACAGCTTTCAGGCCCTAGAGCAACTCCTGTGCAAAGGGTATTAGAAAAGTTAAGCCAACTAGGCTGTGACAACTGCCAAGGTTTTACCGATGTTAGTGCAGCACTAGCCGCCGTATTAAAAGACACTAGCGAAGATGACAATGTATTGGTCTTTGGCTCTTTCTATACAGTGGCAGGGGTTTTAGCAGAGAAAGAGCGATTAACTCCATGAAATATGGTTTGAAGCATCGTATTATTGGCGCTGTTATTTTACTGTCACTGGCAGTGATCTTTTTGCCTATTATACTTGATGGCGGTCAGCGTCCCGCTCTGCCGCAAACGACCTCTGCAATACCTGCTCAGCCGCCAAAGCCTGAAATTAAAGTTAAAATCCCTGAACCAATACCGACTCCTGCGCCTATAGTGAAGACACCAGAACGTGAGCAGTGGCAAGCAGGTTTAACAGAAAACAACACTCTAGCCGCATGGACACTGCAAGCTGCAACCTTCAAAGATGAAGCCAATGCACTTAGCCTACGTGATAGATTACGCAAAGTAGGCTTAAAATCTTATGTACGCAATCGACAAACATTTTATGTTGTCTATGTAGGCCCTGTCGCAGACCCTCAAAAAGCCGAGCAACTTAAAGCCCGCCTGAAGAAAGAACTAGGCATTAGTGCGCTAATGATGAGTTACGATCCAATGGTCGATGTTCGAGATAAAAAGGTAATCACCCAATGATCTGGTTAGACTGGGTAATTATTGCAGTGCTTGCTGTTTCTGCCCTAATGGGATTGCTGCGAGGCATGGTGCGTGAGGCAATCTCTTTAACCACTTGGGTAGCGGCTATGCTTTTAGGGCGTACTTTTGGCCCTAAAATTGCTGATATGTTAAGCCCTTATCTCAGTAATGAGATGTTAAGGTTGGGCTTAGGTTATGCCCTGACAGTGGTGATGGTTATTGTGATCGGCTCAGTTGCTGGACGTATAGGTAAAACCTTGGTCAGTGCCTCTGGGCTAGGCCATTTTGACCGCGCGCTAGGCTTAATTTTTGGCACCCTACGTGGCGCGGCTATCTTAGTTATTATTGTTGCCATTGTTAGTTTAACCCCTTTGGCAAAAGAATCTGTTTGGCACGAATCTAAACTAGTGCCTATGTTAGAAGATTTAAGAGATCAAGCCGCAGGTTTGATTGATCAGCAAATTAGTTAACCCAGCTTTGTTGTTTTAACCCCCAAGAGGTGATGTTCAATGTGCGGAATCGTCGGCATTGTTGCCAATAGCAGCGTAAATCAGGCCATTTATGATGCCTTAACTGTCCTTCAACACCGTGGACAGGATGCTGCAGGTATGATGACTTGCCAGGATGGTCGTTTTTTTCTGCGTAAAAGCAATGGCTTAGTACGCGATGTATTCCGTACCCGTCACATGCAGCGCCTACATGGCAATGTGGGTATTGGTCACGTGCGTTACCCAACGGCAGGCTCTTCAAGTGAAGCTGAATCACAGCCATTCTATGTGAACTCGCCTTACGGTATCGCGCTGGCGCATAACGGCAACCTGACTAACTCTAAAGATTTGGCTGAAGAGCTGTTTACTACAGACCTACGTCATATCAACACCAACTCTGACTCAGAAGTGTTGTTGAACGTATTTGCCCATGAGCTGGGCAAGCACAGCTTGAAACTACAAGCGGGTGATATTTTTGACGCTATTCGCCGCGTTCATCGTCGCTGCCGTGGTGGTTATGCCGCCATTGCCATGATCAGTGGTTTGGGCTTGGTGGCCTTCCGTGATCCTTACGGCATTCGCCCTGCGGTATTTGGTAAGCGCGAAAACGAAGGTGAGAAAACCGAATACATGGTGGCTTCTGAAAGTGTTGCTCTTGATGTATTAGGTTTTGAACTTGAGCGCGATATTGCACCGGGTGAGGCGATTTTTATCGACTTAGAGGGCAATATTTTTACCCAGCAGTGTGCTGATAATGCGACGCCGCGTCCTTGTATTTTTGAACACGTTTATCTGGCGCGCCCTGACTCGATCATGGATGGCATTCACATCCACAAATCGCGTATGCGTATGGGTGTGAAGTTAGCTGAAAAAATCATGCGTGAACGCCCAGAGCATGGTATTGATGTGGTCATCCCTATCCCAGATACCAGCCGTACCTCTGCGCTAGAATTAGCACATCATCTTGGCGTGACCTTCCGTGAAGGCTTTATCAAAAACCGCTATATTGGCCGCACTTTTATTATGCCAGGCCAAAAAGAGCGTAAAAAATCGGTACGCCAAAAGCTGAACGCCATTGATCTAGAGTTTAAAGACCGTAACGTTCTGTTGGTAGACGACTCGATTGTACGTGGCACCACCTGTAAGCAAATTATTCAGATGGCCCGTGATGCGGGTGCCAAAAATGTTTACTTTGCCTCAGCAGCACCTGCGGTACGTTATCCAAACGTATACGGTATTGATATGCCGTCAGCAGATGAGCTGATCGCCCACAACCGTACCGACGTTGAAGTGGCTGAAAAAATTGGCGCAGACTGGCTGATCTATCAAGACTTAGACGACCTAATCGCCTGTGGTGTAGAAGGCAATGCCGATATTAAAGGCTTTGATTGCTCTGTATTCAACGGTGAGTATGTCACTGGTGATATTGATCAACGCTACCTTGACCGTATTGAAGCAGAACGTAACGACAGCGCTAAAGCAGGCTCTGACGTGAAAGTTGATGCTGTCATCGACATGCACAACGACGTGGCGGGTGATTAATTATGTCAGACTTTGATATTAACGCTGACGACTGGGGCTTAGAAACCCTTGCTGTGCGTGCGGGCCAAACCCGCTCGCATGAGGGTGAGCACAGCGAGGCGATCTATCCAACGTCTAGCTTTGTGTTTGGCTCCGCAGCAGAAGCGGCTGCGCGTTTTTCCGGTGCCGTGCCGGGTAATGTGTATTCTCGTTTTACCAACCCAACGGTGCGGATGTTTGAACAGCGCATCGCGGCGCTAGAAGGTGGCGAGCAAGCCGTGGCTACCGCGTCGGGTATGGCGGCAATTCTGAGCACCTGCATGGCCTTAATGGCGGCGGGTGATCATATTGTGGCCTCTCGCAATATTTTTGGTTCAACCACCAACTTATTTGAGAAATACCTGAAAAAATTTGGTGTCAGCATCAGCTACGTTGATCTGAAAGATTACGAAGCTTGGTCTTCTGCTGCGACTGAAAACACCAAACTCTACTTTCTTGAAACGCCCTCCAACCCAATTTGTGAATTAGGCGATATTCAGAAAATTGCCGACATTGCACACAGCAAAGGCGCAAAACTGGTTGTGGATAACTGCTTCTGCACCCCTGCTTTACAGCGTCCTTTGATGATGGGAGCAGACATTGTGATTCACTCTGCCACCAAATATTTGGATGGACAGGGTCGCTGCGTAGGCGGTGTCGTGGTGGGCAACCACCAAGACATGGAGCAAGTGGTCGGCTTTGTGCGTACTTGCGGCCCAAGCTTAAGTCCATTTAATGCGTGGGTATTCCTGAAGGGATTGGAAACGCTGAACCTGCGTATGAAAGCCCACAGCGAAAACGCATTAGCCTTGGCGGAATGGTTAGCCCAGCAGCCTCAGGTGGAAAAGGTCAACTACTCAGGATTGGCCTCTCACCCTGATCACGAACTGGCAAAAACACAGCAAAAAGCCTTTGGTGCGGTACTGTCAATTGAAGTGCGCGGCGGCAAAGAGAGTGCTTGGACAGTGATTGATAGCACCCAGATGATCTCCATTACCGCCAATCTGGGCGATGTTAAAAGCACCATCACGCATCCTGCGACAACCACTCATGCCCGTATCACACAAGATGAGCGAGATGCAGCAGGCATTCGTGACGGCTTAATCCGTATAGCGGTGGGGCTTGAAACATTAGAAGACCTAAAAGCTGATCTGGCGCGTGGATTAGCTAAAATCTAAACGTGAAGTGTGATCAACAGGTATGCAAAAACCGTTTATTGGCTCAGTCTGATAAACGGTTTTTTTGTTACACAGGGCTAATATTCGATCAACAAAGAGGCAAAATGTGATCAGTCTAATCTTAGGGGGCGCACGTTCGGGCAAAAGCGCTCTGGCAGAAAAAATCGCCAGCAAGTCAGGATTGGCCGTGCATTACTTAGCCACCGCACAGACTTGGGATGACGAGATGCGACAGCGTGTGGCGCATCACCAGCAGTCTCGCCCTGCCGAATGGCCAACAATTGAAGAACCGCTAAAGATTGTGCCAGTGATCCAAGCACAAGCTGAAAACTGCCTGCTACTGGATTGCCTCACACTCTGGTTGACCAACCTCTTATTGCTGGAAGATGAGCAAGCCTTGATCACCTATCAACAGACCTTTCTTGATCAACTACAGCAAGGCGTTTCAGGGCACCTTATCTTGGTCAGCAACGAAGTTGGCCAAGGCATCGTACCCGACAATGCCCTAGCGCGTCGTTTTGTCGATGAAGCTGGACGTTTACATCAGCGCATCGCAGCGGTTGCTGATCAAGTGATCTTTGTAACCGCTGGTTTGCCACAGATACTCAAGTCACCTACTGGCCGGTGAGTGGCTCAGTGTGCGGTTTCCACCATCGGCTTTTGTTTGGGATTGATCTGCGAAATCAGCATACCCGCCAACATCAAACCACAGCCAATCATCGCTTTTAGGCTTAGCAGCTCGTTTAACATCAAATAACCGCCAATCACCGCAAACACCGCCTCTAAGCTCAAAATAATAGCCGCGTGAGACGCAGGTGTACTTTTTTGCGCCACCACCTGCAAGGTATAAGCGACACCAACCGATAATAAACCTGCATAAGCAATCGGCTGCCAACCTGCGGCAATATCGGCAATCTGTGGGGTTTCCGCGATAAAAGCCGCAATCAAACTGATCACACCACAGGTAAAAAACTGCACAATCGACAAGCGAATCGCATCCAACTGTGGTGACAACCAACCAATCATCAACACATGTCCCGCCCAGAAAAAGGCACCAATCAGCTGTAATAAATCGCCATAAGACAAACTGAAATCATCATTAATACTCAGCAGATACAGCCCAACTACCGCCAGTAACGCCCCTAGCCAAGTATTACGGCCTGTTCTTTGTCCCCAAAACAGCGCCAACATCGGCACCAAAATAATATACAGCCCCGTAATAAAACCCGCTTTACCCGCCGTGGTGTACTGCAAACCTACCTGTTGCAGTGCTGCGCCCATAAACAGCAACATACCCGCCATTGCACCGCCTAACCAAAGGCTAATCGGCTTTTTGGCCGTGGTATCAATGGTTTTCACTTCAGGCTTAAAAAACAGCAATAAAGGTAATAAAGACAACGCCCCTAAGAAAAAGCGCGAAGCGTTAAAAGTGAACGGGCCAACGTGCTCCATACCCAGACGTTGAGCCACAAAAGCCAAGCCCCAAATAGCAGCAGTCAGCAGCAACATCAGGTCAGAGCGAAGGGTGCGAGTTTGCATAATAGTTTGATCTTAAATGAAATTATGAGAAGGAATAAGCTTATACGATAGTAGCAGGTTCGCAGACAGAAACCTTTAGTTGTCGTGTAAGATTTTATTATTCAGAGGGTTAATTGAGGGGGGCGTAGCGAGAGAAGTGCTTGAATCGAGTCATCACCGCTTCCTGCGTTTGAAGACCCGATCAGAGCATAGTACGGGAGGTATTTCTACAGCCTGAACGACTGGCAAAGGGGCGCAAGCGCGTTAGCACGAAGCGTCCCGCTTGAGCCACTTGTTAGGCTTACAGTTGATAGTCGCCAGCTCTTTCTGGTTGATAAGTAATTTCTGTGATCTTCACTTTTAGAAAACCACCTCCGGGCTTAGGCCACTCAATTTGATCGCCGACGGAAAGCCCCAATAATGCGCTACCTACAGGTGCCAAAATGGATATTGTTTTTCCATTTGAATCTGCATTTTTCGGATACACCAAAGTTAACTCAAATTCTTTCTGACTGGATTCAACAAAAAAACGTACAGTAGAATTCATTGTAACGATGTTTGCTGGTATTTCTTTAGGCTCTACGATCTTCGCCCGACTAAGCTCCTCTTCCAACTCTTCGATACCGGACACACTATTCTTTGGTAAAGAATCTATGAGAGAGTACAATCTTTCTGAATCAAGCGAAGATAGCACTATTTCTGGTCTTCTTTTCATTTCTACCTCATTAATTAATCATGGATCTTTTGGTTACTATGTAAAATCGAAAGCCTGTAATTCGCTGTGCCTGCGATTGTTAGAAACCATTAGCCACCGACCTTGTTGTATGCGATTGCCACAAATTCTTTAACTGGTTCAAACTCCGCTTCCGAAGATACGGTAAACTCAACATCACCAGTACCGTAATGACCTATTGATGTTACATCTCGATAGTTTTTGGTGCCTTCTGGAACATCCGACGGATTGAGCTTTAAGAACAGCTTGACGTTCTTACCTTTGACTTCCATGCAAGCGATGTTCTGCGATATTTTGTAAGCAACATAGAATTTTTTGGGCACTTCTTCAATTGATTCATCTAAACCAATGATGAACTCTCGTATGAGTACTGTTAACTCTTGGATATCGTCGCTTTTTCCTTCAAGTCTTTCATCAAATGTATAGGTTGCTGTGGCACGTGTTAGCGCAGCTTTTTTGCCAGCCTCAACCATAACGGGATTTTTGTATCCATTTTCAACGGTGTTCGAAGACGTTGACACTGCCGCTGATTTGGCAGTATGAAAAACCTCTTCCAGATAAAGTGAATTGTTGGAAAATAAACGGTATTTCCATAGTTCAATATTTGCACCCATTACCTGCACTGCGTGCAAATCATATTTCTTATAGTTTGGAGCAAGGCAAATAACTCTTACGTCAGACCAATCAACATTTACGCCACTTCCCAGCCTCTTTTGTACTGCGATTTCAAAATCACCTTTGTGATCTTGAATCCAGTGCAAGTAGAAAAGACTTTGGTTAATAAGTTCCGATGATTCAACTTTTTTGTACTCGATAATCACTGGATTATCTTCTTCTGATAGAGCAAGGCTATCAATACGACCTGCATGCTGTGCGCCAGTTGAAAACTCACTAGCAACGAATCTGCAATTGAAGACCGTTTCGAGATTTTTCTCAATCAGGGACTGCAAATCTTTTTCTAGCACAAAGTTTTTCTGCTCTACAGCAGATAGCATATCTCCTGTAATGTCGAAAATCGGCACTTGATGATTACTCCATTGTTTCTTTGGTTTCTAACGCCCGCCTAAGGGGCTGACAACGCATTACCACTAAACTCAAACACACCAACTGTAACCACCGCGGCTCATTGGGACTGGAAACGCCACGCGTTGACAGTCCCTCTTGAGGCGTTTGTTAGCACTCTAATTTTTAACCCATTGTCGAGTTAACATCTGCATACTTTTCCCGACTAACACAATAACAACTGCACCTAATAAAACAGGTGTGAAAAGAAAACTCCAACCTTGCCCAGAAAGCATAATCAATAGTGGGTTAGCTCCAGCAGGTGGGTGTGTCGTTTTCGTAATCAGCATTGCACTAACAGCAAGCCCGGTTGCTACAGCTAATGATATCGCTGACACACCAATATATTGAGTAAAAATCACCCCTATGAAAGCGGTTATCAAATGTCCGAATATCACATTTTTAGGCTGAGCAAGAGGACTATTCGGAACACCAAACACAAGAACTGCAGTAGCACCAAAGGGAGCCATAAGTAAAACAACATTACCCATTGTTGAATCAAGAAAGGAAAGCATCCCTATTGCTAAACAGGCCCCAATGCCCGCCAAAATCGACATGAACAAACTGTGCATATAAACATCTCCATGAAGTAGACCACTCTGTCTACAGAATCAGAGTAGACAAAATGGTCTACCATTGTCAATATGACTTTAAAGGAGATATGAAATGAACCTAAAACGTCAATTTTTGATAGATACTGCACTAAACCTTTTTTATAAAAATGGAATTAATTCTATTGGAATAAATGAGGTCATCAGTGTTTCTGGTATTGCAAAACGAACTCTCTATTCTCATTTTGAAAGTAAAGAAGCCTTAATTCTTGCTGCTTTACAAAAACGGCACGAAATATTCACTTTTTGGTTAGAGCAAAAACTATCTGGCTCCCAGTCAAACCAAGAGGTTATTCATCGACTATTTTCAGCACTAGCCAATTGGTTTCAAAACAAAGAAAGTATGTTAGGTGATTTTCGAGGTTGTTTTTTCATTAATACATCTGCTGAATTCAGCGATATCAACAGCGAAATTTTCCGTTTCTGTAACCTCCACAAAGAGCATGTTAGACAAATTATTAGCTCTCATCTCAAAAGTGGAGATAGTTCGTTGCTTGATGCTATTTGCATAATGAAAGAAGGTGCCATCGTAACAGCCCACTTGTCTGGAAATGGAAAAGAAATCACATCTAAATGTATTGAAATGCTCAAGAAATTTGAGTGCTAACGCTGCGTTAAGGGGTGAATGCCGCATAAACCAACCTTCCGCAGACCACTTCACCACCAAAAATCACCGCATACTAAAAATGCCACGCGTTGGCTGTCCCTCTTGAAGCGTTTGTTATGAGCCATTTCCCATCAAAAGAAGTTCTAACTCATTGTTTGTTATTGCTTTCAGGTTGAGTGTTATTTTCTCTGAGCTCCAATTCCACCACGCAATTTCTAACAATTTATCGACAACATTTGGCTCAAAACGATACTTTAAAATCTTAGCGGGGTTACCACCAACAACGTAATAAGCAGGAACATCTTGTGTCACAACAGACTTACTCGCGACAATGGCACCATCACCAATCGTTATTCCAGGCATAATGGTTGATTCATAACCCAGCCAAACATCATTACCAATTACTGTGTCGCCTTTATAAGGAAGCTCTCCAGCTTGTGGGATTGAGACTTCCCAACCGTTACCAAAAATGAAGAAAGGATAAGTTGAAAAACCTGACATATTGTGGTTTGCACCATTCATAATGAACTTAACGTCTTTAGCAATAGCACAAAACTTTCCAATCCTTAACTTATCACCAATAAAAGGGAAGTGATAAAGCACATTCCGTTCAAAATTTTCAGGCCCGTCAGGATCGTCATAGTATGTATAGTCACCAACTTCAATATTTGGAGACTTAATATAGTTTTTTAGGTAGCCGATTTGAGGAAATCCTTCCATTGGCTCTTTATTATTTGGATTTGGATCGTACAAATTAAATATCTCCATAATGGCTCATAACGCCTCAATGTGGGGCGGCCGTAACAAAGCGAAGCGGCGTGTAGGCAGTCCCACACCATTGACTTGTTATGGCTGCTATAGACCATGCTTCACTGCAAAAATATCGTTGTCTGGATTAGAGTTCCATTGATATTCTGCCCAATCAGCAATTGACTCAGCTCGACGTTTACCCCAAATTTCTTCAATTAAAGCTAAAGACATATCAATTCCGGCTGACACGCCTGCTGAAGAAAAGATATTGCCATCCTGAACCCAACGAGCTTTACCAATCCATTTAGTATCTAACCCCTGTGAAGATACCCAAGAAAATGCAAATTTGTTCGTGGTTGCCTTTTTTCCATCCAGCACCCCTGCTCTTGCAAGTAAAGCACTACCAGTACATACCGAGGCAATATACTTCGCTTTTGAAGCCTGGCTTGAAATCCAATTAATGACCTCGATATTATCCACTTCCTTTCGCGTTCC
>NZ_FUXG01000017.1 GCF_900167095.1 Oceanospirillum multiglobuliferum
AATTGCCCGTGAGGCTTGACCATATAACACCAAAGCAGTTTTTGACTTGCTTAACAATCGACGGATACGTCAGAGATTACAAGCGACAAGCTCAGGCTTGGACGTAAGAATACAAGATACGAACAAAGTAGAAAGTCTAATAACAGATAGGCTTAATTGGCAGACATTCAATCTACACCTTTTTTGCTTGACGACAATAGCGTATTGGAACCACCTGATCCCTTCCCGAACTCAGCAGTGAAACGGTACAGCGCCGATGGTAGTGTGGGGTCTCCCCATGTGAGAGTAGGACATCGTCAAGCGCCTTATATAGAACCCCAGTCTAGCGATAGACTGGGGTTTTTTCTTTAAGTAGAGAAGCCAGATTTTATTTTTCTGTTTGCAGCGGCTCTCAAAGTATTTTGTCAGTGCTTTTTACCCTAAGCTATTAGGGGGAAAAGTCTGAACCTGTTTTGCTTGACGACAATAGCGTATTGGAACCACCTGATCCCTTCCCGAACTCAGTAGTGAAACGGTACAGCGCCGATGGTAGTGTGGGGTCTCCCCATGTGAGAGTAGGACATCGTCAAGCGCCTTATTATAGAACCCCAGTCTAGTGATAGGCTGGGGTTTTTTGCGTTTAAGGGTATCTTCCGTGAAGTGTGTTACGTTTAGTAGGCGGTAGATGGACGAATAAGGTATTAGAGATGGTCGATTGAGAGCACACATTGACGAGGTGTCAAAATGTGCTCAGAGTGGTAGGCGTGATGTTATAGCGTTACTGTTCGACGGGCGTCGTTTGACCAATTTGGCCAAAATACTCTCCCATACGGGTTGGAGTACCGGGTGCAATGCTGTCTAGGAATGATGCCATTTCGACACCGTATAGCATCACGATTGTTGAACCAAGCTTAAAGCGCCCTAGCTCATCACCTTTCTCTAAACGAAGAGGTTGAGGATTTTCAGGGTAATCGGTTACGTCAACTTGCCGTGAGAGAGGCGTCACTTGCCCAGCCCAAACCGTTTCGATACTGGCTACGATCATTGCGCCAACCAATACCATCGCCATAGGGCCGTGCTCAGTATCAAAAATAGCTGCCACACGCTCGTTACGAGCAAATAGGCCATTTACATTCTCGGTAGTCGCAGGGTTAACTGAAAACAGTCGCCCTGGAATATGAATCATCTGGCGCAGAGTGCCTGCAATCGGCATATGTATACGATGATAGTCTTTCGGTGACAGATAAATTGTTGCAAATTGACCTCCCATGAAAGGCGCTGCACGATCAATGTCGCCACCCAGTAGCTCTTGAACAGAGTAACTATGCCCTTTGGCTTGGAAGATCCTTCCATATTCAATGCAGCCTAACTGACTGACCGTTCCGTCAACAGGGCAGGCAATGCTGTTTTCTAGAGCACAAATTGGACGAGCGCCAGCTTTTAGTGGTCGAGTAAAAAACTCATTAAAGTTAGCGTAGGCCTGAGCATCGGGTTGCTCTGCTTCAGACATATCCACCTTGAATGTTTTAATGAACTGCCCAATCAGCTTGTTTTTCAGCCAACCTATTTTAGTTTCTGCCAGAAAGCCCACTAAACGAGAGATTAAGTGGTGTGGCAGTGGATATTGAATCCATGCAAAGAGTTGTTTTTTATTCACCGAGAAACCTTAAGATTCAATAGGAGTGTCTTTGTGATTGCCCCATTCATTCCATGAACCATCGTAGGCACGTACTTGTTTGAAGCCGAATATTTTACCTAATAGCCAAGTAAAACCAGAGCGGTGATGAGACTGGCAGTAAGTTGCAATCTCTTGATCGATACTCAGTCCAACCGTTTCAAGCTCTGTAATTACTTCTGCCATATCACGAATGCGTAGTGCATTATCTTTGTCCATCGCTCTTGTCCACTCATAATGAACGGCTGTAGGAATATGCCCTCCACGAGTAGCTTTGACGTCAGTGCCTGCATACTCTCCTGCAGAGCGAGCATCCCAGACGGCAAATTGACTTTGGCCTAGCTTGTCTTTGAGCTCATCTAACTCAATGCGTTCAACCGGATTGATAATAGCTGCTTCATATACGCTGGCGATTGGCTGAACGGATTCTGTTTGCTGAGCTTTCTCATCTGCACGCCAAGCTAAAATACCACCATTTAGGTAGCTGTAACGGCTATGTCCCATCACCTCTAAGGTCCAGAGTAAACGTCCTGCCCAGCCGCCGCCCTCATCATCATAGGCCACCACATGAGTGTCGCGGGTGAGTCCTAATTCTGAAAAAAGCGCGCTGAGTTGATCAATGCTTGGTAGTTTATTTGCAACAGGTGCTTGGCCACAAAAAAGGCGTTTAAAGTCTAGAAAGATAGCCCCTGCTACATGACCTTGGTCATAACACTCACGAGTGCAGGAAACGTCAATAATCAGTAGGTTTTTCTGCCCCAATGCGGCTTCTAGTTGATCGGTATCAACCAATAGCGGCAGAATATTGGCTTCAGAGCGCATAGATTTCTCCGGTTAAAATCAAAATCTGTTATAGATGGCTGATGCATCGTTTGTGGCTAATACATGAAATAATGTGCTGGCCTGTATTTTGACTCATTATTAAGCCTTGGCAAACTAAAGATAAAATGCCAAAAATATAATGCATATAAGCTTACTAGATCATTGCATGCTTTTGGCGAAGATACACTCTAATACAATTTTAGACAAAATGCCCTTTCAGCTAATGATTGAGCACAGTACACTCGATGAGAGTAAATCGGTATGTATTAGGCTCATAGGGAATTTAAGGACTTAGCACGATGTTATTGATTATTGGTTCATTAATAGTGTTAGCCAGTGTGGGTGGTGGGTATGTGCTATCACATGGCTATTTGCCGATGCTTTGGCAACCATATGAGATGATCATCATTTGTGGCGCAGCACTTGGTGGTTTTGTTATCTCAAATAGCAAGCATACGTTGATTGAAGTATTTAAGTCGTTACCTAAATTAATCACGGGCTCAGGGCTGAACAAGGCTCTGTTTATGGACTTGCTTAGTTTGATGTATGACTTATTCACTAAAATCCGTAAAGAGGGGGTAATTGCAGTTGAGGCAGATATAGAAGAGCCAGACCAAAGCCCAATTTTTGCAGGTTATCCTGCCGTTTTTAAGCATAAGGTACTGATAGAGTTTGTCTGTGACTATATGCGTCTGATCAGTTCAGGCAATATGCAACCCCATGAGCTAGAAAGCTTGATGGATGCTGAGATTGAAACCATACAGCATGAATTAGAAGAGCCTGCGCATGCTGTTACCAGTGTTGCAGATGCCTTGCCTGGCTTTGGTATCGTTGCTGCGGTATTAGGCATCACGATTACGATGCGTGATATTTCTGCTCCACCAGAAGTGCTTGGGATGCATATTGCCGCAGCACTAGTAGGTACATTTCTAGGTATTCTACTTTCTTATGGATTTGTGGGGCCAACCGCGATAGCCATGAAGAATGAAGCCCATGAAAAAGTGAAAGCTTTTGAGTGTGTTAAGGCTTGCTTGATTGCCAACATGAACGGCCTGCCACCACAGATGGCTGTAGAGTTCGGTCGTAAAATGTTATTCAGCTCTGTGCGTCCAAGCTTTAACGAGCTGGAAGAGCACGTTCGCTCACGTTAACGGTTACGACACCCATGGAAGAAAGTAAAAACATCATTATTAAGCGGGTGAAAAAGGTACAAGGCGGTCATCATGGCGGCTCTTGGAAGATCGCAATGGCCGACTTTGCCATTGCCATGATGGCCTTTTTTCTCTTGATGTGGCTGTTGGCTAATACCACTAAAGAGCAAAAGATTGAGCTAGAAAAGTTCTTCACTGACCCAGTAGGTTATATGGATAAAGTTGGGCGTTTAACCGCGATCGACTTTGGTGGCTCTCCTTCGATGCTGCAAAACAATAATCCTAGTGCTGACTCTGAGATGATTGAACAAACACAGATGCTCAATCAAGACCAGCCAGAGCAATTGGCCGCAGGTATTAAAACCAATGCTGAAGTGTTGGATGCCTTGCAGAGTACGTTGATTCAGACGGTTGCAGAAAGTGAGACGTTAAAGCAATTCAAAGATCAATTGTCGATTGAAATTGCCCCCGATGGTCTACACATCCAAATTGTAGACAGTAAGTTGCGTCCGATGTTTGATCCCGGCAAAGACGAGCTGAAGCTCTACTTTGCTGAAATTCTGTTGCAACTAGCACCTGTTATTGCACAAGTGAATAACAAGATCAGTGTGAGTGGGCATACAGATGCCAGTAATTATAGCGACCGCGATCACTTTAGTAATTGGGAGCTTTCTGCTCAGCGTGCCAACGCTGCACGTAGAATGTTGGTTGAAGGCGGTTTGCCGGAAGAGCATGTGGCGCAGGTTGTAGGTTTTGCCAGTTCACAACTTTTTGATCCCACAAGGCCCACAGATGCCATTAATCGTCGTATTGAGATTGTTGTGCTGAATCGCCCTACTCAAGAGGAGATTGATGAAAGTACAGGAGATGTCAACTCGCTGAGTCCAGAGCAAGAGGCGCGTATGAAAGCGGGTGAGCAGTTCCTTTTAGATAGTAAAAAGCCTGAGAGTAAGCCTTACGATAGTACTGATAACCCTAAACCTGCCGAGCGTAAACGAGCAGAAAGTACAGCGGGTGATTTAAACGAAGGGCGTAATTCGATCGCACCAAAAGCAGATGTAAAACCTAACGAGGTTTTTAACTCGTTGGAGTCTATTTTATCTAAGCCTGAGTCGCCTTATGTACCACCACCTGAGGTCAGGTAAACGGTTTTAGGCCTAAGTCTCACAAAGCACCACTCGTTTGAGTGGTGCTTTGTTTTTTAGGGAGATGAAACTTAAAGCTCATCAAGAGAGTCAATGATACGATGATAGCTTTCAAAGCGCTCTTGACTGATCTCTCCTGCCTCAAGCGCGCTGATGAGTGCGCATCCTGGCTCGCGTTTATGGCTACAATCCCTGAACTTACAAGTGCCTAAAATAGGATCGAACTCCCTAAACCCGCTGGCGACCTCTCGGGCGTCCATATGCCACAAACCAAACTCACGAATACCGGGAGAGTCAATTAAATCACCGCCAAAAGGTAGGTGGAAGAGCATCGCTGTAGTCGTAGTATGCATCCCTTTTCGGGTTTGCTCTGATAGCTCGCCTACTCGAATATTAATGCCTGGTAATAAGGTATTGACCAGTGATGATTTACCTACACCAGATTGTCCAACAAACACGCTAATTTTCTGGTCTAGTAGTGATTTTAATAATACTAAGCCATCTTCATCTTGGGTTGAGGCTGTGAGCACTTTGTAACCAATGTTTTGATAGCGTTCTGCCATCTCCATCAGCCTAGGTGCATTGTCCTCATTTAACAGATCTGTTTTATTTAGTAATAAAACAGGTTCGATGCCAGTATTCTCCGCTGCGACAATATAGCGGTCGATCAGATTGGCATGTGCATAAGGCTCAGGGGCAAAGACAATAATAATATAGTCAATATTGGCTGCGACGGGCTTAAGCTGGCCACGAGAATCTGGACGTGATAGGGAGTTTCTGCGCTCCATACGAGCTTCAACAACACCATCTTGACTAGGGCCGGGTCGCCATACAACTTTATCCCCAGTCACTAAAACCTCAAGATTAGCACGCATATAGCAACGACTGATCTGCCCCTTGTTCACCCCAGACAGACATTCAACATCAACCTGCCGGCCATAGTGAGCAATGATCAACCCTTCTTGCTCGGTGCCCAGTTCCCCTGCATTTAACTGTTGGTCGATCAGACTGTCACGCTTGCCCACACGGGAGGCGCGTTCGTTTTGAATTTTCTCAATTCGCCATTGCTGGCGGCGATTCAGTTTTCTTTTGCTCATGCTTAAGTTTCAGCCAAAAAGTGAAGCTTGATTCTAACGGTTTTCCGTTTTGCTTGCCTGCACCTTTATTTAAAATCCCATCATGGGGTCAAAATCAGCAAAGGCTACTGATTCCCGTCAAATCCCCCTATACTTAGCATCTATTATCAGTTAATACCTAATATTGCTATCCGCAGGGCTTGCTTAGGCTGACGGATCTATTGTGTCAGGAGAATAAAGAAGATGGTTAACGCAAATAACTTGGTATGGATAGATCTTGAAATGACAGGCTTAGACCCTGAGCGAGATACCATCATTGAAATTGCCACAATAGTGACGGATTCGGAGTTGAATATAATTGCAGAAGGGCCAGTTTTTGCAATAGGTAAACCAAAAGCGCGTATGAATGAAATGGGTGAGTGGTGTACTAAGCAGCATGGCTCTTCAGGTTTAACACAGCGGGTCTTAGAAAGTACTGTAACGATGCAAGATGCTGAGCGTCAGACAATTGCCTTTTTGGAACAGTATGTAGGGAAAGGGCAATCACCTATGTGTGGTAATAGTGTGCATCAAGACCGCCGTTTTTTATGCAAAGAGATGCCTCAGCTTGAACAATTTTTTGACTATCGCCACTTAGACGTAAGTGCAGTGAAAATTTTAGCTAAACGCTGGTATCCAGATGTGGCAAAGGGCTTGAAAAAGAGCGGCTCCCATTTGGCAATGGATGATATTCGAGACTCGATTAATGAGTTACGCTATTACCGTGAGAACCTTCTAAAGTAAGTGTGTAGTTGTTAGCCCTAAGTTGATTGAAGCCAGAGCAGATTAAGTGTTCTGGCTTTTTTATTGATGCTGATGAAGTGCCCAGAGGACATGCTCTTGCACCAACGGTGATTCATGATCTAGCCGTGTATTTAGAGCTGATAGTACCTCATTGCTTGTCGGTGCATTACCGAGTGCCACGGCGATATTACGCAGCCAACGCTCATAACCTGCTCTGCGAATAGGTGTGCCTTCAGTTTTACTGAGAAAGGTCTCTTCATCCCACGCAAATAGTTCAACAAGGTCTACACGGTCTAGGTTATGACGAGGGCTAAAGTCTGTTTCTTGAGTATGTTGGCTGAAACGGTTCCATGGGCAAGCCAGTTGGCAGTCATCGCAACCAAATATACGATTACCAATCCCTTTTCTCAGGGGCTCCGGTATAGCGCCCTTTAGCTCAATAGTGAGATAAGAGATGCAGCGTCGAGCATCTAACAGCTTATCGCCCACAAAAGCCTGAGTTGGGCAGACTAAATGGCACTGTCGACAGGAGCCACAATGATCTTTGGGATAAGGTTGGTCAACGGGTAGAGCTAAATCAATTAAGATTTCCCCTAAGAAGAAAAAAGAGCCTGCTTTGGGGTGTATCAGCATGGTGTTTTTGCCTATCCAACCCAACCCTGAGCGCGTTGCTAAAGCACGCTCTAGTAACGGGGCGCTGTCTACAAAGGCACGATAGCCTAAGGGTTTGATTTCCTGTTCGATTTGCTTCGCCAATTGGGTTAACCGCTTGCGAATTAGTTTGTGATAGTCACGTCCCAAGGCATAGCGTGAGATATAGGCTTTATCTTTTTGGCTTAAAAGTGTAGTGGTTTCAATATCAGCAGGTAAGTAATCCATGCGCGCAGTGATGACTGTTTGAGTACCTTCAACCAACTCATTTGGGCGGCTACGCTTATGACCATGACCAGCCATATAGCTCATTTCACCATGATAATCATTGTCAATCCAAGCTTGCAGATATTGCTCATGTTCTGCCAGCTCAGGCTGTGCAAACCCAATCTGTTGAAAGCCTAGCTCACGCCCCCAAACTCGAATTTGCTCACGGAGGGCAAACCGATCTTGCTCAGTGGTTAATGCCTTTAAGGGATGGCTTTGTGAAGTAAAAATTTCTGCTGACATACTGATATAATGCCGAGAGTCGCAATCAAAAAAAGAGCGGCCAAGCTTAAAGCATTAAAGACGTAACTCAAGCATTGTCTCTAATATCAAAGTGTAAAGGTGTTGATATGAAAGTTTGGCCTATTCATGAGCGTTTATATAGCGCTGCGCAAGTGAAACAGCTTGATCAGCTCACCATTCAGTCTGGTACAGCTGGTTTTGAACTGATGAAACAGGCTGGCCGTACCGCTTTCAGACACTTATTACGTAAGTGGCCTAATTGTGCATCTGTGACTCTGTTCTGCGGTTCTGGTAATAATGCGGGTGATGGTTATGTGATGGCTGTTTTGGCCAAAAAACAGGGCCTGCAAGTACAGCTGGTTGCAGTTACTGATCCTGAATATTTAAAGGGAGAGGCCCAGGAGGCTTACCAATGGGCTTTAAGTTGTGGGCTTAGTGCTCAAAGCTGGCCTATTAGTGCAGAATCTATTGAGGGCGATGTTATTGTGGACGCCTTGCTTGGAACGGGGCTGACAGGTGAGGTACGTGCGCCTTTTTCTGAGGTGATCGAGCTGATTAACCAGCACCCTGCTTCGGTTTTATCTGTTGATATTCCTTCAGGTCTTTGTGCAGATCGAGGTGCAGTTCTGGGTTGTGCCGTAAAAGCGGATTTAACCGTCACTTTTATTGGGAAAAAACTGGGTTTATGGACAGGGCAAGGCCCTGCGTTATGTGGTGAACGTCGCTTTGAACCGCTGTTAGTGCCAGACTCAGTACGACAGTTAGTTCCAATGACTGCTCAAATGGTCAACCCTGAATCTATTCCTCGTTTGCTAAAGCCTCGCTCTAGAACTTCACACAAAGGTGATCATGGTAGAGTGTTAGTTGTTGGTGGTGATTATGGTTATGCGGGGGCTATTTTATTAGCAGCGCAATGCGCAGCACGCTCTGGTGCAGGCTTGGTTAAAGTCATGACGCGACCTGAACATGTAGCGGCCTTAGTGGCACGTCAGCCTGAATTAATGGTTGAAGGTATTACGTCAGTACACCAACTGGATCAATGGCTGAGTTGGTGTGATGTGGTGGTATTAGGGCCTGGGCTTGGTCAAAAAGGATGGGGGCAGCAAATTTGGCACAAGGTCATGCAGGCGAATTGCCCAAAGGTATTGGACGCCGATGCGCTTAATTTAATGGCAAGTAAAAAGGCAATGCTGGCTCGATTACAAGCAGAAGGGCTTAATAATTGGGTGTTAACTCCTCACCCAGGAGAGGCTGCGCGCATGTTGCAAAGCTCTGTTGCAGAGGTTGAGTCTGATCGGCCATTGGCAGTTGCCAATATCCAGCGGCATTATGGCGGTGTTGTTTTATTAAAAGGTGCGGGAACTTTGATCCGTTGTACAGATCGATTATCTGTTAACAATAGTGGTAACCCCGGAATGGCCAGTGGTGGCATGGGCGATGTATTGTCAGGCTTGATTGCTGCACTTCTAGCACAGGGCTTAGCAGCCTATGAGGCGACTTGTTTGGCGGCTCAAGTGCATGGCCTAGCGGCTGACCAGCTGGCCAAACAGTTTGGTGAGCGGGGATTGTTAGCCGCAGATCTTATTCAGCCTATTCGAGTATTACTAAACCCGGAGTGTGAGTTAAATGCCGTTTAATCAAGAATCACAGGCAACCTTTACTATTGAGCTGGCGGATGAGTCTGCACAGGTGGCTTTTGGGCAGCGTTTAGGGCAAGCCTGTAATGGTGAAGGATTGATTTTTTTGCAAGGTACATTAGGAATGGGGAAAACAACTTTAACCAGAGGTATTTTACAAGCCTATGGCCATAAAGGAGCTGTTAAAAGCCCCACTTATACACTAGTTGAGCCTTATCAGTTGGACACTGCGCAGATCTATCACTTTGATCTTTATCGTTTAGCTGATCCAGAGGAACTAGAATATATAGGGATTCGCGATTACTTCTCATCGCCAGCTTTAAGTGTAATCGAATGGCCTGACAAAGGTACTGGCATATTACCTGAGTCAGATATGGAACTGACATTAACCAAAAAAGATGATGGGCGTCAGGCCTTATTAGTAGCAAATACGCAACGGGGTGCTGCAATTTTGAGCAAGCTCCGTACAATGGACTGATTTCTGACACAGACTCTATTCAGGTTCATCACCATGGCGCTGTTTTCATCTCTATCAAAGTCTCGTGCGCTGCCGATTTTGGCATTCGCAGGAGTCATGTTGTCAGCACTGACCGCACAGGCTGCGAGCATTAAAAATGTTCGTATTTGGCCTGCGCCAGACCATACGCGTTTGGTATTCGACTTAGATAAACCGACTGAACATAAAGTGTTTAGTTTGAGTAACCCTAATCGGTTGGTGATCGATTTGGATGGTATGAAGTCAGAGTATGATATTGATACGCTACCCGTTAAAGATACGCCAATTAGTAATATTCGAACCGCTGTGAAAAATGGCCAAGATCTGCGCGTCGTACTTGATTTAAAGCGTGCTGTTCAGCCCAGAAGTTTTTTGCTTAAACCCAATAAACAATACGGCGATCGCTTAGTAATTGACTTGGTTTATCAAGGTGCTGAAGCCGAGGCACAGAAGACGGCGCCGAAGGTTGTCGCCAAGACAGAAACCCAGAGTAACAGTCGTACAAACAGTCCAAAGGCTACACCTAGTACCAGTACTACAGGGGAAAAGCGGGATATTATTATCGCTATTGATGCTGGGCATGGGGGAGAAGATCCCGGTGCCATAGGCCCTAATAGAGTGCGTGAAAAGACGGTTGTGTTGGCGATTGCCAAAAAAGTAGAGCAGTTGCTGCGCAATGAGCGAGGCTTTAAGCCAGTGCTGATTCGTACGGGAGATTACTATATTGGTCTGCGAGACCGTACGGAGCGTGCGCGTAAATATCGTGCGGATCTTTTAATCTCTATTCATGCCGATGCTTATCGTGATCATCGTCCTATGGGATCGTCAGTGTTTGCACTATCGCAACGAGGGGCAACCAGTGAAACGGCTCGTTGGTTGGCAGACTCTGAGAACAGTGCTGACTTAATTGGCGGCGTAGATGGTGCGCTTAGCCTTGATGACAAAGATCGTGTACTGGCAGAAGTGTTGTTAGATTTGACAATGACAGCAACACTTTCTGACAGCTTAAAGGTTGGGCAGAGTGTATTGGGCTCAATCGGAAATGTGAATAAGCTGCATAAAAAAGAGGTTGAACAGGCTGCTTTTATGGTGCTGAAATCACCTGATATTCCCTCTATTTTGATTGAGACAGGCTTTATCTCTAACCCTCAGGAAGCTAAGAACCTACAAAATACGGCTTATCAACGCAAAATGGCGCATTCGATAGTGCAAGGGATTCAAGCACATTTTAAAAAGAATCCACCACCTGATTCTTTGCTAGCTTATGAGAAAAAGCGTAAAGAAGCTGAAAATAACGCCTATGTGGTCAGCCGAGGCGATACCTTGTCTGCTATTGCTTATCGTCAAAAAGTCAGCGTGGATAAAATTCGTAAAGCTAATAATTTGCGCTCAGATACTTTATTTGTTGGGCAGCGCTTGCATATTCCTCGCTCATAAATCGTTACTATCACGACAGGCCTTGCAGTGTTGTCGTGGTAGTTAAAACTTTTCAGGCTCGGTAGTGGTTAATGGCTAAAATTCACGTTTTAAGTCCTCGATTAGCAAACCAAATTGCTGCGGGCGAGGTGGTCGAACGTCCATCTTCTGTCATCAAAGAGTTGGTTGAAAATGCCATTGATGCAGGGGCAACCCGTATTGATATCGAAGTTGAAAAGGGTGGCAGTAAACTGATTCGAGTCCGTGATAATGGCTCGGGTATTGGTCCGGAGGACTTACCTCTAGCATTAAGCCGTCATGCTACTAGTAAAATTGAAACACTTGATGACCTTGAGGGGGTTGTGAGCTTAGGGTTTCGCGGCGAGGCTTTGGCCAGTATCAGCTCTGTAGCACGCTTGGATCTGGTTTCTAGTACAGAGGAAAGTGGCGCGGGGTGGCGTGTTGTAGCAGAAGGCCGAGAGATGCAAACTCAAGTTAGTCCTGCACCACATCCAAGAGGCACTACAGTTCAAGTGAAAGACCTGTTTTTTAATACCCCTGCGCGCCGCAAGTTTATGCGCACAGAGAAAACAGAGTTTAATCATATTGAGGAAACCTTCCGACGCTTGGCGCTCAGTCGCCCTGATGTGGCTTTGAGTCTACGCCATAATCAAAAAACCATTTACAGCCTTGCAAAAGGGCAGACCCAATTTGAGCAAGAAAAGAGATTGGCGGCTTTGCTAGGGCAGAACCTGCTAGAGCAGTCGCTGTTCATTGATGTTGAAGCAACAGGGCTTAGGTTGCGAGGCTGGGTGGGCTTACCAACTTATTCTAGAAGTCAGGCCGATCATCAATATTTCTTTGTTAATCAGCGTGTTGTACGCGATAAGCTGGTAGCACATGCCGTGCGTCAGGCTTATCGAGACGTGCTATTTCATGGCCGACATCCGGTTTTTGCTCTGTATCTTGAGCTTGATCCTGCTGTTGTTGACGTTAATGTGCACCCGACAAAGCATGAGGTACGTTTTCGTGATGGACGCCTAGTGCATGACTTTCTATTCAGTACCTTGCATCGTACTTTGGCTCAAGTACGTCCCGACCATGTGGGTGGCGAACCAATGCAACTTGCCTCTTCTGGTGATATTAATCAAAGTGAAGACGCATTAAAAACAGAGTTGAGAGAGCAAAGTGCGCTGGCTTTTGCACAGCCGACAGAGATAGAAAACCACTCAAATCAAGTGGCAGAATCTGGCTTTTCTGGGGCTTATACCCCGCAAACTTCAAGGCCTCTATCAAATAGCCTGCAACCCAAGCAGATAGAAGGCTATCTTTCTGGCTATCAGCAGCTCAATCAGCAAGCCAATAGAATGACGCTTCCTGAGACAAAAAACCATCAGGTGCCACCTTTGGGTTTTGCTATCGCTCAGTTACACGGTGTCTATATATTGTCTGAAAGCCAAGAAGGCTTGATTTTGGTGGATATGCACGCGGCCCATGAGCGTATCACCTATGAGCGTTTGAAAACTGCTTATCAAAATCAGTCTTTAAATATGCAGCCACTGCTCGTACCTATGAACATTGCGGTCAGTCGTAAAGAAACGGATGCAGTTGAAGAGCATCAGGCGCTGTTTTCCCAGTTAGGTATTGAGTTATCTGTTATTGGGCCTGAAGCACTGCTATTACGCCAGCTCCCTGTTTTATTGATGGAGTCTGACGTAGAGCTGTTAATCAGAGAGATGCTATCAGACTTATTGCAATATGGCGCAAGTGATAGGATTCAGGCACATATTAATGAGATTCTAGCGACAATGGCCTGTCATGGTTCTGTGCGCGCAAACCGTAAAGTGACATTGCCTGAAATGAATGCGTTGCTGCGGGATATGGAAATAACTGAGCGCAGCGGGCAGTGTAACCATGGCCGCCCTACTTGGACCCGACTGAGCATGGCTGAGTTAGATAAGCTCTTCTTGCGTGGACAATAACGCTTATTAAGCGGCAAGTTGCCATTAAGTTATAAGAAGAATAAAGCAAAAGAATAAATGAATTTAAACGATTTTAGGCGTGATTATGCAGCATTCTTTATCAGTTTCGGCTGACGTAAACGGTTCAGAAAAACCGCTCGCTATTTTTCTAATGGGGCCTACCGCCGCAGGTAAAACTGATTTAGCAGTGCACCTTGTGCAGCATTTCAACTGCGAAATTATCAGTGTTGATTCGGCTTTGATTTATCGTGACATGGACATTGGTACTGCCAAACCTGATGCAGAAACCTTGGCACAGGCACCGCACCGTTTGATTGACATTAGAGATCCAGCTGAAAGCTATTCTGCGGGAGAGTTTCGAGAAGATGCGCTGCGAGAGATGGCTGAAATTCAGCAATCAGGTAAAACACCACTATTGGTGGGTGGTACGATGATGTATTACAAGTGCTTATATGAGGGGGTTGCCGACCTACCCTCTGGAGATGCAGAGGTAAGAGCACGCCTTGCGGCTTGGGCCGACGCCGAAGGTTTAGAAGCCTTACATGCTCGATTACAGCAAGTTGATCCAATCTCAGCGCAACGTATACATCCTAACGACCCTCAGCGTTTGCAGCGTGCCCTTGAAGTGTATGAACTGACGGGTAAAAGTATGACACAGCTTTGGCAAGAACAGCAGCAAACCCGAGACAGCTTACCTTTTAAGGTATTGTCTTTAGCAGTTTGTCCGACAGACCGTAAATTGCTCCATCAGCGCATTGAGCAACGTTTTAATATCATGCTTAAACAGGGCTTCATCGACGAGGTTGAGCGGCTGCGCGCAAGGGGGGACTTGAATCTTGAGTTGCCCTCTATGCGATCTGTCGGTTATCGTCAGGCTTGGGAGTATCTTGAGGGGAACTATGATTACCCTGAGATGGTCAATAAAGGCGTTATCGCAACAAGACAGCTAGCTAAGCGACAGATTACTTGGTTGAGAAGCTGGCCAGATCTTAATTGGCTGGCTACTGAAGACCCTGATTTACGCGATAAGGCCTTGAAAAAAGTCGAGTCAAGCCTTATTTAAACTGGTATGATTAATCGCGTAGCCGCTTTTAAAGTGCGTGCTATTATTTGCGAATACCCATAAAAATTAAATCTAATAAACAATAAAGAAAACAAGGGAGAGCGGTATGTCAAAAGGGCAATCATTACAAGACCCTTATCTGAACATCCTTCGTAAAGAGCGGGTGCCAGTGTCCATTTTTTTGGTAAACGGTATCAAGCTACAAGGCCAGATTGAGTCATTTGATCAGTTTGTAATTCTGCTGCGTAATACAGTAAGCCAAATGGTTTACAAGCATGCAATCTCAACCGTCGTCCCTTCCCGTAACGTTCGTCTGCCGGCACAAGAAAAAGCCCCAGGTGAGTTGGGAACTGAATAATTTCGGAGTAGTACTTGTTTTTCGAGCGCCCTGATTCTGGTGAAGTTGCTGTTCTTGTCCATATTCATTTTCAGGATGAGAAGGACCGGGAAGATCCTGGTGAGTTTCTGGAGTTGGCGCGTTCAGCAGGCGCCGGCCCGGTTGCCTTTATTAAAGGCAGTCGCTCCCGTGTGAATTCGAAGTTTTTTGTGGGTGATGGCAAACTTGATGAAATTCGTCAAGCGGTGCAGTTATATGAAGCGGATATTGTTTTATTTAACAACACACTATCACCCTCGCAAGAGCGTAATATTGAACGTGAGCTTCAATGTCGGGTATTAGACCGTACAGGTCTGATTCTAGATATATTTGCTCAGCGTGCGCGAACACACGAAGGAAAGTTACAAGTCGAGCTGGCTCAACTTGAGTACATGTCGACCCGTTTGGTTCGAGGCTGGACACACCTTGAGCGTCAGAAAGGTGGTATCGGTTTACGTGGCCCAGGTGAAACCCAGCTGGAAACTGACCGCCGTCTATTGCGTGAACGCATTAAAGCTATTCATAAACGTCTGGAAAAAGTGCGTACGCAACGTGAGCAAAATAGACGCTCACGTCGTCGAGCTGAAATTCCATCTGTTTCCCTAGTTGGTTATACCAACGCGGGTAAGTCGACACTTTTTAACGTGCTGACACAGTCAGATGTTTATGCCGCTGACCAACTTTTTGCGACCTTAGATCCAACGTTACGCCGTGTCACAATGCCGGATATTGGCGCTGTGGTTCTAGCTGATACTGTAGGTTTTATTCGTCATTTACCTCATAAATTAGTTGAGGCTTTTCGCGCTACACTGCAAGAAGCGCAAGAGGCGAGCTTACTGGTACATGTTGTTGATGCCGCAGATGAAGCTAGAGATGACAATACCCGTCAAGTTGACCATGTATTAGCTGAAATTGGCGCTGACGACTTACCTCGATTATTGGTTTATAACAAAATTGACCTATTATCGGGATATGAGCCTCGCATTGAGCGAAATAGCGAAGGCGAGCCTGAACGAGTCTGGATTTCTGCGGTCAATGGCTTAGGTCTTGACCTAGTCATGCAAGCAATTGGTGAGCGTCTTTGCGATGACCTGTTTAAAGGCTCTTTAACCTTAAAAGCTTCCCAAGGGCAATTACGTGCCATGCTGTATCAGCAAGGGGCTATTTTGGATGAAGACTTCGATGAACAAGGTCAGTTTGTTGTGAATGTGCGTTTACCAAAATCTGATTTTATTCAGATGTTGTTTAAAGTTGGGGAAGATCCAAAACAATACTTCCCTAATTACGGCGTTGAAGATTTTATGCTTGAAGGAGACGCAGAAGTTTCCTAAGACTATAAGTGTTGATCTGAATAAAACGATTATGTCGTTTTTACCTTTCAACTCAGCGATTTTCGTTTCTATCATTTAATGGAAGCTGATTTTCAGTTTTTCTCAGAAAGTGGAGATAGGTATGGCTTGGAATGAGCCGGGTGGCAACAAAGATAATAACCGCGACCCTTGGGGTGGCGGTAATAATGATGGTCGAAAAGACCAAGGGCCGCCAGATCTGGACGAGGCTCTGAAAAAGTTTAACGACCGATTAACTGGCATCTTAGGCGGCAAAAAAGGCGGCGGTGCTAATGGCGGTGGTGGCGGAAACAATGGAGGCTCTGGTAATGCAGGTTATGGCATTCTCGGTTTAATCTTAGTTGTGGCTGCAGCTGTTTGGGCGGTGTCAGGCTTCTACAGAGTGGATCAATCAGAGCAGGCCGTTGTTTTACGCTTTGGTAAATACCATGAAACCCTTGGTGCGGGTCTGAACTGGAATCCGTCACTAATTGATACTGTTTCGACGGTTAATGTAACTAAAGTACGCTCGTTGAGTCGTCGCGCGTTGATGCTGACAGAAGATGAGAATATCGTACAAGTTAACTTGTCAGTTCAATATCGTGTTACTAGCCCAAGAGAATATCTGTTAAATGTACGTAATCCTGAGCAAAGCTTAGAGAATGCGACTGAGTCAGCACTTCGTCATGAAGTGGGGTCATCTGAGATGACTGATATTTTAACCGATGGCCGTGAGGTGCTAGCTCAACGTGTGCGTGCGCGTTTACAACAATATCTAGACCGTTACGGAGTAGGTTTAGAAGTACGTTCGGTAAACGTTGAAAGCACAGCTGCACCAGACGAAGTTCAAGCGGCATTTGATGATGTAATCAAAGCCCGTGAAGATGAGCAGCGTGTTAAAAACCAAGCAGAATCGTATGCCAACGGTGTAATTCCTGAAGCGCGTGGTAAAGCACAGCGTATGATTGAAGAAGCTAATGGTTATAAAGAAGAAGTGATCGCTCGTGCAGACGGTGAGGCAGATCGTTTCAGCAAAATGCTAATAGAGTACAAAAAAGCACCTGATGTAACCCGTGAGCGTTTGTACCTGCAAACTATGGAAGAGGTGATGGCAAACTCTAGCAAAGTGCTAATAGATGTCAAAGGGGGCAATAACATGATGTATATCCCTCTGGATAAGATCACTGGTAACGCTTCTACTTCAGACAATGTTAGCCGAAACACTACGGCAGCTCGCTTTAACCCATCAAGTGCAAATCTAACCACTGATTCAGAGGTTGAAGATTTGGCAGATCGTGTTTTAGAGCGCCTACGTCAGCGCCAGCAAGAAAGTACTACAACTCGTAATCGGGAGGCTCGATAATGCATTCTAAATCATTTTCGGCGCTAATCCTTATAGCTCTTGTAGCAATGGTTGGCAGCAATAGTTTGTTTATTGTTGATGAAACAGAGCGTGCGATTAAATTGAAGTTCGGTGAAATTGTCGATGCTGACATCCCGCCAGGCTTACATTTTAAAGTGCCAGTGTTACACACTATTCGTAAGTTTGACTCTCGTGTGATGACGCTGGACTCTCGTCCACAGCGTTTCTTGACACTTGAGAAGAAAGCGGTGGTGGTAGACTCTTTTGTTAAGTGGCGCATTGCGAACGTGCAGGAATATTACCAAGCGACTTCTGGTGATGAGCTTGTGGCTGCGCGTCTATTGGCTCCTCGTGTCGACGAAGGTTTACGGAACCAGTTCGGCGAGCGCACCATGTACGAAGTGGTATCTGGTGAGCGTGATGAGTTGATGTCTGAGCTGAATGAACGTTTAAACGTGATCACTAAAGCAGAGCTAGGTATTGAGCTGCTTGATATACGTGTAAAGCGTATTGACCTACCTCCAGAGGTAAGTCATGCCGTTTATGAGCGTATGAACACTGAGCGTCAGCGTGAAGCTCGTGAACACCGTTCACAAGGTAAAGAGCTGGCCGAAGGTATTCGTGCAGATGCAGACCGTCAAAAACAAGTTTTACTGGCAGAAGCATTTCGTGAATCAGAGCGTATTAAAGGTGAGGGCGATGCGACCGCTGCGGCAACATATGCCAAAGCCTATCAGCAAGATCCTGAGTTTTACTCATTCTTGCGTAGTTTAGAAGCGTATCGCAATACCTTTAACAGCAAAAACGATATTATGGTATTACAACCTGATAGTGAGTTTTTCAACTACATGAAAGACTCTTCTAAACAGAAATAATGCTGCAAAAGCAAAAAGGCATCTGCACTAGATGCCTTTTTGTAATACTCAGAAGCGATATTGAGTCAGACTTTTTTACTCAAAACTGCATTCAAGCGTAGCCGATGAGTTTTATCGTGTTAGAATAGATCAACCGGGCTAGCCCCGGTTTTTTTGTGTGCAAATTATGCGGTACACACTAAAACAATAGTCGTACCCTTTGCTTGACGGTGCCCTGCTATTTGCGAGAGTAAAGCGTACAGCGCCGTCAAACTTGACTAGGATTAAACAGAATCGTTGATACGATGTATGAAGCTTGCTAAAGAATAGAGCTTCACTGTGAACTCCAACAGATAAACAGGCTGGATTATGACCATTGCAGATCGTTGGTTACTACCGGATGGTATGGAAGAAGTGCTGCCCCCTCAAGCACGACAGATCGAAGTATTACGGCGTGAGCTGTTAGATCTGTTTCATAGCTGGGGCTATGATTTGGTTTTTCCACCACCAGCAGAATATCTTGAGTCGTTGCTTACAGGCAGTGGTAATGACTTAGACCTGCAAACCTTCAAAGTGACAGACCGAAACTCCGGTCGATTGATGGGTATTGCGGCTGACATTACACCACAAGTAGCGCGTATGGATGCGCATTCGATGCAGCGTCAAGGTCCTGCACGCTTCTGTTACTGCGCTAACGTGTTACGTACCAAATCAGACACCATGCTGGGTTCTCGTAGCCCAATGCAAGTCGGTGCTGAATTATTTGGTCATGCTGGTGTTGAAAGCGATACGGAGATTTTAGGCTTAATGCTATCAGCGTTAGCCACAGCAGGTGCTGAGAAAATTCATTTAGATATTGGTCATGTAGGGATCTATAAAGCCTTATTGCAAGAGGCTGGTTTAGATGCAGATCAAGAGAAGCAATTATTCAATGCCATTCTGCACAAAGTTTATAGTGAAGTAGACCAAATAGCGGCACGATACATTGTTAGCGAACCTGTACGGAGTATGATCTCACGTCTTGTACGCTTAAGTGGTAGCTCAGAAATATTGGCTCAAGCGCAACTGGAGTTGGCTGATGCGCCAGCTTCAGTTAAAGAAGCTTTAGACAGTGTAGAGCAAACTGCAAAAATTATTCAGCACCAATATCCCAATGTTGAGATCAACTTTGATTTAGCTGAACTACGGGGTTACAACTACCACACAGGCATGGTGTTTGCGGCTTATATTCCAGGTTATGCACATGCGATAGCCCAAGGGGGTCGCTATGATGAAACTGGAAAAGTATTTGGTCGTGCTAGACCTGCAACAGGCTTCAGTGCAGACTTAAAAATCTTAGCGAAGCTACTTCAAAAAACTGATCCAGTATCCGGTATATTTGTACCTGCGGGATTTAGTACAGATGAAGAGCTGCTGTCTACGATCAGAGCATTACGCAGTGAAGGCACACGTGTTGTTGTTGGCCTACCCGAGCAGGATGTCGGCGCTCTAGAAATGGGGTGTGACAGTGAACTGGTCAGGAAAGAGGATGGCCAATGGGTTGTAGAGCCAAGTAACCGAATCTTTTAAAACCGCCTGCAAGGGCAACGCTGCGCTTTTGCAGCCTCAGTTTGAGTAGATGAGAAAGCAGTAATGGGTAAAAACGTTGTAGTACTAGGCACCCAATGGGGTGATGAAGGCAAGGGTAAAGTTGTTGATTTGTTAACAGAATCAGCTGCGGCAGTGGTGCGTTTCCAAGGTGGTCATAACGCGGGTCATACGCTGGTTGTTAACGGTGAAAAAACAGCCTTACACCTGATTCCATCAGGCATTTTGCGTCCTAATGTGACCTGCATCATCGGTAATGGTGTTGTGCTAGCACCAGACGCACTGTTGAAAGAGATTGCTAAACTAGAAGAGCGTGGCGTTCAAGTGCGCTCCAACCTACGTTTAAGTGCAGCTTGCCCATTAATTCTGCCTTATCACGTGCGTTTAGATCAGGCGCGTGAAACTGCCCGTGGTGCTAATAAGATTGGTACGACAGGTCGTGGCATTGGCCCTGCCTATGAAGATAAAGTAGCGCGTCGTGGCCTGCGTTTAGGCGACATGATGAACGTAGAAGTTTTTGAGCCTAAGCTGCGAGAAGTTGTTGCTTATCATAATTTCATGCTAGAAAACTATTATAAAGAAGAGCCTGTTAATGCAGATGTTGTACTAGCGGACTGCCTGAAAATGGCAGAAGAGCTACGTCCAATGGTATGCGATGCGACTAGTCTGCTACATAACTATCGTCGCAATGGCGACAATATTATGTTTGAAGGTGCCCAAGGCTCTTTGCTAGATATTGACCATGGTACTTATCCATTTGTGACCAGTTCAAATACTACTGCAGGTGGCGCGGCCACAGGCTCTGGTTTTGGTCCGATGTACCTTGACTATATTTTGGGCATCACTAAGGCTTACACCACACGTGTTGGTTCAGGCCCATTCCCAACAGAGCTATTCGATGCTTGTGGTGAACATTTAAGCCAAAAAGGTCATGAGTTTGGTACAACAACAGGTCGTGCGCGTCGCTGTGGTTGGTTTGATGCGGTAGCTCTACGTTACTCTATTCAGGTGAACTCAATCTCTGGAATGTGTTTGACCAAACTGGATGTACTGGATGGTTTAGAAACTATCAAAGTTTGTACTCACTATAAACTGAAAGACGGTACTTTGATTGACATGCCTGCTGATGCGACTGCATTTGGTGACGTTGAGCCAGTTTATGTTGAGCTGCCAGGCTGGACAGAATCAACAGTAGGTGCGAAAACTCTAGAAGAGTTGCCGAAAGCTGCACGTGATTATGTTAAGTTCCTAGAAGAGCAGGTTGGTGCGCCGGTAGATATTATTTCTACAGGTCCTGATCGTGAAGAAACTATTGTGTTGCGTGATCCTTACAACGCATAAGTATTTTTCATGCTAGAGCCAAAAAGGTAGCCGAGTGCTACCTTTTTGCGTTTAACAAAATACTGTTTCGAAGTGGTTACGGAATAATTACTCAAATTTTATGAGCTTGTAGCAATTTTGTCATTTTAGCTTGCTGTAATGTCTGCCAATGCGTCAGGGGGTCAAAGGCGCTATTTTCAGAGGTTATCGCAATGGTTCAATCAACCGATCTGTTAAGTATCATTGAACAGCAGAAAATAAACACCTTTTTTCAGCCGATTGTAGGCGCTCATGGACAGTCGATTTATGCCTATGAAGCGCTAAGCCGAGGCCCTGCCGATAGTTTATATTGCAGTCCTGTTCACCTGTTTGAAGAGGCAAAACGCCAACAGCAGCTTTTTGCTTTAGAGGCAGTCTGTAGAGGTCGTGCTATCGAGAACTTCACCCGTCAGAAGCTAGAGGGCAAGCTATTTTTAAATGTTTCCCCTGAAACCTTACTACAGTCAGACCATCAGCGTGGGCTTACCTTAGAGTTGCTACAACATAATAACTTACGTCCAGAGCAAGTGGTGATAGAGATTACCGAACACTCACCAACACATGATTATGCTTTGATGCGCCATGCCGTTGAGCATTATCAAGGTGAAGGCTTCTCTATTGCTATTGATGACTTGGGTGCAGGGTATTCAAGTTTGCGTTTGTGGTCAGAGCTAAAGCCAGAGTATGTCAAAATTGACCGACATTTTGTTTCGGGTATTGAGAGCGATAAAGTAAAACGTGACTTTGTACGCTCCATTATGGAAATTGCCAAGGCAGTTAACAGCCAAGTGATAGCAGAGGGTATTGAAACGCGACAAGAGTTTGAAGTGTTGTCTGATATAGGTGTTGATTTTCTGCAAGGGTACTACTTTGCGCGTCCTCATCCTCAGCCAGTTCGAGAGCTCAGTAAGTCGACACAACTAGTATGGAAACAGATCAAGGAAAGTAAAGATATGTGTAAGGATGATGGACAAATTGGTCGCTTAAAGATTGAGATCCCACCTGTACAGCCCGACACTTTAGTTGACGAAGTAGTCGATATTTTCGATAAAAATGAACACTGGTTTTCACTGCCTGTTGTGTCTGCAGGCATTCCTGTAGGAATGATCAAGCGTAGTAAGCTGTTACAAAAGCTGAGTAAAGCGTTTGGTCGTGACTTGTACAGTAAAAAGCCTGTGAGCCAAATTATGGATGTTGAGTTTATGGCTGTTGAGCATCATATCCGTATGGAGAAAGTGAGCCAACAAGTCACACAACGTAATCGTAGCCGCCTAGAAGAAGACTTTGTAATTGTTGAAAATGGTTATTACAGTGGTATAGGCCAAGTAATCGATTTGTTGAAAATGATCACAGAGATGCAGCTGAAAAGCGCCCAAAACTCTAATCCTCTAACAGGATTGCCGGGTAATGTACTAATTCAAGAACACATTGATCACCTGATTGCTAGTAAGAGTGATTTTGTCACCTGTTATTTCGATTTGGATAATTTTAAGCCATACAATGATCAATATGGCTATGCGAAAGGGGATGAAATTCTGTTGGCGGTGTCTAAGCTCTTACAAACGCATTGTCGTAATAGCTTGGACTTCGTTGGTCACGTTGGCGGTGATGATTTCGTTGTGGTCTTTCAGAACCCAGATTGGCAAGCCCAAGTACAAAGTATGCTGAACGATTTCAGCCGTGCGCGGAAAGACTTTTATAACGACAGCCATATCAGTGATGGCGGCATTTGGGCCGAAGATCGCTTTGGTGAAAAGCGCTTCTTTGGCTTAATGAGCATTTCAGTTGCTGCGATTGATTCAGACTCTGCCAATTTCAGCTCTGCTAAAGAGCTTGCAAGTCGCTTAAGCCATATTAAACATGAAGCAAAGCATGCGAAAGGTAATAGCTTGGTTGCTCAGCTAGCGGGTTCTGTTGTGAACTTGTTTACAGAAGGTTGTGCTGCTTAGTCGATTTGGTGATTGTAGTCTGTGTCACGGAACTGTCATTTAAGTGACACAGATATGTCGCCTGAGAACGTTATAAAAGTAGGGGTGAAATCAATTAAATAGATTGCTTACCATGAAGGGTAAGCGCCAAGTAAGAATTAAGATAGGATAACAAAAATGAAAATGCATGATCTTGTAAGCCATTCCGATGGTTCACATCAACCAGAAATTCATATCCAGTCTCATCATGAAGGTGTGTACTTTACAGTTCAAGTGATGATGGATGAACAGAAGCATCAGCTGCAAGGCCATAATGGTAAGCCTATTGTTTTTCGGGATGAAGAATCGGCCAGAAATTTATTGCAGCAAGCAGGTATACATCAAGTGCAATCCCGTCGTGTGAACTCATGTTTTAATAGCATAGTACATAAGACGTTTAACTCGAATTTCAGTACTCGTTTGGCTTAATTTGCCAGCTTTATCATTACGTCATATCAACAATTGCTGTGTTTGCTTTCTTATATTTTGATACAGGTTATCATTGTCGGCCTTAGACGGATGTAAAAAACGTAAAGGTCGATCAGAATGTCGCAATCACAAGAGTTATCTTCTGCAAGCAGTCAAACTGTTGTAGATCACCTCGGTAAGCAGGGTGTGCTGCTAGTCAACTTGGGCACTCCCGATGCACCGACACCTGAAGCAGTTAAGCGCTATTTAGCTGAGTTTTTGCACGATCACCGAGTTGTTGATTTGACTCGCTGGCTTTGGTGTCCAATTCTACATGGTATCATTTTACAGACTCGTCCAAAGCGAGTTGCGAAGGCATATCAGAGTATTTGGACAGAGCAAGGCTCTCCTCTATTGGCAATTACACAACAACAAGCTCAGGCATTAGCTGCTCAACTGAATAGTTGTCTAGGAATAGACATACCTGTTGAAGTAGGTATGACCTATGGTAACCCTTCAATTGCAAGAGCTTTGGATGTTTTAATGGCAAAAGGGGTTGAGGAGGTCATTGTCCTACCACTGTATCCTCAATATTCTGCAACCACAACGGGGGCTGTTTTTGATCAGCTGGCACGTGCCGTTGCTAAAAGGGTTGAATTTCCTTCATTAACTTTCATCCGAGACTATTATCAGTCGCAATACTATATTGAGGCGCTTGCATGCTCAGTAGAGCAACATTGGCTGGAGAAAGGCCGTGGGGAGCGCTTGTTGATCTCTTTTCATGGTATCCCTCAACGTTATGCTGATAACGGAGACCCTTATCCAGAGCATTGTAAGCAAACTGCGCAAGCTTTAGCGCAACGCTTAGGATTAAGAGAGTCTGAGTGGTTGTGCAGCTTTCAATCTCGTTTTGGTAAAGAGGAGTGGATTAAGCCTTATACCGATAAAGTGATTGAACAGTGGGGGCAAGAGATCGCACAGTTGGATGTGATTTGTCCGGCTTTTGCTGCCGACTGCCTTGAAACTTTGGAGGAAATTCAGGTTGAAAATAAAGATTATTTTCTAGAGTCAGGTGGAAAGGTATTTAATTATATCCCTGCGTTGAACTGTCAGCCTGCACATATTGATATGATGGTAAAGCTGGTGATGGCAAAGCTTCACCAGCGCCCCTAGAGATTTTAACTTGTTAGAAAATGCGTGCAAGTAAAGCGGTTACGGCTGTTTCGACACGCATAATGCGATCACCCATATGTACAGGCTTTAGTCCAGCAGCAGTTAATTGCTGAATCTCTGTAGGAATGAAGCCGCCCTCTGGACCAATGGCTAAGGTTGTTTGCTCTGTAACTGCTCTTGGACAGGCATCGGGAACACCAGGATGTGCAACTAAGCCAAGGCTATTTTGGCATAGATCAGGGAGGCGCTGTTCTACAAAAGCCTGAAAATTCTTTTCTAGAATTAGCTCTGGCATCAGCGTATCTTTTGCTTGTTCTAAGCCTAGTATCAAGTGCTCTTCTACTTTCTCTGGCTTTAATACGGGAGACATCCAGTAGCTTTTTTCAACTCGTTGGGTATTCAGCAAAATAAGCTTTTTCACACCTAACGTGCTGATATGTTGCAGGGTTCTTCCTAGCATCCTTGGACGAGGAAGTGCCAAAATAAGTGTGAGGGGTAAAGGTGCGGGAGGTGCTTTATGAAAGGACACGCTCATAACAATGGCATGATCCTCAAGACTTAAAATAAGTCCTGTACCAACTTGCCCATTCAATAGTCCAACGGTTAGCTGATCTCCAACTTGGGCACGGTGTACTTGCTGAATATGTTCAAAGCGACGGTCAGTTAACTGAACTTGGTCATCAGCGATAAAGTCGGTGTTAAAAAGTAAAACTAAGTTCATATGATTACCCTTGTGGTGTGCAGGGCATCATAGTTCGCAAATCAGTGAATGCAAGCAATGGCTGATACTTATGCTATGAAGCTTAATGCTAACCTATGTGACCTCGTTTCATGCGCTTTATTTTTTCGGCACTACGCATCATGGTCGTACGCCTACTTTCCATGCGTGCGACAATGGCTTGAAACTCGTCAAGCAACTGATCGTTACCGCTGTTAATTTTATTGTTTAGCTCAACCATTTTGTAAAAAATATCAAGTGCCATAACGCTGCTATCCGTATCCATGTATAAAGTAGTTTAAAAAATACAGGATAAGATGAGCTCTATATATGAGCTTTCTGAAGCATTTTTGTAGCCAAATGCTAATCATGTAACACAATGTCTTTTTAGTAGTGGTGTTGAGATATAAATGTTGGATTAGAGCGTTTTTTAGAGGTGGCATTAAGGGCGCAATCCATCTTTCTGCGTACAGACAAACGGCTGTTCTCTAACTGTTTAAGTAGGTTGCCTAGTTCTGCTAAAAGCTGGTCGCCACGGATAAATTGATTTTTTGCACGGGTACGGTCATTGTTCTGATGCACTTCAGCCACCTCAATCCTTGTTGATGTCCATATTTATTGTCAATAGAGCCTAGTCAAAATAATCGTAAAGGCTAGTTTTTTTCTGAGCTAATGAAGATTAATGTCATTTTGCATGATAAATGTCATCATTTTTCCATGCTAATACTGTAAGTGTGAGACTGCTTGCTGAGTGGAATGCAGTTTTTTGCTTCTATGTTTGACCTGCCGCATAGCCTTGGCACTAGTAGATTTGTAATACTCTGTGGCTAAATGTGTTATTTCGTTGCGAAGTGCTGGTTTACAGGTGTGT
This sequence comes from Oceanospirillum multiglobuliferum, assembly GCF_900167095.1. Lineage (GTDB taxonomy): Bacteria > Pseudomonadota > Gammaproteobacteria > Pseudomonadales > Halomonadaceae > Oceanospirillum > Oceanospirillum multiglobuliferum. Next base: position 26,391 of record NZ_FUXG01000017.1, read on the forward strand.
GTTTGATGTTCAAAGTTCTACAAATAGTGATGCAGCTAGTGCTGTTAAGTACATTTAGCTCGTTGTCTTTTGCGGATAACCTGCAAACTAATACACTGACAACCGATGAGGCTAAGTGGGTTTTACAGCAAGGTGGCACTTTGCGCTTAGGTGTTGCTTATGTACCGCCCCATACGATGGAAAAGGATGAGTCGGGTCGCTATCGTGGCGTAGCAATGGATTTTTTACACCTACTAGAGTCTAGAATTGGCATTCATTTCGAGCCAGTCTATTTCCCATCATATAGTGCGGTATTGCAGGCGGCGAAAAATAAGCAAATTGATGTTGTATTTGCGGTTTCCTATACAGATGAGCGTGCAAATTACTTGTCTTTTACCCAGCCTTATACCTTTCTTGCAAATAAAATACTGGTGCAAAAAACATCACCTCGGTATGACAGCTTAGATCAATTGTCTGGGAAAAGTGTTGCGGTGATTCGCGGCACAGCGATGAATGCACACCTTAAAAATAATTATCCTGATATTCAGCTTGTTGAACTAAAAAGCTCAAGAGATGTTGTCATTGCACTTGCGGCGGGTAATGTTGATGCTGGTATCTCAGTTGTTGCCAGTGCTTGGCCCCATATCAAGGCAGAGGGTATCAGCAATATAGAAGTGGTTGGCGATACTCACTTTCATTATGCAGTGAGCTTTGGTAGCCGGAAAGATTGGCCTATTTTGGCTACTGTGCTTGAGAAAGGGCTGCTACAGATTACGGAAGCGGAAAGGGATCAAATCCATCGACGTTGGCTTTATCCTGATCGAACAGATGGTGTAAGCCTAGATCTGGTGGTCAGATATGCCTCTATTACTGGGGGTATTATTGCATTATGTATGATGCTGTTTGGTATGTACTGGATTCGTCGTCTGCGTTTAGAGGTCAAACATCGCGAAAAGGTCGAACAAGCACTGCGTAACAGTGAGCAGAGGTTTGAGCTGGCTATTCGAGGAACCAACGATGGTATTTGGGACTGGGATCTGTTGTCTGATGAGATTTATCTTGCACCTAGGGTTCAAGAAATACTGTCCTCTTATGCCATCAGTTCAGATGGGCTTGTGCATAAAGGTATTAATCACTGGATAGACCGCATTAATGCTAGTGAGCAAGAAAAAGTACAGCAGGCCATTGATCAACATCTGGCCTTTAAACAACCTTTGGATATTGAGTATCGGTTAAAAAATGACCTAAATGAATGGATTTGGGTGCGTATGCGTGGTCAGGCCTTATGGAACGAGCGCAATGAACCTATTCGTTTTTGTGGTTCTATCATGGACATTACGCAGCGCAAACGAGCAGAAGATGAAGTGCTTAGGCTTGCTTACTTCGATAATTTAACCGGTATTGCTAACCGAGAACGCTTTAAAATTAGCCTACAAGGTGCAGTGAATAATCTGAATAGCGCATCGCAGTCATTCGCTTTATTTTTTATTGACTTAGATCGCTTCAAAACAATTAACGATACGCTTGGACACCGTATTGGTGATCAGCTATTGCGCCATATTGCGCAAAAGCTACGCACTTTGTTACCACCCTCTAGTGTGTTGGGTCGCTTGGATGGTGATGAGTTTGCTGTTCTGTTGGAGCAGCCTTATGACCGCTCAGATTTGGCGGCACTGGCACAAGAAATATTAGATGCAATTGCTACTCCCTTGCGCATTGAGGGCAATGACATTCACTCCTCTGCTAGTATAGGGATTAGTTGGAATACAGCACCTTCTTGTCAGGTGGATGAGGTGATGGAGCATGCTGATGTTGCTTTGTCTGAGGTGAAGAAAACACAGCGTGGGCGCTATTGCTTCCATACACAAGAGATGACAGAGCGTGTCGCAGAGGCGAATGCTCTGGCGCAAGATTTAGAACATGCGCAAGCGAATAACGAGCTATTTTTGGTATTTCAACCGCAAGTCAGTTTGTTAACAGAGCGAGTCATCGGTTGTGAAGCGTTGTTGCGCTGGCATCACCCTACAAGAGGTATGGTATCACCTGCACAGTTTATTCCCGTTGCAGAGGAGCGGGGTATTATTCATGAAATGGGTGACTGGGTTTTAGTGCAAGCTTGTAAACAAGCAAAACGTTGGTTGGATGAGGGTGTGGCTTTTGGTCAGATTGGTGTAAATGTTTCGTCATTACAGCTGTTAGATACAGGGTTTGTTGAACGTGTTGCCCGTGTATTAGAGGAAAGCGCTGTTCCTGCCTGTTATATAGAACTTGAAATTACCGAAACAGTACTGATGCAGGATATCTCTTTGGCAGAAGATGCCATGCGCGCTTTAAATCGTTTGGGCATCACCTTTTCAATTGATGACTTTGGTACGGGTTACTCGTCGTTACGTTATCTGCATCGGCTACCAATTGAGCGCTTGAAGTTGGCTCAAGAGTTTGTGCGAGATTTAAGCCCAGATGAAGAAGTGGCTGTGATTTCGGCGGCATTACAGCTGGGTCGTAACTTGAATATTCCGGTAATTGCTGAGGGTATTGAAACGCTGGATCAGTTTGCTCTACTACGTGGGCAGGGTTGTGATGAGGGGCAGGGGTATCTGTTTGCCAAACCGATGTTGCCCGCAGACTTCAAGCAATTTGTGCAGGTTAGTGAGCTTAAAGGTGTGATACCAGAAGCATCAGCTGCTCAGCTGATGGTCAGCTAAACTGACATCAACTCAAGCTCTTTCATTGAGGCTATGTAAAGAGCTTGAGCTCGACACTTAAAAGCGTTTCATGCCTTCCGGCCATTGGCCGGAAAATATCGCAGTACTTTTGTTCAGGTATTTAAATGTTTTAGGCTAAAGCTGAATCGCTTGATTGATTGCGAAACCTAGCCGCTCAATATTATTCGCATTGATACCCGCAACATTGATACGACCAGTATCAACGGCATAGATGCCATGCTGCTCGCGTAGGAAAAGCACCTCTTCCTTGCTTAAACCTGAATATGAGAACATGCCTTTTTGCTCAGCAATAAAGCTGAAGTCTCTGCTACAGTTGATCTCTTTTAGATGCTTAACCAGTGTCGTACGCATTAAACGAATACGGTCACGCATCTCTGCTAATTCAGCCTCCCACTGCTGGCGCAAGGTATTGTCAGATAATATAGTGCATACAATTGCTGCACCATGAGCGGGAGGATTTGAGTAGTTCGCTCTAATACAGTTGGCCACTTGGCTCATGGTTTTTTGATTGGCTTCTGATGTCTCAGTTATAACACTTAACGCACCTACGCGTTCGTTATATAGGCCAAAATTCTTTGAGCAAGAGGTAGTAATCAAAGCCTCTGGACATTGCTCAACCAATAAACGCAGACCTTGTACGTCTTCTTCTAAGCCTTCGCCAAAGCCCTGATAAGCACAGTCAATTAAAGGAACAACACCACGCTCAGCAACTGCTTTGCTAATTTGTTGCCACTGGCTAAAGCTTGGGTCAATCCCAGTAGGATTGTGGCAGCTTGCATGCAATAGAATAACATCGCCAGCAGTCATCTGGGTTATACAGGCTAACATTTGGTCTATTGCTAGAGCGTTACGCTGAGCATCGTAATAAGGGTAAGTACGTACCTCTACACCTGAGCCTGCAAAAACATGAAAGTGGTTAGACCAGGTAGGGTCGCTAACCCAGATCTTGGCTTCAGGTTTAACCGCGTTGATTAGATCACCTGCAACTCGTAGTGCACCTGTGCCTCCTGGTGTTTGAGCGGTAGCGATACGTCCGGAACCAATAAGCGGATGATTTTCACCTAACATCAGTTTTTGTAATAAAGGAGCCAGCTCTGGTGATCCCGTTGCGCCAATATAGCCTTTGCTGAGTTCATGGGCCAGTAAGTATGATTCAGCTTGTTTAACAACCTTTAATATTGGCGTGTTACCTGTGTCATCTTTGTAGACACCAACCCCTAAGTCGATTTTGTTTGGATTAGGGTCGTTTTTAAAGGCTACCATTAAAGCCAATAGTGCATCGCCCGGAATCGCTTTAACTTGCTCAAACATGATGCATCTGCTCCTGTTAATAAAATCAAATGCGCGCTTTTCGCCACAAAATAGTGCTCAATACTAGCCCTAATTGAGGCAGCTAAACCTAAAAATTAAGTGTTAACGGCTTGAATGAAGAGAGTTTGTCTGTAAATAAAATCTGACAGGTGGTGAATGGCTTGATTATTGCTGCTTTCAAAGAGGATGGCTGTAATTAAACTGATACAACTATGAATAAGAAAAACTCAGCTAAGACGATGAGTACTAGCTCACAAAACCTGAATTAAAGTGATATTCGTAATACATTGATAATCCCATACATTGATTTAGGTCTGTACTTCTTTATAGGCACTGTTGTTAGACTGATGGTCAACAATAAAAGGCATGGATATTGCGCATTGCTCAGGGATGATCTTACTGCATATTAAGATTAGGGCGGCTACTGAACAATGAAATTACAGTACAAGCTTTACATCGGCTTAACAGCCATTTTAGGTATTTTACTGATTATAGGTGGCTTGATTTTGGCTCAGGAGGGTCAGAAACGCGAAGCAACCGAACGCTTAATGACATTGTATAGGCCAGCTCAAGCATCCGCCGAAGGTTTGGTGACGGCTTTTTCACAGTTTAACTCAGGAGTTACTTCTGGTTTAAACCCGAGTGTTGACGACCCGAGCAAGGTAATGGTTCAGTCGATACAGCTTTTCAATGAGCATCTAGGCCAACTATCTTCTCTGACACAACTTATACCCTTTAAACAAAGTTTCTCTATTGAGGCTATTGATCAACAGTTTGATGAGGTCTCATTTTTGGGGCTATCGGTTGTTAACCAATATCGAGAGCTAATACAACAGCAACGTGTTTTAGAAGGCCAAGTCGAGTCTCTAATTGCGCAGTTGGGTAGCGTGTCTGGTCAGCGTTACCCAGATACCTTATTAATGCAGCGTGATTTACTTAAGCTGAGCTTGTTCATTGCTTCACCTTTGCATCGTTCAGAATTGTATGACGCAAATCGTTTATTGCAGTTAGAAAATCAATTGGTGAGGCGTATTAAGGCTATTCAAGCAGATTCTGAGCTGAGCTACCTACTTGATATGACAGAAATGGGGTATGGGCTTGGTGAAGTACGCACACTTTATGCGCGTATTATTAATGTATTCAACACCTTCTATGTGAAGCGTAATCAATACGAGCAGGCACAGCAGAGGATGCAACAGCTATTAGAGGCAGCCAATAAGGTTGTAAATAGCAATGGTGCTCAGGCATTAAACCAGTTGCAGGCGATTACAAAAAATAGCACTCATATTGAATATGTACTGATTCCCTTGGGGATTATTATTGCTGGGTTGTTGGCCTATCAAACTGCATCAAGAATTCGAAAGCCGTTAGAGCAGCTATTAGAGGCGACACGTTTTGCACAGCAAGGTGATTTCTCGTACCGAATTGAAATAGAGTCTTCCGATGAAGTCGCCCGCTTAGCGCATCATTTTAATGAGATGATGGATAGGCTTGGCTCGATTACAGTTTCTAGAAGCTACTTGCAGCAAGTACTTGATACAGTCTTGCATGCGGTTATCGTTGTGGATGATGACTTCAAAATGAAGTTTATTAATACGACAGCAGCCACTTATTTTCCTAATAAGGCTCAGGTTGGTGCTTCTATTTTTAACTGTAGAACTGACGAAGGCGCTTTCTTACTAAATGAGCCAGATCGTTGTTTATTAAGAGAAAAAGGAGAGCTTTTAGGTTTAGAGAAACCAATACGTTTAGTGTCTGGTCAGCGGCTTATAGTGGCAATGAATGTGGCACGTTTGTCATTGAATGAAAGCCAGCATTGGGTCATTACGTTGCACGATATTACGGCAATTAAAAATGCTCAGCGTAGCCTAAATCTGTATGCCAAGATATTTGAAACCTCTAATGATGCCATTGTGATTTCAAATAAACACAACGTGATCGAGCAGGTAAACCCTGCCTTTACACAAATTACGGGTTATAGCGCAGATGACGTGGTCAATCAGAACCCTAATATACTCAGTTCAGGTAAGCAGGATCGAGACTTTTACAAGAAAATGTGGGGCGAGCTGCTGATGTATGGACGTTGGCAGGGGGAGATATGGAATCGTAGAAAATCTGGTGAAGCTTATGCTGAATGGTTATCTATAGTCGCTATTCATAATGAATATGGCTTGATTGAGCGTTTTGTAGGTGTCTTCAGTGATATTACTCAGCGTAAGGAAGCAGAACAGTTAATCCATCGTCAGGCTAATTATGATGCTCTAACAGAACTACCCAATCGACGCCTTTTTTGGGATCGACTGGCTCAGGCGCTTTTACAGTCAGATGCTTCTCAACAGGGCGTGGCGCTACTGTATGTTGATTTAGATGGCTTTAAACCCGTAAATGACACCTATGGTCATGAGTATGGTGATTTGCTACTGAAGCATGTAGCCGATAATTTGAAGGCATTGGTCAAAAATACTGACACGGTGGCACGTTTGGGTGGTGATGAGTTTGCGATCCTACTACCTGCATTTGATCGGGACAAGTTAGAAGGGCTGGCAGGTAAAATTGTCCATGATTTAATGCAGCCAATAGAGATTAAAGGTAAGCAGATCTATATTGGTGCAAGCGTTGGTATTAGTACTTATCCTGATATTGCGCAAAGCCAAGAGCAACTGATACATCAAGCTGACTCGGCAATGTACTACGTGAAGGCGGCCAATAAAAATAACTATGCTGTTTATGATGAGCAGATGGAATTACTTGCTAGCCAACGGATGCAGCTAGAACAAGACCTTAATAGCGCCGTTGATAATCAACAGCTTGAGGTTATTTTTCAGCCTATGTTTGATGTGAAAAGTAATCGTATTGTTTGTGCGGAGGCACTATTACGCTGGCAGCATCCAGAAAAAGGCCAAATCATGCCGGATGTTTTTATCCCAATAGCTGAAGAAAGTGGCTTGATTCAGCACATTGGTCACTGGGTATTGAGAGAGGTTTGTAGGCTGGCGGTATTACAGATGTCAGAGGTTGGCTTTGTAAAGGTTGCAGTCAACATCTCACCGAAGCAGTTTATGCAGCCTGATTTTGTTTCTGGTTTAGCGCAGATATTGAACGAAACAGGATTCCCCGCAGAATACTTGGAGCTTGAAATTACAGAGCGCTTGATCTTTGATGAGCTAGCAGCTACTTCTGTTGTGATGCAAAAACTTGCTGATTTAGGGGTGAGTATTGCCATTGATGATTTCGGAATTGGCTATGCGACCTTGAATGATCTTAAGCGCTTCCCTGTTAAAGAGCTAAAGTTTGACCGTAGTTTTATCAAAGAGATTCGTCGAAGCCACGACGATCAAACAATGATTAGAGCCTTAGCAGATATGGCACACCAGATGGGGATGAAAGTTGTTGCCGAGGGTGTAGAAGATTTGCCAAGCCTTGATTTACTTAAAGCAGCAGGTTGTGATTTGGTTCAAGGCTTTGTCTATCACGAAGCGATGAGCATGACCTCTTTGGTGCGGTTGCTTGATCAGCAAAATACGCAGCCCAATAGTAACAACAAGTATCCCAGTGCTTAATGAGCACTTAAAATGATTAAGCCCACAGATGTGGGCTTAATTTTATAGCTTATACACAATATGGATTTTGTGGATTATCTGGCTGATACGCCAGTTCCTACCTCTAGCTCATCTAGCCAATCTAAGAAACGCTGTACATCTCGACCCTTGAATATCGCTCCATGCTGTGGTGCTAAATACTCAATTTCGAGCTGGCGTACACGACGTACCCAGTCTTTTTTGGCACGATTTGATGGCATCCAACGCTGATGGAATAGACGCATTTTATCCACATGGGCATCAAAGTCTTCAACAAATAAAGGTGCATTGTCAGGCAGCAATGCAGCACCAATATCTCCACTCATCAAAATCTTGGCTTGTGGGTCATAGACACTGAAATTACCAGAAGAGTGCATATAGTGTGCAGGAATAAACTGTAGCTCAACTTCATCTAAACGAATACTTTTGCCTTCGTCTGGCAATGGATTATAACGAATGCTGTTACAGCCGAAATGACGTAGAAAGCCTTCCCATAACCAAGGGGCATATAGTTCAGCATGAGGCAGTGTTTTATCCCATAAACCAAGAGAGGAGATAATGTCAGGGTCTTGGTGTGAGGCAAACAGATGGGTAATCTGGTTAATCGGGACATGATGTACAACCGCCGCTAACATAGCGGAGAATAGCTCAATACCACCCGGATCTAGCATGATCGCATGATTGGTGGTTTTGATCATATATTGGTTGGTATCAATGATCTTGCTTGGACGCTCTTCATCTCGACCAAACACCAGCCATTCATGGCTGCGACTTTCATGTAGTTTGACAACTTTCATCATTCGTATCCGTGCTGCTGAATAGTTTGCTTGTCCGATTAACGCTCAAGAGAGCGGCGGCATTTGCTGGCAATATGTTTAATGCGGTTAGCGGCTTTTTCGAGCTTGATCACAATCCCCTCTAGGCTAGCTTGGTAGCTGTCAGCCGCAGTTGCAGCCTCTAATCTTGAGGTTGCTGTTACCACGTTGGCGGCAAGCATGCGGGATTCAATTTCATCTAATAACTCAAATAATTTGCGCATGTGCCGGCGTAGTTGCATCGCTTGTTGATGATGAGTGTTGGATGCCTCGGCAGCAATAGTATCAATGGTATCGCCATAGGGGGCTAAGCTGGCTTTTTGTTGTGCGCGCTTAAAACGATTGTGTGCATCCGAGCTGTGCAGCTCAGCAAGTGAGGTGCGCGACAACACTAGGGCTTCACGGTTGATCTCTTTTACAAGCCAAATGGTGTCATTGGCTAGCTCAACCATAAAGTCTGTGATGGGTTTGAAGGTTCTAACATTGTCTCCCGCTCTTGCTACTAATGCTTTGGCATTCATGGCTTCAAGAGAAATGTTCTTAGCTTCCGTTAATACAACGCTCAATTCAGCTGCTACTGTGGCGGCATTGATAAAGAAGTGAGCGCTATTCTTTCTATTTGAGTGCATCCTGAACAACCATTCTGTTGTTGCTGAGAAATATCCTGTTGCGCTTAATTATGGTGAGCTGTCGGTCAGATGACAACTTTTACCTGTGCGAAAGCCTCTTTTATTTATGCTATCCGTAAGATGTTCTTTTTAAATAAGCAACATTGGTTTATCTGGTCTATTTTAGAAGCTGTATTAGAGGAAAACACTCAATAGAAATAAAAACTCTATTGATTAGTTTTTATTGCACGACGAAAGTATTATTCTTCAACTAAGGTCTGGTGTCGCGTTGCCTCATCAGAGAAAAATAATAAACCGCTCGAAGTAAAATACCCTTGCTTTGATGCTGACGGCCAAAAGCTGTTGAGGTCATGATGTCGAATCAAACTTTTGCGTTAGGTAGCAAGTTGCTACGCCCTGTAATTATCACAACGGTTGTCTTGGCCGTGGTGCAGACATTACTTTTTGTTTCTCTGACTCGGTCAGGTGGCCATAATTTGGTACAAGAAGTTAGTGCTAAGTTAAGTGCAGAAAATGGAAAAGTTTCAACAGAATTGAGTCATGCCAGTGATCGCGTAAACAGCCGTATCAATGAAATGGCTGAAGGCGTATCGGTTAAACTGGCTGCAAATCTTAAACAGCAGCTCGATCAAGAGAAAATGGCAACGGTAAAGTTGCTTGAAAACTCATTATTAGACACCTCACGCAATATGGCTGTGCTGCTGGCAGCCGTAGCTCCTCAAGCAATCTGGGATCGAGATACACCACAGCTTACTCAGTATGTAAAGATGGCGCATGAAAGTGGACATGTGGTTTTTGCCGGTTATTACGATAGCTTTGGCAAGCGCATGACCCGATACCTAGATCGTAAGAACGAACTCGTTAAAGAACTTATGGCACAAGGTGGCGAAGGTGCTGCACTTGATCGTGTGATTGCCGCGGCAAAAAGTCATCCCCGTGTGATGTTAATTGAGCAGCCTATTAGCCCAAGCGGCGCTGAGATTGGCCGTTTTGTGCTGGGCGTTAGCCGTGATACGGTAATATCTAATACTGAAAAAATGGAGTCAGGCTTTAATACGCTGACGAAAAACAGCATTGACTCAGTTAAAACCAGTTTGACTGAAGGTGCTAGTAAAACCGTTGCTGACCTGCAAACCCGTTTAGATGCTATTCAGTCTCACAATGATGGCGCACGCCAAGCCACTGAGAATCATATTGAAAATGCTTCAACCGATATGGTTGAACAGATGACTATAGTATCTCTGGTCAGTGCTCTAGTCTTAACCGTTGTATTAGTATTTGTTTTATCGGTTCGTATTTTGAACCGTGTGAATATCTTAACGGATGCATTGTCTGATCTATCAGAGGGTGAGGGTGACCTGACGCGTCGTATCAGTGTGAAAGGTAGTGATGAAATCGCTTTAATGGCGGAGAAAGTGAATCACTTTGTACATGCCATTCAAGTAATTGTTGGCGATGTGCAATCTGTTGCTAAGCATACAACGGGGGTAGTTGATGCGATGCATCACAGTAATTTACAAGCCTCAGATGCTTCTAGCCGCCAGCAACAGGCCGTTGAACTGGCAACTGCCGCAGTGGCTCATATTGCCGATAGTGTTGCCGAAGTTGGTAGCAGTATTACGCATACCCTGCAAAATGTGGACAAGATTCGTACCGAAACAGGTCAAAGCGCTTCTATTTCTAGGCAAGTGCGTCACGATATTGAAGCCTTAGTAAAAGATGTGCAAACAACAGCAGAGGTGATCAATACCTTAGCAAGCCAAAGTGATCAAATTGGCGATGTTTTGGACATGATCAAAGCCATTGCTGAACAAACCAATTTACTGGCATTGAATGCTGCAATTGAGGCGGCACGAGCAGGTGAAAGTGGTCGAGGCTTTGCTGTAGTTGCGGATGAGGTCAGAACTTTAGCGAGTAGAACTCAGCAATCAACAGAAGAGATTGAGTTGAAAATTGATCAATTACAAGCAGGGGCTAAGCAAGCAGTACAGGCTATTAATGATGCCGGAGAGATGGCGAAGCGCAGTATTGCAGCTATTCGTCAGTCAGATGAGCGCCTTGCTAATGTAAATGAGTCAGTTGCAGACCTACACGCGATGTCGAGTGATATGACGCGGATGACACAAGAGCAAGCACAGCGTACAGAGAGTATGACTGCAAGCTTAGAGCAAATTTTTACCGAGTCTCATATTACCTCGGATGCGGTAGGTAAAGCTGCTCAAACTAGCCAAACTTTAGAACAGCTTGCCCATGAGTTAGGCCAGAAAGTAGGTCGCTTTAAAGTTTAGAGTAAGTCTGATAATAGATCTGTGGTTTGAGCCCCGTTGTTGATTAAGACCAACAACGGGGCTTTTATTTTGGCTTTAAAGCTTAGTTTTCTATCAGGTCTAAATTGACAGGGCTGTTAGTTTCGATATTGGCACAGACTCTTTTGCCTATCAGTTGATCAAGGTATTTAGGTGCAGCGCCATACCCTGGGCGTACACTGCGAATATGATGCGGCTGAATGATTTCACCTGCTTTCAATGCTGCCACAAAATAGAGCGAGCGTCTGAACTGTACGTTGCCGACTTCACTTGATTTGCGCCCATAATCCACTTGTCCCAAAGCTTGCCAAGCTGTTTTGCTATTCTGGCAAAGTGCTTTTAACTCAGCAGGCTCTAAAGAGAAACTGTCGTCAGGGCCTCCGCCATTACGGTCAAGCGTGAAGTGCTTTTCTATAATAGAGGCTCCAAGAGCAACGCTGGTAATTGCAGTGGTGTTATCAAGAGTATGATCGGATAAGCCTGTGACCAAACCAAACTGCTTGATCATGTCAGGAATGGTACGCAAATTGTAGTCTTCTGCGGGTGCCGGATAACCGCTGACGCAATGCAATATTGCTAGCTCCTGACAGCCTGCGCTTTTAGCCGTGTCTACTGCCTCCGCAATTTCCTCTAAGTTTGCCATACCTGTGGAGATGATCATGGGTTTGCCCGTTTGCGCAACGTAGCGAATCAAGGGTAGGTCAATCGCCTCAAAACTGGCTATTTTATACGCGGGCGCATTAAGATCTTCTAGCAGATCAACCGCTGTGTGATCAAAGGGCGAGCTAAACATTGTGATGCCTAGTTTAGCCGCATGGTCAAACAGGGGCTTGTGCCAATCCCAAGGTGTGTGTGCTTCTTGATAAAGCTCATATAGGCTGCGGCCATCCCAAAGCCCACCTTCAATTTTGAACTCAGGTCGATCACAATTTAACGTGATGGTATCGGCAGTGTAGGTTTGCAATTTAACGGCATCCGCGCCTGCGAGTTTGGCTTGCTCAATAATTTTAAAAGCGGTTTCGATAGAGCCGTTATGATTGGCGGATAGTTCTGCGATGACATAAGGCGTATCTGCCGCTGAAATACGTCGATTGGCGATGGTAATTGCAGGCTGCTTAGACATTAAATAGGGTGCTCCGGTGTTGAGTACTGTGACGACCACTCTGAGGCTAATAAGCCAAAACAAGCAATGTCGTGGAACTGGGATTGTTGTGCATCAAAAAACTGATCTTTTAACAAGCCTTCTTGTCGAAAGCCCATTTTTAAATGAAAGCGAATTGATTTGTCATTAAAACCCAATGCCTCACCACAGATTTTATGTAGTTTTAAAGTGTTAAAGGCATAGTTCAAAGCCGATTGGCCCAGCAGGCTGCCCACGCCTTTTTTTGCATCAGGGGCTAAGTAAAAACCCCAGTCAGCAATTTTTCGATTCTTATGTTCGGTAAAATTAACAAAGCCAAATGGCTTACCTTCTTGTTCAACAATCAGAGGGTGGCGCTCTGGATTATTTTGGCAGCTCAAAAACCATTGTTGGTGCTCTTCTGGTTTTATAGGGTGCTGGCTATACATATAGCGACGCACTTCAGGGTGATTACGCCAATCCAATATTAAAGCCAAATCCTCTTGCTCTAATGGGCGAACGGTTACTGCTTGTTTCTCTATCATGGGCGCCCTGTCTTTTAACTCTTCAGTATTGATGGATCGATCTCTTCGACTATTTTATCCACACCCAAACCATCGGCTACGGTTTGAGCGGACAAACTTGTGTTGATCAACACCTGACCATCAATTGATGACCAAAAGTGAGTCAACTGATGACAATCTTGTGCTTCAATACTCCATGCGGCTTGAGCTGCTTGCAATTGTGCTGCGATTAACTTTTGATTATCGGCCAAAATAATCATTAGTGTAGGTAATCCTAAAGTACAGCGCTCCCAAGCAGTACTACCTGCTGCTCCAATAGCGAAGTCGGCATTCGCCATCAGTTCTGCCATGTTGCTTACCGCACTTAATACGGTAATTGAGTACTTTGAAGATGCAGCAAACTGCTGTACTTGTAAAAGGTGGGGCGCTGTTTTGCCCATTACTACGGTTATTTTACAGGCTTGATCTAAGGTACTGTTTTCCAATGCCTTTAAGACTTGACCTGTTATATTGTCTTTATCCACACCACCAAGGTTGATCAACAGTTGTTGGATAGGCTGAGCCTGTTGATATTGCTGCTGGCGACGTTGCAAACTGTAGTTGCGCCATTGTGTAAACTCTGGACGTAAGACAGCGTATTCAGCCCCTATTAATAGCTTGCAGTCGCTCGGTACATAGGTTTGATAGTCGACTGGGTTACGGCCATAGGTTTGATCTAACAGCAGTTGGCAGAGATGTTTCCGATCAGCCAGATCATCAATCACCATCAGCTTCTGATAGTAGGGCTTACAAGTCTGTTGCCAACGATAATCCAGTGCGTAGTGATCTACGACTAACCAATCTGGTTTTTCTCCTTCAAATAGTTGGATCAAAGTGGCTGAGCATTGCTCGGCATCTTGTTGCCAAGAGGCACCTAACCAGTTTGCATGGGCATTATGCTCAATCTTAGGGTCAACGGAGAAGGGCGAGGCAGCAATAGGTAACAGAGAAAGTGGAAAACCTTTACCTTCAATAACAGCACCTAGGTGGCCTAAGTGTGCGCGACAAATAAAATGACACTGATGCCCTTGTTGGCGCAGTGCCTCGGCTAAAGTCAGGCAGCGCATCACATGGCCAGAACCAATCTCTATTGATGCATCTGCACGAAAAACAATATTCATATCAACGCCGTATTATGGGAGCTCAAGTCTTGACACTGTACAAAGCAGATATAAAAAAGGCCAGCATTGAAGCACAATGCTGGCCTTGATGTAGGTTGTGCGCTTGAACTTTAGATCAGCTCAACCGCAACGGCTGTGGCTTCACCGCCACCAATGCAGAGCGACGCGATACCGCGTTTTTTGCCTTCTTGTTGCAGGGCATGCAACAGCGTAACCAATACGCGAGAGCCTGTTGAGCCAATCGGGTGACCTTGTGCGCAAGCACCACCGTAAATGTTTACTTTCTCTGCAGGAATATTCAGGCCATCAATGGCCAGCATAGTCACGATTGCAAAGGCTTCGTTGATCTCAAATAGATCAACTTCGTCAATGCTCCAGCCTGCTTTAGCCAATACTTTTTCAATAGAGCCAATGGGCGCTAAAGTGAATTCTGATGGCTGCATAGAGTTAGTGGCATGTGCCACAAAACGTGCCATTGGTTTTAGGCCGCGTTTCTCTGCTTCTGATTCGCGCATCAGGACTAACGCAGATGCACCATCAGAGATAGAGCTAGAGTTTGCGGCAGTTACGGTACCATCTTTTTTGAAGGCAGGGCGTAAGGTTGGGATTTTGTCGATATTGGCGTTGTGTGGCTGCTCATCATCTACTACCACCGTATCGCCACTGCGGCCTTTAACAGTAACAGGTGCTGTTTCTGCTTTCAGTTTACCCGCGTCAATTGCCGCCATTGCTTTGCGTAGAGAGCCAATAGCAAAGTTATCCATTGCTTCACGGGTATAGCCGCGCTCGTCAGCAATTTCTTGAGCAAAAATGCCCATCAGTTTGCCTGTGCGTGCGTCTTCTAGACCATCAAGGAACATGTGATCTTTCACTTCACCGTGGCCTAAGCGGAAGCCTGCGCGCGCCTTAGTCATTAGGTACGGTGCATTGCTCATGCTTTCCATACCACCAGCGATCATAATGTCATTGGTGCCTGCTTTAATCAGATCGTGTGCCAGCATCGCTGCTTTCATGCCTGAGCCGCACAGCTTGTTGATGGTGGTTGCACCTGTTGAAACAGGAATTTCGGCATTCATCATTGCTTGACGCGCAGGGCCTTGGCCTAAACCACCCGGCAATACACAGCCCATGATCACTTCTTGAATGTCACTTGGGGTTAGGTTAGCACGACGAATGGCATCAGCAATTGCTACGCCGCCTAGCTCAGGTGCGGTTAGGGTGCTTAGGCTACCCATCATGCCGCCCATTGGCGTACGTGCACCAGAAACAATAACTACAGCATCTTCTTTCATGATCATGACCCTTTGCAAAAGTGATTAAGCTATCGGTTTACCATTGGTTTTTTCAGTTGATTTTTGCAACTTTTATTAAGGTTTAATGCGCAAGTACTTGGCAAGTTACCTGAACGGGTAGTCATTCTATTTGACCCCCAAAGGTAGAATATGGTTAATTTGTTACAATTAATTCAAAAACCGAGCAAGCGCTAGATTTAAGATGACTCTACCCAATAATTCAAAACGACGCAAGGAACTGGTAGCTATTGCTGCGCGGCTGTTTTTCGAGCAGGGATACGAACGTACAACGGTACGTATGCTGGCAGATGCTATGGGCATTAAGTCTGGCAGCCTTTTCCATCACTTTAATGACAAACAAGAAATTCTGTGTGCCGTTATTCAAGATGGTATGGAAAGTGCCATCGAGATTGCAGACGCTGCACTGGCAGATGTTCAAGGGGCAAAAGCACGTTTTAGAGCCTTGGCACGCGCGCACTTAAGTACTTTGCTCAATGATAGAAATGCCCATGTGGTGGCCTTATATGAGTGGCGCAGTCTGTCAGAGAGTTCGCTCTCAGTATTGATTGGTATGCGTGACCATTACGAGCAACTTTGGCAGCAAGTGATCGATGAATGTGTCAAAGAAGGCGTACTTAAAGGAGATACCCCTCTGATTCGCCGTTTTACGCTTGGTGCCTTGAACTGGACTGTTCAGTGGTATGACGCAGAGGGCGAAAAAACACCTGACGATCTTGCGAATGCACTGTCTGCGCTGATCGGATTAAATTGAAATAAATCAACCAATCGCAAATATTTAAAGGCTTATCTAATCGGTAGGCCTTTTTTATTTCTGTAAAAACTCGCCTCAAGGGCTTGCACAGATCGTTGAGGATGGCTAAATTGTGATAAAACCAAGCGCTTGCTAGTTATTTTAGCAAGGGCTTTTTTTAAGGATTGATAATGACGTTAACGTAAACGTCTTTAGGCCGGTTTAAAAATAATAATTCAGGCAGTGGGCTTTCGGAGACCTTATATGATAACAACAAATCACTATGCTGCATTTGTAGCTGAGTTTTCAATGGATCAAGTGGATGCCAACTTTATCGGCAATACCACCGATGGTTACAACGCCTGTATCGAGTGTTGTGACAAGCAAGTGCTAGCCGGAAAAGGCGATGAGATTGCACTTTATTACGAAGGTTTGAACGGAAAAAGCTCAACTCATAGCTGGGCAGAGCTACAGAAAAAATCAGCGCAGTTTGCTAATTTTCTAAAATCACAGGGAGTACAGGCAGGAGATCGTATCTCTTGTATGTTACCGCGTACCCCTGAATTACTGGTGGTTGTGCTGGGCACATGGCGCATTGGTGCGGTGTATCAGCCGCTATTCACAGCATTTGGTTATGAAGCCATTGAGTATCGTATCAGCCAGTGCAGCGCTAAAGTTGTCATCACTGATGCTGACAACCGTAGCAAATTTGATCAAGTAAACAACCTGCCAACAGTGGTACAGGTTTGCGCTGATCAAGCCAATGCAGCGGCTAAAGGTGATTTACACTTTGCTAGCATTATGGCTGAGCAATCAGAAACGTTTGAGCCTGTTATTGTTGATGCAGAACAGCCTTTCTTACAGATGTTTACCTCAGGCACAGTGGGCAAATCCAAAGGGGTTGCCGTGCCTTTGAAAGCGCTACCCGCTTTCTATATGTATATGCGTTATGCCGTTGGCCTTGAGCAAAGTGATCGCTACTGGAATGTCGCGGACCCAGGTTGGGCTTATGGTCTGTATTACGCCATCACAGGTCCTCTGTGCATGGGGGTTGCAACCCACTTTAACGAGGCAGGTTTTACGCCTGAGAATACTTATGCCATGTTGGAGAAATATAAAATCACCAACTTGGCTGCTGCACCAACGGCTTATCGCATGATGATGGCCAGTGATGCTCATGAAGAGTTGAAACCCAATTTAGTTCTACGTCGTGCCAGCTCAGCGGGTGAACCTTTAAACCCTGAAGTGGTGAACTGGATCAGCGATGTGATGGGTTGTCCGGTAATGGATCACTACGGTCAAACCGAAACAGGTATGACCTGCTGTAACCATCATGCGCTTGGCCACAATGTACACATTGGTGCAATGGGGTACGCGTTACCGGGCTATCGTGTAGTGGCACTTGATGAAAACTTTAATGAAGTGAGTGCAGGTGAAGAGGGGCAGTTTGCCATTGATATGGAAAACTCTCCGGCCTTCTTCTTCCAAGGCTACACTTGGCAAGAGAAAAAACCATTCCACGGTAAGTATTATCTGACAGGGGATATGGTGTTTGAACATAAAGATGGTTGCTTCCAATTCAGTGGTCGTGATGACGATATCATCACAACCGCAGGCTATCGTGTTGGCCCTGCTGATGTTGAAAGCACAGTGCTAGAGCATGAAGCGGTTGCTGAAAGTGGCGCAGTGGGTAAACCTGATGCGAAACGTGGCCATATCATCAAATCTTACGTGGTATTGCGTAAGGGGTATGAAGCTTCTGACGCACTGGTTAAAGAGATTCAAGAGCTGGTGCGTGAGCGTCTATCAACACACGCTTTCCCTCGTGAAATTGAGTTTGTTGATCAGCTGCCTAAAACACCAAGTGGTAAAATTCAGCGCTTTATCTTGCGTAAACAAGCAGAGCAAGAAGTCGCAAGCGCATAAGCAAAACTTGAGCTTGCTTTGTTTAGATTTGATCTGATCTGGCATAGACAAGCTTAAGGTGATCTTTGAACGGCAGGGTGGTTATTTTAAGCATACTCACCCCTGCCTTCGCCCTTCATGATTTGACGATAAAGTTGAGAGATAAGCATGCAAATTTCAGGTAAAACCTTTCTAGTGACAGGCGGTAGTTCAGGTCTAGGTGAAGCGACAGCGCGTCGTTTAATCGAGCAAGGTGCTAATGTTGTGATCGCTGACATCAACAAGGCGGGCATTAAATTAGCAGCTGAACTGGGTGCTCAAGCCAGCTTTATCGTCACTGATATTACTTCAGAAGAAGATGTACAAAGTGCC
This sequence comes from Oceanospirillum multiglobuliferum, assembly GCF_900167095.1. GTDB lineage: Bacteria > Pseudomonadota > Gammaproteobacteria > Pseudomonadales > Halomonadaceae > Oceanospirillum > Oceanospirillum multiglobuliferum. Next base: position 44,859 of record NZ_FUXG01000017.1, read on the forward strand.
GTAAATCTTGCTGTTGATACCTTTGGTGCATTAAACGGTGTTGTACATTGTGCAGGCATTGTGGTGGTACAGAAGCTTTTAGACCGTGATCTAAATCCAGCGTCTTTAGAGCTTTTCACAAAAGGTATCAATATTAACCTGATTGGTACTTTCAACGTGAACCGCCTAGCAGCACAAGCGATGGCGAAAAACACACCAGAAGCACCGGATAACGAGCGTGGCGTTATTATCAATACCGCTTCAATTGCGGCTTTTGATGGCCAAGTGGGCCAAGCCTCTTACACCGCGTCTAAAGCAGGTGTTGCGGGTATGGCACTGCCATTGGCGCGTGAATTGTCACGTCACGGTATCCGTGTGATGACACTAGCGCCGGGTGTATTTGAAACCCCAATGATGAGTGACATTCCTGATGAAGCTGTAGCGGCTTTAGGTGCAGCCGTACCTTTCCCTAAACGCCTAGGCAAACCTGCTGAGTTTGCAGCAATGGCTTGTCATATTATCGAAAACACGATGCTTAATGGTGAAGTAATCCGCCTTGATGGCGCGATTCGCATGGCTTAATCAGCGGTTCTTGAGGATATCAACAATGCATATGGCACTGACCGAAGAACAACAGATGATTCAGGATATGGCGCGTAAGTTCGCCCAAACTGAATTAGAGCCTGTTGCCGCTGAACTTGATCACACTGGTGGTCGAGAAATCCTATTAGAGAACCTCAAAAAACTCGCTGAGTTGGGTTTTATGGGGTTAAACGTAAAAGCAGAGTATGGTGGCACCGAAGCAGGTGTCGTAGCCTTCAGCTTAGCAATGACTGAAATTGCCCGTGCTTGTGCCTCTACTGCTGTCACCATGTCAGTCACCAATATGGTGGCGGAAGTGATTCAGGTGGTTGGCAACGAAGCACAGCGCCAGAAATATATTCCAAAAATTTGCAGTGGTGAATATGCCGCAGGTAGCTTCTGTTTGAGTGAAGCGAACGCAGGCTCAGATCCCTCTGCTATGCGTACCAGCGCGGTTCGTGACGGTGATGACTGGATCATCAATGGTGCGAAGCAGTGGATCAGCAGTGCAGAATACGCTGGTGTTTTTGTGGTTTGGGCTGTAACTGATAAAAATGCACCTAAAGGTAAAGGCATTAGCTGCTTCTTAGTGGATGCTGATAATCCTGGCGTTAAAATCAGCAAGGCCGAAGATAAAATGGGGCAAAAAGCCTCTGCCACCAATGAAGTACTGTTTGATAACTGCCGAGTGCCGGATTCAGCGGTAATGGGCAAGCTGAACGATGGCTTCCGTATCGCAGTTGCCGAGCTGGCTGGTGGCCGCATTGGTATTGGTTCATTGGCACTGGGTATTGGTAGTGCTGCAATGGACTATGCTGCGCGTTACACCAAAGAGCGTCAGCAGTTTAATCAGCCGTTATCGAACTTCCAAGGTTTACAGTGGATGATGGCAGACCATTACACTGAGCTTGAAGCTGCGCGCTTACTGCTGATGAATGCTGCTTGGAAAAAAGAACAAGGTTTACCTTTTGCCAAAGAAGCTTCAATGGCAAAGCTTTACGCCTCTGAAAAAGCTAACACCGCCTGTTACAGCGCATTACAGCTGATGGGTGGTAATGGTTATGTGAAGGAGTATCCGCTAGAGCGTTTTGCGCGCGATGTACGTGTGACTTCTATTTATGAAGGTACTAGCGAAATTCAACGTGTGATCATCGCCCGTGAGATTTTGCGCGAACTGGACTAAACGTTTTCCTCTATTGTGCCTGATAGACTTTGGCGCTGCTTTTGCAGCGCTTTTTTTATGCCTAAACGAAAGCCTTGGTAAAAGCGGCAATCCCCTTCCGCTTGAGCTTTTTATCTAGATCTCATGTTTCTATCTACCTTGATTTTAAAGGCTTTTTTATATTGGCATGTATTTTGTATATATAAGTCTAAAGTTAATGGTGGGGCAGATCATGACCGCAATCAGTTTCAAAAATGCACTAGGTATTCATCCTGAGGCCTTAAATGTTCGCAGTCAGCGTTCAGAGATATTGGCGAACAATATCGCAAACTCAGATACACCGGGTTTTAAAGCTCGTGATCTGGATTTTCAGGGGATCTTACGTGGTGAGTATGAGAAACGTGATCGTATGGAATTGAATCGTACCAGCCATCGGCATATTCCGGCAGAAGCTGTCAGCATGGAAAGTGGCTTGAAGTATCGAGTGCCATTACAACCTTCCATTGATGGCAATACCGTCGAAACCGATATTGAGCAGGCACAATATGCCCGTAACGCTCTTGAATTTCAGTCTAGTTTTACCTTTTTGAACAGCAAGTTCAAAGGTCTAACTAAAGCGCTGAGGAGTGAATAATTATGTCATTGGGTAAAGTTTTTAATATCGCTGGTAGTGGTATGAGTGCTCAAACCCTGCGTTTGAACACCACCGCCAGTAACATGGCAAATGCTGAAAGTGTGAGCAGTAGTGTGGATCAAACCTACCGAGCACGTAAGGCGGTATTTGCACCTATGCTAGAGAACTATAAGTCAGGCGAGCCGGGCACCCCTGTAACCAGCTTTGACCCACGTGATACCGCGGGCGAAGGTGTTCAGGTGCTGGGTATTGTTGAGAGTGATGCGCCGTTACAGCGCCGTTACCAGCCTGATCACCCAATGGCAAATGAAGAAGGCTATGTGTTTTACCCGAATGTGAACGTCGTGGAAGAGATGACAGATATGTTGTCTGCTTCACGTTCATTTCAGACTAACGTTGAAGTCATGAATACCGCTAAGCAGATGATGCAGCGTGTATTGACGTTGGGTCAGTAATAGGCGAGGTGGCAGATCATGACAGATATTAATACTAGCGGTGACTTTTGGGCTAAGTATGGCGTTGATGCTAAGAAGGCAACGGCCAAAGCGACCAGTGACCCAGGCGCAATGGGTAAAACAGAGTTTTTAGAGTTGATGATGGCACAGCTTAAAAACCAAGACCCAATTAGTCCACAAGGTAATACTGAATTTATCGCGCAGATGGCGCAGTTTTCTATGGTTGAAGGTATTCAAAACCTTAATCAGTCAAATGACAGCCTGGTGAACTCGTTTAAGTCGAGTCAAGCACTGCAAGCCTCAGCTTTGGTTGGGCGCAAAGTTCAAATTGAAGGCAGTGCCGCTATGGCTAAAGAAGGTGAGGGTATGTCGGGCTCCCTGTCTTTGCCTGAAGGCAGCCGTGATGTTGTGGCGCATATTTTAGATTCGACAGGGCAAGTCGTTAAGACGTTGGATTTGAGTGACTATCAGACTTCTGATGGCCGCTATCCTGCAGGAAAAGTACCTTTCGAGTGGAATGGGCTAGATGCGCAGGGGCAGCCAGCAGCAGCAGGTACTTACTCTATTTCAGCCTCTGCGGCGGTTAATGGTAACGCAACAGGCTTAGCTTCAAGTGTTAACGTCAATGTTGATAGCGTGACAATGGGGACAGGTGGTCAGATTACATTAAATCTAGCCGGTCACGGTTCTATCGGCTTAGCTGATGTACAAGAGTTTCACTGATTAAGGTTTCAAGGAGATAGATAATGGCAGCATTTAGCGTAGGTGTTTCAGGTCTGCAAGCGGCAAATAGAAGCCTTGAAACAATCGGTAACAACGTGGCAAACGCCAGTACTGTTGGCTTTAAACAATCTCGGGTTGAGTTTGCGGATATCTATGCCAAGGGTGGCTTAATGTCTGGTCAGGCTCAGCCCGGTCACGGGGTAAAAGTTGCTGATATTTCGCAGCAATTTACCCAAGGCGGCACTTCGTTTACGCAAAATAGCCTTGATATGGCGATTGATGGCAACGGTTTCTTCATTGTTAAAAATAACGGCATGGATACTTATACCCGTGCTGGTACTTTTGGCATGGATAAAAGTGGTTACGTTGTTACCAATGAAGGTAATCGAGTACAAGGTTTTCCGGCATCCGTGAACGGTGATTCTATTCAAGTTGGTGCCATTAGTGATCTTTATATTCCTGTGGCGAATATTGAGCCTAAAGCGACCTCTGCTGTTGATATTTCATTTAATTTGGATTCGCGCAAAGAGCCACCAAGTAATTATGTGTTTGATGAAAATGACTCAGATACATACACTCATCTTTACCCAGCGGTTATTTATGATTCGCTAGGTAACTCGCATACGCTGACACAGTATTTTGTTAAGCAACCACCTTATCAGCCAGAGTACGGTGATCAATCTCGCGCCTTACAAGCGATGATTGGTTTTGCTCGCTTTGGCAATAATGTGCTAGACGATACGCAAGGTGGCAAAGGCTTTGTTGGTGATTCCAACCAGAATGCAGCGCTGACACTTGATAGCGACATTACAGCGATCTTAAGTAAAGGCGGCTTTAATGGTGTGACCGTGAACGCTGATGGTAGTGGTTCTTTTAACACATCAGTATATGGCGACACAGATGGCAATGCGGCAACAAATGACCCTATTGCCAATGCTGACTACGATGATTTAAGTGCTACAGATGCTCAGCGAGCGGCTCAGTTACAGAACATTCACGATACACTGAAAAACTTAATCAGCTCTGAATCTGGACGTACTAAAGAGTATTACCAAGCGGCTTATGATTCACTCACAGACTACCTGCCAAGCCTGACATCAAACTCTGTTGGTGGTGCTGACAAGGAGGTATTCGACGGCGCTATCGCGGCTCTTGAGGGCAGTTCATCTCTTAGTGGTAAGAATATTGCCTATGGCAATATTGATGCAATATCTGGTATTGCCAGAAGCAAACTGTTGAATGCAGCTACTGTTACAGATCCACTAAAAGAATCAATTAAAGCCAATAATGTAGACCCTGCTGGCTTTACAGGTGGCCCTGCGGATGTGGAAGCTTTTGTGGCGGATATGAAGTCGGCATTAACCGCGTTGATGAATGGCACTGTAATGCCAGCTGCGACCAGTACCTTATGGGATAATAATTCAGACTTCTTCATTAATCCGAATCCAACTGCAGAAGAGCAAGGCACTTATAAATTGGCATTAGATGCCTTGAATGAGCTGACAGTGAACTATGACGAAGGCGGTGCGGTCAGTGCGTCTGCCGTTGTGGATACTTTGTCTGCTTTAGAATCTGAAAGCTCTGATAACCGCTGGCAGATGCACGCCTTTGTTGATGGTGAGCGCGTAACGGATGGCAATACTAATAGCCCTGATTACTTCTCTTTCAACTTTACAGAGTTTGGTGCTTTAGCAGAGCCTCTGCCGAAAATTACCATTAAAGATTGGACGCCACGGGATACTGGTTTGAACCAGAACGGTTCTAAAGATCCACAAGAGTTTACAATTGACTTAGCAGGCACTACTCAGTTTGCTGGTGCATTTGGTGCAACAGCACTGAAGCAAGATGGTTATGCTACAGGTGAGCTAGCAGGTATTGACGTTGATAAAACAGGTGTAATGAATGCCCGTTACACTAACGGCACCACGCGCCTAGTTGGTCAAGTGGCTATTGCGACCTTCCGTAATGAGCAGGGCTTAACGCCAATTGGTGGTACAGCATGGCGTCAATCAAATGATTCAGGCGACCCTGTTGTGAATGCACCAGGTGTGAGTGTGGCTGGTAATATCCAGTCTAAAGCTTTAGAGGATTCGAACGTCGACTTGTCTCAAGAGCTTGTGAAAATGATTCTGGCGCAGCGTGATTATCAAGCGAACGCTAAGACTATTCAAACCGCAGATACAGTCACTCAAACGATCATTAATCTACGATAATTATTGACTATTTTTTGTTTTGGCATAGGGCTTGCATTTACTTAGGTAGATGCAAGCCCTTTTCCGTTTTGTCGTGAAAAAGCGGCAACCGGAAACCTGCTTAAGGCAAATTGAGGTCAATATTATGGATAAAGCGCTTTATATCGCGATGACCGGCGCCAAAAATAACATGCTGGCGCAAACGGCTCGTGCCAATAACTTGGCGAATGCTAATACCACGGGTTTTAAAGCTGATTATGAACAGGCTCGTGCGATGCCTGTTTTTGGCGAATCCTTTCCCACTCGAGCTTTTTCTTTAAGTGAGCGCCCCGCTACTAATATGGATGGTGGTGCCTTTATTGAAACAGGCCGCTCTCTGGATATTGCCATTCAGGGCGATGGCTGGATTGCGGTTCAGTCGCCGACAGGTGATGAAGCTTATACCCGATCGGGAGAGCTGTTAATGGATGCCAACGGTGTATTAAGAACCGGCAAAGGTTTAGCTGTGATGGGCGAGGGCGGCCCTATTGTTATTCCACCAGCGGCACATGTTGAAATCGGTGTTGACGGCGTCATCACGGTTCAGCCTTTAGGCGCTGCACCGAATGAGCTGGCACAAGTTGACCGAATTAAGTTGGTTAACCCTGAAAAAGCCACTTTAGAAAAGAGTTTAGATGGCTTGATGCGTTTGCGAGATGGCCAGCCTGCACCTGCGGATGCCAATGTGCGGGTTGAGTCAGGCTTTTTAGAAGCCAGTAATGTGAATGGCGCAGAAGAGCTGATACACATTTTGTCGTTAACACGTCAGTACGAAATGCAAACCAAAATGATGAAAACCATTGATGAAAACTCAGCCGCAGCAGCTTCCATTATGCGTATGGGCTAATCGCTAGCGCCTTGAGTCAGTCGAATAATGATAGGTATTAGGGGATAAGATCATGCATGCAGCATTGTGGGTAAGTAAAACGGGTTTGAGTGCACAGGATACTCAGCTACGAGTTGTTTCAAACAACTTAGCAAACGTGAGTACCGTTGGCTTCAAAAAAGAGCGGGCAATTTTCCAAGACTTGCTATATCAGCAAGTGCGCCAGCCAGGCTCTCAATCATCTTTGAATACTCAGCTACCATCCGGTTTGCAACTGGGTACGGGTGTGCGTACAGTTGCCACGCAAAAAATGCATACCGATAGCAGTTTGCAGGTTACTGAGCAGCCTTTGGATATGGCGATTGATGGTCGTGGTTTTTTCCAAATTCAGATGCCAGACGGTACTTTGGCTTATAGCCGAAATGGTCAGTTTCAATTGAACTCTGAAGGGCAAATCGTCAACGCACAGGGCTTCTTGTTAGAGCCGGAAATTCAGGTGCCAGCGAATGCCCAGTCGGTCAGTATCAGTCGTGATGGTATTGTGTCGGTACGCTTGCCGGGTGAAACGGCAGAAAATGAAATTGGTCAAATCACAGTGGCAGACTTTGTAAACCCTGCGGGTTTAGAATCTTTTGGTGGTAACTTGTATCGCCAAACAGGCGCCTCAGGTGAGCCGATTGTTGATGTGCCGGGAAATGAAGGTATTGGTACAACCGAGCAAGGTATGCTTGAAAACTCAAACGTTAACGCGGTAGAAGAGTTGGTGAATATGATTTCAACTCAGCGTGCGTATGAGATGAACTCGAAGGTTGTGTCCACAGCAGACTCTATGTTGCGTAACTTGACGCAGACACTTTAAGTCTTGATTTAATTTGAACTTCATCTAAGTTAAGCCTGCTTAGGCTTAACTGCGATAGGGTAGGAACAGATTATGTTGCAGTTTAAACGCGTTATGGTTTTGGGACTATTTTTGGCATTGGCGGGATGTCAGAAAGAATCAATGGTTAAACCGGATGACCCTTTTTATGCTCCGGTGCAGCCTAGCCATATTGCACCGCCACCTGCAGCAAATGGTTCACTGTATCAACAGAATTACAGTATGACGCTGTATGGTGATCGTAAAGCTTACCGAGTAGGTGACGTGATCACCATCATGCTGACGGAAACCACAAAGTCGAAAAAGTCGACTAATGCGGCGCTGTCAAAGTCAAACTCAGCGACCATAGCTAACCCTACTATTTTGGGGCAGCAGCCATTTAATTTAGAGACTTCTATTGAAAATGACACTGCATTTTCTGGTAAAGGTTCAACAGGGCAAAGTAATAGCTTACAAGGCAGCATCACAGTAACTGTGCATCAGCTTTACCCTAATGGTTTGATGTTTGTAAAAGGTGAAAAGTGGCTGAACCTAACCAATGGCTCTGAAGTGATTCGAGTGAGTGGTTTGTTACGCCCTGAGGATGTTTCACCAGAGAATACTGCACTATCTACCAAGTTAGCTGATGCTCGTTTAACTTACAGTGGTACAGGTGATCTAGCGGATACAACCAGTCAAGGTTGGTTAACCCGATTCTTCAACAGTGGTTGGTGGCCTTTTTAGGCGCTTGTCCGCAGGAGTGTAAAGTATGTTGCGCAGAATTTTACTAGTCGTTGCCGTTTTTTGGTCAACTTTTGCCAGTGCAGAGCGCCTAAAAGATATTACCAATGTTGATGGTGTACGTTCGAATCAATTAATTGGTTATGGCTTGATCGTAGGTTTAAGTGGTACTGGTGACAAAGCACCTTTCACCAACCAAACTTTTGCCAACATGATGAACCAGTTCGGTATCACGTTGCCAGCGGGTGTTGATCCTAAGTCAAAGAATATCGCAGCGGTAACTGTTCATGCAGAGCTGCCACCCTTTGTTAAACCGGGTCAGCAAATTGATATTACCGTTTCTTCGATTGGTAATGCATCAAGCCTTCGTGGTGGTACATTGCTGATGACACCGTTAAAAGGTGCTGATGGCAACACTTATGCTGTGGCTCAAGGTAGCTTGGTTGTGGGTGGTTTAGGTGCTGAAGGCGCAGACGGTTCGCGTGTACAAGTTAACGTACCAAGTGTTGGTCGTATTCCTAACGGTGCCAGTGTTGAACGTACGGTTGCTCATAACTTTTATGGCGGTGACAGTATTACATTTAATTTGCACCGAGCTGATTTTACAACAGCCAAGCGTGTTGCCGAGCGTATCAACGAAGTGCTAGGTGGCGGCATTGCCGAGGCCTATGATGCTGTTTCTATTCGTGTGCGTGCGCCGCGTGATCCCTCTCAGCGTGTAAGCTACTTATCTGTTTTAGAGAATCTTGAGGTGCAGCCGGGAGAAGAGTCGGCCAAAATCATTATTAACTCACGCACAGGCACTATTGTGATTGGGCAAAATGTACGAGTTGCGCCAGCTGCGGTCACTCATGGTAGTTTAACCGTTACGATCCAAGAAGCGCCGCAAGTGGTTCAGCCTAATCCTCTAGCAGGCGGTGATACAGCTGTTCAGCAAAGCACGGCCATTGATATTCAGGTTGATGATTCTACGATGTTTAAGTTTGCGCCTGGCGTGACCTTAGACGAAATTGTACGGGCTGTTAACCAAGTAGGTGCTGCACCTGGCGATTTAATGGCAATCTTAGAAGCCTTAAAGCAAGCAGGTGCATTAAAAGCGGAGTTGGTTGTGATCTAGTTTCTTTTTTCTCTACTAAAATTCATCGCACAGAAAGCGCCCGTTGGGCGCTTTTTTGTTTTTGGGCATTAATCTTGCTTATCTCAATGTAATTAGCAATCCACTAAGGATTGTTTGCCGTTCCCACTTATGACTATGCAACTTAGGGAACAGTAAAAACAGATTAAACGAGGCACCCAAATAATGATGAACAGTTCAATGGTAAACGGCAGGTATGATCAGGCGCGAGTGGCGACTGATTTACAGGGGCTTGAGTCTTTGAAAAAAGGTGCCCGTGACGATGACCCTGAAGCGCTGAAAGAGGTCGCTCGTCAGTTCGAAGCGATGATGGTTCAAATGATTATGAAAAATGCTCGTCAATCTAATGAGATGTTATCTAAAGACGGCATTTTTGACAGCGAACAAGTACGTTTCTATCAGCAAATGTTCGATGAGCAGATGAGTATGTCGATCACTAAAGGTGGCACCTTTGGTTTGGCTGATGTATTGGTTCGTCAATTGAGTAAGCAGTATGGCATAGATGTTGCAGAAGATAGTGCAAAGGCAAGTACGGTAAAGGGTCATACAGAAGGTAATCTTGAGGGTACAAAGAGAGCGGTAGCGCCAACCTCCATACAGGAGATGCTACAACGAGGCAGCCGTTTTCCAGCATCAAGATTTGACCCAGAAGTAATGCAGCAGTGGCGGGAGAAGTTTGCCGCTGAACGGGCAGAGAAACGGCAAGCGTTAGCCGAAGCTGAAAAGTTAGAGCAAGGTTTCTCTTCACCAGAAGAGTTTGTACAAACCTTGTTGCCAGCCGCTGAAAAAGCAGCAAAAGCCTTGGGCGTTAAGCCTGAAGTGATGTTAGCGCAAGCAGCACTGGAAACAGGCTGGGGACGTTACATGATTCGTAACGAAGATGGCAAAAACAGCTTTAACTTATTCGGCATCAAAGCTGATAGCCGTTGGCAGGGTGAGAAAGCGGTGGTTTCAACCTTAGAGTATCGAGGTGGTGAGGCCAAGAAAGAAAAAGCGGCTTTCCGAGCGTACGACAATTACGAACAAAGTCTGAATGACTACGCTTCGTTTTTAAAGTCGAACCCTCGTTACACCCAAGCGCTGAATAAGGCACAAGACCCTGTTGCATTTACCAAAGGCTTGCAAAATGCTGGATACGCAACTGATCCAGCTTATGCCCAGAAAATTCAACGTATTCTCAGCAGTCCAACTATGCAGTTGGCGCTGTCGAGCTCAGGCAACCAAGGATAGCGATTGGCGTTAAGCCTGATGCTTAGAGAGAGGAGAGCAAAAAATGTCAGAACTGATCAAAATTGGTAGCACAGGTGTTCGCGTTAACCAAAACAATCTTGGTGTAACCGGCCACAATATCGCTAACGTTGATACCGACGGTTATAGCCGCCAAGACGCTATCCAAGCGACGAATCCTTCTATCTCAATGGGGAATGGTCACTTTGGTCAGGGCGCACGTACTGACACTGTTCGTCGAATCGTAGATGAGTTCATGGTGACTCAATTGCGTAATGACACCAGTCTGGCAAAAGAGCGTGAGATGATGCTGGGCTATGCCAAACAGCTTGATAACTTGCTGTCTGATGCTGATTCCTCTCCAGGTAATGCGCTGAATGAATTCTTCGCAGCCATGCAATCTTTGGCTGACGACCCTAACAACATGCCATTGCGTAATATGGTGTTAGCGCAAGGTGATGCACTGTCTCAGCGTTTTAACCTGATGCAAGAACGGTTTGATGATATGCAAACCAGTGTCAACGTGCAGCTTAAAGGCACGGTTTCTGAAATTAATCGTATTTCTTCTAATATTGCAGAGCTTAACACTGCAATCATAGAAGCAGAGGGCAGCAACGGCCTGCCTGCAAATGACCTGCGTGATGCGCGAGATGAGCAGCTGCGTAGTTTAAGTGAGTATGTGGATGTTAGCTTAACTAAAGTTGCTGATGGCACTTACTCTGTCTTTATCGGTGAAGGCTTTCCGCTAGTTGTTAACAACAAAAACTATGAGCTTTCTGCAGAGCCTCTGAGCTCTGATATCCAGAGACTTGGCATCGTGTTTAACGATGTCAAAGGCGACAAAGATGTTACCAAATTAATCCGTGGTGGCGAGCTGGGCGGTATGTTGAAGTTTCGTGACAAACTACTGTCTGATGCCCAAAACCAAATTGGCCGCTTGGCACTGACTATTGGTGATACTTTCAACGCCCAGCATAAGTTGGGCATTGATTTGAACAACCAGATCGGCGGTGACTTCTTCCGTGATGTGAATGAGCTTGAACTGATGGAGGGGCGTGTATCCGCTTATCGTGATAATAGCCCAAGTACCAATATTCGTTTTAGCGTAGAAATTACAGACACTAAAGCATTAACAGACAAAGATTATGTCTTAAAGGCGATCAGTGGTGACACCTTTTCGATTGTTGATGCAGAGGGTAACCCTGTACGTTTTCAGAAAAATACCACACCGGTGACTTACAGCAACACAGTCACACTTGCTGAATTGAACCGAAACGATGGTGTGAGTGATGAGCTAAAAATCACGGTTGATGGTTTTGATCTATACCTTTCTTCTGATGCAGCAAAGCGTGTGGCAAAGGGCGACCAGTTTCTGATTCAGCCTGCTCGCTACGCAGCGGGTCAGATAGAGAGAGATATCACCAGCCCAGAAGAGCTTGCGATTGCTTCACCTTTACGCTTTGAACCACATCTAGCCAACACAGGCTCTGGTGAGCTACGTAGTTTAGTTGCGGCAGAAACATTCCGCTCTAACTCAGTAGATCCAACCTTTAGCCCTAATAGCGCAGCTGCAGGCGACTACGCTTTTATTGATCAGCTTGATGGTACGTTCAAAATGTATCAGGGCGGCAGCGTCCAGTCTTTACCTCAAGGGTTGTCGGTCAGCTATACCGCCATTAATGCGACCAACGATGTTTTAACTTATGAAGTGCGTGACCCTAACACAAATACTGTGCTGCATACGGGAACTTATACCCAAGGGGTTGAGCAAGACATGCTGCCTGCTGACTGGGGTATTCAATTCCGTCTAGGAGGTAATCCTGTCGTTGGTGATAGCTTTAAAGTGAACTTTAATACAGACGGTTTTGGTGACAACAGCAACGCGCTTCGTTTAACAGCGTTGCAAGGTGAGCCAACGCTTAAAGGTGATATGAGCTATCAAGATGCCTATGCACACACTACCGAAATGGTAGGTACGACAACGGCAGAGGCTAAAATTACAGCACAGTCTGGCGCGGCCATTCTGTCTCAAACCAAAAATCTGCGCGATAGCGTGTCAGGTGTGAACTTAGATGAAGAAGCAGCCAACTTAGTGCGCTTCCAACAAGCTTACAACGCCTCATCACAACTGATTAGCACCGCTAAACAACTGTTTGACACTTTGCTGGCCGCAGTAAGGTAAGGAGATAAAATCATGCGTTTATCCACTTCAATGATGAGCCATAACAGCATCACAGGGATGTTGAGAAAGCAAACAGAGCTGGCGAATACCTCTAATCAAATGGGATCAGGTAAGCGAGTGTTGTCACCTTCTGATGACCCTATTGCAAGCTCAATGGCGTTTAACGCCAAGAACAAATTGGCTGATATTACTCAGTATGGCAAAAATATCGACTACAGCCGTAAGAGTATGCAAACCACAGAGAGCACACTTGGTCATATTCATGATCGTTTGCAACGTGTGCGCCAGTTGGCGATTCAGGCTAACAGTGATGCTATTGGTATAGATGGTCGAAAAACCATTGGTTTAGAGATTAAAGAGATTACAGGCCAGTTAGCAAAAATGATGAACACCCGAGATGAATCGGGTAACTATATTTTTGCCGGTAGTAAAGTGACAAAAGAACCATTTGCTCAGCAAAATGATGGTAGCTATCTATATCAAGGTGATAACACTGAGCGTAAGCTGCAAATTTCTGACACAGCTTTTGTATCACCATTTGTTTCAGGTACTTCAGTCTTTACCAATATTGATAGCTCAGCAGGTGTACGTAGTTATGCGGGTAAGGACAATAGTTCAACAGAAACTATTGTTAGCGCGGGCAGCCCAGGCTTTTTAAGTGCTGAAAAGATCGGTGAGTATAATATTGAGTTTGACGGTACAAACTGGCAAATCACATCGCCTCATGGACAGTCACTAACAGACTTTAACTCAAATGGAACTTCAGACCTATCAGATCTAGCTGACTATATTAATCAAGATGGTGGCAATATTACATTAACGCCACCTGCTGCTCCTGCACCTCAGGCTGGGGATAAGTTCACTGTGGTATTTGATAATGCCAAAGAAGACTTACTGACAGGCATGCAGCGTTTTGAGCGGGCATTAAGCGGCTTTGATGAAGAAAAATATCAAAGAGATACCTTAAATGATGTGATTGCAAAAGCTGACAGATGGCTAGAAAGTGTTGCTGATGCGCGTTCGACCATAGGTACACGCCGGAATGGCATGGATACCATAAAAGGCAATAATGAAGATTTGCAGTTGTACCTAAAAGAGAATGTCTCAAGTCTAGAAGACTTAGACTACGCAGAAGCAACAGGACGCTTTGTGCTACAGCAAACAGCATTGTCTGCTTCGCAACAAACTTTCTCAAAAATATCTCAGCTGTCATTGTTCAACTATATCCGTTAATAATGCTAGAACAGCTTGTTTAATTATCTGAAACCAGTGTCAGCAATGGCACTGGTTTTTTTGTCTCTCCTTTAAGAAGCCTTTCAGCGCTTTCAACCTCGGCTTTGTTTTAGTGTTACAGCGACCAAGTAATGTCTTGCCGCCTTTTAAGTGTTTTTGATTTAAGAGAGGCGAATTAATCCAATATTCTCAATTCAGCTTATAGGGCAAGTTCTTGCCGAAGCGGGTTACGGTAGTGGATAAGGCTTTAATTAGATTATTTGATTTCTTATGGTGGTTTTCTTTTATCTTGCTGATTTATAACAGCTTTTAAATATTGGTACGTATTATGCAGTGTTGATGACAAATCAATACAGCAGGTGTGAACCAAGACGTTTACCCGCTGAAAGTGAAAAACACTGCACGGCTTTGCCAT
>NZ_FUXG01000001.1 GCF_900167095.1 Oceanospirillum multiglobuliferum
AAGCGCCCACACGAATTATCTGATTGAATTTTTAAAGAGCAATTTAGTTAATCGAAGGAGAGACAGAATCTCGATCACTTCGCTCAACTGAGGCTGCGTATTCTACAGAACCGAACCTCGTATTGTCAACCACTTTTTTCAACTTTCTTTTCAGTGCCGACCAACTCAGAAAACCGAACCAATCAAATATCGCACTCAAAAACATCAGTATAAACAAGCACTTAACACTTCCAATCAAGCCTTGCCTGACTAGAGAGCGCGTATTATACGCAGCAGAATGCATTGCGCAACTGTTTTTTTGAAAAAAGATAATAAAGAGTAAAAATAAGAGTAGAAGTGGCGATGGCGAGCAGTCTTACAGGGTTTTAATACGCAAAAGCCCGCTAAATAGCAGGCTTTGGTATAGTAATGACAAATATTAGTAGCTGACTAGTGTTTCACTTGCTTTTCCTGTCGATACATTACATATCCAGCAATGGCTACAGCTAGACTTACGACCACTACAATAATAGTTGCGAGCGCATTGATTTGAGGGCTAACACCTAAGCGTACACTTGAATACACCACCATTGGCAAGGTTGTTGATCCTGGCCCTGATACGAAACTGGCCACAACCAAGTCATCCATCGATAGTGTGAACGCCAACAACCAGCCCGCAATCAATGCTGGAGAGATAATAGGCAAGGTGATCGCGAAGAAAACTTTGAGCGGTTTCGCTCCCAGATCTAACGCAGCCTCCTCCAGAGACTTATCCATGTTCGCCAATCGACTTTGCACGACAACCGTGACATAGGCCGTCGCAAAAGTGGCGTGTGCGAGTATGATTGTCAGTTGTCCACGCCCTTCAGGCCACCCCAACCAATCTTCCATCGCCACAAATAGCAGCAAGAGTGAAAGACCAATAATCACCTCAGGCATCACCAGCGGTGCAGCCACCATCGTTTGCATCACCGCCCGACCTTTAAACTGGCGAAACTTCACCAATGCTAGGGAGGTTAAAGTCCCCAGCATCACAGCAAGCGTTGCGGTGATCGCTGCTAATTTAACACTAAGCCATGCCGCATTCAGCAAAGGCTCATTGTTTAGCAGCTCTGCATACCAATGGGTACTAAATCCCGCCCAAACGGTCACTAAGCGGCTTTCATTAAATGAATAGACCATCAGGCTGATAATTGGGCCATACAGGAATGCATAACCAAAGATCAGTACCGTAAATAGCAAAGGCATTCTGCGCATCATGAGTTTGCCTCCTCATTACGCTGCTCATAGTGCCGCATGATGACAAAAGGAATGATCAGCACGATCAAAAGAATCGCCGCAAGCGCAGAGGCTAAAGGCCAATCTTTATTACTGAAGAATTCCGTCCACATCAATTTGCCTATCATCAATGTATTAGGACCACCCAAAAGGTCTGGAATCACAAACTCACCCATAACAGGGATAAATACCAACATGGCACCAGCCATTAACCCTGGTAAAGAGAGCGGCAATGTCACAAGTACAAATTGCTTCCAAGGACGACACCCTAGATCTGCTGCTGCCTCCAGCAATGTCAAATCCATACGGACCAATGTGGCATACAACGGCAGCACAAAAAATGGCAAATAGCTGTATACAATACCGATATAGACCGCAACAGGGGTGTGCAAAATCTCTAAGGGAGAGTCAATAATCCCTAGCCACATCAAGGCTTGATTGAGCAAACCATTATTTTTAAGAATACCGATCCACGCATAGACACGAATCAGAAACGACGTCCAAAACGGTAAAATAATCAACATCAACAGTGGTAAGCGCATGTGATCTGGTGCACGGGCAATCGCATACGCCATCGGATAACCCAACAACACACAAAACAGTGTTGAAAGCGCAGCCACTTCAATAGAGCCTAATAACGCATTGAAATAAAGGGGATCTTCTAGCAATAACAGATAATTACCAAGATTGATCTTGATGGTCATTAAACCATCAGAGAACTCTCTCAACAGATCCATATAAGGCGGCTGCGCTAAAATAGGCTCAGAGATACTGATCTTCAGTACAAAAAGAAATGGCAGTAAGAAGAAGATGCTGAGCCATAACCAAGGCACGCCAATAATCAAAGCGCGACCTGTCACAACAGGCCGTTGCAATAGCTTCATTCTGTTAATACCCCACAACTATTTGGCAACCAACTTAAGGTCACAGACTGCTCCCAAGTTAAGGGCTGTTCCGCCAAAGCCTGAATATTAGGCTGTGTGAACTGGATTCGTTTACCCGTTGGCAAGTCAACGTGATAGATGGAGACATCACCTAGATAAGCGATCTCTTTGATGACTCCCTGCACTTCGTTTTCTGAGCCAGTAGGCTGATCAATCAAGCGAATCTTTTCAGGACGGATTGCAACAGACACCTCTGCACCTGTTGGTAATGGCTGACTATGACGCACCAATAATTCAGCCCCTGTATCGTCACTTTGAATCCAAAGCTTGTCATCCTGTTGACGAGCAACATAGCCATGAAATAGGTTTACAGAACCAATGAATGAGGCGGCATATCGAGTTGAAGGGAACTCATACATGTGACGAGGGGTATCCACCTGCTCCAGACGCCCCTCATGCATTAGCGCGATACGTGATGACATGGTCATCGCTTCTTCTTGGTCGTGAGTCACCACAATAAACGTAATACCCAAGCGCTCTTGAATATTCACTAGCTCAAACTGTGTTTTCTCACGTAATTTTTTATCTAATGCACCCAACGGCTCATCTAACAATAAGATCTTAGGGTGCTTTGCCAGTGCACGCGCCAATGCCACACGCTGACGCTGGCCACCGGATAGCTGATGAGGCTTACGTTTGGCAAAGCGCTCAATCTGCACCAGCTCCATCATTTCAGCCACACGCTCAGCACGCTCAGCTTTTGGCATCCCTTCTTGCTTTAAGCCAAATGCAATATTGTCTTCAACCGACATATGTGGAAACAGTGCATAGGACTGAAACATCATATTCACAGGACGCTCATAGGGCGGCACATGGGTCACATCTTGGCCATCAATATAGATACGACCACTACTTGGGGTTTCAAAACCTGCCAACATACGCAAAAGCGTAGTTTTGCCACAACCAGAAGCACCCAACAACGAGAAAAATTCACCGCGATGAATACTCAAGCTGATATCATCAACCGCATAAACCGAACCAAAGTTCTTCACCAAGTTTTCAATACGAACAATAGGTTCTTCTTCTGGAGACTGCCATGGCGCATCCAGAGTTGTTGAGCGCGTGTTTGCCATTATCTTTGAATCTCTCCTCTAAACACTTAAAAGCACAATGCCCCGTTAGGGGCATTGCTTTGACTGGTTACTGGCCGGTTTTCACTCGAGTCCAGAGCCGAGTCATCGCGCGATTCTCTTTATCTGTCGCTGTTTTCAGCGTAATAAACTTATCGCGAGTTTGCTGCGGTGGGTAGATACCCGGATCATTTTTGATCGCATCATCAACCAACTCTGTTGCAGCACTGTTTGCATTAGCATAAGCCACATAGTTAGAGATTGGTGCGATGACATCCGGCTGCATCAAGAAGTTGATGAACTTGTGAGCCGCATCTTTGTTTGGTGCATCTGCCGGAATCGCCATCACGTCAGTCCAAACAACAGCACCCTCAGATGGCACTAGATAAGCCACTTCAACACCGTTATTCGCTTCTTCTGCACGAGCACGGGCTTGCAGGATATCACCGCTATAACCGTGCGCAACGCAAAGATCACCGTTCGCTAGGTCATTAATGTACTGAGAACCGTGGAAGTAACGAATATTGGTACGCGTTGCCGTTACCGTTTTCGCGGCAGCATCTAAAGACTTTTTAGAGAAATCGGTGTGGTCTTCGCCTTTGTAAGCGTGTGCCGCTGCAAACACTTCGTTAGGGTCATCCATCAAAGAGATACCGCAAGAGGACAGTTTCGCTGCGATTTTAGGATCAAAGATCAGTTTCCAAGAATCTAGTGGCATATCATCACCTAGAATCTCTTTCACTTTCTTCAGGTTAATACCAATACCTGTTGTACCCCACATGTACGGCACAACATGCTGGTTACCCGCATCAACCGCAGATAGGTTATTCAGCAGACCTTTGTCGATATTGTCGTAGTTGCTCAGCTGAGACTTGTCTAACGGCTGATAAATATTGGCGCGAATATGGCGATCAGCAAAAGGTAACGCTGTTGGGAAAACCAGATCATAGCCACTGCGACCTGCTAGCAGCTTAGCTTCTAGCACTTCGTTTGAGTCATAAACGTCGTAGGTTACTTTGATACCAGTTTGCGCTTGAAAGCGACTGATAGTGTCTTCTGCAATGTAATCTGACCAGTTGTAAACGTGCAACTCTTCAGCGATAGCGCTTACAGAGCAGGTCAAAGCCAATGCAGCAGTTAGGGTTTTCAGTGCAAACTTGCCATTTTTCATCTGTTATTATCTCCCGAAAGCAGGGAACCAAAATAAACCCCTTAAGAGCTTATCTAAAAACTCTCAAGCGCTTCTTTTTTTCAGCCGTTGTTTGAGGTTAAAAACCTTCTCAACTCCGTTCATAAAAACGTCGCGATTGTCATGCAAAAAAGCTCAGAAAGCTATAATTTTTAAGCCTACAAATTTAAGTTTTTGCCCTACAGCAACCCTAATGTAAATAGCCGAATACAACTGAGGGCTGAATCTAAGCTGACATCAAAAAGCAAGAGTGCACAAGCTTGGCTTCAAGGAGTATCACCCTCAGCATTGATACGAAAAACACGAGGCGAGTTTTGGCGAATAAAGTCCAAAAAGGCTTTTGCCACTGGCGACATCGGCTTATTTTTCAAACGCACCAAATACCAGTGGGTCACTATAGAAAGCTGATCGACCTCTAAAATTGCCAAGCCCGTTCTATCACCAAAAGCTAAGGTGTGCTCAGACAGAATCGACACGCCCATTCCTGACATCACAGCATATTTAATCGCTTCATTACTCTCAATGGTCATGCGGACATTTAAGGTACAGCCCAGATGGGCAAGATAACTGTCAATGGCATGTCGAGTCCCTGACCCCTCCTCCCGCATCAGAAAGGGGGCTTGGCAAAACTCTGACAATGTGACACGTTTTTTTTGTGCCAATGGATGCGATTTGGGGGCAATGGCCACTAACCGATTAGATAAAAACTCAATCAGCTCAAGCCTATCATTTGCCGGAGGATGGCTAAACACATAGAAGTCATCCAAACCTGCAGTTAACTGTTCAATAATCTGGCGCCGATTGCCTACACGAAAGCGAGCATCAATTTG
Organism: Oceanospirillum multiglobuliferum; assembly: GCF_900167095.1. GTDB lineage: Bacteria > Pseudomonadota > Gammaproteobacteria > Pseudomonadales > Halomonadaceae > Oceanospirillum > Oceanospirillum multiglobuliferum. The sequence continues at coordinate 5,291 of NZ_FUXG01000001.1, forward strand.
AGGATTTTGTTGGCTAAAATCACCAATCAGGTGCGGAATAAAGTATTTGGCCGTGGTCACGATCGAAAGGCTCAATGTGCCTTGCATCAAGCCCTTTAAACCTGAAAGCGTCATATCCAGACGCTCAAAACAAGCCAACACCTCGATAGCGGTTTGTACCGCTGCCTCTCCCGCCTCGGTAAAACAGATTTTTTTCCCCACCGTGTAATAGAGCGCAATATCCAAGCTCTCAGCCAACTTGCTTAGCTGCATAGACACCGTTGGTTGAGTGAGATGCAACTGTTCAGCAGCACCTGTGATGCTACCTGAGCGGTAAACCGCCAACAGAATCTCCATCTGCCTTAATGTACCCACTCGAGCATGTAAACGTGACGCCACAGGACGCTCTCCTTTTCTCACCAAATCATAGATGATTATCTATACATAACTTAGAGACAATCTATTTTTATCTATAGAGAAAGCCATAGACAATAGTCTCACATATCAGAGCATCATGATGGAGAGTAGCAAATGAACAACAAACAACTGAGTTTCGGCCTTTTAAGCGGCCTAATTGTGATGATAATCGGACTGGTACTGGCTTTAGATAACATCATTCCTTGGACGCTTTCTTTAACTGGCGCGGCGATTTTTGTCCTGAACATTGCTGTTTGGGTGCTCCATCGTCAAACAATGGAGTAATAGAATATGTCTCTGGATATTGTCGTTGCATTTTTCATCCTTGGCCTTGTGGCAACCCTTTTAGGGGCGAAGATCGACTTTCCTAAAGGCTTATATCAAACCTGCGTGCTATTTTTATTGTTAGCGATCGGATTAAAAGGGGGTTACGCCCTTCATCAACACGCTGGCGAGAATATTCTGGTCCAATCCATTGCCGTGATACTTTTCGGGTTTTTACTGCCTTTTGTGGCATATCCTCTGTTGCGCTGGTTTGGAGGTTGGTCTAAAACCGATGCCGCCGCGACTGCCGCACACTATGGTTCTGTCAGTGTCGGCACCTATGCGGTTGCAGTGGCCATTTTAGATGTGCAAAACATCGCCTATGAAGCATATTTTCCACTTTTTGTTGCATTACTTGAGGCACCAGCGATTGCAATAGGTATAATGCTCGCCCGTCAAAAGGGACAATGCCTGAATATCAAAGTGCTGGCCCATGAAATCTTTTTCAACCAAGGGGTATTTTTACTTCTGGGGGGATTAGTTATTGGTGCATGGGCAGGAGATCGTGTACAGAGCGTACAGCCATTCTTTGGCACACTCTTTCATGGTGTGTTGGCTTTATTCCTGTTGGCGATGGGGCAAAAGGCTGCAGAAAAATTGCATGATTTGAAAACACAGAGTGCATTTCTGATCAGTTTTGGTATTTTCATGCCCCTCATTGGCGCTTTAGCCGGTGCATTATTAGGCTCGATGCTTGAGCTCAGCCTAGGTGGCGTTGTATTGATGGCCGTATTAGGTGCCAGTGCATCCTATATCGCAGTACCTGCGGCACTGTCAGTCTCTCTGCCACAAGCCAATTTAAGCTTGGCATTAACAGCCTCATTAGCGGTGACATTTCCGTTTAATGTGATTGTGGGTATTCCACTATACCTCAGTCTGGCGCAGCATTGGTTTGGAGGTTAAGGGTCACACTCTTTTAAAGTCTTACTATTTGGAGTACAAGATGAAGTTTGCAAAAGTCACAATTGTCATGGGGTCTCAGTCTGATTGGGCGACTATGAAAGCCGCAACACTGCCACTTCAGGAGCTGGGTGTTGAATTTACCGCTGGCGTTGTTTCTGCTCACCGTACTCCAAAACGTTTGGCTGAGTTTGCAGGCAGAGCAAAAGAGGAAGGTGTTAAAGTGATTATTGCGGGTGCAGGGGGCGCAGCACACCTACCAGGCATGATTGCTGCTGAAACCGTTCTACCTGTTATTGGTGTACCTGTTGCCAGTCGCCACCTGAAAGGCATGGACAGCTTACTGTCTATTGTGCAGATGCCTAAAGGCGTTGCAGTGGCAACACAAGCGATTGGTGAAGCAGGTGCCTTTAACGCCGGTCTGATGGCGGCTCAAATGTTAGCCATTGAAGATGAGGCGCTCAGCCAGCGTTTGCAGCAGTGGCGTCAGAAACAAACTGATGCGGTTAGCTTTGAATTGATCGACGAAGCTTAATCTGAAAGTCTACAACAGAGGTAAACTGAACAAATGAAGATAGCGATTGTAGGTTCTGGACAATTAGCACGTATGATGGCCTTGTCAGGCTGGACAATGGGACTTGAGTTCAGCTTTCTAGCAGATGCAGGTGACAACACCGACTGCGTGAACGGCCTAGGTACTGTTGTGCATTATGATTCAGCGCTCACGGCTGAAGCACTTTATCTGGCACTGGGCAGCCCAGACCGCATCACTGTTGAAAAAGAAGCAGTGAATACTCAGCTACTGCGTGAACTACAAGCCTTCTGTCCAGTTTACCCTGATCCTGACATGATTGATGTGTGCCGTCATCGAGCCAATGAAAAACGTTGGCTGCAAGCTCAGGGTGCACCTACTGCGCACTTTTATCTGACTAATACTCGGGCAGATATTGAGTCTGCACTTGAGCAAGCTCAAGCGCGTTTACCTAAAGATGACAATAAGCCTACCATCATTCTGAAAAGCTGCGCAGGGGGCTATGACGGCTATAGCCAATGGCGCCTGAAATCCTCTCTAGAGGTTGCTGCATTAGATGACAGTGTGTGCGTCCAAGAGTGCGTTGCAGAAGAGCGTGTTGATTTCTCTGTTGAAGTCTCTGTAATTGCCGCCCGTAACGTACAAGGCGAGATTGAGATCTACCCCGTTGCGGAGAACGAACATCGCAACGGCATTCTGCTCACCACCTTAGTCCCTGCACAACAGGTCAGCTCAGAGCAGCGCGACCAAGCTATCGCCATCATGCGCAACTTGCTAGCAGCCTCTAACTACGTTGGTGTACTGACAATGGAATGCTTTGTTACCGAGCAGGGCATTGTGGTCAACGAGCTAGCCCCTCGCGTACACAACAGCGGCCATTGGTCGATGAATGCTGGCGTGGTCAGTCAGTTTGAAAACCACATACGTGCAGTTTGCGGTTTACCACTGGGTCGTGCACAACTGGCTCAAGGCGCTGCTGGCATGGTGAACCTACTGGGGATTGATGCACAACCAGAGCAAACCTTAACCACCAATACGCAGTTGCATCGCTACAACAAGTCTCTGAAAGCAGGCCGTAAAATGGGCCACCTGAACTTGCAAGCCGATACACCAGAACAAGTTCAAGCACAGATGGATGACTGGGTGGCAAAACTTTACGCCTAACTGATCATAATCAACATCTGCTAAAACAAAAAAACCCACGTGATGACGTGGGTTTTTTGCATTTTGGGCGCTTAATTTTCAGGTTAGAACGCATCCCCTGGAATACGCACAAAGCCTTCCATTAACACACGGGCGCTACGGCTCATGACTGCTTTAGTAGCAGTCCATTCACCATCCACCTCTGCTGCCGCTGCACCTACGCGCAACGTACCTGAAGGGTGTCCAAACACGACTGCATCGCGCTCAACACCACCAGCCGCTAAGTTCACCAAGGTGCCGGGAACCGCTGCTGCAGTGGCAATAGCAACAGATGCTGTGCCCATCATGGCATGGTGCAGCTTGCCCATCGACAAAGCGCGAACACAAACATCAATCTCACTGGCCGAAATCTGTTTGCCGCTTGAACTCACATAATCAGTAGCAGGTGCAACAAAGGCAATTTTAGGCGTATGCTGACGTGCCGCCGCTTCAGAGATGTCTGAAATCAAACCCATTTTGACCGCACCATAGGCGCGCATGGTTTCAAAACGTGCCAAAGCCTCAACATCAGAGTTCAGATCTTTTTGCAGCTCAGTACCGGTATAACCAATATCCGCTGCATTCACGAAAATAGTCGGAATACCGGAATTGATCATGGTGGCTTTGAAAGTGCCAATACCCGGCACCTCTAGGTCATCCACCAAGTTACCCGTAGGGAACATAGAACCTTCGCCATCGGCAGGGTCCATAAACTCAATCACCACTTCCGCAGCAGGGAACGTGACACCATCCAACTCAAAATCACCCGTTTCTTGCACCTCACCATTGGTGATTGGCACATGGGCAATAATGGTTTTCTGAATGTTTTTCTGCCAGATGCGTACGGTACAGATACCATTTTCAGGGATACGCGCAGGGTCAACCAAACCACCAGCAATCGCAAACGCGCCGACCGCTGCCGTTAAGTTACCGCAGTTGCCAGACCAATCCACGAATGCTTTGTTGATGGCGACTTGACCAAACAGATAGTCCACATCGTGATCAGGCTGCGTGCTTTTGTCTAGAATAACGGTTTTAGAGGTACTAGAGGTTGCACCACCCATACCGTCAATCTGTTGACCGTATGGATCAGGACTGCCAATCACACGCATCAAAATTTTATCGCGTGCTTCACCGGGTACTTGTGCAACTTCTGGCAGGTCTTGTAAACGAAAAAAAACACCTTTACTGGTGCCGCCACGGATATAAGTTGCTGGAATCTTAATTTGAGGAACGTGAGCCATGTGGAGATTTCCTGATCAATCAAGCGGTGCAAGTTGAACCGCAAAGAGAAAGGTTTAGCGTTTATCTAACCTTGCTGCACCATCCCATCAGGAGGACGAGATCCTGATGGGATGGCCGCAAGGGTAGACTATCAGGCTGATAGCAGTATCAGCGCTGCTTAGTTCGCGTTTGACTCAAGAAAGTCTTTTGCAAAGCGTTGTAATACGCCACCAGCTTGATAAACCGACACTTCTGCGGCGGTATCTAAGCGGCAGGTCACAGGGATTGAAACTTGCTCACCGTTGCGACGGGTCATCACAACTGTCAGGTCAGTACGTGGAGACAAATCGCCGACCACATCATAGGTTTCAGTACCGTCAATGCCGTAAGTCATACGAGTCTCGCCAGCTTTAAACTCAAGCGGCAGCACGCCCATACCAACAAGGTTAGTACGGTGAATACGCTCAAAACCTTCTGCAACAATCGCCTCAACGCCTGCTAGACGCACACCTTTAGCCGCCCAGTCACGAGAAGAGCCTTGACCGTAATCAGCACCAGCAATAATGATCAGTGGCTGTTTGCGCTCCATGTAGGTTTCAATCGCTTCCCACATACGGCTTTCTACGCCTTCTGGCTCAATACGTGCCAAAGAGCCCTGTTTCACATTACCGTTTTCATCACGGCACATTTCGTTCAACAGTTTAGGGTTAGCAAAAGTTGCACGCTGAGCCGTTAAGTGGTCACCACGGTGCGTAGCGTAAGAGTTAAAGTCTTCTTCTGGTAGACCCATCTTGGCGCAATACTCACCCGCCGCACTAGACGCCTGAATCGCGTTAGAAGGTGATAGGTGGTCAGTCGTGATGTTGTCACCCAATACCGCCAGCGGCACCATACCTTTCATGGTACGCTCACCCGCTAATGCACCTTCCCAGTATGGAGGGCGACGGATATAGGTAGTCTGTGGGCGCCAGTCGTATAGAGGGCTCTTAGAACGCTCAACGGCACCCAAATCAAACATCGGAATGTAAACCTGCTTGAACTGCTCAGGGGTTACACTCTGCTCAACCAATGTATCAATCTCTTCATCGCTTGGCCAAATGTCTTTCAGAGTAACGGGATTGCCCGCTTGGTCTGTACCCAGCACATCTTTTTCGATATCAAAACGAATCGTACCAGCAATCGCATAAGCCACAACTAGCGGAGGCGAAGCTAAGAAAGCCTGTTTTGCATGTGGGTGAATACGGCCATCAAAGTTACGGTTACCCGACAGTACAGCCGTGGCATATAGATCACGGTCGATGATCTCTTTTTCAATCACAGGATCTAGCGCACCACTCATACCGTTACAAGTTGTACAAGCGTATGCCACGATACCAAAGCCCAGCTTTTCCATCTCAGACAGAAGGCCTGCTTTTTCCAGATAAAGTTTGGCAACCTTAGAACCCGGTGCAAATGAAGATTTCACCCAAGGTTTACGCACTAGGCCTAATTCGTTGGCTTTCTTAGCCACCAAACCTGCCGCTACTACGTTGCGTGGATTCGAGGTGTTAGTACAAGAGGTGATCGCTGCGATAATGACCGCACCATCTGGCATTAAACCTTCAGTTTCTTCCGCTTTAGCAGAAGCCAGCATAGCGTCGCCCGCAATTCCACGAGAAGCCAAATCAGAGGTTGGTAAACGACGATGTGGGTTAGATGGACCCGCCATGTTGCGTACAACCGTTGACAGATCAAACTTCAATACACGCTCGTATTCTGCCGTAGCCAAATCATCTGCCCATAGGCCAGTCTCTTTCGCATACTGCTCAACCAGTGCCACTTGCTCTGGTTCACGGCCTGTCAGTTTCAGATACTCAATGGTTTGTTCGTCGATATAGAACATACCTGCTGATGCACCGAACTCAGGTGTCATGTTAGAGATCGTAGCACGATCACCAATTGACAGTGCTTTAGCACCTTCACCGAAGAACTCTAGGTAAGCCGATACCACTTTTTCGTTACGCAGGAATTCAGTAATCGCCAATACGATATCGGTTGCAGTGATGCCTGGCTGACGTTTGCCCACCAGCTCAACACCGATAATGTCTGGCAGACGCATCATAGACGGCAAGCCTAACATCACAGTTTCAGCTTCTAAACCACCCACACCAATCGCCACTACACCTAATGCATCAACATGAGGTGTGTGTGAGTCAGTCCCTACGCAAGTATCAGGGAATGCCACACCGTCACGTGCCTGAATCACTGGAGACATTTTCTCCAAGTTGATCTGGTGCATGATGCCGTTACCAGCAGGGATCACATCAACGTTATCAAATGCAGTTTTGCACCACTCGATAAAGTGGAAACGGTCATCGTTACGACGATCTTCAATGGCACGGTTTTTCTCAAATGCATCAGGATCAAAACCTGCCGCTTCAACCGCCAGAGAGTGGTCAACAATTAACTGTGTTGGTACTACAGGGTTAACTTTAGACGGATCGCCGCCTTGCTCTGCAATCGCATCACGCAGACCTGCAAGATCTACTAGAGCGGTCTGACCCAAAATGTCATGACATACTACACGCGCTGGATACCAAGGAAAGTCCAAGTCACGTTTGCGCTCAATAAGCTGTTTCAAAGAATCTGTCAGCGCTTCAGGCTCACAGCGACGCACCAACTGCTCTGCCAAAATACGTGAGGTATAAGGCAGCGTGGCATAAGCACCCGGTTGGATCGCTTCAACCGCAGCGCGGGTATCGAAATAATCCAGAGAAGTGCCAGAAAGAGATTTGCGATATTCAGTATTCATGATGTCAGGAATCCACTCGAGAAATGTTTAGAGGGACTTGCAAGGCGATAGGGCTAGCCTAAAACCCTTTTGAATCGGTTCTAAAATGGCTATCGGAGTTCTCCGATAGCCATAATAAAAAAGGCAGGGGCCAAGGGCGTTTGAGGCAAGTATTTGTCCAGCCCTGCCGAAATTTTTTAAGCGCGGTCTTCGATAGCCACCCAAGCCGATGACTCTGGGCCAGTATAATCCGCACTTGGGCGAATAATACGGTTGTTAGAGCGCTGCTCCATTACGTGAGCGGTCCAACCTGATGCACGTGAACACACAAAGATCGGTGTGAACAGCTTAGTTGGAATACCCATGAAGTGGTAAGCCGATGCATGGAAGAAGTCTGCGTTACAGAACAGTTTCTTCTCACGCCACATGACCGATTCAACACGCTCAGATACTGCATACAGATGAGTATCACCCACTTGTGCAGACAGCTTTTCTGACCATTCTTTGATAATCGCGTTACGTGGATCTGACTCACGATAGATCGCGTGACCAAAGCCCATGATCTTATCTTTACGCGCCAACATACCCATGATCGCTTCTTCAGCTTCGTCTGCTGATTTCCACTGTTCAATCATGTCCATTGCAGCTTCGTTAGCGCCACCATGTAGTGGGCCACGTAGCGAGCCAATCGCAGCAGTTACACAGCTGTGAATATCAGACAACGTAGACGCACAAACACGTGCAGTGAACGTAGAAGCATTGAACTCATGCTCTGCGTACAGAATCAAAGACGCGTGCATCACTTTAACGTGCAGCGGCTCAGGCTTCTTATCATGCAAAGTCCACAGGAACTGTTCTGCAATAGAATCTGCATCTGTTTCAACGTCGATACGCTTGCCGTTATGGCTGAAGTTGTACCAGTAGTTGATCATGCCAGGGAATACCGCCAGCATACGATCGATATGGTCGGTTTGCTCAGAGAAATCTTGCTCAGTCTCTAAGTTACCCAACATTGAGCAACCCGTACGCATCACATCCATTGGATGTGCATCAGCAGGAATCTGTTCTAAAACTACTTTCAAAGCATCTGGTAAACCACGTAGGGTTTTCAGCTTTGCCATATAAGCATCAAGCTCAGCTTGATTTGGCAGCTTGCCGTAAGCCAACAGATAAGACACTTCTTCAAACAGTGCTTTGTCTGCCAATTCTTTGATGTCATAACCGCGATAAGTTAAACCCGCGCCGGTTTTACCTACTGTACAAAGTGCGGTTTCACCTGCCGACTGGCCACGCAGACCAGCACCCGATAATTTTTTGTCGACCATTAATTTGCTCCTTTGCGATCGCTCAGAGAGTCACATTATTGTTTTAATTTCTGAGATCAGAATTACTTATTTTTACCTTCAGCAAACAGCGCATCTAGCTTTTGCTCGAAGTCGTGGTAGTTCAAGAAATCGTACAGTTCCATACGTGTTTGCATGGTGTCGATTACCGCTTTCTGATCACCATCATCTAGAAGATGCTGATAAACATTCAAAGCTGCTTTGTTCATAGCACGGAATGCAGACAGTGGGTACAACACCATAGTCGCACCGTTCTCAGCCAGCTCAACTTTATTGAACAGTGGCGTTGCACCGAACTCAGTGATATTGGCTAGTAGATGTGCACCTTTAATACCGGTTGAGAAGGCTTTGTAATCATCTAGTGTATGTACAGCTTCAGCAAAGATGCCGTCTGCACCCGCTTCTAAACAAGCTTGTGCACGCTCAACCGCTGCATTCAAACCTTCCATTTGGAACGCATCAGTACGGGCGATGATGAAGAAATCATCGTCAGTTTTCGCATCAACCGCAGCTTTCACGCGATCCACCATCTCTTGCAGAGACACGATCTCTTTATTTGGACGGTGACCACAACGTTTCTGCGCCACTTGATCTTCTAGGTGTACCGCAGCAGCACCTGCTTTGATCATCTCTTTAACAGCACGGTTGATATTGAACGCACCACCCCAACCCGTATCGATATCAACCAACAGCGGTGTTTCCACTGCACTGGTAATGCGACGCACATCTTCCAGAACATCATTCATAGAAGTCATGCCCAGATCCGGCAGGCCATAAGAAGCATTCGCCACGCCGCCACCAGACAGATAAATTGCCTGATGACCAACGCGCTGCGCCATCATTGCTGAGTAAGCATTGACAGTTCCAACGATTTGTAGAGGTTGGTTTTCTTGTAGGGCCTTACGGAAACGGCCACCCGCTGTCAGTTTATTAGTCATTGGGTCTTTCCTTCTAGGGTTGTTCTGCTTTGGATTCGAGCAGACGTTGTTCTACATTTTTTCGTGACGCACTGATGTGGCGACGCATTAACATCTCCGCCAGCTCTTCGTCCCGCTGTTCAATGGCATCCACTATGCGATGGTGCTCGGCAAACGCTCTTTTTGGACGAGAGCTTGAAGCGCTGAACTGATACCGATACATACGCACCAAGTGATACAGTTCGCCGCACAGCAGCTCGGTCAACTTCTCATTTTTACTACCTAAAACGATGCGGAAATGGAAATCCAAGTCCCCTTCTTTTTGATAGTATGCAACACCTTCTTTCAGCTCTGACGCTTGTTCATGACGCGCCAGCAACTCTCTTAAACTTGCGATTTCTTCGATAGTCATGTTACGTGCAGCCAAGCGACAGGCCATACCTTCCATCGCCTCACGTACATAGTAAATATCCAGCAACTCTTCAAATGAGAGCGATACTACTCGTGCACCTACATGAGCAACACGTTTGATCAATCGACGACCTTCTAAGCGACGAATAGCCTCTCTCAATGGCCCGCGACTGATACCATATTTCTTTGCCAAATCTGGCTCAGTAATTTTACTGCCGGGTGCAATATCACCTTTTACAATGGCGGTTTGAATCTGTTCAAACACACGATCCGCCAAGGTACGAGACTCACCCTCATCGTATACATATTGAACGTCTGACATGGCCAAGTGTTCTTCTTAATAATTGTCGACAATTTATCTAGATGCGATGAACTGTAGACAATCAACATTCTATCGTCAACCTGAACCAAAGTATTATTTGTCAACAATCCATGACAAAAGGGTGTGATAAAAGCTGAAGCTTTTATATTTTCTATTATTAATCAATCAGATAGGAGAATAGCAGAAGCGCAACTGATCAGTCACACTGAATAGATTGTCGACTATCTGCTATCAAATCAAAAGATTAGAGTAGCGATTTCTCCATCACCTCTGCCACACGAGAAGGCTTTTGGAAAGGAAGCGAGTGATCAGCGCCTATCACCTCATGATAATGCCAATCTTCTTTTACCTGAGCTTGCGTTTGATGGCACTGCTGCATGGACAACAAGCTTTTATTGCCCACAAAACTATGCACTTGAGTTTGCGCGGCTAAAATAGGCGCTCGCTCTAAACGTTGCACCGCCTCAGTAACCGCATCTAAGGCATAAGATAAGCCCAACACGCGCTTTTGCAGACGATGTACGGTTGCCTGCTCCACACGGGCTGATTTAGAGCGACGCGGGGAGATCAAGTCTAAAAACTGCGTAATACCCAAGGTGCAGGGTTCCACTTCACGCATCATCTTGGCCGCCTCAGAGTAAGACTCTCGCACTTGCACCATCTCTTGCGGATCCAAGCGCTCCATAAAAGCAGGCTCTAATAGGTAAGTGTGCTGAAAAGCAGACGGGCGTTGTTGCTTTAATAGCATCGCCACCAAACCGCCAAAAGAGTAACCCGCCAAATCCATTTCAAACCACGCCAAATGATCGAGCAAAGCACACACATCAGCCACCACCTCATCAATCAAGAAAGGTTGCTCTATACCTGAAACCGGATGACTTTCCCCCATGCCACGCAAATCAGGCACTAATAACTCACCCCAGCTATGTAGTCGATGCAGTGTGGGCTCCCAAGTCAAAGCGCCATCTACACCAGCACCATGTAGCATCAGCATTTTACGTCCATTGGGGTGATGTAAATTTCGATAACGGCGATAAAACAACTGATAACCCGCATGGGTGATCAACCCAGTCTGACAACTATAATGCTCGGCCATAACGCCCTCAAAACTGACTTAGAATAGATAAAACCAAAATTGTTGACAGTTTAGCGGTTTTATCAAGAGACGGTATTGTGCCAAATTTAAACAGAGCATCAATCTTAAGGTTAACATTGACTTAGGATTCAAGCTGACCAAGAAGAGCCTTCAAACCAATATTAAGTGCCCGATGCTCTTCTGGGCTTAACCCAGACAACAGGTTCAAGCCATTTTCAACATGAGGCTCCAACACTTGATCAATTAGCGCTAAGCCACTCGCACTTAAGCAAACGAGCTTACTACGTGCATCTTGCTCATTACTGACTCGTTCAATCCATCCCTTTTTTTCTAACTGAGTCATACGATGAGTCATGGTGCCAGACGTTACCATCAGTGTTGAAAAAAGCTCGGTTGGTGTTAAGCAGTAGGGTACGCCAGATCGCCTCAATGTCGCCAACACATCAAACTCCCAAAAATTTAGACCATTATCAGAAAACACCTGCTCTAGCTTAGGTGTCAGTAACGCAGAGCAACGCTTTAATCTGCCAAGTACTTCCATTGCTGAAAGGTCAAACTCAGGTTTTTCCTTACGCCACTGCGTCAAAATTCGATCTACTGCATCTTCAGATTTTAATTCTTTCATCATATTTTACCTTGATATCAAGATAGTCTCGTGCCAAACTCAATTTATCTTTATATCAAGATAAATTTAACCATCCAATTTGTCGAGCATACTTATGTCAGTCTTACTAACCATTCTAATGACTGCCCTAGCACCTGCCATATGGGGAACAACCTACATTGTAACCAGCGAGATATTACCAGCTGATTCCCCTTTCACTGCCGCTACAATTCGGTGTTTACCAGCTGGTCTATTGCTAATATTAATTAGCCGCTATATACCAAAAAGACATGAATGGCCCAAGCTCATCGCTTTATCGGCACTGAATATAGGCTGTTTCCAAGCATTGCTTTTTATTGCAGCTTATCGCTTATCTGGTGGACTAGCCGCAGTTATTGGTGCTGTACAGCCACTTATTACTTTAGGGCTTGTATGGCTCATGCAAGGAGAGCGCCCAAACTGGTTAAGTTTACTCGCATCAATACTGTCAATCACAGGTATGACACTTCTACTACTATCCCCCAAGCTAGACCAGCATACTGCTATGCAATGGGACACTATTGGCATTATTGCCGCCTTGGTCGGCGCAATTAGCATGGCCTTAGGCATGTATTTTTCCAAGCACCGTCAAAATACCTCTTCAGCAACAGCGTTAAGTATACCTTTGCTGGCCTTTACAGGTTGGCAACTGGCTTTGGGGGGGATGATGTTATTACCTTTCTCCCTACTGATTGACCCAGCGATACCTAGGCTGACTCACATACACATCGCAGGTTATAGTTACCTAACATTAGTCGGCACTCTACTCGCATATGCCCTGTGGTTTAAAGGCATACAGCAACTACCGCCTGTTGCCGTTTCTGCGCTAGGTCTACTCAGCCCTCTATCGGCCATTGCTTTAGGTTGGATATTTTTGGGTGAACGTATTGAAGGCACTGCCCTAATAGGACTAATTACTGTGCTGGTCAGTGTTCTGGCAGTTCAGTGGTCACAACTATTAATCAAACCCTCAGCAAAAAAATCGTTAGCCAATACAGACCGCTGAACCTAAGCCGTAGTAAATAAAGCAAATATATTTTGTTACGGAGAGGTTGGGCAGCAGCACCGTCTATATATTGCTGAAAATTGATTAATTATTCCGCCTGTATTTTGTCTGTTTGAGCTTTAAATCCTAACTTTCGTAACAATCTGCTCAAATAACTTACTGAATCAATCAACTTTAGGAATCAACATGACAGATCTTTTTACCCCGTTAACACTGGGCGCAGTTGAAATTAAAAACCGTATCCTTATGGCGCCACTCACCCGCTGCCGTGCCGATGAAAACCATGTGCCAACCGATCTGATTACGGAGCACTATGCGCAGCGTGCCTCCGGTGGTCTGCTGATTGCCGAAGCCACTATGGCGATGGAAGGTAACTCAGCATTCTGGCGTGAGCCGGGTATCTATTCCGAGGCTCAGGTTGAAGGCTGGAAAAAGGTGACTGATGCCGTTCATGCGAAAGACGGCAAAATTTTCCTGCAGATTTGGCACGGTGGTCGTGCTTGTCACCCTGCTCTGAACGAAGGTAAGCAACCCGTAGCGCCTAGCGCTATTGCAATTACCAATAGCGACATCCATACGCCAGAGGGTAAGCAGAGCTATACCGTTCCTCGCGCGTTGGACGATGCTGAAATTCCGGCCATTATCGAAGGTTTTGCCAAGGCTGCAGAAAATGCCAAACGCGCGGGTTTTGACGGTGTTGAAATTCATGGTGCTAACGGCTACCTGCTGGATGAGTTCCTACGTGATGGTGCTAACCACCGTGAAGGCCCTTATGGCGGTTCCCTTGAAAACCGCGCCCGTTTGTTGCTGGAAGTGATTGAAGCCGTGAGCAAGGTCTGGGGTTCGGATCGTGTCGGTGTGCGTCTGTCACCACTGAATACCTTTAACAGCATGAGCGACAGTGATCCGGTTGGTCTGATGACCTGGCTGTCTGAAAAACTGAGCGGCTATGATCTTGCTTATCTGCACCTGATGCGGGCTAACTTTATGGGCGCAGAGCCGCTAGATGTGATCACGCCAACCCGTGAGCACTACAAGGGCAATTTGATTGTAAATATGGGCTACAGCCCGCAGGAAGCACAGCAGGTGGTTGCAGATGGCATCGCCGATGCGGTGGCCTTTGGCGTGCCTTTCCTTGCTAATCCAGATTTGCCCCATCGCATTAAAGAGGGTGCCGAGTTAAATCAGGCAGACCCCAAGACCTTCTATACTCAAGGATACGCAGGCTATAACGACTACCCAACTCTAGACGCACTGGCACTGGCTTAAACAAAAGGAACTTCTATGACTGACTCAACTTACACGCCACCTAAGGTTTGGCAATGGCAACCTGGTAATGGCGGCAAGTTTGCCAATATTAACCGTCCGACAGCAGGTGCAACCCATGAGAAAGCATTGCCTGTAGGCACTCATCCTCTACAGTTATACTCAATGGCAACACCCAATGGTATCAAAGTGACCATCATGCTAGAGGAGTTGCTGGCGCTAGGTATTCAAGAAGCAGAGTATGATGCTTGGTTGATCGACATTATGGAAGGAGATCAATTTAGTTCTGGTTTTGTTGAGATCAACCCCAACTCAAAAATTCCAGCCCTGATGGATCATAGCATTAACCCACCGCAGCGCGTGTTTGAATCCGGTGCCATTTTGCTTTATCTCGCCGAGAAGTTTGGTGCCTTTATCCCAAAAGAAGCCCGCGCACGCACCGAGTGTTTAAACTGGGCATTCTGGCAGATGGGTACCGCGCCTATTCTTGGTGGTGGTTTTGGTCATTTCTATGCCTATGCCCCTGAAAAATTTGAATACCCTATCAATCGCTTCGCTATGGAGATCAAGCGCCAGCTGGATGTATTAGACCAACATTTAGCCCACAACACTTATTTAGCAGGCGAAGAGTACAGCATCGCAGATATGCTGGTTTGGTCTTGGCATGGCGGGTTAGTGTTGGGTCGTCTATACGAAGCCGCAGAGTTTTTAGACGTTACCTCATATCAGCATGTGGTACGCTGGGCAAAAACTATAGATCAGCGCCCAGCTGTACAACGTGGTCGTATTGTTAACCGCACTTGGGGAGAAACATTTGAGCAGTTACGAGAACGTCATAGCGCCTCTGATTTTGATAGGGTGAAATAACTCTCGCCTCTCACATTCAATTGTGGGCTAGGTCGAAAGGCTCTAGCCCACAAGTGCTTACAGATACTTTCCACAGCTAAAATAGCTGATATAAGCCCCTACATAAAAAAACCAATAGCCAGCAGCCATTAAGCGGTTAAAATACGCTGTTTTTTTCTGGCGCTGTAGCGGTTATGTCTAAACTATTGATTACCTGCCTACCTTATCTCAATGGCACTGACTATTTTTCCAAAGTTCAGCATCGGGCACTGCCTGTATTACTGGACAGCGGGCAGCCACTTAGCCCATCAGGTCGATATGACATTATTTCTGCCGATCCAGTGGAGGTAATTAATAGCCAAACACTCGCAACCAGTACCTCACTGGAGGTGTTGCGCACCCACCTAAAGGCCTATCAGCCCGAAGAAGCCGATACTGAGATCGAGCTACCCTTTTACGGGGGCTTTATTGGCTATATAAGTTACGATTTTGGGCGAGAGCTGGAGCAGCTGCCCAAGCAAGCACAAGCTGATATTGAGTTACCCAAACTACTCGGTGGAATCTACACTTGGGCCATTATTTGCGACCATCAAGAAAAGTGTAGTTATTTAGTTGCCCCTGCTGATGAACACCCACAACAGCTGTTACATCTGCAACAGCCAAATAAGATCAACTCTGAACAGACCTTCAAGCTGCAGACCCCGTTCTATGCCAATATGAGCAAGGCGGAGTATCGGGCACAGTTTGCTCGTATTATTGAATACATTAAGGCGGGAGACTGTTATCAGATCAACTTCTCACAGCGCTTTAAGGCTCAATGCAGCGGAGACAGTTGGCAAGCTTATTTGGCTATTCGCTCAGCAACCCCAGCCCCTTTTAGCGCTTATCTGGACTTTGGTCAGCAACAAATTTTGAGCGTGTCACCCGAGCGTTTTATCAAGCTACAACAGCAACAAGTTGAAACCAAACCGATAAAAGGTACAGCCCCTCGATCAACTAACCCTGAGTTAGATCTACAGTTGGCAGAGGAACTACAAGCCAGCTTAAAGAATCGCGCAGAAAATCTGATGATTGTGGATCTGTTGCGAAATGATCTAAGCCGTGTTTGCCAATCAGGCTCCGTTAAAGTACCCGCACTATTCGCCTTAGAAAGCTATGCCAATGTTCACCATCTTGTCAGCACTATTGTCGGCACGCTTGATGCGGATAAAGATGCACTCGACCTATTGGCCGCCAGTTTTCCCGGCGGCTCCATCACAGGCGCACCCAAGATTCGTGCAATGGAGATCATTGATGAACTAGAGCCACAGAGACGTACTATTTACTGTGGCTCGGTGCTATATCTGGATTTTTTCCAGCAGATGGACAGTAACATTACCATTCGCACTTTACTGCATACACAATCAACCGATCCAAAAGCCAGCAATCAACTTTACTGCTGGGGCGGTGGTGGCATTGTGTATGACTCAGAAGCAGACGCAGAGTATCAAGAGACGCTGCATAAAGTCGGTAAGATTTTATCGGCCTTAGACCCTGACTTTTTACAGCATTTCTCAACCGAACATTAGCCTAAGCTTAAGGGCAAGCCTAAGCTGAACCGACAGCCGTTCGGCTGCAAGTTATGCACTTGAACTTGCCCTTGATGCGCCTCAACCACGGCTTTGACCAAACTCAAACCCAGCCCTAAACCTTTTGTTGTACGACTGATATCGGCACGGTATAAGCGATCAAAAATAAAAGGCAGATCTTGCTCAGCAACACCTTGACCGCTGTCATCAACATGAACCCATAGCTGCTGAGCGGTAACTTCAACCCACAGCTTTACTTGCCCCTTTTCAGGACTGTACTTGATCGCATTATCCAGTAAGTTGCTCAGCACTTGCCTTAAACGATTCTGATCAGCTCTCAGTGTTGTACCACCCTCACAATCTAAGGACAGTGTTATTTGTGTCTCTTCTGCCACAAACTCATAGAGCTCAAGCAACTGCTCCAGTAACGGCTTTACCTCAAATACGGTGAGATGAAGCGTCATCAACCCCGACTCTGCCTCAGAAATATCCATCAGTGTTGTCAGCATCTGCTCAATGCGCTCAGTGTCCTCAATCAAATCAGCCACATTGTCATAAAGGTCAGCTTGCGCTTGTATACTGGGAGTTAGCAGGAGTTGTTCAATGCGTAAGCGCTGGCGTGCTAAAGGCGTTCTCAGATCGTGAGCTACATTATCCAACGTCGCCTTCATGCCTTGAATCAAACGTTCATTGTTAGCTAGAAAACGGTTAGTCTGCTGCACTAATCGATCTAGCTCAGTATGTTGAGCGCGCTCAGGTACTCGCTCAGATAAATGCTGCCCCGACTGGATACGTGCAACGGTGTCAATCAAATCACGTATCGGTCTTAAGGTTCGGTAATTCAACCAATACAGCAACAATAGGCTAATTAGATACAGGGGTAGCAACGTCAGTACAATAGCCCACCGATAACCCTCTTGCTGCTGTTGCCTTGGCAAACTGCTCAGACCTAGCGTCAGTTGCCATGCTTTCTCCCCAGCCCTTAATGATGTCTCTTGCACAAACCAGCGCTTGCCTGATGTCTCTAGAATTGGCCATTGTGGGTTGACTAGTCGCTTGACCCCATCGGCTTCCTCTAAACTTTGATTACTGAACTGCACTTGGCGGTTATGTTTCAACTCGACCAACCACAACGCATCAACCAACTGCTCTTGCTCAATAACCTCAACAAGCTTATCAGCCCCTGCATGTGTCAAGATACGTTGATAATTATTGAGCCGTGCCTCGATTAAATGACGGTCTTGTCCCACTAATGACTGATAAAGAAAAAAGTCTGCCAAGGCCGCAAAGAAGAGATAACTGAAGAGCAGCAGCGCACCCAGATAAAAGTTAAGGTAGCCGGATGTGTGCTGTGTTTTAGTGATCATGAGTCGCCCTTTCGCTAGGCTCAACCCTTAGTACGTAACCCACCCCTCTTAGCGTATGCAGCAGCTTAGGTGTAAATGCCTTGTCCAGCTTAGCGCGTAACCGACATACCAGTACATCCACGACATTGGTTTGTGGATCAAATTGGTAGTCCCAGACCTGTTCTAGAATCATGGTTTTAGACAGCACTTTGCCTTGATGCCTCAGCAGATACTCTAAAAGTGCAAACTCTCTTGGTTGTAAAACCACAGTCTGCCCTTGTCGCGTCACCTTTTTACTGAGCAGATCCAAACTCAGATCAGCCAGCTGCAAGACTGTAGCTTCAGGTACTTGTTGCTGACGACGTCTTAATAGCGCTTGCACGCGAGCCTGTAACTCCACAAAGGAAAAAGGCTTCACTAAGTAGTCATCGCTTCCGGTTTCTAGCCCTTGTACACGATCATTGACGGTATGGCGCGCACTTAAGATCAAAATAGGAAGGGCGTAGCCTCGCTCACGCAAGCTTCGAATTAAACTTAAGCCATCTAAGCTGGGGAGCATTAAATCCACTATCGCAACATCAAAAGGCGTCTCAACCATAAGGTTCAGCGCATCATAACCATCACTCACATGGCTAACCGTAAAACCTAATGCTTTAAACCCGTTGCAGATAAACTGAGCAATCGTAACGTCATCCTCTACAACCAGTAAGTTCAAGTTAATCCCCTTATATCCGCTACGCTTTAGTTGTACTCATCATAGCAGTGCCTTCCCACTAGCCCTAGGCAAAGCCGCGAACATTACCAATTTGTAATACTTTAGAAAGGTTAAGGTAAGCTGCGCTCTGCTAAGTTGGTGACAGCTGACTCAGCTTACACTTTGATAGGACAAACATATGCGCACATTTAACACTCTTTCTTTATTCTCATCAGGATTGGCCATGCTGTTCTCTGGCGCTGTCATGGCGGCAACCACAACCAGTACCAGCCTATTAACATCAGACACTGCAACAGCATTAGTGCAGACCACCGTTGCCGAGTGTCGTGCCGAAGGTTTTGCCACTAGCGCAGCCGTTGTTGATCGGTCGGGTAATCTTCTCGCCTTTGCCCGTCATGAGATGGCGGGGCCTCACACCATCACCAGCAGCCAGCGCAAAGCATTCACCTCTGCTAGCATGGGACAGGCAACAGGTAAACTGGCCCAACTGGTCACCGACAAACCTGCGCTGGCAGGCCTACGCGATATGAACCCTAATTTATTGTTGTTAGAGGGCGGTTTACCGGTGGTTATTAATCAGATTCGCGTTGCAGGCATCGGGGTTGGTGGCGCACCCGGCGGTCATATTGATGCGGCTTGCGCCCAAAAAGCCCTGACCAAAATTCTGGGCCAATAGACGCAGATGTTATGCCCCAAGAGAGACGAGTAGTCGTCTCTCTAATCTTTTCTCCATCGTAATGCTCTCTACTCTTATCAATACGCCCGATCAACGTGCGACCCAAATTGCCACATCAGATCATCATTGATTGTTAATCCGCATCAGATCAGCGAAAATAGCCGCCAATTATCTTTGAATATTTACAGGTTGAGATTGGCTTAACAAGCCGCTAAATCTGTCCCCTCTTTGCATAAACTAGAAGATTTTAATTGATGTCAAACACGGCTATTCAGCAAGAAGTCTCGCGCCGTAGGACTTTTGCTATTATTTCGCACCCTGATGCGGGTAAAACTACCATTACTGAAAAACTGTTACTGCTGGGTAATTTGATTCAAACCGCAGGCTCGGTAAAAGGTAAGAAAGGTGATCGTCACGCCACATCTGACTGGATGAGCATGGAGCAAGAGCGTGGGATTTCGATCACTTCTTCTGTGATGCAGTTTCCCTACAATGGCCGTATGGTGAACCTTCTTGACACTCCCGGTCACGAGGATTTCTCTGAAGACACTTACCGCACCCTAACAGCAGTTGACTCTGCGTTGATGGTGGTTGACGGCGCTAAGGGTGTTGAAGATCGAACTATTAAGCTGATGGACGTTTGCCGCCTGCGTGACACACCCATTTTCTCATTTGTGAACAAAATGGATCGTGATATTCGTGATCCAATTGAACTGCTTGATGAGATTGAGTCCGTACTTAAAATTGCCGCGGCACCTATCAACTGGCCAATCGGTATGGGTAAAGACTTTAAAGGGGTTTATAACCTTTACACCGACACCATTCATGTTTTTGTGCCTGGCAAAGGTCATACTTTACAAGATGATATTCGTATCCAAGGGTTAGATAACCCTGAAGCACGTGAATTGTTAGGTTATCTATACGATGATTTTGTAGATGAAATGGAGTTAGTACGGGGTGCAACTCATGTATTTGACTCTGAAGCCTTTGTCGCAGGCAAAATGACACCTGTGTTTTTTGGTACTGCGCTAGCCAACTTTGGTGTGCGTGAGATGTTGAATGATTTCGTAGAGTGGGCTCCCTCACCTATCGCACGAAAAACTGAAACCCGTATGGTCGAAGCCAATGAAGAAGCTTTCTCAGGTTTCGTATTTAAGATCCAAGCTAATATGGATCCTAAACACCGTGACCGTATTGCCTTTATGCGGGTGTGCTCGGGCAGTTATAGCCGAGGCATGAAAATGAAGCACGTACGCTTAGGTAAAGATGTCAAAATTGCTGATGCGGTTACCTTTCTCGCAGGCGATCGCGAGAACGTCGAGGAAGCTTGGTCTGGCGATATTATTGGCTTACATAACCACGGTACGATCCAGATCGGCGACACCTTTACCGAAGGTGAGTTATTAAAGTTCACAGGGATTCCACACTTTGCCCCTGAAATGTTCCGTCGTGTACGCACCAAAGATCCTCTTAAGGCCAAACAGCTACTGAAAGGCTTACAACAGCTTTCAGAAGAAGGTGCGGTGCAGTTGTTTATGCCAATGAATAATAATGACATGATCTTAGGCGCTGTCGGCCAGCTTCAGTTTGAAGTGGTAGTTTTCCGACTACGTGATGAATACAAAGTTGAGTGTATGTATGAGCCTGTTAACGTGCAGACAGCACGTTGGGTTGAATGCAATGATCCTAAAAAGCTAGACGAATTCAAACGTAAAAATGCAGATAACTTAGGCGTTGATGGCGGCGGTTTATTGACTTATCTTGCTCCTAGCCGTGTTAATTTATCACTGGCACAAGAACGTTTCCCAGAAGTTCTGTTCAGAGCCACCCGCGAGCACTAAACTCCTATAAAACGGCTGTCTTGTACAGCCGCTTTTCTTTAGGCCTCAATTCAAATGTAGAAATAAATCAGATAGGGATATTGCCATGCTGATTGATAGCCACTGCCATATTGACTTTCATCATTATCACCACGACCGTGCAGATGTATTAAAACAAGCTGCAAAGGTGGGGGTACGTCAGCTGATCATACCTGCGGTGAGTGCTCAATATTGGCCTCGGGTTCTGTCTCTATCTGGTGAGTTTTGCGGTGTACAGTTGTTTTGTACCTTAGGGCTGCATCCTATATTTATGGCTGAGCATAAGCCTATACATTTGAAACAACTTGAGCAGTTATTAATGCAGCACCAAGGGCATGTTGTTGCGGTGGGCGAAATCGGATTAGATTTTTCTGACAAAGCGTGTGACAAAGCCGCTCAACTGGCTCTATTTCAAGCCCAGCTTGATATTGCGGAGCAATTTCAACTACCTGTAATTTTGCATGTGGTAAAAGCTCATGAACAGGTCTTAAAACAGCTGAAAGCAAGACCTAATATAGTCGGTATTGTGCATGGATTTTCAGGTAGTTTTCCTCAGGCGCAGCAGTATATTCAGCAGGGCTTTTTATTGGGTGTAGGCGGTGTTATTACTTGGCCAAACGCGGCAAAAAAGCGACAGCTATTTAGCCAACTACCGTTAAGCGCGCTAGCATTAGAAACCGATGCTCCTGATATGTCGCCCGCAGGCTTAAAAGGTGAACGCAATCGTCCCGATCAAGTGCTCAGTATTCTGGATCAACTGGCAAGCATACGTAATGAAAGTACTGAAGAAATTGCCAAAACAACCAGCCAAAATGTGATTCGACTTATGTCTCTAAACAAAGTCTGTCGTTTGTATTAAATTTTACATTTGGGGGCCAAAGTGGCGGCTACAGCTCAAGATAAGAATAAAGAAAAAATACAATTTCAATCCTCAGCGTCAGCTATTCGAGCCTTAAAAGTTGGCAAACGCAATCCTAATTGGATTGATGCGGCAGAGTTCCTAATCAATCGGGCCTCTCCAGAAGTTAAGCTCCTTTTAGAGGCTGCTCAAGAGATTGAACGCCAAAAATGGCAAACCAATACGATTACCAACCATGAAACAAAGGTGACCAGCAGCCTTTTTACACCTGCACAATGGGGTATCATGATCGGTGTTGGCGCTATTTTTACAGGTCTTATGATTTGGATTGCCAGTCAATTTGGATTGCAAAGCTGCTAACTACAGGAAAAGCACTTCATTTATCAATAATTTTAAGACAATAAAAAGGCGACCCGAAGGTCGCCTTATATCAAGCTATTAGCGGGAAATATTATTTCCAGCCAGTCACTTCACGCAAGCCATCAGCGATGCCTGCTAGAGAGCGAACAGTCTTAACACCAGCGTCTTCTAGTGCAGCAAACTTCTCATCAGCTGTACCTTTACCGCCAGAGATAATCGCACCAGCGTGACCCATACGCTTGCCTTTAGGTGCAGTTACACCAGCAATGTAAGAAACCACAGGCTTAGTTACGTTAGCTTTGATAAATGCCGCTGCTTCTTCTTCAGCAGAACCACCGATCTCACCGATCATTACAATCGCTTCAGTCTGTGGATCATTCTGGAACATTTCCAGAATGTCGATGAAGTTAGAACCAGGAATTGGATCACCACCGATACCAACACAAGTAGACTGACCGAAGCCAGCGTCAGTAGTTTGTTTTACTGCTTCATAAGTCAGAGTACCTGAGCGAGAAACAATACCTACTTTACCTGGTAAGTGAATGTGACCTGGCATAATACCGATCTTGCATTCGCCTGGAGTGATCACGCCTGGGCAGTTAGGGCCGATTAGGCGTACGCCCAGCTCGTCACACTTAACTTTACAAACTAGCATGTCCTGAACAGGAATGTGCTCAGTAATACATACGATCAACTTGATACCAGCGTTAGCCGCTTCAAGGATAGAATCTTTACAGAATGCAGCTGGAACATAGATCACAGAAGCGTCTGCACCAGTTGTTTCAACAGCTTCTTTAACTGTGTTGAAAACTGGTAGACCTAGGTGAGTAGTACCACCTTTGCCTGGAGTTACACCGCCAACCATTTGCGTACCGTACGCAATAGCCTGCTCAGAGTGGAAAGTACCCTGACCACCAGTAAAACCTTGGCAGATTACTTTAGTATCTTTGTTAATTAAGATAGACATGACGATTAGTTCCCCGCTGCTGCTTTAACTGCTTGTTGTGCAGCATCAGTTAAGCTTTCAGCTGCGATGATCGCTAGGCCAGATTCTTCCAGAACCTTTTTACCTAGATCAGCGTTTGTTCCTTCCAAACGCACAACAACAGGAATAGTTACGCCTACTTCTTTAACTGCACCGATGATGCCTTCTGCGATCATATCGCAACGCACGATGCCGCCGAAGATGTTAACCAATACTGCTTTAACTTTCTCGTCAGACAGAATCAGTTTGAACGCATGAGCAACGCGCTCTTTAGTTGCGCCACCGCCAACATCAAGGAAGTTAGCTGGGAAGCCACCGTGCAGAGCAACGATGTCCATTGTACCCATTGCTAGACCAGCACCGTTCACCATGCAGCCGATGTTACCATCTAGTGCTACGTAGTTCAGATCCCACTCTGCTGCTTCTGCTTCACGCGCATCTTCCTGAGAAGGGTCGTTCATCTCTTGCAGATCTTTGTGACGGTATACAGAGTTACCATCTACACCGATTTTCGCATCTAGACAGTGCAGATCACCATCTTCTTTGATAACCAGCGGGTTGATTTCTAACAGAGCCAAATCTTTTTCAATGAACAGATTCGCCAGACCCATGAAGATATGGGTGAACTGCTTAACTTGGCTAGGGTTTAAGCCAAGTTGGAAAGCTAGCTCGCGACCTTGGTAAGGCTGAGGGCCTGCCAATGGATCGATAGTTGCTTTCAGAATTTTTTCTGGAGTCTCTTCTGCTACTTTCTCGATCTCAACACCACCTTCGGTAGATGCCATGAACACAACGCGACGAGAAGAGCGGTCAACAACCGCACCCAGATATAGCTCATCAGCAATATCTGTGCAGCTTTCAACCAAAATTTTAGCAACAGGCTGACCATTTTCATCAGTCTGATAAGTTACAAGGTTTTTACCCAACCATTTTTCAGCAAATGCTGCTGCTTCAGCAGGAGAGTCAACCAGTTTCACGCCGCCCGCTTTACCACGGCCACCTGCGTGTACCTGTGCTTTAACTACCCACTTATCGCCACCAATTTTTTCGCATGCTGCGGCGGCTTCCTCAGGGGTATCTACAGCATAACCCTTGGAAACAGGCAGTCCGTATTCGGCAAAAAGCTGTTTGCCCTGATATTCATGAAGATTCATACTGCTAAGCCATTTTTTTTGTGCACTAACACTATTGGCGACACCTTGGGGTATGGTGCCGCCCCCTGCTACGGTTACCCGTAATCTTAATTCTTACTTACGTTTTTTGCGGTTTGGCATGTGGATCGCGTGACCTGCAACCGACAGCGCAGCTTCGTGTACTGCTTCTGATAAAGTTGGGTGTGCAAAACACATCAGCGCTAGATCTTCTGCGCTTGAACCAAATTCCATCGCGATCACACCTTGATGGATCATTTCACCAGCATTCTGACCGATGATATGCATACCCAAGATACGATCTGTCGATTTTTGAGTGATAATTTTCACCATGCCATCAGTACAACCATTGGTCATTGCACGACCGATTGCTGTGAACGGGAAAGTACCTACCTCATATTCAGTACCGTCTGCCTTAACTTGCTCTTCGGTTTTGCCAACAGAAGCAATTTCAGGGAAGGTATAAATTACACCAGGGATGGTGTCGTAATTCATTTGTGCTTTGTGGCCTGCAATGATATCGGCAACCATCACACCTTCTTCAGATGCTTTGTGTGCCAGCATTGGGCCGCGCACCACGTCACCAATTGCAAAAACGCCTGGTACAGAAGTACGACATTGGTCATCAACAAAGATGAAGCCACGCTCATCAAGAGATACGCCACTGTCATTTGCTAACAAGCCTTGAGAGTATGGACGACGGCCCACACAAACGATTAGCTTGTCAAAAGTCACTTGCTGTTCACCTTTAGCGTCAACATAAGTCACTACAACTTCATTGCCGTTAACTTGTGAGCCTGTTACGCGAGCACCGATTTCGATTTTTAAACCTTGCTTGGTTAAAATCTTCTTCGCTTCTTTAGCAATCTGTTGATCAGTTGTTGCTAAGAAAGAATCTTGTGCTTCAAGTACAGTAACGTCAGAGCCCAGACGCTGCCAAACAGAACCTAGCTCTAGACCGATTACGCCACCACCAATTACACCTAAGCGTGCTGGAACTTCTTCAAAGTCCAAAGCGCCTGTTGAATCAACGATCAAACCTTCAGTCAGCGGTGTAGGCGGAATCTCAACAGGTACAGAACCTGAAGCAATAATGATGTTCTCAGCTTCAACAATCTGAACTGAGCCATCATGGCCTGTTACTTCAACTTTCTTACCTGCCAATACTTTACCAGTACCATGCAAAGCAGTAACGCCGTTTGCTTTAAATAAGCCACCGATGCCCTGAGTCAAGTTACCGACAATCTTGTTCTTACGGGCGATCATTTTCTTAACGTCCATTGTGACGCTAGGAATTTCAATACCCAAATCAGCAAAATCATGCTGCGCTTCAGCATATTTGTGCGAAGCTTCTAATAGTGCTTTAGACGGAATACAACCGACGTTTAAGCAAGTACCACCATAAGAAGGTTTACCTTCTTTATTCAGCCACTTCTCAACGCAAGCGGTTTTCAGACCCAGCTGTGCAGCACGGATAGCTGCAACATAACCGCCAGGACCTGCACCGATGACAACTACATCATATTTATCAGACATTGTGTTTTCCTGTCTTCGTGTCATTAGTGATAATACTGTTCTTAAACTTCCAGCAGGATACGTGCTGGATCTTCAAGCAGCTCTTTGATTGTAACAAGGAACTGTACAGCATCTTTACCATCGATCATACGGTGGTCATAAGACAGTGCAAGATACATCATTGGACGAATCTCAACTTGACCATTGATCGCCATAGGACGTTCTTGAATTTTGTGCATACCCAGAATAGCAGTCTGAGGTGCATTTAGAATCGGAGTAGACATTAGAGAGCCAAACACACCACCGTTAGTGATAGTGAATGTACCACCAGTCATATCCGCGATGCCTAGTTTACCTTCACGGCCGCGCTTAGCATACTCTCCAATGCTAGATTCAACATCTGCAAGGCTCATTGTGTCGGTATCACGTAGAATAGGTACTACTAAACCACGATCAGTCGATACTGCAACACCAATATCGTAGTAGCCATGGTAAACGATATCAGTACCATCGATAGATGCGTTCACATCTGGGAAGCGCTTCAGAGCCTCTGCTGCAGCTTTTACGAAGAAAGACATGAAGCCAAGACGAACACCATTGTGTTTCTTCTCGAACATATCTTTGTATTTCTTACGTAAATCCATTACTGGCTTCATATCCACTTCGTTATAAGTGGTCAACATCGCTGCAGTTTGTTGTGCTTCAACTAAACGCTTAGCGATTGTCTGACGCATACGGCTCATTGGTACACGTTTTTCTACACGCTCACCAGCAGCAACTACAACAGGAGCAGGCGCTGCTGCTACTGGTGCAGGCGCTGCAGATGCTTTCGCTGCACCTGATTGAACGGCATTCAGTACATCTTCTTTAGATACACGACCGCCTTTGCCAGTACCAACCAGTTTAGCAATATCTAGATTATTTTCTAAAGCCAGTTTACGCGCTGCCGGACTTAAAATTTTGTCGCCAACTTGTACGTCTTCTTCCTCAGCAGAAGCGGCTACAGCTTCTACTGCTGCAGGTGCTGCGGCTGCCGTTGCACCTTCCTCGAAGTAACCGATCAGTTGCTCACTATTAACTGTCGTATCTTCTGCACAGATGATCTCTTTCAATACACCATCTGCAGGTGCTAAAACTTCAATTACAACTTTATCAGTTTCAATATCAACTAAAAGCTCATCACGAGAAACTGCTTCGCCCGGCTTTTTGTGCCAAGTTGCGATGGTGCCGTCTGCAACAGACTCTGGGAATACAGGTGCTTTAATTTCAGTAGCCATGTTCGATCCTTTCTGGATTGTTCTTTTGTTGTGCACAAACAAAAACGGTTGATGCCCTTCCTAGGAAGGGCATGCACTGTCATTACAGGTTAAATGCGTCGTCAATTAGCTTAGCTTGCTGCTCAGCGTGGACAGAAGTGTAACCACAAGCTGGCGCTGCTGAAGCCGCTCGACCTGCGAAATGCAGTTCATAACCTAGACCTTTACGGTAGTTATTCATCACATTACGCATATGGTGCTGGCTACTGTACCAAGCACCTTGGTTCATTGGTTCATCTTGACACCAAACCACAGATTCAAGTGCAGGATATTCCGCAACAATTTCTTGCAACTTTTGCTCTGGGAATGGATACAGCTGCTCAATACGGATAACCGCAGTGTCAGAACGCCCATTCTCATTACGATAGTTAACCAAATCGTAGTAGATCTTACCTGATGTCAGAATCAAGCGTTTCACCTGAGACTTATCAATGCTGCTATCCACTTCATTGATAATATCTTGGAAGCTACCATTAGCCAGCTCTTCCAGAGTTGAGATCGCATCTTTATGACGCAGCAAGCTCTTAGGTGACATTACAATCAGAGGCTTACGCAGCGGACGAATGACCTGACGACGCAGCATATGGTAAACCTGAGCCGGAGTTGTCGGCACAACCACTTGAATATTGTGCTCAGCACAAAGCTGCAAATAGCGCTCTAAACGGGCTGATGAGTGCTCAGGGCCTTGACCTTCGTAACCATGTGGCAACAACATCGTTAGGCCGCATAAACGTCCCCATTTGTGCTCACCACTGGTAATGAATTGGTCAATTACCACCTGTGCACCGTTTGCGAAGTCACCAAACTGTGCTTCCCAGATCACCAGTGCATTAGGCACTGTTGTCGCATAACCGTATTCGAATGCTAGTACCGCTTCCTCTGAAAGGAATGAGTCATGAATGGTCATACGTGGCTGATTTTCAGACAGATTCTGTAATGGAACATAAACCTGTGCATCTGTCTGGCTGTGAACAACAGCATGACGATGCGAGAAAGTACCACGCCCTACGTCCTGACCTGTAATACGGATTGGGTGTTTTTGATCCAAAATAGAGGCATAAGCCAAGGTTTCAGCAAAACCCCAGTTAATTGGCATCGCACCAGCGGCCATCTTACGACGATCTTCGTATATCTTGCCAACTTGACGCTGTAGCTGAATACCATCAGGAATCTCACATAGCTTATTAGCTAATGATTGTAGATGTGTTAGCTCAACTGTTGTGTCAGCATCTGACTGCCACTTAAGACCTAGATAAGGTGTCCAGTCAACAAATAGCTCTTTGTTTGGCTGCATTACCAAACTTTTTGCTACGTGACGTCCGTCGACTAGAGCTGAACGGTAGTCTTCCATCAGGTCTTTGTCTTCGGCTTCAGTCAAAACGCCTTCTGCAACCAACTTCTTCGCATACAAAGTACGAGTAGTAGGTTGTTTGGCAATTTTCTGATACATCAAAGGCTGAGTACCAGATGGCTCATCTGCTTCGTTGTGACCACGACGACGGTAACATACCATGTCTATTACAACGTCACGTTTGAATTGTTGACGGTAGTCTGCAGCAACTTGAGCCGCATGAATAACCGCTTCTGGATCATCACCATTCACGTGGATGATAGGTGCCTGAACCATTTTAGCAATATCAGTACAGTATTCGGTAGAACGCATGTCTTCCGGTTTACTGGTAGTAAAGCCAACTTGGTTATTGATCACGATGTGAATAGTGCCACCCGTTTTATAAGCACGGGTTTGAGACATCTGGAATGTCTCCATCACAACACCTTGACCTGCAAACGCAGAGTCACCGTGTACCACAATTGGCATTACTGTATCACCAGTCGCATCGTTACGGCGGTCTTGACGTGCGCGCACGGAGCCTTCTACTACTGGTGATGCAATTTCTAAGTGTGATGGGTTAAACGCAAGAGCTAAGTGAACCTCACCCGCAGAAGTCATCACGTTTGAAGAGAAACCTTGGTGATATTTTACGTCACCAGAGCCATCATGCATGAGTTTTTTACCTTCAAACTCATCAAACAGCTCTGCTGGGTTTTTACCCAGAATGTTCACCAACAGGTTCAAACGACCACGGTGTGCCATACCGATCACAACTTCTTTCACGCCATAAGAGCCTGAGCGTTGAATCAGCTCATCAACCATCGGAATGAAAGATTCGCCACCCTCTAAACCAAAGCGTTTGGTACCTGGGTAACGAGAAGCAAGATAGTTTTCCATACCTTCAGCAGCAGTTAGGCGCTCAAGAATATGTTTTTTAGCCTCTACACCATAAGCAGGCGCAGAACGTACACTTTCAAAACGTTGTTGTAACCAGCGCTTCTCTTCTGTGTTCACAATATGCATGAACTCAGCGCCAGTGGTGTTGCAGTACGTTTTTTCTAATGCACTGATGATTTCGCTTAACGGTGCTTCCTCTTTGCCGATGAACAGTGATCCCGTTTGGAAAACAGTATCCATATCGGCAGCAGATAGCTGATGATAAGCCAAATCTAAATCGGGTATAGACTCACGCTGCATCAGATTCAGAGGGTCAATATTGGCCTTCTGATGACCGCGAAAACGGTACGCATTAATGAGCTGTAAAACACGAATCTGCTTCTTTTCATGCTCAGAGCTAACTGAACTCGCACTCGCAGGCGCAGCTTTATGCTTGTTCTTAGCGAGCAGATTGAAATGATCACGGATGGGTGTGAGAGGAATGTCGGTAGAAGCCGCGCCTTCGGTTCTTGGTAGCTTGTCGAAATAATTCCGCCATTCTTCAGGAATTGCATTCGGATCAAGCAAATATTGCTCATAAAGCCCTTCAACGTAGGACACATTGCCCCCGTAGACGTGGGAAGAGCTCCACATCAACTCCATTATGCCTTCTTGCATTCTTAGTCACCCTGCACGAGGAACTTGAAATCTACAATGACCATCAAGTCGTTTTTTGGGCCAAAAAAGGTAGCGTGCCTTACCTTTGTAGATCACAGGTTTAACCCTGTTCCCCAGTCGTTTCACATTTGCCAAAGCCAGCACCTTATGAGTACTGGCCTTGGCGACCACAGACATTTACCTAATGGTAAACTCTTAGCGTTATTATTGTATTAGTGATCTACGCGTGTGATTAGGTCGCATTACGCAACAGCATGTCACGGATGTGGCCGATTGCTTTAGTTGGGTTTAGACCCTTCGGACACACATTTACGCAGTTCATAATACCGCGGCAGCGGAACACACTGAACGGATCGTCCAGTTCACTCAAGCGCTCGCGTGTCTGGGTATCACGACTATCCACTAGGAAGCGGTAAGCCTGTAACAGACCAGACGGGCCTACAAATTTATCTGGATTCCACCAGAATGATGGGCAAGAAGTTGAACAGCATGCACAAAGAATACACTCATACAGACCATCTAACTTGTCACGCTCTTCTGGCGACTGCAAACGCTCAATAGCAGGTGCAGGTGTATCATTCAGCAAGAATGGCTTAATGCGCTCATACTGCTTGTAGAACAGTGACATATCAACCACAAGGTCACGAATCACTGGTAAACCAGGCAGTGGACGAACCACTAACTTGCCATCTGTCACAACTTCTGACAGTGGTGTGATGCAAGCCAGACCATTCTTACCGTTCATGTTCATACCGTCAGAGCCACAAACACCCTCACGGCAAGAACGACGATAAGCAAATGCGTTATCTTGATCTTTTACTAGATGTAAAACATCCAGAACCATCAGGTCGGCACCTTTAGTGTCAACCTTGAACTCCTGCATGAATGGAGCAGAATCAGTTTCCGGATTGTAGCGGTATACACTAACGACCAGCATATCACTTACTCCCGTTATTAGTAGGTACGTACTTTAGGTTGGAACGCAGGTACAGTTTTTGGTGCGAAGTTTACATCGCGCTTACCAACACGTTTATCACCTGGGAAGTACAGTGAGTGTTTCAGCCAGTTTTCATCGTCACGATCACGGTAATCATCACGCGCATGAGCACCACGGCTCTCTTTACGTGCTTCTGCTGTGATCGCAGTTGCTTCTGCAACTTCTAGCAAGTTGTCCAATTCCAACGCTTCGATACGTGCAGTATTGAAGGTTTGAGACTTGTCATCCAACTTAGCCTTAGCAACGCGAGCACGTAGGTTCGCCAGCTCTTGAATACCCTTCTTCATGTATTCTTCTGTACGGAATACACCGAAGTAGTTCTGCATGATGGTTTGCAGCTCTGTACGTAGTGCAGGTACAGACTCACCTTCAGAAGAGTTATTCCAACGATTCAGACGCGCCATTGCACGCTCAATATCCGTTTGATTCACTTCTGCATCTGTCAGACCTTCGCTCAGCGCTTTTTCGATATGAATACCTGCCGCACGACCGAATACCACCAAGTCAAGCAGTGAGTTACCACCCAGACGGTTTGCACCGTGTACCGATACGCAAGCCACTTCACCTACAGCATACAGACCATTAATGATCTGGTCATTGCCATTTTCATCTTGTGTCAGCGCTTGACCGTGTACGTTTGTTGGTACACCGCCCATCATGTAGTGACAAGTAGGAACAACTGGTACTGGCTCCTTGGTTGGATCCGCATGAGCAAATGTCTTGGACAGCTCACAGATACCCGGCAGACGCTTGTTCAGCACCTCTTCACCTAGGTGATCCAACTTCAAGAATACGTGGTCACCTTTCTCGCCACAACCACGGCCTTCCAGGATTTCCATAACCATCGAGCGTGCCACAACGTCACGACCCGCAAGGTCTTTCGCGTTAGGCGCATAACGCTCCATGAAACGTTCACCGTTTTTGTTAACCAAATAACCACCTTCACCACGGCAGCCTTCAGTTACCAACACGCCCGCGCCCGCAATACCTGTCGGGTGGAACTGCCACATCTCGATATCCTGAACAGGAATACCAGCACGTAGCGCCATACCCACACCGTCACCAGTGTTGATCAAAGCGTTTGTAGTTGAAGCATAGATACGACCTGCACCACCTGTTGCTAGAACAGTAGCAGCCGCTTTTACGAATACGGTTTCGCCCGTTTCGATGCACAGTGCAATTACACCACAAACATCGCCAGACTCATTGCGAACTAGATCAACTGCATACCACTCATTTAGGAATACAGTCTTGTTTTTCAAGTTTGCTTGATAAAGCGTGTGCAATAATGCATGACCTGTACGGTCAGCTGCCGCACAAGTACGCGCAGCTTGTCCACCTTCACCGAAGTTCTTAGACTGACCACCAAATGGACGCTGGTAAATACGACCATTATCAAAGCGAGAGAAAGGTAACCCCATATGCTCCAGTTCAAAAACTGCTTTAGGGCCTTCCATACACATATATTCGATAGAGTCTTGGTCACCGATATAATCAGAACCTTTAACTGTATCGTACATGTGCCAGCGCCAATCATCATTTGGGTCAGCACTTGCGATTGCACAGGTAATACCACCCTGAGCAGAAACTGTGTGTGAACGTGTTGGGAATACTTTAGTGATCAGTGCCGTCTTTTTACCGGACTGAGACAACTGAAGTGCAGCGCGCATACCCGCGCCACCACCACCAACAATAATGGCGTCAAAATTCAGAGTACGAAGGTTTGCAGACATTCGTTTACGCTCCCCACAGAACTTGAACACCCCATACCACATAGGTAAAGAGTGCGAGGTTACAGACTAACTGGAATACAAAACGAGTTCCGGTTGGCTTGATATAGTCAGTAGAAATAGTCCACAGACCGATCCAAGCATGGGCTGCGATTGACAAAATACTTAAGAACGTAAAGATACGAACCCAAGTCTGCTCAAAAAATGCTGACCACTGTGCATAGCTACCATCAAAACTGGTTAGAAAATAGCCCACAATAAAAACACTGTACAGAGCCAGAACAACCGCGCTGAAGCGCTGTAACAACCAGTCAGACAGACCGCTACGACTAAAGTTTGTTACGTTGGTTACCATACCCACACCCCTGCCAGTACAACCAGAATCACAGATACTACTAGCGTTAGCTGAGCACCTTTTAAGCCACCTTCAAGCGTTTCACCAATGCCAACATCCATCAATAGATGTTTCACACCAGCGACCACATGATAGGCCAGCGCAGAAAGAAGTCCCCAGAGTACAAACTTAGCGAATGCACTCTCCTGCAATGTTTCTTTTACTGCATTGAATCCAGCTTCAGACTCTAAAGAAGAGTCAAAAGCCCAGAACAGGAACGCCAAACCAACAAACAGAATGACACCTGTGATACGATGCAGAATAGATGTATACGCAGGGAGAGGGAGCTTAATAGTTGTTAGATCTAAATTTACAGGTCTTTTGCTATTCACGGCTCTTACACACTCTCTTTGCCTCTTTAACCAGAGGCTTATGGTTTCAGATGGTCATACCACTATAAATAGCATTAGTAAAATACTGTAAAACAGATTTCTACCGACGCTTTTTATAGTGTTACACCACCGCCAATCGTGCGGCAGGAATTATAGTGACTCGCTATTCCGATTACAATAAAGCCAAAGGTATAGGCTGCCTTATTCCTGCGCTTTGTTGCACAAAAAACAGATTAGTTTCGATTTTACCAAGTCAAACTGCTTTTACTGCTACCTTTTTAGGTAATTGACAAAGCTTTTTATCACTCTATATTTGACCAGTCCTCGATTTAGGGCATGGCAAGTATGAATTAAATAATTAAAAAAGGAGGCCATAATGGCTGACAAGAAAGCGATCCTGACAGTACCAGGGCTCGACGAAAACATTGAGCTGCCAATTTATTCAGGCACTGTTGGCCCTGATGTTGTCGACGTACGCGGCTTGACCTCCAAAGGACTGTTCACCTACGACCCAGGCTTTGTATCTACTGCAGCTTGTGAGTCCGCTATCACTTATATTGATGGTGGCAAAGGCGTTCTATTACACCGTGGTTATCCAATCGAACAGCTTGCAAAGCACTCTCACTATCTTGAGCTGTGCTATTTGCTACTAAACGGTGAACTACCTACTCCTGAAGAGGAAGAAAAGTTCGAAAACACCATTACTCACCACACAATGGTGCATGAGCAGCTATTACAGTTTTACAAGGGCTTCCGCCGCGATGCTCACCCAATGGCAATTCTTTGTGGTGTTGTGGGCGCGCTGTCAGCGTTTTATCACGACTCTTTGGACATCAACAATCCACGCGACCGTGAAGTATCAGCATTTCGTTTGATTGCGAAGATGCCAACAATGGCAGCAATGTGCTACAAATACTCTGTTGGTCAACCGTTCATTTATCCAAAGAACGACCTGAACTATGCAGAGAATTTCCTGCACATGATGTTCAGCACTCCATGCGGTGACTATCAGCCAAACCCAGTTTTATCAAAAGCGATGGATCGTATCTTCATGCTACATGCAGATCACGAGCAAAACGCTTCAACTTCAACTGTTCGCCTGACAGGCTCAACAGGTGCTAACCCATTTGCCTGTATCGCAGCAGGTATCGCAGCACTTTGGGGACCTTCTCATGGCGGTGCAAACGAAGCCGTACTGACTATGCTGGATGAAATTGGTGAGGACTCTGAAGAGAATATCCAACACTTTATTTCACGTGCAAAAGACAAAAATGATCCATTCCGCCTGATGGGCTTCGGTCACCGCGTCTATCGCAACTTCGATCCTCGCGCTAAAGTGATGAAAGAAACCTGCGATGAAGTACTAAAAGAGCTAGGTCTAGAGAACGATCCTCAGCTGCACATTGCAAAACGCTTGGAAGAGATTGCACTGTCTGATGAATATTTCATTGAGCGCCAGCTTTATCCAAATGTAGATTTCTATTCTGGTATCATCCTGAAAGCAATTGGCATCCCAACTAATATGTTTACAGTGATTTTTGCACTGTCTCGTACAGTTGGTTGGATCTCTCATTGGAAAGAAATGGTAAGTGGCGACAACAAAATTGGTCGTCCACGCCAGCTATACACTGGCCATGACGTACGCGATTACCCAGCAAAATAGAATTGCTACGGTGAATGCTAAAAAGGGCTGCCATGCAGCCCTTTTTTACGCTTGGCAATAAAATGGGCTGAGTTCATTTACTAACATCCACTACAGCCAACCTTTGGAGCTAACAAAAATGACATTAAAACTCACCTTTATTGGCTTAGGCGTCATGGGTTATCCGATGGCAGGCCACCTTGCGAAAGCAGGACACCAAGTAACGGTTTATAATCGCTCTACGGCCAAAGCAGAAAAATGGTCGACTGAGTTCAAAGGGCAGTTTGCCTTAACCCCCGCATTGGCTGCTCAAGATGCTGATATCGTATTCTGCTGTGTCGGTAACGATGACGATGTACGCAGCGTCACTATAGGTGATGAGGGCGTAGTTAACACAATGAAAGCGGGTAGCATCTTAGTTGATCACACCACCGCTTCAGCAGAGCTTGCCCTTGAACTAGATACAGCTTGTCGTAATGCAGGTCTATCTTTTATTGATGCCCCTGTTTCAGGAGGCCAACAAGGTGCAGAAAATGGCAAGCTGACTATTATGTGCGGCGGAGAAGAGTCAACATTCCATATCGCTCAGCCTATTATGTCGACCTACGCACAAGCAGTGAACCTAATGGGTCAAGCAGGCGCAGGACAGCTAACAAAAATGGTAAACCAAATTTGTATCGCAGGCTTAGTTCAAGGTTTATCAGAAGGGCTTTATTTCGCTGAAAAAGCAGGGCTAGATCAAAACAAAGTCATTGATGTAATCTCTAAAGGTGCAGCGGGCTCTTGGCAAATGCTTAATCGCCACAAAACAATGATCGAAGATCAATATAATCATGGCTTCGCTGTTGATTGGATGAGAAAGGATCTAGACATTTGTCTATCGCAAGGCCGAAAGATTGGCGCTAAACTACCCATCACCGCCATCATTGATCAATTTTATGCTGAAGTGCAGGCGATGGGTGGCGCTCGCTGGGATACATCAAGCCTATTAAAGCGCTTAAAAGCAACAGATTAACACTGAGTAAAAACTTTAAACAGCTGCATCTGTATCAACACAGATACAATTTGCAGTTTACATTTTATCTTTTTGATTTTATAAGATGTTTCTCCCATCTATAATAAGCAATTTGCAGCCCGAATAAACAAAGAGGATTTGATACATTGGCTTCTGAACTGCCCACTAAACAACAGGCGAATCAAGAGCAGGCGCAAGGTCAGCTATTGACAAAACCTGAAAGTATTTTCGGGCTTCTCAATCGCCTTAAAGAGCATCACATTCCTCTTAAACTCCATTTCAATACGATGGAGGGCAACTATTCGACCATCATTTTGAAAGTAGATCTCAAAGGGCGCTTTTTTATTGTTGACCAGGTGACTCCAAACTGGGGTGACCGCATGATGGCGCAAAGTTCTGCATTCCGCTTTGAGGCTTTTTATGATGGCTGCCGAATTGCTTCAACTGCGATTCGTGCGATAGGCAAAGGTATTCAAGATGGGCAGGCAATTTACAAGGTCCCTTTTCCAGACGAGTTAGATTACTTCCAACGCCGCCAATATTATCGAGCCCAAATACGCAGAGGCGTTGTCGTTACAACAGAAATGACGGCTCCTGAGCTAGAAGAACCTATTTTTGGTGAGCTGAAGGATATTTCAGCTCAGGGCTGTCAAATTGAGCTGCCTGGTGATTATCGAGAAATACTCGCAGATCAGTTTCATGTCGAAAACTGTAGCGTGATTTTCCCTAATCAGCTGAACATTAATACCGCTATGCAAATCCGCCACATTGGTTACGATGAAAAGAAAGATATCTCCTCTTGTGGCTGCCTATTTGTAGAGCTTCCACCAATGGAAGAGCGTAAAGTATCTTATGCGGTTGCTGAGATTCAGCGAGAAATTGCACGTCGTTCCAATGATGGTAGCAGCCGTTATATTTCGCCTCTCTATGAGGAAAAACCGCCTGAAGAAGAGGGTGGAGCGCTTACTCAGGCCGCCGATGGCGATGTAGTAGACGACTCTAAGAAGAAAGATAGTAAAAAGAAAGACTCTGAAACTATCGTGCTTGATGCCGAGATGAAATCAGGCATCAGCGAATTGAAACAACAGAAAGAAAAAGCCAAGCTCCAAGAGCTGTTTAAAGAGTTTCGCGTATACCACACCAATGCCATTGCCAGTGTTAAAGGCTTAATGTCGCAGCTTAAACAAGGTCAGCCTTTACGCCTACAAGTTGCTCATGAGGTTTCTGAAAAGCTAGCTTATGCTCTGGAAGTAAACCCTTACGTCCTCCTAGCACTTACTACGCTACGTGATGCTCAAGACTATTTGGCCCAACATAGCATCAGCTTTGGTATTCATCTAGCACACTTTGCTAAAAGCGTAGGCTATCAAGGCTCTATAACAGACTTGATCTATGCGGGCATGTTGCATGATATCGGAAAGATTACCATTCCATCCGTCGTGCTACTTAAGCCAAACAAGCTCAGCGATGCTGAAATGAAGATGATGCAACGCCATGTAATCAATACCCATAAAGCTCTCAGCAGTGCAGAGTTTGAGCTACCGAAAGAGGTAATGGCTGTAGCATTAGGTAATACTGAACGTTTAGATGGATCAGGATATCCTAGGCAGCTTAAGGCAGATAAAATTTCTGGCTTAGCCCGCATGGCGGCAATTGTCGATGCTTATGACGCAATGACAACAGACCGTAACTATGCGAAAGGCATGCTACCAGCACTTGCATTTAAAACATTGATGAACAGCGACAAGCAGTTTGACCGTACCATGGTTCAACGTTTTATTAAGTGTGTTGGTTTGTTGCCTGTGGGCTCTTTGGTGCGTTTAACCAGTGATAAACTCGCTTTTGTTTTAACCTTAGACCCTGCAACAGCTAAACCAGCCTTAGTACGCGTAATTTATGATGCGAAACGTAGCCAGCTGATTACACCTGATGACTATGATTTAACCGACCCTATTGTTGAGCGGGATATCGGCAGCATTATGCGCCCTGAAGACCCTAGTAAGTACTTTATTAACCGACTTTTGATGATGGATTGATCAGCAATTGTTCTACCGATAAAACTAGTAACTATCGAGCTGACAATCCACTTGACCTTGACGTCGAGCTTAATCCAGTAATAAATCATCTAAACCAGCATCAAATTTATCTTCGACTTGGCCATCTTTAATCTCATATTCCCGTGATTGAAGATAAGCATCTTTGAAGAAGCGATAACGATCACCCTGTACGATAGACTCTGCGTCAAGCAAATCATGACGACGATGCAATTGCTCTAGTAACAACACACCATAAGTCTCAGCCTCAGAAAGGTCTGCATAGCGCACGGGGCTCAGATAATAGTTTGGATAGATAGAAGCAGTATCTCGTAAAGTACTGGGGCCTAAAAATGGCAGCACTAGATAAGGTCCGCTCCCCACTCCCCAGACAGCTAAAGTTTGACCAAAGTCCTCACTGTGTTCGTCAATACCAAATAAGGTCGCCACATCAAACAAGCCAAAAATACCTAAAGTTGAATTAATTAGAAAACGACCTGATGCCTCTAAAGCGGCACCCGGTTTTGCTTGCAAAATATCATTGGCCGCTGTTGGTATCTCACCTAAGTTACTGAAAAAGTTACCAATACCATTTCGTACAAACTTGGGCAGAACTGCACGATAGGTTTTAGCCGCAGGACGTGCAATATAATCATCCATCACTTCATTAAACTGATGCACACTACGGTTCCAACCTTCCAATGGATCATTGTTGTTCTCTGCAGCCCAAGAAGCTTGGGCTAAACACAAAAGCATTAACGCACTGATACACAACTTTTTCACAAACCGACTCCAATTCACTAGCATTTTTAATGGGACAACCTATCCATATCTGCTGTCGATATTTCTTTCAGCCACTTCAACAGTAAAGGGTAATAGTCTTGCTCGGCCTGCACACTTCGACACAGATCCAACAGATTATAGTCCTGCTGGTTACCCACTTTTGCACCCAATTTGATCATCCTGCCATTATGGTAAGGCTGCTCAAACATAAAAGCTCTACAGTCATGCTCCAGCCCATGCCAACGCTGTTTGAGCGGTACAAAATACAAACTAGGAGGAAAATACTGTCCAGCCGCTACGGTCTTGTAATCAAAGTTATCCCAAGCATCTTTCCAGTCAGCTGTCTGCCAATGTAAATAATCTTGATAAAGATCGGCTGACTCATTCACCCTACCCAAATGCAAAGCTTTAGTTGGGGTATAGCCAAGGAGGCGTGCTAATCTTTTCAGAAGGCCTTGTTCAAGCCACTGATATCGTAGAACTTTTAAACGCCCAACAGCTAACAATTGACGTTGAGGTGCAAAGTGAATAATACCTTTAACCTCTGAGGCATATTGAGGGTTACGTACTAAAAATGCACTCCACAAAGAACAGCCAAACTGAAAACCAACCAAGAATAGCCTGTCGTGTCGACGCCGTTTAGCAACGGCTCTCCATATCAAAGGCAAGTCTTCAGTTAACAATTGCCGTAAACCGAAGTTCTCTCTTTTCAGTTGATTATTATTGACATCACGGCCACGCCATTCCGCAATAAAAACATCGTAACCTTGCTCAGCTAAAAAATAGGCCAAGCCCCCCCCTCCTTGCTCATCAAGAAAAATACTACTGTCTTGCATCAGGCCATGCAGCATTATAACAGTGCCTTTAGTTTCACCACTTCGAGGTGAAAAGCGCCTTAACATAGCATTTAGTGCAGGGGTTACGGGTAACTGAATCCGTTCCTCTAAAATTTGTCGTTCAACGGCCATTAGGTCAGCTCGCTCCACAATTTATCAATCCTTTTAGCCGAGACAGGTAGCTTTACACCCAGTTGTTGAGCAAAAAGTGACACCCGATACTCTTCCAGCATCCATCTGAATAAGTCTAATGACCTTGCACTACCTTCACGCTGTTTTAATTGCTCAGCTTTGGTGTGGTACTTTTGCCACAACTGACGTAACTCTTCGCTCCACATTTGGTCTCGTCCGCGATTAATACCTGCTTTTTCAAGCCGTAATAATATCGCGTTTAAATAGCGTGGATATTCTGTTAACCACTCTCGGCCGGCTTGATGCAAAAAGCCTACATGCACAAGCTGTTCAAGCTGGAAGCGAATATCCGCATAAATAAAAGCAACCGCTAAAGGAATTTTACCTTTTAGCTTTTTTTGCACCTCATGATGCAGCTGTAAAATATCACGGCACAAGGCCAAAAGATGCTCTGCTTGTATGCCAAACTGGTCTTTGCGCTCAGCCAGAAGAAGGTTAAAACTTTCCTCATCCCGTGGAATAGCCTCTGTTTTAAAAGTCCAATCAAAAACGGCTAAGGTGAGGTCTTGCACCAACTGTTCTTTCTTACCCAAGCTATTGAATAATAAAGAAATTTGATTTAGCCCTGGTAGGGATTTTTCAATCCACTTTACTTGTTGAGGTAAAGCATTCATCAATAAGCGACGCACCCCTTGCCAGTGACTGTCTTCAGCCTGCCCTTGCAAATCAAACAGCGTCATATCAACTGTGCTACCTTGATCAACCAAAGCGGGATAAGCACGCAGCACTATACCTTGCTGTTCTTGCTCTATCTGTTCAGGTAGGCTCAAACCTTCTGGCCAGTGTTGTAAGCCTGACTGCTTATATTGTTCATCACCACTGATTCGCACCTGCTCTTTAGACTGCTCGGCAAAGCGCTCAACCAGCTCGGCCAAGTTGCGAGACTCACCTAAAATTTGGCCTTTACTGTCGACCACTTGAATCAGCATGTGAAAATGCGTCTCCAGTTTTTCCGGCTGCCACAGCTCTGGTGCAATACGCACGCCTGTTTTGCGTCTTAACTGTTCGGCCAACATGTCGATTAAAGACTGATCGCAGGGTTCCAGCATCGGTAGCACCGCATCCACATAATCAGGGATAGGTACAAAGTTTTTACGCACTTGTTTAGGTAAGTTTTTCACTAGAGCGATGCATTTATCGCGCAGCATCCCTGGTACAAGCCACTCCAGACGCTGTTCATTGATCTGTTGCAAGCCTGCAACAGGTACACGCATACAGACCCCATCGTTACGCTTACCCGGTTCGAACTGATAATCCAGCGCTAGACGCATCCCTTCCAAGCCAATTTGATCAGGGTAATGCTGGGCTATCGCCTCATCAGGCGCTCGCTGCATCAGCTGCTCTGCACTGGCAAACAGTAGCGTTTTATTCTGCTTTTCTGCTGTTTTACGCCACTTTTCAAATGCTGAACCGTTGTACACCCCGTCAGGAATGATCGCGTCATAAAATTGATAGAACGCTTCATCATCAATCAGAATATCGCGACGACGCACCTTAGACTCTAAATGTTCAATCTCTGCGACAACGCCTTGATTATGCCGAAAAAAAGCCGCTTGTGTTTGATACTGTCCCTCGACCAAAGCCGAACGAATAAAAATCTCCCGCGAGATAACAGGATCAATCGGGCCATAATGCACCTTGCGATTCATCACAATGGGTAGGCCGTACAAACTGACGTTCTCAAGCGCCACCACTTGTGCGCGCTTTTTCTCCCAATGAGGTTCGTTGTGACTGTTTTTGGTTAAGTGCTTGGCGTAACGCTCAATCCATTCCGGTTCGATTTTAGCGACGCAACGCGCATAGAGCTTACTTGTCTCAACCAAATCAGCCGCCATCACCCAGCGGGGCTTTTTCTTATAGAGCACAGAACCGGGGAAGAGATAAAACTTGCGGTTACGCGCACCCAGATACTCTCGATCTTCTAGCAGCGTACCCAAGTTACCTAGCAGACCGGAAAGCAGCGACTGGTGTACAGCAACTGAATCAGCGGGCTCCGCATTAAAAAACAGTTTGAGCTCTTTACACATCAAACGCAGCTGATGGTGAATATCACGCCACTCACGCAATCTTAAGTAAGACAGGTACTGTTTATGGCACCACTTTCTTAGGGCGTTAGCACTCAACTCTTGGCGCTGTGTTTCATAGCCTTGCCAAAGATTAACAAAAGCCAAGAAGTCGGAGTTCTCATCCTGCCATTGTTTATGGCGCTCATCAGAGGCTTGCTGTTTATCATGCGGGCGTTCCCTTGGGTCTTGGGCACTCAAGGCACTAGCAATAATCAGCACTTCATTTAAAGCACCGTGCTGTGCACCCGAAAGCACCATGCGCCCAATGCGCGGATCAATTGGCAAATGCGCCAACTGCCGCCCAATCGGTGTGAGTCGGTTTTGTAGATCCACCGCACCCAGCTCATGCAGTAAACGGAAACCATCGCGAATAAAACGACTGTCTGGAGCATCTACAAAGGGAAAAGCTTCGACATCTCCTAAACGCAGATTCAACATCTGCAAAATAACTGAGGCTAAGTTTGTACGACGGATCTCTGGGTCTGTAAACTCTGGGCGACTGACAAAATCCTCTTCGCTATACAGGCGAATGCAGACCCCATCAGAGATACGTCCACAACGCCCTTTACGCTGATTAGCGCTGGCTTGAGAGATCGCTTCCACAGGCAACCGCTGTACTTTTGAACGATAGCTATAACGACTGATCCGCGCAGTACCGGGGTCAATCACATAGCGTATTCCCGGAACAGTCAGCGAAGTTTCAGCCACGTTGGTGGTCAGCACAATACGTCGTCCACTGTGTGACTGAAAGACTCGGTTTTGCTCTTTGGCACTGAGTCGCGCATACAGCGGAAGAATTTCAGTTTGTGGCAGTTGCGCTTTACGTAACACCTCTGCGGCCTCACGAATTTCACGCTCACCCGGTAGAAATATCAAAATATCCCGTGCACCGCTGGCCCATTTACGCTCGCGCTCAATCCGGCCAATTTCCTCAACCGCCTCCACAATACCTTGATGCAGATATTGATCATAATCTCCTTCCTCATCTTCTTTCAGCTCCATTAAAGGCCGATAGAGTAGATCAACGGGAAAGGTACGTCCCGACACTTCAATCACAGGGGCATTACTGAAGTGCTCAGAAAAACGCTGCACATCAATGGTGGCAGAGGTGATGATTAACTTAAGATCAGGGCGCTTTGGGAGTAGCTGCTTTAAAATACC
This sequence comes from Oceanospirillum multiglobuliferum, assembly GCF_900167095.1. GTDB lineage: Bacteria > Pseudomonadota > Gammaproteobacteria > Pseudomonadales > Halomonadaceae > Oceanospirillum > Oceanospirillum multiglobuliferum. Next base: position 48,887 of record NZ_FUXG01000001.1, read on the forward strand.
CAACAAGAAATCAATATTCAGGCTACGCTCATGCGCTTCATCAATGATGATCACTTCATAGCGATTTAAAAACCGGTCATTCTGCGTTTCGGCCAGCAAAATACCGTCAGTCATCAGTTTGACTAAGGTATTTTCCGTCACTTGATCAGTGAAGCGCACCTGATAACCAACTTGCTCGCCTAGAGGTACTTTCAACTCTTCTGCGATACGACTGGCAACCGTACGCGCGGCTAAACGACGAGGCTGCGTATGACCAATTAAGCCCTTGGCGCCCAAGCCAAGCTCTAAGCAGATTTTTGGAATTTGCGTGGTTTTACCGGAACCCGTTTCACCTGCAATCACTACTACCTGATTATTTTTAATCGCCTCGGCAATCTCTTCTTTTTTCTGACTGACGGGTAGGTTTTCAGGGTATTCAATTTTGGGAATCAAGTTTTTTCGCAACAGCGCCTGATCCGCAGACTTTTGCGCTTGAGCAAGCAACAGTGCTAACTGGGATTCAGCATCAGAATTAGATGTGTGTTTTTGCAACTGGCGCAGTTTATTATGCAGCCGGAATCGATCCTTTAGCAGACATTTTGCGATTAAAGTCTTAATTAACTGACTGATTTCAGATCGATTTTCTGTGCTGCTCATTAACTCGATTACTCATTTACTCAACGGTCGAACCATCCTAGGGATGATCAAAAGCGGGCATTTTAACCTGTTTACAGATAAAACGCAGAGTTCTCATCGAGAGAAAATCAATCAAATAGAGTCAAGCAGGACTGTATACGTAGTACATTCAGCGAAGCACTACAAAAACAATACAGTATATAGAGTGCAAAACAGGCACCTAAGTGCCCGTTCGCCTGTCGATTTAGCAGCGTTTTTTTATACAGTGGCTACTTTTTCTTGTTTGATCTTAGCAAGCTCCTCATCTCGCAGGGTGCGGCGCAACACCTTACCGACATTAGTTTTAGGTAGCTCTTTGCGGAACTCAATCTGTTTAGGCACCTTGTAACCTGTTAGATGTTCACGGCAATAGTCTTTAACCTCTTGCGCGCTTATCTCGTGATTACGCAACACTAAAAATACTTTGATGGCCTCGCCTGTTTTCTCATCTGGCACACCAATGGCGGCTGCTTCAATAATGGCTGGGTGTGATACGATCACATCTTCAACTTCATTAGGGTAAACATTAAAACCAGAGACGTTGATCATGTCTTTTTTACGATCCACAATACGGATATAACCATCTGGCTGAATAACCGCCATATCACCTGTATTGAGCCAGCCTTGTTCATCAATCATTTCGGCTGTTTCTTCTGGCTTATTCCAATAGCCCACCATCACTTGTGGACCTTGAACACAGAGTTCGCCTACCTCACCTAAAGGTAAGGTAACACCCTGTTCGTCTACCACTTTGACATCGGTCGAGGGTACAGGAAAGCCAATAGTGCCCAGTTGTGATTTGCAAGGTAGGTTGAAAGTTGCAATAGGCGACGTCTCGGTCATACCGTAGCCTTCATAGATATGACAACCTGTCACCTCATGCCACTCTTTTTCAGCAGCATGCGTCAACGCCATACCTCCTGAAATAGTGAGCTTTAACCCTGAGAAATCGAGCTGTTTAAAGTCATCACGATTGGCTAATGCCACAAATAGCGTGTTCAACCCCACAAAACCAGTAAAGCGCGTTTTGCTGAGCTCTTTCACAAAAGCAGGCAAATCTCTTGGATTGGTGATTAAAATAGAGTGATTACCCAGCTCCATCAGTACCAAACTGACGGTAAAGCTGTAGATGTGATACATCGGCAGCGGCAAAACAATGGATTCAGTTCCTTCATCCATAACAGTTTTAATCACAATGCGCGCTTGCAGCATGTTGGCAACAAGGTTTCGATGACTTAGCATCGCGCCCTTTGCCACCCCAGTAGTGCCACCTGTATATTGCAATACAGCTAGGTCTTCAGGCTGTGCACGATGTTCTTGCAAAGGCAGTGTTTGACCAATAGATAAGGCACTTCTGAATGTAACAGCTTTGGGCAATGAGAAAGCTGGCACCATTTTTTTCACATAGCGCACCACTGCGTTAATCAACAAACGCTTGGCAAAACCTTGCATATCACCCAGCTCAGTGACAATCACATGCTCAATTTTAGTATCAGGCAATACCTTTTCTGCTAAATGAGCCATATTTGCCAAAACAACCAGCGCTTTCACACCTGAATCTTGAAACTGATGACGCATTTCGCGCTCGGTATATAGTGGGTTGGTATTCACCACAATTAAGCCTGCGCGCATCGCACCAAACAGCGCAATGGGATATTGCAAGGTGTTAGGCAGCTGTATAGCAATACGCTCTCCTGCTTTCAGCCCTAGGTGGTTTTGCAGATAGGCTGCAAAATCCCGCGCGTGTTGATCCAGCTCTTTAAAGCTAATGGTTTTACCCATATTTGAGAATGCTGGGCGGTCTGCAAAATGTTTGCAGGACTCATCTAACACATCAAGCACCGAGCTGTACGCAGACAGGTCGATCTCCGTGTCGATACCTTCTGGATATTGTTTTTTGAAAAACTGGCTGATCATGGTTATCTCCCGTCTATTGTTTTTATTAGCTCAGAGGGCCCAAAGATTTATATTTTGACCATTTTTGTTATGGATAGGTCACAAAATAAACTAGAGCAAACCAAATGTAAAACAAACGATTGAAACGCACGTTTGTTTTATTGATCAAAGCTAAAGAATCCTTCGATTTTTAGTTTAGAGGATTTTGTAAAAAAGGGAGGATATTTACTGTAGTAACTTAAATAGAGTGAAGCGTAAATATAGGCAGGCAAAAAAACGGGAGCCTTGCGACTCCCAAAATTTACAGACAGAACTTGTCTAATAGATCTAACAGTTTTCAAGCACCAGTGTTAGCAAGCGCGAACACTGGCTTAGCAGTCAATCGTTAATCAATTAAAGCTCTTTAGCACGGTCACGCAGCATGAACTTTTGGATTTTACCCGTTGATGTTTTAGGCAGATCACCAAAAATTACATTCTTAGGCGCTTTAAAACGTGCCATATTGTCACGACAGAACTGAATAACCTCTTCCTCTGTCAGCTCTTGGCCTGGACGTACAGCAACGAAAGCACAAGGGGTTTCGCCCCACTTCTCATCAGGCTTCGCCACTACAGCGGCTTCCATGATCTTTGGATGACGGTAGAGCACATCTTCTACTTCGATAGATGAAATGTTTTCACCACCAGAAATAATAATGTCTTTAGAGCGATCTTTAATCTCGATGTAGCCATCTGGATGCCATACAGCTAAGTCACCTGAGTGGAACCAACCACCTGAGAATGATTCGTCAGTGGTATTCGGGTTTTTCAGATAACCTTTCATCACCAAGTTACCACGGATGAAAATTTCACCCATAGTGACGCCGTCCATTGGTACTGGCTCTAGCGTATCTGGGTCAGCGATCATCAAACCTTCTTGCATTGGTGCGCGTACACCTTGGCGAGACTTCAGTTTTGCACGCTCTTTCAGAGGTAGTGCATCCCACTCACCATGCCACTCACAAACTACGCAAGGGCCGTAAGTTTCAGTTAGGCCATAAACATGAGTCACCTTAAAGCCCATGCCTTCCATGCCTTCAATCACAGAAGCTGGTGGTGCAGCGCCAGCGGTCATCACTTTAACTTCGTGGTTAATGCCCGCTTTCATTTCGTCGTCGGCATTGTTTAGCATGTTCAGAACAATTGGCGCACCACAGAAATGATTTACACCATATTCTTTGATTGAGTGATAAATATCATCCACACGTACATGACGTAAGCTCACACTCACACCACAAGCCAACGCAATAGTCCAAGGGAAACACCAGCCGTTACAGTGGAACATCGGCAGTGTCCAAAGGTAAACAGGGTGATGCCCCATATCCCAAGAGATCACGTTGCTCTGAGAGTTCAGATAAGCTCCACGGTGGTGATAGACCACGCCTTTAGGATTACCTGTAGTACCCGAAGTGTAATTCAGCGTAATCGCATCCCACTCGTTGGCTGGCATTTCCCAAGCGAAGTCGTCATCACCTGTTGCGATGAAATCTTCATAGTTGGTGTCGCCAATCAGTTCACCGCCTTCAAAATAAGGATCGTCAATGTCGATTAGGCGCGGCTTGTTTTGCAGCATTTTCACGGCACGTGAAATAACCTCAGAAAATTCACGATCCACAAATACTACTTTGGCTTCTGCGTGTTGCAGAATAAATGCAATAGCCTCTGCATCAAGACGGGTATTCATTGCGTTTAAAACCGCACCCGACATTGGCACACCAAAATGTGCTTCAAATAACGCTGGAATATTGGGTGACATGAAAGCGACAGTGTCGCCTTTTTTGATGCCCGCTTTATTTAGCGCAGAAGCTAAGCGCACAGCACGTTGATACGTTTCTTTCCACGTTATCCGGTTGCCATGATGGATCTGCGCGGTATATTCCGGATAAACAAACGCTGCCCGTTTGAGATAACTTAAGGGAGTCAACGCTTCATAGTTAGCTGGCGTCTGCTCCAGCCCCATGTCGTAAATATTCTGATGCATCGGATTTACCTTTGGTTTCGAGCCCTGATTATTGTTATGAGCACTCTTTGGCGAGTTGTCCGATCAGTCACCTAATAACTTTGCAACTGACCGAAAGAACATGATTATCTATTAGAGGGAATTAAGCATTACGCTGCAATGCAAAAAAATCAGACTTTAGTTGAGTTAATAGCAGAATCCGCCAATAATTTGCGACTAAGCAGTCATATTTTTCAGCATTTTGCCCTTTTTACACCATATTCAAAAGGCCTAACATCAGCATGAATAACACAGATCTATTCTGTATCACAAGCCAAGAACGTGACCCAATCGTCTGTTTACATAGCTCTTTAAGTAGCAGTCAACAATGGCAAAAACTCGCTCTCTCATTTCCAGATTGCATCACCCCTGATTTACTGGGTTACGGTAATAGCCCAATGCCACTTCAAGCTCGCCATCAGTTTCAACTACAGCATGAATTAGAGGCGCTGAAAGGGCAGCTATTCGCACAACCTTTTCACCTAGTCGGCCACTCTTATGGTGCGGCAACTGCTTTGCAAATAGCCAAACGCTTTCCAGAACAAATTTTAAGCTTAACTTTGTTTGAGCCTGTCGCTTTTCATCTGTTGCCAGACTCAAGTGAAGCTTTACACGCGATTAAATTATTAAGTGAGAAGATCAGCCAAGACTTAGAGACTGGCAATGCCAAAGCCGCAGCTGAGTGTTTTATTGATTATTGGAGCCAACAAGGTTCCTTTGCACGTTTATCAACAGAACTACAACAGCTCTTTGTAGAAGGCATTCAAAAAGTAGCCTTTGATTTTTCAGCTTTGCTCAGTGAGCCAACAAAGCTAGATGATTTGAGGTCGATACAATGCCCAGTATTATTATTGGAAGGGCTTTACAGCCCCCACACTACAAGAGCTGTGATTGCAGTGCTAGCAGAGCTGTTTCCAGAGGCAGAACGCCATAGCCTAGAGTGTGGACATATGGGGCCATTGAGCCACCCACAATTAGTAAACCCAATAGTCATGCAATTTATTGCGACGCACAAGAAAGCGTAATACCCTAACTCAAATTTAAAATGCCGTCATAATGGCGTAATAGAGTTTGTCATAAGCTCGGTAATAGTTTGATAAACAACGGATTACCATCAAAAATATTTGGAGAACAGCATGACCACACTAGTGAATAGAACTTACGATGAGATTCAAGAAGGCGATAGCGCAACTTTAGCACGCACACTAACCGAAAAGGAGTTGGTACTATTCGCTGCGGTATCAGGTGATGTTAACCCTGTTCACTTAGACGCAGAGTTTGCCAAAACCACGATGTTTGGTGAACAGATTGCACACGGCATGTGGTCAGGCTCGCTGATCTCTGCGGCACTGGCAACGGTACTACCTGGCCCAGGTACAATCTACCTAGGCCAAGAGCTTAGCTTCCGTCGCCCAGTTAAACTGGCTGACACACTTACCGTAACGCTAACAGTGAAAGAAAAGCTGAGCAAAAACCGTGTTATTTTGGATACTTTAGTAACCAATCAAGACGGTGAAAAGGTAGTAGTGGGTACAGCAACAGTGATGGCACCCACTGAAAAAGCAGAGCTAACTGCACCTGTTTTGCCAGAAATCAAGATTGGCTAAAATACTGCTCAGCTTGTGGACGATCGTTACTGATCGTCCATACGCAAACTAATACCAATTTCCACTAACTCTGATAATGAGCTAACAGCCATTTTTACCATCATATTGGCCCTGTGCCCCTCAACCGTTTTGCGGTTAATACCTAGCACATCTGCAATCTCTTGGTTTGAAAGCCCTTTTACAACCTGCTCAAAAACCTGATGTTCACGTTTGGTTAGACCATTAAAGCGTGTACGATATTCTGCAATCACTTTTTGTTTTTGCCGATGATGGCTGTTTTGTTCTAAGGCAGTTTGCACATGATCAATTAAGGTTTGATCATCAAAAGGTTTTTCAATAAAAGTTAAAGCACCTTGCGTCATGGCAGTAACGGCCATATCAATACTGCCATGTGCTGAAATCATAATCACAGGCAAGTTAATTTGCTGCTCTGATAATTTTTTCTGGGCATTAATACCGCTTAAACCAGGCATTCTCACATCCATTACGATACAGCCCGCAGCATCCTCTGGGCACTGTGCTAAAAAATCTAGCGCTGTCGCATAAGTACAAACTTGCAGGCCAACAGATTCCAACAACCACTGCAACGACTCCCGTACATCGGGGTCATCATCTATAACAAAAATCGTTTGAGTGCGATCTTGCAGCATCTAGGTTCTCTCTCCAATCAAGTGGGGGCTAACGCTAAGGTAAAACAAAAACAAGCTCCACCAGTGTGATTGTTGCTGGCTATCAGCTCACCACCATTGCTTTCTACAAGAGAGCGGCTAATCGCCAGCCCCATACCCAATCCTTTAGGTTTTGTTGTAAAAAACTGCTCAAAAACCTGTTCTGGCAGAGCTGTAGATAAGCCTGAACCTTGGTCGGTAACTTTAATTTCAACACGCTTATCCGACTGTTCTTGAGCGGTGATTTGCACAAGGCGCACTCGATCGTCTGCATTGCCTTGATGACTACAGGCCTCTATGCCGTTCATCATAAGATTAAGTAAAATCTGCTCAAGCTGAATTCGGTCAACCCATAAATTTAAGGCTGCATTGTGGATATGGTTTTCAACTTTCACATGGTGTTTGTCTGCATTTTCGGCGCAAAATTCTATCAGATCGTCTACCACATCACTAAGATTAATCGAACACTTCTGAGGCTCTTGTTTGCGAGTAAAATCCATCATTCGGTGGATAATATTACCTGCACGCATTGCTGTACTGGCCATTTTCTCTAAAGGTACTTCGATCTCTCTCCAAGTGAGTTGTTCACGACCGGCAAAGCGTCGTTGCAATCCTCGCGCATAGTTCACAATAGCGGTTAAAGGTTGATTCAGCTCATGAGCCAAGCTTGAAGCCAACTCACCCATCGTAATCAAACGAGAGGCATGATTAATCTCTGTTTGGTAGCGCTTCAATTCTGCTTGAGCTTGCTTGGCTTCGGTTAAGTCCCGTGCCACCAATGAAAAATACTCTAATTGGCCTTGAAAAGCGCGGTGTGCCAATAGCTCTAACAGAACTGGAATAGCTGTATTGTTAGGACCTTGCATCTCCAGCTCTTGAGTCCAAACCTGTCCTGAGGTTACCGCTGGAAAGCCCTGTTGAATCAAACGCTCAAAACTACTGGGCACAAGTAATGAGGCTAACTGTAGCTGCTCCAACTTGGCCGACTCTAGGGATAAAGTTTGTCTGGCGGCTTCGTTTAAATGAGATATGCGCTGTTCAGGTGTTACAAAAACCACAAGGTCGCTGGTGCATTCTAATACCCTTGCTAAACGGTGATTGGCCTGTTCTGTTTCAATACGACGACTGGCATCTCTAGACACCACCAAAATTTCTTTTAACTCGCCAGTATCAGGATGCCGAATACTGCGACTGGTACTTTCTAGCCAAGTGTAACGTCCATCTTTACGGCGAAACCTATAGCTGTGGGTGTACAAACCTCGCTCATAGCTGACACTTGGGCTACGGCGCTTAAAATCCTCAACATCATCGGGGTGGTACAGATCATAAGCTGAGACACCTATAATTTCTTCAACCTGATAACCTAATAAGTGGGTCACCGCAGGAGAGACATAAATAAAGCGCCAATCATCTGGAGTATGACGCGAGATCATATCGGTTGATTGTTCAGCCATTTCAGCTAACAGCTTATTACGCTCAGCATCATCTGTTAGCGTTGAACTTGCACCAGAAGAAGGGAAAGATTTGACCATACTAAAACCACACTCTAAAGCATTCGCCACAGAATACTGATTCAATAGCCGAATCATCAATATTAATTATCCTTTAAAAACACCTGTAATCCTTTGCATTCATCAATATAATCAAAAGATTACAGGTTTTTTAGCCCAAAAAAGCAAGCTTATCAGTTAAACACTTAGCCTTTAGCTTGCTAAGCTTTTGACCATTTCTCGCAAGGCAAATTTCTGAATTTTACCCGTTGCCGTTTTAGGCAAGTCAGCAAAAATCACTTTTTTAGGGCATTTAAAATGTGCCATATGATCACGACAGAATTGGATAATCTCTTGTTCTGATGAGGTTTTCCCCTCCTTTAAGGATACGATGGCACAAGGTACTTCACCCCAAAAGTCATGAGCCAGTGCAACAACCGCAGCCTCCATAATCGCAGGGTGTGAAAACAGAGTATTCTCGACCTCTATCGTCGAGATATTTTCTCCCCCTGAGATAATGACATCTTTGAAGCGGTCTTTGACTTCGATATAACCATCTTCATGGCATACCGCGATATCCCCAGTATGAAACCACTCATTTTTGAAAGCTTCTTGGGTAGCTTCCGCATTTTTTAGGTAGCCTTTCATAACTGTGTTACTACGGATCAAAACCTCACCCTGAGCAACACCATCTTTTGCAACCGGCAACCCCGTATTCATGTCTGCCACCATCAGACTGGTCACTCCCGGAGCACGTACACCTTGACGCGCCATCTTGGCAGCCTTTTCCGCTAATGGAAGCGTAGCCCAAGCCTTTTGAGGATCACAAAATACACTCGGCCCATAGGTTTCAGTTAGACCATAAGCATGCACGACTTGAATACCTAGGTTTTCCATGCCCTCAATGATGCTAGCAGCGGGTGCCGCACCACCAGTTGTCACAGTCACCGAGTGCTCTGCTTTAATCTGCTGATCGGCTGGAGCGTTGATCATCATATTAAGTACAACTGGCGCGCCACAAAAGTGCGTCACTTGATAAGCAGAAATTGCAGAGAAAATTTGATCCGGCTTCACATGACGCAAACAAACATGAGTCCCTGCTACCGCAGTTACAGTGAAACATGGGCAAGGTCCAAAGGTAAACCGCATGCTGTGGCAAGCCTTGCCCCATGATATTACTGAGTGCATTCAAGTAAGCGCCGCGATGGTGATAAACCACCCCTTTAGGATTACCTGTAGTGCCAGAGGTGTAATTTAAACTGATCGCCTGCCACTCATCTTCTGGTAGCTGCCATGCAAAATCATCCGCCCCTGTCACCAACAGTTGATCGTAGGTCATGATGCCTAAAAGCTCGCCTTGTACATAAGCATCATCAATATCAATCACTATTGGCGGTGCAGAACATATTGCCAATGCAGCTTTAACTAAAGGGGCAAACTCTTTATCGGTAAACAACACCTTGGCTTGGCTATGCTCCAAAGTAAAAGCGATAGTTTCTGCGTCTAATCGGGTGTTTTGTGCATTCAGAACAGCACCAAGCATAGGAACAGCAAAGTGAAGCTCTAACATTTCAGGGATATTGGGCAGTATCGCGGCGACGGTATCACCCTTGCCGATACCGAGTTGCGCTAATGCTGATGCAACTTTTACACAACGCTGATAGGTCTCACGCCAGTTTCGGCGTACATCTTGATAAATAACCGCAAGATGCTCTGGATAAATATCTGCGGTTCTAGCAATAAAATTAACTGGGCTTAAAGCGATGTGGTTAGCACCGTTAGTTTCTAAATTCAGGTCATAAGGACTATTGTTGTTATTGTTTGTCATGCTGTGCTCCTCAGTTTAGGCTTTCTTTGAACCTCTGCTTGCAGGGGATTAGCGTAAAAAGTTCAAACTAAAGGTTTTAAACTGCGGGGCATCTGAACGACGAACCCACTCAAATCCAACCATTTCACGGGTCACAATACGTACCCCTTCATCTCGTAGGCGTGCTAATGCATACTCTGTATCCACCGGATTACGTGCTGAAACAGCATCTGCTACGACATACACTTGAAAGCCTTCTTCTTTAAGGCGTAGTGCCGTTTGCAACACACAGACATGAGCCTCCATACCGCAAATCACGATTGATTTACGATCCATCGACTGAATACGTGAATAACAAGCATCTGAATCAACACAAGAGAACTCCGTTTTAGCGACAAAGTCATCTGCGGCTAATAGCTGACTTAAACGTTCTGTTGTTGGCCCTACACCTTTTGGATATTGCTCAGAACCTAAAACAGGTACACCCATTAACTGAGCCACTTCGATAAGCCAGTGACAGTTGTCTACCAGCTTCTCATTTTCATACACGCCAGACAGTAATTTTGCCTGCACATCAATCACCAGCAGGGCAGAGTTATCAGCACTGATCAACATAAGCTTTCATCCTAAATCTTTAATAGTTTCAAACAGTTAAAAGAGAGTTAAAAAGCAGGTGCGTGATGAGCTAACGCAAGCCTGCTTTTTAGTTCATAGATAACCCTGAGTTACTCTGCTGGGCGACGGTCGACCATATTCGTAGCAACACCTTGGGCAACAATTTTGTCTTTAACGCGACAGACTGTTTCTAACTTGACTCGACGACGCTGACTGTCAATTTCAAGCACAGTAGCAGTAGCAACAACGGTGTCACCAATATGTACCGGAGCTTTAAACGACAGTTGCTGGTCAATATAAATGGCACCCGGCCCAGGTAGGCGAGTTCCTAGTACGGCTGAAATCAAACCCGCGCTGAACATGCCATGAACAATGCGCTGTTCAAACATAGTTGAAGCAGCATATTCGGCGTTGATATGCACAGGGTTGTCATCCCCAGTGACGCCTGCAAACAACACAACATCCGCATCTGTAATGGTTTTGGCATAGCTGGCGCACATGCCCACTTCCAAATCCTCTAAGTAATAGCCGTGTAAATCTTTTAAGTAATCGTTAGCCATGCTAATTCCTCTTGGTTTTTATAATCATTAACAGGTTGCAGCCTCATAAATATAGATATAAACACTCAAAAAGCCAAGTAAAAACCCTTGGTTTTTTAAAAAAGCTTTGCTAACCTTGATCACAACATAGGCTTACAAGTGATTTTCACAGCCCTCATCTGGAGAACGTAGAGATGTCAGAACAAAGCAACAGCATCTTGGATAAAACCATCCGGAGACTGCTACCTCTGTGGCGTGATGTGACAAGCGGACGTCGATCAATTGACAAGCTGCCCCTACACCCAGAACTGAATGCTCAAGACAGTACTGAACTCAAAAACTGGATGGATGCCTGTCTATCTGATCAAGGTGGAGAAATAGCGGCAAGAGCTAGAGCGGCTACTCTGGGCAGAAGCTTTTTAGAGCTGAATGAAGAGGGACGTATTCGTTTTTTATCTTTACTGTCTGATCACTACGGCACAGATGACGACCATGTATCAGAGATCATTCAGCACTGGAAGATCTGCAAAGGCGCTGAGCGCATTTCATGTGCCAATGCACTGCGTTCAGCATTAGAACCTGCCAGAATGAAACTGCTAACACAGTTTAATGAGTTACCAGAGGGGATAAAGTTTTTGGTGGATATGCGAGCAGAGCTTTTAGGGCTGCTCAGTAAAAATCCCAACCTAAAACCCCTTGAACACGACCTAAAACGCTTACTGTCCTCATGGTTCGATATCGGTTTACTACAGTTAGAGCGCATCACTTGGCAATCCAGCGCAGAGCTACTTGAGAAGCTGATCGCCTACGAAGCGGTACATGAAATCAAAAGTTGGAACGACTTAAAAAACCGCTTAGATTCAGATCGTAGATGTTTTGCCTTCTTTCACCCCAGTATGCCAAACGAACCCCTTATCTTCGTAGAGGTCGCACTGGTAAATGGGTTGTCTGACAACGTGCAACATCTATTAGATGAGAACGCGCCAGTACAAGATATCAGCCAAGCTGACACCGCTATTTTTTACTCTATATCTAATGCTCAGAAGGGTTTAGCTGGCATTAGCTTTGGTAACTTTCTGATTAAACGCGTCGTTAAATTATTACAAGCAGAGTTCCCTCAGCTGACGCAGTTTTCAACCTTGTCACCTATTCCAGGCTTCTGTCGCTGGCTTAAAAACAGTACTCAAGACCCACTGGTTACCCAGCTATTAGCCCCTGAGCGTGAATGGCTTGAGCCCGCTATTGCTTCTGGCTTTAACAATATCAAATTGAAACAAGCTCACAAAGACAGCCTACAGAACCTAGCACTGTACTACTTAGCCAAAGCTCATAAAGAGAACAAAAAGAATCCAAATGCGGCAATCGCGCTTGATCCCGTCGCACACTTTCACCTGAGTAATGGTGCAAAAATTGAGCGTCTTAACTGGATGGCTGATAGCTCAGTCAATGGCCTTAAGCAGTCGGCAGGCATGATGGTGAACTACCTGTACGAGCTTCCCAAAATTGAATCTAACAGCCGACAGTACAGTGAGAAAGGTGAAAGAAGCTTATCAATAGGCGTGAAGAAGCAACTGAAGTCAAACCGCATTAAGCAAGCGATACCTAGCGAAGCCTAACCGTTTCGTTAAAAGCAAACATTAAACAGCCATTGTGCAAATAAGACGTAAAGGAGACTCAAAATGAGCAAAAGAATCGCTGTAGTAACAGGTGGTACAGGTGGTTTAGGCATCGCAATGTGCGAGGCACTCTGCGATCAAGGCCACACGGTTATTGCCACTTACTATCCTTCGCCAGAAACCGAAGCTCAAGCCAAAGAGTGTCAAGAATCAATGAAAGCGTGGGGAGCAGAAGTACTACTTTACCCGCTTGATGTATCAAGTTTTGAAAGCTGCCAAAACTTCATCACTACCGTTGAAGCGGAACATGGCCCTGTCGATATTTTAGTTAACAATGCAGGCATTACCCGAGATGCACCATTGAAGCGTATGGAGCATCAGCAGTGGCAAGATGTCATCGACACTAACCTAAGCTCAATGTTCAACATGAGCAAACTCGTATTCAACAGCATGTGCGAACGTGGTTGGGGACGCATCATTAACATCTCCTCTCTCAATGGCGAAAAAGGCCAGTTCGGCCAAGCCAACTATGCCGCTGCTAAAGCAGGTATTTATGGTTTTACTCGCTCAATCGCCCTTGAAGGTGCTCGTAAAGGCGTCACTGTAAACGCAGTTTCTCCAGGTTATATCGACACACCAATGGTACGCCAAGTACCAGAAAAAGTACTGAACAGCATTGTTGAAGGCATTCCTGTTGGCCGCTTAGGCAAACCTGTTGAAATTGCTCGTGCTGTGGCGTTCCTAGCAGCAGAAGACAGTGGCTTTATTACAGGCACCAACCTATCCGTTAACGGTGGCCAATATATGAGCTAAAGATAGTTTCATTAAAACTGAATCTAAATTCCAAAACATATCCCCCAATGGAGGTTGCTCACTATGACAGATTATATTGCTCCGCTTGATGATATGAATTTTGTGCTAAATACGCTGGTCGATTTTGAGCACTTAGCAGAACTTACAGATAACACTGATGCTAGCTCTGATTTAGTCGCCGCTATTTTAGAAGAGGCTGGCAAACTCTCAAGCTCAGTTATTGCACCTTTAAATCGAACAGGTGACCTTGCAGGGGTGCAGCTCACTGAACAGAATGAAGTCGTTGTACCCACAGGATTCAAAGAAGCCTACCAAGCCTATGTTGAGGGTGGCTGGGGATCTTTACAATTTAACCCTCAATACGGCGGACAAGGCCTACCCTTTGTTTTGGCAATCGCTGTGCAGGAGATGTGGCACTCTGCCAATATGGCATGGGGATTATGCCCATTACTCTCACAAGGTGCGGTTGAAGCCATTGCAGCCAATGCCAGTCCTGTTCTATGCGAACGCTTCTTACCCAAAATGATCAGTGGTGAGTGGAGCGGCACAATGAACTTAACAGAGCCACAAGCGGGCTCTGATTTAGCGGCTATCAACACAAAAGCCATACCTGAAAGCGAACACTATCGCATTACTGGCCAGAAAATTTTTATCACTTGGGGTGAACACCCCATGGCAGACAACATTGTACACCTCGTACTGGCACGCTTACCGGATGCCCCCGCTGGTGTAAAAGGCATCTCTCTATTTTTAGTGCCTAAGTTCTTAGTCAATGCTGATGGTTCGTTAGGTGCACGCAATGCCTGTAAAGCAATATCACTGGAACATAAGTTAGGTATTCATGCCAGTCCAACCTGCGTAATGAGCTACGGAGACAATGAGGGCGCCATTGGTTATTTAGTTGGAGAGGAAAACCGTGGTCTAGCCTGCATGTTTACAATGATGAACAATGCGCGTCTTACCGTAGGTTTACAGGGTGTCTCTATTGCAGAGCGGGCTTATCAGCAAGCCAAAGAGTATGCCCTAGAGCGAGTTCAAGGCGTTGCCATTGGCCGTGATAAAGCAGGGCCAATTATTGAGCACCCAGACGTGCGTAGAATGTTAATGACCATGACCAGCCTAACACAGGCGGCAAGGGCGCTGGCTTATACCGCTTGTAAAGAGGTTGACCTTGTTGAAGCTGAACTGCCTGATGCAGAGAAACAGCGCCATCAACGTCGGCTGGGCTTATTAACACCACTGGTGAAAGGCTGGTGTACTGAAATTGCTCAAGAAGTCACATCGCTAGCTGTTCAAGTACATGGTGGCATGGGCTTTATTGAAGAAACTGGCATTGCCCAGCATTTTAGAGATGCTCGTATTTTACCTATTTATGAAGGTACTAACGGCATTCAGGCTATGGATTTGGTGGGTCGTAAGCTGAGTTTTGATCAAGGACAAGCCGTTACTGAACTGTTAGAAGAGATTGATTCATCAATAGCGCAAATTCAGCCTTATGGCGCGCTAACCGCTGGACATATTCAACGTTTTTCTAGTGCGGCGAATGCACTGCGCCAAGCCTCACAAACGCTACTCAACAGTACGGATAAAGCAACCCCTGCTGCTTTAGCTTTTAACTACTTAATGCTGTCGTCTTACGTAGTTGCAGGCTGGCAGATGCTAATAGCTGCCGATAAAGCCAATAACCAACTTAAGCTAGAAGCCAATCAGCCCTTCTATCAAGCCAAAGTGCTGAGCGGTGCTTTCTTCTTAGATCAGCTTTTACCACGTTACCATGGCTACTTTGAGTCTATTAACAATGGTGCTGTCAGCACACTTGAACTACCGATTGACTGGTTTTAAATACAAAAAAATAAAATAACAACAACACAGGGTTAAACATAATGTATATCAATGGTAATTGGATAGAAAACACAGCACTTTCCCATTTTGCGGTAACCAATCCCGCTAACGGTGAGGTTATAGGTGAAGCACTGGAGTGTCAGGAAGCGGAAGTTGAGCAGGCAATACAAGCGGCTCAACAAGCTTTTAAAACTTGGTCTAAAACCACTGCTTATCAACGCTCAAAATGTTTATATCGAGCTTATGAATTAATGCTAGAGCAAAAAGATGCACTGGCTGAGCTGATGACTTTAGAGCAAGGTAAACCTCTAAAAGCAGCGCTTAATGAAGTGATTTACGGCGCAGACTTCCTACTTTGGTATGCAGAAGAAGCCAAACGCGTGTATGGCGAAACCATCCCTTCAGCACGTAGTGATCAAAGATTTTGGGTTAATCACAAACCCGTTGGCGTGGTTGCGGCCATTACACCGTGGAACTACCCAATCTCAATGATTGCCCGCAAGATTGCCCCTGCCGTAGCGGCAGGTTGTACTGTTGTATTAAAGCCCGCAGAAAGCACCCCTTTGTGTGCCATTGCTATGTTCAAAATTTTTGAGCAAGCAGGGTTTCCTGCTGGGGTTGTTAATCTTGTTACGGCGTCAAACCCTGCACCTATTGGCACAATATTTTGCGCTCACCCTGCTGTACGAAAGCTGACGTTTACCGGTTCTACTGCCGTAGGTAAACATCTAGCCACCTTAGCAGCCCCTCATTTAAAGCGGGTTTCAATGGAGTTGGGCGGCCATGCACCCGCTATTGTGTTTGAGGATGCCGATCCGGTGCATGCAGCAAAAGGCCTATCTTTGGTGAAGTTCCTCAATACTGGTCAAGCCTGCATCAGCCCAAATCGTATTTTTGTTCATCGCAGTATTGCAGATCCCTTCCTAGCAGAATTCAGCAAACGTGTTGATGCGATGCCAGTCGGTGATGGTATGAATCCTAGTGTCCGTATTGGGCCTTTGATTAATCAAGCTGCTATAGACAAGGTCGACACGCAGGTTAAAGACGCCATAAGCAAGGGGGCAACATTACTTAATGGTGGTGAGGCTGTGATCTTAGAGGGCTGTGAAAAAGGCCACTTTTATCGGCCAACATTACTGAGCAACGTAACGCCAGAAATGAAAATCTATCGAGAGGAAACGTTTGGCCCCGTTGCTGCGGTGATTATTTTTGATACTGAAGATGAAGTATTAGAGATGGCCAATGATACACATTATGGTCTTGCCGCTTACCTATATACCAACAATCTATCGCGTGCCATGCGGGTTTTTGAGGCTTTGGAGTTTGGCATTATTGGTATCAATGACATTAACCCAACCAGTGCTGCGGCACCATTTGGAGGTATGCAAGAAAGTGGTTTAGGCCGAGAAGGCGCTAAAGAAGGTATTTTTGAATATCTTGAAACCAAACTTGGTGGCGTTGCTATTTAAGGGGATTACTTAAATAGCAACCTGCTCAGTCACCCTGCTATCAGTCACTGATAGTAGGGTGTCGGCTACTCATACCGCGAATCAGTCGTGCAAGAATGTGGTATGGGTGTCGACAAAAGATAGGTGTCTTTAAGGCACCCTTCTTTCTGTATGTCACCCTGTCTTTGGGGGGGAGTTGGGAGCGATACCCTATCCCCCTCTTTTTTACCGCTAAAGGTCGCTCGATAATGCATTGCGCATCATTTCTTCGATAACCTTTTAATCGCATCGGTAATGCCGGTAATGGTTAAAGGATACATACGATTGCCAACCAGTTGCTTGGTCATTTCAATCGACTGTGTATAACCCCAATATTTTTCATCAACAGGGTTTAACCACACCACATTATCCCAAGTCTCCGTGACCCGTTGCATCCATTGTGCGCCACTTTCTTCGTTCCAGTGCTCAACACTACCGCCTGCAATGGCAATTTCATAAGGTGCCATAGAGGCATCGCCAATGAAGATCACCTTATAGTCAGCACCATATTTATGCATTACATCTAAGGTTGAAATGCGCTCGTTGTGACGCCGTAGATTGTCTTTCCAGACCGACTCATAAATAAAGTTATGAAAGTAATAATGCTCCAGATGTTTGAACTCTGTGCGGCAAGCTGAGAATAGCTCTTCACACATCCGAATGTAGCCATCCATCGAGCCGCCAATATCTAAGAACAACAGCACTTTTACACTATTATGACGCTCTGGCACCATTTTAATATCTAGCATACCGCCGTTATGAGCGGTCGCACGAATGGTGTCATCTAAATCCAGCTCAGACTCAGCCCCTGAGCGGGCAAACTGACGTAACCGTTTCAACGCCACTTTGATATTACGTGTGCCTAACTCAACACTGTCATCAAGATTCTTAAACTGGCGCTTATCCCACACCTTTACGGCGCTGAAGTTACGGTTACCCTCCTGACCAATGCGAATCCCTTCAGGGTTATAACCGTAGGCACCAAAGGGAGAGGTACCACCTGTACCAATCCATTTATTGCCGCCTGCGTGGCGCTTTTGCTGTTCTGCTAGACGTTCTTTAAAGGCATCCATCAGCTCTTTTAGGCCACCGAGCGATTTGATTTTTTCACGCTCTTCTGGCGTTAAAAACTTTTCAAACTCTTTGCGTAACCACTCCTCTGGAATCAAAGTATCCAAAAGGTCATCCAAGCCTTCAAGACCATTAAAATAAGCACCAAAGGCTAGATCAAAACGGTCATAATACTTTTCATCTTTCACCAAGCAGGTGCGCGCCAACAGATAAAAATCATTGATATCGGCAAAGGCTAAACCTTGCTCTAAAGCGGCTAACAGGTCTAACAACTCACGTAATGTGGTGGGCACGCCCGCCTTACGGAGGTCAGAAAAAAAATCGATCAACATAGATAAACTCCTGTAGACCGATGGTTAGCGGGTTTGTCGACGGTGCATAAACGCCAGTTTTTCAAGTAAAGAAACGTCTTGTTCGTTTTTCACCAATGCGCCATGCAGTGGCGGAATCGCTTTGCTAGCATCACGATTTTGCAGCATTTCTAAGCTCATTTGATCAGCCATCAGCAGCTTTAGCCAATCAATCAATTCAGAGGTAGACGGCTTTTTCTTTAAACCGCGCACTTCTCGCAAATCAAAGAACACCTCTAAAGCTTGCTGCACTAAATTCTGCTGAATATCAGGGTAATGCACATCAATAATGCGCAGCATGGTGTCTTTATCAGGAAAGCTGATGTAGTGGAAGAAGCAGCGGCGCAAAAACGCATCCGGCAGTTCTTTTTCGTTATTACTGGTGATGATCACAATAGGACGCTTGACTGCTTTGATGGTTTCTTGCGTTTCGTAAACAAAAAACTCCATCTTATCCAGCTCTTGCAGCAGGTCATTTGGAAACTCAATATCGGCTTTATCCACCTCATCAATCAGCAACACCACTTGCTCTTCTGACTCAAACGCCTCCCAAAGCTTGCCTTTGTTGATGTAGTTTTTAATGTCATGCACACGGTCATCACCCAGTTGTGAGTCACGCAGGCGCGACACCGCATCATACTCATACAAACCTTGATGCGCTTTGGTCGTTGATTTCACATGCCATTGAATCAAGCGTAAACCCAGTGCCTCAGCCAACTGTTCCGCCAGCATGGTTTTACCCGTGCCCGGCTCACCTTTAATCAACAAAGGGCGTTGTAGTGTAATACAAGCGTTAACCGCCATTTGTAACTCAGGCGTGGCGACGTATTGTTCTGTACCTTGGAATTTCATAAGACGCTCTTTTATTAATCTATTGTTATGCATCAGTAATTGCAGCTGCGAGCAGTTTACCTGCTCGCACTGACAACCAAAACCTGCAAGAACGTATTTTCGTGACCTTAAAGTCATTGACATTATTTCTAAAGAAACGCGTTAACCTGCCGATTTTTGTACGCAAGCCTAGTTTTAACTCGCTTAGGGAGAGCGTTGCCACATGCTATTCGTGAATACCAATGTAAGTGCACTAAAAGGAATGAACTATCTGTCTAATGTGACAGAGCGGATGAATCGTTCTTTTCAGGAGCTCTCCTCTGGATCACGAATTAACTCTGCACGAGACGATGCTGCTGGCCTACAAATTTCAGATCGCTTAGACACGCAAGTAATTGGTACTCAACAAGCCTCCCGTAATATCCAAGATGGTATTTCCGCGATTCAAGTTGCCGATGGCGCAATGGCAGAAATCACCAACATTGCTTTTCGGATGCGGGAAGTTGCCACGCAAATGTCGAACAACACTTGGAGCCAAGAGGACAGAGATGGCGCTCAAGCTGAGATGGAGAAGCTCATCAGTGCTGCCACTCAGATTGCTGAAAGTGCCAGTTTGGGGGGAACACCTCTACTTGAGGGGCCTACCGTCAATGAAAACTCCCCACCGGTTACAGATGAAGATATTTTAATCAAATTGGCAGGGGCAATGGAGCAGTCTGAAGCCAACATCAAAGCTTATTTCGGGCTGAAAGGAGACGGCGAGGATCAGTTTGTCATCAATCTTGGAGCAATTGGAGGAGCCGTTGCTTCCGTATCATTTAGCGGAGGCACTCACGACGTTACTGCGCTGAATATTGATCGAGCAGCCTTTTTAGCTGGATGGAACGGCGACACCACTCAAAATGATCGGGTTATTCAACACGAAATGGCTCATGCTGTTATGGTAAACCAGCTATCTACAGGCGTTCAGTCATCTCTATGGTTTATGGAGGGTACCGCAGAACTTATACATGGTGCTGATGACCGTTTAATCGTCGACTTAGGTGCCGCCTCACCAGATACTTTTATGAGCAGCTTCTCCAACGCAGCAGGCTCTAGCGCAAATTACTCAAGAGCCTATGTAGCGACACGTATGCTTCATGATGAAATGAAGAGCCTAGGCTACGGAAACGGTATTTCAAGTTTCATGGACTATTTGAAAGTAGATGGACGAACTGTAAGCAACGCCCTCGAGCACTTCCTTGGTATGACGGAGGCAGAGTACATTACCTACGTGCAGAATAGCGGCGGTAGCTACATCACAAATCGAATGGACTTGAACAATGCCGATGTTGGCGCTATTGGCGGCTTAGACGCTGATGGAATGGGTGTAAAAGATGCCCACGACTCTGTCGGTGATACCAACAGCTACTCCGATCAGCCATTAGATGGCTTTAAAATCAGCGCTTGGCCCACTGGCTTCACTCCCCCACATGATAAAATATTTCAACTGCAAACAGGCTCTAACGCTGGCGAACGCAGCGATTTCACAATCCGCGGCGGCACCGCAGAACGCATAGGCTTATCGGGCGTAAACGTATCTGCCAATGCACGCGGCTCTATGGAAATCATTGATAAAGTGATTGGCAATATCCACGAAATCAGAACCGAGCTAGGTGCCACCCTCAATGAACTCAGTTCTCACTTACGCAATAACACCAATACTATTGTGAATGTATCTGCCGCTAAGTCGCGAATCACAGACACCGATTTTGCCGTTGCCACCGCTGAGCTAACTCGCAACCAAATCATTCAACAAGCCTCTAGTAGCATATTGGCACAAGCCAATCAAAACCCAAACATCGCGCTCACTCTCTTAGGCCGCTAGGCACATCGGATTGTTATGAACTTAAAACCTTTTGGCATTAAGTTCCGATAGATTTTTCTCTCAACACTCCCTACTCTTATTGGCAATCCGCTACCCTCAAATGACGCTTGTTTTCCACAGCACTTAGCGGTCTAACCATTAGAATTATCAGGGATTTCTTATGAGCAAGGTTTTTGACGATAACTCGCTAACAATCGGTAATACACCTCTAGTTAAAATTAACCGCCTAAGCCAACATCCAAACCTATACGCCAAACTGGAAAGCCGTAATCCTGCCTTTTCAGTAAAATGCCGTATTGGTGCCAATATGATCTGGGATGCTGAAAAACGTGGTGTTTTAAAACCGGGCATGGAGATTGTAGAGCCCACCAGTGGTAACACAGGGATTGCACTCTGCTTTGTGGCGGCCTCTCGTGGCTATAAAATTACCCTGACCATGCCATCCAGCATGAGCTTAGAGCGTCGAAAAATGATGAAGGCACTGGGTGCAAACTTAGAGCTGACAGAGCCTGCTAAAGGTATGAAAGGCGCAATTGCAAAAGCAGAAGAGTTGGTCGCCTCCAACCCAGAGCACTACTTTATGCCACAGCAATTTGAAAACCCTGCCAACCCTGAGATCCATGAAAAAACCACTGGTCCAGAGATTTGGCAAGATACCGACGGTGAAATTGATGTCCTGGTTGCAGGTGTTGGCACAGGCGGCACTATCACAGGTATTTCACGCTATATCAAAAACACACAGGGCAAAGCCATTACCTCTGTTGCCGTTGAGCCTGTTGACTCCCCCGTGATCACTCAAACCATGCAGGGCGATGAAGTTAAACCTGCACCACACAAAATCCAAGGTATTGGCGCAGGCTTTGTACCTAAAAATCTAGACTTATCACTGATCGACCGCGTTGAACAAATCAGCAATGACGATGCAATTCAGATGGCAAGAGAGCTGATGCTCAAAGAGGGCATTATTGGTGGTATCTCTTGTGGCGCAGCGATGGCAGCCGCTATTCGACTAGCGGAACAACCTGAGTTTGCAGATAAAACCATCGTGGTAATTTTACCCGACTCAGGTGAGCGCTATCTGTCTACAGCGCTATTTGAGGGCGTATTCAGCGAAAAAGAGATGGTACAGTAAGTCAACATCAACCCTCTCTGCCTGAGTGTAGAGGGGGTTATTCTGGATTGTCTCAAGGATTGCCAAACAGCAGAAACAAAAAAACCGCAATTAAGCGGTTTCTTGTTTTAACTTGTTAAGTTCAAACAAGTTAAATAAATAGTGGCGTCCCATAGGGGGTTCGAACCCCTGTTACCGCCGTGAAAGGGCGGTGTCCTAGGCCACTAGACGAATGGGACACTGGCCACTTGAGATTTGGTGGAGCCTAGCGGGATCGAACCGCTGACCTCAACACTGCCAGTGTTGCGCTCTCCCAGCTGAGCTAAGGCCCCTCTCAAGTACGGGACGAATTATAGGGAGGCTTTTTTCTTGGGTCAACTCATTTTTTGAATTTTTTTATCTTTTTTACAAAATAAAGTTCAAATGAACCAATGAGTTAGCGAAAAGCCCCCCTCTAGCTAGGCCCTAAGACCTAGCCATTTAAATCCGCAAACTCTTTTTCCAGCTTCTTCGTTTGCTTCTTAGACACACCACCTAACAAGTTCACCGCATGACGCAAACGTGCGCGGGTCAAGTCTGGGCCAATAATCGCCATCGAGTCCAACACAGAAGACGAGGTAGGTGAGCCTGCAATCGCAATAAAGATAGGCTGTAAGAAATCTTTAATTTTCACACCAAAGTGCTCAGACAATTTCTTAACATCTGCAAAAATATTGTCTTTATTCCAGCTACGCTGTGCCTCCATCTGCCATAGCGTAAACTGTAGCTGTTTAACCAGCTCTTCTTTCTCTAGCTTGATATGGCTGAAATCACTTTCTGTGATTGGCAACATACCTGAGAAGAAGAAGCCAGCCAGCGGTGCAATATCACTGAACTTTTCAACACGGTTCTTGATTTGCGGTACGATTTGCGCCAAATACTCAGGTTGGAACGCCCACTGCTGCACCGCTTGAATAAACTGCTGATCATTCAGATCTTCACGAATATATAGACCGTTTAGCCAAGACAGTTTTTCAACGTCAAACACTGGGCCACCCAGAGAAACACGTTGAATATCAAAATGCTCAATCATCGTCGCCAAAGAGAACTTCTCGCGCTCATCCGGCATTGACCAACCCATACGCCCCAAATAGTTGATTACCGCTTCAGGCATAAAGCCCATTTTGCGATAGTAGTTAATTGAGGTCGGGTTTTTACGCTTCGATAATTTGGTTTTATCGGGGTTACGCAACAGTGGGAAGTGGCATAGCACAGGCATTTGCCAACCGAAGTATTCGTACAGCAGTTTGTGCTTAGGTGCAGAGTTAATCCACTCTTCACCACGCAGCACATGAGTAATCTGCATCAGATGGTCATCGACAACGTTTGCCAAGTGATAAGTCGGCATACCGTCTGCTTTTAGCAGAATCTGGCAGTCGATCTGCCCCCAATCAATCTCAATTTTGCCACGCAGCAAATCATCAACTTCACACACGCCCTCTTCAGGTACGCACATGCGGATCACGTAAGGTGCATCAGCGGCTTCACGCGCAGCTTGCTCCTCAGCAGGCAGCGCCAAATCACTTTGTTTTAAAGCCGTATGTTTGCCCTCTGCTTTACGACTCTCACGTAGCTCGTCTAGCTCTTCTGTGGTGCGATAGCAGCGGAATGCTTTACCTGCTTTTTCAAGCTGATAAGCATAGTCAGCGTACATATGCTTACGCTCGCTCTGGCGGTAAGGGCCAAACTCACCACCTACATCAGGGCCTTCATCCCAATCTAGGCCTAACCAACGTAGAGAGTCTAAAATCATCTGCTCAGATTCATTGGTGCTACGGGTCTGATCCGTATCCTCAATGCGTAAAATAAACTTGCCGCCATGTTTACGGGCAAAAGCCAAGTTAAAAAGTGCAATGTAAGCAGTACCAACGTGAGGGTCACCTGTTGGTGAAGGCGCAATTCGGGTGCGAACAGTCATAATAATCCGTTCAATCCTATGAGAATGATAAGTACAAAAAATAGTTCATCTGCACAAAGGCAATGGCGCAAGATTATAGTCGAGCCGACAAAGGACAAACAGCCTTTGTTCATCTCCATCGGTCGTCAAAGTTAAAGAGGCGCCTTCTGTGTGACCAATCGCCTACCTCTCAGCACTTCAGAGCCTACGATGTAACCATGCAGGTAATTGACGACGAACCTCATCAAAACGCTGTTTCGACAGTGTGCCAGTGACAATCCCCTCACCAAGATCCTGCTGACCGAGAATCTCCCCCCAAGGATCAACAATCATACTGTGTCCCCAAGTCACTCGACCGCTATCGTGTTGGCCACCTTGTGCAGGCGCCATTAGATAGCATTGGTTTTCAACCGCACGCGCTCTTAATAGCAACTCCCAGTGTGAACGACCTGTGGGTACTGTAAACGCTGCGGGAATCACCAGCAGATCCACATCATCTAAACCACGAAACAACTCTGGAAAACGCAAGTCATAACAGATCCCTAGCCCAACACGCGCCCAAGGTGTGTCAAAGCATACGGGCTGCTGACCCGCCTCAATACTGGCGGACTCTTGATAGCACTCATCACCCTTTTGAAAATCAAAGAGATGAATCTTGTCATAACGCGCAGCCACCGCACCGGAAGGGTCAAAAACCAAACTGGTATTGGTGACTTTATCAGCTTGCTTGCCTTTTAACGGTAACGAGCCTGCAACTAACCAAATACCCAGTTTTTGAGCCAACTGTGCTAAACGATCCTGCATCATGCCACTGCCAAAGTGTTCTGCCAGCGCAAACTTGGCCCGTTCATCTCGATTCAGCATTGGGAAATACTCTGGCAATGCAATAATCTGCGCGCCTTGACTGGCCGCCTCAGTAACCCAATATTCAGCTCGGGCCAAATTCTGTTCTGGATCTTCGCCCGAAACCATTTGAATCGCCGAAACTTTTACATCTGCTAACATTTTGCGGTTCTCATATTGGATTTTATTGTCATCATTGCGCTTGAAGCTGTGGATTATAGTCAATAAAGACCAAGGCTCGCATCGCAATCGCCTCCACGCCCTTAATTAATCAATCAATAAGCCTTGTACTTTTTGCTCAATGTCAGGGTATCGAAGTAACTCACAACTACCAAAACCTGCCAGTTGTCGCGCCTTGATCTGGGTGAACAAGGGTTGGGTTAAACCCGCTAAGAAACGGGCGCATAGGGTCTGTTTTTCTTGCCTTTGCAGCCTAATGACCTGTTCACTGTTCAGACGCTCTAACAGGGCCTCTAGGTTTTGTTTCAGCACCGCGTCTTCAGGCCAAATTGGCGGTTGCACATAGCTTAGATGTGCCACCTGTCCACGACAAACAGAGCAATGACCACAGGCTGTTGGGCTACTGCCTTCGTCAAAGTAGCGGGAGAGGTTGTGAGTGAGGCAGCGGTCGAGCTGGAAAAAACGAATTAACGCGCCAATACGTTCGATCTCTTTTTGCTCTTTCTCGACAACGTAATGATAGAGTTTAGCCACTGGCTCATCGTGGTTAAGAGCGGTCATGTTAACTCGAAACACTTCAGTCATTTTGGACGCCGACAGTTCGATTAACCCCTGCTCATGTAAGTAATCCAGTGCCGCAATAGCACGATGGCGCTCAGCACCATAGGTTTGATAAAGGTTGTCAAAGTGAGGGACACCCCAAGTTCTTTTAAACTCGGTCTGCTCAAACAGGCTATTTAAAAAGGCGGCACGCTCGCCCGAAAAACGCGCCAAAATGTCGGATCTCTCAGCAACCAATTTATATTTATACTCGGCGAAATAGCTGCGTAGGGGTTCTAAAATGCCCATCAGTTCTAATTGCACTAACAAGGTTTTCAGCGGCAGTTGGCGAATATTGCATTGATTTGACAGGCTGTTCAGTTGTAACTCCCACTGGTGCTGGTCATGCCCCTGCACAAAACTGTCTTGCTGTATGACCTCGATTAAACGGGCAATATCTGAGCGCTGCGGGGTATCACCATAGACAAAGTTTTCCAGTACCGGAATACCATCAAGGCTGGCAAGCGTGATGCAATCTGACGCCAAGCCATCACGCCCCGCTCGCCCAATCTCTTGGCTGTAATTTTCGATCGACTTGGGCAGATCATAATGAATCACAAACCGGATATTGGGTTTATCAATACCCATCCCAAAGGCGATGGTGGCCACCACAACGCGCACTCGACCCGCCATAAAGTCAGCCTGCACTTTTTGTCGTTGCTCGTCAGGCAAACCTGCATGATAAGCTTCGGCTTGAATACCTTGCTGGCACAGGTCACGGGCCACCTCTTCTGCCGTATGCTGTAAGGTGACGTAGACTATACCATCGCCTGTTTTGTGTTGAATCAGCGTTCGCAAAACCTGCTTCGGGTTTTGGTCTGCCTGTAACGGCTGCACACTCAGATCAAGGTTGGCGCGATAAAATCCCGTTTGCACAATATGCTCTGGGGCAATGTTGAATTTTTGCGCCATATCTTTTTTCACCCGACGGGTGGCGGTAGCGGTGAGTAATAACACCAACGGAATGTTCAGCTGCTGACGGTACTCGGGCAGTTTGAGATAGTCAGGGCGAAAGTTGTGCCCCCATTCGGAAATGCAGTGCGCTTCATCCACCACTAACATCGACAGCGGAATAGATTCGATAAACTGGCGAAAACGCTCATTCTTAAAGCGCTCAACCGAGACCATTAGAATCTTGAGTTTGCCCGACCGCGCCTCTTGAATCACCTGCTGATGCTGTTCAGTGCTGAGGGTGGAGTCGATACTGGCAGCCGCTATGCCTTTACTGGCCAGAAAGGCGAGTTGGTCTTTCATCAAAGCCAACAGCGGTGAAACCACCAAGGTTAAATGGGGGAGCTGCAAGGCGGTGAACTGATAACAGAGTGATTTGCCCGATCCCGTTGGGAATATTGCCAAAGACGATTGCCCAGCCAACAGCTGCATCACGGTTTGCTGCTGCCCGCCCCTGAACTCAGAAAACCCAAATTGCTGTGCTAGCAATGTATTCAAATGGTCGGGAGTCAGGCCGTTGGCATCCATCATAAACTTTCCCTACTGAGGTAAAAATAAAAAGAGGGCTCAGTGCAAGTTAATCTGAGCTGAATTTAATTGTGCCATAAAACGCCTCTGCACTGCTGTTGGAATTGTCTGCGTCCGTCATAATCGCAATGGCTTTGATCCGATCAATCTCTTTACCAAAGAACTGCTGAATGTCGGCTTTTAAATTGCGCTTTTCTTCATGCCAACCTTGCTCTAATGCACCCTCTCGCATCGATACCATCATCGCGCTTTTACCCACAAAGGGATTGGGCCAATGTTGTCCAACAGGGGTTTGGCCTGACCAAACATAGCTGATCACTTTGGTGCTTAAAAACGTCCAACCATCATTAAAAATAATGTACACACGGGCGCCAAAGTCATCCCCTGCTCGGGTTTGTTCATTGGTTAAGTTGGGCAGTTGTGTCACTTTCCAGCGCCAGCTCAGGTAAGGGGTTTGGTTCAGGTCGATATCCGCCTCATAAAACAAGCCTGAGGCGGCTGAGTTACTTTTTGCATATAGGGCGAGCTGTCCTTCGTGTTCAACCAATTGATATTGGGTGAGGCCATTAAAGCTTTTGCTTTTCCATTCGCTGATCTGCTTTGGAGTTAAAATTAAAGCGCTTGTCGCCACCGACTGCTCTGAGTTTGCAAATACAGCGCCTGAAAAAAACAGGCTGATGAAAACCCAGAGAGTGAATCGAGTGCTGATCATGCTCCGTAAATCATGCTGAATGTGCCCGCTGCAAGTCATCTCCATGCCCCCTCTTGTTTAGAAATGTCTATATTTAGACCTATACGCAGATAAAACGATTTTGTATCTGTTTTGCGCTGACTTATTCCGATTCGAATAAGCGCAATAGAGGAGAAAAACGGACGGTAATTCTGTGCGTTATCAGGTAAGCTGCCTGCCTTTTTAGCCTAGGGCTACGATTTTTCACTTAGAATTGTTGAACAGAGTCCTACTACGTCGTGATCTACTGCCGGAGAAGATAAATGTCACAAGAAACACGAGGCCGTTTAACCACTCGCACTATGGCAATGCCTGCGGATACCAACCCGTCTGGTGATATTTTTGGTGGCTGGGTTTTATCGCAAATGGATATCGCCGCAGGGATCTGTGCCAGCCAGCGTGCACAACAGCGCGTGGTCACCGTATCGCTAGAGGGCATGAGCTTTATTCGCCCTGTTAAAGTGGGTGATATTTTGGGGGTTTATACCGAAGTGATAGAGGTGGGGAAAACCTCTATGCGGATTCATGTGGAAGCTTGGGTACGCCGCGGACAGATTGGACTGCGTGAGAAAGTAACTGAAGCGGTTTTCAAATTTGTGGCCTTAGATGCTGAAGGTTATCCAACCCCTGTACCTGCAAAAAGCTCGCTGCCTGATTATGCGATGGAAGAGTTCACCGTCTGATTGAGAATCAGCTGAATCGGTCATCAAAAAGCCCCATCAGGTTAAACCGATGGAGCTTTTTTGCGCTGTTGGCTTTTGCTAAAAGCGCGCTATCTACGGCGAGGTTTTTGAGGTTTGCGTGTGTTACCGCTTTGTCCTAAGGCTTTGGCTCGTAGCGCTTTTTTAGAGGGTTTACGCTTGGCGTTCACCTCATCTAGCTGCATCAGGTTAGGCTCGAAGCCCTCCATCCATTGCAACACAGAATATTCACCTGTGAGTTTTTCGATCTCTTCCAGCAAATATTTCTCTTTTTGCGACACTAAGGATATGGCTAACCCCTCTTGCCCGGCACGACCTGTTCGGCCAATACGATGAATATAATCTTCTGCGTTGTAGGGTAGCTCATAGTTCACCACATATTGCAGTTGGTGAATGTCTAACCCACGGGCGGCTACGTCGGTGGCCACAAGGACGCGTACTTTTCCGATTTTAAAGTCTTCCAGTCCACGATCTCGTGCGCCTTGAGATTTGTCACCATGTACCCCCGCTGCGCTAATGCCGTCTTTTCCAAGTTCTTGAACCAGCTCATCCACTGCTTGTTTGGTGCGCGTGAAGACCAACACTTGTTGCCAGTTTTTAGATCCAATCAGATAGGCCAGTAACGCTGCTTTTTTTGACTGATCCACTTCATAAAAGCGCTGCTCAATTTGTGCCACGGTTGCATTACGTTCAGCAACTTCAATCAGTACAGGATCACGCAATAAAGTTTTGCTGAGTGCAAAAACCTCATCGTTAAAAGTGGCTGAAAAAAACAGCGTTTGCCGCTGCTCAGGCAAACGCTTTAAGATGCGTTTGATCTCACCAATAAAGCCCATATCGAGCATTCGGTCGGCTTCATCTAGCACCAAGGTTTCTAAGTTACTTAGGTCGATCAACCCTTTCATGGCCAGCTCTAACAACCGTCCGGGTGTTGCCACCAGTATCTCGCAACCTTGGTTGAGCGCTTCAATTTGCGGATTAATACTGGCACCACCGTAGGCCACCACTGAGTTAACCCCCAGTCCTTGGCTATAGGTGATCACGCTGCGGTGAACTTGCTGTGCTAACTCTCGGGTGGGTGTTAGCACCAACACGCGAATCGCCTTGCTAGGCTCCACCTGTGCTAATTCACGCTGAATTAGGGGCAACATAAAAGCAGCCGTTTTTCCGGTTCCGGTTTGCGCCCCCGCCATCACATCATGGCCTTCTAGCACTTTCGGAATAGCTGCCTGTTGAATCGGTGTTGGGGTGAGATAATGAAGAGAGGATAAAACCGACAACAATTCGGGATTAAGGCCTAGGGCTGAGAAACTCATGAACAATACCGTGAATAGATCAAAACAGAGGAGTATCTAGTGTATCACTTCTGCCTTTGGCACGATGAGGTAAATACAATCGGTAGGATAAAACAGCAGTCGAAATAGAGGGGAATCTTGGCGCTGCACTCACAGCGCCAAAAAGTTAGCGCACTGTTAACACAGCACGCTCATCAACCTAACAAGCGGCATCCAATCCTTGATGCCCACTAGTCAGTTTATTGAATTGCATTAACCCCTTTAAATTGTGCGATTAAAGCATCTGGACGCTTTTTCTTGTTATGTTTATTCAATACATAAACAACTGTTTCACCTTTAGGGCCAGAGCCAATATCGGTAAAACGCAAAGCCGCTTCGCCTGTTGCACGTACTTCATTCATATCTTCAATGCGGTTGAAGACATAAATGCGACCTTCATGACGCAGCTCACCATAAAACATTTCAGGTACTAACTTGCCATCAATCATATCCACGCTGGCAATACCTGAGGTTTTCTTTTTGTCTTTACTGGTTAAACCAAATACCAGCGTTTCACCCTTGGCACCTGCGGCAATACGCTTGTAAGTGTACGGGGTTTCGTCATGCTCTAAGAAGTGCTGATAAGCAGAATAGTCGTCAAAGTAGTACAAACGGCCATCCTCATGGCGTACTTCATACAACGAAACCAATTGCTGAGTGGCTTCTTGCGATTGAGGGGCTTTTTCTGCACTTTGCATCGACGAACATGCCGCAGTACCGCCAACAACACCTACAATCAAGAGCGCTTGCAAAATAGATTTCAGTTTCATTGTTCATTCCTTAATCGGTCATTATCAATAAGCTAACGGAAAGATTAAGAAATGAATGTTGCACAGCCGTGACAGTTTTTTGACACATTTTTTACGCAAGCAGTAGGGTACTCTTTATACCACCACAAGCTGTGGTAGAATCGCGCGCTTTCTTGAATCGTGTGCAGTGCGCGTTATCTTCAAAAGGTGTATTTGGCCTGCAACCAGACACCGAAGAGGTTTTTATGTTTAAGCCTGAATTGCTTTCCCCTGCGGGTACTTTTAAAAATATGCGTTATGCCTTTGCCTATGGTGCTGATGCCGTTTATGCAGGGCAGCCGCGTTATAGCTTACGCGTACGTAACAATGATTTTAAGCTAGACAACTTAGAGCAGGGAATTCGCTACGCACACGAGCGCGGTAAGCAGTTCTATGTCGCCAGTAACATTGCCCCGCACAATGCCAAAGTCCGTACCTATATGAAGGATATGGAACCGATCATTGAGATGAAGCCAGATGCGCTGATCATGTCAGACCCAGGTCTCATTATGATGGTGCGTGAGCGTTGGCCAGATCAAGTGGTTCATCTGTCGGTACAGTCTAACGTGGTGAACTATGCAGCGGCGAAGTTCTGGCATCAGCAAGGCATTAAACGCATTATTCTTTCACGCGAACTCTCATTAGAAGAGATCGAAGAGATTCGCAATGAATGCCCAGAGATGGAGCTGGAAACCTTTGTGCATGGTGCGCTCTGTATCGCTTACTCTGGCCGTTGCTTGCTGTCTGGCTACTTCAACCACCGCGACCCCAACCAAGGCACTTGCACCAACGCCTGTCGTTGGAACTACAACACCCTTAAAACCACAACCGATGACAACGGTGACCTGATTCCGCTGACACAGGTGGAATCCTCCTCTGGTGTTTGGGACCCTTCCCAAGGCCAGTCTCACTCACCTGCGGCTGATCACCATACTGAAGACAGTCAAGGCTTAGCCGCACTGATTGAAGAAGCCTCTCGCCCAGGTGAGCTGATGCCAATCTATGAAGATGAGCATGGCACCTATATCATGAACTCTAAAGATCTGCGTGCCGTTCAACACGTTGAGCGCCTGACCAAAATGGGCATTCACTCCCTAAAGATTGAAGGTCGCACCAAATCGCACTATTACGTGGCGCGCACAGCTCAAGTTTACCGTAAGGCCATTGACGATGCGGTTGCAGGTCGCCCATTTGATATGAAGTTGATGGACGCCCTAGAAAACATGGCCAACCGCGGTTACACCGAAGGTTTCTATCGCCGCCATGTGCATGATGAATACCAAAACTACGAAACCGGTAACTCAATTGGCGTTAACCAGCAGTTCGTAGGTGAAGTGCTGAGCTACGACAACCAGCGCAACCTGCTGGAGATCGATGTGAAAAATCGCTTTGAAACCGGTGACACACTCGAGCTGATGCTACCCGGTGGTAACCGTCGTTTTGTGCTGAACACCTTAGAAAGCCGCAAAGGTGAGGCACTGAACGTCGCACCAGGGAATGGTCACATTGTACAGATTCCATTGGATGGTGCGACACTGAGTCAGGCTGATCTTGAATATGCCTTGCTGATGCGCGACCTAAAATAATCTCCACTGAAGAGGTAAGGATGACAACTGTAAGTCAGGTCATGCAATCGGTTCAGGGCTGGGAAAAGTATCAGTTGATATGCGCCGCTCGCCCTTTTTCACTCACCGTGGCACTGATGTCATGCTTACAAGGGATTATGCTCGGCTGGGCGCAAAGCGCTCAGCCCCTCTTGCTGGGTTTGCTCATACTGGCAGGCGGTATTTTATTACAGTTTGGCGTGAACTTAATTAATGATCACTCCGATCTCAAAACCTTAGACCAGCGCTTTGCAGGACTAACGGCCGCCCAAAAATATTGGCTTCAGCAAGCGATTATTCGTAACTACCGCTTGGGCTTAGTGTGTTTTGCTATTGCAGGATTAATCGGCCTTTGGCTAATTCAACTGCGGGGCTTGCCACTATTAGCCCTTTGCATCACAGGTTTAGCAGGCGCTTATTACTACACTCAAGAACCCATTAACTATAAGTGCCGAGGGCTGGGCGTGCCCTTGGTGTTTTTGCTGATGGGCGTGATGATGATTGGCGGAGCCAGCTATGTGATGTCCGGCAGCTATGATTGGACTGTCTTTTATCTCTCACTTCCCTTAAGCCTATTAACGGCCTTGCTCTTACTCAGCAATGAGCTACGGGATTACGAAGCCGATCAACAAGTTGGGCAAACTACCCTTACCGTGCGTATCGGATATGACTTCGCCTGTAAGCTATACAAAGGCATGGTATACCTGAGCTTTATCTTGGTCGCTTTATTGACATGGCAAGGTTTAGTGCCCTCGCCTTGGTGGTTGCTATTGTCATTACCCGCGTTGCGCCAACCTTTTACCTTATTGAAACAACCCGCTGAACAGCGCCAAGCCTTAACACCCCTTACAGGACGTTTTCACACCCTGTTTGGAGCACTTTTACTGCTCGCCAGTTTTGAAATACTTTAGTTTTCACAAAAGGATACGCCACCATGTCAACAAGTCCTGATGCCTTGTCTCAGCTGCTGCCAAAAGTAAAACAACTGGCACAGAACGCAGGCGAAGCGATTTTAGAGATTTATCAACAGGACGATTTAGGCGTTTCCGTCAAATCAGACGACAGCCCACTCACACTGGCAGATTTAGCGGCGCATCGCTGCATTGTTGCAGGGCTAACACAGCTTACCCCCGAGTGGCCGATACTATCAGAAGAAAGCGCTGAGATTGATTGGGCAGCTCGTCAACAGTGGCAAACCTATTGGCTGGTTGACCCCTTAGATGGCACCAAGGAATTTGTAAAACGTAATGGCGAGTTTACCGTCAATATCGCTCTAATTCATCAAGGTCAGTCCATTTTAGGTGTGGTGTATGCCCCTGTCTTGAATCGCTTCTATTATGCTGCGCAAGGGGTTGGTGCATTCGAGCACAACATAGGGCAAACCGAAAAAACATTGCTGTTAACCCCTAATGTTGAACCTGCTATCTGGCGCTTAGTGGGCAGTCGCTCACATGCCGCTGATCGTGTGGCGGCTTTTTCTGAAGGTTTTGCTCAATCTGAACTGGTTCCGATGGGCAGCTCACTCAAGATCTGTTTGGTTGCGGCCAATCAGGCCGATTTATACCCACGCTTTGGGCCAACCAGTGAGTGGGATACCGCTGCGGCACAAGCCGTTGTTGAATGTGCAGGCGGTCTGGTATTGGACGATCAACTACAACCTTTGCGCTACAATCAGAAAAGCAGCTTGCTGAACCCTGAATTTGTCGTGTGCCAACACATTGATTCGCAGTGGGCTGAGCGCTTTTCGCAACTGGCAACTCACCAAAGTTAGTCTAACAGGCTAGCTGCTTTTAGGTGTCATCTGTCCTTGTAAACGCTCAGCGCCAGATTGATAAACCGTTTGATTACGACCATTACGTTTGGCCTGATACAAAGCCTCGTCAGCACGTTTAATGGTCGCCTCTAAAGGCTCACTCCAGCGGTGTAAAGTAATACCTATCGACAAACTTAAGTGTAATCCTGGTGCGAGCTGCTCAAAATGATACTCGGCAAAGGCTTGTCGAATACGCTCAGACACTTTTACGCCACTGTCTTGATTCGTTTGTGGTAATAGCAAGATAAACTCTTCTCCACCATAACGACCAAATAGATCACTGGTTCTTAAACAGTTGGCTGCGATTTGACAAAAGCGTTCTAACACCACATCGCCTGCTTGATGACCAAAGCGGTCATTTATACTCTTGAAATGGTCTATATCAATCATACAAAGTGCTGTCGCACAATATCGTTCAGAATCACCTAAGCGTTGCTCTGCTTCTTCAAAAAAACGGCGGCGATTTAAAATGCCCGTTAAGTCATCTGTACCTGCCACCTCATCAAGTTGCTGCATTGCTTGCTCTAAAGCATCGTGGGCATGTTGCATCTTTTGATTACTACTTTTGAGCACATCTTTTTGCTTTTTCAAACGCTCGCTAAGCCGTCTAACATAGCTACTAAACAACGCAATCCATGCCTGAGCACTGGCTAAAATCAACCATTGCATGACACTAATATTTAATGCAGGTGCTTGAATCGTCATGCCTGAATTAATACGAACTACATCAAATAAAATAACCGCACCAAAACAGACCAAGCTTAGTAAACCTGCGCATACAAACTCCAATGTATCCAGTTGGAAAATACCAAACAACATCACCATTACATAAAGTAAGAGTAGTGAACCTCTAATATCAGGTAGTTGGCTGATCATCAAACTAAACCAGACAATCGCAGTGGCCATTTGCAGTAAGGTAAGGGAAGGGTCGTTAAAACGCAGATTAAGATTAGTTTTGAATACTAACCAAAAACAGCTCTGTGTAATTACAGCGGTAAACATTAAAAATAGATATTGGGTAGGCGAGACATTATCAAGCAAATTAAAAACCAGTGCAGTAGCCAACAGCAGCAAAATTAAGCCCTGTGACAAAACTGATATCATAAGCCGCTTGATACGCAAGCGTTGTTCATGCCGTTCCTTGAGCGCTGACAAATTAGACATCTCACACCTTCACTGCAAAATATATCACCTATTAAAAATCACTTATCTAAAGCAACTGCTAAAACTCGTTTCAGAATAATTCAGTTTAAATGTATCTTTAGAATTGCAGTGTGGAATATTCACTCTAATAGGTCTGTAGGTAAGCTGTTATTCCTTGTGACGCTTTGTAACTTTAGTCTAGTTCTCATCTATTTCAATTCGATTACTTTGCCTAAAGTTGGTGACTTTGCCGTCAGTAAAGCCACAAAAATGGTGTATACTCGGCCAACCTGATCTGGGGCTTTTTCTTCTATTTCAAGCCCTAATCAATCCCAAGCTATCTATGAAGTATCTATCTGCAGCCGCTATATTTTTCTGTAGATAACGATAACAAAACCGTTTCCGGTGCTACCGCTGGAAATTAGCACTGACCGTGATAGGAGATACTCCGAAAATGACGACCGTTATCCGTCAACAAGATATGATCGACAGCGTTGCGGACGCGCTGCAATATATTTCCTACTACCATCCGGTAGATTTC
The DNA here is from genome assembly GCF_900167095.1 of Oceanospirillum multiglobuliferum. Classification (GTDB taxonomy): domain Bacteria; phylum Pseudomonadota; class Gammaproteobacteria; order Pseudomonadales; family Halomonadaceae; genus Oceanospirillum; species Oceanospirillum multiglobuliferum. The sequence continues at coordinate 84,880 of NZ_FUXG01000001.1, forward strand.
ATTCAGGCGGTTCACGAAGCCTACCTGCGTGAGGAAAACCCAGCAGCAAAAGATGCAATGGCGCAAATTCTGATCAACTCACGTATGTGTGCTGAGGGCAAGCGCCCAATCTGTCAGGATACTGGCATCGTAACCGTCTTTGTAAAAGTCGGTATGCAGGTACAGTGGGAAGGCGACATGAGCCTAACTGACATGATCAATGAAGGTGTACGTCGCGCTTATACTCACCCAGACAACGTACTACGTGCGTCTATTCTGGCTGATCCAGCAGGTGCACGTAAAAACACCAAAGACAACACGCCAGCGGTCATCCACTACGAAATCGTTCCAGGCAACACAGTTGATGTTCAGGTTGCAGCCAAAGGCGGCGGCTCAGAAAACAAATCTAAGATGGTAATGTTGAACCCATCAGACTCAATCGTTGAGTGGGTGAAAAAAACCGTTCCAACAATGGGTGCAGGTTGGTGCCCACCGGGTATGTTGGGTATCGGTATTGGTGGCACCGCAGAAAAAGCGGCACTGATGGCGAAAGAATCCTTGATGGACCCAATCGACATTCATGAGCTGCGTAAGCGTGGTCCACAGAATCGCGTTGAAGAACTGCGTCTGGAAATTATGGATGCAGTAAACGAGCTGGGCATTGGTGCACAAGGTCTAGGCGGTTTAACCACCGTACTGGATGTAAAAATCATGGACTACCCAACACACGCTGCGTCTCTGCCTGTGTGCATGATTCCAAACTGTGCCGCGACTCGTCACGCTCATTTCGTACTGGATGGTTCAGGCGCATCGCTACAAACACCACCGGATCTGAACGATTGGCCAGAAGTAACGTTTGAGGTGGGCGCAAGTACACGTCGCGTCGATCTGAACACCGTAACCCCAGAAGACGTATTAAGCTGGCAGCCGGGTGAAACCATCCTGCTCAACGGCAAAATGCTGACAGGTCGTGATGCCGCTCACAAGAAAATGGTCGAGATGCTGAACGCAGGTGAAGAACTGCCAGTAGATCTAAAAGGCCGCTTTATCTACTACGTTGGCCCGGTTGATCCAGTACGCGACGAAGTGGTTGGCCCAGCAGGCCCAACAACAGCAACTCGTATGGACAAGTTCACACGCCAAGTGATCGAAAGCACAGGCTTACTGGGTATGATCGGTAAATCTGAACGTGGCCCAATCGCCATTGAAGCGATTAAAGACAACAAAGCGGTTTACCTAATGGCCGTGGGTGGCGCTGCTTACCTAGTGTCTAAAGCGATCACTCATGCTGAAGTACTAGCCTTCCCAGAGCTGGGTATGGAAGCGATTTACGAGTTTGAAGTGAAAGATATGCCTGTCACCGTTGCAGTAGACGCTAACGGTATCTCTGTTCACAACACTGGCCCTGCCAAGTGGAAAGAGATTATTGCAGCGAAAAACGTTCCTGCATAATCCGCTATAAAAAAGGAGAGCAGATCCCACGCTCTCCCTCTAAATAACCGCGACTCCGTTCGCGGTTATTTTTTTGTGATGCTCTGGTTAAACTCTAAAATCACTTAGGTTGAGACAGCGCTGGAGCTATAAACAAACACAACATAAGGTAATGAGTATTTCTATTAAACCAATATTAATTCTTTGATCGGCTTACATTACTGGGTAGTCTAATACCCTAGTTTTTGCTCACTGAGGTTTATATGAAAGATGATCAGGCCAGCGCTACCGCTTACACGGTGCTACAAGGCGTATTATTCAGTGCTTCCAAGCCTGAACTTAGGGGGTTAGTGGCACCTGAAATGAAAGAGGCCTGCGAGCAAATATTGTCGGCTTCTTATGAAGGACAAAAACGTTTGCAGCAGCTGAAAAGCCCTCTTTTTAGGGCGATGGCACCAGCCATAGAAAGCCTTATGATGCCGGGTATTACGCTGCATTATGTACTCAGAAAACGCTATATTCGCGATGCAGTTGAGCAGGCAATTGCAGAGGGCGTAACACAGGTTATAAATCTTGGTGCAGGCTTTGACACTTTGGCTTGGGAGTTACATGTTCGCTATCCTCAAGTCAACTTCATCGAACTTGATCACCCTGCTACTGGTGCCCAAAAGAAAAAGGCACTGTTTGACAAGTCCCCTAGCAATCTTCACTTATTAGCCGTAGATTTTAGCCAAACCGATGCACGCACAGCACTTTCTGAGTACTCTGGGTTTGATGCAGGTCGCAACACCTTTTATATCTGTGAAGGAGTGTTGATGTATCTTGATCGTGCGGATGTAGACCGCTTGTTTTCAGGATTAAAGCAATTAACGGGCGCAGGATCACGTTTTGTTTATACCTGTGTCGTACCGATGAATAGTGCAGATAATAACTGTGGCGCACTATTGAAGCTTTATCTCAAGTTTAAAAATGAGCCTTTAAACTGGATGATTGAGCAGCAAGAGCAAGCTGACTTTGTTGAACAACAAGGCTATCAACTGAACGAAATAGCCAACACTAATGTGCTGCGCGAGCGCTATTTAAAAGGTATCAGCCATAGCACACTGCACCAAGGCGAGTATCTTGTTTCCACAACAGCATTGGCTGATTAGGTAAAACAGTTATGTCCGTTAAAATAACATTAGCGCGTGAACCAGCTACAACAGATGCAATTCTAAAGCTACGCCATAAAGTTTTTAGCGAAGAGGAGTCACTATTTCCTGCGACAGCAGATGGTCGCGTATTAGATCGCTTCGATGCTTTTTCTACAACTTACAACTTAGCAGCTGTTAGCAATGGAGATGTCATTGGCAGTATGCGCCTGACGTTAGATTCAAGCATGGGTATTCCTGCCGATGAGTACTATGATTTTAGGCCGTATCTACCCAAAGATGCGGTAGTAATGAATTGCGGAATGTACTGTGTGACCAAACCCTTTAGGGGCGCACGTATTGCAATGGGTTTAATGCTTATGGCGTCATATTTTGCCATTACTCGCAAGGTAACGCATGTAGTGGCACCCATTAATCCCACTATTGCGAAACTAATTCAGCGTGTAGGCTTTAAGCCATTGGATGAAGAGCTATTTGAGCCTCATTTGGGCTTAAGCTTTATTCCTATGCTGTTAGATGTCAAAGAGCTGAATGACTTTTTCTATACCTTTGCAGAGAACAATCGGCTTTACAACTTTATGGAATCCTATGAGTGCATATTCTACGACAAAGGCGAATATGTAGTTCGAGCAGGAGAACAAGGTGACTCTGCCTTTGTTATCATTGAGGGTGAAATAGAGGTACGTACCCCAGATGGCGTGTTATTGGCGGTTATGGGGCGAGGTGAAGTGTTTGGTGAGCTTGCACTACTCACTGACGATATACGCACGGCAGATGTCGTTGCAGGTTCAGATTTACGTATTATGTCACTGCCTAAAGACGCTTTTTTAGATCATTTAATGAAGAGCCCTGATCATGCCATGTGGATGCTCAAAAGCATCGGTAAGCGCATGAAAAATATGCTAGAGAAAAACAGCTAAATCCAAAAAAATAGGCCTAGACGATATTCGTATAGGCCTAATAATAGAGAGCGTTTCAGCTGTAAAGACTATTCGCCGTCAATAGCGCCACCAATCCACGATTGAGATAGTGTATCTTTTGTGATGCGCTCAACTGTATCAACAATGGCTTGCGTCTGTGGGTCAATTTCAATATTTACTCGACTGCCAATATAACGCTGCTTGATGACCGTTCGCTCAAGGGTTTCAGGTATTAAGTTAACACAGAAGTTATTTCGCTCAATCTTGCCAATGGTTAGGCTAATGCCATCAATACCAACATAACCTTTTTCAAACAAATACTTCTCATAACCTTGGGGTAGCGCCATCCAAATCTGATAGTTGTTTTCACTTTCGATGATATTTACAACTTCGGTCGTACACATAACATGTCCAGACATGGCGTGACCTCCGATTTCATCACCAAAACGTGCGGCACGCTCTATGTTCACCTCGTCACCATCACTTAATAACCCGAGATTGGTTAAGCGCAAGGTTTCAACCATAAGGTCAAAGCTTACAGTCTCACCCTCGATTTTAGTAACCGTTAAACAGCAGCCGTTGTGAGCTACGCTAGCACCAAGAGTTAAGCCTTCAACCAGTGCATCCGGAAACTGAAGCACGTGTGTACGAAAATCTTCCTTATCTATCACGGCTACGACAGTTGCAGTCCCTTGTACAATTCCAGTAAACATAATTAACCTAATCCTAAAAACGGAAGAACCCAAACAAAAGCACTGAAAGTCAGCACAGTTTATTTAGGAATAATAGTTTGCCTAAAGCGCTAGCAGTTATGCATCTTTGCATAGTTTCAAATAGTGCTTTAACTGTAAAACCCTGTCGCAGCCAAAGAACATTTGGTCATCAACAAATAGTGTTGGAGCACCGTATGCCCCTCGATTAGTTGCCTCTTGGGTACTCTCAATCAGTGCTTGTTTCCCTTCTGGGCTTTGTGCAAAATTCATAGCCTCTTCACCTAGCAGGCTTAACATCACCTCTTCAGTTGTTACCGACTGCCCCTCTCCCCAATATAACTCGTATAACGCTAAACTTTTTTCCGCTCTTAAACGACCATCTGTAATAGATAACAAAGCCCGCATTAATGTGGCCGTATTGTCTGGAAAAGTTTCAGGCTTTGTATAAGGTACTTGCAGATAGCTTGCCATACGAGGCAAGTCTTGCTCAAAGAAATAATGCTTACGCGCAGGCAACTCTTGAGGAGGCTGGTTTCCTGTATTACGCATCAACCCAGCTAAAAAAATTGGTCGCCAAATTACCTCAGCACCAGTTGATTTTTCTAAGTCTTCCATCTGCACTGCTGCTAGATAGCTATATGGGCTAACAATATCGTAAAAAAAATCGATCTGCTTTTTGCTCATTTAATCACCTACATTTGATCGGCCAAACGGCATCGCACTTCCCTCAAAGCAATTTACCACAAAGGTTTCGCAGAGTGTGCCATTTTGGTTTAGAAGAGTTGTGATTGATCAGCTTATCGCTAGATAGCACTGCAAACAGAATTAAATATCAAAAATATCAGCAAAACTTACCATTAATTCTAAAAATTACAGACCCATCAACCATGTAAACCTTTCTATACAGAAAATAGAACTACCTTGAATTGACAGTTTTTCCATTAGTCTTTAGTATTAAATGCATAGGGTCGCGCCATATTTACCAGTGTTTGCGGGCGCGTAATAAATTTGCAAACGGGTTTGTCCAGTTCATGTTTGCTTCATTGAGGCAATACTGTTATTGGGCACTTTCGATGAAGGTCAACGAAAGCCTCTCTTCGGAGAGAACCCTCTGTTAGCTCTTGCATTTTGTGCCCCACTCTGTGGGGCATTTTTTTGTCTGGAACTTGAACAGATCATCAGTGTAATCAATTTTAGAATCATGCGTAATGCAATGGCGTGATAGATATAGTGATAAGGCCTAAGACAATAGGTCGACCACCAAGCCTTTAATTTGTATCAGCTTAGCGGTAATTTTCATTCGGTCACTATTCTCATTTAAAATTAGCTGCAACAACTCAGCCGCTTCTTCATCAATAAGTTGAATCACATGGTGCTTTTCTGTTGGAGACCAGCCAGAGCCAACACCTTGTACTTTGTAAGCTCCCTGAGTTGTCTTGGATATCAAGTTACTCAACAAAGCCTTATAAACCTCAAGGTTACCTAAAGAAGGGTTACGCTCTAAAGTATCACCAGCATTTTCCAGTGCACTGCGTAGTGCTCCAAGCTCCTCGTTTAAAGATACCTTACTCACTTCGTCAACTTGTTGAATAAGGTGTTCTGTAAAGCTTTTTCGCCCTGTAACCTTGCTAACCTCTTTGGCTTTGGTACGACGCGCACTATCACCTGAGCGTAAAGACTTTAATTTGTCGTTAATATTAATCATGTAACAGCCCTAAGGTTGCAACTGCAACAAGTTGCGAGCAGTGGTTAAAACAGCTTCTCTATATTCACCTTCTAAGGCGATTCGCTCAAAATCCTGCTTCATACGCGCTTGCTTACTCAGTTCTTTACGCGCTTGATGGGTGGCAAAATGCTGACCCCGCCGAGTGATTTCTAGTAACACGCTAAACTCTGGCTGTTGCAATAAGTCCGCATCAAAAATATCCAATAGTACGCGCAGGCGAATGCTCGCCTCCATAATCTCAACCTGATCATCTAAGGCACACTGGGCTATAATATGAATGCTTTCTAAAGTTTTTGTGCGCGCTTCTAACTGGCGGGCTTGTTGAGCTTCGCGCTCTGCTTGCTCTTTTTGGGCAACTTGTTGGCGCAAACAATAGGCATAAAAAGCCAAGCCTGTTATTAGCAACAGACCAACAAGTAGTAAACCTGTTGCAACCTCGGTAGACACATCTTTCTCCTATTTTGTTGCAAGGACGCTTACTTTAAGTGCAAAGGTAAAGCGTCTTGCCAAACTTCTCTTGTGAATGAAGGGTTACTTTTTACGGACTTTATTTTTCTGCCCTTGAGCTTTTTTACGCAAAGCTTCTAGCCGCAGTTGAATTTTTCCATACAGCGTGTTGATTGCAAAGTACCCTTTTTCATTGGCCTGCCCCGCATTTACACCGGTCATCAACTTAATCGCTTGATCAACGTGCTCAACCGCATAAATCGCAAACTGTCCCTGTTTACAAGCCTCGATTACCTCATCTTTCAACATTAAGTTATTGATATTCTGAATTGGGATAATTGCGGCTTGATCCCCTGTTAAACCACGGCTTTGACAGGTATCAAAGAAGCCTTCAATTTTTTCATTCACCCCGCCAATAGGCTGCACCTCGCCAAACTGGTTAATAGAGCCTGTGACCGCAATCGACTGTTTAACAGGACAACCGGACATCGCTGACAGCAAGCACACCAGCTCACCCAACGAGGCGCTGTCGCCATCCACACCATGATAAGACTGCTCAAACACCAAGCTTGCCGCCAAAGGCATCACTTCACTATGACCAAACAGTGCGTTCAAAAATGAGGTCAAAATCATAATGCCTTTAGAGTGCAAAGCCCCACCGAGCTGAACACTACGTTCAATATCCAGCACTTCGCCCGTACCGTAATGCACCGTTGCCGTGATTCGACTCGGTTGGCCAAACTCACTGTCACCAATATGCAGCACCGTTAGACCATTCACCTGTCCTACTTTCTCACCTTGGGTGTCAATTAAAATCACGCCCTCTTTGATGGAGTCAAACATCCGCTCTTTGATATGGCCTGAGCGATACTGTCGACTTGAGATCGCCTGATCCAACGCTTCAATATCAATTAAGGTTTTGCCTAAGCTACGTGCCCAGTAATCCGACTCGCGTAATAGATGGTTCAAGTCTGCTGCATTTAATGACAGACGATCTTGGTGCCCCGCGTTACGCGCCCCTTGTTCAATCACCCGCATAATGGCGTCTCGGCTCAAATCTAAAAGGCCATCTTGCTGTACCATTGAGCTGATTAAACGCGCATACAACCACTGATTCTCATCTGTGCGCGGCATGTCACTTTCGAATTCAGCCAATACTTTAAAGAGTTCGTTAAAGTCTGGATCGTATTGCTGCAATAAATAATACTGCTCCGCATCCCCTAACAGCGCTACGGTTACCTCTAATGCAATCGGCTCTGGCTCTAAGCTAACACTCCCTGATAAAGTCAGCTGCTTTTCCAAGGTATCAATACGCAAGCAGCCTGTACGAAGCGCAAGCTTTAAGCCGTCCCAAGCATAGGGCTGCTGTAGTAGCTTGCCAGCATCCAAAACCAAGAAGCCACCGTTGGCTCTATGCAGGCAGCCTGGTCGAATTAAAGAGAAGTCAGTTGCCACCGTGCCCATATAGGTCACATTTTCAACATGCCCCACCAAATTGTTATGGGTTGGCATATCTTCAATCACTAAAGGTGCGCCACCTTCAGGATCATGACTGACCATAATATTCACTTGATAGCGAGCCGGCACTTTGTGATCTAAGGAGGCTCGGGTCACCGCATCGGTGTTTTCATCTTCTTCCAAAAAGATTTCAACATTCTCAACCAAATCTTTTTGTACAGCATTTAGGTAAGCGACAACTCGCTCTTGAGAGGCATATTTATCCCTTAATTCATCCAACCAATGCTGAATTGCAGTTAAGGTGATTTTTTCATTTAAAGCCTGCTGCTTTTCACGGCTATTTTTTTCTAAATAAGCCAGATCACGCAAGGCGGCACGCAGCTCTTTTTCCATCAGCTCAATGCCAACTTTGAAAGGCTCACGCTGCTCTTCTGATAAGGCATTAAACTCTTTTACGGGGATAGGTTCACCTTCTGTATCAACGGGAACAAAAGAGTATCCACCTGGATTTTGTAAAATCAGTTTTAAATGATGCTCGCCAGCTTTTTCAGCGATCGCTCTCAGCATCTGCTCTTGCTCTTCTGAGAAGTCATCGCGGATCAGCTCAGCTTTTTCAATAAAGCTTTCTTGATCAAAAGCTGAAGGAATGGCATGGCGCACCTCACGAATGAGCGCCTCCATATCTTTTTTCAGTTCAGACGCCATTCCGCAAGGAAGCTTTAAAGCCCAAGGGTGCCGAGGAGATTCATAGTTATTAACATAACACCAGTCTGATGGCGCAGGTAGTTGCTCTGCGTGTTGCGAAAGGAATCGCTTAAGCATTGTGCGCTTACCTAAACCATTTTCCCCCACTGCAAATAAGTTGTAGCCCTTGTTAACTACAGCTATCGCAAAGCGTACCGCTTGCTCTGCACGTTGCTGACCAATGAAGCGATCGAGTGGTTCAATGACCTGAGTATTGTCACGAGGAAACGTTTTTTTGGTGCAACGTTTTTTTAACCTTGTAATTGCTAACGGCTTAGGTGCCTGCATAACGCTCTCCTAAAAAGCAAGCTGTATCAATGTATTATGCTACACATAGCCTAATTGATCATTAGTTCTCTATTCAGAAAGCGCCTCCCAAGAGGTAGAATATCCGCAACCTGCATAAAATAGCTAAAGACCGAAATCTTTAGCGCAAGATCAATGCAGACATTTTAAATTAGACTAAAATGAAAAATATAAAGTTAAACTTATTGATAGTGCTGATGCCAACTCATAAGTTTTCGATAATTAGAACATTTCCCTTGAGCTAGATGTGGATACTTCAATGATACAATCACTCCGAGCAATCGGTATCAAGTCGCGCATGTTATTGGTATTAGCCGTTACGGTTGCGAGTATTATCGCATTGATGAGTTTTTCCTTATCAAATACCTATAATATGCAGATCCGAGAAAAGCAGGTTAAAACCCAGCACCTTGTAGAATCTGTCATAGGCTTAGTGGATCATTATTATCAGATGTCCCAGCAAGGCGTTATGACGGAAACCGAGGCCAAAACCGCAGCAATGAAGGCGGTGGAAAAGCTGCGTTATAACAAAGATGACTATTTCTGGATCAATGATCTTAATGCCATCATGCTAATGCACCCAATTAAGCCAGCATTAAACGGCAAAAATCTATATGGTTTGCAAGACAAATCTGGGAAACAGTTCTTCAAATCTTTTGTCGACATCGTAAAAGCTAAAGGGGCGGGTAACGAAGAGTATTTATGGCCAAAACCGGGGCACGAAGCACCTGTACCTAAAATCTCTTACGTAGAAGGCTTCAAACCTTGGGGCTGGGTTATTGGTACAGGCATCTATATTGATGATGTTAAAGCCGACTTCTGGACCAATGCCACATTAGAAATCATCATTGCAGGTTTGGGTTTGGCTTTCACCATTCTGTTTTTATACGTGATCTCTGCCAGTATTGTTAAACCACTAGATGAAGCCAATCGTGCGATGCACAATATTAGCCAAGGGGATGGCGATTTAACACAACGCCTGAATACTAAAGGCAATGACGAAATGAGCCACTTGGCACGATCATTTAATCACTTTGTTGATCAGATCCATACGGTTATTCGTGAGGTTGATAACTCAACCAATCGCGTTGCAGCAGCAGCTGAACAACTTTCCAGTACCACACAACAAACCAGCCGAGTCATTACTCAGCAAACCATGGAAACCGATCAAGTGGCCACTGCAATTAATGAGATGGCTGCAACCGTTCACGAAGTCGCACAAAATGCGATTGCCGCAGCCTCTGCCACCCATGACGCCGAAGAACATGCACAAGCTGGTAAACGCAATATTCACCAAACAACAGCCGATGTAGCTGCGTTGGCAGATGAGGTTGGCCGTGCAACAGAGGTGATCCATCAACTGGAATCTCAGGCTGAAAATATCTCCTCTGTTCTGGATGTAATTGGCGGTATTGCAGAACAAACGAACCTATTAGCGTTAAACGCTGCAATCGAAGCCGCACGTGCAGGCGAGCAAGGCCGTGGCTTTGCCGTAGTGGCTGACGAGGTTCGTACCTTAGCAAGCCGAACTCAGCAGAGCACGCATGAAATTGAGAAGATGATTGAGCAACTACAAGAAGGGGCTAAGCAGGCTGTAACCGTTATGGAAGCCAGCCAGAAGAGTACTCAAAAAACTGTAGAGAAGGCACAATCGACCCAAGAAGCACTAGACACTATTACTGGGTCTATGCAACAAGTGAACGATATGATTAATCAGATTGCCAGCGCAGCAGAAGAGCAATCATCTGTGGCGGAAGAGATTAATCGCAATATCGTCAATATTGTGGATCTATCTGGCGATACTGCAAATGCCTCAAATCAAACTACAGAGGCAAGCACAGAGCTGAACAACCTTGCTGAACAATTAAAACAACTGGTACATCGCTTTAAGATTTAACAGCCTAATGGCAAATGATGATGTAAAAAAAACGGAGCCATCGGCTCCGTTATTTTATCGTGGCACCGATTTTGTGGTCATCGGTGGTACTACGATTACTTACTGATTAGCGCGCTTTATTATTAAAGCTACGGCTACCAGTTCTAGGACGCGGTTTACTTTCAGCAATGCTGACACGTAAATCACGACCGTTTAAATCTTTGCCATCTTGTGCAAGCGCAGCACTCGCAGCAGCATCTGTTGTAAAAGTAACAAAGCCAAAACCACGCGAACGCCCCGTTTCACGATCTTGAACAACTTTAACTTCTTCCAATTCACCGTAACTGGCAAAACTACTTTCTAAATCGGCTTCAGTTACAGTAAATGATAAATTACCGATAAACAGCTTGTTATTCTGCATTGCACAATCTCCCTATGACTTAAGCTTTGCTTCCCACTACATATTCCATTACAAAATCTGTTATTGGAATAATACAAAGCCCCTATCTTTTTTATTAAGTTTTTGGACTCTAGCACAGAGGTTATATGAATACTATTAAATAAAAAGTCTAGATATTGACTATATTGAGTAAGTATATGTTACAGAACTATATTTTTTGCAGTGCAGAGAGCCTGTTCAAAATAATTGAATTGTGTCTTATCAAAAATGCACTACAATCTTGAAAAACATGCAAAAATTAATCGCGCTTCCTAATTAAACTTCGAGGCTTATGCCATGTTCAATTTCCTAGCCATCATCATTGACCGCTTTATGCGCTTGATTGGTGTAAAAACCCTTAATCAGCAATTTCTCTTCTCCTACGCTCTGATTTTTTTACTCGCGCTTTCCTCTGGTGTGGCACTTTACATGAGCATGGCGATTAACCCTCAAACAATCAATGTTGCGGGTCGCCAGCGTATGCTGAGCCAGAAAATTGCCAAAGAGGCACTGCTGGTTGCTGCAAAAATTGAGAACGAAGCCGTTTTAAGAAAGACCATGCAACTCTTCGAGCAATCTCACAGAGATATTGTGAATGGTAATGTGGAACAGGGCATGAACCCCATTACCAATCCAGCAGTATTAAGCCAGATGCAAAAGGTTGAAGGCTTATGGCGCGACTATAGTGCATTGGTCGAGCGCTATATTGCCAATCCTAACGCTGAGCTTACCCAAGCGTTACATAAAAGCTCCCCAGTTATTTTGGTGGAGATGAACAAAGCGGTCATCATGATGACAGAAGAAGCCAACAGCACCATTAAGGCGATGCTCATGACCGCCTTCATGTGTATTCTGGGTATTGTATTCCTAGTGATTATGGGCCGTATTTTTGGTTTACGTCTGTTGATGGACAACATCACGCGCCTGCAAAAGCGTTTGTCACATGTGGGACAAGGCGACTTTACTCACCGCTTTGAAGTGATGCACACAGACAACGAAGTCGGCAAGATGTTTGCTGCATATAACAACATGATCACGCAAGTTAGCTCATTAGTTGAAAATGCCCGTCAAGCGGCTGAGCGCACCTCAAGACATGCAAAAAGCGTGGTTAAAGCAACCGCTGACGCAGAAGCTGGGGTGACACGCCAGTACAATGATATTGATCAAGTGGCCACCGCCATGAATGAGATGAGCGCTACCGTGCATGAAGTTGCACAAAATGCCACCCAAGCGGCAGAAGCGGCACAAACAGCAGATGTTGAAGCCCGTAATGGCATCGCGGTTGTGCGTAACTCAGTGGATCAAATTCACGCAATGGCCAGCCAGCTTAACTCGACGGCTGCTGTTTTAGACACCTTAGAGCAAGAGTCTGACGAAATCGGTAAAGTGCTTGAAGTGATCACGGGTATAGCAGAGCAGACCAACCTATTAGCCCTAAACGCAGCCATTGAAGCCGCTCGTGCAGGTGAGCAGGGTCGAGGATTTGCAGTAGTTGCCGACGAAGTACGCACATTGGCACAAAGAACCCAAGCCTCAACGCTTGAGATCAAAGCCATTATCGAACGTCTACAAAGCCAAGCCCGTAAAGCAGTGTCCTCTATGGAAGAAAGCTCTAAATTGGCAGACAACAGTGTTGAACAAGCGGAGAAAGCCGCCGATGCGCTGGAGCATATCGCCAATGCTGTTGACACCATCAGCAGCATGAATACCCTGATCGCCACCGCAGCAGAAGAACAAAGTCAGGTGGCGGGTGAAATTGATCAGCGCATTGTGAATATATCAGATGTTGCAGAGCAAACTCAAAATGACTCTAAAGAGGTGGTAAAAGCCACTGAACAGATTCAGAATGAAATATCTGATTTGAACAAACTGATTGCACAGTTCAAAACAAGCTAACCGACACCTCAAGACACAAAAAGCACCTATTGGTTTTTTGTGTTTTATAGCACTCCATAAGCATAAAAAAAGCCCGCAAGATGCGGGCTGAAAGCACGGTGAGCCTAGCAGAGGGTCGGCACCGTCAGGACACAGAAAAGCACTAGCACGCTTTCCGACTTGAAATCACCCCTTGTGCATAAAGGGTTTGAATCTGTTCTGGGTTTAAACCTGCATCTTTCAGTATTTGTTCAGTGTGCTCGCCTAATAAAGGCGCGGTATTGCTGTATTCAATTGGCGTACCCGATAACTTCAACGGATTTGCCACCGCTGGCGCCTCACCTGACTCAGGATGAGACAAGCTCAGTTGCATACCACGCGCCTGAATTTGCGGATCTTGAAAAGCCTGACCAATGTCATTGATCGGCCCGCAAGGTACCGCTTGGTTCTCAAGCGCACCGACCCAACTGGCGGTACAACGGGTTAATATCACTTCGCTTAACAAAGGGATCAAACTTGCACGATTGGCCACCCTTGCCGCATTGGTTTGATATAACGGGTCATCAGCCAAATAAGCCACTTTTGCTTCAACACAAAAACGACGGAACTGATCATCGTTACCCACCGCCAAAATCATAAAACCATCTTCAGTGGCAAAACTTTGGTACGGCACAATATTAGGATGCGCGTTGCCCATCCGTTGTGGTGCGTTGCCTGAAACCAAATAGTTCATCGCTTGGTTCGCCAAACAGGCCACTTGCACATCTAATAACGCAAGGTCGATATGCTGACCTTCTCCGGTGCGCTCACGGGCGGCCAGTGCGGCCAATACACCCGTCGAGGCATACATACCGGTTAAAATATCGGTCAATGCCACACCTACTTTTTGTGGCCCTGCACCGGGCATACCGTCTTTCTCTCCGGTAATGCTCATCAAGCCACTCATGGCTTGAATCAAAAAATCATAACCTGCTCGCTTAGCATAAGGGCCTGTTTGCCCAAAACCTGTTATCGAACAGTAGATCAAACGCGGGTTGATCTGTTTTAAGCTGTCGTAATCTAGGCCATATTTTTTAAGGCCACCGACTTTGTAGTTTTCTAGCAAGATATCGCAGCTTGTCACTAAGTTACGAATCACTTCCTGCCCTTGAGGACTGGTAATATCCAGTGCCAGCGAGCGTTTATTGCGGTTCGCACAAAGATAGTAAGCCGCTTCACCACGATCACCCTGTGGTGTCGGTAACCAAGGTGGTCCCCAACTGCGGGTATCATCACCACGCTCAGGCCGTTCCACTTTAATCACTTCCGCACCCAAATCAGCCAATATTTGACCCGCCCAAGGGCCCGCCAAAATACGACTCATATCCAGTACACGAATATGGGATAACGCACCCATGATGATCTCCCGCAAATACATTAGGCTGGCATTGTGAAACAGGCTTGCGAGACTGTTAGTGCAGCCTCGCAAGAGCCTTAACTCAGCGTAGGCTTAACCGAACGCTTGAATACCGGTTTGTGCACGACCTAAGATCAGCGCATGAATATCATGCGTACCTTCATAAGTGTTCACCGCTTCAAGGTTCATCGCATGACGAATCACGTGGAACTCATCAGAGATACCGTTACCGCCGTGCATATCACGGGCAATACGCGCGATTTCAAGCGACTTACCGCAAGAGTTGCGTTTAATCAACGAGATCAGCTCAACAGGGCATTGATCGTTGTCCATCAAACGGCCTGCTTGTAAGCACCCTTGCAGACCTAAAGTGATCTCAGTTTGCATATCTGCCAGTTTCTTTTGCACCAACTGAGTTGCCGCCAATGGACGATTGAACTGAATACGATCCAATGAATACTGACGCGCCGCATGCCAGCAGAACTCAGCAGCGCCTAACGCACCCCAAGCGATACCGAAACGTGCTTTGTTCAAACAGCCGAATGGGCCTTTCAAACCTTTTACATTTGGTAGTAGGTTTTCCGCGGGCACAAACACGTTGTCCATCACGATCTCGCCTGTGATAGAGGCACGCAGTGAGAATTTGCCTTCGATTTTGGGTGTGCTCAGACCTTCCATGCCACGCTCTAAAATAAAGCCGTGAATTTCACCGTCTAATTTTGCCCACACCACCATCACATCGGAGATGGGTGAGTTGGTGATCCACATCTTGGCACCAGTCACACGGTAACCACCGTCAACTGCTACAGCACGAGTTTTCATGCCACCCGGATCAGAACCCACATCAGGCTCAGTCAAGCCAAAGCAGCCGACCCACTCGCCTGTTGCCAGCTTAGGTAGATACTTTTTTCGCTGTGCTTCAGAACCGTAAGCGTAGATTGGATGCATCACCAAAGAGGACTGCACGCTCATCGCTGAACGATAGCCACTGTCGACACGCTCCACTTCACGCGCGGCCAAACCGTAGCTGACGTAGTTTACGCCAGCACAGCCATACTCTTCCGGTAGCGTGCTACCCAGCAGACCCATTTCACCCATCTCATTCATGATTTCACGGTGAAAAATCTCATTACGGTTTGCTTCAAGTACCCGAGGCTGTAAACGTGATTGGCAATATTCACGTGCCATATCACGAATCATGCGCTCTTCTTCAGTCAGCTGTTGATCCAGATTGAACGGATCTTCCCAGTTAAATTGTGCTCGTTGGCTCACTACACACCTCGGTTATCAGTTGTAATAGGGTGATGGGTCTTCAAATTGTTGTGCTCAATCGCATGTATGAAACTTAACGGTCAGTGTTCAATAAGTACAATATATGATATTTATACTTTCAATAAACTAAATTGATACCAAGTTAGGCGGTATACAAGATGGATCTAAAGAAACTTAACTATTTCTGTGCCTTAGCAAGAATAGGCAACTTTACTCACACCGCCACACACCTCGGCATTGCCCAACCTGCACTGAGCATGGCAATCAAAAAGCTTGAAGAAGAGGTAGGTTTAAAGCTGGTCAACCGTGCCGAACGCAAAATGACCCTCACCTCAGATGGTGAAGTATTACTGCGTCATGCCCAGCATATTTTAGAGTCGGTCAATCAGGCAGAAAGAGAGATTCAAGAGTTGAAAGGCATTGAGACAGGCACCATTCAGTTTGGCGCTTCTAGCATGCTCAGCTCTTATTATTTGCCAACCGTATTGGCCAATTTTAAGAAACGCTATCCCAAGGTAAGGATCAACTTAATTGAAGCAGGCACCGCATCACTGCAACAGATGCTACTAGAGGGCGAACTAGATTTAGCAATGATTCGCTCTGACCGCACCCATGAACAGATCCGCTGCGTAAAACTGTTTGAAGAGGAGGTGGTAGCCTGCGTACCGAAAAACCACCCCTTCTCACAAAAAAACAGTCTGACCATTGCCGAATTTTGCCAAGAGCCTTTGGTGTTATTTCGAGAAGGGTATTTTCTAAGAGAAGCGGTCAGCCGTTACTCAAAACAACAGCATGTTGAACTGGATATTCGTTTTGAAACCAACTTGGTGAATTTACTGAAGGCTTTGGTGGTGAACGAAGTTGGCATCAGCACCGTGTTATCAGGCATTATTGCCGAAGAGGATCAACTAACCACCGTGCCATTCAACCCCAGCATACCGCTGTATATCGGCTTAGGGTGGAAGAGAAACCATTATCTCTCGAACGCTAGTCGTGCTTTTGTCAGCTTTATGCAGGAGCACGTGCCTGAAAGATTCAACTGAGCAAAGTCTAAGTGTCTTACGGTATTTAATTAGAATACTGCTTGATGATTTTATCTAGCTTACCTTCTTTTTTTAGTTCAACCATTGCTTGCTCTAAGGCCTCAGCCTGAGCTGGAGCTAGCAGCTTACTATAAATCAGCCAGTGCTGCTTTGAGGTAAACTTAATTGGCAAAACTTTTAACGGTAAAGAAGAGCGCTTAACAATATAGTGCAAACCTATATCGTGATAGTAAAAGTATTGCAGCCTATAGGGCGGTGTACCTAGCAGTTTCATCGCCATGTCAAGGTCTGTAAAACTGTCGTTGACGCGATGTTCTCCCAGCACTTGCTTCATCTCACCTGCAGATGAAGTGCCATAAAAGGCACCTATCGTATAATCCCCTTGTTGTATCTGCTCAAAAGAGTTTGGTGCAACAGTATTATCTCGATGGGTTGCTAAAACATAGTTCACTGGATAAGCCGGTATCGTCGTAAAATTAAAACGTAGCTCACGGCTGGCACTTTTGGCTGCACCACAAAATACCGCCTGAGGCTCTGTTTCAACCAAGCTGAATATGCGTTTAATTGGCATAAACTGAGTAGGGTATTCGACTTTAATTTGCTTCTTGGCAAGCTTTACTTCCAAAGCTCTATAAATATCTATACACAAACCTTCTAGCCGTTTTTTTGAGAAGAAATATTTAGGCTGTGAGTCTTGTGCCAAAAAGGTGATGGGAGCACCCGAGTTTGCATTCGAAGGCAACGACAATAAGCCACTCAAAAGCGCAACAGAGACAGTGATATAAAGTTTTTTGTTGCGAGTCGGCATACCACTCCCCTTTTAGAATAGATCTTTATTTAATATAAGTTAAAGACTTGTCTTTGTCTTTGTCCTTTCATATTCAGAGGTTTTGTGACTCCACACACATATTAAACACAAGCAATATACATACCAATCATAAGCATCAATAAATACGCCAGTTTGAAGGCGATTTTCCCGTCCAACGCTTAAAAGCACGGCAAAAAGCTGCCGTTTCAGAGAATCCGGTTTTCTCGCTGATTTCACTGATGCTGATATGTTCAGCAGTAAGCAGCTTAATGGCAAAATCTCGACGTAAACTCTCTTTGATCTGTCGTAAAGACCCACCCTCTTCATTCAGTTTGCGGCGTAAAGTGCGGGGCGTCAGGTGTAATTCAACGCTGATTTGCTCTAAATCAGGCATCTGTTCGAAGTCATATTGCTGCAATAACAACCGCACGCGAGTTTGTAAGCTGTCGTCTTGATCTGGCCTGTGCAAAATCAAAGCAGGAGAGGCTTTTAAAAAAGCCTGCACATCTGATTCAGAACGCACAATGGGCAACTGCAAATAACGAGGGTGTAGTGCAAAGCCACAACAAGGTTGCTGATAACAGAGCTGGCCTGAGTACATGGCACGATATTCTGCTGCATGGGCGGGGCGAGCATAACTGAAGCAGGTGGTGGCAAAGGGAATCTGTTGCCCCACTAACCAACTGCCAAAGCGTTGCCACATCAACAACAGAAACTCTTGCAAGAGGTGATCAGGATCAAGTGCATCATCTTGCAGGTGCAATCGGTAAAAAATGTGTGACGTATTAGCATGCGACAGGGCGGGTTCAAGCCCCAATTCGATACCTTCGTAAACCGCAGAATAAAAGCGTGCACTTTGTTGCAGCATCCCGCCAAAGGTTTTGCCTTGCTGTACAAACTCTGCCATCAACGCAAAGACCCCATTTTTACAGCGCCTGGAGGTTAATCCCATAAATTCATCACGGGTGCAGCGCCACACGGCCTGAATCAACTGGCTGAGCTGTTGCTCGGTAATCGCTTTATCCGGCTGGTTGAGCCAATCAAGCGGAATGCCTGCTGCCGCTAACAGTGTTTCGGCAGCAAAACCTTGGCGCTGCGCACCCGTAATACAGGCCTGAATATAGTGGTTGGCGATGTAGGCTTTTTGAGAATTTGAAGTGCGAACGCTTAAATTCAACATTGTGAAACATCCCTTGTAGCGCGCTTGATCAGATTTTTAATCTTGTAAAACCTTTGGCCGTTTCAGTCAATTAAATAGACCGTTTATATCATTCAAAGCCTTACTACAAAGCTTTTAAATGGCCGTTATTGTCAATTCTATATTTTGAGTGGCACCATCCCACTATAACAAGAGCGGTCTATTTTATGTCTCAGCCAATATCCGATACCACCGATCAAGAGCGCGCACTTTTTCAGGAAATGGTGCAACGCATTTTGCAGCAAGAGGTTGCGCCTCACTATGAAGACTGGGAAGCCAACCACCAAGTGCCACGCAGCATTTGGAATACCCTAGGCGAAGCAGGCTTGTTAGGGGTTGATCTGCCAGAAGCTTATGGTGGTTCTGGCGCGGGCTTTGAGATCTGCCAGATGATCTGTGAAGAGATCTCACGCCAAGGATTTGGCGGCTTGGGCAGTGGTTATAACATCCATGCCAATATCGTAATGCCTTACATTTTGCATATTGGCACAGAGCAACAAAAACAACAGTGGTTACCCCAAATGGCCTCGGGCGAAGTGTTGGGTGCCATTGCCATGACAGAACCCAATGCGGGCAGTGACTTGGCCGCCTTACGCACCCGTGCAGAACGTACGGATGCAGGTTGGAAAATTAACGGTTCCAAAATTTTCATCACCAATGGCCTGTTGGCCGATTTGGTGATTGTCTGCGCCAAAACTGATCCCAATGCGGGCGCTAAAGGGGTCTCGCTGTTTTTAGTGGACACCCGTTTGCCCGGCTTTTCGCGTGGCAAGGGCATTAAAAAGATAGGTCAGCACTCAAGTGACACCGCAGAGCTGTTTTTTGATGATTTGATCGTGCCCCATGACGCCCTGCTAGGTGAAGAGAATCAAGGCTTTATCTACCTGATGCAAGAGCTGCCCCGCGAGCGCTTGGGCGTGGCCTCTCAAGCCTTAGGTGCAATGGAAGGTGCACTGCAACTGACCTTAGATTACGTGCAAGAGCGTAAAGCTTTTAAACAGCGCATTGCCGACTTTCAAAATACCCGCTTCAAACTGGCCGAAGTGAAAGCGCAAATTGAAATGGGACGCGCCTATTTTAATCACTGCATGGCGCAATATGCACAAGGCAAGATGAGCGCGACAGAAGCGGCCATTCTCAAACTTCAACTCAGTGAAATGCAGTGCCAAACCATCGACCAGTGCCTACAGTTTTTTGGCGGTTATGGTTACACCACGGAATACCCTATTGCTCGCTTTTATGTCGACGCACGTATTCAAACCATCTACGCCGGAACCTCTGAAATTATGAAAGAAGTGATCGCCCGCTCCCTGCTTGGTAAATAGATCGGTGACTCAAACCTCTTAACGCAACACCCCATGATAACAATAACAAACAAGGAGTTTTCTCATGTCTCACACTATGCAAGCCGCTCAGTCTATTCCCTTAACCGACGTGGTGATTGTGTCAGGTGCGCGTACCGCCATTGGTGCGTTTGGTGGCAGTTTATCGGCATTTAGCCCCGCTGAACTGGGTACTTTTGCGGCACAAGAAGCGATTCAGCGCTCCGGTATTGCGGCCGGTGAGATCGACCACTCGATCTTTGGTCATATCATCACCACCGGACCGCAGGATGTGTACCTGTCTCGCCATATCGCGCGCAATGTAGGCTTGCCCGACAGTTCAGCGGCTCTCAATGTCAATCGCCTCTGTGGCTCCTCTGTGCAGTCGTTGATCTCTGCGGCACAGATGCTTATGGCTGGCGACAGTACCATCGCCCTTGCAGGCGGCGCAGAGAGCATGAGCCAAGGGGCTTATCTGCTGCCTAAAATGCGTTTTGGTCAACGCATGGGCGACGGCCAAACCTTGGATATGACCTTGGGGATTTTGAGCGACCCTTTTGGCAGCGGCCACATGGGCATTACCGCCGAGAATATCGCTGCGCAATATGGCTACACTCGGGAGCAGTTAGACACCTACGCGTATCAAAGCCATCAAAAAGCGGTGACGGCGATTAAAGAGGGCGTTTTTGCCGAACAAATCGTGCCCGTTATGGTGAAAAAGGGCCGTAGCACCGCCGAGTTTGCCACCGATGAGCATGTCCGTGCAGAGGTCAGTTTAGAGAGTCTTGCACAACTGAAACCCGCCTTTAAAAAAGAGGGCTTAGTCACCGCAGGTAATGCTTCAGGCTTAAACGATGGTGCTGCCGCTTTGGTGTTAACCACCGCACAAGAGGCCCGCAAACGCGGCCTAAAAGCCAAAGCCCGTTTTGTCAGTTATGCCTTTGCTGGTGTGGCGCCTGATGTGATGGGTTTAGGCCCTATTCCAGCCGTTAAAAAAGCGCTTGCGAATGCTGGATTAACCTTGGCTGATATTGATGTGATTGAGTCCAACGAAGCCTTCGCGGCACAAGCGATGGCGGTCAGTGAAAGTTTGGGTTTTGACGCCAACAAAGTGAATCCTAATGGTGGTGCAGTGGCGCATGGCCATCCTGTGGGGGCAACAGGCTCAATTATTACCCTAAAAACGCTCTATGAACTGGAGCGTCGCCAAGGGCGTTACGGCCTGATCACCATGTGTATTGGGGGCGGCCAAGGCATCGCTCTGATCATTGAACGTATCGATCACAAGGCGTAAAGGTGGACACCATGCAAATCAAAAAAGTGGCTGTGATTGGCGCTGGGGTGATGGGCGCGGGTATCGCAGCGCAAGCAGCCAATGGTGGAGCTGAGGTGCTGCTGTTGGATCAAGCCAGCGCTGAAGGCCATCGTAATCAAATTGCACAAAATGCCCTCGACCGATTTTTACAAGCGGGATCAAGCGGTGGCTTGATGCATTCGAGTGTTGCTGAGCGTATTCAGGTGGGCAACATTGAAGATGATTTGTCACGTTTGGCCGAAATGGACTGGGTGGTTGAAGCCATTGTTGAACGTTTAGAGGTTAAACAGCAGCTGTATCGGCAAATTGAACAAGTGCGCGGTGTGCACACTATTGTGTCGTCTAATACCTCAACGATTCCGCTGAAACATTTGTTAGAGGGCTTCTCTACTGAGTTTTGTCAGCACTTTGTGGTGACACATTACTTCAACCCGCCCCGTTATATGCGCTTAGTTGAGGTGGTGGCGGGCGACCATACCCTGCCGGAAGTGGTAGACGCTATTCAGGCGTTTAACGATCAGCAGATGGGTAAAACCGTGATTCACTGCGCAGATCGCCCAGGGTTTATTGCCAATCGCCTTGGGGTGTATTGGATGCAGGTAGCACTGCAAGAGGCGATTCACTTAGGCTTGAGTGTTGAAGACGCCGACGCCGTGATGCAGCAGTGCGGTTTTCCTAAAACGGGTATTTTTGGTTTATGGGATCTCTGTGGTATCGATCTGATGCCTGAAGTGACCAGTAGTCTCAGTCGCTTATTACCCCAAAACGATGCCTTACAAGCCTATGCCACTACAGTACCGCTGATTCACCAGATGTTAAATAACGGTTGGCGAGGACGAAAAGGCAAAGTGCTGCAAGGGTTTTATCGGCAATATATTGATGAACAAGGACAAAAACACCGAGAAGTATTGGACTTGGTGAACGTTTGCTATCGAGAGATCAAACCCTCTACCTCCGTTCCGGCAGGACAGCAGGCTGAATCGTTAACGGCACTGTTGGCGCAAGAGGACTCACTGGGGCGTTACGCGTGGCGCGTATTATCCAAAATACTGGCCTACGCGACACAATTGGTGCCTGACGTGGCGGAGAACATTCAGTCGGTCGATAGTGCCATGACCTTAGGTTACAACTGGAACCTAGGCCCCTTTGCGCTGTTGGATCAAATTGGCGTTAAGTCATTCTGCCAACGCTATCAGGCGGAGGGTGGTGAACTCAGTGCATTTTTAGCTCACGCAAAAGGTCGCGCCTGTTATCAACAGGGGACGAAGGGACTTCAGGCGTTAAATGCACAGGGTGACTATCAACTTTGTGTCAGCGGCGCAGGCATATTGACTTGGGCGCAAGTGCAACAGCATCCCCCTATTCAACGCTTGAGCCGATGCGCATTATGGTCATTAAGCGAACAGGTTTGGTGTGTAGAGCTAAACGCTAAGATCAATAGTTTAGGCTCTGTTTTGCTCGATGAGTTGAGCCAAGTGCTAGACCTTGCGATTCAAGCCAACAAGGCGTTGGTGCTGTATAGCAACACGGGCATTTTTGCCGCAGGTGCGGATTTAAAAGAGTTTCTGTTGTTAACTCAATCCCCTGATGGGGTTGACGCTTATATCCAAAAAGGTCAACGACTCTTTCAGCGTTTAGAGAATGCTCCGGTGCCAATTGTGGCAGCGGTGTCAGGTAAGGCACTTGGTGGAGGACTTGAGCTGTTGATGCATTGTCATCATGTGCAAGCCTATGCTGAAAGCCAATTGGGCTTGGTGGAAACCTCGGTGGGTATTGTGCCCGGTTGGGGCGGCTGTCGCGCCCTATTGAGAAACACCGCTCAGCGTTTTGGCGCTGATCAAGCGATTGCCCAAAGCTTTGCTTTATTGGCGGGAGCTAAAGTGTCGGCCTCTGCGCTAGAGGCGCAGCAGTGGGGATACCTACGTGCAGAAGATGGCATTAGCCTGAACTCTGAGCGAGTACTGTTTGATGCCCTGACCAAAGCTGAAATACTGTGGCATCACCCTGAGCACCTTGCACAAAAATCGGCGCTCAATACCGTACCGTCGTTAAGTCCCGCTGCGCCTACGCTCACTGCCTCTGGGTATCAGCACCGCTTAGAAACAGCGTTACTGGACTTGCTGAATCAAGCCTGTCATCCCAATTGGTATCCCACCTTTTATGAAAACGAACGTGCCTGTAATACCGCATTGGTACAGCAGCCTGAAACCTTGGCACGCATTGAACACCTGTTAACCACAGGTCGCTCATTGCGTAATTGATGGCTTGGCCGCTGGAATCAATAAAGATGACCGATACGGCCATTGTTTGCGCTACCAAGGCGCGTTTAACTGAGGCTCGTCTTGTCAGGGAGGACAAGATCATGCGCCGAATCAAAACAACAACAAAAATTGAGAGGTGTTTATGACGTATACCGCAACTCCGGCCAATCAAGCTCAAATTGCTCGGGCAACCCGCAACACCATAGGCGATGCGCTTAACCGCTCGGCGCAACGTCACGGCGATAAAATCGCGCTGCAATATGCCGATCGTCGCTGGTCTTTTCAGGGGTTAAATCAAGCCGCCAATCGTGTGGCTCATCAGCTATTGGCGTTGGGGTTAACGCAAGGTGATCGAGTGGCCGCTTACGGCAAAAACTCCGATGCCTATTTGATCCTTTGGCTTGCCTGTACCAAAGCGGGTCTGATTCATGTCCCAGTAAATTTCGCGCTGGTTAAAGAAGAGTTGATTTATGTTCTCAATCAATCCGGTGCCAAAGCTCTATTTTCTGACTTTAGTTTAAAAACCCATGTCGATGAGGTGTATCACCAAGTGGCCTTGCAAGTGCATGGTAGTTTGCATGCATCTGATTTAGCCGACGGCGCTGAGGCACTGGATATTCTCAGTTTGGCACAGGGGCAGGGCTGTGACACCGAGCCAGAATTAGCGTTAACCGATCAAGATGTGGTGCAAATTCTGTACACCTCTGGCACCACCTCTGATCCTAAAGGCGCCATGCATACCCATCGCTCTTTGATGGCAGAATATAACAGTTGTCTGCTTCACCTTGATATTCACTCACAAGATCGCAGCTTGGCCGCATTACCGCTGTATCACTCCGCGCAGATGCACGTCTTTACCATGCCATCTTTATTGGCAGGGGGTTTCAGCTATTTGATTGATACCCCGACACCTGAGCGTATTTTGCATTTGCTGAAAACCGAGCAGTTGGGCAGTTTTTTTGCACCGCCAACCGTTTGGATCGCGTTACTACGTCATGCAGATTTTGTGGATGCACAATTGCAACACCTGCAAAAACTCTATTACGGGGCTTCTATTATGCCGGAGCCTATTGTGCATGAGTTGGAGCAGCGTCTACCTCAATCAGGTTTGTACAACTGCTATGGTCAAAGTGAGATTGCACCTTTAGCAACCGTATTACGCCCAGAGGAGCATCGTACGCGCCCAAGCTCTTGCGGCAAGCCGATCATGAGCGTGTTAACCCGTATTGTTGACCCCGTTACAGGCGTGGCCTGTAAAACAGGCGAGCAAGGCGAGTTGGTGCACCAGTCGCCACAGCTGATGGTGGGGTATTGGAATAAACCTGACGAAACCTCTGAGGCTTTTCATGATGGTTGGTTTCATTCTGGCGACTTGGGTTATCAAGATGCCGAAGGGTTTATCTACATTGTGGATCGTATCAAAGATGTGGTGAATACGGGCGGGGTTTTAGTGGCCAGTCGTGATGTGGAAGAAGCGCTTTATCGTCACCCCTCGGTGGCAGAAGTGGCCGTCATCGCGGTGCCAGATGCCAAGTGGATTGAGGCTATTGCAGCGGTTGTCGTGCTAAAGCCCGATCTTAATCTTGCGGCAGATGAGCTGATTGCCCATGCCCGTGAACATTTGGCGGCCTTCAAAGTACCTAAGCAGATCTACTTTGTGGATCAGCTGCCTAAAAATACAGCAGGTAAGCTGCTTAAACGTAATCTGAGAGACCAGTTCTCTCACGCAAGTTGAGGATACTCGTCAACAGAAAATGCCCTTTGTTTCATCGTAAAACAACAACAAAAACGAAAAAAGGTAACACGTAATGACCTGTAAAATGACCTTCAAAAAAACGCTGTTGGCGGCAAGTCTTTCGACGTTGGCTATCACGGGCCTAGCTCAGGCAAAAGGGATTTCAGACAATGAAATTCGCATCGGCTATATCGCGGACATGTCCGGTACTTACAGCCCGTTGGCCGGCCCAAATGGCTTGATTGCAGCCGAAATGGCGATTGCTGACTTTGGCGGCAAAGTCAAAGGCAAAAACATCACGATTGTGGCGGCAGATGATCAGAACAAACCCGATATCGGTGCGAACAAAGTACGTGAGTGGATTGACACCAATAACATCGATTTAGTCGCGGGTATGGTGTCTTCCGCCGTCACTATCGCGGTGAATAAAGTTGTGGAAGCGAAAGACAAGTTATCCATTGTTTCTGGCTCGGCCTCCTCTTCGATTACCAACCAATATTGCACCGCCAACTCTGTGCATTATGTTTATGACACTTATGCGTTAGCGCATGGAACCGGTGAGGCGGTGGTGAAGGAAGGTGGCGACACTTGGTTCTTCTTAACGGCTGATTACGCATTTGGACATGCGATGGAAGGCGATGTCACCGCGGTTGTGAATCAAAGCGGTGGAAAGATCGTAGGTGGAGTGCGTCATCCACTGGCCACCAGTGACTTTTCCTCTTTTATCCTACAAGCACAAGCGTCAGGGGCTAAAATTGTGGGTTTAGCCAATGCGGGGGCCGATACGATCAACGCGCTTAAAACCGCCAAAGAGTTTGGTGTGGTGGCATCTGGTCAAAAAATCGCAGGCTTATTGGTGTTTCTGCATGACGTGAAGAGTTTAGGTCTGGAAACAACACAAGGCTTGCAATTGACCACTGGATTCTACTGGGATCGCACACCGGAAACTCGCGCGTGGTCTAAGCAGTTTTATGCCAAAACAGGTTCTATGCCCACAATGGTACATGCGGGCATCTACTCCTCTACGATGCACTACCTAAAAGCAGTTGAAGCGACGGGTACGGATGATGCCAAAACGGTATTGGCACAGATGAAGAAGACCCCTATTAATGACTTCTTTGCCACCAATGGCAGTATTCGTGACGATGGTCGCATGATCCACGACATGTATCTGGCTGAAGTGAAAAAACCATCAGAGTCGAAAGGTGAGTGGGATCTGTTTAAGATTTTACGCACCATTCCGGCTGATAAAGCCTTCCGTCCGCTGTCTGAATCTCAGTGCAAGTTGGTCGCAGCAAAGTAAACCGATGTTGCGCCTAAGGTAAAACCGAAAGTCCACCTTGTTATCTGGCTTCGGCTATTGATAAAGCCCTTACTCTGAAGATAAGGGCTTTTTTTTGAATAGAAATAATGTCAGGAAGGTTGGATTTCGCCACTTTTGATAAGGTCTGAAAACAGATCCGCAGCTTTCTCTTGGTCATCAAGCTGCAAAATGCGTTTCATACCACGGCTTTCTTGCACCGTGCCAATACTTTCCATTAAGGTGACGGCCTCATCATAAGATTCCATCAAGGAATGGGTGAGCCCACCAAACTGCGTCCCGATCTGTCCCCAAGCTTTGGTCAACAGCCAGTCACCGAACATATCTTGATGGATATGAACCAAACAGTAATCATGTTCGTTCTGCCAGCGAACAATCACTTGTGCAACTCCAAAGGACTGATATGATTCTACTAAAAGGAAATGGCAGCTTTCTGCCCGAACGAATTGAGCCTGAAAGATGCTCATTTGTAAAGTCTTGATATTACAAGTGCTTTCAGGTTTTAGCCAGAGGTTAACCCATGCATATCATCGCTGATGAAAATATTCCCCTTGTGCAGGAGTTCTTCTCCGAACTTGGTTCGATTGAAACACTGCCAGGCAGGGAGATGACGTCAGAGCAGATCAAGCAAGCAGACATTCTATTGGTGCGCTCCATTACAGAGGTGAATGCCAAATTACTGGAAGGCACTCAGGTTCGATTTGTGGCAACCGCCACCATCGGTTGTGATCATATTGACCAAGAGTACCTAAAAAGCAAAGAGATCGGTTTTGCTAATGCCCCCGGTTGCAATGCAAACTCTGTTGTCGAATATGTGCTGAGCGTCCTCACCCTGCTAGCCGATCAAGAAGGTTTCCAGCTACAAGATAAAACCATCGGCATTATTGGCGCAGGTAATGTTGGCGGCTTACTTCAGCAGCGTCTGGAGTCTTTAGGCATTAATGTCTTGGTGAACGACCCTCCTCGTGCTGAACGAGAGGGTGCAGAGGGTTTTGTCACTTTAGATGAACTACTGGCTCAGGCCGATGTGATCTCTATGCACACCCCGCTGATACGCACTGGTGAGCATCCGACCTTACACCTGCTGAATCAAACCAGAATTGAAGCATTAAAACCTGAAACAATCCTGATCAATACGGGACGTGGTGCGGCCATTGATACGGCGGCACTGAAAGAGCGCTTACAGGTCAAAAATGACCTTTTCACCGTGTTAGATGTTTGGGAATCAGAACCCAACATCGACCACGAACTTTTAGAGCTGGTCGATATCGCAACCCCTCATATTGCAGGTTATAGCCTGGATGGCAAATTAGGGGGCACTGAAATGGTGTATTTAGCGGTGTGTGATTACTTCGGCTTGCCTGTACGGAAAAAGCTGGGTCAGTTGATGCCAGAACCACCCTTACGCAAACTATCCTACTCTTCTCGGGCAGATCAGTGGTACGCCATTCTAACAGCCGTACGCGCTTGTTATGACGTCCGAAATGACGACATGGCGTTAAGAAGAGCCTTTAGCCGAGCCGCTCGTAACGGGCAAAGTACTGGAGAAGCATTTGACTTATTACGCCGTAACTACCCTGTACGCCGTGAGTTCGATACGCTGAAAATACAGTTAAAAACCAGTCAGAAGAAAATTGCTGCACAATTAGAAAAATATGGTTTTGGCACGAAGCTGGGTTAACCAGCTCAACCTGAGCTATTAGCTAACTACTTATGCCACAAAAAATCCCCAAGGCTGAAGCTCACTTGGGGATTATTAAATATATATCGTGCATTGTGTTCATTATAGAGGCTAGCTTCTATTTTTATCGCTCCACATCTCCTCTTCGCAATGCACTGTTTTATCTTCGTTTCCAAAAAATGATGCCCAAGACCACTCCCCAGGATTGAGTACAAAACCATAGCTTAGCGTTAAACCAGACTTAATTTTGATATCGCCCAAAGACGCTTCGCTTTGATCTGTTACTTTGTATGACTCACTAACGACCTCATCCCCCGCGCGCAGTTTACTGACAACTTCGTCAGAATAAATCAACAAGCGGATAGGTGTATTGGTATTAATGGCAATACTTGTCCCACCAAAGTCACCAGCTGCTAGCTTAATAGGACTTGCCATGCAACGCTCTGTATTTTGTTGACGAACGATCAGCAAGCCTTTACCTGCAATACCTCTAAGTTGCAATAGCGTGCCTACTTTAGGTGATGCTATATAGACCACTCCCTTTACATTGGTTGAGTCAGACAAATTCTGCTCTACCGCCGAGTCTGCACTCGTACATCCAGAGGTTGATAAAAGCACCAAAAAATAGCCTAGTAGACTGAATAAATAAAATTGCTTACTTTTAGATTTCATTTCACTCTTCCTCTAACCTTTACTGGCGCTGTGTGAGTAATCAGCAGAGGAACCCAAAGGTTTACTTGGTAATGCGAGCAACATCAGCAATATCAACATGCCAATAACAGGAATTAAAACCACGCTTAGCCACCAAGCGGTACGGTTGGTGTCATGAAGCCTACGCACGGCTAAAGACAATAGGGGCAGTAGTATAAGAGCACTGTAAACGGCCTCTATTTGCCATGCGATTTGGAATAAAATATCTAGTACAACAAAAGCGACCGATATCAGGGAGTTCACTAAGAAAAACATCCAAAATGCTTCTCGCGATGCTCTGCCTGAAAATTGTGCGTAGCGCTTCCACGCCTCAAAATACCAGCTCATACTTTTCTCCTTTCCTAATAAAGTTAAGAACATGAAAAGTATGCTTTTGTTAGGTAGTTGACGTCCTTAATCAGGTTTTAGGACGTACTGAATTAGCTTTTGAGACAGAATACCTGCCAATAACAAGGTTCAGTCGCCTTCAAAAATAGCACCTACATACCGGAGCCAAGATGATTGCTATTCCATTACCCTTTGTGATTGCACTGCTACTGTCTATTTTAGCCATCCTGTTATTCATTCGACGCGAGGAGGGTACTCAGTCTGCTTTTGTTTTTATCGCTTTATGTGCACTGACTACCACCATTGTTGGTTTACGCTGGAGCTTTGATTACCCCTTATTTCGCTTACTTCAGCCAGTATTAGCCTCCTGTATACCTGTTACGGCTTGGTACTGTTTTTCTAGCGCACACAATCGCCATAAGTTTTACCTCTGGCACCTATTACCACCAATATTGGTTATGCTTAGCGCCTTTACTTATCCTTTCTGGAGACCACCTTTAGATCCTATTCTAACGTTACTTTATATTGGCTATGGAGTGGCGCTGATTAATGCTTCTTTTAAAACATCTAGAATGCCTGAGCGAGTACGCTTTTCAGATATTGACAAGGCGTTAAAAGCAGAGCGCATAGCAGGTAGTATGTTGTTAATGTCAGCTTGCATAGATGGTGCATTAGCAATAGATTTCACCTTTTTTACAGGTACTCATGCACTCGTGATTCTTGCGATTGGTCACACGGTGCTCTTACCAGTACTCTCCATTGCAGTAATAATGGTTAGTCTTAGTATTGTACCCTCCGTGGATGAAGCCTCTAAGCAAGATGCAAAATACCCACCCGTTGAAACGTCAAAAGAAAAGCCTCATAACTCACTAACAGATGATGAAATTAAAGAAATCGTGAACAAAATAGATACTCTGATCACATCAAAAGAGATCTTTTTAGATCCAGATTTGACACTTGATAGACTTGCCCGAAAAGCCTGTATTCCAGCTCGCCAAATATCAGTCGCAATTAATAAAATTTATGGGCGAAATGTTTCTCAGGTCGTCAATGAATACCGTATTGAGCGTGCCAAGACACTACTGGTTAACAGCAACAAAACAATCACTCAAATCTATCTGGAGTCTGGCTTTCAAACCAAATCTAACTTCAACAGAGAGTTTTCTCGTGTAACAGAGCAAACACCAAGTGCCTTTCGGCGCGCTCATTTAAAAAGCACTTAAAAGAGTGCTGGAAAGATCACTTGCTGAAGCGTTTGACGGGAAGTTCCCAGCAGTTGGGCACAGGCAAAGTAGAATGAGTAAAGGGTGTCGCGGGGATTAAGATCCCACTCCATAAAAACAGCAGAGGTTGCTGTGGGATTTTTAGGGGTGTCTGGAGCGAAGGACAAGAGCCTTCAAAAAACTTCGAATACATTAGGGTAAAACTACCTCGTTGTTGAAAGTACTTACAACAACGAGGGGAACCAAACACTGGCTTACGGCTAGCTTCAGGTCAATACTATCGACGAGCAGCCTGCTGCAAAGCTTCGATACGCTCTTCCAGTGGTGGATGAGAGGCAAACAAAGCCGCCAATCCTGACTTGCGCCCTGTTTTAATACCAAAAGCAGTCAACGTATCAGGCATCTGGCTCGGCATCTCCTGCTCTGCTTTTAGACGCTGTAAAGCACTGATCATCGCAGCAGAACTGGCTAAGCTAGCACCTGCCGCATCAGCACGGAATTCACGCCAGCGTGAAAATCTCATCACGATGATGGAAGCCAGAATGCCCAGTAAAATTTCCGCCACAATGCTCACCACATAATAGGCAATCCCTGGGCCTGAAGACTCCTCTTCATCATTCTTCAGGAACTGATCAACAGTATGACCAATGATACGTGCGAAGAACATCACAAAGGTATTCACCACACCCTGAATCAGGGACATGGTGACCATATCACCGTTGGCAACATGGCCTATTTCATGCGCTAAAACGGCACGCACTTCATCTGGGCTCATGCGCTGTAATAAGCCCGCACTCACCGCCACTAAAGCGTCATTCCGATTCCAGCCTGTTGCAAAAGCGTTGGACTCCATTGCAGGAAAAATACCCACAGTCGGCATTTTAATCCCCGCCTTCTGCGATAACTCTGCAACTGTTTCCATTAACCACGCTTCCGTTTGGTTACGCGGCTGTTCAATAATCTGAGTTCCCGTGCTCATCTTTGCCATTGTTTTAGACAATAACAACGACACAATCGAACCGGCCATACCAAAGACCGCACAGAAAATCAGTAAACTAGTTAGGTTGAGTGACGAGCCTTGTATAAAGCTGCCCACACCTAGCAGGCTTAAGGTAACACTGGCTACCAAAACCACCGCAAGGTTGGTTAAAAGAAAAAGGGCTATACGCATCATAATAGCGTTATCTCCATTGAAGATGTTGCTGGTTGATTTGCTACATTAGATTGGGGCAAGTACAACTGGTTCAAGTTTTACCGCCCCATATTTTCAAGATCAAAAACCAATCACGCTATTGCTTATACTTGCTTAAGAAGCGTGCGATACGGTTGATCGCCTCTTCTAACTGATCCATATAAGGTAAAGACACGATACGGAAATGATCCGGCTCAGGCCAATTGAAGGCCGTACCTTGTACGACTAAGAGTTTTTCCTGTTTAAGCAGGTCGTAGGCAAATTTCTCATCATCGTGGATATTAAACCGTTTCACATCCAGCTTAGGGAACAGATACAGCGCGCCCTTAGGTTTAACACAGCTGACTCCCGGAATATTATCCAGCATCTCCCAAGCCAGATCCCGCTGCTCTTTTAAACGACCGCCGGGCAGTATCAAATCGTTAATACTTTGATACCCTCCCAATGCGGTTTGCACCGCATGTTGTGCGGGCACGTTGGCACACAAGCGCATGGAGGAGAGCATGTTTAGCCCTTCAATGAAATCTGTCGCATAATGTTTATTACCACTGACAATCATCCAGCCAGAGCGGAAGCCTGCCACGCGATAAGATTTTGACAAGCCATTAAATGTCAAAAACAGCACATCATCCGCCAAGCTGGCAATTGAGGTGTGTTGAGCGTCGTCATATAAAATTTTGTCGTAAATCTCATCAGATAACAGCACCAAATTGTGCTCTCGAGCGATCTCAATCAACTCCAACAAGATGGACTCAGGATATAAAGCCCCTGTTGGGTTGTTTGGATTGATAATCACAAGACCTTTGGTTTTAGGTGTGATTTTGCTGCGAATATCCGCTAAGTCTGGATACCAATCAGACTGTTCATCACAGATATAATGCACCGCTTTACCACCCGCTAAACGAGAGGCTGCCGTCCAAAGAGGGTAGTCAGGTGCCGGAATAAGGATCTCATCACCATCGTTAAGCAGCCCTTGAACAGCCATCGCAATCAGCTCACTGACACCATTGCCTAAGTAAATATCTTCAATACCAACATTGGCAATTTTCTTGCGTTGACACTCTTGCATCACCGCTTTACGCGCCGAATACAAACCTTTCGATTCACAATAACCTTGGGCATTGGGCAGGTTATAAAGTACATCCTGTAGAATCTCTTCAGGTGCCTCAAAACCGAAAGGGGCTGGATTACCGATATTCAGCTTTAGGATACGGTGACCTTCCTCTTCCATGCGTTTGGCTTCTTCAAGCACAGGTCCACGGATGTCATAACACACGTTGTTTAGCTTTGTGGACTTCTTAATGGTTTGCATACAAATTCCGTTGATGGGCATAGTCTCTAGTTAATTTCAACTTTATACTAGAGAGCGTCAATAGGGCTGGAAAGATCTCTATCTTAATGAATTTCAAACAACTTGGTAAGGCGTCTAAATAAGCCAAACTTAATGACTCATTGGTTTTTTAGCGGTTCATGATATGCTCACGAAGACTGAAGCGCTCATTAAAATAAAAACCATAAAGGAGATCAAGCATGACAGGTGAAGCTCTAGTATTACGTCAAGATAGCGAAGGTATCGCACACTTAACTTTGAATCGTGCAAAAGCTTATAACGCATTGTCTTTAGACTGTATGCAAGCATTGATACAGCAGCTGCAAATACTGTCTGAAGACAAAACGATTAAAGTTGTGATTTTATCTGGCGCGGGCAATGGGTTTTGCGCAGGCCATGATCTGCGTGAAATGAATGCCAACCCTTCTGAAGATTTTTATCAAACCACATTCAGCACCTGCGCCGAATTGATGAGTCTGATTCAGCAGATTCCTCAACCTGTTATCGCTCAAGTGCACGGTATCGCCACCGCAGCAGGTTGCCAACTGGTTGCCACCTGTGACTTAGCTTATGCTGCTGATAATGCTCGGTTTTCAACACCTGGGGTCAATATCGGCCTATTTTGCTCAACACCGATGGTAGCATTAACACGAGCAGTACACCGTAAGCAGGCGATGGAAATGCTACTCACAGGAGAGATGATCAATGCCGAGCGCGCAGTCAACATTGGGCTAGTCAATGCTACAGTACCAGAGGAGCAGTTAGCGGATGAAGTACTACGCGTAGCACAGATTATTGCGGCAAAATCCTCTTATACCTTAAAGGTTGGCAAAGAGGCCTTTTATCAACAAGCCGAGATGAATCAACAGCAAGCCTACGCACATTGCAGCCGAGTAATGACAGAGAATATGCTGGCACAAGATGCCCAAGAGGGAATTGATGCATTTTTAACCAAACGCAGCCCCTGTTGGCAAGGTCGTTAGACGAGAGATGATTCAGGCACTTAACAAGCCTGAATCACTTTATTACGCCCCGTTTTTTTCGCTTCATACAGCGAGTTATCCACTCGCTGCAAAACCTCAGAAACATCCTCTCCCACTTTCAATTCACCAGCACCGATGCTGGTGGTAAAACGAACAGGTTCATTGTCTTTTGACGTGACCCAAGCTTGCTCACAACGCGCCCGAATACGTTCAGCAGCCTTCATCGCATTATCAATTGTTGTACCGGGTAAAATTGCAGCAAACTCTTCACCACCATAACGAGTCAAGATATCGCTGTTTCTCAACTCCTCCTTCATGATTTGACTGAAAGATTGCAGTACCTTGTCACCCGTTAAATGACCATGAGTGTCATTGATACGTTTAAAGCGATCTAAATCAAGCATTAACACACTGACGGGCGGTCTAGTGGAGTTACTCTCCCAATGCTCTGTCAACTCGCTTAATCGCTCCATCATCACACGACGATTTAGTAGTCCCGTCAAAGGATCACGAGTGGCTTGACGGTATAAGCGTAGCAACATATGCAACTGAGCCTGATTTGCCCACAGTGCAATAATTAGCAATGTACTGATCAACCAAAGGTCTTTAAAGCCTTCGAGCGAAAACAAAGTGCCTGCAAAAAAATCGTTATATAACAACGTAAGAATCAAACAGGCACCCAGTACCACACTCTCCAGAATGGTCAAAGGGAAAACACTTAAAATAGCAACCAACAAAAACGGTATAAAGCTGTAGCCGATTAATGATGTGTTGCTATGCACTAACTGAAATAAGCTTGCGGTGTAAAATATGGCAGGAAACGCAATCAATAACGTTAGGCAGAATAAACTGTGCTGCAAGTTACGCTTACGCACATTGTTGATAAACAGTAGCGTGATCATAGCGGCAAACAGAGAAAAGCGATAAAACGCAATCACACCTATATCTTCTGATTCCAGTAACAGATAGTCCATAGGAATCCAAAGCGGTGCAAATATCGCAAACACAACACTTAAGATGTTTACCCTAGTACGAATATACTCACTACGCGCCGCATTAAAGTCATCGGAGTGATAACGATTCGTTAAAGTGTCAAAGATGTTTAGCTCTGTTAGCTTACGATACAGGCTTCCAGCGGCCTCTTCCTGCATTAGAGTGGCAAACTGACGGCGCTCGGTGTTCTTTCCACCTTGTTTGGCAGAAGCACTATCAGAGGAGGTATTTGGTTGACTTATAGTTGTGGTATCTGACATTAAGGCCCCAGAGGAGAATGCCTAAAGAAAAACCGCGTTAGGGTAGCAAAATTCACAGCCAGATTATTGACTTAAGTCACAAAAGAAAGAGGAACATACTTTGTTATAAGGGCTGGAGCTTAAATATCGCTGAGCCAGCCGCTTATCAACTATTGGTTTTCACCATGATTTAGAGAGGGTAGACCTACTTCATTCAAGACTGACGAATCTGCCTGCACAGGCTGTACTGCTTGCTCAGTATTTTCATCTTCTAACACTGGCTCAGGAATATCATCAGGCTTTTCTAAGCTAATACGCCCCATGTGACCTGCCCGTAAGTCATTAAGAAGTACTTCCGCTGCTTTATGCCAGTCTACTTCACCACCAGACCTAATACCGCCACGCTTACTGGCAATCAATTGTAAAATGTCCTCTGCCGTTTCTGGCAGACTATTCATCTTATAGCGCTGTATCAAAGCTTTTGGATAGCGAATCGCTAACTCTGCTGCTGCAAACATCGCAATATCTAGGTAGTCAACAGCAGTATTACGAATAGCACCAGAGGTCGCCAAACGATACGCGCTGTTCTGATCCTCAATACGCGGCCACAGAACGCCTGGGGTATCAATAATTGCAATCCCCGTGTCTAAAATAATTTTCTGCTGGCGCTTAGTCACGGCTGGCTCATTGCCCACTTTAGCAACCTTCTTACCTGCCAGACTATTAATCAATGTTGACTTACCAACATTAGGAATACCCATAACCATAACTCGTACAGCACGGTCTTTGCGTACTTGTCCTGCCATCTCTTTACAAATTTTAGGAATTTGGCGCAGGGTTTTTGAGTCGGTAGTAGTAACAGGAATTGCCCGTGTATTTACCTCAGACTCAAAATGCCGCAGCCACAGCTTGGTGATAACAGGATCGGCCAAATCATCTCGACTTAGAATTTTCAAACAGGGCTTATTACCACGAATTTCAGCTAACATAGGGTTTTCGCTGGAATAAGGTAAACGGGCATCAAGCACTTCAATGATGACATCAATTTCAGGCAGCGCGTCTTTTATTTGACGGCGCGCTTTATTCATGTGACCGGGGTACCAGCCTAACATGGGCAACTCCAGAGCATTATCGAGGCAAAATAACAGCGCCCAAGCACAGGGCAGATAAACGACAGATTATAGCAGCCGTTCTTACTTAAACTATAACGATAATCTCATGGCATGCTCAGATGGACGATTACGCGTTGTCGACAGCGGCAGTGAAATCTAGAGATGCAGAGTTCACACAGTAGCGTAAACCTGTTGGGGCAGGGCCGTCTGAAAAAACGTGACCTAAATGAGACTCACAATTCTGACAACGAATTTCAATACGTACCATGCCATGACTGTAGTCATTGAGTTCCTGAATCACATCAGGGGTAATGGGCTGATAATAGCTCGGCCAACCACTACCTGAATCATATTTATGAGCGGAGCTGAATAGCGGTGTTTTACAGCAAGCACACAGATACTGGCCTACGTCATGATGATTGTAATATTTTCCAGTAAAGGCTGGTTCAGTTCCACCACAACGACAGATCGCATACTGTTCAGGTGTAAGATCCTGCTGCCATTGTTGATCGCTTTTTTGATCTTTAGACATATAGATTCCCCTCACTGAAACTGACTAGAATATAGCGATACATTTAACAATGTGCACACAAGCTTAGTCGTAAACTTGTTTTTTCTTCCATTCGTCTTCTTTTTCAACCATTTTTTCTAGTTCTTTACTCAACTGATCTGTCTTGCTGCCTTCTAAACGAGCTTTCTGCTCTTGACGAGTAGCCTCCTCCTCTAGCGCATCAATGCGTTTCTTGGTAGCTAAAATCTGGTCCGTAAAGCTACCATCTTGGTTATGCTTACCCATTTCGCTAATCACACGGCGATAATGAATAGCCGCAATTTTAGGCTTCATCTCTCGCTCAGATTTCTTACCCGCAGAGATATAAACTTCAATAATAGTTTGAGTAAAAGCTTTACGAAGTTGCTTAAGGAAGCTTTGCGCTATGCCGTGAGATATCTTCTTCTCTTGATACTGTATCGTGATATGTTTATGAAGCAGTTTCAAATTCCGACGTACATTATTGGCAGTTTGGATATCAGTTACTGGCACAACAGAGACATTTTTATTTTGAGTGGCAAACTCAACCATCTGTTTTGCATTTTCAAGGTGCTTGGCAACTTTATCATCAGGGTCTGCATCAAACTGTTGCTGCAACAACTCAGCAACATTACGCGCCAAATGCACTCGCATATTCTGATCAAGGTAATGCGCAGGGATCTCTTCCATCAAAAACATCAAATTTCTCGCGCGATCACCCAGCGAACGTAGATGTCTAATCTGTTCGATACGTTTTTTTTCAGCATTTTGCTTTGAATACACCACGACAATAACGCCAATGGCCAATAACAAAACAACGCCTACGAGTATCATCGATGTCATTCCCAGGTTCCCTTTTTCCTGTTTATCTCTAAAAGAGGCTCAACACTATGGCACAGTTAGCAACAAAGACAACATAGCCTGAACTTCAGTATATCGGCCAGAACTATAGAAATATTAAGGTTAACTGCACTAACAGATCATTCACAATGATGAATAATAAGAGAAAATGCGCTTAGGTGCGAATTTTACGCCAAAGTACCTCCCCATGATAATACCTATACGCTTGCTTAAATAGTGCGGAAAGCTTTTGATAAGAAAAGAAAAAAAAGTGTTGACAGGTTTTTAAAACGTCAATAAAATGCGCGCCATCCTTCGATGAGGGATTGATTGAAAGCCACGTCCCATTCGTCTAGTGGCCTAGGACACCGCCCTTTCACGGCGGTAACAGGGGTTCGAACCCCCTATGGGACGCCACTTATCAATTAGAGAGCATAATCGATCTAATTGAATAGAAACTAGATTTTATAGTTGATAAGCGGGAATAGCTCAGTGGTAGAGCACAACCTTGCCAAGGTTGGGGTCGCGAGTTCGAGCCTCGTTTCCCGCTCCATTACATTAAATTTAGTATACAGATTATATAGTCCCATTCGTCTAGTGGCCTAGGACACCGCCCTTTCACGGCGGTAACAGGGGTTCGAACCCCCTATGGGACGCCACCTTTAAGCTTTGATCTATCCGATCTACAGCTAAGAATATAAAGCGGGAATAGCTCAGTGGTAGAGCACAACCTTGCCAAGGTTGGGGTCGCGAGTTCGAGCCTCGTTTCCCGCTCCATTTTGATTAAAACCTCGTTTTAACTTCTTGAATTAAATCAACTAGCATCACCGCTATTAGATGAATCTATTTTGACTTGTAATCAGGGCTCCCTGACCTTATATCCTTCAATCAGCTTTGTACTTTCTCCTGCATTTTATCTACTGCAATTAATCAGGTAATTCAATATGACCCAAGCACTCTCGATTCGAGGTCTGAAAAAGGTCTATCACAATGGCTTTGAAGCACTTAAAGGCATTGACTTAGATGTAGAACAGGGTGATTTCTTCGCACTTCTTGGCCCTAACGGAGCAGGCAAGTCCACCACACTGGGTATTGTCAGTTCACTCGTCAACAAAAGCGCAGGTAGCGTAAAAATCTTAGGGGTCGATATTGATCAAGACTTCTCAAAAGCCAAGCGTGCATTAGGTGTAGTACCGCAAGAGTTTAACTTTAATCAGTTTGAAAAAGTGTATGACATTGTTGTTTGTCAAGCAGGTTACTACGGCATCCCTAGAGTTGAAGCCAAACAACGAGCAGAGCACTACCTAAAAGAACTAGGTCTATGGGATAAACGCCATAGTGCCGCCCGTATGCTATCAGGCGGTATGAAACGGCGACTGATGATTGCACGAGCATTGGTGCATGATCCAAAAATTCTTATTTTGGATGAGCCTACAGCAGGCGTTGATATTGAATTACGTCGTTCAATGTGGGAGTTCATGAAAAAAATTAATGCTCAAGGCACTACAATCATTCTAACGACGCACTATTTAGAAGAAGCTGAGAACCTCTGTCGCAATATTGCCATTATCGACAAAGGCGAGATTGTGCAGAACACCAATATGAAGTCTTTACTGCAACAGCTCAACACCGAAACGTTTATCTTAGATATACAGACTCCGTTGTCAAAAGCGCCTGAGCTAAATGGCTTTCAAACGCAGTGGCTAGACAGCAATAGCTTTGAACTACAAATGCAGCGGGGCCAACACCTCAACGACGCTTTTGCTTTACTAACTCACCAAGGCATTCAGATCAGTTCTATGCGAACTAAATCTAACCGCCTTGAAGAACTGTTTGTTGAGCTTGTTGAAAAAGATCGCCAGCAGGATAAAAATAAGGTAGCTGTGTAATGACCATGCAAGAATATTTCATTGCGTTTTCAACGATTATTCACAAAGAGATTAATCGCTTTACACGTATTTGGGCACAAACGCTACTGCCTCCCGCTATCACGATGACATTGTACTTTGTGATTTTTGGTAATCTGATCGGTAGTCGTATCGGTGAGATGGGTGGCTTTACCTATATGCAGTTTATTGTACCCGGCTTGATTATGATGTCAGTGATTACTAACTCATACTCAAATGTAGTGTCTTCCTTTTATGGTGCTAAATTTCAACGCAGCATAGAAGAGTTGCTGGTGTCGCCAACACCAAACTGGGTGATATTAAGCGGCTTTGTACTAGGTGGCGTTGCCCGTGGCTTAACTGTTGGCGCTATAGTGACCTGCTTATCACTATTTTTTACCGACCTGCACCTACATAATGTTTGGATCACCGTGCTTGTCGTCTTAATGACCTCAATTTTATTTGCGCTAGGTGGCTTTATTAACGCCATGTTTGCACGTAGTTTTGATGATATTTCAATAGTACCTACCTTTATTTTGACACCACTGACTTATCTAGGGGGCGTATTTTATTCAATATCACTACTACCAGAATTTTGGCAAAACGTATCTATGCTGAATCCCATTTTGTATATGGTGAATACCTTTCGATATGGTATTTTGGGTGTATCAGATATTGATGTAGTCTACGCCCTACTCACTGTGATGGGCTTTATTGTCGCAATGTTCAGTTTGGCACTGTGGTTATTAAATAATGGCAAAGGTATTCGGAGTTAGCATGACAGAACAGTCTAAACAAGCACAGGTAGAAGACTCTCTTCTGGGCAAGCAAACTGAGTACGTTGATCAATATGACCCGAGTTTGCTCTTCCCTATTCCTCGCCAGCCAAAGCGTGATGACATTCAACTTTCAGCGATTAGCCAAAGTGAAAAGTTGCCTTTTTTTGGGCAGGATATTTGGAATGCTTTTGAACTGTCATGGCTTAACCCTAAGGGGAAGCCAGAGGTTGCCGTTGCAACTTTCCGAGTACCTGCAAGCTCGCCTAATATTATTGAATCTAAGTCTTTCAAACTTTACTTAAACTCTTTTAATCAGACCCGTTTAACATCAACAAGTGAGTTACAAACACGCTTAGAGCAAGACCTATCGGCAGCAGCTGGTGATGCGGTTTTAGTTGAGCTTTACAGTATGAAAGAGGCTAAATATCTTCAAGTAGCACCTGCCTCAGGTCGTTGTATTGATGACTTAGACATTGAAGTTCAGCACTATCACCCAGAGCCTAAGCTACTGAAAACCCAGAGCGACCTAATTGTTGAGGAGCAACTACACAGCCATTTATTGCGCTCAAACTGTCCCGTTACAGGCCAACCTGACTGGGCCACCGTTTTAGTACGCTACAAAGGCAAAAAGATTGATAAGGCAGGCTTACTGGCCTACATCATCTCTTTTCGTTTACACAATGACTTTCATGAGCAATGTGTAGAGCGTATGTATGTGGATATTATGCAGCACTGTGAACCAGAAGAGCTAACAGTAGAGGCACGCTACACCCGACGTGGTGGATTAGATATTAACCCTTGGCGTTCATCTAACCTTCCTGATTTAGCCAACAATCGTTTATTACGCCAGTAAAATAGGCATCACTAGCGATGGTTCAAACAAATCTAAGCGGAAAAAACGACTATAAAAAAGATGCACTAGACTCTAAGTCTAGTGCTCTTGGGAGGACTCTGAGCTATTAGAAGCTGCTTTTTGGCTGAGCAGCTTTTTAGCTTTAATCAACTGCTCTTTATACTGCTTAATTTTATCCTCAACCGCTGCTGCTTCTCGACGGCTTAATTTGATGTATTCCTCTAAGTGCTTCAATGTACTTTTTTGCTGATCAGATACCGATGCCACCGAATCAGGATCATCGTCTAACGCTTCAATTAGCTTACGCATATTAGCGGTGAGCAATAGCTTTTCATCCAGCATTTTGCGTAGCTCAACAATATCGCCTGTGACATGAGTGTCCTGCAGCGCTTCCATTTGCGAAGTTAAAGCATCAGACAGCGCCATTGCACTTTTGCTGACCTTTGTTGGAGGCGCCTCCCCTTCCATATCAAAACTTGGCTCGGGTTCAGAAGTTAAATCTGATGGCCCTTGAGTAGCTACATCAAGCGAATCAGATGCATCACCACGAAGAACTCTAATTTGCTTCTTCAAAAAACGAGTATGTAAAAATAGAAAAAAAACACCACCTATCAACAAAACGATCAGCTGAATAAGGGCGATAACTGCCAATGTAGACAGAACCATGTCACAATTCCTACGTAAATAATGAACGGGGCAATAGTACCCTATTAGACTTACTATCGACTATGCATTGAGCGAGATTCCCTTCTATGAACGCCGAAACACTATTACTACAGCGTAACTCACACCCCCGTTTAGTAGCCCCAGCACCTACTGAAGAACAAATGACATTTATTTACAATTCAGCACTACGGGCGCCTGATCACGGTAACTTACGCCCTTGGCAAATCATTGAGTTCACTGGCGAAGGCCTCAACCGTCTAGGCACGCTTTATCAACAAGGCTTAATGACACGCCAACCTGATGCAGATGACGCCTTACTGAACAAAGTAAAATCAATGCCTCTGCGCGCACCTATGGTTTTAGCAGTGATAGCCAAGGTAACACCAGAGCATAAAGTCCCTGTGATTGAACAAATTATTTCTGCCGGAGCTTGCGCACAAAATATTATTCTAGCAGCACACGCCCAAGGTTTAGGTGCGATGTGGCGCACTGGTGATGTCGCTTTTGATCCAGTGGTCGCAAAGGGCTTAGGTCTAGAACCACAAGACCAAATCGTTGGCTTTATCTACCTTGGACAAATAGAAGGGCGCACGAAGCCAATTCCTGAGCACAATCTAAACGATTTTGTACAACGTTGGTCATAAATATAAGGAGATAATTGTGCAGCAAGCGCGTGTCGATCAATTTTTAGACCATATCAAAGCCAATATTCCATTGGTCAACCATATGGGTCTAAATAGCATTACTTTTAATGGAAATAGCGTTGCATTTCACATAAGCCTAACACCAAACCTGAACGACAAAGGTACTGGGTTTGGTGGATCCATTAGTGCATTTTGCACACTGGCAGGCTGGGCATTAACCACCTTAGCTCTAATAGATAAAGACTTAGAGCGCAGCGCTGTAGTCAAAACGGGTAACATCGAATTTTTCGCCCCTATCACAGAGGACTTCATCGTCAACTGCTATAGCTCAGAAGCCACTGGAATTGAACAGCTTATTGAGCAAGTAAAGTCAAAAGGCCGAGGACGCCTCCCTATTATTGCTGAAATTATTCAAAATGAGAAAATAGCAGTTCGCTATGAAGGTATTTATGTTGCATTTGAAGGCTAACTTATTGAGATTATTCGTAATTTATTGAATGTCCAGATATTTCTCTTGCTCTTGTCAAGCTAGCTCATTATAATTTGCGCCATCTGTTTTACGGCAAGTGGTAACACTGACTTAAAACAGTCCGGAGAGGTGGCCGAGTGGTCGAAGGCGCACGCCTGGAAAGTGTGTATATCGAAAGGTATCGAGGGTTCGAACCCCTCCTTCTCCGCCAAATTCTAAAAACCCGCTAGCGATAGCGGGTTTTTTTATGCCTATATAAAACCCAAATTACTTTGTATCCGTGATTTTGCTTTCACAAAGCGCTGTGATTGAATAATCTTCAACTCTAATGCTTGCATCGTCCCTTGTCTCCGCTGCTTTGGTAACACAATGAACTACTGGCCGCTACGCAACAAAATACTACTGATCACTTTGCTACCTGCAATGGTGACAGCTTTGGTTCTCAGTACTCATCTCTTTTTAAATTACTACACACTGCTAGAAAATAAGCTGACAGAGCAAGGGGAATCTTTAGCTCGTCAACTGAGCATCCCGCTATCTTATGCATTAGAGCGGCAGGATATGGAACAGATGCGTAAGATCGTTGATAAACTTTTGCAAGAGGGCAGTATTCGCGCGATTTCAATTCATAATCAGAATCGTAAGAATATCTTACATGGCGGCCCTAGTATGTATGCGGTAAGCAATGCCGAGCACCGTTTACAAATACAGCCTCTGATTCGTTACTCTGATAGTACATTACGTATTATTCAGCCTTTGCTATTACAGAGTAGTCCTACATTAAATTTTTCAAATAGCGATATCGACAATATTACAAATAACAAAATCCAGCCTCAATTTGTGCCTGTTGAAGTGAAAAGCAATATGCTCGTTGGTTGGTTAGAGATAGAAGTTCATCTCAGCGAAACACGCTTAGAGACCATTTACGATGTAATTTTAAATTGGATGGTCGTAATTACACTGCTGATCATCTCACTAATTGCGGGGCTACGTGTAAGCCGACAGTTTTTAGAACCGATTCAAGAACTTTCTAAGACCATTAAAAA
This sequence comes from Oceanospirillum multiglobuliferum, assembly GCF_900167095.1. Classification (GTDB taxonomy): domain Bacteria; phylum Pseudomonadota; class Gammaproteobacteria; order Pseudomonadales; family Halomonadaceae; genus Oceanospirillum; species Oceanospirillum multiglobuliferum. The sequence goes on from NZ_FUXG01000001.1 coordinate 129,119, forward strand.
AATCTCAGCGGGACAGTACCAAGCACAGGCTAAACCCCTAGGCTGCCAGGAGTTTCAAGACCTTACGACTGATCTCAATATAATGACTCGTAAAATTATTGAGAGCAGAAAAGAGCTTGAAGAAAGTATTTCCCAAACGACCTCTGAGCTAGAAGAAACAATGGAAGCGATGGAGATGCAAAGTATTGAACTTGATCTCTCTCGCAAAAAAGCAGAAGAAGCGAATCGAATTAAATCAGAATTTCTGGCAAATATGAGTCATGAAATTCGTACTCCACTCAATGGTATTGCAGGCTTCTGTAATTTACTGCGGCGTACGCCCCTTACACCAAGACAAAATGAGTTCTTAACCAATATTCGCAACGCCTCTGAAAGCTTATTAGCGATTATCACCGATATTTTAGACTTTTCTAAAATTGAGGCACAAAAACTAGAAATAGAGCAGATTCCTTTCAATCTGCGTGATGTAGTAGATGAGTCAATCACATTATTGGCACCAGAAGTACATCGTAAACAGCTAGAATTAGTTTCCATGGTATATGACGATGTACCATTACACCTTATCAGCGACCCGCTTCGGTTAAAGCAGGTGCTCACGAATCTAATCAGTAATGCGGTAAAGTTCACTGAGCACGGTGAAGTCGTAGTACGCGTGATGCTTGAAGAGGAATCCAGCCAAGACAAGCTGACAGTACGTTTTAGTGTCACTGATACAGGAATAGGCATTGATGAAGCGAAACAACTTCATCTGTTTACAGCCTTCACCCAAGCAGATCCGAGTCAAACTAGGCAGTTTGGCGGTACAGGTTTAGGATTGGTTATTTGCAAACGATTGGTTGAACTGATGGGTGGGGAAATTGGATTAAGTAGCGAAAAAGGTAAAGGCTCCACCTTTTGGTTTAGTATTCGTACACCTATCAGCTATGACAGCCAAGAAAGCGCCTATCACCCTAAATTAAAAGGGCTACAAACCTTACTTATTGAAAGCCACCCTCTAAGCCAAAGTGCTTTCAGCCATCAGCTTTCAAATTTAGGTCTACAAGTGACAAGCCATAACAGTTTATCAGGTGTTAATGTTCAACATCCTACGGCTCAGCTGGCCGTTATTGCCTTGAGCGCTAGTGAGGCCTCTGACAGAGCAACTCATGCATTAACTCATAAGCTTGCCCAAAATATTCCGGTATTACTTTTACTGGGTAGTAACGACAGTGATCTTATTGCCCGTTACCAAAGTGCTAATGTTCGTCAGGTATCCACTAAACCTATTAGTAGCGATAAGCTTTTGAATGCTCTAGAGCAAACATTAAGAATTATTGATCCACTTGAACCCCAGTATACTCATCGGCAACCTGCACCAGCTTCATACTTAGCTGATAAAGTAAAAAACACAGCCAACGTGTATCAACCTGCATTAAGCCGCTATGAGGACAATTACTTTAGTGACTACAATGAACATCTTGCAAAACCTCCTACCATCTTAGTTGTTGATGATAATTCGGCTAATCTACTACTCGCCAGTAGCTTACTGAACGAATATGGTTTGAGTGTGCTTCAAGCTAATAGTGGCAAAAAAGCTATTGAGTTGACCTTGAGCCATCGCCCAGATTTAATCTTAATGGACATTCAAATGCCTGAAATGGACGGCATGGAAACAACTCGCCGTATTCGTCGACTTAGCCCTTGGTGTGAAACTTTACCTATTATTGCGCTCACTGCACATGCACTACCTGAAGAGGGTAATAAATTTATTTCGGCTGGTTTAAATGATCTACTCACTAAGCCTTTTGATGAGCAGAAGCTTGCTAAGATTATTCGACACTGGACAGGATTTACTCCAAGTATTGTCAATACCCTAACCGAAACACCTAGCCAGAAGGTGCAAGTAACGCCACCAAAACATGATGATATTGATGATGTTGTGGATATGGAGCTTGGTATTCGTTTGGCTGGCGGGAAACCAGCAATGGCTAAAGAGATGTTAAAAATGCTGGTAGAGAGCATACCAGAAACACGTCGAGCTTTAGAAAAAGCCTTCAATAGTGGTGACCTAGAAGAGATGGTACACGCTGTACATCACCTACATGGCGCAACCCGTTACTGCGGCGTGCCACGATTAGCATTGACAACCGAAACCTTAGAAACACAGTTGAAAATGAACAAGCTCTTAGTCGCAGAGGATACCCTTGCGACTCTCTATCAAGAGCTGGATCGGCTAGAGGCATGGCAGATAGAGCAGGACAATCGACCAAAATCAGAACAGGTGTAGGCCTATTGACGAGCCTCTAGAACAACAAAGGCCTGCGCGAGTCCGCCTTCATCAGTAATCGACAGATGGCAAACAAGATCTCTGTATTGTTGGTAGCGAGCAGCCGCTCGCCCTAACAATACCAGCTGCGGGGCTCCGCTTTCAGCGCGTCGCACCTCAAGATCATGCCAGCCAATCGCACCAATACCTGTGCCTATTGCTTTAGCAGCGGCTTCTTTGGCGGCAAATCGTTTTGCCAAAAAAGCAGCAGGCTGTGGGTGCTGCGAAAATGCGGCCAGTTCAGCATCGGTTAAAATACGTTTTGCAAAGCGTTCACCGTGGCGGCTTAACGCAGTTTCAATACGCTCAATCACGGCTAAATCTGTACCAATACCTAAAATCACAGCCCCCCCTTCATCTGCCTGATTCAATGGATCTGTTGAACAAGTTAATTATTTGGGCTGTGCAGCCATCATAATGCGCTTCATCTCGGCAACAGCCTCTTTCAATCCCACAAATAATGCTCTAGCAATGATGGCATGGCCGATATTCAGCTCTGTCATACCTGGGATTGCCGCTATAGGTTCAACATTGTGATAGTGCAAACCATGACCAGCATTCACAATAAGCCCGTTGCGTAAACCCAATTTAGTGCCTAGTTTTATCTCTTCTAAATGGCGCGCGATCTCTTCTGGATTTGTGGCATCGGCATAATGCCCTGTGTGTAACTCAACCACAGGGGCAAGAGAGGCTGCGGCTTCAATCTGGGCTAGATCTGGGGCAATAAAAAGCGAGACTTCACAGCCTAGTGCAGACAGTTTGTCACAAGCTTTAGCCACACGATCATACTGGCCTAAGACATCTAAGCCCCCTTCAGTGGTCAGCTCCTCACGCTTTTCAGGTACTAAACATACATGCTCTGGACGCACTTTTTCAGCAAAAGCGATCATCTCATCCGTTACGGCCATCTCAAAGTTCATACGCGTTTGTAGCACTTCTTTAATCAGCAGAACGTCACGCTCTTGGATATGGCGGCGATCTTCACGCAGGTGTAAAGTGATACCATCAGCACCTGCTTCTTCAGCCAAAATTGCGGCTTGCACAGGATCTGGGTAGCGAGTGCCACGCGCTTGGCGCAAAGTGGCGATATGGTCGATGTTGACACCTAACAGTAGACGTTGAACGGACATATTGTTTCCTTATTTGCACCTAAGATTGATCAGTTGAAATCTATAAATCAGTTAACGCGTAGAACAGCTCAAATCTTCACAGGGCTGTTTATGCTGCGTAAATTCAGGTTGTGTGGAGTTTTGTTTTGAAGCTCGATGGACTTGAAATAGTTGACGGGCTAACAGCGGTTTATCTCCTAAAAGTGGCTTAAAGGCGATGCGTGAGAGCTGCTTGGCTATTTTCAAACACTCAGCATCTTGCCATTCTTTCTCTTGCAAACGCAAAAGGTGCTCTCCTAAGAAACCTTGCTTCGATAGAACAAAACCAGATTGCCAATCATACTGATAATATTGCTCGGCTTGTAGGTTGTGACCCTGGGCTGAGACAAAGTTAATGGGGTAGCCCAATGAAGTTAGGAGCTGCCATTCGAACTGGCGTAACAAAGGCTCTAGTTGATTGGGTTGGGTGATCTGTTCAAGCTGTAGAAGTAGTAAAGCGTACTCTCGAAACAATGATGGGCAAGGCGCTTGCGGGAGCAGCAATCGACTCAGTAGCTCATTGGCATAAAGGACACAGTTAAGATAGCGACCATTGAGCCGTGCAGGCACGCCACAAGACTCTATATCGGAAAGTGTTTTTAAACTGTTGTCGCCACGCCATGAAACATGCAGAGGTTGCATCGGCTGAAGCAATGCACGGCTACGGCTTTTGGCTTTTCGAACGCCAGCTACTACGCCATCAATGCGCCCATAGTCCAGTGTAATCAATGAAGCAATCACACTGGTTTCTTTATAAGGGCGAGTGTGCAGTACATAAGCGGGCTGACACTCAATACGTGAAGCCAAACCTGTCATCGGCTTAGGCCTAGATATCGCTATAACCCAAACTTTTCAGGGCACGCTCATCATCAGACCAGCCGTTTTTCACTTTTACCCATAAGTTCAGCATCACTTTCTCACCAAAGGCGCGCTCCATATCAATACGGGCTTCTTGTCCGATTTGTTTGATCCGAGAGCCTTGTTCTCCAATGATGATTTTCTTCTGGCCAATACGCTCAACCAAGATTAACGCACTGATATGCAAGACATTGCCTGCATCAGAGAATTCTTCAATCTCAACAGTCACCTGATAAGGAATCTCATCCCCTAACTGACGCATGATTTTTTCACGTACCAACTCAGAGGCCAGAAAGCGCTCACTGCGATCTGTAATTTGGTCTTCTGGGTAAAAGTGAAACGACTCAGGCATATGAGAGCGAACCAAAGTATCTAGCTGCTCAAGGTTGTGACCATGATGTGCAGAAATCGGCAAAATCGCATCAAAATGACGTTTCTTAGCTACTTGCTCTAAATAAGGTAACAGCTCCTGCTTATCTTCCAAGCGGTCAATTTTGTTGATCGCCAAAATTACAGGACAGCGTATGCCTTCAAGCTTACTCAGTACAACATCATCCTCTTCAGTCCAACGCATGCGGTCGACAATAAAGATCACCAAGTTGACATCTTTTAACGCACTACTGGCCGCTTGGTTCATATAACGGTTGATCGCTTTGTTGCGATCTTTTTCCATTTTATGCATGCCGGGAGTATCAACATATACTACCTGCACGTTGTCATCCGTTTTAATCCCTACAACCTGATGGCGTGTAGTTTGTGGACGACGAGAGGTAATACTCAACTTCTGCCCCAAGATATGGTTCATCAGCGTTGACTTACCCACATTTGGACGGCCAACAATGGCAACAAAACCACAATAAGTGGTGTGATCATTCATCTGGTTAATGCTCATTTTTTTACATTTAAGGCTTGCAAAGCTTTTTTAGCAGCTTGCTGTTCTGCGTTACGACGGCTACTACCAATACCAAGAGGGCGGCTGGTGAGCGATTCAATTTCACACTCAACAGTGAAGGTCTGATCATGGGCGTCACCTTCAACCGATATGACTTCATATTTGGGCAGTGCCTGCTGACGTGATTGCAAATACTCTTGCAATAAAGTCTTGGGATCTTTTTGCGTATCGCTTAAGTCTAGATTGCGTAAACGCTCGGCATACCAAATTAAAATGCGCTCACGGCAAATATCCATACCGCCATCAATATAAATGGCACCAATCACGGCTTCCATTGCGTCCGCAAGAATAGAGTCTCTACGAAAGCCTCCGCTTTTCAACTCACCAGAGCCTAACTGTAGGTAATCCCCTAATTCGAACTCTCGCGCCAGTTCAGCCAGTGTCACCCCTTTTACCAGGCGTGCGCGTAGACGACTCAGCTGTCCCTCTCGAGCCTCAGTGAACTGGTGATAGAGTGCCTCAGCAATAACAAAGTTAACAATAGAATCCCCTAAAAACTCTAGGCGCTCATTGTTGCTGCCACCAAAACTACGGTGGGTTAAAGCTAAATTAAGATGCTCAATATCGTTGAAACTGTAACCCAATTGGTTACATAGTTTTTGTAAATTTGTTTTCACTCGAAGCGTTCTTTTATTTCTGTCTGCAGAAAAGGCAAACCGGCCCAGAGGGCCGGCTAATGATTCGTTACTTAATCAGTCGGGTATCTGAGAATTGGGGCAAACTTGACCAGCCCTCCCAATGCATCCATACCGCAAAGGCTTTACCTACAATAAGATCTTCAGAAACAAAGCCCCAATAACGGCTATCATTACTGTGATCACGGTTATCGCCCATCATAAAATACTGACCTTCTGGCACCACAACTTCTCGCATATTTTGCCCAGTAGTCAGGCTATTATAAATCTGGTGCTCAACATCACCCAGTGACTCAAGCAGTAGTTTGTGTTCTGGATTACCCGCAGGTAATGCAGCGACAAACTGTTGAGGCGCAGGCTCACCATTAATATAAAGCACTTTATTCTCATAGCTTAGGCGATCGCCAGGTAAACCGACAACACGCTTAATGAAGTTTAGACGGGTATCCACTGGATAGCGAAAAACCATAACGTCGCCGCGTTGAGGCTCATCAATTTCAATAAAGCGTGTATTAATTACAGGTAAACGTAAACCATAGGCAAATTTATTCACCAGAATAAAATCGCCTATTTTCAGAGTTGGTAACATAGAACCACTTGGTATTTGAAATGGCTCAACCAAAAAAGAACGCAGCACCAAAACTAAAGTTAAGACTGGAAAAAAAGAGCGTGAGTATTCTGCCCACCATGGTTCTTTTTCCAACTTTTCTATCACGTCTGCATCTAAGGCTGAGCGCGGGCCTTTGCTTGTGTACTGGTTTACGGCCTTTTGGCGCTGTTTTTGAAAAAACAGTAGATCAGCAGCATAACCCAATCCACTCAAACCAACAGCAATGACCAGCAATAAAGCAAAATCCATTTCCATACCATTAATCCACTTTAAGTACAGCTAGGAAGGCATCTTGTGGAATTTCCACTCGACCTACCTGCTTCATACGTTTTTTACCCTCTTTCTGTTTCTGCAAGAGCTTTTTCTTACGGCTTACATCACCGCCGTAGCATTTTGCAGTCACATTTTTACGTAGGGCTTTTACGGTTTGGCGCGCCACCACTTGATTACCAATTGCCGCTTGAATGGCAACGTCAAACATCTGACGAGGAATAATTTCCTTCATCTTTTCAGTTAGCGCATTACCTTTAGTACGGATTTGATCTTTATGGATAATACAGGCCAAAGCGTCAACTCTATCGCCATTGATCAAGATATCCAAACGCGCCAAGTCCGCTGCTTGGAAACGGTCAAAGCTATAATCAAGAGAGGCAAAGCCACGGCTGACTGACTTCAAACGATCAAAGAAGTCCAACACCACTTCATTCATCGGAATATCGTAGCTTAGCTGTACTTGACGCCCCACAAACTGCATATCAATTTGCACACCACGTTTTTCAACGCAAAGCGTAATCACGTTACCCAGCATTTCGTGCGGTACTAGAATGTTAACCCGAGCAATTGGCTCGCGCATCTCTTCAATACTAGATGGGTCTGGCAGTTTAGCAGGGCTATCAACTTGAATAACGTCCTTATTTTTGAGTAATACTTCAAAAATAACGGTTGGTGCGGTGGTGATTAGATCAAGATCATACTCGCGCTCTAAGCGCTCTTGAATAATCTCCATGTGCAGCATGCCTAAGAAGCCACAACGGAAACCAAAACCTAGTGCATCACTGCTTTCTGGCTCATAAAATAAAGACGCATCATTCAACGTTAATTTGGCCAACGCATCACGGAAGTCTTCATAATCGTCAGAACTGACTGGGAACAAACCTGCATAAACCTGAGGCTTAACCCGCTTAAAACCTGACAGCATTGGTACTTCTGGAGTTTTAGACAAGGTGATAGTATCGCCGACTGGCGCACCTTGAATCTCTTTAATACCCGCAACAATAAAGCCTACTTCACCAGCTCTTAGTATGCCTGTTTCGGTACGTTTCGGTGTAAAAATACCGACACCATCAACACCCCAAGCTTTTCCGGTAGACTTGATTAGGATCTTGTCGCCTTTTTTAACAGTGCCTTCCATTACGCGCACTAAGGAAACAACACCTAAGTAGTTATCAAACCAAGAGTCGATAATTAGTGCTTGTAACGAGCCATCAGGATCACCGGTCGGTGCTGGAATTTTGGCAATAATTTCTTCCAACACTTCATCAATACCTAAGCCACTTTTGGCGCTACAGCGCACAGCGTCATGGGCATCAATACCAATAATTTCTTCAATTTCCTCTGCAACACGCTCTGGCTCTGCTTGCGGCAGATCCATTTTATTGAGAACAGGCACCACTTCAAGATTCTGCTCAATTGCGGTGTAGCAGTTTGCGACAGACTGCGCTTCAACCCCTTGAGCCGCATCCACAACCAGTAAAGCCCCCTCACAGGCAGCCAAAGATCGGGAAACTTCATAAGAAAAGTCAACGTGACCTGGGGTGTCAATGAAGTTCAGCTGATAGGTATTACCATCTTTGGCAGTGTAATTCAGAGTTACGCTCTGAGCCTTAATGGTAATGCCACGCTCACGTTCGATATCCATAGAGTCAAGCACTTGCGCAGCCATTTCACGCTCACTCAACCCCTCACAGGTTTGAATAAAGCGATCAGCCAACGTGGACTTGCCATGATCGATATGGGCGATAATTGAGAAATTACGGATATGACTTAAACGACTCACAGTAAATATTCACCAAAAATAGGTAATAGCCGCGAAAATGGCTCCAAAAAGCAGGTGCAAAGTCTACATGATTCCCTTGATCTACGCTATTACAGTATCACAGGTAATCAAGCATACAAAAAAGCCGATCTATCGCAGAATATCTTCCGGATAGATCAGCCTCCACTTAAAGTCTATTCAACTTTTAAAGGGATAAAGCTTGCACTACCTTGGCGGACAACTCGAATTGGCACGGAGTCTCCAGATTTTAGAGCCGCAACAACTTCTAAGTAACGCTTCACGCTATCAATTTGAACGCCATTTAACATAGTTAAAAGGTCTCCCGAGCGTAAGCCTGCACGCTCACCACTACCAGCCACAACATCTTGAATCAGAATGCCGTGATCTGCTTGTAAGCGCTGCTTCTGTTCAGAAGATAAATCCACCACACGCAAACCTAAACGGTCTGCTGGGGCAACTTTCGGTTCCTCTGGTGCTTTGGCCGCTGCAATTGATTGCTCTGGCAGCTCTTCAATCACAATGGTTAAGAAAATACGTTTACCACCACGGAGCACTTTAACTTTAGCACTGTCGCCTGGATGAATTTGCCCAACTACAGGTGGCAGTTCACCAGAGCGGTGAATTTCAACACCATTAAACTCAAGAATAATATCACCCTCTTGAATACCACCCTTACCTGCTGGATCATCTGAGGCGACCTGTACAACTAGAGCCCCCATTGGCTTTTTAAGACCAAAAGACTCTGCTAAATCACGGTTTACCTCTTGAATGATAACACCCAGCCACCCCCTTGCAACGCGCCCTTCTGTTTTTAGCTGTTCAGCAACATTCATGGCAACATCAATTGGGATAGCAAATGATAGCCCCATAAAACCACCCGATCGGGTATAAATTTGAGAATTAATACCCACTACCTCACCCTCTAAGTTAAATAAAGGGCCGCCAGAATTACCGGGATTGATGGCAACATCTGTTTGAATAAAAGGCACATAGTTTTCATTAGGTAATGAACGCCCTACTGCACTGACAATACCAGCGGTTACGGAGTGGTCGAAACCAAAAGGTGAACCAATAGCCAGCACCCACTCACCTGCTTTAAGCTTCGATGAATCACCCAACTCAACAACGGGCAGGTTTTGCGCGTCTATTTTCAGTAACGCAAGATCTGTGCGCTTATCTAGCCCTATAACCTTTGCTTCTAATTCTCGACGATCGGAAAGGCGAACAATGATCTGCTCAGCACCCTCAACAACGTGATTGTTCGTTAACAGATAACCATCTTCTGAGATAATAAAACCTGAACCCAATGACTGCTGAGGAGGCGTTTGTCCTCTCGGTGCATTAGGCGTAGGTATTTTACCACCAAAGAAATGCCTAAAGATTTCCGGCAAATCCTCTTCTTTTAAGCCAGATAATGGGTGCGCGCGCTTTGGATCTGGCGCTTTAGTCGTACTAATATTAACCACTGCAGGGGCAGCCTCTTCAACCAGTTCGGTAAAATCTGGCAGAGATGCTGCTTGTGTAAGCGTTGAAAAAAGTAATAGCGCAAACGCTAAACCCAAAAAAGCAAAACCTTGCTGAATTATTCTCATAACATGCTCCAATGACAGAGACTCGAAAAGAAGCCTTTTGAGCTTATAGTGTGGAAAGCGGTATTTTTTGCACAGATGCATTTGGCACTACTAACTTACGTAATACCACAGGTTGGTAATTAGGATCGAGCTGATGCTGTTTGCTATAGCTACGCACAAACAAAAAACCAATCAGTAAGCCTGAAGCAGCCAAGGCTAAACTTTGCCAAGAATCTGCTCCAAATAGTTGCTCACCTACAATAGCCATAATAATCATCGCAATTAAGGGTAATAAATATACCAGCGCAGAGCCTTTTAAAAATGCGCTTTCGCTTAGCCCTAGCATGACCTGATCACCCACCTCAAGATCAAGATGAGTTTTGACTAACATTCTTTGCGTTTGCCCTCGACTCATTTTGCCAAGCAGCGAGTGCCCACAACTACTTTTAGAAGCACAGCTTTGGCAGGCCGACTGACGACAGGTTTCCACCCAAACGCCTTGACTATCTTTATCGACCACAAGTGCTTGCTCTTCTAACATAGCATTCTCCTAACAGGGCACTGACCAGCAACTTAAATTAAAAAGCCGCTGCGACTTTTTGGGCTGTATGTAAGGGGATCTCTCCCACTACAGTGACAACACGACCTGCATTATCGGCATTGATAACACGCACTACAACTACAGTCGCACCATGCTGGTGAGTACCCTCTTTCAACGAGTCTTCACGTAGCGGCTCAACGAATATTGAGAAGGTACTCACACCATCTGATAAATTATACATATCCGCCCGATGGGTTTCTGATACTGGTAATGCTGTTTTTACCGCAGACAACTTAAAACCGTCTGGTAACCAAGGGAGTTTTACATCAGGCAATGCTTCATGCTGAGTATCGGGTTGCGCCAAGGGCACATCACGCTTACTAAACTTGAAAGAAGCAAACTGAAAGGTTTCCAGTTCTCTAGCCAAAGGGTCTAACGTCACTGATTTTAGCAGCAGCGCAGACTCTTCATCTAACCATAGGCGATAGCCTAAACGCTGATTATCTCTTGGTGTAACTTCAATAATCTGTACTTGCCGCCCTACAATACGCCCTGTGCCCTTTACCTGTAGCTGATAGTACTGCTTAATTTTTGGCAAACCACCCGAAAAACGTCCTAACAGATTTCCACCATGAATTTGATCACTGGCCACCTCTTGTCCAGAAATTTTTCGCGTAATTTGGTCATCCTGATGTAAGAACTCACGAGGTAAACCATCGAGATAGCTTAAGCGTGATTTCTCTCCTTTTTCACTCACATCATGGCTCAGTTCAACTGTATTGAGTTGCCCTTCTCTTGAGTAAACCAAAACACCGTGATAGTCATAACGATGCATGGCATCTGAGAAACGCTCCAGCCATTGATCGGCGGTTGCACCATAGCTCAAGGGTGATATTAACAAAGTAAAACCAGCACAGATGCTTAAAAAACAACGACCAAGGCTACCATGATGCCGTTTAACCTGTGCCAGCTCCCGTTTATCGTTAAGAGTATGTACTGCCGTAAATATATTACGCATAGTGAAAAACCATCACCCGTTTATCCAAATAATCAAAACTGATCTATTGCCCTACAGCTTGATACCCAGCAACGCGTACCATCGGCATCATTCCGTGCGTACCTGTTGCAGAGACATATTCAGAGTGCTGCATTAAATAGGCTCGAATCAGCTGTTCTTGGCGCTGTTTCTGGCTATCCACCAGATGGTAAGCATTAGCCTGCTCAGCACCAGCACTTACAAGTTGAACGCCAGAAGAAGGTGCTACTCGACTTTGGCGCGGCAACTCATTTTGGTAGACTGGCGCAGCAGATTGCTTCGCTAGCATTGGCTGATCAATACTGGGTTGCGGCATCAGCAGTACTACAGCAGCGGCAACAGATGCTGCTATTGCAGTTTTACCCAACCAACCATTGCCGGCCTCACGCCAAAAACTAAGTGTTTTTGTTTTATCACTGACAGTAGGTTGAACTACAGGTTGCTCTGGTGCTAAGACAATCTCATCTTCTAGGTCTATTGCAGCCGATATTCTATCCGATATATCAAATAGTTGCGGTTGCTCTAACTCTTTGTGTAGCACACTACGTATTAAATGATAGCGGTGCCAAGTTTGGGCAACTTCAGCTTGCTCTTGACTCGCTTTTAAGACACGGCGTAGTTCTAACTCGTCTGCCTCACTGTCCATCAAATTTGATAGAGATTGGTGAATGTCATCACTCATGGCTGACCTCGGTCACTTTTGTGCTTTGAAAAACTCAAAGCAGAGTTTATTGAGCAGACAGCTCAGGTTCAAATAGCCGCTTGATCTCTTTATCAACGGCTTCCCTCGCCCGAAAAATACGTGAACGCACAGTCCCTACAGGGCACTGCATCACCTGAGCAATATCTTCGTAACTCATGCCATCAATTTCCCGTAGGGTGATGGCAGTACGTAATTCATCAGGTAACGCATTGATAGCACTAAAGACAGTCTTCTCCAACTCATCACGCTCTAAAGCACGCTCTGGAGATTCATTGTCATTTAAGCGCCCATCATTGTTCAGTATTTCAGCGTCATCGTAATCAATATCAGTTCCTGGCGGCCTTCGCCCCCTTGAAACGATATAGTTTTTTGCTGTGTTGATCGCAATCCGATATAACCAAGTATAAAAAGCACTTTCTGATCGAAAATTTCCGATGGCACGGTAAGCTTTAATAAAGGCTTCCTGTGTCACATCCAGCACTTCGTGGGAGTCTTGGATATAACGGCTGACCAGCGCAGCAATTTTGTGCTGATATTTACGCACCAACAGGTCAAAGGCTCGCTTATCGCCAGCCTGAACCCGCGCTACTAACTGCTGATCCGTATCCGTTGTCATCTCTCAACCTCAAATGCACCTCAGATGAAGTACAAAGCAACCATTAGATAATGTTGCAACTTTAAAATAATTATTTCGTTTCAAGCATCTACTTTCTACCGCTATAAAAATAGCAAATTTACAGTAAGTTTGTCTGATGACTGATTTTTATCTACCATCTGCGCCTGACACGATTGCTTTTATGACTCAGCTTGAGCATAAAGGTTCATCATAATCTACGCACCGAACACTTTTTTTCTTTACTGCACTGTTTTTGGAAGCATGCCTGATGAGTCAAGTTTTTCAACATGATGTCTTAGTTATCGGCAGCGGCGCTGCGGGCCTATCATTGGCTTTAAAACTAGCCGATCACTGCTCGATTGCAGTATTGAGCAAAAGCACGATAGCAGATGGATCAACACGTTGGGCTCAAGGGGGAATTGCTGCCGTTTTAGACAATGAAGATAGCGTAGAGTCTCATGTACAAGACACATTAATTGCAGGCGGTGAGCTTTGCCATGAAGAGGCCGTGCGTTTCACAGTTGAAAATAGCAAAAGCAGCATCGACTGGCTTATCCAACAAGGTGTGCCCTTTACCCCTAGTGAAGAGGACAGCGAGCTACCCTACCACCTGACCCGAGAAGGAGGCCACAGCCATCGCCGAATTATTCATGCAGCAGATGCTACAGGTCTAGCCGTATCCTCGACGCTAACTGAGCAAGCACTGAACCATCCTAATATAGACATATTCACCTATAAGATGGCCATCGACCTGATTACAAGGCGAAAAATTGACAGCACAGGTCACGGCTGCATAGGTGCTTATGTTTTGGATTGTAAAACAGAACATGTTGATGTGTTTAAAGCTAAATTTGTTGTATTGGCAACAGGCGGGGCTAGCAAAGTTTATCTATACACCAGCAACCCTGACGGCTCATCGGGCGATGGCATTGCAATGGCTTGGCGCGCAGGCTGTCGCGTGGCCAACATGGAGTTCAACCAATTCCATCCCACTTGTTTATACCACCCTCAAGCTAAATCATTTTTAATTACCGAGGCTCTGCGTGGCGAAGGGGCAATTTTGCGCCTACCGGATGGCTCACGCTTTATGCCAAGGTTTGATGAGCGAGCAGAGCTAGCACCACGAGATGTCGTCGCACGCGCCATTGATCATGAAATGAAGCGCTTAGGTAGTGACTGCGTTTACTTAGATATCAGCCATAAACCTGCCGACTTTATTATTAGCCACTTTCCAACGGTCTATGAGCGCTGTTTAGAGTTTGGCATTGATATCACCAAAGACTCTATTCCTGTTGTACCTGCCGCACATTATACCTGTGGCGGTATTATCGTTAATACAAAAGGCCAAACAGACTTACCAAAACTTTATGCCATTGGTGAAGCAAGTTTTACAGGGTTGCACGGTGCCAATCGAATGGCCAGTAACTCACTGCTGGAATGTTTGGTATATGCGGATTCTGCAGCAGCAGATATTCTGGCTCAACTAAACAGCACACCAGTACCCCCCGACGCTCCAGAATGGGATGAAAGCCAAGTAACAGATTCAGATGAAGATGTAGTGATCTCTCATAACTGGGACGAGTTAAGACGCTTCATGTGGGACTACGTGGGTATTGTAAGAACAAACAAGCGCTTACAGCGTGCCAAACATCGCATAGATCTACTCAATAATGAAATTGGCGAGTACTACTCTAACTACAAGGTATCAGGTGACTTAATCGAGTTGCGTAATTTGTCATTAGTCGCTGATCTCATTATTCGTTCAGCTCTGATGCGTAAAGAAAGTCGCGGCTTGCACTATACCTTAGACTATCCTGAGATGAGCACAGATCCTAGAGATACCATCCTGACCCCTGATCAATGGTAGTTTTAGCTAGCTAAGCGCAGTAATACCCTCAATTGTCGGCGTGCCTCAGCAGAGGCACTGTCGGGCCAAATATGCAGTCGATAACTTTGTCCGCGAGCATCAATAAACCAGCACCAAATAAATAAATCGGCAAATAATACTTTGCGAAACAACAGCACCTGCCGTGTCGCACCTGATTTATCTTTTAGGTGCCACTGTCCGTCATTGTAAGCACAGTGTTGAATTGTCGCATCATCACGAACAAAGTAGCTAATAGCCAATAAACTTAATAAACCATAGCAGACTGCAAAGAACAGTAGCAAAGAAGCAGAAAGTGGTAGATACAATAACAAGAAAATGAAAGGTATCAGATGGCTGAGCAAACGCCAGCCATCTAAAATTTTAGAGGGATTTAAAGTGATCCAGATCGCTGTTTTCTGCATATTCAATGATTTTTTCAACGATAATACGATGCTCAGGATGCTCAGGAAGCTCTCGACGCATCAACCAAACAAACAGATCTTGATCTTCACAAGCCAATAGATCTTCGTAACGTTTGCGATCATCCTGATCTAACTCTGCATAGTGATTTTTGATAAACGGCACCAAAAGCAGATCAAGTTCCCACATTCCACGACGGCTCTGCCAGTGCAGGCGATTGATCTCTGTTTCTAAACTCATTTCTAACCACAACCTTAAAGTTAAAGCACGATTGTGCCAGTATAACGCGCTCCAGTTTGATTCCCCAACAGGGTTAGACTAATGATCAGAAACAAAAAAGTATTTTTTTCCATTGATTTTTCACTAACCTTTTGTTTAATACAGGAATATGCTTAATTTAGTAAAACAACTAAGCTGGAAAAAGAACAATAAATGCTGATTAGCAGTAGGTAGGAGCGAAACCATGACTAAGTCTGAGTTAATTGAACAAATAAGCTTAAAGCAACCCGATCTCTCAGCAAAGGAGGTTGAGGCAGCGGTTCGTATTATTCTTGAGCAAATTGCAGAAGCATTAGCAAATGGTGGACGAGTTGAAATTCGCGGATTTGGTAGTTTCTCCCTACATTACCGCGAACCTCGCTCAGGTCGTAATCCTAAAACGGGTGAGTCTGTCGATCTTACTGGCAAATACGTACCTCACTTCAAGCCAGGTAAAGAGCTACGTGAACAAGTTGACGAAGCAAGAGAACAGCGCGACTAATCAATGTGATATGATGGGGAGACTGTTACTTCCCCTTATCTAGCAACAGGACAGATGAGATTCCTGCTAATTACTGGCATAATTCTGGCCACTTCAACATGATGCAGGAGTAAGTATGCGCTTGATTAAAAATGGGTTAGTGCTCATTGTAGCCTTGGCTTTATTGGTCACGGGAATACTCTTCGCGTCAAAAAATACTGCAAACTACCCAATAGATCTTATTTTTGTGCAGCTGCCTGAAATCAGTATCGCTTTTTTGGTGCTCACAAGCCTACTCATTGGCTTAATCACTGGCTGGCTACTGTCTCTTAGTACTTTTATGCGTATAAAAACGGCTCAAATAAAAGCTGAACGTGCACTAAAACTAGCTAGAAAAGAGTTAGATGCCTTACGTATTTCGGGTCTAAAGGACTCAAAAGATGAATGAATGGATGTTACTGCTAGTACTCATAGCAGCAATTGCCATTGGCTGGGGATTAGGAAGGTTTAGCTTAAAAAAAAGACATCGTAGCTCAACAGTTAACAGCGATAGCAGTGCACTAAACAAAGATTATTTTGCAGGTTTAACTTTTCTTCTCAATGATGAGCAGGATAAAGCTGTCGAAACCTTTATGCGATTGCTGGAGATTAACCCTGAGACTGTCGACACCCATATTGCGATGGGCAATCTTTTTCGCAGCAAGGGGGAAACAGAAAAAGCGATTCGCTTGCATCAAAATCTATTTGCTCGTCCCACTCTCAGTAGAGCGCTGACACATAAAATTCAACTTGAATTAGCACGGGATTTTTTTGCCGCTGGTTTATTTGATCGAGCAGAACGCTTATTGATAGAGCTCAATCAAATTGCACAAGACGATCTTCGCCTACAAAGCCAACGCCTGCTCATTCGAATCTATGAACAAGAGAAAGAGTGGCACAAAGCAATAGAGGTCAGTGCGCATAAACTACTAAAAGAAATACCTGAACAAAAAGCCGCTCTCGCACACTACTATTGTGAACTAGCTGAACAACAACTGACTCAAAATGATTTTAGCCAAGCCAAAAAAACATTGAAGCAAGCGCTGTACAATGACAGTAAGTGTATGCGAGCTAACTGGATTTGCGCCGAACTAGAGCTAAAAAACCATGCCTATAAAAAGGCCATTCACCTATTGCAACGTATTCCAGAGCAAGATCCTCGCTTTTATTCTGTCGTACTTCCCAAAATAGCAGAACATTTATCAACTAAAGAGTTGCATAACTATTTAGATCTTATTCTTAGAACCGCACCAAGCCATACTGCCATCAGCTTAAAAGCAAGCCTAATTGAGCAAGAGAGAGGCGCAGATGAGGCTTTTGAGTTTATTGCACAGCAAACAGCAGAGTTGAAAGCCGTTCCAATTAAGTTAGCCGCAAACATGCTACAGCTAGTGACAGCACCAAGCTCAGAGGTTCAAAATAAATTACAAAGAGTAGTTCAACAGCTAATAACCAGCAGTAATAAAGCGCACTACTATTTACGCTGTCAAAAGTGTGGCTATAAAAGTCAGCAAGTTGTGCTGTGGCAATGCCCCAAGTGTCGTCACTGGGGCACATTAAGACCAGATGATTTACTGACAACCGTCAGCACACCCATAAAAAACATACTGTAGCGGTTTAACTTTGAGTTAGTTTAGCTACGAGCAGCTCTAATTTCGGCCTCAATTAAGGCCAGCGCCTGCATAGGATCTTCAGCTTTTGTGATTGGACGACCGATCACTAAATAATCACTCCCATCTTTTAAGGCTTGCGCAGGCGTTACAATGCGCATTTGATCGCCTTTTTCGGCAAAGCTTGGTCGAATACCGGGCGTAACCAGCTTGAAGTCTAAGGGTAATACCTCACGTAACATGAGAGCTTCTTGAGCAGAACAAACAACACCATCTAAACCTGATTGCTCAGTTAAGGACGCCAAATGTAGCACCTGTTCTCTCAATGAGTAGTTTACTCCTGTTTCTTTCAACTGCTGCTCATTCATACTGGTCAGCACAGTCACTGCAATCAACAACGTGTTATGACCATTATCTCGCAAACGTTTAACAGACTCCTCCATCATCGGGCGCCCACCAGAAGCATGTACGTTTACCATCCATGCACCACAATCCGCTGCAGCTAATACCGCCTGAGCCGTTGTGTTTGGAATGTCGTGGAATTTCAGATCTAAAAAAACGTTAAAACCTTTTTTCGTTAGAGTTTCAACAATGGCAGGCCCAGAGCGAGTGAACAGCTCTTTACCCACTTTTAGCTGACAGCGCCCTGGTTCTAATTGGTCGACAAATGCCAGTGCTTGCGCAGCGTCAGCATAATCAAGGGCAACAATAACAGGATTCTCTGGGTGCAACGACATATCAAGGTTCCTCTAGAAAGTTACGAGATATTATAAGCTGCTTTCCCCTGACAAACACCCGTCTAAAGCCTAGAGGTTTCTCTCACAAGCCCAACTCACAATCACCTACATCAAGCATGGTTAAAGTATTACGGCAGAAATTTAGCTTATAGCCTACTTTCAAAAAGCAATCACTGAGGATTGTAGAAACTAAAAAGGATTTACTTATGAAAAAACTGGTCATCGCCCTGCTTTCACTGGCTCTATCTTTCGCACTCCCCCCTATCAGTTTCGCTGAAACAAGTACCGATACCACAAATAACGCCACTGTCTCTGAAAACTCAACTCAGATTAATATCAACCAAGCAGATATTAATACCCTTCAGCAGCTCAAAGGTATTGGCAAGAAGAAGGCTCAACTGATTGTGGATTATCGAACTCAAAATGGTGCTTTTAAAAGCATTGAAGAGCTTACACAAATAAAAGGTATCAGCCTGAAAACACTTGAGATGAACAAAGGACGTTTGTCTATTTAACTTTCAGAGGCTGAAAAAAAGGGAAGGCATCATAACCTTCCCTTTTACGCTCAACGTTTCCAATAAAATTAGATACGTAGACCACCATCACACTCAATCACACGACCAGTGAAGTAATCATTTTCAATGATGTACTCAACTGAATGAGCAATTTCATCAGGCTTGCCTAAACGATTCATAGGAATTACTGAACATACTTTTTCCAACGCTTCTGGCTTCATACCAGCAGTCATGTCAGTTTCGATGAAACCAGGCGCAATCGCACCAACGCGAATACCATAACGAGACAATTCTTTAGCCCAAGTAACGGCCATATTTGCCACACCAGCTTTAGCCGCAGTGTAGTTTGTTTGTCCCATGTTGCCTGAACGAGAAATACTAGAGATGTTGATGATTACACCTGCAATATTCTTCTCAATCATCTTGCATGCAGCTTCACGTGCACACAGGAAAACACCTGTTAGGTTAACGTCGATCACTTGCTGCCAATGCTCTAGAGACATTTTCTGCAAAACTTCGCCGTTCTTAGCCTTGATAAACAAGCCGTCACGAGTGATACCAGCGTTGTTAACCAGCACATCTAAACGGTCAAAATCAGATGCGATTTGAGTAAATACAGTTTCAACGCTTTCTTCGTTGGCAACGTTAGCGACATAAGTTTTCGCTTCGCTACCCGCTTCTTTAACCAAGGCTGCTGTTTCATCTAGTTTTTCTTGGTTAAGATCAATCAGAGCCAATTTAGCGCCTTTAGCCGCTAAACGTAGTGCCATTGAACGGCCTAGTCCCTGACCACCACCTGTGATTACGACTACTTTATCTTGAAGATCCATGGTAAAACCCCCTCAGTTCGCTTATGCGTGTATAGTTGTTTTCGATTGAATTCACCTGCGTTGTGCATTGCAATATAACTTATTTTTTTGCACTTGCGAAGCCTGTTTAAAACAAAGCCTGCATATTGAAAAAAACAATCTGCACCCCATATCAATTGTCACATTCAAAAATTAGCCTTCTGAGACAAATAAGGTTCTAGATGAACAAACTATTACTGCTATTCATTGCAGTACCATTGGTCGAAATGGTGGTGCTGATTAAGGTTGGTGAGCAAATTGGCGCTCTTAGCACCATCGCACTGGTTATATTGACGGCAGCTATCGGCATACATCTGTTAAAAAAGCAGGGTGTCGCAATGCTAAATCAAGCCAATTGGAAAATTAATCAAGGCCAGATTCCAGCAAAAGAGATGGCGGAAGGTATTGTGTTAGCGATTGGTGGCGCATTATTGCTTACACCGGGCTTTGTGACTGATGCCATTGGATTTGCCTGTTTAATACCTATTAGTCGACATTTTCTTTTAGGTGCTGTCTTGAAAAATATTAATGTCTCCCCAATTTATACACACAACAGCAAAACATCGTTTCATCAACCACCTGAGCAATCAAAGAATATTGACCCTCAGGTGCTTGAAGGTGAATTTGAACGAAAAAAATAGAATCAAGCTCTTGAAATTTCAGACTAAGGCCGCATATAGCGACTTATAGTTTGAACCCGAAAGGGTTAATACAAGAACGGGTTAAAACCCATATAAAGATTGAGAAATAACGATCTTTTAGGAGTATTTTGAGAATGAAAATCCAACCTTTGCATGACCGCGTAGTAATTCGTCGCAAAGAAGAAGAAACCACCACTGCATCAGGTATTGTTCTGCCAGGTTCAGCAGCTGAAAAGCCTAATCAAGGTGAAGTTGTTGCCGTAGGTCAGGGCCGCTTGTTGAACAACGGCGATATTCACCCGATGTCTGTAAAAGTGGGTGATAAAGTTCTATTCGGCCAATATGCCAGCAATGTTGTTAAGCTGGATGGCGAAGAGCTGTTAATCATGAGCGAAAGCGAAATTTTTGCAGTACTGGAAGCTTAATTCACAACCTCTTCATCTCGGTTGTTCCAGTCGATTAACTAAAAGATTTTCATATTAGGATTTTTCAAAATGGCAAAAGAAGTATTGTTTGGTGTTGATGCACGTCAGCGCATGCTAGTGGGTGTTAATATTTTAGCCGATGCGGTTAAAGCGACTTTAGGCCCAAAAGGTCGTAACGTAATTTTAGAAAAATCTTTTGGCGCACCAACCGTCACTAAAGATGGTGTATCTGTAGCGAAAGAGATCGAGCTAAAAGACAAGTTCGAGAACATGGGCGCTCAGATGGTGAAAGAAGTTGCTTCTAAAGCCAACGATGTGGCAGGTGACGGTACTACAACCGCTACAGTTCTTGCTCAAGCGATTGTGACTGAAGGTCTAAAATCAGTTGCTGCTGGCATGAATCCAATGGATCTGAAGCGCGGCATTGACAAGGCTACAGCAGCAGTTGTTGCTGAGCTGCAAAAAATGGCAGTGCCATGTACTGATACCAAAGCGATTGCTCAAGTAGGTACTATTTCTGCTAACTCTGATAGCACTGTTGGTAACATCATCGCAGAAGCGATGGAAAAAGTGGGCAAAGAAGGCGTTATCACAGTTGATGAAGGTCGTGGCTTTGAAGACGAGCTTGAAGTTGTAGAAGGTATGCAGTTTGACCGTGGCTACCTGTCTCCATACTTCATCAACAACCAAGACAAAATGTCAGTAGAACTAGATGATCCTCTACTGCTATTGGTTGATAAGAAAATCTCTAATATCCGCGAATTGCTACCAGTTCTAGAAGCAACTGCTAAATCTGGCAAGCCACTGGTTATTGTTGCAGAAGATATCGAAGGCGAAGCGTTAGCAACTCTAGTTGTGAACACTATGCGTGGTATCGTTAAAGTTGCAGCAACTAAAGCTCCTGGTTTCGGTGATCGTCGCAAAGCAATGCTACAAGATATCGCAATCTTGACTGGCGGTACTGTGATCTCTGAAGAAGTAGGTCTAAGCCTAGAAACGACTACTTTAGAGCATCTGGGCACTGCTAAGCGCGTGACCATGAGCAAAGAAAACACAACAATCATCGATGGCGCTGGTAATGCAGCAGATATCGAAGCACGTGTTGCTCAGATTCGCGCTCAAATGGAAGAAACTACTTCTGATTACGACCGTGAAAAACTGCAAGAGCGCGTAGCTAAACTTGCTGGTGGTGTTGCGGTAATCAAAGTGGGTGCGGCCACTGAGATGGAAATGAAAGAGAAGAAAGCTCGTGTTGAAGATGCTTTGCACTCAACTCGCGCAGCGGTAGAAGAAGGTGTTGTACCTGGCGGTGGTGTTGCTCTGATTCGTGCTTTATCAACAGTTAAAGACATGAAGGGCGACAACCATGATCAGAATGTTGGTATCGAACTAGCATTCCGTGCAATGGAAGCACCTCTACGTCAGATCGTTTCTAACGCAGGTGAAGAAGGTTCTGTTGTTGTAGCTAACGTACGTGCTGGCTCAGGTAACTACGGTTACAACGCCGCTAACGGTGAATATGGCGACATGATCGAGATGGGTATTCTTGATCCAGCTAAAGTCACTCGCTCTGCACTACAAGCTGCCTCTTCTATCGCTGGTCTAATGATCACAACTGAAGCAATGGTTGCTGATGTACCAGCAGAAAAAGGCGCAGGCATGCCGGATATGGGCGGTATGGGCGGTATGGGTGGCATGGGCGGTATGATGTAATTCATCCCCCTTACGTCTCCTCAGATAGGCTCAGTCCTCTCGATTGAGCCTTGTCTGCAAAGCCTCGCAACTCGCGGGGCTTTTTTATTGACAGCCCTGACCCAAAGGGCAATTAAATGAAGTGCTTTATGTTAAAACGTATCCGTATTGTGCTGGTTAACACCTTTCATCCGGGCAATATTGGCTCCGCCGCCCGAGCGATGAAAGTAATGGGCTTAACCCATCTTTATTTGGTCGCCCCACAAAGCTTTCCTGATGCAGAAGCTTCTGCAATGGCCGCAGGCGCAGAAGATATTCTGACCCAAGCCATTGTGGTTAGTACACTAGAAGAAGCAATCGGCGACTGTCAGCATGTGGTGGCCACCAGCGCCCGACCTCGGTCACACCAAGCTCCAGCAATGACTCCTGCCGAATGTGCAACATTTGTTTCTAAGCAGTCAGAACAGGACGAAATCGCTATTGTTTTTGGCCGTGAGCGTAGCGGGTTAACCTCCGATGAATATGCTCTTTGTAACCGCCATGTGTTCATTCCAGCAAACCCTGACTATTCCATTTTAAATATGGCTGCGGCGGTACAGATTATCTGTTATGAGCTTTATCAAAGAAGCCTGACAGAGTTTTACCCAGTAACTCAGAGTGAGGCTTTACCTGATGCAAAAGAAATGAGTTATTTCTTCGACAATATGTCTGTTCAACTAGAACAATCAGGGTATTTTAACGGCAAGCCTAAAGCTGCAACTCTAGGTAAGTTACGCGCTTATTTTCAGCGTAATCCACCTAATATTTCAGAGTTAGGCCTATTACACGGCATTATGAGACGCTTAACACCACAATCTAAAAAAGTTGATAAGGTTTAAGCTAAAACACAAAAGAGGCACTTTAGCCTCTTTTGTGTAATATCAGATTTTAGGCAAACCCATATCTAACTAATCTTAAACCGTTTGATCATACCAATCATTTTTTGTGCCACATTTTGCAGTTCATTACTGGCTTGGGCCATCTGAGTGGATTCAGCCGCAACATTGGTAGTGAGATCTCTTAAACTCACAACATTGTGATTAATATTGGCAACCGTTGTACTTTGTTCTTCAGAGGCCGCTGCAATTTCTTGGTTCATACGTTGAATAGCACTGACTTCATCAGCAATACTCTCCAAAGCTGTCCCTGCAGATGCTGAGGTGCTAGCTGCGGCAACTGCTTTTTCTGCACCTTTACTCATTACGCTCACAGCTTGTTCAGCTGCACCTTGTAATTTTTCAACAATAGTTTGAATTTCAGTAGTCGACTCTTGCGTCCGTTGCGATAACGTGCGGACCTCATCCGCTACAACAGCAAAGCCACGCCCTGCCTCGCCTGCTCGTGCTGCTTCAATAGCAGCATTCAAGGCTAATAGGTTAGTTTGCTCAGCAATACCGCGAATCACTTCTAATACGGTATCAACATTGCGACTATCCTCCGCAAGCTTAGCAATCACCTCTCCTGCTTGACCAATATCTTCTGACAACATCTGCGCTTCAGATATATTGCGCTGAATGATTTTCTGACTGGCCTGTGCTTCACTCGTTGCTTGTGCGGTAGATTCTGTTGCCTGTACTGTACGAGAGGTGACTTCGTCAACGCTAGCCATCATCTGTAACATTGCGCTAGCCAGTTGTTCTGCTTCATCTTTTTGGCGACCCACACTGTCATCAACAGAGCTTGTTGAGGCTGCCATCTGAGTAGCAGAAGAGGCCAAACGTTCAGCTGAGTGACTAACCTCTTGCATAATACCTTGTATAGAACTCACAAAATGATTGAAATATTTAGCTAGAGCAACAAGCTCTTTGCTGCCTTCTTCTTTTAAACGCTGAGTTAAGTCGCCATCACCCTGCGACAGGTCTTTCATCGCCTGCACAGTTTTATTCAAAGGCGTGGTGATGCTGCGGATGAAAAAGGCCAAAATTAGGGACAGAATGACCAAAATTATGCTGCCATTGAGAATAGACTTCAGCTCAGACGTGGTGATATCTGCTTGTAAGGCGTCCATATTTAAACCACTGCCCACAGTCCACTGCCAAGGAGCAAAATAAGTGGCATAGCTGGTTTTAGGGTCTAATTGCTCTTTATTTTTAGCATTTGGCCATTTGTAATCGACAAATCCACCTCCTGCACGCGCTTTATCGTAAAGTGCTTGTACAAACATATTACCTGTAGGGTCTTTTAAGCCTGTGATTTTCTTACCGATCAGTTTCTTAACACCATTGGCAATAGCAATACCCTCTTTGTCACCGACAAACACGTAGTTACCATTATCAAAGCGCATTGCAGATACAGCCGCTAGAGCCTGCCTTTTGGCTTCATCTTCAGATAAAGCACCCTGTTGGCTCAGCTCATGGTAATGGGTCATTACACCTACAGCACTTTCAACAAGTAAAGTAACCCCTTTTTCATAGCTGCTACGCAAATGCTCTCGCATTTTCGCTGCATCCATTAAAGTATTCGCCAACAATCCAATCGCAAATAGCCCCAAAATCATCCACGCTCGTGTTGCGATAGATATTGATGATTGCCCCATTGCAAATTACTCCATTTGATTAGCCCTGAGGCCCAGTTAAACATTGCTTTGCCAATAACTGTTGATGCGCCTCTTGAAGTTGATTCAATTGATCAACAAGTCGGTCATCATCTACATCTCTTTGACATGACGTTGAGATAACATCCCTGAAGTGATTAAGGAGCCGATCTGACTCGCTTATAGAAGCTACCTTCATGACGGCTTCTTGAGAGGTTTTTTCAGCTATTTGAACAGGATGCTGTTTAACTTTTAGCCTTATTTTTGAAGCCTTATTAAAAACACTCATTACCTTTTACTCCGGTTCAAACTGATATAAATTAATTCGATTTAATGCACAGTCAGGTAGATAAATTTTGCCATTTTTGACATGCATGAGATAAGGCATCCACATTTGACCTAAATTTTGATCTGCCCCGAAGCCACTAAAACTATTAATAAACTGCCCATCTATGTTGAAAACTTTAATAGCCCTATTAACTAGATCAGATACAAATATATAGCCTCTGTCGTGCTCTATACTGGTTGGAAGTAAAAAGTTATCGCCTGCGGAACCATAACCAGCTTGCCCCCAACTTCGCAGGAACTGGCCATTGCCATCAAAGACTTGAATCCTATTATTAAACTGATCGCTTACATAGCAATGGCCTTGCATATCTACTGTAATATCAGAAGGGGTATGAAACTCTCCTTCTTGATCACCAAGCCTACCGAAAACATCTACCAGACCTACTATGCCAGCAGCATTCAAGCGCCAGCGTGAGATACGATTATTGCCTGAATCTGCAATTAAAATATCATTTGTAGTAGGGTCTACCGCTATGCCCTGAGGCTTGCTCAACTGCCAAGGTTCAGAGCCCAATGCACCAAAAACGGTATAGGGAATTAGCTCATCCAAAGGGGGATAATATTGATAAATTGTGACAATTCCGCTTAAAAAATTGCTAACGACCAATAAAGGGGAGTCATAATGGTATTGATTAGGCAAAGGCGTTGAAGGCTTTAGTGCAACAATACCCAATGAACCTGGTAATAAAGGCAAACTTGCTTTTCTAGCGCTATCAACATCAGCTTTGTCTGAGGCTTGAAGCTGGTAGTTACCTGCATCAACCATCCAAAGTACATCAGATGTACCGAGTTCTTTTTTAGGTATAAAAAGATTGATCCAGCTTCGCTGCCAACGCTGTAACCACTCTGTTTGCCAGCTTAAACTCATGCTGAGCCAAGCAGGCATCGCTTCAGGCTGCAAAGCTTTCAAGACCTGCTCTTGCAAACTTTGCTGTTGTTCAATTAGGCGCTCCAAGGGGCTTTCTAGCGTAGGTGTTGAGCTTGGTCTTAATGTAGATAACTCACCTGCCGTTGAAGTGACAAAATGCAACTGCCCGAACTGATCACGTTCATCACCTATAGATTTAAGCACCAATGTTGAACGCTGGTTGTCTTTCTGTAGCGCCCGCAGATTAATTTCATGAAGTTGTACTGAGGCTAAAATAGGCTCAGTGATAAGTAACCTATTACTCTCTGGAAATGCAGTGATTTGAATCGGTGCAAAAAAGCCTTGTAAAAGGCCTTGGCGACGACCATTTAATCCGTATACAGCAATAGAATTCGCTTCTGCGCCTGGGATTAAAATTCGACCTTGAATCACTGATACATCACGAGCCAGCTCTAAACCATCTATATAGGGTTTATTGGTTGCAGAAAAAGGCATTGATTGCCCTTTCCAGTCACACCGAATAACGGTATTAAAACCAGTGTTAGCGATATAAAGAAGGCCCTTCTCATCAATGCTTAAACCTTGCGGCCATAGCAAGTGTAAAGGCTCATCAAGGGTTGGGCCTGTAATTGCCTTAATCTCGTAAAGATATTGACCTAGCTCATCAAAAATAACTAAACGGCTTTCGCCATTTTCCCCTTCGTAGAATTCATCGGCTACACAAAGTTTGCCCTCATGATAGACGATACCATTTGGCCCCTTGAGCTCAACTGTTGCGCTATTACCAAAATGATTGATAGGTTCAATGGCTGACAGGTCATCATAATTTAAGATATGTACCCGTTTGTTACCAATATCTGTGACATAAATCCAGTTTTTATTAGGATGCGCTAACAATCGGAAAGGCATATTGAACTGCTGAGCACCGCTACCAACAGTGCCATAAATTTGTAGCACCTGTTCTAGCGTTTTATCCAGAATCACCAAACGATTATGTGCGGTGTCTGCAACCCAAACACGTCCTAGGCGGTCAATACAACTGCCCACGGGGGTGTTAAAAGAGAGATTGCCATTAGCGGGGGTTGGTAAAGTATCAGAGAAGTGATTACTACTTTGACCAATATAAGACCGATACGAAATTCCCATCTGCCATTCCTTGTGACTGTATTTGGCGCTTAATAAAACAGTCTATTTATTACAACTATATGTATTTATGCAATTTAGCAACAAAACGGGGGAATTCAAGCCTTCTAAGCCAAAAAGCTGTAGTGCATCAAATTTTAAATAAAAAAAAGCCACCGCAAATGCGGTGGCTTTTTAGAACGATCTAATCAATAACGATTAGTTTTGTTCCATTTGCTGCTTGATCAAGTCACCAATTGTGGTTGGACCTGCAGCTTCAACTTCTTGCGAACGTACTTTCGCTAGAGCCGCTTTCTCGTCTGCTGCATCTTTCGCTTTTACAGACAAGTTGATGATGCGGTTTTTGCGATCGATGCTAACGATCTTCGCTTCAACTTCATCACCTTCGTTCAGTGCGTTACGTGCATCTTCAACTTTGTCACGGCTGATTTCTGAAGCTTTCAGAACAGCAGTTACGTCAGCTGCTAGCTCAACGATGGCTTCTTTTGCATCAACAGATACAACTTTACCAGTCACTAGGATGCCTTTGTCATGCTCAGATACGTACTCAGCAAATGGATCGCTTTCCAGCTGCTTGATACCTAGAGAGATGCGCTCACGCTCTGGATCGATAGACAGGATGATTGTCTCGATCTCGTCGCCTTTCTTGTACTTGCGAACAGCTTCTTCGCCAGTTTCGTTCCAAGAAATGTCTGACAGGTGAACCAGACCATCGATGCCGCCATCTAGACCGATGAAGATACCGAAGTCAGTGATTGACTTGATAGAGCCAGACACTTTGTCGTTCTTGTTGAACTTGCCAGAGAACTCTTCCCATGGGTTAGCAGTGCACTGCTTGATACCCAGAGAAATACGACGACGCTCTTCGTCGATATCCAGAACCATAACACCCACGTCGTCACCAACGTTAACCACTTTAGATGGGTGAATGTTTTTGTTAGTCCAATCCATTTCAGAAACGTGAACCAGACCTTCAACACCTTCTTCCAGCTCAGCGAAGCAGCCGTAATCTGTCAGATTAGTAACACGTGCAGTTACTTTAGTGCCTTCTGGGTAACGAGCAATGATATTCACCCATGGGTCTTCGCCCAACTGCTTCAGACCTAGAGAAACACGGTTACGATCACGGTCGAACTTCAGTACTTTAACGTTGATTTCGTCACCAACGTTTACGATTTCGCTAGGATGCTTGATACGCTTCCAAGCCATATCAGTGATGTGCAGCAGGCCGTCAACACCGCCTAGATCTACGAACGCACCGTAGTCAGTCAGGTTCTTAACGATACCTTTAACTTCTTGACCTTCTTGCAGGTTCGCTAGCAGCTGCTCGCGCTCTGCAGAGTTTTCTGCTTCCAGAACTGAACGACGAGAAACAACAACGTTGTTACGCTTAGGATCCAGTTTGATTACACGGAAGTCTAACTCTTTACCTTCAAGGTGAGTTGTGTCGCGAACAGGACGCACATCAACCAAAGAACCTGGTAGGAACGCACGGATGTTGCAAACGTCAACTGTGAAGCCGCCTTTAACTTTACCGTTGATCACACCTTTAACGATTTCGTTCTTCTCGAATGCTTCTTCTAGACCTTTCCAAGACTCAGCACGTTTCGCTTTTTCACGAGACAGACGAGTTTCACCGAAGCCATCTTCAACAGCTTCAAGTGCTACTTGTACTTCGTCGCCAATTGCTAAAGTGAACTCTTCACCTTCGTTAACAAACTGAGAGCGTGGGATAACGCCTTCAGATTTTAGACCCGCGTGTACCGTTACCCAGTCGCCATCGATATCGATAACAACGGCAGTAACAATGGCACCCGGCTCCATGTTAACTTCTTGAAGGCTCTGTTCAAACATTTCAGCAAAGCTTAATTCGCTCATTATTTTTCCTACGTGATCAACAAGTTAAGGGATAGACAATCAAAGCGTTAAGCACCTCTTATCGATTGAAGATTAAGCGCCAAACGTTTATGTAGATTGCTTCTCCACAGTCTCCGTATCACCAGCGAATACGGGCTTCATGCAAAATGTGTTTGATAGTGTTAACGCTGGTTCAGACAGTGGCTGTTTATCAGAAAAGGAACAGCCACTCCCTATGACACTGCAATCAAAC
This sequence comes from Oceanospirillum multiglobuliferum, assembly GCF_900167095.1. GTDB lineage: Bacteria > Pseudomonadota > Gammaproteobacteria > Pseudomonadales > Halomonadaceae > Oceanospirillum > Oceanospirillum multiglobuliferum. Next base: position 158,724 of record NZ_FUXG01000001.1, read on the forward strand.
ACGCGCCAGAAATAATTCAATACAAAAACGATCAAACCAAAGCTTTCGCCTTTGCCTGATCCAAGATGTAGGTCACCACTTCCGGAATGGTCATTTCAGTTGTATCTAACATGATAGCATCATCGGCGGGCTTTAGAGGGGCAACAGCACGATTCATATCACGACCATCGCGAGATTGTATCTCGCTTAAAATGGCTTGGAATTTAGCATCAATACCTGCCGCTTGCAACTGCTTTACGCGTCTAGTCGCACGTTCTTCTGCACTTGCCGTCAGATAGATCTTCAAGGGCGCATCAGTAAACACAACTGTACCCATATCACGACCATCTGCGACAACACCAGGCGCTTGATTAAAATCACGCTGACGCTGCAATAAAGCATCGCGTACCGCAGTTAAAGCCGCCACTTTAGAGGCGTTATTACCACAGGCTTCTGTGCGAATCGCTTGGGAAACCTCTTCACCCTCTAGCATCACCCTTACAGGTTCATTTTCTGCACCGGGTAAAAAAGCAACGTCAAGTTGGCGGGCGATATTGGCCAACTCAGCTTCATCGTCAAAAGCCACTTGATGACGTTCAGCCGCCAATGCAGTTAAACGATACAAGGCGCCGCTGTCTAATAAATGCCAACCCAAAGTTGCTGCAATAATTTGGCTAATAGTGCCTTTACCTGCACCACCGGGGCCATCTAAAGTGATAACAGATGCCATAAGCCTAGCCCTCTACCTTTTCAACTTTAAGATTCATGCCCGCGCCATTAGCTAACTCAACAAAGCCAGGGAACGAGGTCGCAACATTGGCACAATCTTCGATGAAAATCTCACCCTGTGAGCGCAAAGAAGCTACTGCAAATGACATGGCGATACGGTGATCATCACGGCTATGCACAGCACCACTTTGAAGAGTACCCCCTGTAATATCAATACCGTCGTCAACCACCGTGCACTCGATACCCAGTGCAAGCAGACCATCGGCCATCACTTGAATGCGGTCGCTTTCTTTAACTCGTAACTCTTCAGCGCCACGCAAACGGGTCACACCTTGTGCGCAAGCCGCTGCGATGAAAATAACAGGAAATTCATCAATGGCTAAAGGCACTTGATCTTCAGGAATATCAATACCTTTTAACTGAGCTGAGCGCACACGAATATCCGCAACAGGCTCTCCACCCACTTCGCGCTCGTTTTCTAGGCTAATATCAGCCCCCATCAAACGCAGAATATTAATCACACCTACGCGTGTTGGATTTAAGCCAACGTGCTCAATCGTGATGTCTGACCCTTCTGCAATAGAGGCTGCTACCATAAAGAAAGCCGCAGAAGAGATATCAGAAGGTACATCAATATCGGTTGCTGTCAATTTACCGCCACCGATAACTGTTGCAGATGCACCCTCACGCGCCACAGGATAACCAAAACCTGTCAACATACGCTCTGTATGATCACGGGTAGGCGCTGGCTCTACCGTTGTAGTTTCGCCTTGGGCATACAAGCCTGCCAATAAGACACAAGATTTCACCTGTGCACTGGCCATTGGCATATCATAATGAATACCTTTTAGCGCTTGTCCACCACGAATAATCATTGGTGGACGTCCACCCTCTGACGTTTCAACTACAGCACCCATTGCACGTAGCGGCGCTGCAACACGCTCCATTGGGCGCTTACTGAGAGAGGCATCACCCGTTAATTCAACATCAAAGTTCTGACCCGCCATTAAACCCGCCAACAGACGCATAGACGTGCCAGAGTTACCTAAATACAGCGCCCCTGCCGGTTTGGTTAAGCCCTTCAAGCCAACCCCGTGTACGGTCACTTCGCCCTGATGCGGACCCTCAATTACAACGCCCATATCGCGGAACGCTTGTAGCGTAGCCAAGCTGTCTTCACCTTCAAGGAAACCTGTAATATGGGTAACACCTTCCGCTAAAGAACCCAGCATGATGGAACGGTGGGAAATTGATTTATCGCCCGGAACACGTAGTCGACCTGACAACGCTTTACCAGGTGCTGCACGGTAATGAATCAATGTGTTTTGCATAGGAATATAAGCCGAATTATCCAAAATTCTTGAAAAATGATCCCGTGCTGATTTTGCACGGGTAAAAATACCTAACATCGCATCGCTGTCTGACTGCTCTACCGCAGCTCGCAGACGCGCAACACCCTCTTCAAAATGTCCAAGGGCCTGTAGTACCGCATCACGATTGGCGATAAAAATGTCCCGCCACATCACCGGATCACTGGCCGCAATACGGGTAAAGTCACGGAAGCCACCTGCGGCATAGCGGAAAATTTCTAAATTTTCATCTTGGCGCGCTAAAGTATCGACCAGTGAGAATGCCAAAAGGTGTGGCAAATGGCTCGTAGCCGCTAGCACTTCATCGTGGCGGGCGATCTCCATCGTCAACACTTCTGCACCACAGGCTTCCCAAAGCTGGGTCACAGTTTGTATCGCCAACGCTGAGTTACAAGGTGCTGGTGTGACAATCACTTTATGACGCTGATACAGATCGACCTTCGCAGCCATTACACCGCTCTTTTCAGAACCTGCAATAGGATGCCCCAAAACAAAGTTTACAGGCAGTTGTCCCCAAGTGCGCTCTGCTGCTGCCAAAACAGAACCTTTACTGCTTCCCACATCTGTAACAATACTGTCTGCTCGCAAATAAGGTGCAATCTGTTGCATCACCGTTTCCATTGCGATAACAGGCACCGACAAAATGATCAGATCGGCTTGTGCGACCCAATCGGTTGCCATCACAGAGCCTTGGTCGATCATGCCCAGTTTTAACGCTAGGTCAATTTCCGATTGATCTCGGTCACAGCCAATAAGCGTGCCACCTAGCTGAGCAGCCTTTAACGCTTTCGCTAAAGACCCCCCTATAAGCCCTAACCCTATGATAAGGGTTGTCTTGATTTGCTTCACCCCAGCACCTTCTCTAATGCTTCAATAAAGCGCTGATTTTCAGCCATAGTACCAATAGAGATACGCAGATGGTTTGGCATTTGATAAGCCCCAACAGGACGAACAATCACGCCTTCGTGCAACAAGGCTTGATCAACAGGGCCTGCAGGACGTCCCACATCAACACAGACAAAGTTACCCACAGAAGGAATATAACTTAATCCTAGGCGCTTAAACTCAGACTCCAGATAAGCCATGCCTTGTTGGTTTAACTCAACACCTTTTCGTAAGTAATCCGTATCCGCCAAAGCTGCAATCGCTGCTTCTTGTGCCATCATATTGACGTTAAAAGGCTGACGAATACGATTTAAAATATCTGCAACCTGTGGATTGCTGACACTGTAACCCACCCGCAAACCGGCTAAGCCATAAGCTTTTGAGAAAGTGCGTGTGACAACCAAATTCGGATAGTCGTTTAATAGCGTAATACCATTCGGGAACTCAGCTTCAGACACATACTCGGTATAGGCTTCATCTAAAACCACAATAATGCGCTCTGGCACTTGATCTAGAAATGCACGTACCTCAGTTTCTGTTAACCAAGTACCCGTCGGATTATTAGGGTTGGCAATAAAAATAACGCGGGTTTTCTCAGTGATCGCTGCGGCCATCGCCTCAAGATCATGCCCCCAGTTTTTAGCGGGCACTACAATATGCTGTGCGCCAATGGCTTGGGTCACAATCGGGTAAACCGCAAAGGCGTGTTGAGAATATAAAGACGCACTATGCCCAGTTAAATAAGCGCGAGCAATTAGCTCTAAAACATCATTAGAACCATTGCCTAATGTGACTTGATTGGCGGCAACACCTAATTGCTCTGCAATAGCACTGCGTAAACGAAAGCCTGCACCATCAGGATAACGGGTCAGCTCTGGTAAGACTTTTTCAATGGCGGCTAAGGCTTTTGGGCTTGGCCCAAGGGGGTTTTCATTACTGGCAAGTTTAACAATATTGCTAATACCCAGCTCGCGCTCTAACTCTTCAACCGGCTTACCCGGCTGATAAGGCTGTAAACCCTGCACACCTTTGTTGGCTAATTCGATAAAGTCACATGCCATGATGAAATCTGCCTTGTCAGTGATGGTACTGCGAAATGGTTAAAGTCGACGACTCACGCTGTTGTTAAAACGGGAGGACAAGCCTCCCGTTTGGTTACACCTATTAACAAACAATAGGGCAACGATTTAGATAGAGATTACCGCTAAAAGCAACTTTTTACAGTACACCCTTAGGGTATGAGCCTAAAATTTTCATATCTGATACACGCTGACCGATCTCTTTCAGTGCAGTTTGTACTTTCTCATCACCCGCATGACCGGCAAAGTCGATGAAAAACACATAGTTCCAAGCCCCTACTTTTGAAGGGCGAGTTTCTACACGCGTTAAATCAATACCTAAACGGTGGAATGGTTCTAATAAATCATGCAAAGCACCCGGCTGATTGCGGGTGGCCACCATTAAGGAGGTTTTATCATCACCGCTGGCCAGCACCTCCTGATTACCGATAATCAGGAAGCGAGTAGAGTTGTCAGGCTGATCTTCAATACGTTCCGCCAATTTTTCCAACCCATACAGCTGGGCAGCCATATCCCCAGCGATTGCGGCTGAATGCCATTCACTTTGCACCAAGCGTGCCGCTTCAGCGTTGCTACTTACCGCGATACGCTCAGCGGTTGGATAGTGCTGATCTAACCACTTACGGCACTGCGCCAACGAGGACGAATGGGAATAGATGCGTGAAATCTTATCACGACGGGTATTCGTACCTACCAGTAGATACTGGTGGATACGCAACACCACTTCACCCGATATTTTTAGTGATGAATCAATAAAGCTGTCTAAGGTATGGCTAATCACGCCTTCTGTTGAGTTCTCAACAGGCACCACACCATAGGCCACCGCACCCGCTTCTACTTCGCGGAATACATCATCAATCGAGGCCATTGGCGTAGTAACAGCCGAATGCCCAAAGTGCTTGAGGGAAGCCTCTTGAGTGAAAGTACCCTCTGGACCTAAGAACGCTACTTTTACAGGCTCTTCTAGTGCCAAACAAGCGGACATGATTTCACGAAACAAGCGCGCCATCTCTTCATCAGAAAGCGGGCCTTGATTGCGCTCCATCACACGGCGTAAAACCTGCGCTTCACGCTCTGGTCGATAAAACTGCACATCACCACCAGAAGCTTGTTTCACTTCGGCTACTTTTTGTGCGCACTGTGCACGCTGATTGATCAGCGTTTGAATCTGTTGATCAATTTGATCAATTTGGTCGCGTAATATTGCGAGCTGCTCTGCTTCTGTCATTATTTTGAATCCTTGCTTTAAGCTTTAATCTGCCTTACTAACCTTGACGCTGTTCAAAATCGGCCATAAAGGCGATCAATGCATCAACCGCAGCTTCTGGCACTGCGTTGTATAGACTTGCACGCATACCACCTACAGAACGGTGACCTGCGAGGTTAAGTAAGCCAGCAGCTTCCGCCTCTTTTAGGAACACCGACTCTAGCTTTGCATCAGCCAAAGTGAATGGCACGTTCATAATCGAGCGGTTGGGTATCGCAATAGGGTTACCATAGAAGGCACTGTTATCGATTGCAGTATAAAGTTTAGCGGCTTTACGCTGGTTAATTTCAGCCATTTTATCAATGCCGCCGACTTCGTTTTTCAGCCAGTCAAATACTAAACCTGATAAGTACAGTGCGTAAGTTGGAGGCGTGTTGTACATCGAATCATTATCAGCAGCGACTTTATAGCTGAACATAGTTGGGTTTTGTGCCAACTCACGTCCTAATAAGTCTTCGCGCACGATCACGATGGTTAAACCTGCTGGGCCGATATTTTTCTGCGCGCCGGCGTAGATCAAACCAAACTGACTGATATCAATAGGTGCAGATAAAATGTCAGATGACATATCGCAGACTAAAGGCACATCACCCACTTGTGGTACATAATCAAACTGCAAACCACCAATGGTTTCATTACTGGTGTAATGCAAGTAAGCCGCATCTTCAGAGAGTTGCAACTCTGATTGGCTTGGTGCAATAAAGAAGTTTCGGTCTTCGGTGCTTGCGGCAATGTTCACGTTGCCATAACGCTTGGCTTCTGCAATGGCTTTTTTCGACCAGACACCAGTGTTCACATAATTGGCTTGACCACCTTGCCCTAACAGGTTTAGAGGCACCATCGCAAACTGGCTGCTTGCGCCACCTTGCATAAACAACACTTTGTAATTATCTGGAACACCAAGCAAATCGCGAAAATCTTGCTCTGCTTTTTTGGCAATAGCGACAAACTCATCACTGCGATGACTCATTTCCATTACGGAAAGACCGCGGCCCTGCCAATCAAGAATCTCCGCTTGAGCTGTTTTAAGAACCGCTTCAGGAAGTGCTGCGGGACCTGCACAAAAGTTATATTTACGTGTCATTCTGGTGTTCTCATAGAAGAAGATAAACTTCTTTTAAACCTTCTGTTAGTTGAAACTAGGGGTAATCAAGCTTGCACTTTGCAACCCGCTATTTTCGCTCTGCAATCAACTTGCGTTATTTTCACTTGCTCTCTCCACTTGACTAGATCTATAGCAAGTGAAACAAAACAGGGGCCTAAGCCCCTGTTGTTTTATGCCTCGTCGGAGGCTGGTGTTTGGCTATCTGTCGGCTGTTCAGGCGCTTGTACTTCGGTTTCTACCGAAGCATCATTCTGCGCCTCATCAGACAAATCGTCTACACCTTCGGGTTCATTCACTTGCACTACAGTGACCAAGCGTTCTTCATCAGACAAACGAATCAAGGTAACACCTTGAGTGTTCCGGCCTGAAATCGAAACTTCGCTGACTCGAGTACGCACCAATGTACCTTGGTCGGTAATCAGCATCATTTCATCAGCGCTAGACACTTGAATTGCCGCAACAAGCTGACCGTTACGCTCGCTGGTTTGCATGGCGATTACGCCCTGACCACCACGTCCGTATACAGGGAAAGCTTCTAGGCGAGTACGTTTACCGTAGCCGTTTTCTGATGCCGTCAGAATATAGATCTCTTGATCTTCTAGCACCGCTGATTCGCCGTCAATAGCGTCAACGGCCTCTACAACTTGCTCCTCATCCTCTGAGGCAATCACGTTGGTTTGAGGAATAATCAAAGAGATCACCTGAGCGCCCTCAGGTAAACGCATACCGCGTACACCACGAGCGGTACGACCCATTGCGCGCACATCGTTTTCATCAAAGCGAATCATCTTTCCGGCGCTGCTTAATAGCATCACATGCTGAGTACCATTGGTAATCGCAGCACCAATCAAACGGTCACCCTCTTCAATATCCAGTGCAATCAAACCGCTGCTACGTGGACGAGAGAACTGACTTAAAGCGGTTTTCTTCACTGTGCCTTTGGCGGTTGCCATAAAGACATAGTGATCCTCTTGATATTCACGTACAGGTAAAATTGCACTGATCTGCTCGCCTTCATCTAACGGTAGCAAGTTCACCATTGGACGACCGCGAGAGCCACGACCCGCTTGCGGCAGCTCGTAAACTTTTAGCCAGTACACTTTACCTTTGTTGCTGAACAGCAGCACCGTGTCATGGGTTGAAGTCACCAATAAGTGTTCAACCACATCTTCATCTTTTACTGCGGTAGCAGATTTACCACGACCACCACGACGCTGAGCACGGTAATCACTGAGTGGCTGCGCTTTGGCATAACCAGTACGAGAAATGGTCACCACCATATCTTCTTCGGTGATCAGATCTTCCATCGTCAGATCAAGTTGGCTGCTGATGATCTCGGTGCGACGAGGCTCGCCATACTGATCTCGAATCGCCACCATCTCTTCACGAATCACCTGTAGCAACTTCTCAGAATCAGCCAGAATACTGCCCAACTCTGCAATTTTACCCAGAATTTCCTGATATTCGTTCAGTAGTTTTTCATGCTCAAGACCTGTTAGGCGATGCAGGCGTAACTCAAGAATGGCTTGTGCTTGGGCAGGGGATAGATAATAGCTGTCATCACGTAAGCCAAACTCGGCCTCTAACTCATCAGGACGGCAAGAATCTGCACCTGCGCGCTCCAACATCGCAATCACATTGCCCGGCGTCCAAGGATTCGCTAACAGCTTCTCTTTTGCTTCAGCAGCTGATGGAGAGGTACGAATCAACTCAATGACAGGGTCAATATTAGCCAACGCAATGGCCAAACCTTCTAACAGGTGACCACGCTCACGGGCTTTACGTAACTCATAAACAGTGCGACGAGTGACGACTTCGCGACGGTGACGCAGGAAAGCCTCAATCAGTTGCTTTAGGTTCATCACCTTCGGCTGACCATTTTCCAGTGCCACAATGTTGATACCGAAAACGTTTTGCAACTGAGTTTGTGCAAATAGGTTATTAACAACCACTTCACCAGACTCACCACGCTTCAGCTCAATCACAACCCGCAAGCCATCTTTATCTGACTCATCGCGTAGCTCTGAGATACCTTCGATCTTCTTCTCTTTTACCAACTCAGCGATACGCTCAATCACGCGCGCTTTGTTCAGTTGATAAGGGATCTCATGGATGATGATGGTTTCACGATTGGTTTTGTCATCACGTTCAATGGTATGACGAGCACGCACATAAATGCGACCACGACCTGTACGGTATGCCTGTAGAATACCTGCACGGCCATTGATAATCGCAGCCGTTGGAAAATCTGGCCCTGGAATAAATTCCATCAGATCATCAACACTGAGATCGGGATCATCCAAAAGCGCTAAGCAACCATTGATTACCTCCGCCAAATTGTGCGGCGGAATATTGGTTGCCATACCCACAGCAATACCCGAAGAACCGTTGACCAATAGATTAGGTACACGGGTCGGTAGTACTTCAGGAATGCGCTCGCTACCGTCGTAGTTGTCTACAAAATCGACGGTTTCTTTGTCTAGGTCAGCCAACATTTCATGAGAGATGCGAGCCATACGCACTTCGGTATAACGCATCGCCGCCGCATTATCGCCGTCAATCGAACCAAAGTTACCTTGACCATCGACCAACATATGACGCATCGAAAAAGGCTGTGCCATACGTACAATGGTGTCGTAAACCGCACTGTCACCATGAGGGTGATATTTACCGATTACGTCACCCACCACACGGGCAGATTTTTTATAGGCTTTATTCCAATCATTGCCTAATTCGTGCATCGCAAATAACACACGACGGTGTACCGGTTTAAGACCATCACGTACATCAGGCAACGCGCGCCCGACAATTACGCTCATGGCATAGTCTAAATACGACTGTTTTAACTCGTCTTCGATATTGACCGGCAGAATCTCTTTAGCAAATTCACCCATGAGTATCCGAATCCTTTATCGCCAACACTTTGGTCGCAGCGGCAGCTTATTAACAGCACTGCAACGCTTCGTTTGTAAAATTCGCTGGATTATACCCTTTTTTGTGCTCCATATCAGCTATTTAGCGTTCTGAGGCTTTCTGAGACGAAGACAACGTAATGGTAAAGATTCTAGGGTGGGTGGGAGTTTAACGCAGAGGGCGAATAGCGTTAATATTCACCCTTGTTTTGACAAAACAAGCAGTTCAATAGGTTATACGCCTATCTATTCTTTGATCATCATAGCAGTAGTTCTTTTTTATTACGCGACACACCCAGTGCGCTCGAAATCCACAATACTTTCTCGTGTACCTCAGTCTGAACTGACAGAATTACATCTTCTGCTTGACGGGCTTGCTGCTCCATTTCCTCCATTGAGCAGATAAAGACCTCAACTTGCGCCACTTGGCTACGTGCTACAGCTGCACCTTGATGGGCAAAGCTTGCAGCTTTATCAGAGTGCCCCTGTACGACCTGTGACATTTCCAACAAATAAGTTGCTGCTGTTTTTTGTTCTTCAGCAGCAACTGAAATTTCTGCCATATTGGTTTTTAAGCCTGTGGAGGCTCTTTTTAGCTGATCCAAAATCAAGCCAATTTTAGAAACTGAACTTTGAGTTTCCATTGAAAGGTTGCGTACTTCATCCGCAACAACGGCAAAGCCCCGTCCATGTTCTCCGGCTCGCGCTGACTCAATCGCAGCATTAAGAGCCAACAGGTTAGTTTGATCCGAGATACCACTGATCACATCTAAAATGCTGGTCACTTCATCTACGGCACTGACCAGTTGATCTAAAGAGTTACGCCCTTGGGCAAGCGTCTCAATTGTTTGCTGACTGGCAATCTCAACATTACGCGCACTCTTTTGACTATCTACCATAAAGCTTGCGGTTTCACGGGCAAAATTCTCTACCTGTGTTGAACTGGCATTAACATCTTTTGCCAGACGCGTCAGTTCATTAGTAAAACTGTGAGACTTGGAGACATAATTACGAGTTTCGTTGGCCGTCTTACTGATAGTGTCGATATCTGATAGTACCACTTCTAATGAATCAGTAATTTGGCCCAGCTGTTGAGTTTTTTCTTGCTGTTGGAGCTGCATTTTTTCAATCAGATGATTGAAATTAATAGCGATAGCACCCGTTTCACTTTCGGGGCTACGCACGGGAATTAACTTCATTTCACCACTGCTGACTAAGCGATTAATTGCAGCAGAAAGCTCATTTAAGCCTTTTAATACCACTCGACTTTGAAACAGATGCAAGACAAAGGCAACGGCGACAATTAATGCCACGTAGCAGATAAAGATAAAGCGAACCTGCTCGTCTAGCTCCGCACGGTGCTGAATAATGGCATCTTGCCCATCGGCGATGCGAATCTCTAACTGATCAATCAAACCATTCACGGCTTTACGACTGGTAACACCTAATTCAATATTGTTTAAGGTGCTTTCTAGCTCTGACGGATAGCGACGTACCAAGCTTTGCAAAGCAGAGATTAAATCATCCCCCTTATCAACTTTGGGCTGCCCTTCTGATTGTTCATCTCCCCAGCCCATCAAAGCCTGCATATCATCTTCTTCTTGCTCGACATAAATGCCAAGCCTTGGTAACAGTTGCAGACTCTTTACATTAGTACCCAGTTGATTCACACGCTCAAGTAAAGAGCTACGATAAGATGCATTACCTGTATCTGCAAACTGCTCGCGTAAGCTTTTCACCCTAACAAGACCAAGCGCCAGCTCATGCAGTTGTTGTTGATAACGCTGGGCTACAGCATTATTCACAACAGCACCTTCGATACTGTAGTCATAAAGGCTGTCGATACTGTCTGCGATCTCTTTTTCAGCTTGTATCAGTAAGCCTTTCTGATTGCCCGCAAGCTTGCCTGCACCACGAAACTGTCCTGTCAAACCTTGTTCTAGCGCTTTCAATGAGGGCTGTATTGAGGCCGAAACCTGTGAAGGTAATAGCGGCAAGCGCTGCTCAGCCAGTTGTTTTAATTGCTGCTCAGCCCGATTTAACTCGACGGCATCGCCTGTTGATAAATAGTTTTGTACTGTTTTACGCAGATCAATAGACACTTCTTCTTTTAGTACTGCATATTCTTGAGTGGCTGTAAACGCGCTATTTAACCGCTTCAACCCCCAAAGCAAGGTTGCGGCTAAAGAGATCGCAATAAGTACAAGAACTACTGAGGTTGCACGGGTTACCGTCGCAATTTTCATATAATGGTCAGCCTTTCCTATATGGAGAGATCACTGCTTTAACCTGTTAATAGGCACAAGCTAATCGCATCTAAATAAGGCAACCTTGCCAAACTAAAATGACACTTAGCTGACAGTTTTATGACAGTTGCATTTCAATACACTAACCTTACAGCTCAAAGCCTCACCAAATCTATGTGGAAGCTTGATCTCAACTTTGTTACAAACCGTAACCAGCGTGACATTTACGGCACTTCCTTAGATAATATCGCTCCAATTTATGACGGATAGACAATCAATGTGGTTCAAAAACCTACAACTGTTTCAGTTCAGCAAACCCATCACCATTGATATGGCTCAGCTAGAGGGGCAGCTACAGGCGTTTCAATTTGAACCATGCAAAAGCATTGAGACTTATCGTGCAGGCTGGAGTTTACCCACCCCTAATGCAATGACGCTTTACCACAGTAGTCATCACAATATTTTGCTCTGTATGCGTCGACAAGAAAAAGTAATTCCCGCTGCTGTAGTCAATGAAGCTCTAAAAGAACGCATCGCCGCAATTGAGTTAAAGGAACAGCGCAAGGTAGGTAGAAAAGAAAAGCTAACATTAAAGGAAGAGCTGCTATCTGAACTGACACCCCGTGCATTTGTGCGCTCTAGTTACACTTGGGGTTATATTGATTTAACTCAACAGCGTATTTTGATTGACGCTGTCAGCAGTAAAAAAGCAGAAGAATTTTTGGACCTGCTACGCCAAACTTTAGGCTCACTCCCTGTTATTCCTATTAACACTCAGCTAAGCCCCGCGCATGTGATGACACAATGGCTAGGCAACACACACAAAAGACCTATTGGTTTGCTTTTAGATGGTCAATGTGAACTGCGCAGTGATTTAGAGGAAGGTAGTGTAATTCGTTGTAAACAGCCTGATTTAGATGCAGATGAGGTTGTGGCGCATATTGAAACGGGCAAGCAGGTTGTAAAACTTGCGATCAATTGGCAAGAGCGTGTGCAGTGCATTTTACAGGAGGACCTGTGTATCAAACGCCTACGTTTCGGTGATGATATATTAGATGAGGCGCGGGATAGTTATGTAGATGAAGACCCCATAACGCAACTAGATGCAGACTTTGCTTTAATGAGTTTAGAACTACAGCGCTTCACTGACCATTTGATTGAGTGGTTAGGTGGCGTTGCAGAATTAGGTCAGTCCTAAGCACTGACAAGGGTAAACACTTACCTCCCCTTAATAATAAACACTCGCTTTCATAACGGACATTAGCACAACATGAATACATCGGCGCCCGACCCGTTTCAGGATATTCGCCCCTACCACGATCAAGAAGCACCAGAGGTGATTCAACGTATCATCACCCATCCTGAGCTGATTGATGCGATTTGCAAATTCCGTTTTCCTCAGATCCACAATCTGATGGGCTTTATTTTACGCCCCTTGATTCGCCGTAAACTCCATGCTCAGTTCTCAAATATCAAAACAGTCAATGAGTTCCAAAGCCAAATTTCGTTCTACATGGCACGCATGATCAAAACTTCAACGGATGGTTTTACTGTATCAGGACTCGAAAACTTAGACTTCAGCAAGCCCTATCTTTTTGTCGCCAACCACCGTGATATTGCGATGGACCCTGCGTTTGTTAACTACGCACTCTATCAAGCTGAGCAGGACACGGCCCGTATTGCCATTGGCGATAACTTGCTGCAAAAGCCTTATGTCAGTGACCTAATGCGTCTGAACAAAAGTTTTATTGTAAAGCGTTCCGCTAAAGGCGTGCGTGAGATGATGAAGGCTCTGACCGAACTGTCTGCCTATATCAATTACTCTCTGCTAGAAGAGCAACGCTCTATTTGGATTGCTCAGAAAGAAGGACGTGCTAAAGATGGTATCGATTATACAGATCCAGCCATTATTAAAATGTTCTTTATGAGTCGAAAAAAGAAAAGCGAAGGCCCTAGCTTTTCAGAAGTTATGAACGAGCTAAACATTGTCCCCGTTTCAATTTCTTATGAATATGATCCTTGTGATGAGCTAAAAGCTAAAGAATTTCACACCATTGCAACAGAAGGCAGTTATAAGAAGCCAGCCTTTGAAGATATTAAAAGCATCGTAAATGGCATCTCTGGTTATAAAGGCCGTGTTCACCTGCACTTTTCTGCTCCGTTATCCGGTCAACTAGAGAATGCAGATGAAGTAGCCCAGAAAATTGATCAAAACATCTTAGATAACTACTGCTTTTACCCATCAAACTGGCTGGCATTAGAGCGTCTAGGAGGCTATGACAATCTGAGTGGTAAGCCTGAAATAACAGCACAAGAGCGCAAAGTATTTGATGAACGTTTATCAGGCTACCCTGAGCATTATATCCCCTATATTTTAAGGATGTATGCAAACCCTATCCTGAACAGTCGAGGCTTGATTAATCGCTAGACGCTGATCAGCCGAAATGAGTACCGTATCCCGAACAGTTAGAGGCATGAAATGCATCAAGAGCAAGCAAGAGACGCGCATAAAGTTACTCTGATTGGTTCGTTACTGGATACCTTTCTAGGCATACTAAAAATCATCATTGGCTGGGCCAGCAACTCCCATGCATTGATCGCAGACGGCATTCACTCTCTGTCAGACCTATTAACTGATATTTTAGTGATTGGCGTTACTCACTATGGCAGACAAGCACCTGACAAAGAGCACCCCTACGGTCATGCCCGTTATGAAACTATGGGCACGCTTATTCTAGGGAGTTTATTGATGGCGGTGGCAGGCGCTATCGCCTACGACAGCATGGTTCGATTATTCAAGCAAAATGAACTTGCCACTCCCGGATTATGGGCAATTGCAATTACCGTATTATCCATTGCAGGTAAGGAATGGATTTTCCACTACACCATGCGTGTGGCGAAAAGAATAAAATCAGACCTACTGATTGCCAATGCGTGGCACAGTCGAAGCGATGCACTGTCTTCAATTGTCGTCTTAGTCGGTATTGTAGGCACCATGATGGGAGTTCACTGGCTTGATCAAGCAGCCGCTTTGATAGTGGGGTTGATGGTGGCGCATATCGGTTGGGGCTTGGTGGCCAATAGCATGAAAGAGCTGGTCGACACCGCGCTCCCCGTAGCAGAAACAGAGGCAATGCGTACACAAGCCTTAAGCGTGGAAGGGGTTCGTGATGTACACAGTTTACGTACCCGTAAAATGGGATCACAGATCTTTTTAGATATTCATCTACAGGTAAACCCAAAGATCAGTGTATCTGAAGGCCATCAAATCGGTGTCAAGGTCGCCAAGCTCTTACGAGAGCAGCATGAAGATGTGCAGGACATCACCTTCCATATTGATGCCGAAGACGATTCAGAACAGCACCTACCACCTTTAGAAGGACTACTACCTCTTCGCAAAGAGGTTGTACAACAACTAAAAGACTGCTGGCAAGATCAAAACTTTCAGTGGAGCGACAAGCAGTTAACGCTACACTATTTAAACAATCGTATTGATATTGACCTCTTTCTAACAGGGTCATTACCAGTAGAGATTGATGAGAACAGGCTAAAACAAATGTTGTCTAGCCAAGCATGGCTGGGGCAGCTGCGAATATGGCAGCAAAAATCTTAGCCGAACATTAAAACAGCTACTTAAAGCGTTGAGCAACTTATATAATTTGAACACAGAGTATTTCTTTATTCAGCCAAGCTCTGATACCTTAAACAGAGATATTCGAGCTTCAACTATTTGTAACCGACTGGGTTCTGACATAACAAAAAGAGACCGGTAGTGAATCCCAAAAGGAGTCTACATGAGCAGCGCAAACGAAATTAACAAAGGCCGTGTCATTAATGAGCTACGCCAATTTATTAAAAAGCTACTGCAAGATCCAAGCATTGTACCTACATCGTTAGAGGTTGCTCGCGCGCACAGCGGCCAGCCTAACTCAGCAGAAGTGATTGCACGTGAAATTAGCAGCCTAACCAGTGTAAAAATCCCTGACGATATCGCAGATTTTTCTGATGCAGATCGCTTGTACCTTGAAGTATTGAAAGAAGTCATTGATGAAGAGCAAGCGATGTACTAATCCATATCGCCTAAGACGCAAAAAGCCCGCATTGAAAGCGGGCTTTTTGCGTTACACATCAACAATAATATATTAGCGTCGAGAAGCTAGCACAAAGTAGTAATAGTCCATTTCTGGCACAGGTACACCATGTTCAACCAGCACGGCTGATATTTGACCGCGATGATGGGTGCCATGATTAAACACATGGATCAACAGGTCATCTAGATTAATCTCAGCTTTTTGTCCCGCGATATTTCGGTACTCAATCGCCTTACTTAAGCGGCGTTCAGTTACTGTGGCGCAGGTTTGAAACCAAGTGTTGCATTGTGCCAATAGCGCCGTTTCCAGCGCTTTGGCATTGCTTTCAATTTCGTGGCTTAAATCGGTTACGGGGTAAGGTATGCCTTCAATACGAGCATGCCATAACTGATCTACCAGCAACAGATGGTTTAGCGTACCGTGTACACTACCAAAAAATAGCCCTGCATCTTGGCGGTACTGCTCATCACTCAGTAGCGACACAGATTCAAATAGCTTTTCCGTTGCCCAGCGGTGATAGCGAGATAGCTTTGCCAAATGTTGTTGCATAATATCAGTCTCTAGTCACTACTTAAGCAGATGTTTCAGCCATAGCCCATTTAATGCCCGAAGCGTTCAACGTTGGCGTGTAAGTGCGGGTGTAAACCTTACCACCGATTGTAACGCTTTTAGCTGTAATCACACCTGTAGCAGACACTGCCAAAGTATCTAAGGTAGTATAGGTACCAGTTGTAATAGCAGCAGGCACACTATTTGAACCTGCACCACATGCAGTCAATCCACCTGTAGTTTGCGCACAAATTGAAACTGCCGTTTTATAACTATCTGCCACAGAATCAAGCTCAGTTAATTTGGCTTGAAGAGTGTAGTCTTGATACCTAGGCACTGCCACCGCAGCTAAAATACCGATAATTGCTACAACAATTAGCAGCTCAATAAGAGTAAAGCCCTTCTGCTTTCTATTCTTAAACATCATCTTTTCATCCTCTGAATGTAATATTGAACTCTAAATTATATTGCGACCGCAAATTTGCTTAGAGTCGACAAGATTGATCAATCAAGTTTAGAGTACAGATACGTATGCTTACAATAGATTAGACCAAGCAAGGATAAAAAATATTTATATTATTCAAGTTTTAATTGACCGAATGACTTTATAATCGAACCATAATTATCAGCAGACAAGGAGATGACTGTGTCACTTGGTGGAATTGCAAAACGGCTGGTTATTGAAGGGGTTATGAGCAAAGAGGCTGCTTTGGCTGCTTCTGAGCAGGCTCAAAAAGAAAACACCTCTTTCTTACAACATGTTGTAACTACCCACAAGGTTGACGCCAAAGCGGTAGCACTTGCCGCTGCACGCGAGTTTGGCGTGCCTTTTCTTGACTTATCTGCTTTTGACCCTGAACACTTTCCTAAAGATTTAGTGAATGAAAAACTTATTCGCCACCACATGGCTCTCCCCTTATATAGACGCGGCAGCAAACTTTTTCTAGCAATTGCCAACCCAACCAATTTAGCCGCAGTGGATGAGATTCAGTTCCAAACAGGATTGAATACCGAGGCAATTTTAGTACCTTATGATCAACTTGTTCGTGCTGTAGAGAACTATTTAGAGGGTGATGAAGAAGCTTTATCCAAACTAGAAGATGATGAGCTAGATAATCTTGATCTCGCCAGTAACGAGCCCAAAGAGATCGGTACAGATACATCAGGGACTGATGATGCTCCCATCGTAAAGTTTGTAAATAAAGTGCTACTTGATGCCATTAAGCTAGGTTCATCCGATATTCACTTTGAGCCTTACGAGCGTAGCTTTCGTATTCGCTACCGTACCGATGGCTTATTGCATGAGGCGATAAAACCACCCTTCAACCTACGACATCGTATTACTAGCCGCTTAAAGGTGATGGCAAAACTTGACATATCTGAACGTCGCGTCCCGCAAGATGGCAGCATCAAACTCAAGGTATCCAAAACCAGAACCATCGATTTTCGTGTAAACACCATGCCAACCCTATGGGGGGAGAAAGTGGTGTTAAGGGTATTAGACTCAAGTGCCGCCCGTATTGGCATGGATGAGCTAGGTTTTACCCCTGAGCAAAAAGTGATGTACGAAAAAACCTTAAGTCAACCGCAAGGTATGATACTGGTTACAGGTCCTACGGGCAGCGGTAAAACAGTAACTTTGTATACAGGGCTAAACATCCTGAATACACCTGAGCGCAATATATCAACTGCCGAAGACCCTGTGGAAATTAATCTTGAAGGGATCAATCAAGTTAATGTGAACTACAAAGTCGGCTTAGACTTTTCGGCTGCTCTGCGTGCATTTTTACGTCAAGATCCAGACATTGTTATGGTCGGTGAGATTCGAGATTTAGAGACGGCTGAAATTGCTATTAAAGCGGCACAAACAGGACACCTTGTTTTATCAACCCTGCATACCAATAGCGCAGCGGAAACACTGACGCGACTGCATAATATGGGAATCCCTGCGTTTAATATTGCAACATCTGTTAGCCTGATTATCGCCCAACGTTTGGCTCGCAAGCTTTGCTCAAACTGTAAGAAACCTTCTGATATACCTGAATCTGCATTATTAGAAGAGGGTTTTACTCTTGATCAGTTACGTAACGCCAAGCTATACCAGCCTGTAGGTTGCGAAAATTGCCATCAAGGCTATAAGGGGCGACTGGGTATCTATGAAGTTGTCCCTATTACCAGTGCGATTTCTAAACTGATTATGAATAATGCCAACTCATTAGAAATTGCAGAGCAAGCTCAAAAAGAAGGTTATGCTAACCTTCGGACCTCTGGCTTGAAAAAAGCATTAGCTGGACTCACCAGCTTAGCGGAAGTAAACCGTGTCACTGTCGATTAGCAAGCTGATTTTTTTACGCTACCAATTATTAATTAGGACTGACTGATAATGGCCACCAATCAGGACGATAAAAGCAAGCAACAATACCAAGTGTTTCGCTGGGATGGCATTGACAGCAAAGGTAATAAACAGAAAGGTGAAATCCAAGCTCTGAATCTTAGCCTAGCAAAAGCTCAGCTGAGAAAACAGGGCATTACAGCCAATAAAGTAGGGCGTAAAACTCAACTCCCATTCGGAATTGGTGTAAAAGAAATCACCTCCAAAGAAGTGACGCTGTTTACTAGGCAACTTGCCACAATGCTTAAAGCGGGCGTGCCTTTGGTGCAATCACTGAATATTGTGGCAGAAGGTTCTGAAAACTCCACTATGCAGAAGATGATAGTCTCCATACGCAATGAGGTATCTGACGGCAATATGCTAAGCATGGGGCTAAGAAAGCACCCTAAACATTTTGATAAGTTAATCTCTAATCTAGTAGAAGCAGGTGAGCGATCTGGAGCCTTAGATGTGATGCTAGAGCGTGTGGCTTTGTATAAAGAAAAAACCGAGCGCATCAAAGCCAAAATAAAAAAAGCACTCTACTATCCCGCATCAGTCATGACCATTGGCCTAGTGGTGATGCTCATTTTACTACTCAAAGTAGTACCTCAATTTGAAACCATGTTTAAAAGCTTTAATGCAGAATTACCATTGATTACACAATTAGTGATTGATGCTTCTGAGTTTGTGCAGACCTATTGGTGGCTTATCTTTGCCACCTTATTTTTTGCACCGTTATTTATTGTGAATGCAGTTAAAAAATCAGAAACCTTTGCCTATAGAGTCGATGCTATAGTGCTAAAGCTACCTGTCATTGGTGCCATTATCAAAAAATCATCTATCGCTCGCTTTAGCCGCACTCTAGCAACCTCTTTTGCCGCCGGCGTACCTTTGGTAGAGTCGCTGGCCTCCTCTGCGGGGGCTACAGGTAATCGAGTTTATACCCGAGCTATTTTTGCAGTCCGAGACAACATCAGCACAGGGCAACAGCTAAATTTTGCACTTAAAACAACCCATCTATTTCCCAGCATGGTGACCCAGATGGTAGCGATTGGAGAAGAGTCTGGATCGCTGGATACGATGCTAGATAAAGTTGCAGAGTTCTATGAAGAAGAAGTAGATGATGCTGTCGATTCAATGACC
This sequence comes from Oceanospirillum multiglobuliferum, assembly GCF_900167095.1. Lineage (GTDB taxonomy): Bacteria > Pseudomonadota > Gammaproteobacteria > Pseudomonadales > Halomonadaceae > Oceanospirillum > Oceanospirillum multiglobuliferum. The sequence goes on from NZ_FUXG01000001.1 coordinate 178,453, forward strand.
ACACTGATGGAGCCCCTTGTGATCTCTATTTTAGGCGTCATGGTTGGTGGCTTAGTGGTTGCGATGTACTTGCCAATATTCCAAATGGGTAGTTTATTTTGATCGCACAACTCCTTGATAACCCTCTGCTGTTGAGTGGTATTATATTTTTTGCGGGTTTATTACTGGGTAGCTTTTTGAATGTTGTGATCTATCGCCTCCCTTTGATGCTGGAAAGACAGTGGCAACAAGAGTGTGCCAATTATCAGGCAGACTTAGCCATTGATCAGTCGAAACATAATATATTTAATCTGGCTTGGCCTGCATCACACTGTCCAAACTGCCACCACTCTGTAGCGGCTTATGACAATATTCCCTTGCTAAGCTATCTATTATTGAAAGGGCGCTGCCGCCACTGTCATCAGAATATTGCCCGACAGTATCCCGCCGTTGAGCTAGCCAGCGGTTTGTTAGCACTTGCTAGCTTGTATGTCATCGGCATTCAGCTACAAGCATTGTTGCTATACGTGGTTAGCTTAGTACTTCTTGCACTGTTAGTGATTGATTTGAAGACACAGTTACTACCAGATTTACTGACCCAGCCTTTGTTGTGGGCAGGCTTGTTAACACAGCAACTTTTTTATCCTGAGCAACTAGATAGCGCATTATGGGGAGCTGTTTTAGGCTATCTGGTTTTATGGTCTATCTACTGGCTTTTTAAATTAGCAACAGGCAAAGAGGGAATGGGCTATGGTGACTTTAAACTATTAGCAGCACTCGGCGCTTGGGGAGGCGCAGCTGCACTCCCTGCAATACTGTTAATCAGCGCATTAACAGGTTTATTAATAGCCTTGCTATTACGCACAACCGGACAGCTCGCGAGTGGACAAGCAATGCCTTTTGGCCCTGCCTTAGCACTGGCAGGATGGCTAGTGCTATATTTTCCAACACAAATTCAATCTTTGATGTGGACAATTTTTTAACCATGCCGAAACATAAATTAATTATTGGCCTAACAGGTGGTATCGGCTCGGGTAAAACTGCCGCTTCTGATTACTTCCAAAAAATAGGCATCAACATCATAGATGCCGATATTGTTGCTAGGGCAGTCGTTCAACCAGAAACAGCGGCATGGCATCAAATTAAAGATTATTTTGGTACCGAAGTGTTAGAGGCTAATGGCCAATTAAATCGGGCATGGCTGCGTAAACAAATTTTTGCCAACCCAGAGCAGCGACGTTGGCTAGAATCCATTACTCATCCTGCAATACGTACTGAAATCATTGATCAACTTGGAAAGGTACAATCTGACTATGGTATTTTAGTGTCGCCCTTATTGCTTGAAAGCGGGCAGAATGAGCTGGTGGATAGAGTGTTACTAATTGATGTACCAACCACTCTACAACGGCAGCGAACGCAAATCAGGGACAATAACAGCGCCGCTCAAGTAGATGCTATTATTGCGGCACAAATGCCAAGGCAAGCACGCATCAGTCGTGCTGACGACATTATTATCAATGATCAAAGCCTTGAGCATCTTCAACAAGCCTGCCAAGCTTTGCATCAGCAATATTTACAACTAAGCCAACTTAAGTAAATGCATATGACTGAGAAAGTAATGACTGTAAACTGTCCAACTTGCAAGAAAGCCGTAGAATGGAAGCCAGAGAGTGTACACCGACCATTTTGCAGCGATCGCTGCCGCCTAATTGATCTTGGCGAGTGGGCCAGCGAAAGTCATCGTATTGCAGGGGAACCTGCAATGGATGAGCTATCCAGCGACCTACTAGAGCAATTACCTAGAGGTTAGCCTCTCTGAAGGTCTATAAAAAAGGACTAAGCGTTCAAGCAGGAGTTACTCTATAAAAACTTTCATATTTTCCGGCTGTTAGCCGGAAAATACCGAAATACTCTTGTTCAGGAGCCAATAAATGCTCCTTTATTTGTAACAATTAAACTTGCTTACTTCCCACTACGGCTGACTTGCTGCCAAAATGCACCAATACCAGCAACACCCTGACCACCTAAACCTTTGGCTTTACGAATATCTTCACGCCCCATACCTCCAAGGGCATACACTGGCACAGGTACTTGTTCAATCAGCTCTTTGAAGCGTTGCCAACCCATCGGCTCAACACCAGGGTGGCTATCGGTAGCCTGTACGGGGCTAAGTGTAATCAAGTCAGCCTGTAAGGCAATCGCTTGCTCTAACTGTGCAAGGTTATGGCAAGCACAAGAGAGTAATTTGTCTCTAGGAATAGGGCGCTGACTATAATGAGATAATCGTTCACTGCTCAAGTGAATGCCGTCAGCATCAATTTGACCTAACAGATCTGCAGCGCTATTTAGAATGAGTTTAGCGCCTGATTCTGAGGTAAGCGCTAACGCCTTCTTAGCGCGAGATAAAAATTCGTTTTTATCTAAACTTGGTACTCGCATTTGCACTAGTTCAGCACCTGCATTTAATGCCCGAGTCAACTTTAACAACCACTCCTCTTCATTCTCAGCAGCACCCGTTATCACGTAATAGTCTGGTATTGAAATCGCCTTTAATATTGAGTGGTTCGCCTCAGGGAAACTATATTTTTTCAAGTCTTCAGGCTTTACCCAGCGCACTGCTTGGCCCTCTCGACCATAGGCTTCACCGTCAAAACTATGTACACGCCACACATCTAATAACACATTGTATTCTGGATATTGGTGGTTAATTGCAATGAGAGGAGAGGCGGAGGTCACCTGAATACCTATCTCTTCATTTAACTCTCGGGCTAAAGCTTGGCGTGCAGTTTCATAAGGTGCTAACTTCCCACCGGGAAACTCCCACAAACCACCTTGATCAACCGTTGCAGGACGACGGGCAATTAAGATATCGCCATTTTCATTACAGATCACCGCAGCTGCGACATGAATAAACTTTGGCATTCACCCACCTGATACAGACTAAAAACAAAACATAAAATACTTCAAAACAAAACGGGCTTGCTAACAAAGCCAACAAGCCCGCTTACAACCGCTCAATTAACTACGGTAATCCGCATTAATCGTCACATAATCATGGGACAAATCTGTTGTCCAAACAGTGTCTTCAACTTCGCCACGCGCCAGATCAATCTGGATACGAATAAAAGTTTCAGCCATTACGGCTGAACCAGCAGCCTCGGTGTAATCAGGGTTACGACCACCATTCAATACAATCTGTACGTCACCCAGCCAGATGTTAATTTTATCAACATCTAGTGCATCAACATTGGCACGACCCACTGCGGCCAAAATACGTCCCCAGTTAGCATCACTGGCAAACAGTGCTGTTTTCACTAGAGGGGAGTGCGCAACAGTGAAGCCTACTTCTATGGCTTCGTCTTGAGTAGCAGCATGAGAGACGGTGATTTCAACAAACTTAGTCGCGCCTTCTCCATCCTTCACAATGTCATGTGCCAAAGAGCGCATCACATCATCTAATGCAGTTTGAAAAGCGGTCATTGCAGCTTCATCTGCCTGATTAATCTCCGCAGATTGTCCACTGGCGATCAAAATGCAGGCATCATTAGTTGAAGTATCGCCATCTACAGTAATACGGTTAAAAGACCGATCTGTCGCGGTGCGTAACATCTGCTGTAAAAGCTCATGCTCAATTTTTGCATCTGTAGCCACAAAGCCCAGCATGGTTGCCATGTTCGGTTTAATCATACCCGAACCTTTGGCAATACCATTGATATGAACCAGCTGACCATTTACCTCAATAGCAGCTGTTGCACCTTTAGCACGAGTATCTGTAGTTAAAATTCCCTCGCCTGCTACAGCCCAGTTAGCTTCTGACAGGTCTTGCTTCGCAGCCGATAGGACTGCTTCAATTTTAGCCACTGGCAAAGGTTCGCCAATAACACCCGTTGAGAACGGAAGAATCTGTTCAGCGGTCACGCCCATCTGCGCTGCTAATAATTCGCAGCACTGTTGGGCAGCAACTAAGCCTTGCTTGCCTGTTCCTGCATTGGCATTACCTGTGTTAATCAACAAATAGCGTGGCGTAGCCTGCGCCAAATGCTGCTTTGCAATCTGAACAGGTGCTGCACAAAAAGCATTCTTAGTGAATACACCTACAACTGTTGCACCCTCTGGGCACTCAATCACCACAACATCCTTGCGGCCTGCTTTTTTAATACCAGCAGACGCAATGCCTAAACGTACACCATCAATTTGATGAAACACCGGTAACACAGACGGGCCAACAGCCATGACCAACTCCTAAAATAAGTTGTTTAACGATTAAAAATTCATTTGTGGTCTATTTTGATCATTTTAATAACAAGATCATAACAACACAGGGCGGTTGATTGCTCAACCACCCTGTTTCAGTGCCAACTTTAGATCACCACACTTAATCTACTGTAGTTTTCCATGACACTGTTTGTATTTTTTACCTGAGCCACATGGACAAGGTTCATTACGTCCGACTTTGCGCTCATCCCGAATAAAGGGTTGAGCCTGCTCCGACTGATTTTGTCCAGCCTCACCATGCATACCCTCTGCTTGAGAGTGCTGATATTGGTATTGCTGTTTGGCCTGAGCTTCGCGATGGCGACGCTCCATTTCTTCAACCTCTTCCTCTTTCTGCACTTGCACATGGCTTAATATACGAATCACATCATGCTTAATGTTTTTCAGCATATCCTGAAAGAGTTCAAAGGATTCTCGCTTGTATTCTTGTTTCGGGTTCTTCTGTGCATAGCCCCGCAGGTGAATACCTTGGCGCAGATGATCCATAGCGGCAAGGTGTTCTTTCCAACGGGTATCAAGTACTTGTAATAAGACCTGTTTCTCAAACTGGCGAATAGTAGTGACGCCAGCCTGAGCTTCCTTCGCACGATAAACCTCAATTAGCTCCGCGTGAATCTTTTCACGTAATGAGTCTTCATATAGCTGCTGATCTTCATCTAGCCACTGCTGAATAGGTAGGCGCAAAGCAAACTCAGCTTCTAAATGTTGCTCTAAACCAGGAATATCCCATTGCTCAGGCATGCTTTGTTCTGGAATGTAATTGCTGATGTTTTCTTGCAATACATCCGCACGAATACTATCAATCATCTCGGCTAGAGACTCGCTGCGCAAGACCTCATCCCGCTGTTGATAAACAACTGTGCGCTGGTCATTTGCCACATCATCATATTCAAGCAGCTGTTTACGAATATCGAAGTTACGACCTTCTACTTTGCGCTGCGCTTTTTCGATGGCACTTGTCACCATACGATGTTCAATAGCTTCGCCATTTTCTAAACCTAGTGCCTGCATAAAGCCACGCACACGATCAGAAGCAAACAAACGCATCAAGTCATCTTCCAAAGAAAGGAAGAAACGGGTAGAGCCTGGATCACCTTGACGACCAGATCGGCCTCGTAGCTGGTTATCAATACGACGTGATTCATGGCGCTCTGAACCGATCACATGCAAACCACCAGCCGCTAAAACATCCTCATGGCGTTGCTGCCACTCGGCTTTAGCTGCCGCAATTTGTGCCTCTGTCGGATTATTCAAACGAGCAACTTCAGACTCCCAGTTACCACCCAAAACAATATCCGTACCACGACCTGCCATATTAGTCGCGATAGTAACCGCGCCAGGACGACCTGCTTGAGCAATAATTTCAGCTTCGCTGGCGTGCTGTTTAGCATTCAAGACGTTATGAGGAATGCCAGCTTTCTTTAACAAAGCACTGACAAACTCAGAGGCTTCAATTGAGGCCGTACCCACTAAAATAGGACGTTTGGCTTCGATCTTAGCCTTAACATCCTCGATAATGGCATCGAACTTTTCCTGCATCGTTAGATAGATCAGGTCATTACTGTCGATACGTTTTACGGGTTTATTGGTTGGAATCACCACAACATCTAAACCGTAAATTTGACGAAACTCAAAAGCTTCAGTATCGGCAGTACCCGTCATACCTGCAAGTTTGTCATACTGACGGAAATAGTTCTGGAAGGTTGTTGATGCTAAAGTTTGGCTTTCATTCTGAATATGAACACCTTCTTTGGCTTCAACCGCTTGATGTAAACCCTCAGACCAACGACGCCCCGGCATCGTACGACCGGTGTGCTCATCAACAATTACAACTTCATTTTTCTGTACAATGTAATGTACATCTCGTTGAAATAATGCATGAGCCCGCAAAGCTGCATTAACATGATGTAGCAAACCAAGGTTGGCAGGGGCATATAGGCTTTCACCCTCTGGCAGCAAGCCATTCTCAGTTAGCAATTCTTCAATAAATTGATGCCCATGCTCTGATAGTTCAATAGAGCGCTGCTTTTCATCTTTAAAGAAATGGCCTTCGCCACCCTCTTCCTTACACTCGATAAGGCTAGGCACCAATGTATTAATTTTACGATACATCTCTGAGCTGTCTTCAACAGCACCAGAGATAATCAAAGGCGTACGTGCTTCATCGATTAAAATCGAGTCCACTTCATCCACTACGGCAAAATACATCTCACGCTGTACACGATCTTCCAAACTGAAAGCCATGTTGTCACGCAGATAGTCAAAACCAAACTCATTGTTGGTACCATAAGTGATGTCGCAGGCGTAAGCTGCACGCTTCTGCTCAGGTGTTAACCCCGGTACAGAAACCCCAACCGTTAAGCCTAAAAACTCATATAAGGGACGCATCCAGTCTGCATCACGACGCGCCAAGTAATCATTCACCGTTACCACATGCACGCCCTTTTGAGCCAATGCATTCAAGTAAACTGCCAATGTGGCAACTAAGGTTTTACCCTCACCGGTTCTCATCTCTGCAATTTTGCCGAAATGTAGCGCCATTCCCCCAATTAACTGGGTATCAAAGTGGCGCATCCCCATCACACGGGAACTGGCCTCGCGAGCAACTGCAAAGGCTTCAGGTAATAGTTTATCTAGGCTTTCCCCTTTAGCGATGCGTTCACGGAACTCAGGGGTTTTAGCTTGTAGTGCCTCATCTGACAACACCTTAACTTTCTCTTCTAAGGCATTAGTTTGACGCACAATTTTGCCAAGTCGTTTCAGCTCTCGGTCGTTTTTACTACCGATTAGTTTTCTTAATAACGATGCAACCATGATTTTTCTTCAGCAGTGAGGACGCCTTAATAACAGGCGTTAAGGCTTGAAAAATAAAAAAATTCTGCCTGCATAGTAACACGTACTTTTACAGGCAGAAATAATTCAGGAGGGCTTTTTAACGGCTCGCGCGGTGAATAAACTTGGCAGGGTCTACTGCACGGCCTTTATAACGAACTTCATAATGTACATGAGGGCCAGTGGAGCGGCCACTACTTCCCATAGCGGCAACAACTTGCCCCTTGCCTACCACGTCACCTACTTTCACTTTTGTAACTTTACTATGAGCATAACGCGTGGTGTAGCCAGCACCATGGTCAATTTCAACTAACAAACCATAACCGTAACGAGGCCCAGACCAAGTGACTACACCTGCTGCCACTGCGATAACATCGGAACCATCCTTACCCGCAAAATCAACACCTTCATGCCAAGCTAAGCGCCCAGTAAAAGGATCAGCACGCTTACCGTAATTTGAAGACAACCAACCTTTACGAATAGGTCGGCCTGCGATAAACACATCATCTTGAATTTTACGATTACCTAGCAAAGACTCGATCACTTGTAGCTGTTGCTCACGATCATCAATAGTGCGAGCTAGCTCGTCTATAGTAGAAATAAAATCATCAACTTCAACCGTTATACCCAGCTCGTTAGCCTCTGGACCACCCACTGGTGGAGCTCTATCGAAGTCAAATTCGCCTTCATCTAAATCAGCAATATGGGTTAAACGTTTCCCTAGTGCATCAAGCCGTACCAAGCGTGCCTGTAGCTCTGCAATTCGTACAGTTAGAGCATCAAGTTGTTCACGAGAGGCTTTTCTTAAGTCATCAATTTGCTTTTTTTGTTCTTGAAGATCATCCATCCACTGCTTCGCAGATGCATCCGTCATTAGGGGCTGCTCGCTATCTAGCGCCAAATACAGACCCACGCCCCCTACTGATAAAGGTGCTACAATAAATATCGTAACTAGCAAAAAAATAATCAGCTTAGAAAGGTGAATATTTTTAGATGTTAAATGTTTATCATCAAAAATTACGACATTCATTTATTCAACCTTATTTCTTGTATTTTAAATACTTTTTTCTTGACCTAACAATAGACAGAGTATATGCGATCATACCGCTCGACAAAACGCCTGAGTGAAATAATTCATACAGATTCCAGTCTTCTCGGTAAGCTTTTTCATAAAGCTGAAATCTTACAATCTATACAGAAGCAAATAGCATACCTACTACCTGAGCCTTTACAGCACAAGTTTCAACTTGCCAATATTAGCCGTAAAGAGATTGTTATTCACGTACACTCGGCAGCTCTGCTCTCAAGATTTCGGCTTTGTCAAAATCAGGTAATGCAGTTAATTAACAGCCAATACTCATGGGCTAAAATTGAGAAAGTTGTTTTAAAAGTTAGACCCCACCGAGATCAAAACACTTCTATAGCAAAACCTCATAGAATTAAAAGCACTGCTATTGCTGAAACCGTATTATCTTGCGCCCAAAGCTGTCACGATACCGAACTTAAAAATGCATTACTTTCCTTAGCTAAACATATCGCGCCAGAGCACTTATAATAAAGGCTAAAAAAAAACCTCAACTAGATGAGGCTTTTTTCAAATCAAAGAATATTAAACTGCAGCGGCAGCGGGTTTCATATAAGAGATTGGCGCTTCTTCTGCATCGTCAAAAGTAATAACCTCATAGCACTCTGGGTGCTCCAATAACTCTCTAAGCAGCTTATTATTTAGCCCGTGACCTGATTTATAGCCCGTAAACTGACCAATTAAGCTAAAGCCTAATAAGTACAAGTCACCAATTGCATCTAGAACTTTATGGCGTACGAACTCGTCCTCATAGCGCAGGCCGTCTTCATTAAGAATGCTGTACTCATCCACAACAATTGCATTATCCATACTGCCACCAAGCGCAAGATTTTTTGAGCGTAAGAACTCAATGTCTTGCATAAAACCAAAAGTACGCGCCCGACTTACTTCTTTAACAAAAGAAGTGCTAGAAAAATCAATCGCTATGTCTTGTTTTTGAGAGGCAAATACAGGATGGTCAAAATTAATAGCAAATGAAACTTTAAAACCATCATAAGGCAGAAAAGAAGCTTCTTTGTCTGCCTCTGTGACAGTTACTGGTTTCTTGATACGAATAAACTGTTTCGCTTTGTTTTGCTCTTCAATACCAGCAGACTGCAGTAAAAATACAAATGGCCCCGAACTACCATCCATAATGGGTACTTCGGGTGCACTTACATCAACATACAAATTATCAATGCCTAAACCAGCCAAAGCAGACAACAGATGCTCAACCGTACCAACTTTGGCAAGATCATTACCAATTGTAGTAGACAATGTTGTTTCGCACACATTCAGTGCAGTTGCTTTTATTTCAACAACTGGGTCTAAATCTGTTCTACGGAATATAACACCGGTATCAACCGCAGCAGGACGTAGAGTTAAGTAAACTTTCTGACCAGAGTGTAAGCCAACGCCTGTAGCTCGAATGGTATTTTTTAGTGTCCGCTGCTTAATCATTGTCACTTCTTTTCGGTTATGTGGAGAACTTTGAGAGATCATAACAAATCCCCCAGAGAAGCCACTATAGTTGTCTGTTTCGTTTTGTACTCAAGCAGAAAGAAACTCAGTCCGCTTGTTTACGTAAAAAAGCAGGAATATCCAGATAATCCATATCTGACTTACTTTCAGCCTGTTTTTTCACTGTAGACTCTGTTTTACGCGTGATAGCTGGCTGACGGTCAAGCTTTGTATAGTCTACAGGTGATGCCGCTTGAGGTTTAGGCTCAGATACTGGCTTTTTTACTGGAGCAGCCATCCGTACTTGATCAAGACCTGCTGCAACAACCGTAACTTTCACTTCATCGCCTTCATCCATATCAGGATCAATAGAAGTACCAATCACAACTGTTGAGTGTTCAGAGGAGAACTGATTAAGCAAATCACCCACTGCTGTAAACTCACCAATAGAAAAGTCTGAGCCAGCTGAGATATTCACCAAAATACCACGTGCATCACGTAGGTCGATATCTTCCAATAGAGGACTCTTAATTGCCTTCTCTGTGGCTTCAAGGGCTCTATTCTCACCGCTTGCCGTACCACTTCCCATCATTGCCATGCCTTTTTCAGACATAACGGTACGCACATCGGCAAAGTCGACATTGATCATGCCTGGACGAGTAATCAAGTCTGCAATACCTTGTACAGCGCCTAGCAATACATTATTAGCTTCACTAAAAGCTTGCAGTAAACTGGTATTTTTACCTAAAGCAGATAAGAGTTTCTCGTTAGGAATCGTAATTAACGAGTCCACTTGCTCTGACAACGCACGAATACCTTCTTCTGCAATTGCCATACGTTTACGCCCTTCAAAAGGGAACGGCTTGGTTACAACAGCAACAGTCAATATACCTAATTCACGCGCAACTTCAGCAATAACAGGTGCGCCACCAGTACCAGTACCACCACCCATACCCGCAGCGATAAACACCATATCTGAGCCTGCTAGTAGCTCTGCTATACGCTCACGATCTTCAAGCGCAGCCTGACGACCTACTTCAGGGTTTGCACCCGCGCCTAAGCCTTTGGTCAGCTCGCTACCCAGCTGTAGAATACTTTTAGCTTCAACTTTCTTCAGTGCTTGGGCATCAGTATTGGCAACAATAAAGTCAACGCCTTCAACATTATGGCGAAGCATATGTGTGACTGCATTACCGCCGCCGCCGCCAACACCGACAACTTTGATAACAGCATTGGCATTTGCTGCATTATCTAAAATCTCAAACATTTTCCAGTCTCCATAAATGCAAAAATGCAGCTCAATCAGAAGTTACCCTGAAACCAACCCCGAATTTTCCCGACTATTCCAACTTCATCAGTATCATTAACAGCGTGGTGGTCATCAGTGTGCGTTGTTCTTGACATGCTTGTTCGTACTGAAGAAGTGCGAGATGAAGCGACTTCTAAATGCTCTAGGCCATACATCAGAAGGCCAACACCTGTTGAGTATATCGGATTTCCGACTACATCAGATAATCCTTTGATATTACTAGGTGACGCGATGCGCACTTGCATGTGAAAAATTTCTTCTGCAAGTTGCACAACACCTTCCATCTTTGACGTACCACCTGTCAGCACAACACCAGCAGGTATTAAATCTTCAAAGCCACTGCGACGGATTTCATCTAAAACAAGTGTAAACAGCTCTTCATATCGCGGCTCAACAACCTCAGCAAGGCGCTGACGGGATAACTCTTGAGGAGGACGCTCACCAACGCTTGGGACTTGAAATACATGTTCTTCACTGGCGAGCTGAGTCAATGCACAAGCATATTTGATTTTAATTTCTTCAGCATTTTGCGTAGGGGTGCGTAACGCCATTGCTATGTCGTTTGTCACTTGATCACCTGCTATAGGGATCACTGCTGTATGCTTGATGGCGCCTTCAGTAAAGATAGCAATATCGGTAGTACCACCACCAATATCTACAATGCAAACCCCTAGCTCTTTTTCATCCTCATTCAAGACAGAGTAGCTAGAGGCCAACTGTTCAAGAATAACGCCATCAACTTCCAAACCACAGCGGCCAACGCAGCGCACAATGTTCTGAACAGCGTTCACTGCTGCTGTAACAAGATGAACTTTAGCTTCTAATCGCACACCCGACATGCCAAGAGGTTCTTTGATGCCTTCATGGTTATCGATAGCATATTCTTGAGGTAAAACATGGATAATTTTTTGGTCCGCAGGAATAGTTACCGCCTGCGCTGAGTCAATGACTCGATCAATATCTGATTGAGTGACTTCGCGATTAGTAGTCCCCACAATGCCATGGGAGTTCATACTACGAATATGACTACCTGCAATACCTACATATACCGAATGGATATTACAGCCTGCCATCAGTTCCGCTTCTTCAATCGCACGCTGGATAGATTGAACCGTTGACTCAATGTTGATCACAACACCTTTCTTTAAACCACGAGAAGGATGAGAACCAATACCAACAATCTCGATCTCATGATCAGGTGTTAGATGTCCAACAATAGCAACGACTTTTGATGTTCCAATATCTAGCCCGACAACCATATTGTTGTTTGTCATATTTGCAGCCATAAGCCGGGCATACCCCTCAACGCAAAACGTTAACCATTAACTCTAAAGAAAAACTCAATCATGCCGATAGATTACAAAGTCTATTGTAATCTCTCAACAGAAAAACCGTTCGGATAGCGCATATCAATCAGCCTTACAGTTTCCCATTGTTCTAGGTGCTGAATCAACTGCTCTAATCGACTTAAGCGCAAATCTGTTTGTTCTCTGCCTAACAACACCCAAGGACCATCCTTAAAGTGTAACGACCAAGCCCCATGCCCCGCCAAAGATACTACGTCCACGACCAAGGATGAACTTTGTAAGAAGCGCTGTTTACTTTGCTGATAAAATGCCCAAACCCTCTCCTCACTACCCGCAGGTCCCGCCAACTTGGGCAGATCGGGATAACTAAACTCAGAATCTGGGAAAAAGGCCGTTAGATTAGAGTCCAACAGCCCATTTTGCAACCAGTTCGCAACGGGTATTTTTTCTATTAGTTTAATTTCAATTTGTTCAGGCCAAACTCTACGTACCCGCACTTGGTCAACCCATGGTAAAAACTCTAACTGCTCTTTCACCAAATCCAAGTCTGAGAATAGAAAACCCTTACTCAAGCTCTCCGCAAGCACCCATTGTAAATCTGAGGCAGAAGTTTGACTCAACGCCCCTACAATTCGAACATCATCAACAGGCCACTTCAATAATGGCTGAATAAACTTATAAGACGCCGCCAGCACGATTAATGCTAGTGTTAATACTAGCGGGTTAACGAGCTCAAACTGTGATTTTTTACCCATCACTTTTTGTTAGCTACCCAAATTCAATGAATAACGCTTTTGTGCTGCATTAATCACAGCCACTATGAACTCTGCAAAGCTATAGCCTGCGGCGTTGGCTGCCATAGGCACCAAGCTATGGTCAGTCATACCCGGCAAGGTATTGACTTCTAGTAACTGTGGCTGACCATTTTGATCGACCATCAAATCCACCCGCCCCCAATCTTGGCACGAAAGGGCTTCAAAGGCCGATAATGATAGAGCTTGCAAGGCTTGTTCTTGAGCACTTTCCAAACCACAAGGCAGTAAATAACGAGTATCGTTGACTAGGTATTTAGCTTCATAATCATAGAACTGGTGATTGGTTTCTAAACCAATTACAGGCAGAGCCTGTCCATCTAAAATAGCAACCGTATATTCTTTTCCAGTGACCCATTGTTCGACAAATACCGAACTATCTAAAGCCGCGGCTTTATTAACAGCGTCTTTAAAGTGGTCAAAGCGCTCCACCTTAGACATACCAATACTCGATCCCTCATGCACTGGCTTAACCATTAATGGCCCAGACAGTGTCTCCCAGACCTCAGCAAGATCGGTACAACTCTCAACTACACGATATGCTGGCGTTGGAAGCCCTAATGTTTGCCAAATCTGTTTGGTTTTCAGCTTATCCATCGCAAGGGCCGAGCCTAAAACACCGCTACCTGTGTAAGGTATATTTAAGCAATCCAGCAATCCCTGAATAGTGCCATCCTCGCCACCACGGCCATGCAGTGCCAAAAAAGCGATATCAAAAGAAGCAGTTTGTAGCTGTTGCAACCAGTTGCTTTTCGTATCAATGTCTATACCAAAAACATCGATCGAAACACTTTCTAGGGCAGCTATAACAGCACGACCACTCTTTAATGACACTTCACGCTCGGCAGATGTACCGCCGTATAGCACCGCTACTCGCATAGTTTGATCACTCACACTTTATTGTTATAAGCCCTTTTGGCTTAATTCAACTGCCAACCCACTGATATCACCAGCCCCCTGCATCAAGAGAATATCGCCCTCTTGCAGCACTGAGCTGAGTACGTTCTTCAGATCATTTTTCTCTTGAATGAATATTGGTTCAACCTGACCACGCTCCCGAATACTACGGCTCAGCGCTCGACCTTCTGCTCCAGGAATAGGTGCCTCACCCGCGGCATAAACTTCCATCAGCAGTAACTTATCAACACCTGATAAAACCTGAACAAAGTCTTCATATAGATCGCGTGTACGAGAATAACGGTGCGGCTGATAAACCATTACCAAGCGACGATCAGGCCAGCCATTACGAACGGCTTTAATGGTTGCTTCAACCTCTCTTGGATGATGACCATAGTCATCAACTAGCATCACTTCACCTGTTGAGTGCTGTAACTGCCCCAAAATTTGGAAGCGACGCCCCACGCCGTCAAAGCCAGCCAGACCTTGGCAAATAGCTTGATCACTCACACCCTCATCACTTGCCACCACAATGGTCGCTAGCGCGTTGAGTGCATTATGTTCACCAGGCATATTCAATATGATCTCTAAATCGACCAAAGGCGCTGGGCGCTTTGCAGTAAACTTAATTTGAGATCCTTTTTGGGTAAAGTTCATCACTCTATAGTCTGCATCTTCACTAAAACCATAGGTCAATACTGGGCGACTGATTTTAGGCAGCAGCTCCCTTACCACGGGATCATCAATACAAACCACAGCCAACCCATAAAATGGCAAGTTATGTAAAAAATCAATAAAGGTTTGTTTTAACTTAGAGAAATCACCACCGTAGGTCGACATGTGGTCTGCATCAATATTGGTGACAATTGATACCATTGGTTGCAAATGTAAAAAAGATGCGTCACTTTCATCGGCTTCGGCAACCAAGTAACGGCTTTCACCCATCCGAGCATTAGTGCCTGCACTATTTAAACGGCCACCAATCACAAAGGTAGGGTCAAGATCAGCCTCAGCCAACACAGTTGCCATCAAGCTAGTGGTAGTGGTTTTACCATGAGTACCCGCAACTGCAATACCATGACGAAAGCGCATCAATTCAGCCAGCATCTCGGCACGCCGCACTATGGGGACGCGCTTTCTAACTGCATAAGCAATTTCTGGATTATCTGTATTAATCGCAGTGGAAACGACCACCACGTCACTACCTTGTACATTTGACTCTTCGTGACCAATAAAAACCTGAGCACCTAAAGAGATAAGGCGCTGTACAGCAGCAGACTCTTTCAAATCAGAGCCTGAAATACGATAGCCTTGGTTGAGCAATACTTCAGCAATGCCACACATCCCTACTCCACCGATACCAACAAAATGGATCTGTTTGATACGACGCATTTCTGGCACTTGATAACGCAGCTTCTCAATCAAAACTTTTCTCCAAAAACAGCCGCACAGCAATGATCAACTACAGTTTGTGTTGCCATGGGCTGTGCTGCTTTACGGGCATTCAGCCCCATCAATACGAGTTGTTCAGGTTCTGCAAACAACAATTGTAAACGCTCTGCAAGATGCTCTACCGACATCTCTTTCTGTGGTAATAAAACTGCCGCATCTTCATTTACCAAAAAACGTGCATTTGCCGTTTGATGGTCATCCACTGCAATAGGTAAAGGTACCAAAATCGAAGCTCGACCTGCTGCGGCCAACTCAGAAACTGTTAAAGCACCCGCTCGACAGAGTACTAAGTCTGCCCATGCAAATGCGCCAATCATATCATCAATAAACTCAACAACTTGTGCTTTAACATTATTCGCTTGATACAAAGCTTCTGTCGCTTGTAACTTATCTTTTCCAGATTGATGCCAAACCTCTGGGCGAGACTGTTCTGGTAACAGTGATAGTGCTTTAGGTAAAGCTTGATTTAAGGCTAAAGCACCTAAGCTTCCTCCGACGACCAAAAGGCGTAATGGCTGTGAAGTCTCTGCTTTAGTCGGTAGCGCAAATAGTGCCTGACGTACAGGGTTACCCGTTACTAGTGCAACAGACTCTGGAAAAGCGTTTGGAAATGCCGCAAAAGTTTGGCGCGCAATACGAGACAACCAGCGATTAGTCAGGCCAGCTACAGCATTTTGCTCATGCACAAAGACAGGTATACCGGATAACCAAGCTGCAATTCCACCGGGGCCACTGGCAAATCCCCCTAAGCCCAACACAAAATCGGGACGATATTGGCGTAACACCATTTTTGCTTGCCACACTGCACGCAGAATTAAAAATGGCGCCAATAGCTTCCGTATTAACCCCTTACCTCTAACCCCTACAACTTCGACGCGATTAAGCTTAATCCCCGCAGCAGGCACTAGTTTATTTTCAATACCCTGCGTACTGCCTAACCACTCAACCTGAAAGCCTTTATCTTGAAAACACTGCGCCAATGACAATGCAGGTATGACATGACCACCAGTGCCTCCCGCCATCAGCAGTACTTTTTTGCCTTTTGCTGGCAACTGATTACGATTGGGCATAAGTGCCTCGTCTTTGACTGTTTTGCTGACGCTTAACACGAGTTTCTAAATCAATTCTCAAGGCTATAGCCACCATCACACAGCTAATAAGCAAGCTACTACCACCATAACTCATAAATGGTAGGGTTAAGCCTTTTGTGGGCAGCAAACCTGTATTCACACCAATATTAATAAAAGTTTGTGCCGCAATTACTAGTGCCAAGCCAAAACCAACATAACAATGAAACAATAAACCTATATCGCCAGCCCGCCTAGCAATGGCCACCATACGATAAATCACTAAGCTATAAAGCAACAAAGTGAGTAATGCACCAATTAAACCTAGTTCCTCCGCCAAAATCGCAAATACAAAGTCGGTATGCGCTTCTGGCAAGTAAAATAGCTTTTGTACGCTATTACCCAAACCTAAACCACTCCAGCCACCTCGACCAAATGCGATTAAAGCTTGCGTCAATTGATAGCCCGAGTCGAACTGTGCTGCCCAAGGATCAAAGTAAGTGACCAAGCGCTTCATACGGTAGGGCTGTAAAATAGCAATTAAACCTGCCATAGAGATGGTTGCACTAAGCAAAAGCAAGAAGCGCTTCATGCCCACACCAGATAAAAACAGCATGCCCAGCATACTGCCTAAGATCACCATAGTGGCACCATAATCTGGTTCCATGATCAGTAACAGCCCCATGAAAACCATAACAGCCAGAGGCTTAATAAAACCAGACCAACGCTCACGTACCTCATCTAAACGCCGGACTAAATAACCTGCGAGATACACAACCATAAACAGTTTGGCAACCTCAGAGGCTTGTAGATTGACAATACCAAGGGCTATCCAACGAGAGCTACCATTCACCTCACGGCCAATACCGGGTACAAGCACGGCCATCAGCAATAAAAAAGCGATCATCAACAGCTCAAAACCGTGATCAAACCACCAATTCATAGGGACTAACAGTATCGCCAAGCCAAGCCCTAGCCCCATCAAAACATAAATGCCATGACGCAAGCTAAAATAGAACGGATTACCATAACGCCCACCAGCAACTTCCATAGAGGCAGAGGTCACCATTAACCAGCCCAATACAAGAAGAGTCAGTGCAGAAAAAAGTAACCAGCCATCAACTCGACGGGTCATTTCACGGTTGACATACTCAAGATTTAGCGCTGAGGTTACAGGCTGAAGAATAAACTTCAAACGCTGCTGAGTCTCTCCTAAACCTTCTAGTCGGTCTGCATGAGGTGCCATTCGATCTTGCCAACGCTGCTTACGCTGATCAAACCAATTGTTTACACGTTCAATCAGCACAAGCTTACTCCACGCCCTGAACTGCTGAACCAGCGGCAAGAGATTGCACCGCAGATGCAAAAGCTTGTCCACGTGCGACATAGTTAGCGAACATATCAAAACTGGCACACGCAGGTGAAAGTAAAACAATATCACCCGGCAAGGCTAACTCAGCTGCTTGTTGCACAGCATCGGTCATATCTTGTGCAAAGTTCAGCGCTAAGGACTTAGGTGCAACAGCGGCAATTTGTGGAACATCTCGTCCGATTAACACCAAAGCTCGGGCATATTGCTGCAAAGGCAATGTGAGTCCATCAAATTCAGCACCTTTACCATCGCCACCCGCGATCAGAACAATTCGACCTTGAATACCTGCCCCTAAACCATTCAGAGCGGCAACGGTCGCGCCAACATTAGTGCCTTTTGAATCATCAATAAAACACACTTGATTGAACTCTTTCACTAACTGGCAGCGGTGAGGCAAACCAACAAAATGACGTAAAGTCTCTAACATTGCTGACATAGGCAGGCCAACACTATGGCCTAAAGCAAGAGCCGCTAGTGCGTTGGCTTGCCCATGACGACCTGTTAACGTGATTTCTGTCGTTGGTATTAACAGCTCTTTGCCATATGCCAAAAATAATGCGCCCTCACTTTCTCTTAAGCCAAAATGGCCTAAATCAGGCTGATCCAAACCAAAGCTTATTTGCGTATTTTTAAAGCTATGAACAGGCAGCGTCGCCTCATCTTGTCGATTCACAATAGCGTATTCGCAACCGATATAAATCCGCTGCTTTGCTAGACCATACTCCAGCATACTGGGATAACGGTCTAAGTGATCCGCACTCAAATTCAAGATAGAGGCCGCTTTTGCTTTTAAACTATGTGTTGTTTCTAGCTGAAATGAGGAAAGCTCTAAGACAAATAACCGTGGTTGCTCTGCTTCTGGTTTATCTTTTAGATCCAGCAATAAATCCAATACAGGAATACCGATATTACCGCCCACAGCTACAGGCCAACCAGCCGTTTCAGCCATCTTGCCAACTAATGTAGTCACCGTACTTTTGGCATTAGAACCTGTAATAGCAACAATAGGCACTGATACCGCACGAGAAAATAGCTCAATATCACCCACAACAGATACACCAGAGGCAATAGCGCGAGCAATTGCAGGCTGACTGATAGCAACACCTGGGCTGACCACAAGCTCTTGCGCTTCGCAGAGCTGCGCTTCATCTAATGGCCCTAACCAAATTTCAGCATCGGGGAAAGCTTGCTCAAACTCATCTAAACCCGCAGGCTTAAAGCGCGTATCCGCAACTGCAAAGTCCACACCTTGAGCCGCCAAATAACGCGCGCAAGATAACCCTGTCTGGCCTAAACCAATAATCACTGTGTGTGGCAAAATCCTTTCCTCTTGCTAACTAAGCAAATTATCTTGATGCCTTAACAACAAAAGCTTAAACCTTAGATCCAACTAACGTAGTTTGATAGTCGCTAATCCAATCAGTACCAGCACAACGGTAATGATCCAAAAACGTACAATTACCCTTGGCTCTGGCCAGCCTTTCAATTCAAAGTGGTGGTGAATAGGTGCCATGCGGAAAATCCGACGCCCTGTCAGCTTAAATGATGCCACCTGCAAAATCACAGAGACCGTCTCCATTACAAAAACGCCCCCCATGATAAAGAGCACGATCTCTTGGCGCACAATAACGGCAACAACACCCAAAGCTGCACCTAAAGCCAAAGCGCCTACATCACCCATAAAAACTTGCGCAGGATAAGTGTTAAACCATAAAAAACCTAAACCAGCACCCGCAATAGTGGCGCAAAATACGATCAGCTCTCCAGAACCTGCGATGTAAGGAATATTTAAATAAGAGGCAAATTGTGTGTGTCCTGACAAATAAGCAAAAATGCCTAGTGCCGACGCTACCATCACCGTTGGCAGAATTGCCAGCCCATCTAACCCATCGGTTAGATTAACGGCGTTACTTGTGCCAACGATCACAAAATAGGTCAGTACAACAAAAAAGATTCCCATTTCCCAAGAAAAGCTCTTAATAAATGGAATGATCAACGAGGTCTCTGCAACGGAGGGCGCAGTTTGATATAAAAAAATAGCAGCACCTAGCCCTGCCACTGACTGCCAAAAATACTTCCACTTACCAGGTAAGCCGCGAGAGTTTTTCTCGATGACTTTTCGGTAATCATCCACCCAACCCACAGCACCAAATAACAGCGTCACTAGCAATACAACCCAAACATAGCGATTACTCAAATCCGCCCATAATAAAGTACTGACTGCAATTGAGCTGATAATCAATGCACCGCCCATAGTAGGCGTACCGCTTTTGCTTAAATGGCTTTGAGGACCGTCAGTTCGTACTGACTGCCCGATTTGCGCCTCAACTAGCTTGCGAATCATCAATGGGCCCAGTAACAGTGACAATGCTAAAGCAGTTAAAACACCTAAAATGGCACGTAGCGTTAAATAATCAAAAACTCGGAAAGGGCTGTAAAATTGCGCCAACCAATCGGCCAGAATCAAAAGCATTTCGGTGTTGTATCCTTTATTTTTCTATTAATTTTGAAGCTGAAGCGGTTCAACTATGGTTTCCATAGCAGCACTACGTGACCCCTTTACAAGCACCGTACAATTGGCGCTCAACTCTCTTTTTAACTGCTCAACTAAACTTACTTTATCAGGCAAGTGCTGTGCACCTGTACCAAAATGATCACTGGCATGTTGACTCAAAGTACCAACTGTATAGAGCTGATCAATGCCTTTATCCTTAGCATATCGGCCTAAGTCAGCGTGGGCAGATGATGCTGCATCACCTAGCTCACCAATATCACCCAATACCAGAATCTTTTTCCCTGAAATCGCTGACAAAGTGTCTATCGCTGCACGCACTGATCCGGGGTTAGCATTGTAAGTGTCATTAATCAGACAGGCACCATTTAAACCTGACAGCTGCTGCAAACGACCTTTAATACCAGAAAAAGCCGTCAATCCTGCCATAATTTCAGCAATTGTAACACCAACTGAAAGTGCGGCAGCTGCTGCCGCCAACGCGTTGGCAACGTTGTGCAAACCTAAAGCAGGCAATTGAATTTCTGCTGATAAGCTAGGCTCTATAGCACCTCGATCGTAAGATTGTAGCGTAAACTGGCACCCTGATGGTTGTGCTTGAATTTGCTGCGCGCTCAACACTTGCGACACTGATTCAGGCCAGTTTCGTGATTGCCAAAAATGGCTCATATTAGTTTCTAGCGTGAACAGCGACACTGAACGTGTACCTGCACAACTTAACCAATAGGCACAATGTGAGTCATCTGCATTAATAACGGCACAAGCCTTTTCAGGCAAGCCTGACAATAGCTCCGCTTTGGCTTGTGCGATGTTTTCAATTGAACCAAACTCACCTAAATGTGCGCCAGTGACATTCAATAACACACCCACATCAGGCTGGGCCAATGCCGTAGTGTAGGCAATCTCACCTAAATGATTCGCACCTAACTCAATTGCCGCAGCTTGATGCTGCGGATCTAAGCGTAACAATGTCAAAGGTACGCCAATATCATTATTGAAATTACCTTGTGTTATCAGTGTATTACGCTGCTGGGACAATATACTGCCCAGCATCTCTTTTACGGTAGTTTTACCGCTATTGCCAGTGATAGCAATCAATGGAGCTGTAAATAAAGTGCGGTTTAGCTGGGCTATTTGCCCCAATGCAATGCGTGTATTTTCAACTAGCCACTGTGGCACAGTTGTTTTTTGAGGCTGACTGACGACTAAAAAGCCAGCACCCTGCTCTATTACTTGCGCCAAAAACTCATGTGCGTCAAAACGCTCACCTTTTAATGCAACAAAAAGATCACCTTGTTGCACTTGACGCGAGTCTATTTGAAGACACTTGATCTCAAGTTCAGACTCTGTCTCTGAGCAGATTAACTCTCCGCCAAAGTGATGTTGAAGCTGCTTTAAATTAAGTGGGTACATGGTGCGCTCCAATCTTTTGGCTCTGGCTCAGTGCAATCTTTTCAGCAGTAGCTTGTTGCGCTACCCGAGCACACACCACATCATCGAAATAATGACGCACAGATTGAATCTCTTGATAGTTTTCATGACCTTTCCCAGCAATCAAGACCACATCCTCAACCGCCGCACCTGTAATCGCCTGTTGAATAGCGAGAGCACGATCGACCTCAATGTGCACCAATAAAGCGCTGTTAGGTGAAAAACCCGACAGGATCTCTTGCACAATCTGCTCTGGACTTTCGGTCCTTGGGTTATCACTGGTTACCCAAATTTGATTTGCGTGCTGCTCTGCAGCTTGTGCCATAAGAGGCCGCTTGCCACGATCTCTATCACCACCACACCCAAAAACACAAATTAGACGGCCTTTCAAATGTGCTTTAACGGCTTGCAAGGCATTATTCAAGGCATCTGGCGTATGAGCATAATCAATCACTACTTTTGCCACATCAGGCTGGCTTAAGAGCTGCATACGGCCTGCAACAGGCTTTAATTGAGCCGCAATGGGTAAAAGCTGTTCCAAACTAAAGCCTGAGCCTAAAAGTGCTGCTAATGCCGCCAGTACATTGGCAATATTGAACTCACCAAACAAAGGTAGTCTTAATGCATGCTCTCCCCAGCGACCAGCTAGCTGCAATAAAAAACCCTCTGGCAAAGCTTGCACTGACTCACAGTACAAGTCAGCTTCGGTGTTATATAAACTATAAGTTACACAGTTTTTGGCCTGCTGATGCTCAAGAATAGTTGCGGTAAAGGCATCATCTAAATTAAGCACCGACAGAGCAAGATCCGTACATTGAAACAGCTTTAATTTAGCCGCCCCATAACTGTCCATATCACCATGATAATCTAGATGATCTCGACTTAAATTAGTGAAAATAGCAATCGAAAAAGGCACGCCAGCTATACGCTGTTGATCTAATGCATGGGAAGAGACTTCCATCGCCTGATAAACAAAACCATCTTGCTGCAATTTAGCCAGTACAGCATGCAAGCTTATAAGATCAGGCGTTGTATGTGAGGCGGTTTGCAACTGATGAATAGCACCAATACCAACAGTTCCGATTACCGCGCAAGGTTTTTGCACCGCATCTAATAGCTGCGCCAAGTAATGTGTAACAGACGTTTTACCATTGGTGCCCGTCACCCCTATCAAGCAGCTGCCATGAGTTGCACCAAGTCCTGTAGATGCTGCTAACCAAGCCCCTAAACGACTACGTAAAGTCTTCAACTCAATAACGGGGATCTGTTGCTCAGCAAAAGTTTGTAATTCAAAATGGTCTTGATCAGCTTCAACCAGCACAATTGAAGCCCCTTTTGTTATGGCCGCAGAAATAAAGTTTCGACCATCTTGCTGACTACCCCTAAGCGCAATAAAGAGATCGCCCGCCTGCACTAGTCTAGAGTCCAGCTGCAAACTGAAGGTTTTGTTGTCTAAAGCTCCTGCAAGCGCCAAAGGCAACTCAGGAAAACATTGGCTTAACTGCTCAAGCACTTTACGCGCCATCACATTAATATGATGCGTTTGCATTATTTTGCCCCTGCAACCTGTTTAACCGTGTCAATATTATCGGGTGCGACATTCAAATAACGCAGGGCATTACCCACTACGCGGGAAAAAATCGGAGCAGCCACTTCACCACCGTAATACTCTTGCCCTGATGGGCTATCAATCCAGATTACAGCGACCACTTTTGGATCTGACGCAGGTGCCATACCTGCAAAAATAGCCATATATTCGCTGCCATAACCTGTGCTGCCAACTTTGTGAACAGTGCCTGTTTTACCCGCAACATGGTAGCCATGAATCGCTGCTCGAGTACCAGTACCCCCTGTTTGAGTCACTGTTTCCATCATTTTCACGACCGCTTTAGCCAAGTGTGCGGGCAAAATAACTTCATCAGCAGGCATATCAATGCCCTTCATTAAGCGCACGTACTTTTTCACACCCTGATTGGCCAATACCTGATATGCTTGTGCCAATTGCAACGCATTGACAGCGATACCATAGCCATAGGCCATGGTGGCAATTTTAGCTTTTTGCCCTGATAAAGGTGCAACCAAAGAGCCTACGCCCTCCCCCGGAAACCCTGTACCCGTACTCTGGCCAAGCCCTACACGCTGTAGAAAAGATGACACCGTATCCTCAGGCATCGACAGCGCCATTTTTGCAACGCCCACGTTACTAGACTTAGTAATAATATGTGTTAAGTCCAGCACCCCATAATTACGGTGATCCCGAATACTCTGCCCACCTAAACGTAAGTAACCCGGCGTAGTGTCAATCTCATCAGTAACCTTATAGTTGCCGCTAGCCAGCCCTGCCGCAACTGTTAGGGGTTTAATCGTTGACCCCGGTTCAAACAAATCAATTAAGGCACGGTTACGTAATGCGGCTACATCCAACTTAGAGCGATCATTTGGATTAAAAGAAGGTTGGCTCACCATTGCCAATACATCACCTGACTTGGCGTCTAATAAAACAACGGCTCCTGATGCCGCACCATGCTGTTCAACCGCTGCCTTCAGCTCACGGTAAGCCATAAACTGTAAAGTTAAGTCTATAGTTAGAGTCAAATTTCTGCCGGGCTGTGCAGGCTCTACAATATTGAGGTCACGAAATACATGACCGCGACGATCCTTCAGCACTGTTTTACTACCAGACGTACCCGTTAAAGCCTCGTCAAAGGCCAGCTCAAAGCCCTCTTGTCCCTTATCATCAATATTGGTAAACCCCACTAAATGGGCAGCCATTTCATGAACAGGATAGTAACGCTTATATTCTGGCTTAGCGTACACACCGGGAATATCTAGCGCTAAAATCTGATCCGCTTCCAAAGGAATCATGTGGCGCTTTAAGTATACAAAACCTTTACCTTCTGACTGCTTCAGCTTTTTCTGCAAACTCGGCAGAGATATTTGTAGATACTTAGCCAATGCTTTCAGCTGAACCTCTGTAGCCTGAAAGTGCTTAGGATTCATCCAGATTGTAGTAACGGGAGTACTAACAGCTAGAGGCTCACCTTTTCGATCAGTGATCATGCCTCTGTAACCTGGGATACTGTCCTCTCGCACGCTACGTGCATCACCTTGTTCTTGCAGGAAGTTACGATCAGCAATATGTAACTGAACCATTCGTCCAGCCAAAAGAAGTCCTGCCAATAGTAATACGGTGAGTGCGATAGGATAGCGAAACCCGATGATTGCAAGTGTCGGCTTGGATCTCATTTCATGACCTGCACTTGATTGGGAGAGATCAGCTGCATCTGCAATGAGTCCCGCGCTATTTGCTCAATACGACTGGGTGAGGCGAGTGTGCTGCGTTCTAAGATTAACTGTCCCCATTCAACCTCATATTGCAACTGCCGACGCTCCAAAGCCTGTAGCTGTGTATAAGCTTGACGGTTCTCATAAGCGGCATACACCACCAAAAGCGATGACACAAGCGTCAACAAAGTGAAGCCTATAAATAAAATAGCGGAATAAGGAACACGGGAAGGTAACAACGCCAGAAGCTCAGCCTGTATTCTGAGCATGAAAGACGGGGACTCATTATGTCGAGGCGTAGCGCCAATAATTTTAGTCATGCCATACTCTCATAAATGATGGCGATTCAATCGAAGTGACTTACAGCTTGCTCAAGCAGTTGCATACAAGCAAGCTCAAGCACTCCGACCATTTAATGTATTAAGCTACTTTTTCCGCTATACGCATCACTGCACTACGAGAACGTGCATTAATGCGAACCTCTTCAGCAGACGGCTTAATTGCTTTACCAACATGCTTCAGACGAATATTCAGCTGATCTTGTGTAAAAGGAATGTGCGGCGGCAAGTGCGTATCCCCCTTTACCATGTCTCGCATAAAACGCTTTACGATTCGATCTTCTAATGAGTGGAAGCTGATTACAACCAAGCGTCCACCCACTTTCAATAGATCTAAAGATTGCTCTAGGCATAGTTCCAAATCAGCCAACTCTCGGTTGACATGAATACGAATCCCTTGGAAAGCACGCGTGGCAGGGTTCTTACCCTTTTCCCAAGCGGGATTCGCTTCTTTAATGATTTGAGCCAAGCGCCCTGTCCGTGTTATAGGTTCGATCTGGCGTTCAGCCAGAATCGCACGCGCCATACGGCGAGCAAAGCGCTCTTCACCATAGTCTTTTAACACGCGGATAATTTCATTTTCTGAAGCGTAATTCACAAAGTCAGCGGCAGATTCTCCCGCATCGGGATTCATACGCATATCCAAAGGGCCATCGTTCATAAAACTGAAGCCACGTTCCGGATCATCAATCTGTGGAGAAGAGACCCCAAGATCCAGCAGAATGCCATCTAACTGGCCTACTACCTGCTCAGATTCCGCATAGCTTTGCATCTCTGCAAAAGAGCCTTGAAATATTTTAAAACGGCTATCTTGTTGTTCAAGGTTACGAGCTTCCGCCAACGCTAAAGGATCTTTATCAACACCGATTAAACGCCCTTCGGCATCCAGCTGATTAAGAATGGCGCGGGAATGCCCACCTCGACCAAAAGTGCCATCAACATAAGTGCCAGATGGTGACTGAACTAAAGCCTCTACGGCTTCATTCAACAAAACGGTCAGGTGTTGAAAAGCTTGTGTCATGATGTGTTCTGAATTTGATTTGCGTTAGCCAGATCAACAACCGCTTAGAAAACAAGTTTACTAAGCGGCCGAAGCAAATGATGTTGGAGCCAGCCGATAAGCCGGGTTTTGTCGTGGACAGTCATTCATCTAGTATCTATGTCACCATAGATCTCAAGCAACCTACCCGAACCCAGTGCGGGTCACACCGTTGGGTTCCTATTTGGTCTTGCTCCGAGTGGGGTTTACCGTGCCACAAACTGTTACCAGTTGCGCGGTGCGCTCTTACCGCACCCTTTCACCCTTACCTGATCCTTTTATTGCTAAAAGGCCATCGGCGGTCTGCTCTCTGCTGCACTTTCCGTAGGCTTACGCCCCCCAGGCATTACCTGGCACTCTACCCTGCGGAGCCCGGACTTTCCTCCCCTCTCAACGGTAAACCGTATCAAGCAGCGACTGTCTGGCCGACTCCAAGCGAGCAAGGATATAAGGAAGCCCCACATCAAACAACTAGTTTTTTTAATTGTCGCTTTGTAATGCCAAGGCCTGCTGATAAAGTGCATTTTTCTTTTGACCTGTAATTTTAGCTGTCAGTGCCGCAGCCTGCTTGACAGGCAACTCTTCTAATAAGAGTTTTAACACCTGCTCTGCTGCTATTTGCAGTGATTCAGACTCCTCTTGCTCTGGAGCTCCTGCAAGCACAAGCACAAACTCACCTCTCTGCTGATTCGGATCAGCCTGTACCCAAGTTATGATCTGTTCAATTGAGCCAGATAGAATCGTCTCAAACGTTTTAGTCAACTCACGTGCCAACGTTAACAAGCGATCAGGGCCAAACACCGCTTGTAAATCATTCAGACATTCAACAATACGGTGCGGCGATTCATAAAACACCATAGTTCTAGGTTCATTCAACAGCGTTTGCAGCTGTTTTTTGCGACCGCTGCTCTTAGCGGGTAAGAAGCCCTCGAAGCAAAAACGGTTAGTTGCCAAACCTGCCGCAGACAGCGCCGCAACCATAGCGCAAGGGCCAGGCACTGGCACCACCTTAAAACCAGCCTGCCGCACCGCCTGAACCAAAACAAAGCCAGGATCAGATATTAAAGGCGTTCCTGCATCTGAGACTAGCGCAATTGAAAGCCCTGATGCTAAATCAGCCAACACCTTTTCAACTCGCTGATGCTCATTATGGTCATGTACAGAAAACAGTGGCTTGTTGATAGTAAAATACATCAACAGCTGTCGAGTATGCCTAGTATCTTCTGCTGCAATCAAATCCACTGAGCGCAATACTGTTAAAGCACGTTCTGAAATATCTGCAAGATTACCAATTGGAGTGGCAACCACGTACAATATGGACTCTGACATCTTTGAAACCTTTACTGATTAATGGTTACCTGCGTAAATCGCTATTAAAAACTGACCGATAACCGTTATATTGATGCTTTAAGCCGATCACTCGGCTACGAATTTATTCTGACCTTACTGAGCACAAAAACACTCTCTTAACACTGAGTCACTCAAGAGTTAATTTATGTTTGTTTCAAACTATAACGCCACTAACTGCCATCGTTACATCAAGCCTTTATTGGTGATCACCCTGACTGCACTTGTCGCAGCCTGTGGCACACCAACACAAAAGCCAGTTGCACCAACATCAACACCCGCAGTAGAAAAAACTGTAGTGGCTCGTGCATTAACTGCTGATGAGTTATTAGCTTTGGCTCAACAAGCAAACTTTGACCAAGCGCAAATATACCGCTTACGTGCCGCGCAGATTCTAGCACAAGAGCAAAAAAACGATTCAGCTTTACGCTTGCTTGCTAAAATTCACGCTTATCGCCTGCCTTTTGAACAGCAGAAACAGTTTGTCTTTTTGAGTGCTGAACTCAGTTTAAACAGTGGCGAAGGCTGGCAGGCACTCATTGCACTCAATAATACTGGCACACTGATCTATGACCGCATGAGTATCAAAGAACAGCTGCAGTTCACCTTATATCGCGCTAAGGCATACAGCGCGCTAGGCTACCACGAGGCCAGCGCTCGGGAATACCTGATGCTGGGCCAGCAACAAAGCGGCAATGAGCAAATGCAATCTTATGAGCAGCTTTGGAGCAATATTCTAAATATCACCCTAGAAGACATTCGGTTATTACTAGCCGAAGAGCAGCACCCTGAGATGCTAGGTTGGTTAGACCTTGCAAGAGTACGCAAAGAAGCGGCGACTAATCTAGATCAATTTACAGCAGAATTGAGTCGTTGGCTCAGACAATGGCATGATCACCCTGCTGCATTAAACCTACCTCGGGATATGGCCTTCCTAGTCGATATTAGCCGCAGCCCCATTCAACATATTGCCGTCTTTTTACCCCAAACAGGCAACCTAGCGGCAGCAGGCAATGCGATTCGGGACGGTATGCTCTCAGCAATATTAGAAGCTCAATCTCAGGGAGCAAGTACGCCAAAGCTGAGCTTTTTTGACAGCAATAGCTTCAATACTGGAGAACTGTATCGTTCGGCATTAAGCGTAGGTGCTGAAGTTGCCATCGGCCCCTTAGAAAAAAGCAGAGTAACCGAACTGCAAACTAGAAACAGCCTACCGCTGCCTACACTTGCTTTAAACTATGGTACAGCCCCGTCAACAGATAATTCTCAGCTATTTCAATATGCCATCTCTGCGGAAGATGAGGCCGCACAGGCGGCACAAGCGGCATGGCAAGATGGTAAAAAGCGCGCACTAACATTAAC
This sequence comes from Oceanospirillum multiglobuliferum, assembly GCF_900167095.1. Lineage (GTDB taxonomy): Bacteria > Pseudomonadota > Gammaproteobacteria > Pseudomonadales > Halomonadaceae > Oceanospirillum > Oceanospirillum multiglobuliferum. The sequence goes on from NZ_FUXG01000001.1 coordinate 207,593, forward strand.
CCCATCCAGTGATTGGGGTGGGCGAGCACTGACCGCATTCGAAGCCGATTGGCAGAAACAAGGTGGTACTATTGCTGAAAACAGCCAATACTCATCTAAAACCAATTTAGGTTTAAGCATCAAAAAAATGCTTGAGATTGATCGTAGCGAACGACGCTGGAGACGGATAAGCCAACTACTTGATCAAAAAGTAGAGTTTGAGCCTCGCCGCAGACAAGATGCCGATATGCTGTTTTTAGTCGCCACGCCCACCACAGCCCGACAAGTAAAACCTGCATTGGCCTTTTATTACGCCAGTCAGATCCCTGTTTACGCAACTTCTCATCTTTATAACGGTAAGCCTGACACACAGCGCGACCAAGATTTAAATGGTATTCATTTTTGCGATATTCCTTGGTTCTTTGAAGAAGGTTCTGCCTTAAAGGAAAATATTCAGAAAGCTTGGCCAAAAGAGAGCAGTCGCTATGGGCGACTGTTTGCGATGGGTACAGATGCACTACAGCTTGCAGGTCGTTTGCGTATGCTAGAAGCATTGCCCGGCAGCAAAGTTTATGGCGCAACAGGCGCATTATCACTACAGGAAAATCAAATTGTCACACGTCATCTTGAGTGGGCAACTTTTATTAACGGCCAACCTGTAATGCGCCAACGGGTCGAATCACCTTCTAGCTGATAAGTCATAACGTACTAAGTAGCTGTATAAAATGCTTTTCATGCTCTTAATAGTGTAAATATTAAGAGCAGTTCACCGAACACAAGTTTCTAAGGATAAGAAACATGGACAAAGTACAGTCTTATCAAATGGGAATGGAAGCTGAAAATTATGCACTCGCATATTTAGAACAACAAGGTCTGGGCTTTAGCGCCCGAAACGTGCGCTTTAAAGGCGGAGAACTAGACCTTGTAATGCAACATCATGACGTTCGTGTCTTTGTTGAAGTACGCTTTCGTAAGAGTAATCGTTATGGTAACGCAGCAGAAAGTATCACCTCTACAAAACAGCAGCGTTTAATCCGAGCAGCACTGTTGTACAATCAGCGCTTTCCGACCTCGCAGCCTTGGCGCATTGACGTTGTTACGTTAACTCCTACAACAAAAACAGGAGTACTTAACGTACAGTGGCTTGAGTCTGCAATTACAGCTTAAATGGCCAGACTTATGGATTTGCAAGACCGCATTATAGCTAGCTTTCATAGCAGCATTGACAATCAGGCAACCGCCAGCGAAGTACTACCTCCACTATTAGAGCATGCCAGTATAGTAATGGTGAATTGCTTAATTAACGACGGTAAAATATTGTGCTGTGGTAATGGCGGCTCTGCGGCATTGTCACAACACTTTGCCTCAGAAATGCTAAATCGTTACTACAAAGACCGCCCCAGCTTACCCGCAATGGCACTGTCCACTGACAGCTCAACGCTGACCGCTATAGCCAATACCGCCAGTTTCAACGAGGTTTTTTCCAAGCAAGTACGTGCACTAGGCCAACCAGGAGACCTTTTATTGGTCATTACCTCTAGTTGCAAATCAAACAATGTCGTACAAGCCGTACAAGCCGCCCATGAACGTAATATGACAGTTATCGCTCTAACGGGCGGGGATGGTGGCGACGTGGCCTCGCTACTCAGTAGCGACGATATAGAGATCCGAGCTCCAGCCGAACATCCATCAAGAATTCAAGAGATACACCTACTAGCCATGCATTGCCTGTGTGAGCAAATTGACTATCAACTGTTTGGCGCAATGGAAGAAGACTAAGCCTAACCAGGATTAGCAAAAGAAGTACAGACAAAATAAAAAAGGCATAGTGGCTTGGCCGCTATGCCTTTTTTATGATTCACTTATCGTTGACCAAAGCCTAAAAACTACATTGATCAATGCGACCTACTTTACGACACGCAAAGCTGGACGCTTACTTGCACTCTCTTTCGCAGGTGCTTTATTAGCGCCTTCGCCAATAGAGTCGGCGCTAAAGTCATCATCTTCAGGATCAGGTAGATCTGGTTCTTGACCAAAAACCATACCTTGTCCATTTTCTTTCGCGTATATAGCCATTACAGCCAAAATAGGGATGTAAACTTGCTGCGGCACCCCTCCAAAACGCGCTGAAAATGATACAGCATCATTAGAAATCAAAAGATCATGCACTGCACTCATTGAGATATTGAGTACAATTTGCCCATCATGGACATGTTGAGAAGGCACCATCACATCTTGCAGCGTGGCATCTACCGCAATATAGGGCGTCATCGAGTGGTCAACTAACCACTCATATAAGCCTCGAACCAAATAAGGACGACTTGTCGACATAGGATTCACGCTGATTACAAACGCATTTCACGCTCAGCTTCAGACAAACTTGCCTGAAATGCTTCACGCTTAAATAAACGATCATTCATGTACCTCAAAAGCGGCTGAACTTGCTTCTCTGGCAATTCAATACCTAAAGCAGGCAGACGCCATAAAATCGGTGCTATACAGCAATCGACCAAAGTGAACTCTTCATTCATGAAGTAAGGCATTTCGTCAAAAATTGGCGCGATACCGATAATGCTTTCACGCAGTTCTTTACGCGCTAGCTCCACTTCTTTTTCATTTTTAGCTGCAGTAATAGTGTCCACTTTCACGCACCACTCGCGATGAATGCGATGCATCCACAAACGGCTTTGTGCACGTGCGACTGGATAAACAGGTAGTAATGGCGGATGCGGGAAACGCTCATCCAGATATTCCATCATTACATTTGCTTCATATAAAACCAGCTCACGGTCAACCAAAGTAGGCAGACTGTTATACGGATTGATATCAGCCAATTCAGCAGGCTTGTTGGATTCTAAACAATCCAAAATATCAACCGCGACTCCCTTCTCCGCCAGCACTATACGGACACGATGGCTGTAGTGATCTTCGCCGTTAGAATAAAAAGTCATCGAAGAACGCTTGGCTGCTACACCCATTGTCTAACCCCTATCAAAAATTTTAAGGCTACTATAAAAGCATATCTTTGCTCTAAGAGCAAAAAGAGCGCACAACTTTAAAAGCTGCACGCTCTCTTTTTTACCAGCTAACGATTAATGAATATCGCGCCAGTATTCTTTCTTCAGCAGGTATGAGAAGAAGAACAGAATTACGATGAAGCCCAACACCCAAGGTGCCATGCTGTTACTCTGTAGCTTAGAAGGCTCACCTACATAAGCTAAAAAGTTGGTCAGGTCGTAAACTGCTTTATCAAACTCAGCTTTGCTCATCGCACCTTCTTTAGTGGTTTTCAAGCAGCTTTCGCCCACTTGCTTACCAGAAAGAGGATCCACTTCTGCGTTATGCGTATTAGGGTCACACACTTTCTCCTGAATACCTTGCAGAGAAGCCAATACGTTTGGCATACCTACGTCAGGGAAAACCGTGTTATTCACACCCCAAGGACGCTTATCATCAGCGTAGAAACTACGCAGATAAGTGTACACCCAGTCAGTGCCACGCAGACGTGTTTCTAAACTTAGATCAGGTGGTGCAGCACCAAACCAAACCGCAGCATCATGCTTTTGCATAGAGATGCGCATTTGGTCATTGTACTTAACAGTGCTGTTGAAAATCAGGTTTTCTTCAATCACATCTTGAGGAATACCTAAATCTTCTGCAGTACGGGCAAAACGCTGAAACTGTGCAGAGTGACAACCCATGCAATAGTTTACAAACAGCTTAGCACCATTCTGTAATGAAGCTTTATCATATAGATCAGGCTCCATTTTATCTAGGTGGACATTACCACCACCTGCTGCAAGCGCCGTGAAAGGAATCAGCGCTAAAATCAGTGCAATCAGTTGCTTTTTCATTAGCCTGTCACTCTCTCTGGCACTGGTTTAGTGGACTCCATTCTGGTGTACCAAGGCATCAGAATGAAATATGCGAAGTAGATAGCGGTACAGATCTGCGCCAGCAATGTACGACCCGGAGTCGATGGGATAGCACCCAACACACCCAGAATCACAAAGCTAATAGCAAAGGCAACCAAGAACAGCTTGCTGATCATGCCTTTGTAACGCATTGAGCGCACAGGACTCTTATCCAACCAAGGCAGTACGAATAGAATCGCAATTGCCGCACCCATCACAACCACACCCCAGAATTTAGCGTCTAGACCAAACATTGGGAACGTGATCGCACGCAGCATCGCGTAGAATGGTGTGAAGTACCAAACTGGTGCAATGTGAGCAGGTGTTTTCAACGGGTTAGCGGGTTCAAAGTTAGGCGCTTCTAGGAAGTAGCCGCCCATCGCTGGTGCGTAGAAAATAATCGCACAGAACACAAACAAGAACACCGCTACGCCCACGATATCTTTCAGGGTGTAGTATGGGTGGAAAGGAATGCCGTCAAGCGGAATACCGTTCTCGTCTTTGTGTTTCTTGATGTCGTTACCGTCTGGGTTGTTAGAACCTACTTCGTGCAATGCAATGATGTGCAGAACCACCAAGGCCAACAGAACGATTGGCAGGGCAATCACGTGTAGCGCGAAGAAACGGTTCAGTGTAATACCAGAGATCAGGTAGTCACCACGCACCCACTGTGCTAAGTCTGCACCGACCACTGGAATTGCAGTGAACAGAGAGATAATAACCTGAGCACCCCAGTAAGACATTTGACCCCAAGGTAGCAGGTAACCCATAAAGGCTTCTGCCATCAGTGCCAAGTAGATCGCCATACCGAAGATCCAGATCAGCTCACGAGGCGCTTTGTACGAACCGTACATCATGCCGCGGAACATGTGCAGGTAAACAACCACGAAGAACGCAGAAGCACCTGTAGAGTGCATATAACGCAATAACCAACCGTATTCCACATCACGCATGATGTATTCAACAGAAGCAAATGCGCCTTCAGCACTTGGGTTAAAGCTCATCGTTAGCCAAACACCTGTTAGGATTTGGTTAACCAGTACCAATAACGCCAAAGAGCCAAAGAAATACCAGAAGTTGAAGTTCTTTGGTGCGTAGTATTTGCTCAGGTGATCTTCCCACATTGCCGTAGCTGGGAAACGATCATCAATCCAGCCCATTAGACCTGGATTACCTTTATTACGATGACCAGCCATACTATGCGCCCTCCTGATCTACACCGATAACAAGAACTGCATCAGTCTCGTATTTGTATGGTGGCACTTCCAAGTTTACAGGTGCTGGAACGCTCTTATAAACTCGGCCTGCTAGGTCAAAACGAGAACCGTGACAAGGACAGAAGAAGCCACCCAACCAATCTGAACCTAGATCAGCTGGTCCTACTTCTGGACGGTACGTTGGAGAACAACCCAAATGCGTACAGATACCGATCATTACTGCATACTCTGGTTTAATAGAGCGCAGAACACCGGTCACATATGCAGGTTGCTGAGGCACTTGAGACTGTGGGTCGGCGACTTGATCGTTTAACTTCTCAATATTCGCAACCATCTCAGGTGTACGGTAGACAACCCATACAGGTTTACCACGCCACTCAATTGTCATTTGTTGACCCGGTTGTAGCTTAGAAATATCAGCTTTCACCGGAGCACCTGCCGCCCGTGCCTTAGCACTAGGATTCCAGGATGCAACAAAGGGAACCGCTACCCCCACAACGCCCACTGCACCAACTGCAGATGTCGCGCCGAGAAGGAAACGGCGCCGCCCCTTGTTTACGCCGTCATTACTCATCGTAAGTACTCTCCCATCAACCAACCCGTTAAATTTCAAAGGGTTATGCATCTCATTATTAAGAAGCCTAACCCGTTGTCATTTTTCACGGAAAATAAATGGCACAAATAGTAAAAAAATCAGCCTTGTAACACAAGGAAATATAACCCTATAAAAATGATGCATTAGTTGCATAGACTAGAGGATTGATCCCTTTATCCATCACATTTATAGGCAAAAAAAACGCCCAGACACCAAAACTGCCTGAGCGCTTTTGAAGACAAACCCAATAAGGTCTGTAAGCGAATTAACGCTTGGAGAACTGTGGACGCTTACGTGCTTTACGCAGACCCACTTTCTTACGTTCAACCTTACGAGCATCACGAGTCACATAGCCAGCCTCACGCAGAGACTTACGCAGTGTTTCGTCGTATTGCATCAGAGCACGAGTAATACCGTGACGGATTGCACCCGCTTGACCGAAGTTACCACCACCTGCAACAGTGATGATTGCATCGAACTTATCAGTCATTTCAGTCAACTCTAATGGCTGACGAACAACTAGGCGCGCAGTTACACGACCAAAGTATTCATCTAGCGGCTTGCCGTTTACAACAATGCTGCCAGAACCAGCACGCAAAAATACGCGAGCTGTAGAAGTCTTACGACGACCGGTACCGTAATACTGAGTTACAGACATGATTACCTTCCTATTAGATGTTCAGTTCTTGCGGCTGTTGTGCAGCATGTGGGTGGTTAGCGCCCGCATACACTTTCAGCTTCGCCTGCATTGCACGACCCAGTGGGCCTTTCGGAAGCATGCCTTTAACTGCCAGCTGGATAACACGCTCTGGAGCGTGATCGATCATCTTCTCAAAAGACATAGACTTGATACCACCGATAAAACCAGTGTGGCGGTAATACATTTTGTCTTTTGCTTTGTTGCCAGTCACTTTCACTTTCTCTGCGTTGATTACAACAATGTAATCACCAGTATCAACGTGAGGCGTGTACTCGGCTTTATGTTTGCCACGTAGACGACGCGCCAACTCAGTAGACAGACGACCTAAAGTCAGATCTGTAGCGTCTACAACATACCAGTCGCGCTTGACTGTCTGCGGTTTTGCACTAAAAGTTTTCATTTTACCAATAGCCTATAACGGTCATACGATCGGAGCTTCTTTCTCACCTCGATAGACCAGTTGCCTATTTTTATTGGTTGCACTCCGTTGCAACGTTCTTCACCTTGATTTCAAGGAGCGCGAATTATAGCGATTTGACTTGGGAAAGTTAAGTGCTAATTACAATAACTTTCTTATCAAGCCTGACCAAGGTCAACACTTTGCCGACTGAGCCCCATTAAGGTCGGTGCTCACGCCCTAAATACTCATGAGATTGCATCTCAAGCAAACGAGAAACGGTTCGATCAAACTCAAAACTGAGGTTACCACCAAGATAGAGATCATGAATCGCCGCTTCTGCCGAAATAATTAATTTCACATTACGGTCGTAAAACTCATCAACCAAGTTGATAAAGCGGCGAGCCTGATCATCTGTATCACGCTTCATCTGTGGCACATCACTCAAAAAGACAGTATGAAACTCTTTCGCAAGCTCAATATAATCATTTTGGCTACGAGGTCCATCGCATAACTCATAAAAATCGAACCAGACAACATCATCATGTAAACGTACGGCTTTAAGCTGACGATGATTAATCTCAATTGAAGTTGCATCGCCACCTTCGCCTAACGCAATACTCTTAAAGCTTTTTAATAAGCCTTCATTTGCACTAGCATCTAATGGGTAGTGATAGATCTCAGCCTGCTCCAAAGCTCGCAAGCGATAATCAACACCACTGTCAACATTTACCACTTCCGTATACTGCTTAAGCAGATCAATGGCTGGAATAAAGCGCGCACGCTGCAAACCGTTCTCATACAAACCATCTGGCACGATATTAGAGGTCGTTACCAATGCCACACCGTTTTTGAACAGCTCACCTAACAAACCAGCCAAAATCATCGCATCAGTAATGTCTTTGACAAAGAACTCATCCAAGCAAAGCACACGAATTTCTTGAGCAAGATTAGCCGCAACCAGAGTAAGAGGGTTTTTCTCGCCATCAAATTTACGCAAGTCATCGTGTACTCGCTGCATAAAACGGTGAAAGTGAACCCGCATTTTTTCGTCAAAAGGCAAACTTTCAAAGAAAGTGTCCACCAAATAGGTTTTACCGCGACCTACTCCACCCCAAAAATACAAACCTTTTGCAGGCTCTTTTACAACAGGCTTACCCAACAGACTTTGTAAGAACGATTTTTTAGGCGGCTGATAAGCCACCAAATCATCATATAAGCGCTGCAAGTGTTTGACCGCCATCTCCTGTGCAGGGTCATAGCTAAAATCATCACGTTCTAAATCTTTTTTATAGCGCTCAAGTGGTGTCATGGGTCTAAGGTTCCAGCGTGTACAAAAATGAAGGCGGGTATTATACGGCTTCTTGCGCCAACCCCCAAACATGACCTTAGTCAGAAACAACTCAATATTCGTCTTAATGATCTTTTACGCTGTATTGACAACAATTTATATCAACTTGGGTAGGTTACAATACTGAGTGAAACTGTATAATCGATCATAAGTTACAAAACCTAAAGTGCAGAAAAAACCAGTGCCTTCAGGTATTTTAGATCTACGTATTTGATTGTTTTAAGGAGTCACTTGTGGACACTAATATTGACTGGGTGTTAATGATACTGACATTCACCCTTGGCTGTGGTGCTGGCGCACTGCTTTACCACTTAATAAAAGCAAATACCGGACAAAGTGCCGATCTCAAACAGCGCATGAATCAGAAAGAAATGGAGCTAGCGCGCCTAACAGAAAGTGTTGGCGAGCACTTTGCCCGCACAGACGAGCTGGCTTCTGTTTTAGAGAAAAACTACCAAAGCTTACTCAGCCATCTGCAAAAAGGCGCGGACTCATTTTGTGATGACGCCACTTTATATAAGCAGATCGGACATAAAAAAGGCCGCAATAAGGCGACCTTTACCGAAAGCGCAGAAGAAGAGAACTACGCATCTGAACCACCTAGAGATTATGCACCAAAATCATCAGGTACATTATCTGAGAAATTTGGCTTAGATCCAGAAGTAACACCGCAGCCACCTAAAGGCTTGTAAAAAGGCATATTGAAGCGGCTAGCTTTGTGTTAGCCGCTCTATCTCTTGTAATATTTTTTCCGTCTGATTATTAATATTTAAACAGGGTTATTCTCATCCAGTGCCAGATGCTGCACCCCGAACTTTTTACTTAGCCACTCACCTAATGCAACAACTCCGTAACGCTCTGTGGCATGATGCCCAGCAGAAATATAAGCAATACCTAACTCCCTTGCAGCATGCACAGTATTCTCAGAGATTTCTCCACTAACAAAAAGATCACACCCTCTCATCGCAGCCTGCTCTAGCATTCCTTGAGCTGCACCTGAGCACCAAGCAATATGTTTAATCGCTTTGTTAAGATCACCTATAACCAAAGGCTCTCTATCAAGAACATTATGAATAGTCGACGATACTTGCCCCAATGTTTGCACCTCTGGCAGCATACCAACTAAACCAATACTGCGGGGGTTACCAGCCTCAAGCCCAGCCGTAATTTGCCAATTTAGTTTCTGAGCCAACTGTGCATTATTACCCAAAACAGGGTGTGCATCTAAAGGCAGATGATAAGCCAACAAGCTGATATCATTTTTGATCAAACTTGATAAGCGGCGATATTTCATACCAACAATCTCTGGCGCCTCATTGCGCCAAAAATAACCATGATGCACCAACAAAAGATCTGCATTCGCAGCGATCGCTTGATCAATAATATTTTGGCTTGCGGTAACTGCCGTAGCAATCAAACCAACCTGCTCTGTCCCCTGGACTTGTAGGCCATTTGGGCAATAGTCTTTAAAAGCATCAATCTCTAACTCAGCATTAACAGCTGAAATTAACTCTGACAACGACACTTGCCTGTGCTGAGTATTCATTTAAACCTCTTCACTACTACTTGTTGTGCTTATACAGATATTTACGGGTTAATTTATCTAGATAAACTTGATTTGCAGACTTTTACCACCATAATCGATGCATTATATCTTTTTCGACAGCAAGTGTTTTTTATGCAACAGATCCTTCGATATTTATCATGGCCTGTCACCGCAGGTGTCTTGCTCGGCATCTATATTCATTATCAAAACACTAATACTGTTGAAACGACCTTAAAGCCGACCACCGCGCTTTTCCAAACTGCACAGGCAGCAACTCAAACACCAAAACTGAGCGGGCCATACAGCTACTCTGATGCAGTAAAACAAGCCGCTCCTGCTGTTGTGAATATCTATACCAGTAAAATTATTGAAGAGCGCAGCCACCCCCTATTACAAGACCCAGCCTTTCGTCAGTTCTTTGGCTATAACAACATGCCTCGCCAACAGCGTATGCAATCTAGTTTAGGCTCAGGGGTTATTGCCAGTGCTGATGGTTATATTTTAACAAACAATCATGTAATTGCAGGCGCCGATGAAATTAAAGTAGCGCTTAAAGATGGTCGAGAAACAATTGCACAATTGGTCGGTGCAGACCCTGAAACAGACCTTGCAGTGCTACGTATAAACCTACCAAATTTACCAGTTATTACCATCGCGCCCTCTGATCAAATTGACGTAGGAGATGTTGTTTTGGCCATTGGCAATCCCTTTGGTGTAGGGCAGACGGTTACCATGGGAATCGTGAGTGCTACAGGCCGAGATCAGCTGGGCATTAATACCTTTGAGGATTTTATTCAAACAGATGCTGCAATCAATCCAGGTAACTCAGGTGGTGCGCTCATCAATCCAAGAGGTGAACTACTAGGTATTAACACCGCTATTTTCAGCAAATCAGGCGGTTCCCAAGGTATAGGCTTTGCAATTCCCTCTAATTTAGCCCGCGACATCATGATTGATCTGATTCGAGAAGGCAGCGTGGTTAGAGGCTGGCTAGGCGTTGAAGTTCAAGAGCTTACACCATCATTAGCCCGATCTTTTGGCTTCAATAACAGCGGCATATTGATCGCAGGCTTACTACGTAATGGCCCCGCACATTTAGCAGGCTTACAGCCTGGGGATATTATTACCGCAGTTGAGGGACAGGCTGTGGAAAACGGCCGCTTAACCATGAATGCCATTGCCAAGAAACGCCCAGGCACCAAAATTAAGCTTACTATTTTCCGTAATGGTCGATCACTCAATATCAATGCAGAAGTGGGCCGCCGCCCTGTTCTAGTCAACAACTAACCATCTTTCGGCTGGACTCGATCATATGGCGTATGACAAAGGCTTAGCGGAGCGTATTCGTGAGCAACTCAAGGGCAATATCTATATCACCGAAAAGAAAATGTTCGGTGGGCTGTGTTTTTTGCATGACGGCAATATGCTCTGCGGCATCGTCAAAGATGAATTGATGCTGCGCACAGGGCCTGATCTTTATGCAACACTGCTGACCAAACCCCATGCCCGTGAGATGGACTTTACAGGTCGCCCTATGAAAGGCATGTTAATCGTCGAAACGCAGGGTTTCTCAGAAGATACTGATCTGAAATGGTGGCTAGATCAGGTACTGGTGTTTGTAAGCGGGTTGCCGCCGAAATAAATGCCTGAATGACTTAGTTCAAGAATATAATCAGTCTTTCGAGAGAGCTTATAAAAATACGAATGTCAGAGAAAGAGATATATCAACAGGTATCGAAAAAATGATACCAACAACTGAAAAATACCCAACATTTTCAGAACGACTTGAAAAGGGCGGTCTAGAGCTTTTTGCTATACTTAAGTTCTCCCATGAAAGCCCCTCTGACCTATCAAATATCTATTCACTTATAGACCTTAATGCTTAGCTGTGAGGGTCCGAATGATCGCACACCCATTTCGCATACAAAATAACACCTTACCTTCAATTTAATTCTTGCCTATAAAATATAACACTGCGATTAATTTTAAACCCTACACCGCAAATAAAACCGAATAAAATACGATATTGCCTATTAATGCTATTCAAATTTTAGCCGATATAACTATAGATTAAAGCCATCTTATGGAGAAAATATATGGATATTCGTAATACATCTTCTTTCCTTTCAACCCTCACAGCTGGCAGTGCTTCAGCAACGACTAAGAACAGGTTGAAATACACGCCTCCTGCCGATGAGGGCATAAACCTGAAAGAAGCTATTGAAGGGGGTAAAGCATATCAAGAAATGCAAGATCAGCGTCACGCCGAGTATAGGAAAATCTGGGGCGATAATTTTCAAAATGTATTTAAGCTAGCTCGATCTGCAGAAGATCATTTATCAACAGGGTTTCAAGGCTTTGAAAGCTTCAAAGAAAAGCAAGCCATAGAGCATCCCAATATAGATATAGATAGCCTGGATGTTGCCTTGGAAGATGGTCAACTCAAGCTCAGTGCACTCGATGTGAATGGTCAACCTATATCAGATAAACAACTCGCATCAATTGAAGACGAGTTTTTTAAAGAGGAAGAGCTAGTTGAGTCACTAACACTTGGCCTATCGGAGCTAACAGAATCAATTGCTCACTCCACATCAGATTTTTTCAGAGATTATGACCTTGAGTTCAGCCGCGAGGGTATCGTAAAGGATGGTCGGTTTAGCCTGAATGATTTAGTTCAGGAATATAATCAATCTTTCGAGAAACGCTATAAGGATTCGAATGAAAGAGAAAGAGAAAGAGAAAGAGATATATCAAAAGGTATTGATAAAATGATACCAACAACTGAAAAATACTCAACATTTTCAGAACGACTTGAAAGGGGCGGTCTAGAGGTTTTTGCTACACTTAATTTCGCTCATGAAAGACCCACTGATCCAGCAAATATCTATTCACTCATAGAGCTTAATGCTTAACTGTGAGACCCCGAATGATCGCATAGAAATATAATTATTTTCACTATGCGATCACTCTTAATCTAAAACGTTAATATGTAATTACAAACATGTCCACTTTGAACCACCCGTGTTGTAATCTCTCTCGTAGTAAAACATTTTCGCTAACTTTTCTTGGCAGATATGGATGAAATAATTGTTATCTATTGTAGTACCATCAGACATCTTAAATTTAATTCTTGCCTATAAAATAGAACACTGCGATTAATTTTAAACCCTACACTACAAGTAAAACCGAATAAAATACGATATTGCCTATTAATGCTATTCAAATTTTAGCCGATATAACTATAGATTAAAGCCATCTTATGGAGAAAATATATGGATATTCGTAATACATCTTCTTTCCTTTCAACCCTCACTGCTGGCAGTGCTTCAGCAACGACTAAGAACCGGTTGGAATACACGCCTCCTGCCGATGAGGGTATAAACCTGAAAGAGGCTATTGAGGGGGGTAAAGCATATCAAGAAATGCAAGATAAGCGTCTCGCTGAGTCTTCGAAAATCTGGAGCGATAATTTTCAAAATGTATTTAAGCTAGCTCGATCTGCAGAAGATCATTTATTAGCAGGGTTTCAAGGCTTTGAAAGCTTCAAAGAAAAGCAAGCCATAGAACACCCCAATATAGATATAGATAGCCTGGATGTTGCCTTGGAAGATGGTCAACTCAAGCTCAGTGCACTCGATGTGAATGGTCAACCTATATCAGATAAGCAACTCGCATCAATTGAAGACGAGTTTTTTAAAGAGGAAGAGCTAGTTGAGTCACTAACACTGGGCCTATCGGAGCTAACAGAATCCATTGCACACTCCACATCAGAGTTTTTCAGAGATTATGACCTTGAGTTCAGCCGCGAGGGTATCGTAAAGGATGGTCGGTTTAGCCTGAATGATTTAGTTCAAGAATATAATCAATCTTTCGAGAAAGCTTATAAAAATACGAATGTTAGAGAAAGAGATATATCAACAGGCATCGAAAAAATGATACCAGCAACTGAAAAATATCCAACATTTTCAGAACGACTTGAAAAGAATGGTCTAGAAATTTTTGCTACACTTAATTTCGCTCATGAAAGACCCTCTCCCTCTGAACGATCAAATATCTATTCACTTATAGACCTCAATGCTTAGCTGTGAGGGTCCGAATGATCGCATAGAAATATAATTATTTTTACTATGCGATCATTCTGAATCTAAAACGTTAATATGTGATCATAAGCATGTCCACTTTGAACCACCCGTGTTGTAATCTCTCTCGTAGTAACACATTTTTGCTAACTTTTCTTGGCAGATATGAACAAAATAATTGTCATCTACTATAGTATTATTAGGTAAAGAAACCTCATAGAAACCTACGCCCCAAGCAATATCCCACCATTCAGAAGGATTAGTTGGTGTTCCACTATGCACCCTATTATGGACATCAGGTTCCTCCCTGACTACACCGCACTTATCTCCTTTCAATGAAACCGATCCATTAAAATAACCGTTCTCATCTGCTAATAGAGTTTGAGACTCCAGCAATCCTGATCCGCCAGTTTGAATACGAACTCTCACAGATGTGAGCGGAACAGGGTTATTGTTACTATCTTTAACTGTGCCAGAGAAGCTTATACGATCATGGGCTTCAATAGATGCCGTTTTTAGCACCTCTACATCATCCAATCTACCCGATTGCACTAAGAGCTTCGTCAGGTTTTCATTATTCCAGGCTTTAAAGCCTGTGACACTCTCAGCTGAGCCTGGATTATGAACACCCAGAGAGTATTGGGCCGATGCCGGAGGTGGATTACCTGCCGCAGACCGAACCAGGAGGTTAATCGTGGGCCAGGAGTAACATTGTAGGTATTTAACTGGTTCTTCACTAACTGAACCCAGGCAGCACCATTCCAGATTTCAAATGAAAACTGTTCACTCGCACTAAAACGAAGGCTTAAAAGGCTTTGATCTGGCCCGACAGTATAAGAGAAAAAGTCCAGATCATTAGCATTATCCAGATTACCCTGAATCACCGCATTAGTTTGAAGGCTGGTGCTCTGGCCGAATTTATCATTGGCTTCATACTGGTCAAAGTTATTATAACCGAGCCAGCCTAAAGTGACGGGGTCACCAGAAGAACCCTGAGTCGCCTGAGCAAATAGCACATAAGCACCTGCTGCAGCCTTAGCAACAGTCTGTTCACTCGTTGAGTTTGGGCTAACAGACGAATCAATAAGCGTGAACTGCCCATCATCTTCATATTTAAAGAAGAAAAGATCATAGTTAACGGCTGACGGTATATTCAGCATTAACCCTTCAATTTTTGTCTCGGCATCCACGACAGTACTGACACAATAAGACGATCCTTCCGTATTAAAAGCAACCAGCGTACCGCTGCCAATCGCTAAATTAGGACAGCCTGTTTCCATTTCGACCTGACTTGCTGTTTTCGATAGCATTTGAAGCTGAGAGGCCATTCTATTACGTTTTGACTTATATTTTGGCTCAATAGCCAGAGAATACTCTCGCTTTAAGTCTTCATGTTCTCTTGTTTCTTCTCCAACAATATCTACGTAGTCCGCATTATAAATAGATGGTGGTTGAGTGAAATCAAGAGGCGCATCTTTAATATCGGCATGGGTTACAAATGATGCCAGCAATAGCGTGGCAGAAGATAATATCTTAAGCATAAAACATCCTTTTTATGCAGTTTTTATTAAAAATCAATCGATCAATTTGTTTATTCAGTGTATTGGATAATACTGAGCCAGTAATATATCGGATAAAACTCAAGTCAATATGAAAAACTAATCTCATGATCAATACAAAGACACTTGCTGTCTTGAATCTCAATTTTAAAAATACCGCAGATATCTATTATACGTTTATGCTCAACCCATTTTTCATGCTTAAATACTGCCTCTTCCTGAATCCTGAGTTATTATAATCCTTTTATAATATCAACTGCATTCTGCATAAAGAATAAATGTGGTAGCTATAGGACGTTGATGTGCGCCTTTAGACTATAACCACCAAAGAATATATTTATTATTAAATTGAAAAATAATAAGAAATTATTCAACAACATCTGGCAATAAATAATAAAGACCTTTAGAGGTCACTCTATGTTGCTCACCCTCTTTACCACTATAGAATTTTGCAAGTATAAGTAGCAAATAACCCTCTCTCTCAGGAATAAAGAATGGAACTATAGGATTGAAACCTTCTCCTGTTGCACTCCCTATTCTCGAAGGAAGCGATGTAAAGTCACCTGGGAGTTTAGACCAGTTTTTCCCACCATTTTTTGTATAAAACAAATTATTAACAACATCAGTCATTGCAATACGCAAACTATCTTCTGGATGAACAGAGTAATTTGCAATATTTACAATCTCTGGACTGATAGTAACAAAATTATCAGAATCTACTTCTTTCCTTTTCAACTTACCATCAGCATACATAAACATATCACCAGAGACTGGGTGCACTCTCACTCGGCCTGTTATCCTAGAATTATCCGGATATTCTTTTATATCACCATTTGATAGGTTTAGCTCTTTAACAGCTCCTGATTTAAAAAATACTGTTCCGGAAGTACAACTTTCGTGAATATAATCAATCGAAGGTGAGCCATAATAGGGATGCAAATTACCGTGATATGCAATCTGCCAAGCATCGCTGGTAAGGTCATCAGAATAGGCTAGAACATCATAAACTTTTGGCGTACCATCATCTCCCTTCTCTTCCAAGTCTGGTAGAGTAAAGCTTAGCCATAAGCGCTGATCATTGCACTGTGATTTTGAAAAACTAACGCTTCTCATCTTCATCTCTAAATAATAGCCTTTTAACTTAGCACTAATATAAGACCTATCAACAATCCCTGCATTAACCAAGGAATCTAAAACATAGGGCTCTAAATTAAACCAAGTCTCGCCTATATTTAAAGTCTTAATGAGCGCACTACCAACATCAGCATATGCCCCGCCAGCAATTATGCTGTTAGTAGGGTTATCCATATGAGCAAAGTTATAAAATGCTCCCGATGGTACAGATAACTTTTGCCATGATTTCCCACCATCTAGAGAGTAATGGTGAGTAGGACGATAATTATAGCAATTACATCGCATATCCAACTTGCTACTAACTATTTTCATAGATTTAGAAGAATAAAGATAGCCAAAGCCATCAGTAATATCAAAGGCATTAATGTCAGATTTTGTAAAGTTACTACCTCCATCCTGACTTATTGATATAGACATCGTATCAGGGGCTGATTCCTTATCTATTATTATTCCATAATAAAGATCACCTTCCTCGTCAACCCCAGAGAGGTCAAATACAGACTGTATATTGGGAGATAGATCCATATAAAATGAGTTAGCATCTCTAGGAGGCTGATCTATATTGGGTATACTCTCTTTATTTGAAGATGAATCACCGCAGCCACTTAAAATCATTATAAAAATGTAAACGGTTGCAATCTTTCTATTAAAAATATATTTTCTAATCGCAGAATAGCATTCCATAGCAAAAAATCCCTGTAAAAAAATGATACAAAACCATCAAACTCTAAGCAATTTCAATAGAAAAACCCTCCTAAACGCCATTTTTAAAAAAATGATCTGAAAGTGCTTTATTAAAGATAGCATTAGTGACATCAACAGGTAAAGGGGCTATTAACTGTGATTCCGAATTTGTATGCGGAAAGGATAAATTTTTAAGCGTGTGGTGAGAAAGATACTATTTAATGTATCGATTGGAGGCTACTCAGAGCTTAAACCTGAATAGCCGTCTAATTACACTTTTTGGCTTTTACAACCGGATCGATTAAGCAGTGATAAATTACTCTGGTTTGATACGATATTCTGCTGAGCGAGCATGAGCCGTTAAGCTTTCACCTCGTGCTAGCACAGAGGCAATTTTTCCCATCTCAGATGCCCCTTCAGCAGAGCACATTATAAGAGATGAGCGCTTCTGGAAATCATAAACACCCAATGGTGATGAAAAACGCGCAGTACCTGATGTTGGCAAAACATGGTTTGGCCCAGCGCAGTAATCACCTAAAGCCTCTGCCGTATAACGCCCCATAAAAATCGCACCCGCGTGACGTATTTGGCTGGAGACTTCTAAAGGATTCTCGACTGAAAGCTCTAAGTGTTCAGGTGCAATACGGTTGGTTACTACAATGGCTTCTGCTAGATCTTGCACTTGAATCAAGGCTGCACGTTCGGCCATTGAGACACGAATGATGGCTTCACGCTCCATTGTTGGTAGCAGTTTTTGAATACTTTGTTCAACTTGCTCTAAGAATGCGGCATCCCAGCTCACTAATATCGGCTGGGCATCTTCATCGTGTTCAGCCTGAGAGAATAGATCCATTGCAATCCAGTCAGGGTCAGTTTTGCCATCACACACTACTAAAATTTCTGAGGGGCCAGCAATCATATCAATGCCAACCGCACCAAAGACCATGCGCTTGGCAGTTGCGACATAGATGTTGCCAGGGCCAACAATTTTATCGACTTTAGGCACAGATTCTGTGCCATAAGCCAAAGCGGCTACAGCTTGAGCTCCACCAATGGTGAAGACGCGATCAACACCCGCTAAACAAGCAGCGGCTAGCACTAGTTCATTCACTTCGCCATTAGGTGTAGGCACCACCATGATAATTTCTACAACACCTGCCACTTTGGCTGGAATAGCGTTCATCAAGACAGAGGATGGATAAGAGGCTTTACCACCTGGTACATAAATACCAACGCGATCCATAGGTGTGACTTGCTGACCTAAGAGCGTGCCATCGGCTTCAGTGTAATGCCAAGAGTCTTGCACTTGCTTTTCGTGATAACGACGTACACGTTCACAAGCTTGCTCCAAGGCTGTGCGCTGAGCCTCCGGCAAACCATCCAGAGCCTGTTGTAATCGCACTCTAGACATTTCAAGTTCAGAAAAGTCGGCTACCGTTTGACGATCAAACTTTGCTGTAAATTCCAACAAGGCATCATCACCACGGGTTTTCACTTGATGCAAAATGTCGGCAACCGTCTGATTAACAGCAGTATCGGAAACTGCTTCCCAAGCCAGTAAATGATCTAACTGTTGGGCAAAGTCAGTTTGGGTTGAATCAAGCCGATTAATTTTGACAGGTGCACTCATGGTGATTTAACTCTCGCAACAAGCAGTGTAAATAGGGTTAGTTATTATTGACGGCAGCAGCTAAACGCTCAATTAAAGGCTGAATCATTTGATGCTTCATTTTCATAGCCCCTTGGCTAACCACAAGACGTGTACTGATTTGGGCAATATCTTCACGAGCCTCTAAGCCATTGGCTTTCAAAGTATTACCCGTATCAACGATATCAACGATTTCATCCGCTAGGTGCATGATGGGCGCAAGCTCCATACCACCATAAAGCTTGATAATATCAGCTTGTACGCCTTGTTCTGCATAATAGCGTTTGGCCACATTGACAAACTTAGTTGCCACACGGATACGGCCTTGCGGACGCTCTTGCCCCTTCATACCCGCTGTCATTAAGCGGCAACGGGCGATATTTAGGTCTAGTGGTTCATAGACACCTTTGGCGTCATGCTCCATCAGCACATCTTTACCTGCAACACCAATATCCGCAGCGCCTAATTCGACATAAGTTGGCACATCTGTGGCGCGAATAATGATCAATTTTACTTGTTCAATATTAGTGTCAAAAATCAGTTTTCGACTTTTACGCACATCTTCTAAAGGGTAAATCCCTGCCTTCTCAAACAAAGGCAGAGTCTCATCCAAAATACGTCCTTTAGACAGTGCGATAATCAGTTGTTGAGACATATCAGTATCAAACCTGTTTAGCGAGGAACTCGGCGAATCTTAGCACCCAAAAGTTGCATCTTTTCTTCAATACACTCATAGCCACGATCAATGTGGTAGATACGATCAACCAAGGTATCACCATCAGCCACCAAACCTGCAATCACCAAGCTGGCAGAAGCACGCAAGTCTGTCGCCATCACAGGCGCACCTTTTAGTCGTTCAACACCTTTGATAATTGCGGTATTGCCTTGTACCTCAATTTTTGCCCCCATACGCAGCATCTCTTGTACATGCATATAGCGGTTTTCAAAAATTGTTTCGGTCACACTTGAAGTACCTTCAGAGACTGCATTCATCGCAACAAACTGTGCTTGCATATCCGTCGGGAACGCGGGGTAAGGTGCTGTTCGAATATTGACCGCTTTTGGCTGGTTGCCATACATATCTAGCGCAATCCAATCGTCGCCAGTGGTAATATGAGCACCTGCTTGTTCAAGTTTTAACAATACTGCGTCCAAAATATCAGGGCGAGTATCTTTAACTTTGATTCGGCCACGGCTTGCAGCAGCGGCAACTAAATAAGTGCCTGTTTCTATTCGGTCTGCCACCACATTATGTTCGCAACCATGCAAACTAGGTACACCATCAACAATGATGGTATCTGTTCCATGGCCTGAGATTTGAGCGCCCATGGCAATTAAGCACTCAGCAAGGTCGACAATTTCTGGTTCGCGGGCAGCATTTTCAATAACAGAGCGACCTTCTGCCAGGCAAGCTGCCATTAGAATGTTCTCTGTGCCTGTCACTGTCACCATATCAAACAGAATGTTAGCGCCTTTTAAGCGGCCATCTACTTTGGCTTTAATATAACCATCTTCAACGACAATATGTGCACCCATGGCTTCTAAGCCTCGGATATGCAAATCTACTGGACGACTACCAATAGCACAGCCACCTGGCAAGGAGACTTGTGCCTCACCAAAGTGAGCTAATAATGGGCCTAGCACCAAGATGGAGGCTCGCATGGTACGAACCAGTTCATAAGGCGCATGGCAGTTACGGATCGTGCGCGCATCAACCTCTATACGCATTTTTTCATCAATGACAGGTTCTATACCCATGCCAGCCAGTAGCTCGATCATGGTGGTAATGTCATGAAGATGAGGTAGGTTGCCAATAATAACAGGGCCGTCAGCTAGTAGTGTGGCCGCTAAAATCGGCAACGCAGAGTTCTTTGCGCCTGAAATACGGATTTCGCCTGCTAAAGGCAAACCTCCGGTAATAATTAATTTATCCATCTGCGATCCGTAATAAGTATTAAACGATTAACCGACACGAAGCTTTTCGGCATCTTTCCACTGTTCTGGTGTGTAGGTTCGGATCTGTACAGCATGAACTGCACCTGAGGAGATCAGTTCATTTAGGCCGGAGTACACGTGTTGCTGCTTTTTCACTGGAGACAATGTTGCAAATACTTCACCAATAGCGATAACTTCAAAGTGACGACCATCATCACCATTAACTATAACTTGGCAATCAGTAAGTTTGCTTTCTAAAACCTGTTGTAATTCGTTGGCTTGCATTTCTGCCTCCGCTCCAAAAAAATAAGCTAAGCTGACAATATTATTAGAAAAGGCCGCAAAAGGCGATTTATCACTGCGACTGATTTGCAAATCAGCATTGATCTATAAATAAATTTTCTGTTAACCCAGATACCGTAATTATTTTTTTGAGCAGTTCTGGTAGTTGTGTAAAACGGATCTGCCTTTTCTCTTGGCAAGCAGTACGTAGCCAACACATCATCAAAGAAACTGCAGCACTCCCTGCTCTTTCAACACCAGAAAAGTCAATCACAACCTCTTCTGGAGCTTGGCGAATCAGTGCTTCTCCAGAAGATCTCACTAGTAGTACACCTGAAAAATCAAGATCACCTGACACCAGTAAGTGGTTGGGCTGTAATGCTATGATTTGTGTCATTACTCTTTAGTCTCTGCTTTGGGCTCATTCACGATAGAAGCAGATTCACTTTTTAGCCAGTTATCAATGACGTAGTTAAAATCACGATCATGGGCTTGCATTGCGCTATCAAATTGGTTGCGAAAGGTCAGTCCTAAATTAATTCCATTTACGGTGACATTATTGATACGCCAGTGTCCATCTTTGCTTTTACGCATAGAGTAATTGATTGGGTAAACGGTGCCATCTACTGCGATAACTTCCATATCGACTGAATCTCGATCAGGGTCTCGTGATGGTGCTTTAGGCTCTAAAACGCGAATTTCCTCGTTGGAAAATGCTAATAAACCTTTAGCATAGGTGCGAATTAAGCTGTCTTGAAACACTAGTAAGAACCTTGCTCGCTGGTCATCTGATGCTGTTCGATAATATTTTGCCATTACACCAGCAGAAAAGCGGCGCATATCTACAGCTGGCTCTAAGATCGCTTCAACTTGCTTGTAAAAACGCTCAGGATCTTGATCGTAATAAGTGCGAGCCTCTTCGATGGTGCCGAGTAGATCATTGGCGGTACGTGTAATCACTTGCTGTGGAGTCTCTTCACTAGCCGCTACAGCATGAGTAGATATTAAACCGGTCAGCATGATCAAAGTGAAAAGACAACCTATAGACGCTCTTTTGATCAAAACCATGATGCTATCTCCTTAATTTTTACCCATGCTAGAAAGGAACTTACCGATTAAATCCTCCAATACTAACGCCGGTTGAGTATCTCGGATTTCGCCATTTTCACCTATAGTCTCTTCTTCTGCGCCAACGACCAAACCGATGTAATTTTCACCCAATAGGCCAGAAGTTAAAATTGCAGCAGAAGTATCAGTGCTAAGCTTGTTTCTCATCTGATTGTCGATCAATAGTGTCACTTTGGCATCATACCACTTAGGGTCAATTTCGATGCTAGCCACACGACCAACGGTTACACCTGCCATCGTTACTTTTGCCCTTGGTTTAAGTCCACCCACATTGCTGAAGTGTGCATAAACTTTATAAGATTGTTCGCTACTTGAACTGTAGTCTAGACCGCTAACTTTGAATGCCAGTACGAGTAAAGCTAAGCCTGCTGCGATGACAAAAGCGCCAACACTGATTTCTATCCAACGGGTGCTCATTATTAAAAATCCCCAAACATCAATGCAGTCAATACAAAATCCAAACCTAATATCGCTAAAGAGCCATAAACAACCGTTTTAGTGGTCGCGCGACTAATACCTTCAGAAGTGGGTTCAAGATCATAGCCTTGAAAAACTGCGATCCAAGTCACAACAATGGCGAATACTATACTTTTAATGACGCCGTTCATGACATCGTGAAAGAAGCTAACTGAAGCTTGCATATTGCCCCAATAGGAGCCGTCAAATACCCCAAGCCATTCAACCCCAACTAACATACCACCCCAAACGCCAACTACGCTGAACAAAATGCAAAGTAGCGGTAACGAGATGATTCCAGCATACAAACGTGGGGCGATGATTCGCTTAACCGGATCAACGCCAATCATCTCCATACTGCTGAGCTGTTCTGTTGCTTTCATCAAGCCAATCTCTGCTGTCAATGCAGAACCTGCACGCCCAGCAAATAGTAGAGCTGCCACTACAGGGCTTAGTTCGCGTAGAAGTGTTAAGGCAACCATTTGTCCTAGTGCATCTTCAGCACCAAAATCTACAAGTATTGAATAGCCTTGCAAGCCCAGCACCATGCCAATAAATAAACCTGAGACACTGATGATCGCAATCGAAAGTACACCAGTAACGTAGATCTGCTTTATTAGCAGCCTGAAATTTTTTAGTACATAGCTTGCGCCGAGTAGCGCCGACAGTAGTAGCTGCGCTGAACGTCCCAATCCTGCAATGAGAGCCAGAATTCGAGCACCGATTTGCTGTAATAAATCCAGCATGAATCACATTACCCCTAAAGCCAACCTGCAACTTATCTTTAAAGCTTTACTAAAGCTTGGTCATTATATCTTTTGCAAAATCATCTGCTGGAAAGCGAAATGCCACTGGGCCATCGGGCAATCCTTGAATAAACTGTTTCACTTCTAGCTTTTCGCTGCGAATAATCTCCTCTGGAGATCCTTCTGCCACCACTTTGCCACCTGAAATAACACAAACGTGGTCAGCAATGCTTAAGCTCTCATCAATATCATGAGATACCAACACGGTTGTCATATTCAGCGCATCGTTTAACTGACGAATAAGCTTTACCAAAACCCCTAATGTAATAGGATCTTGCCCAACAAAAGGTTCATCATACATCATCAGCTCAGGATCTAAGGCTATAGCCCGAGCCAATGCCACACGACGCCCCATGCCGCCAGAAAGCTCTGATGGCATTAAATTACGAGCACCGCGCAAGCCAACAGACTCTAGCTTGATTAGCACCAAGTCTCTAATCATATCCTCAGGCAGCGCGGTATGAACCCTGAGAGGAAAAGCCACATTTTCAAAAACATTCAGCTCTGAAAATAAAGCACCACTTTGAAACAACATACCCATGCGGGTTCGCAGCTCAAACAGAGGCTTTCGTGCAAGGCTAGGCACCTCAATACCATCAACCACAATGGAACCAGAGTGGGGTTTTAGCTGTCCACCAATCAAGCGAAGAAGGGTTGTTTTGCCTGTGCCGCTAGGGCCCATTACAGCGGTGATTTTGCCGCGAGGAATTTTAAGGCTTAAACCTGAAAAAATAGCCCTTTGTTCACGCTTAAAAACCAGATCGGTAATTTCAACAAAACTGTCGTTACCAGATGTCATTAAAGTCGGAACCTTATGTGTGTATAAACTCGATAAAATTCAGGCGGTCACTTTACCCCAGTGCCAACAAAAATACATCTTCTGTTGTTAATCTAAACAGAGGTATTGATAAAAAAGCCTCAACTATTCCGTTAGCGTCTCGCTACGGTTAAACTTGTCGGCACTGACAGCTGTTCCATAATTGCCAGCCGACTCAACCTTCTACCCATCACTTAAATATTGAGCATCATGATTCTTTACTCTGTAATTGCTTTAATTATTGGTCTTGCTTTACTAGTCTGGAGCGCAGATCGCTTTATTGGTGGTGCCGCTGCAACCGCCAAAAATATGGGCATGTCACCACTGCTTATAGGTATGACCATTGTCTCTATTGGTACTTCAGCGCCTGAAATTCTAGTGTCTACTATCTCTGCCATGAGTGGAAACCCTGGTATTGCGATTGGTAACGCCCTTGGCTCTAACATAGCCAATATTGGTCTGGTGCTAGGCATCACTGCATTGATTGCACCTCTGCCAATAAATATGAAACTGATGAAAAAAGAGATTCCACTCTTATTGGGTGTAACGGTACTTGCTGGCGTTTTAATGTTTGATGGTGAGTTAACATTTCTGGACTCATCAATTTTATTGGCTTGTCTAGTCGGCACACTGTTTTTACTCTTTAAAGGTGATGAGGGTGCGGCTCAAAGTGATGATGAAATCCCTGATCTATCTCAGAAGCAAGCGCTGTTCTGGTTAATTGTTGGTTTGGTATTGTTGATTGCCAGCTCGCGTATTCTGGTATGGGGTGCAGTGAATATCGCTCAATACTTTGGTGTTAGCGACCTAGTTATTGGTTTAACAATCGTTGCTATTGGCACAAGCTTACCTGAGCTAGCGGCCAGTGTGGCAAGTGCGCTAAAAAACCACCATGAAATTGCGCTTGGTAACGTAGTAGGTTCTAACATCTTTAACTTGCTGGCAGTATTGCCTGTGCCAGGTTTCTTTGCAGCGACGGTACTTGATGCGGGCGTGATGGAACGAGACTACCTTGTTATGGCTGGTATCACATTCCTGGTTGCTGCGCTCATTGTTATCATGCGCAAAAAAGCCAAGTTAAACCGTTTGGAAGGCGGTATCTTTGTTGCTGTTTATGCTGCTTATATGTATGCACTGTACGCTTCGACTTTAGCTTAATCTGGATCTGAATTATGCACGCATATCTTGCATCGGCTCACCGTACCATTCGTTTAGAGGCTGAAGCAGTTGCACATCAAGCACAGCATCTTGATGAACACTTTGTACAGGCTTGCAATCTAATACTAAACTGCCAAGGTCGTGTCGTAGTAACTGGTATGGGGAAATCAGGGCATATCGGTAATAAAATTGCGGCAACCTTAGCATCAACAGGCACACCTGCTTTTTTTGTACACCCAGGAGAAGCTAGCCATGGTGATCTAGGTATGATCACTCGGGGTGATGTCGTTATTGCGCTATCTAACTCTGGTGAAACTAGTGAAGTCACAACATTAGTACCGCTGTTAAAGCGCCTTGGCATTCCGCTGATCAGCTTAACAGGCGCCAAAGAATCAACATTGGCCAAGCTATCTGATGCGCACCTATTTATTGATATTCAGCAAGAGGCCTGCCCTCTAGACCTAGCGCCCACTTCAAGTACAACTGCAGCCTTGGTACTGGGTGATGCCCTTGCAATTGCTCTGCTAGAAGCGAAAGGTTTTAGCGCTGAAGACTTTGCCTTTTCGCATCCAGGGGGCAGCCTAGGCCGTCGGCTACTTTTAAAAGTGAGCGATGTGATGCATGTAGGTGAACGTTTACCTTTGGTGCAAATAGGTACTGCTTTGCAGGCTGTATTATTGGAAATCACTCGTAAAGGTTTAGGTATGGCTGGAGTGGTAAATAGTATTGGCCAGCTACAAGGTATATACACAGACGGTGATTTACGCCGAACCTTAGATCAGGGTCTGGATATTCATAAAGTAATTGTGGACGAAGTGATGACAGCTCATCCTGTCACAGTTACAGCTAACATGCTGGCTGCGGAAGCAGTTGAAATAATGCAGCAGAAAAAAGTGAATGCACTATTGGTAACTGATACTAAGAAGACCGTTATCGGCGCACTTAATATGCATGATCTCCTGCGGGCAGGAGTGATTTAATCAGAGGTACTTATGAGTAATCTTGAAGCTGTACTCACCAAGGCACGTGCTATCCGCTTATTGGTATTAGATGTTGATGGTGTGCTCACTGATGGCAGTTTGTACTTCCATGCGGATGGCAGCGAGAGCAAAGTATTCAATAGTCTCGATGGCCACGGTATTAAAATGCTACAGGCCAGCGGAGTTGAAGTTGCAATTGTCACTGGACGACGTTCACAAATGGTTGCCCAACGTGCACAGGCGCTAGCTATCAAAACGGTTATGCAAGGTAGGGAAGATAAGCTAGTAGCGCTGAAAGAGATCCAAGAAACCAAAAAATTAGACTGGTCTCAAATAGCCTATTGTGGAGATGATTTACCTGACTTGGCTGCGATTAGAAATGCAGGTCTAGGGATAACAGTACCAAATGCCCCAGAGTATATAAGAGGCTATGCTGACTATTGCTGTAGCGTGCAGGGCGGGCAAGGGGCAGTACGAGAAATCAGCGATCTCATTATGAAAGCTCAAGGCACTCTACAAGATGCAATTGATCATTATTTGCTCGGGTTTTAAGCTCAATGCTATTTGGTAAACGCCTGAAAAAACGTGCTGTCAGCCTTATAGGGCTGAGTATCTTAGCCATAGTTATTCAGTTTTTAGATAACCAAAGACCACAGCCTGTCGACCTGTTTTCAGATCTTCCAGACCAACACTTAGAGCCTGACTATTACACTGTCAAAAGCTTCTATAAGGAGTTTAACACAGAGGGTAACTTGAGCCGGACATTACAATCTGACCGATTGGTTCACTACCCTGAAAGCGAAAACACTTTAATGGAGCAGCCTTTAATCATTACCTTTAATGCGCAGGGCTCTCCACTATGGCAGGCTAAAGGGGACAAAGGTCGCCTTGAAGGTGACGGCGACCATTTTTTACTTACAGATAATGTGATGATTTGGAAGACTGAGACGCTTGCAGCTGAGAGCGCGACACCTAGCAACGATTTCAAACTAAAAACAGAATCAATGAGCATTAATTTAAAAGATGAGTACGCTCATACCAAAGACCCAGTTGAACTAGAGTCAAACTTTGGCAATACTCATGCCATAGGCCTTGAAGCCAATCTAAAAACCAATCAAATCAAATTGTTAGATCAAGTTCGAGGAACCTATGCACAGTAAACGGGTAAAGCAGAGCATTAGTACAGATCAACAATTATTACTGGTGATTGTTGCTACCTGTGTCTTTTTTCTAATAAGTTTTAGTCGTATCAGCTTGGCACTGGAAAGCGATCGCCAGCAACCGATTCAGATAGAGGCTCAGCAGGCAGAATTCAATCCTGAGACTGGCATTGCAGTTTACACTGGCAACGTAAAAATGGAGCAGGGCAGCCTAAAAGTTTCAGCAGATCAGATAACTATCTATCAAAATGATCAAAAAGAGGTCGATAAGGTTGTTGCAACCGCAAAGTCCATCCTTGTACATATGCAGCAGCAACCTAAACCAGATGAGCCACTGGTTCATGCCTATGCACAAAAAATTGAGTATCTTTCTGCGGAACAAGAGATGCTTTTGCAAAAGAATGCTCGTTTAGAAAATGGCCAAGATCAGTTTGCAGGGGATAAGATTCGCTATCATTTACAAACCCGTCATATTAAAGCATGGGGTGCTGAAGAAAGTGATGATTCAGAAGCGGCAGTAAAAGGGCCTCAGGTAAAAATTATTTTATACCCAAAAACACAGACTAATGCGCAGGATAAGGGGCAATGAAAACCCTAAAAGCGGCTCATCTCGCAAAAGCCTACAAAAAACGACAAGTGGTTAAAGATATCAGCCTTGAAGTTAATCAAGGGCAGGTTGTAGGCTTACTAGGCCCTAATGGAGCAGGAAAAACCACCTCATTTTATATGATTGTTGGGTTGATACGCTCTGATGCAGGCTATGTCAAAATTAATGATGAAGATATTACAGCACTTCCCATGCATGGCAGGGCGCAGCGCGGTCTAGGTTATTTACCTCAAGAAGCCTCCATTTTTCGGAAACTTACCGTTGAACAAAATATTCTAGGTATTCTTGAAACTCGAAAAGAACTCAGTAAGGCACAACAAAAAGAGCATCTTGAGCGTCTTTTAAATGAGTTTAGTATCACACATATTCGCAAAAGTTTAGGCATGAGTTTATCTGGTGGCGAGCGTCGGCGCGTAGAAATTGCGCGTGCCTTAGCTACTGAACCAGCCTTTGTTTTGCTAGACGAACCCTTTGCAGGCGTAGATCCTATTTCAGTAAATGAAATCAAATCTATTATTCGTCAGCTTAAGGCGCATAATATTGGTGTGCTAATTACTGATCATAATGTGCGGGAAACCTTGGATATTTGTGAAAAAGCCTATATTGTCAGTGAAGGACAAATTATTGCTGAAGGCGATGCTCTAGATGTGATGAATAATCAACAAGTTAGAGAAGTCTATCTAGGGCATGAATTTAAGTTATAACCACTTATCGGGAATAAGCCGTAACCTATGAAGCCGGCATTACAGCTTAAAATTGGTCAAAGTTTAACCATGACACCTCAGTTGCAGCAGGCGATACGCCTATTGCAGCTTTCAACGTTGGATCTACAACAAGAGATTCAAGAGGCTCTCGAGTCTAATCCTATGTTAGAGCTTGAGGATGAATTCGAATCATCTCCAAGCAGCGATGATAAAGAGCTTGAATTTCAAACTAAATCTGAAAGTCTTGCCAGTAACGCCGAGCACTCAGATGCTGAAGTTGAGCATGAAAGTTATACGGCAACTGCGGAGGATAGCTGGCAGGATTCTATTCCTGAAGATTTGCCCGTTGATGGTGGCTGGGATGATATTTATCAAGAAAGCCTTTATACCTCTTCCTCTGGCTCAGGTGATGATGACAACAGTGTATTTGAGCGTGGTACAGTAACAGAGACACTACAAGATCATCTGCTATGGCAAATCAATTTATCCAGCCTGTCTCCGCAAGATGTATTGATTGCAGAGAGTATCATTGACAGCATTGATCCAGACGGCTATCTGAACTCAGACATTGAAGAGATCTGGCAGGGCTTACAAACTCGGCCAGAGTTTCAAAATACTGAGTTTGAGCTAGAGTTTGATGAGGTTAAAGCTGTTTTAGGTTTTGTCCAGCATTTAGATCCTATTGGCTGTGGTGCCAAAAACCTACAAGATTGCTTACTTATTCAGTTACAAACGATTGATACTACACCTTTTTTATTAGAAAAAACCCGAAAGCTGATCACTTTCTATTTAGAGTTACTAGGCAGTCGAGATTTTGCTCAGTTAATGCGTAAACTACGGATTAAAGAAAATGAGCTACAAGAGATTATCGGCTTAATCCATAGCCTGAATCCTAAGCCTGGCGCGTCGATCTCAACGGAACATGCTGAATATATTACGCCGGACCTTTTTGTGACTAAAGAACATGATCACTGGAAGGTTGATCTTAACCCAGATATTGCCCCAAAAATTCGTATTCATAATACATACTCTGGATTGATCAAACGTGCAGATAGCAGCCCTGATAACACCTTTATGAAAAATCAGCTGCAAGAGGCACGATGGTTCTTAAAAAGCCTTCACAGCCGCAATGAAACTCTATTAAAAGTAGGTTTAGAGATAGTCAAGCGCCAACAGGCTTTTCTAGAAATAGGTGAAGAAGGTATGAAACCCATGGTGCTGCACGATATTGCTGACGCCATTGGTATGCACGAGTCAACAATATCCCGTGTTACAACACAGAAGTATATCCATACACCACGAGGTATTTTTGAATTGAAGTACTTTTTCTCCAGTCATGTGAGCACAAGCTCAGGTGGGGAAGCATCTTCAACCGCAATTAGAGCATTGATAAAAAAACTGATAACCGATGAGCCACCCAGAAAACCTTTTAGCGACAGCAAACTTGCGAATATGCTAGCAGAGCAAGGTATAGAGGTGGCTCGCCGTACCGTAGCAAAGTACCGTGAAGCCATGAATATTCCACCCTCGAACGAACGTAAGAGGCTGATTTAGAATTGCTTTACAAAAAAAAGGTTTGCAAATACCACAAAAGCGATACAATCAAATTGCAGACCGCGAAATAATAAGGAGCTCGTTATGCAATTGAATATTACCGGTCAACAACTTGAGTTAACTGATGCACTTCGTGACTATGTTTCCGAGAAATTCTCTCGCTTGGAACGTCACGCAGATAACATTACTAACGCACAAGTTACTCTGAAAATAGAAAAAGAACGTCAGATTGCAGAATCCACTCTACATGTAGTTGGCGCAGATTTACACGCCACTGCAGAAGCAGAAGATATGTACGCCTCAATCGATCTACTGATTGATAAAATTGACCGTCAACTGATTAAACATAAGGAAAAAGCTCAAGCTCGCAATCATGGCAATGTCGTTCGTTAATATGCCTGTTGCTCACTGAGCCTATAATCTTATCCATGTTACTCAATTCCGTTCTGACTCCCCTAAGAACCCTTGACGGGGTTCCTGGGGGTAGTAAAAAAAGACTCCTCGAATTCTTCGGCAAATATATTTCCCAACAGATATCGACCCTAGATAGCATTGAAGTTTTTGACAACTTAATTGCGCGTGAACGACTGGGAAGTACAGGGGTTGGCGAAGGTATTGCAATACCTCACTGTCGGGTGAAAAACTGTACAGAAAGCATAGGTACATTTATTCGTCTAAAAGATAAAATCGATTTTGATGCAATTGATGGTAAGCCTGTTGATCTTCTCTTTGTGTTATTAGTACCTGAAGAGGCTAATGATCAACATCTTAACTTACTGTCAACGCTTGCTGAAAAGTTCTCTAATCCTGAGTTTTGTCGTCTATTAAGAGAGGCACCTAACGCACAAGAACTGTATCAACTTTGGGTTACAGACTAATCTAAGATATAACTTTTGCAGTTTTATGATTAAAGGGGGGTAACCCAATGAAGCTTGTGATTATCAGTGGTCGGTCTGGCTCTGGCAAAAGCATCGCCTTACATGTGTTGGAAGACCTAGGCTATTTTGCGATTGATAATCTCCCTATTGGGCTACTCAGTGCACTACCCTCACACCTACCGAGCAGCAATCAACGTATTGCTGCTAGCATTGATGCTAGAAATATCGCTACAGATCCAATGGGGATTCAACCCCATTTGAATGCGTTGCGTGCTAATGGGGTTGCGGCCAGTATTATTTACTTAGATTCCGATGAAGCAACTCTGATTGAGCGCTTTAACGCTACTCGCCGAAAGCACCCTCTATCATCAGAGAAAATCTCATTAGCGGAAGCAATTGAAGCAGAAGCCCAACTACTGGAAACAATTGCTGAGCAAGCCGACCTACGTATAGATACCAGCAGCTTAAGTATTTACGACCTGCGCGATATTATCGCTCAGCAGATCAGCAGCACCAGCCCTCGTACAGTCGCATTACAGTTCCAATCTTTCGGCTTTAAACGGGGTGCGCCAAAAGACTGCGATTATATTTTTGATGTCCGTTGTCTACCGAATCCCTATTGGGAAACACACTTAAGAGGTTTTACAGGACAAGACCAACCTGTTATTGATTTTCTCAATCAAGACTTCAGTGTTAGGGCAATGATCTCAGATATTTCTGGGTTCTTAGACAAGTGGCTGCCAAGCATTATTGCCAGTAGCCGTAGTTATATCACGGTCGGCATTGGTTGTACGGGAGGGCAGCATCGTTCAGTCTTTGTTGCTGAAGAGCTGTCTAAGCGCTTTCAACATCAATACCCTCAAACTTTGGTCAGGCATCGCGATCTTTCACAGGCTGTTAAGGAGCATCACTGATGCTTGATTTTACGGTGATGGTCACCAACAGCAAGGGATTTCATCTAAGACCTGCTTCACAGCTTTTGCAGTTAGTATCAAAACTTGAAGCCACAGTGACTTTGCGCCATCCCGCCTCAGGCCGTAAGGCCGACTGCCGCAACATGATGGCGCTAATGCTAATGTCTTCACCCAAAGATACTGAATTTGTCATCGAAGTTATGGCAGAGTGTGAAGCCCATGAACTAGCCGCCAAAGCACAAATCATTAAGCTTTTTGATAACGGCTTTAACGAGCACAGCTAAATCTGCCAATTGTCAAAAAATCCAGTTATTATCAAAGGATACATCACCCAATAACGTAGATGTGATAGCTATGGCCAGCGATAACTATGAAGTAACACCTATGATTGAACGTCTGAACGAAGCGATGGAATCGGGTGCATTTGCACAAGTTCGACGCATGATCAACCGCGGCTTACCTGCACAGGATGTTGCACATCTATTGGAATCGTCACCACCAAAAGAACGTGACTTGCTTTGGAGTATGATTGAAGCTGAGTTTCGTGGTGATGTACTGCAATATCTCACCGATGATATTCAGGCGATCTACCTGAACCGAATGAATCCTGAAGAGTTTTTGGCAGCAACCGAAGGCTTAGATACGGATGATATTGCTGACTTATTACAGCAGCTGCCCGATACCATTATTAAAGAAGTCTTGGTATCAATGGATACCCAAGACCGCCACCGCGTTGAGGCTGTTCTATCATACCCTGAGGACACCGCTGGCGGCTTGATGAACACCGATACCATCACAATTCGTCCAGATATTACTCTAGACGTTGTGATTCGCTATCTACGCCGCCACCAGTCTATACCAGACTCTACCGACTCATTGATTGTGGTCAGTCGTAAAGATCACTTTATCGGCATGCTGCCTCTAACACGCTTATTAGTATCCGATCCGAACATTACTGTTCGAGAGGTCATGAACACCGATGCCATCGTGATTTCAGCTGATATGCCTGACAGTGAAGTAGCGAATCTATTTGAAAAGTATGACTTAATTTCAGCCCCCGTTATTGATGAGAACGGTGCATTGTTGGGGCGTGTAACCATCGATGATGTGGTTGATGTTATTCGAGAAGATGCTGAACACTCATTAATGAGCATGGCAGGTCTGGATGAGGATGAAGATACTTTTTCACCTGTTTTATTAACTGCCAAGCGCCGAGCAGTTTGGTTGGGTATTAATCTGCTTACCGCTCTTTTGGCTTCAGCTGTCATTGGGATATTTGATGCCACTATCGAGAAAGTAGTCGCGCTTGCTGTATTGATGCCCATTGTAGCCAGCATGGGGGGGATTGCAGGTAGTCAGACGCTTACGGTTGTTATTCGAGGTATGGCGCTAGGGCATATTAATTCTGGTAACACAGGCTGGCTAATTAATCGCGAGTTTATTGTAGGGCTAATTAATGGTGCGATTTGGGCAGCAGTCGTTGCTGGAGTTGCTATGTTTTGGTTTGATGATATGATGCTCGGTTTTATTATTGGCACAGCAATTATCATCAACCTTATTGTTGCAGTAGTTGCAGGTGCATCATTACCTTTGTTTTTGAAATGGATGAAAATTGATCCCGCCTTAGCTGGTGGTGTGCTACTAACTACTGTTACTGATGTAATAGGATTTATGGCCTTTTTAGGTTTAGCGACTGTTTTCTATCTTTAATCCTAAGCAACAATCTTAAGCAACCGAAAGCCGTGTTAGCGAATACACTGACACGGCTTTTGTTTCTAAACTAATTTTTGAACACTAGGCTACCTAAGCCCCTGCTATCATCATCTCTCCGATCAGAACAGAGCCTACGTGGGTATTGCCACGCGTGTCGATATCGGTGCCAATCGCCACAATCTGTTGATACATCTGATTAAGATTACCTGCGATGGTTATCTCATGTACCGGATACTGAATCACACCATTTTCGACCCAAAATCCAGCCGCCCCACGAGAGTAATCACCTGTCACCATATTTAAGCCTTGTCCCATTAGCTCTGTCACTAAAAGCCCTGTACCTAGCTTTGCTAGCATTTGATCGGCATCTTCTCCTGTTGAAGTCACACGTAAGTTGCGTGCGCCACCAGAATTAGCAGTAGTACTTAAACCTAACTTACGTGCCGAGTAACTACCTAACATGTAGCTTGCTAATATGCCATTTTGCACAAAAATATTGTCCCTAGTGGCCACGCCTTCTTGGTCGAAAGGGGAGCTGCCCATACCGCCTTTGATATTAGGCTGCTCATAAACAGAGACAAAATCAGGAAATAACTTCTCACCTAAGCGATCTTTCAAAAATGACGCATTGCGGTAAAGACTGCCGCCACTAATAGCCCCCATTAGATGACCAATTAAACCTGATGACACTTCTGGGCTAAACAATACAGGCGCTTTTGTTGTACTGAGCTTTTTAGGGTTCAAACGAGCAATGGTTCGCTCTGCCGCTTTTTGACCAATAGACTGAGGATCCGCTAATGCGAGCCACTGACGCCCCGAGTCATACCAATAGTCACGTTGCATGCCATCACCCTGACCTGCAATCAACACGCAACTTGCAGAATAGTTGGTGCTGGCAATCATGCCTGAAAAGCCATGACTGTTAGCATAGAGAAAAACACGCTCTCCGCTGTAGGCACTTGCACCATCAGAATTAGTGATTAAAGGATCTGCTCGGCCTGCGGTTTCACAAGCTAAAGCTTGTTCGACTAACTGATCAACTGATACGTTAGCTGGGAAATAAAGCTCAGGATCTTGCCAGTTCTTTGCCATAAGCTCAGCTTCCGCTAAGCCTGAAAATGGGTCTTCGGCAGTATGTTGCGCAAAAGCCAATGCTACATCAACCGCGTTGCTAAGCGCTGACTCCGTCAAGTCTGTAATGGAAACATGGCCTTTGCGTTGCCCCTTGTAAAGCGTTAAGGACAGGCTTTGGTCTTGGTTAAATTCTACTGTCTCCACCTCACCTAAACGGGCGTTTACTGATAAGCCACTGCTACCACCCAAAGAGACCTCTACGCTGGTGGCGCCACGCTGCTTAGCTTGCTCAATAAGCTGATTGGCACAAGCTGGCAGTTTTTGCTGCCATAGTTGAATCTGTTCGCTGTATTGTACGGACATAGGTCCCCCTTAATTCTTTATGATTGCTCAGTCGGCCATGTCAATGAACTGTGTTAGACTTATGTCATTTGATAACTGAACAAGTGAATGACATGACTGAAGATACGTTTGATGAGTACGAAGCCCCCAGCAAGAGCCAGATAAAAAGGGAAATGCATGCCCTACAAGTTCTGGGTAAAAAGCTGTTGGAGCTAAATGCTGATCAGCTGAAGCAGATTGTTTTAACAGATGATATGTTGGCTGCCATTGCTGAGTCTCGTCGTATTCGCGCTCATGAAGCACAGCGTCGGCACCTGCAATATATTGGCAAACTAATGCGCCATGAAGATATTGAAGCCATTTCAGCCAAGCTTGCACTATTTGATAGTAGCAGCGATGAATACAACAAACAGTTTCACCAATTAGAGCATTGGCGTGATCGTTTGGTCGCTCAGGGTGATGATGCGCTGAATCTATTGATGAATGAAAAACCAGAAGCTGATCGTCAATCTTTTCGCCAATTGATTCGTCAGGCTCAGAAAGAACAGTCTCAAGGAAAACCACCCGCAGCGGCCAGAAAGATTTTTCGAGAATTGCGCACACTCTATGGTCTTTAACTCTATCATCACAGAGTGATAAAGCACTTTGCAGTTGAGTGGCTACTATCGCCAACTTCAGCTGCAAAGTTTTAGTATTTATGTGCAAAGCAATGATCACTGCCCTGTGCCACCTACGGTCAACTCATCAATTTTGAGAGAAGGCTGACCTACTCCTACAGGCACACTCTGCCCATCTTTACCACAAACCCCTACACCATCATCCAAGCGCAGATCATTACCGACCATAGACACTTTTTGCATGGTTTCAGGACCATTGCCGATCAGGGTTGCACCTTTAATAGGTGCTGTCACTTTACCATCTTCGATTAAGTAGGCTTCACTGGCTGAGAATACAAACTTGCCAGACGTGATATCAACCTGTCCACCGCCAAAGTTAACTGCATAAATACCTTTCTTAACACTTTTGATCAATTCTTGTGGGTCATGCTCACCTGCTAGCATATAAGTGTTGGTCATACGTGGCATAGGTAGATGTGCAAATGATTCTCGACGACCATTGCCTGTTGGGCGCTGTCCCATCAAGCTTGCGTTCATCTTGTCTTGCATATAGCCAACGAGCTTGCCCTGTTCGATTAACGTGGTGCACTGTGTTGGTGTGCCTTCGTCATCAACAGATAAAGATCCTCTGCGATCTAGTAAGGTGCCATCGTCAACAATGGTACAAAGTGGCGATGCCACTTGCTCACCTAAACGTCCTGCAAAAGCAGAGCTACCTTTACGATTAAAGTCACCCTCAAGGCCATGACCAACCGCCTCATGCAGTAAAACGCCCGGCCAACCAGAACCTAATACAACAGGCATATTACCTGCGGGGGCATCAATTGCCTCAAGGTTAACCAATGCTTGGCGAACAGCCTCCTTAGCAACCGACTCTGCTAATCCTTTATCTAATAAAGTTTTCAGCGAATATCGGCCTCCCGCTCCAGCACTACCGCGCTCACGGCGACCATTTTGTTCTGCAATCACACTGACGTTGACGCGAACCAATGGTCGAATATCCGCGGCTAAAGTACCGTCTGATGCAACCACTAAGATTTGTTCGAAATTGGCTGAAAGAGAAGCTGTCACTTCTTTTACACGGCTGTCAGCCATGCGGGCAATAGCATCTGCCTCTTGCAATATTGCCAGCTTCTCATCAGCATTCAGAGCAAGTATGGGATTTTCTGCAGCATATAGCGGTTGGCAACGTACAGGCGTTATAATCTCTACTGCTTTTTGCTGTCCTTGGCGCACAATACTGCGTGCAGCAATAGCCGCTTGCTCTATTGCATGGGCAGAAATATCGCCGCTATATGAAAATCCTGTTTTCTCCCCAGAAATAGCGCGGACCCCCACACCTCGGTCAGCACTGTAACCTGCATCTTTAACAATGCCCTCTTCCAGTACCCAACTTTCACTCATAGATTGCTGAAAATAAAGGTCTGCGAAGTTAATGCCTACGCCCATCGCCTTTGCTAATAAGCCATCAAGTTGATCAACACTCAGGTCGCCAGGTAGTAATAGCTCTTGTGATACTCGCTCAATCATAGTCACTCTCAAAATCTGTAGCCTGCCGATATAAAGGTTTAGGCTAGAAAACGCGCTTCAACTCAATTTTTGGCTGGTCCCAACCACCTTTTACAGAATAAGTAGCACGCGTGAACTTATCGAATAAATTGCCAAATACTTTTTGCACTAAGTAAATTGTGCCACCAATTTGCGGGGCCCCAGCCAAAATAGCTGCTAGAGGCAGAGTTTCTGCTACGGGCAAAGTCACCGTCAGCTCTTGATCCAAGGTTTCATCTACAAAGTTGAGGCTACCTTTCATTTCAAACTTTGTAGAGCTGCCATCTACTTTTAACGGCTCTACAAATTGCCCCTGCCCATTCAGTATAGAAATTTTTCCAGAAACTTTGTTATAAGATAGGCCACTGCCTTTTAGATCAGAGA
The DNA here is from genome assembly GCF_900167095.1 of Oceanospirillum multiglobuliferum. Lineage (GTDB taxonomy): Bacteria > Pseudomonadota > Gammaproteobacteria > Pseudomonadales > Halomonadaceae > Oceanospirillum > Oceanospirillum multiglobuliferum. Next base: position 245,453 of record NZ_FUXG01000001.1, read on the forward strand.
AATCTAGCTGTAAACGGCGAATCAATGATTCGAAGTTTAATAGAGAAATAAGCTTCAAAGCTGATGCTGACTTTACTTGTTCAAATTTCCCTTTTTCTAACTCAACAGAAGCATTACCTGAAAGGCTATTTGCCTTGAATTCGCTAGGGAGGCCCTGCCAATGTAGCCTGGTAGAAACTGCAGCCTTTTGGCTACTGATCATTACTTCAGAGCCGATAGCTTTTTGCATATCAGCAAGATCGCCACCTGCTATATTGTAGATCAATGAACTTTGCGCAGACTCTCCTGTAACTTTATGTAACAACCAGTCTAGCGTGCCTGAATGTGTCACTTTACCCTGCTGTAATTGATGTAGTTTGAGTTGCCTTGAACCTTCTTGAGCACGGTAGCTGGCACTTAGGGCTTGAGCGCTAAAACTATTAAAGCGCAGCTTTTTCACTTCTAAGTCAAAATCTGGCCAAGCTGCGCTAAACAATGAATTCAGTATCGATAAATCTTCTACAGCAGATTTTTGCTCTTCAGGCTTAGTCTCCGAAGGTTTTTGATAGTCAAGCTTATCCACTGATATGCCTATAGCAGGGTTATGTTCGGAACGCATAAATTTAGCCTGAAGCTCTTGGCTCGTAATGGCCGCGGATAGATCTTGATCTTTCAATGAGCTACTCAGCAAAAAGTCGTTTAGTGCGAAATCACCATAGCTTAAGCGGTCGCTCTTTAAGTTCAGCTGAATTTGATGCTCAGCCTCAGCAGAGTTAATTGAGCCATGCTTATTTTGCTCAGCACTTTTCTGGTTAGAACGAGTAATAGAGTCAGTTAAAGCCTGTTTAGCAAACTCTGCCTTTATAAATTCAACCCAAGGCTCAGTCTGTAGTTGCGGTTGTGAAAAAAACAATTGAGTAAGGTTGAGAGGAGCCTGAGGCATAGGTTGTTGCTGAGGTAAAACACCTGCCCATACATTAACACTGTAACTAGGGGCTGAAGGAATTGACTTTTGTGTCGTCCATAACCCTTTTGCTGTTAATTGGTCGGTATAGGCCACCTCAAAATGGTTGCCTGTAGAGGCAAAGTTCATTTCCAAATTGAAGTCTTTTATTTGCGCCTCTGATTTGCCAAAAGGCTCTGGCAAGTCGACCACGACTCCTTTTAAATCGCTCTTAACCTGTACATGGCTGATAGTATCAAGCTGTACTTGATACTGATACTCAGCTGTGCCTGACAGCCAAGGAGAAAAAACCATAGGTTGCCACTGACTGATGGCTGTTACTAAGGCTTGACCTTGACCTTGAATATTCACGACACCTGTATCCATATTAGTGTCTACATCAAAAGTTGTGTCACCGGCTAAAAACTCCGCCTCTCCCTTTACAATATTCAAGCCTTGCTGAATATCATAACGCACCACGGCATCAATTTTTTTAATAGGTGTTGAAAGTTCTGGTATTAGCAAATGATTGTCTTTGGCTTGCACCTCAACATGGCCGTAACCGTCTCGGCCATCGATAGGAAAGCTTAACTGAGTGTCTAGCTTCAATGGCGCCCCTGATAGTTGCCAGTGTAACAATGAATCAGGGGTTAATTTGGCCAAAGGTGTTTGAGTCAAAACTTGCCAACCCCATTCAGGTACAACCGGACCACTTAAATTTAAGCCCACGATGCTGCCTTGCTGATCTTCGGTCAACGTCACCTGCCCTTGCACATTTTCATTACCCAAGTAATGAGCATGTGAAACTTGAGCATCTAATTCAGTGCCGTCCACATATAACCTTGTATTCACCTCTGTAACACTGGGCCAATCAGGTAAAAACTGTAACTCCCCCTCATACACATCTAATAACAGCTGTGTTGAAGTTTGTCGCTCAGGATTAGTAGATGACAGGTCTAAGCTACCATCATAGATAAATCCACCTCGGCTAACTTTAGCTGTTTTAATGCCATTTTTTAGCCAATTCACCAGAGCGCTATCTACGATCAAGTCGGGAATTAAGCTTAGTCCAAACTCTTTCGCCACATCTGTCACAGCAACATTGAGATAAAACAGATCTTTCTCTGGCTGCTGATGTAACAACACATCAAACTCACCTGAAATACCTGAACTTGCTTTATTGAGCTGTAGGTTTTGACCATATACTCTAATAGCCTCACCAATATCCCAATTCACTTGCCCTTGAGTGCGATTGAAACTCCAGCCATTGCTGTACAGTAGAGGAAATCCCATAGCAAACTGATCGGAGTAAAATTGAATAAACCCCGAACTTGCCGTTGACTGTACATAACCATTTACATGCTGCAACGTCGGTGCACCGTAGTAGGCTGATACTCCCACATCATTTAAGTTAGTTTGTACTAATAATGGCTTTTCACTTGAGCTGGATAAGGTTAGGTTTTGTAGTTTGCCTGTGGGTTTTAAGCGCTCTAAAGCGTCAATACCATCGGTGGGTAGGTCTGGCCATTGGCGTAAAACCTGATCGACTGCTTGTAGGTCTATTTCACCTATTTGAGCCAGCCACTGCTCTGGAGAATATTCTACTAATAGCTGTTGTAGTGGAAACTGCTGCCCCTGTAACTGAAAAGAAAGCCTATCTGCAATCAGCTGCCAGCCATCATTTTGGCGCTCCCAAGACAATAAAGTATTAAGTGTTTCAAAACGAATCGTAGGAAAGCCTGTAGAGGCAAATCGGATACTATCTGCCAGCAAGTCTGCTTTTAAACTTATTAAGCGTCCCCCTTGCCAATGACTCCAAAGCTCCATTCCTGCATTCAGCTCTTGCAGTTTAATTGGTAAAAGATGTGCAAATTTTTCGACCCAAGGCGTCCAAGCTTGATTGTCTGCTTGCAAGTATAATTGAACATCAACACTATTCTGATCAAAGGGGTCTCCGCTTACTTCCATAATAAACGCCACTTGTTGAGCCGATTCTGTATCAAGCTGCAAGTTGCCCTGAATACGCTGTTTACCTTCTGATTCAAATACCTCCATGCGATTGCTAAACGCACGATATTGGCGGCCAAAGCGATCGTAAAATTCAAGCCAGACATATTCCATTTTTAAATGTTGTTGCGCGAGTAAGAACTCTAAAACCTGTGCCAATGGTTCAACATCTTTACGCAGCTGTTTGTTTGCAACATGACTGGGTATATCACTCTTTTTGGTCTCTTTAACAGCCTCCTCTTGTAAGGGAATTTTTCCCTTCAAGCTATTACTGTCCCAGCCTTTTAGCGCCCACAGCAGATCCTCTTGCTGTTGCAAGCGCAGCGTTACACCTTGAATAGAGGCTTGTCGAATAACGGGGAACTGGTAGCGAAAAGAAGCAAAGCTATCCAGCTCTAAAGAAAACGAATCAACTTCAATTGCAGGTAAATCAGTTTCGTTATCTTGATATCGAGAGTGAATTTTCACCCCATCAAATTGCAAGAAGGGGTCAAAACGGTTCCATTGTCCACCGAGCTGGCCAACATCTAAAACAATGGCCAGTCGTTCATTCGCCATGCGAATGAGATCCTCTCGGTAGTTTTCCACTAACGGAAAAAAATAACGGCCAATACTGACATAAGTAGCCAGTACCACCACTATGGGTAGTACCAGCCAAATCATACTATGGTTAAACAGGCTACGAAAAAAAGTCATCGTAAAAAAACCGTTAACCTATGTGCCAGTTAAAGTAACACAACATCAAACTGCTCTTGCCCATATAAGGTTTCAACCTGAAACTTAATGGTTTTATTAATAAAAATTTCTAGATCAGCAACACTAGCAGACTCTTCATCAAGTAAACGATCCACAATAGGCTGCGCAGCCAACACTAAATAGGTATCAGAGCCATAGGCTCGCTCTTCACGCAATATCTCACGGAATATTTCGTAGCAAACCGTTTCAGGTGTTTTTTGAGTGCCACGTCCTTGGCAAGTTGGGCAGGGTTCACACATGACCTGTTCTAAGCTCTCTCGTGTTCGTTTACGCGTCATTTGTACTAAGCCTAGCTCAGTGACCCCTGTCAGTTTAGTTTTTGCGTGATCACGCTCAAGATTTTTTTCTAATAGGCGCAGTACTTGACGCTGATGCTCAGGATCTTCCATGTCGATAAAGTCGATGATAATAATGCCGCCCAAGTTACGTAGTCGTAGCTGGCGCACAATTGCAGTAGCTGCCTCTAGATTGGTTTTGAAAATAGTTTCTTCTAGATTGCGGTGACCAACAAAAGCCCCCGTATTAACATCAATAGTGGTCATCGCCTCAGTTTGGTCTACGACCAAATAGCCACCAGACTTTAACTGCACTTTCCGGCCAAGAGCTTTTTGAATCTCGTCTTCAACACCATAAAGATCAAAAACAGGGCGTTCACCGGGGTAATACTCAATTTTTGACTCTAAAGCAGGTACAAACTCTTGTACAAACTCTTTTAGCTTGACGTAGTTCTCTTTAGAGTCGATACGAATTTTCTCAATTTCTGGGCGTACAAAGTCACGCATAGTACGCATAAATAGAGGCAGGTCTTCGTAAATAACGGTTTTTGGTTGTACATCTTTGCAACGGCGCTCAACAGACTTCCATAATCTTAATAGAAAATGGATATCAGCCATGATCTCTTCATCACCATAACCTTCTGCCGCAGTGCGAATGATAAAGCCACCTTTGGTCTCTTCTGCACTTCTGCCTTCCTGTTCAGCGTCTTGGGCTAAGCTGGCAGCAACGATGTTTCGCAATCTGTCTCGTTCTTGATCACCTTCAATACGCTGTGAAACCCCCGTATGTGGGGTATATGGCATATAGACTAAATAACGTGAAGGAATAGAAAGATGAGTGGTCAGGCGGGCGCCTTTAGAGCCTATAGGCTCTTTTGTTACTTGAACAATAAGCGACTGACCTTCGTGTAATAACGAGCTGATACTTCCAACATCACTGTTACTTCCCCGAGTAGCGGGTGCAACATCTGCGGCATGAATGAAGGCGGCCTTTTCTAAGCCTATATCAACAAAGGCAGCTTGCATGCCTGGTAACACCCTCACAACCTTACCTTTGTAGATATTACCAACGATGCCACGTCTTCTTGTGCGCTCAATGTAGACTTCCTGTAGCACGCCATTTTCAACAACTGCTACACGGGTTTCCATCGGTGTGATATTAATTAAAATTTCTTCACTCATCGCTCTTCCCCCTCGCGATAAAGTCGATAATTCTTCAACCTGTCAGCCAGCACCCGATGTTTGATTTAAAATAATATGGGTAAATGTCAAACTTGATGACAGGTATCATCTGTATGAGTCTTTAAAATCAGTGTAATTGATCAAAAATGCCCAATAATTTGCCGTACTAAAACAATACCACTTAGTCAGATTCAAGTATCTGAATATTAAAGCTTTCCAATAATTGAGCTGTTTCAAACAAAGGCAGACCCACGACATTGCTGTAACTACCCGAAACTGATTCAACAAAGATGGCCGCTAAGCCTTGAATGGCATAACTGCCGGCTTTGTCGGCAGGCTCTCCTGTATGCCAATAACGGCGGCACTCTTGCTCTGTTAAAGTACGAAACTTAACCTCCGTAGTGCTCAGTACAGAGCGTAGCTGGTCATTTTGACAAACAGCAACAGCTGTCATGACTTGATGAGACTGGCCAGATAACTGCATTAGCATTTCAATGGCATGAGCCTCGTTTTCAGGTTTGCCTAAAATGTTATGACCTAAAACGACAGAAGTGTCAGAACCTAATACCGGTAGAGTGGTGCCTGAGCGCTGCATACCAGCTGTCGCTTTCTCCTCGGCTAAACGTATTACATAGTCTTTAGGACTCTCGCCCACTAAAACAGATTCGTCCAAGTCCACTGGGTATTGCTGACAACGTAAGCCTAGTTGCTGTAGCAAAGCCAGCCGGCGTGGTGAGGCAGAGGCCAAACACAGGTCATAAGCTTCAGGCACGACAAGCTCCAAAAAAATATCTAAAAATAATAAGTTAGCGAATTTGAAAACGACGACGAATTGTACGCATTGCAATGAATAACCATGGCCATAAAATCGTGCTGGTTAAGGCTGGCAGCATAAAAGCAATCGTATCAGCAGCAACACCAGTTAAATTCTGGATCCATTGTGCAATCATCAGACTGATGCCAATCAGTACACCGACCATCATTGCTTGCTGCCAAGCACCATAGTTACGTAAACGCTGATAAAGTTGTAGAGAAAGTGCGGCCAATACTGCGCTAATCAATGCGTTTTGACCTAATAATGCCCCCTCCAAAAGATCAACACATAAACCGACAAAAAAACCACTGAACACACCAACACGGTTGGGTAGGGCTATACACCAATAGATTAATACCATTGAAACCCATTCTGGCTGGAACCAAAGTAAGCGATCAGGCAGTGGCATTGCTGAAAGTAGCAATGCGAAAAGAAACGATAGGGAGATGATTAAAGAGGGCACTATTGTTGCACTCCTGATTTTAAATTGTCCTGTTTCTCATCCGCAAGTTCTGGAGCAGTACCGGAGTCTATTGGCAAGCTTTCTAGCTGAATGTCAGCTAAAGATTTTGGGTTGAGCATCAGAACATAACGACTGCGATTTAACTGGGCTAAAGGTTTTGCCGTAACTCTGGCAAAAGGTTTACCTGGTTCATGTTTAACTTGATTGACCTCTGCAACAGGGTAGCCTTTTGGAAAGCGTCCGCCTAAACCAGAAGTCACAAGCAGGTCTCCTTCTTTGACATCAGCTGTATCAGGCACATGAGTCAACTGTAAGAGATCTAAGTCACCAGACCCAATTGCAACAGCACGAAAACCATTACGATTGACCAAAACAGGTACAGCATGAGCCGTATCTGCAATCAATAATACCCGACTGGTAAATGCACTGACTGAAATCACTTGCCCCATCAAGCCCAATGAGTCGACAACCGCCTGTCCTTCATAAACACCATCATTACGCCCGCGATTGAGCAACAGCAAATGTGTGAAAGCATCGGCATCTAACCCAATGACCTCACCTAATAAAAAATTATCATTAGAAGGTTTTTGCCCGTTTAGTAATTCGCGTAAACGTAGATTTTCAGCAATCAAGTAAGCCATACGTTGGTTTTTGCTAGAAAGCTGTAAAGTTTGTTCTTTTAATATTGCATTTTCTTCTAACAAATCATTACGGTCGGCAAAAGTTGTTGCTCCCCAAGACCAAAGACGAGTAGGTAGATCTACCGCCCATTGTAAGGGCGTGACAGCCACTGTCAGGAAGGAGCGCACTTGGTCCATGTGTTGATAACGAAAGTCAGACCAGATTAACAGTAGCGCTAACAGTATGCAGACAAGTAAGCGCAGCCCTACCGAAGGGCCTTTTACAAAAAGCGGGTTAATTGTAGTCTCCTTAAGCCTATCGTTTACTGGCCATGTCCGCAGATGATCGGTGGGCGAGCGCTGAGAGATGATAATGCGTAATAGTTTAAAAGATTAAACAAAAAAATGGCGGTATTCAAACCGCCATTTTTAATATAGGTCTTATTGCAAGTTGATCGAGCCATAAACTCAATCTTTACCGTCTAACCTTCAGTCGATAATAGATCAAAAGTATGTTGATCGATCATCTCTAAAGCACGGCCACCGCCACGAGCAACACAGGTTAGAGGCTCTTCTGCAATAATCACAGGTAAGCCTGTTTCATCGGCAATCAGCTTGTCTATATCTCGCAATAAAGCGCCACCGCCTGTTAGAACTAAGCCGCGCTCTGCAATATCAGAAGCTAACTCTGGGGGAGATTGCTCTAAAGCGCTCTTCACAGCTTGAACAATTGAAGATAATGGCTCTTGTAAAGCCTCTAAAATCTCATTGGAGTTCAAGGTAAAGCTACGCGGGATACCTTCCGCTAAGTTTCGGCCACGCACGTCAATTTCTTTCAACTCGCTACCTGGATAAGCACAGCCAATCTCTTCTTTGATACGTTCAGCGGTTGCTTCACCAATTAAGCTGCCATAGTGGCGGCGCACATAAGCCACAATAGCCTCATCGAAGCGATCACCACCAATACGCACAGATTGTGCGTATACCACACCATTCAAGGAAATAATGGCAATTTCAGTGGTACCACCACCGATGTCTACCACCATAGAACCGTTGGCCTCTTCTACGGGCAACCCTGCACCAATGGCAGCTGCCATTGGTTCTTCAATCAAGAATACTTCACGAGCACCTGCACCAATAGCAGATTCACGAATAGCACGACGCTCTACTTGTGTGGACATGCAGGGTACACAGACCAACACTCGAGGACTTGGCGTTAACCAGCTATTTTCATGCACTTTGTTAATAAAGTGCTGTAACATTTTTTCTGTAACATGAAAATCAGCAATTACACCATCTTTCATTGGGCGAATCGCTGTGATATTGCCAGGCGTACGGCCTAACATGCGTTTGGCATCTAATCCAACTGCAGCCACGCTACGTTGGTTTCCATGATGACGAATGGCCACCACCGATGGTTCATCTAGAACTACGCCGCGACCACGAACGTAGATTAAAGTGTTGGCGGTTCCCAAATCGATAGACAAATCGCTGGAAAACAAGCCTCTCAGTCGTTTAAACATGTGATTTTTTTCACCTAAAATCAATTTACCCTGTGCTGCGGGAACTCTATCAACCACCGCCGCACACGGCAAGATACAAATGTGCTAGGCGGGTGGAAATATGTTAAATTGCCTGCCTATTTTGTTATTAACCACTCACATTGTGCATTTTAACGCTCAATCAGGGTAGGAAGCTTCATGGCTCTAGATCAAACCGATGTTGAAAAAGTCGCTCATTTAGCGCGTCTTCAAATCGAAGAACAAGATATTCCGGAATACACTCGCAATTTGACCAGTATTTTAGACTTGGTCAGCCAAATGCAAGCAGTAGATACCGATGATATCGACCCACTGGCTCACCCGCTAGATGCCACTCAGCGTCTGCGTCATGATGAAGTCACTGAAACAAACCAACGCGAGCACTTCCAAAAAAATGCTCCAGCTATCGAAGCAGGGTTGTTTTTGGTGCCTAAAGTAATCGAGTAACGATCTGGTTATGTACAAAAAATTGCGTGCTGATGCTTAACATCTAGTGCGCAATTTTGCGATAACTCAATCAATATACACAGATTCGGGACACAGGCTGCACCAAAACAGCCCAACACCATAACCTTGTTTAAGGTGCGTGTCTTTAAAATTGGTAGTGAAGGATTTAATCCACCATGCACAACAAGACAATTGCTGAGCTGGCCAAAGGTCTTGCCGACGGTGATTTTTCCAGCGTCGAATTGACCCGCCATTTCCTTCAGCGTATTAACACGCTGGATAGTCAATATAATAGTTTTATCACTGTAACAGGTGAGCAAGCATTAGCACAGGCAGAAGCTGCCGACGCCTTACGCGCAGCAGGTAATGCGGGTAAGCTAGCGGGTATTCCTATTGCACATAAAGACATTTTTTGCACCGAAGGTGTATTAACAACTTGTGCTTCTAAAATGCTATCTAACTTTGTTGCACCTTATGATGCAACGGTAGTATCTCGCTTCAAGCAAGCGGGCTTGGTGACACTAGGTAAGACCAACATGGATGAGTTCGCTATGGGCTCATCTAATGAAAATAGCTTTTATGGCGCAGTAAAAAATCCTTGGGCCTTGGGTGCTGTGCCAGGTGGTTCATCAGGTGGTTCAGCAGCGGCTGTTGCAGCGCGCTTAGTACCTGCGGCAACGGGCACGGATACAGGTGGTTCTATCCGCCAACCTGCGGCATTTTGTGGTATCACAGGCTTAAAACCGACTTATGGTCGAGTTTCTCGTTGGGGCATGATCGCTTACGCTTCTAGCCTTGATCAAGGTGGTCCAATGGCACGCACCGCTGAAGATTGTGCACTATTGCTCAATGAGATGGCGGGCTTTGATCCTAAAGACTCCACTTCGCTGAAGAAAGCTGTTCCAGACTATACAGCGGACTTGAATCAGCCTTTGGCAGGCCTGCGTATTGGTTTACCTAAAGAGTATTTTGGTGAAGGTCTATCTTCAGAGATGGGCGACACCATTATGACTGCTGTCAAAGAGTTTGAAAAATTAGGCGCTACGATACATGAAATTAGCCTGCCTAATACAATGCTAGCTATTCCAGCCTATTACGTGATTGCACCTGCCGAAGCCTCATCTAACTTATCCCGTTATGATGGCGTGCGTTTTGGTCATCGTTGTGAAAACCCTGTGAACTTGGAAGATCTTTATAAGCGTTCTCGTGGCGAAGGTTTTGGTAAAGAAGTGCAGCGTCGCATCTTAGTCGGCACTTATGCGCTGAGCGAAGGCTATTACGATGCCTATTACCGTAAAGCTCAACGTATTCGCCGTTTGATTCAGCAAGACTTCCTGAATGCTTTCAACGAAGTTGATCTAATCATGGGGCCGACCACGCCTTCTGAAGCATTTGATCTGGGTAGTAACACTGATGATCCAGTACAGATGTATATGGAAGACATTTACACTCTAGCGGTCAACCTTGCAGGTCTCCCGGGCATCTCTGTACCAGCAGGACTCGTTAATGGCCGTCCTGTAGGTTTACAGATTCTGGCAGGACACTTCCAAGAATCCCAGTTACTGAATGCTGCTCACCAGTTCCAGAATGCCACCAATTGGCATCAACTGGCACCGACTGCAAATCAGTAATTCACCGCAACCCTGTTTTATCGAGGATAATACTATGGAATGGGAAGCAGTGATCGGCCTGGAAATTCACGTCCAGCTCGCCACCCAATCTAAAATTTTTTCCGGTGCTAGCATTGCGTTTGGCTCCGAACCGAACACCCAAGCTTGCGCTGTTGATTTAGGCTTGCCGGGCATATTGCCAGTACTGAATGAAACCGCCGTTGAAATGGCGGTTAAGTTCGGTTTGGCTGTCGATGCTGAAATTGGCATGAAGTCTGTTTTTGAGCGCAAAAACTACTTCTATCCTGATCTGCCAAAAGGCTATCAAACCACACAAAATGATCTGCCAATTATTGGCCCCGGTTTAGTGGAGATTCAGTTAGAAAACGGCACAAGTAAACATATACGTATCCACCATGCACACTTAGAAGAAGATGCGGGTAAGTCGCTGCATGAAGCGTTCTTCGATGAAAATGGTCGTGGCATGACGGGTGTCGACTTGAACCGTGCAGGCACTCCACTTTTGGAAATTGTTTCTCAGCCTGAAATGAACTCTGCTAAAGAAGCGGTTGCTTACATCAAAGCGGTACACAGTATTGTAACCTATCTAGGCATATCTGACGGCAACATGGCAGAAGGCTCTATGCGTTGCGATGCTAACGTGTCAATGCACTACAAAGGCACACCACTGGGCACACGCTGCGAAATCAAGAACATCAACTCGTTTAAATTTATCGAAAAAGCGATTAACCACGAGATTGAGCGTCAGATTGAGCTGCTTGAAGACGGTGGCCGAGTAATTCAGGAAACTCGCCTGTACGATCCCGATAAAAATGAAACTCGCTCAATGCGTAGCAAGGAAGAAGCTAACGACTATCGCTACTTCCCATGCCCTGATCTATTGCCTGTGGTGTTAGATGAGGCTTATATTGAGCATATTCGCAGTGAAATGCCTGAACTGCCTAAGCAGAAAAAGCAGCGCTTTATTGATGAACTTGGCTTATCAGCTTACGACGCTAGCGTACTCTCTTCTACTCGTGCGATGGCAGATTATTTTGAGCAAGTTTTCCAAACTTGTGGCGATGCTAAGTCTGCTGCGAATTGGGTAATGGGCGAGCTTTCTGCTCAGATGAACAAAGATAATGTTGAAGTTGAAAATTGCCCAGTCTCTGCTGTTCAATTGGGTCAATTGGTTAAGCGTATCATCGACAGTACTATTAATGCCAAAGCGGCTAAGCAAGTATTTGTGGCCCTGTGGGAAAAAGAGGGCAATAGTGTCGATGAAATTATTGCTGACAAGGGCTTAAAACAAGTTACTGATACAGGGGCTATTGCAGCTGTTGTTGATGAAGTTCTGGCTAAAAACCCTCAACAGGTTGAGCAGTACTTAGCGGCACCTGCCGATAAGCGCGGTAAGATGATTGGTTTCTTTGTTGGCCAAATTATGAAGGCTTCTAAAGGCACTGCAAATCCGCAAATGGTAAACCAGCTACTGAGTGAAAAGCTCGGTTAATCTGCTTTATCAACAGGTAACAGAAAAGCCTTGTGATTTATTGTCACAAGGCTTTTCTATATCAAATTAACCTGTTAATTCTGCCTCAATAATACTGACCTGATTCCGGCCATTTTGCTTAGCGTAGTATAAGCAATGATCAGCCCGAGACAGTAAAGCATCCGCACTATTATCTTGTTCAGTGAAAGTTGCCACACCGATTGATACTGTGAATTTTAATATTTTCTGATCAGCAAGTTCCAGCTCCAGCGCTGCCAGTGTTTGTAACATGCGCTCTGCTACTTGCAGTGCTTGTGCTTGATCTGTTTGCGGTAGTACTACCGCAAATTCTTCTCCTCCTAAGCGCCCTGCGATATCGGTGTCTCGAAGTAAGCCTAAGCAGGTTTTTGCCAATAACCGTAGCACATCATCCCCAACGGCGTGACCATATTGGTCGTTAACTTTCTTAAAATGATCAATATCTATCATTAACAAAGAAAGTGGCGTTCCATATCGGTTAGAACGACTGAACTCAACTCCTAAGCGCTCCATAAACTGGCGGCGATTAGGTAGATTAGTCAGCTCATCGGTATTTGCAATGTACAGTAAACGGGCTTCTGCCTGATACTGCTCAATTAACATACTGACAAAGCCTGCATGGCTTTCAATTAGCTCTAAGTCATGAGCGCTGGGGTGAGAGGGCTTAGCGTGATAAATCGCAAAGGTGCCTAATACACGACCATTTTTACCTAAGATAGGCTCAGACCAACAACTGGCTAAACCATAACTGATTGCCAAATCTTTATAGTTAGCCCAATAAGGGTGCTGTTGAATATCCTCTACAATAACTCGGGCTTTGCGATAGGCTGCAGTACCACAGGAACCTACCGCTTCGCCAATTGCGACCCCATCAATCGCCTTGTTATAGGCTTCAGGTAAGCTTGGGGCGGCGGCTAGATGTAAATGTTGTCCAGAGCCATCTAGTAATAATACAGAGCACATAGCCCCTTTATCTTGAGCTTCAATACCCTTAATGATGAGCGTTAATACTTCATTTAATTCATAACCATTCAGTGCTGCCTGCATTGCTTGACTACGGCTACGCTCAAGCAGCAACAGAGCGTGCTGGCGAGTAACGTCTTCACCAGCACTGAGAGTACCTAGTATGTTACCCTCTACATCATATTGCAGCGCATTGTGCCATGCGATTAAACGAAGTTGTCCATTTTTAAGGCGGATAACACTCTCGGTATATCGTACTAAACTCGTCTGCCCTTGCATTAAATCTTTGTACTGTCCGCGCAATACCCTAGCCTGCTCAACAAAGCCCTCACTGAACCATTGCTTGTGCAAAATTTCATGTTCATCATAGCCTAACAGTTCACAACCTTTACGATTAATCAGATTAATATGACCATTAACATCAAGTGCAATAATGATAGTCTCAACCGTATCTAGGTAGGTTTGTGCTTTATCTCGTTCACGCTCTACTCTCTGATGAGTTTTAACTAGATCACGCATAATCCATAAAATTAGTAATGTCACCAGTAAACCAGTGAATAAAACAATATTAGCTCGGTTACTTTGAATGTTGCCTTGATTAACAAGCTCTTCAGGCGATATGGCAAACTCAAAGCGCCATTTACGTCCAACCGTCATAAAATCAATTTGATGATGCAACCAATCTGGTTCAACACTCTCCCAGTTTCTTTTAGCAACGGCTCTATGAGTATTCTCTGTCACATCTACAACACTAAGTGCGACACCTGAGGAGTGTGCAAACTGTTCCAATAGAACTTGTGGTTTAACCAAAGCACCAACAAAACCTTGAATTCTTAACTTACGCTGCTGCGTATCTTGAGAAATATGTTCAGGGCCAAATACGGGCCGAAAAAAAACAACTGAGGCACTACCCTCACTGTCTTGTATCAATTTGAAAGGGGCAGTGGAGGCAAACGGAATACCTTCTTCTAAGGTTGCTTGCATCGCTTTTTGATTCAGTGATCTAGAGCTTGCATCAAAACCAACTATTGAATGGTTTTTTTCCATTGGCTCTGTATAGAACACAGGGTAATACAGGGCATTATTTTGCGAAGGAATAGCAGTATTTTTAGCAGATGACAGTTCTGTAATATGCCCTGAGAAGCCTTGGCTTTGCAAAAAACGCTCAAAATTTGGACGCTCAGCATGCATAACTTTGGGCATCCAATGTATGGCCCAAAACTCAGGATGCCGCTGCAAAACAGTGTAGGTAAAAACTTTAAACTCTTCGCGCTCAACTTTCTCGCTGCTGTCAATCAAAGCGCCAACAGCATCTAGCACCTCTGTTGTTGCGTTGATACTACTTAGTAATAAGGCTTGCCGCTCGTAGGCCATTGTCTCTGTAACAGCACGTTGTTCACGACCAACTAATAATTCCGTATACCAGTAAGCCAACAGGCTAATACTAAAACCAACCACCGCAGTAATCCCTAAATAAAGGCGCTTACGCCCTTTTTTGGGAGATGCTGTCACTGAGGAAGTCTGTAATGGTCTTGCATTTATTGGCGTTTGGGGCATATATAAAATCCGAACCATTACACTAGGGTTAACACAGAAGAGGCCCTATACGATAAACCTATCAATATTGGCCTCTTCTATTAAGTACTCATGCAGAAACCTTTCCAAAAGTGTTCTTATATTCTCTGGCCACTGACCGGAAAATACCAAAATACTTTTATTCAGGTGCTTACCTAGCATTTAAAATGACAAGCTGGCTCACTTCTTACTACTGCTGAACATTGTGATAGACGTTTTGCACGTCATCTAAGTCATTTAGTAAGTCTAAGAATTTTTGGAACATTGCCTTATCATCATCACTGGATATTTCAGTGCTGTTTTGTGGTACAAACTGTATTTCGTCGACCTCAAAATCAATCTCACCGAAAGTATCTGTTAATGCTGTTTTTGCTTTAAAGTAATCGGTATTCGGTGCGAAGACAGTAATTATGCCCTCTTCATTTTCGATCTCACCAACATCCACATCCGCTTCCATTAGTGCTTCTAAAACAGCTTCTTCATCATCATGTTTAAACGCAAAAATTGCGCTGTGATCAAACATGTGGCTTACGCTGCCTTGAGTACCAATTTTGCATTTCGTTTTAGTAAAGCAAGTACGCACATCACCGAAAGTACGATTTGGGTTGTCTGTTAAGCAATCCACAATCACCATACAGCCACCTGGACCAAAACCTTCATAGCGTGCTGTGGCAAAGTCTTCGCCCTGACCACCTTTAGCTTTTTCAATCGCTTTCTCAATCACATGGCTAGGTACTTGATCTTTCTTGGCACGTTCAAGTAGTGAACGTAACGATAAGTTACCAGCAGGGTCAACGCCACCTGCTTTAGCACAAACGTAAATTTCACGACCGTATTTACTATAAACTTTGGTTTTCTGACCAGCCGTTTTGGCCATCGATTCTTTACGGTTTTGGAAGGCTCTGCCCATTGCGATGTCCCATTATCTCGGTTCAAAATGAAAATTTTAAAGTTAAGCTTAAGTATATAAAATATTAAACGAGGATTTAATACCGTGCATTCTAAGGGATATAGTCCTGTTTATTCTTCAGTATTTTTAGCCTTGGCTTTCAGCCACGGATTAACCGCAGGTTGCGTCCCCTTTGTCTGACCTGTATTTCTCTTAGAGACGCTGCCATTTGATCTATTATTTTGACCTTTTTGTGCCGCTGCTGCTTGGCTTGTATTTTTAGATAAGCTTAACGTAGCCCTAGCTTTTTCAGCCTCTAATGCTCTAGTAGTTTTAGTTGCGCGCTTACGAGCAGAGGCACCCTTCATTTTTAAATAGAGTGTCTCAACCTGTTGTCTTGCCCAAGGGGTTTTTCGTAAGAACTTTAAACTTGATTTGATTGTGGGATCACTTTTAAAGCAGTTAATGGCAATCTGTTCAGCCAGTTGCGCCCAACCATAATGCTCAACCAGCTCAGTTAAAATAGCCTCCAGCTTCACGCCATGAAGTGGATCGGACTTAGATATTGGTTTTGCGGACGGTTGATTCATAACATCTCATCAATAAAAGAGCTAATGCATTAAGCTCAACAGTAACAATAGTAACAGCACACCAGATAAACCTTTCCAAAAGACTAACGGGCTACGCTCAGCCAAAGGCATTTGGGTCTCTTTAATATAGTGCGGATTAGGTTTTTTTAGGTCATAAATAAATTCAGATAATCTACGATACCGTAGCTCTGGGTTAGGCTGCAAAGCTCGACGTAAAGCACCATCCAGCCAAACCGGTATCATGGGATTATATTGAAAACTCGGCATATACTCTAATCGAGAGATATCCGCTCGACTGTGCAAGCTATCCATTTGATCAACATAGACCTTTTGTCCGGTTAACATCCAATAAGCAATGGCTGCGAGCGAGAACTGATCTGCATTGGCATTAGGCTCCCGACTTAAGCGATATTCAGGTGCAGTATAGCTAGAGAAGCCAACCATTTTAGCTATCACTAAAGGCGAAGGTAAATCTACAGCCCCTGGCACAGCACATGAGGCAAAATCGATCAGTTTGATCATGCCCATTTGATCTACCAAAATATTATCAGGATGCAAGCCTTGGCATAAAATATCTCGACGATGCAAAGCACGAATTGCTTTCACCATTTGCTCAATTAAGTCGATCATACGCCTTAAATCGGTATTAGGATTTTGAGCAATCCACTCAGTCAATGTACGACCATCAACATATTCACGTAGATAATAGAGTGAGTTGCGAGGCCTAGAGGCATCAACAATCTTAGCAACATAGGGTGAGTTAACACGCTCAACCACCCATTGCTGCATAATAAACTGCCGAATAAAGTCTTTACGCATCGCCAATTGTGGCGCGGGTGCTTTTAGTACCATCTGCCGCCCAGTATGTTTGTCTCTGACACGGTAGATACAGCTCATAGCACTTTTATTGAGCACTTCTTCTATACGATAACCGTCTAGCTCTTCACCCACGTTCATATCATTTGGCACAGGCAAGGCACCAAAGGCGTCAGCAATGCTCTCGCCTTGCTCATCTGGCAATAAGTCTACACGCGCCAACTGAAAGCAAAAGTGCGTACTGCTGTAACCTCTAGCACTGGCCTTTTCGCATGCGGTATGTAGTATTTGATCACAAGCCTGATTCAAGTCAGCGGCATACTGGCGAATTAACTGTACATAATCACTTGCCACCAAAGTGCCTTTGGCAGCTTGTGTCGTAAATAGAAAAATATCACCTTGTTTGAGATTAAATTGGTGATAATCAATATCCACACTAGGGTCTAAACCCAATGCTCGGGAAGGGTAGCGATAACCCCCCATAAAATTAGTGTGCTCTCGGCTGACTTGCTCAAACTCACCACCCCGTAGACGAAACACCAGTGTATCACCCATATGAAAAAGATGGCCCTGCCGCCCTTTCAAAACAACAGCACTAAAAGAGCTGATGTAGTTACCATTGGCAACATTTTTACCTTGGCTGAACAACCAGCTATTCAGTGCACTTAGTACCTTAGTAGCTGATGTTTTAACATCCCAGTTATCAGGGGTTGCATAATAATCTGCGAGAAAGCCTCGAGTACAAGTTTCGGCGGCTTGCTTAGCAATTACATTGCGCCATGTAGAATCGGCCACTACGGCTGCAATACCTTTGGCGGCTAAAGCCGAACCCTCTGGAATTTTGACCGACATAGTGGATCGAACTGAGTTTTTATCCGGTGCGATAAAAGCTTGCCCATAACTGATTTTCAGCTGACTGTCGTTGGTCATCGCTCTCATACCTGAGCTAAAAATGAGCGCCACCTGCCCAAAACTAGGGCAATAATAGCGACTAAATGCACTAAACAGGGGACAACGCCCTGATGCCTGATAATATCCTGCAAATATTATGCTACAGCTAAAAAACCAGTGCACTGAATTCCCAATGATCACTTTAAACTATATGACCAAGCATTCTTTTCGCTGTTCTTTAGTAGGAGTCTGCCGCATAGGCAATGGTATTAAGCGACATCACCCTATATAATCCTGCCAGCTTTTTACAGGGTTACAATCGTATATATTGCAACCTAGTCTCTTCACTTATTTAATTTTTGGGGTCAGAACGATGGATTTCGATAAAATTCCTGCGGGCAAAGATGCACCAAACGATATCTATGTAGTGATTGAAATTCCGGCGAACAGCTCTCCGATCAAATACGAGATCGAAAAAGACTACAGCGCCATCATGGTTGACCGTTTCATGGCAACCCCTATGTTCTACCCAGCAAACTACGGTTTCATCCCTAACACACTATCAGACGATGGTGATGCACTGGACGTGTTGGTCATTACACCATATCCAGTACTGCCAGGTTCTGTAATTCGCTGCCGTCCAGTTGGCGTACTGAACATGACAGACGAAGCTGGCTCTGACGCTAAACTGGTTGCTGTTCCACATGACAAGCTAACCACTGTTTACAAAGATATCCAAGATATTGGTGATCTGCCTGAATTGCTACGTCGTCAAATTTCTCACTTCTTCGAGAACTACAAAGACCTAGAAGATGGCAAGTGGGTTAAAGTTGACGGTTGGGCGGATGCTGCTGCAGCACGTCAAGCGATTGTTGAGTCTATCGCTGCTTTCGAAGCGAGCAAGTAATCCTGCTACGCTAGGCTAAGATGTTGTGCTTACGACAAAGTTGGTATGACATTTAGTTGATAAAAAAACCGCATGGCAAACACTATGCGGTTTTTTATTTTAATCTAGATTCTGCATTAAACGTTTACGCGTTTGAGTCGGTGACTCGCCATACCAGCGTTTAAACGCTCGGCAAAAGTTACCAAGGTGTGTAAAGCCTAAACGGTAACTAATTTCCCCCATCGAAAGATGATTCAAACGCAGCCAATGTAAAGCCTGTTTCTGGCGTACATCATCTAATAGTTGTTGATAAGTTTGCCCTTTCTTTTGCAGCCGTCTCTGTAATGTCCGCTGGCTAAGGTTCAAATGTTCGGCTAACTGCATCAAAGTTAGCGTGCCTATTGGCTCATGTTGTACTAAAAGTGCTTGAATGCGTGCCAATAGATCTTTCTGATCCATGCGCGCCAAATAGTTTGCGACTAGCACATCATTTTGTGCAGCTAGTTCAGGACTAGCGGTTAATAAGGGCTGGAACATTGCAGAGGTGTTAAAAATAATGCGATCAGAAGCACTGTTAAAGTACACCGGACACTTAAACAAGCGTGTCCAAGGGGTTGGGTTTTGAGGTTGTGGGCGGCTAAGCCAAATACTTTGCGGGCCGAAGTCAGGTCGATAAATATGGCGAGCGGTTAGAACACAAGTGCCTATAAAAGCATCACAGGCCTCTGGTGGAATCATTCTAGGGTCAATGCCTTCACGCAGATTCAATTCAATTTCGACTCTATCGCCTTTGGTCAGCACAGTCATATCAGCATAGTCAGCAAACATACGTAAGTTCTGCGCCAGTCGTCCAAAACCCTCCATCAAGGTATCACTGGCCCAAATGGCAAAACCTAAAGCATGCCAAGAGGTGGGACGCATAAAACGTGCAACTGTTAAACCAAAAGCTTCATCCTGTGTCACATTACGTGCTAAGCGCCAAAGCCGATCAATTCTATGAAGGCTATAGCGAGTATCTAAATGATTGGCTTGCTGTTGATCAATACCTACGCGCTCTAAGAACACAGCGCCTTCCAATTGGTAATATTCAAGAGCGCGTCCAATAACAACTGCCCAGCTTCCCATAATACTAGCCTGTTTATTTTCAGGCATTGCTGTGCCTCCTTTTTCTACCAACAGCACTCTACTTAAGCACCTGAACAAAAGTATTTCGGCATTTTAACTCTTTTTCGATCATTAGCCGCCATTTACTTATCTTGTCACGCCAATCACTTGTTTGATCAGGTCTTTTAAGACAAAAATCCCTCAGTGCTGCGCATTGACGCTATCAGCACTGTGCATAAAACAACAACAATGGAGATGCAGAATGCCAACCAAGATCCTTCCCAGCGCAGACGCCGCTCAAGCTTACCCTTTATTGATTAAACAAATTTTTGCTTCCGCAGGTCGATTTGAACCTAATAACCAAATCATTTATCGAGGTGAGCAGAGCTTTAGCTATCAACAATTCCGTGATCGAGTACAACAACTGGCAAATGCAATGACCGCTGCTGGCGTACAGGCAGGGGATACGGTAGCGGTTATGGATTGGGACAGCCATCGCTATCTGGAGTGCTATTTTGCCATTCCAATGCTAGGAGCCGTGCTACATCATGTGAATATTCGCTTATCACCTGAGCAGATCGCTTACACCATGAACCATGCGGAGGACAAAGTAGTACTGGTACATGATGACTTTGTTCCGCTGATTGAACAGATTCAAAACCACTTAAGCACAGTCGAAGGTTATATACGCTTATCAGATGGACAGCCAAGCGTTAGCCAGAA
Organism: Oceanospirillum multiglobuliferum; assembly: GCF_900167095.1. Classification (GTDB taxonomy): domain Bacteria; phylum Pseudomonadota; class Gammaproteobacteria; order Pseudomonadales; family Halomonadaceae; genus Oceanospirillum; species Oceanospirillum multiglobuliferum. Next base: position 266,058 of record NZ_FUXG01000001.1, read on the forward strand.
AGTTGAATTTATTGGTGAATATGAGGCGCTTTTAGCCGCAGAGAGCCCTGTCTGCGCCTTCCCTGACTTTGATGAAAATAGCATCGCGACAACTTTTTATACCACAGGCACAACCGGCAATCCGAAGGGCGTATTCTTTAGCCACCGCCAATTGGTATTACACACCTTAAACATGATGGGTATGCTCGGCAGCTATGATGGCCTGCCACTGCTACGCTCTGATTCGGTCTATATGCCAATTACGCCTATGTTTCATGTTCACGCATGGGGCGTACCTTATGTTGCCGTGATGTTGAACGTGACACAGGTTTACCCAGGGCGTTATGAGCCAGATAAGTTGGTTGGTTTGATCCGTGATTACAAAGTAACGATCTCCCACTGCGTACCGACCATTTTACAGATGTTGCTCAGCTGTGAAACCGGACAGAAAACCCGCCTTGATAATTGGAAGGTATTGATTGGTGGTAGCGCGCTACCTATGGGATTAGCCCTTGCAGCCACAGAAAAAGGGGCTGACATCTACTCCGCCTATGGTATGTCCGAAACCTGTCCGCTGCTTACTATTACCCATCTCAACAAAGAGATTCGTGCACTACCCATTGAGGAGCAGTTGAAATACCGCACTTTAACAGGTGTTGCTTCTAACATGGTGGATCTGACGATTACAGAACCAGATGGCCAACTAGCTGACCATGACGGCACGGCTGTTGGTGAAATTACCGTACAGGCACCTTGGCTAACTCAAGGCTACTTCAAAGAATTGCAAAAACAGGAAGAACTTTGGGAGGGTGGGCGTCTGCATACCGGTGATGTGGCCTGTATTCACCCTGATGGTTTTATCGAGATTAAAGATCGTATTAAAGATGTGATTAAAACAGGTGGCGAGTGGGTTTCCTCTATTGAGCTAGAGAACCTGATCAGCCAACACCCCGCGGTGGCGGCTGTGGCAGTGGTTGGTGTGCCTGACACGGAATGGGGAGAGCGCCCTTACGCGATGGTAGTACCGAAAACCTCAGAGGTAGATGCAGCACAAATCAAACAACATCTACAGCAGTTCGTCAGCAGTGGTCAGATCACAAAATGGTCAATTCCAGAGCATATTGATCTAGTAGACGATATCCCTAAAACCTCTGTGGGTAAAATTAACAAAAAAGCGATTCGAGAGCAGTTACAGGCTTAATACTGCAAACTCAACTGAACAAAACACGCTAGGGCATTAGCGTCCTAGCGATAATTGACCTGATATTCAGCATAGATAGGATTTACTATGACACAGCAAGTTGTATTTCTCAGCGCAGTGCGCACCGCTATTGGTGGCTTTGGTGGCAGCTTAAAAGATGTGCCAGCCACGACCCTAGCCGCAGCCGTAACTAAGGAAGCCGTCAGCCGAGCAGGCCTACAGGGCGAGCAAATTGGGCATTGTGTATTTGGTAACGTATTGCACACCGACCGCCGTGATATGTATATCAGCCGTGTTGCTGCTCTTGAAGCGGGCTTGCCTGTGAATACGCCAGCCTTAACGGTTAACCGCTTATGCGGCAGTGGCCTGCAGGCCATTATTACGGCAGCACAACAGATTGAACTGGGCGTTTGTAATGCTGCAGTAGCAGGTGGTGCTGAAGCGATGAGCCGCGCACAATATTGGGTGCCTGCGGCACGTTTTGGTCAGCGCATGGGCGATTCTAATATTATCGACTCAATGACAGGCGCACTGACCTGCCCAATGGAAAACTACCATATGGGCGTTACCGCAGAAAACGTTGCAGAAGAATGGAGCATTAGTCGTGAGCAACAAGATGCCCTCGCAGCACTAAGCCATCAACGGGCGCAAAAAGCGATTGAATCAGGTTTATTTGAGAGCCAAATTCTGCCGATAGAGATTAAAACTCGTAAAGGTATGGTCAGCTTCAATACTGATGAACACGTGCGTTACAACTGCACCGCAGACGAGATGGAGCAGCTACGCCCTGTATTCAAAAAAGAAGGTAGTGTAACTGCCGGTAATGCTTCAGGTTTAAACGATGCAGCTGCTGCCGTCACCATGATGTCAGCGGATGAGGCCAAGCGTTTGGGTTTAACACCTATGGCAAAGTTGGTCGGTTATAGCTTTGCTGCTGTAGAACCTAAAATAATGGGTATTGGCCCTGTACCCGCTATTCGTCAACTATTAGAAAAGCACCAACTGAGCGTCAGTGATATTGATGTTTGGGAGGTTAACGAGGCATTTGCAGCGCAAGCCTTAGCGGTTGCTAAAGAGTTGAATCTGCCAGAAGAGAAGCTTAACGTAAATGGCAGCGGTATCTCTTTAGGTCATCCAGTTGGCGCAACAGGCGCTATTGTCACGGTTAAGGCGTTGTATGAACTTGAGCGCATTCAAGGTCGCTATGCGATTATTAGCCTATGCATTGGCGGTGGTCAGGGTATTGCCATGTTAATTGAGCGTTAATTGCCTTAGATAAAACTCGTGTTTAGAAGCAAAAAAATCCTGAGTAACATCAGTTGCTCAGGATTTTTTTATAGACCTAGAAAATTACAATATCAGTAGAAATCATCACTGGCTTTTGTTTCCACCATTTCACCATTAAAGAGCGAGAGTAGCAGTGCTGAAATGCGCTCATGCATGATAATGGTGTGATAGTTCCCCGTTTCTTGCATATGTGTACGCAATCCATCGCGAACAGCTTTAACGCCAGTTACGTCAATAATAATGTCAATCTGCTGGCTGTCTTTTAGTAAATCCTGCATATCAGTTGTTATGGGTACATGATGCTCTTTTGCCAACAACATACCCGGTGCCTCAGGGTTCTTATCTGCCACACCCACAATATCAATAAAATCAGCGGTAAACAGTTTGTTTAATAATTCCAGTCCCGCGTGTCCACCACCGATCACTGCAATTGTGAATTTATCCGTATTCATAACAGAATCCTTATTGTTCGTTGTTATTGTTTCTAAAAGCAAAAACTCTAAATTTGTTGTGTCCAAGGGTGGCAAAAAATTCCTACTTTGGAAAGTGGCAAAAAGCTGATTCGCTCCGCTGCTTAAGTGCAAACTGGTATTTATTTGTTACACATCATAAAAAAGGCTGAAATCAATCAGCCTTTTTCGTTTTGTTACAAACAAAGTTAACCGCGAGACAACAACTCTCGTAGGTCAATGATTGCAGCATTAGCGCGCGAAATATAAGACGCCATGACCAGAGAGTGATTAGCAAACATACCAAAGCCACTGCCATTTAAAATCATAGGGCTCCATAATGTATCCTGAGTTGCTTCAAGCTCGCGAATAATTTGGCTTAAGCTTACCAGTGCATTTTTATCTTCAAGCACTTTTTTGAAATCCATCTCCACTGCCTTCAATATATGAATCAGCGCCCATGCCGTACCACGAGATTCGTAAAAGACGTCATCAATTTCACTCCAAGGGGTTTTCACCTCTTGCATGCCCGGAGCATGAGTAGACTGCTGGGCTGAAGGGTCACCTGCTAAATCAACATTCAAGCGTGCCTGCCCTACGCTGGCACTAAGACGCTGAGATAAGCTGCCTAAACGGGTTTCTACATCCATTAGCCAGTTACGCAAATTATCAGAGCGAGCATAAAATTGAGCATCAGACTGATTGTCATCAGACAATCTTGCACGATAGCTGATTAAAGCCTTAATGCCTTGACGATACTCTCCTTCTGATGAAGGTAAAATCCAACTGTTACTGTCAAAGTGAAACTGTGGCTCTAATACCGTTAGGTCTTTGTCTTCTGTCGACTGAGATTGCGAACGACTAATGTCTTTACGTAGCGCTCGACTTAAATCTCGCAACTGAACCAAAACACCAAACTCCCAGCTAGGAATATTATCCAGCCAAACACCCGGTGGAAAACGATCATTGCTCAGGTAGCCACCTGGTTTATCCAATAAAGTCTCAGCTAAACGAATCATAGTTGTCGTTGTCGCATAGCCTATAGTGTCTGGTTTATGAGCATTCAGCTCTGCTTGAGTTTGTACATGCTCACGTACTGAAAACGCCTCTGGCTCTTGGCTCCAATACCAGCCAATACCCGCGCTAAAAACCAAATAAAACGCACCTACACCCAGAAAAGCTTTACCCATACCACTGGTTGGCATTCGATCCCTGATACGATCACACTGATCAGAAAAACGCTCTTTTAAACTACTTAACATGATCTATTCCTCAATATTGCTCGGCTTGGTACGCTCAACAGCATGATATGCGGTATAGCCGCTGGCACAAACACTCGGCCTGACCGACTTTAGATAAAAGCATAATACCTGAGTTCAAGCCGCAGCGAAGGTTTTACCGATAAAAACCTGAACAGTCACCTTTGTAAGCGGAAAATTTCTTACAAAACTGAGAAGATATGCCTTCTTAGATTTAAGTAGTAAGTGCAATTCAGTTTAAACATCAACCTAAGTCACGGAACATTAATGTTAATACTCAAGATGTCGCTCCCACATTTTCAACCATCAAAAGCATTGTTACAGCTTATGTTATTCATCAGTCTGTTTGGCTTCAACGCAGCCCAAGCAACTACATTTCAGGCCAACTCAAGCAGTAGCAACCTAGGTTTATTCAAGCAAAACAGCGCCTCTGTCTTTTTGCCCGTGCAAGATGCGTTTCAGCTCAGCGCACAATTACAAGGGCAGCAGCTAAAGCTCAAATGGAGAATTGCCCCTGAGCATTACTTATATCAAGCGCGCATCAAGGTACAGCTAGTAGAAAGCCAGCCTGATATTAAACTTGAAAATATCAGCTTCAGTCCCAGTGAAGCCTATGAAGACGAGTACTTTGGTAAGGTTGATATTTTTCGCAACAATGCTGAAGTTGAACTGCTAGTAAACGCTAATCCAGCTCGCCTACAGCAAGGAGTTAACTTAAAAGTACGTTACCAAGGTTGTGCTGATGCAGGGCTGTGTTACCCGCCACAAGATGCTCATTTCTTCTTAATACCAGAAAGAAAATAGAGCGTGCAGCAAAATAGAAAAAATCGAGTAAAAAGACGCTAACTACATTGATCTACTTGTAATATACGAAAACTGGACAACTTTAAGCAATTTAGGCAAACTACAGTAAATTTACTGCAAAAATAATTAGATTAGCTGTATTTTACTTATCGTTAACAACAAATTTGCTGTTTTTAGCGTATTTTCGTGTAAAACTGCCCCTATCTAAAAAACTCTTGATTGCAACCTTGGAACGTCATCAGATTATGGCATCTATTTTGGTACTGAACGGCCCTAACTTAAACTTGTTGGGTACAAGGGAGCCTGAGATTTATGGCTCGCAAACATTGTCTGATATTTCAGAACAACTAGCCGTTAGTGCTGCTCAGCAAGGTCATCAGCTGAACTGCGTACAAAGTAATGCTGAGTACGTTTTGATCGAGCATATTCATGCTGCCCGTGATGAAGGTGTTGATTTTATTATTATCAACCCTGCCGCCTTTACCCACACCAGCGTAGCGATACGCGATGCATTACTCGGCGTCAATATTCCTTTTATTGAGGTACACCTTTCCAACGTACATGCACGGGAAGCTTTTCGACATCACTCTTATTTTTCTGATGTTGCCGTCGGCGTAATCTGTGGCTTTGGCGCACAAGGCTATGAATTTGCATTACAAGCTGCAATTCAGCGTTTAAACAGCGCACAGTGAACCAACCAAATTCTCTACAGACTAAGGGCTAACCTTTAACCCTCAGTTGATATTTTATTTAACCACCTAATATGAAAGAGACTGATCATGGATATTCGTAAAGTAAAAAAACTAATTGAACTGCTTGAAGAATCAAACATTGCTGAAATTGAAATTCAAGAAGGCGAAGAATCCGTTCGCATCAGCCGTAATATGACCCAAGCACCAGTGCAGTACGCACCGATGCCAATGGCAGCGCCTGCTCCTGCAGCGGCACCTGTTACAGCTCCTGCTGCTGTAGAAACTGCTGTTGCGGCGGCTCCAGCAGGTCACTTGGTACGCTCGCCAATGGTGGGTACTTTTTACGGTGCATCAGCTCCGGGCGCCAAACCTTTTGTAAGCCCAGGCCAAAAAGTGAAGAAAGGTGATGTCATCTGCATCGTTGAAGCGATGAAAATGATGAACCAAATTGAAGCAGACAAAGATGGCACTATTGGTGACGTTCTGGTTGAAGACGGTCAAGCCGTTGAGTTTGATCAGCCGCTTGTGAGCATTGTTTAATTTTCGTTTGGCACTTCCGCCCTGCGTTTAAATGACAATACCGTTTTGCGGTGATCTGAATACCCCAGAAAAGGAAAGGCTTGATCATGCTTGATAAAGTACTTATTGCTAACCGAGGTGAAATCGCGCTACGTATTTTGCGTGCCTGTAAAGAGCTGGGCATCAAAACTGTAGCCGTTCACTCGACAGCTGACCGAGATCTGATGCACGTTCGCCTAGCCGATGAGTCGGTTTGTATTGGCCCAGCATCATCCACTGAAAGCTACCTAAACATTCCTGCACTGATCAGCGCAGCTGAAGTGACAGATTGTGAAGGTATTCATCCTGGCTATGGCTTTCTAGCAGAGAATGCTGATTTTGCAGAACAGGTTGAACGCTGTGGCTTTAAATTTATCGGCCCTAAAGCCGATGTCATTCGTTTAATGGGGGATAAAGTATCTGCCATTGAAGCAATGAGAAAAGCAGGCGTGCCTACTGTGCCTGGTTCTGATGGTGCACTACCTGATGATGCAGAGTATATTTTAGCGACTGCTCGTCGCATTGGTCTGCCTGTAATCATCAAAGCAGCTGCGGGCGGTGGTGGTCGTGGTATGCGCGTAGTACATACCGAAGCACACCTTGTAAATGCTGTACAAGTGACAAAAGCTGAAGCAAAAGCCGCTTTTGGTGATGATACAGTTTACATGGAAAAATTCCTGCAAAACCCTCGTCACGTTGAAATTCAAGTGCTAGCTGACGGCCAAGGCAATGCGATTCATTTAGGTGATCGTGATTGTTCTTTACAGCGTCGTCATCAAAAAGTACTAGAAGAAGCACCAGCACCAGGTATTCCTGAAGAAGCACGCGCAGCAGTATTAGAAAGTTGTGTAAATGCTTGTATCAACATTGGTTATCGTGGTGCGGGTACTTTTGAGTTCCTGTATGAAGATGGTGGCTTCTACTTTATTGAAATGAACACTCGTGTTCAGGTTGAGCACCCTGTGACTGAAATGGTGACAGGTGTCGACATTGTTAAAGAACAGCTACGCATTGCTAGCGGTATGCCACTATCAATCAAGCAAGAAGATATTGTCATTCGAGGCCACGCCTTTGAGTGTCGTATCAATGCTGAAGATGCCAAAACATTCCTACCTTCACCGGGTAAGATCAAGCACTTTCACGCACCGGGTGGCTTAGGTGTACGTATGGACTCTCATATTTATGATGGTTATACCGTGCCGCCTTATTATGATTCTTTAATTGGTAAGTTGATCACATGGGGCGAAAACCGTGAGATCGCACTAACCCGTATGCGCAATGCCCTAGATGAAATTCTAATTGACGGCATTAAAACCAATATCGCCTTACAGCAAGATCTGGTTCGCGACCACGGCTTTATGGAAGGCTGCGTTAACATTCATTATTTAGAGAAAAAACTCTCTATGTAAGTTTTGCTAGCATGACAAAAAACCGGAGGTTTTGACTTCCGGTTTTTTTGTTTTCACAGAACAGGTTACAATTCCCTCCCCGTTTAATTTGAACGCACTTATATTTTCGAATGGCTTGCGTTATCACAGGTTTCATTTTCAATTGGAGACTGCCATGCCTTGGCTACAAATCAAAATCGACACCAATCCAACACAGGCCGAAGTACTAGAAGACCTGTTGCTGGAAGCTGGCGCCAACGCTGTCACTCTTGAAGATGCTGCTGATCAACCCCTATTTGAGCCGATTCGTGGCACTACTCCCTTGTGGCAAGAGACTCGAATTACAGGTTTGTTTGAGGCAACAATGGACAGCCAGCAGATGATTGATCATCTGCAACAAGGTTGGGCAGAAGCCTACCCTGACCAAAGTTGCCCGACTCCTCGTATCGAAATTTTAGAAGACAAAGACTGGGAACGTGAGTGGATGGACAACTTCCACCCGATCCAAGTAGGTGAACGTTTATGGATCTGCCCAAGCTGGCGGGAAGTACCTAATCCAGAAGCTGTTAACCTAGCCTTAGATCCTGGCTTGGCTTTTGGTACAGGTACTCACCCAACTACATTTATGTGCCTGCAATGGTTAGATAGAAATGATGTCTCAGGCAAAAAAGTTGTCGACTACGGTTGCGGCTCAGGCATTTTGGGGGTAGCTGCACTGCTACTGGGAGCAGAACAAGCATGGGGTGTCGACAATGATCCTCAAGCCTTAATCGCCACCAGAGAGAACACCAATCGCAACCAGATTGAGCCTGAACGCTTTAATGTTTACTTTCCTGGAAAAATTGATGGTGTACAAGCTGATCTAATGCTCGCCAATATCCTAGCAGCACCTTTAATTGATCTAGCCTCAACAATTTCAGCACTAGTTAAAAATGGGGGTGATATTGTGCTATCCGGCATTTTAGATCATCAGGCAGAGCAAGTGATGGCAGCCTATGCACCTTGGTTTGAGCTTGATACCCCTACGCAAAAAGATGAGTGGGTTTGCATCAGTGGTAAAAAAATAAAGTAGTCTTATAAATTGTAAATATATCAAAAGATTATTCAGTAAAGGTTGTTTGCGACCTTATCGTAAAATTGCAAATAGCAGACAGCTTTTACTGATTGCTTGAAAGCCTTCAGGCTTTTATGATGTGTAGTTATACCTTGCTGGAAATTAAAGACACCAATGATGGATGAACGGTTAACACGCTGCCCACACTGCAAAACTTGCTTTGTTATTACTGAGGCGATACTTCAACAGGCGCTTGGCGTTGCTCGCTGTGGTAATTGCTTAAAAATCTATAATGCTTCACATCATATGTTTGAACTTGAACAAGGTGATAGCGTTGAGGGTAGCCATCACTTTACACCAGCGGTTGAAGCACCAGTCTCTCCTATTAAAAAAACTACAGAAGCTCAACCTATCCAGCCAGAGATGGCTCCTCAAAAAGCAGAAAAACCTGAAGCAACACCTGTTTTCTCTGAGCCAGAGGAGTTTTCAGTATTACCAGAGATGGAGTCTTTTGAGCTCGATGATGACGAGCTTGCCACTATTCGCCAAGCTCGAAAACAATCTACAATACAAGCATCTGACGCACCTGTTGATCAGGCATTGCAAACCTTAATTGCCGACTCTGATTTTCATCAAGGACATATTGCAGATAACCGTCGCTTTCCAAAAGAAACAGATCGCATACCGCTAACTGAGCAGCTATCCCTGTGGTTAAAAGGCAAACTAATACTACCGCTGGCTTTAGCGCTATCAGTTATATCTGTTATTTTTATCATTTTGTGGGCTAATAGCCGTATATTGGCACAATACCCTGCACTTTCGGGTCTAGTGGAAAGCATTTGCAGCGTTGCCACTTGTGATCATTTACTTATGTCAGACTTTGCCCAATTAGAAGCTAAACAGATGAGCTTGGTCGCTTCAGAGGGCGAACATCTTTATGCTGAATTTGTTTTAGAAAATCTCGGTGAACAGATTCGCTTTCCTGCTATAGCAATCACATTGCAAAGTGCATCAGGTGAAGTCCTAAGCGAACAAACCTTCCAGCCAGATCAATATTTACAGAATAAGCCTTTTGCTGACCATCAACTCCCCTCTGAGCTACCCATCAGCTTGTCATTTCCATTTCCGCCTAGCACGCAAGAAGTGAAACACTTTGCGGTTCTATTTTTACCTCCCCTGAACTAACACCTCCGCTTTTAAACATCAGAGGCTATAAGTCTAAACCCCAGCCTTAAGCCTAGAGCTGAAAACGATTGAATCCCTTTACTCTGAAGGGATTCATAGTATTATTAGCGCCCCTTTTGACAGCCTGTCATATTACACCTTTAATCCAATACCTATGCTTGCTCTTCTCTGCCATGATCAGAGCTAGTATCTTTGGTCTGTTAGATAAAGGTCAGGGTGAGTTTTCAGCCAACATAAAGCGGTCTGCCATGATTAAAATCGGCGCATATGAAATTACAGAACCTGTTGTTTTAGCACCTATGGCAGGTGTAACCGACCGACCTTTTCGACAACTTTGTCGACGCTTAGGTGCTGGGCTTGTGGTATCCGAGATGGTGACTTCAGATGTTAATCTTTGGCATACTCGAAAGTCACAGCAACGCCTCAATCATGTAGGGGAAGATAGCCCACGCTCTGTGCAAATTGCAGGCGGTGATCCTGAAATGTTGGCTGAAGCGGCTAGGATGAATGCCGATCAAGGTGCACAAATCATCGATATTAATATGGGCTGTCCCGCTAAAAAAGTATGTAATAAAGCAGCAGGGTCAGCATTACTTAAAGATGAGCAGCTGGTCAGAGAGATATTAAAAGCGGTTGTAACAGCGGTTGATATTCCTGTTACATTGAAAATTCGTACAGGCTGGAGCCCGGAGCAGCGTAACGGTGTAACCATCGCTAGAATTGCTGAAGACTGTGGCATTCAAGCACTTGCAGTACATGGCAGAACCCGTGCAGACGCCTACAAAGGCGAAGCTGAATACGATACTATTGCACAAATTCGTCAGGCGATTAGCATTCCACTATTTGCCAATGGTGATATCACCAGTCCAGAAAAAGCAAAGTATGTACTCGACTATACAGGGGCAGATGCTGTAATGATTGGCCGTGCAGCCCAAGGGCGGCCTTGGATTTTTCAAGAGATTAGCCACTTTTTACGCACAGGTGAAAAACTACCAGAGCCCAGTCTAGAAACCGTACTCGCTATTTTAACGCAGCATTTACACGCACTTTATGATTTCTACGGTGAGTTCATGGGCGTACGTATCGCACGCAAACATGTGAACTGGTATTTAGGTACAAAAGCGGATGGCCTAGCATTTCGACAGCGTTTTAATCAGCTAGACAACAGCTGCGCACAGCTAGACGCCGTTCAGCAATTTATACTGTCTCAGCCGACATCCATTGATCACCCTTTGCCGATGGTTTGACCATGACTGAAAACAACTTAATAAACAATCTGGCCACTGCCTCGCCTCATTCAGATGTCGCAGATGGTGTAAGTACCACAAAGCCCGAAACCCTAAGACACAGCGTTGAAGTCGCACTGAATAATTATTTTACGCACTTAGAGGGGCAGCCTGTCACTGATCTTTACCAGATGGTGCTATCTGAAATTGAAGCGCCCCTGTTAGAAGCTGTCATGCGCCACACCGGAGACAATCAAAGCCAAGCTTCTGAAATGCTGGGTTTAAATCGTGGCACATTGCGCAAGAAACTAAAACAGTACGGGTTGTTATAAAAAGCCTTTTAATTCAAATGGTAGAGTCACTCTACCGTTTTTGTTTTCTCATCCACAGAAGAAAGAAGAGCATTATGTCTGCAAATGCACAAAACTTGCCGGTTCGCCGCGCATTAATCAGCGTATCTGACAAAACTGGCGTGGTTGAATTTGCCAAAGCACTGACAGAGCGTGGCGTTGAAATTTTATCCACAGGCGGTACCTTCAAGCTGCTGACTGAGCAAGGTGTGCCTGCAATTGAAGTGTCAGACTACACGGGCTTTCCAGAGATGATGGATGGCCGAGTTAAGACGCTACACCCTAAAATTCACGGTGGTATTTTGGCGCGTCGTGGTCTAGACGATGCTGTAATGGCTGAGAATGGTATTCAAGGTATTGAATTGGTAGCGGTTAACTTATATCCATTTGAAGCCACCATCGCTCGTCCAGACTGTACACTGGAAATGGCTGTTGAAAATATCGACATTGGCGGCCCAACTATGGTGCGCTCAACCGCCAAAAACCATGCATTTGTGACCATCGTTGTTGATGTGAATGATTACAGCCGTATTTTATCTGACATGGACAGCCATGACGGTGCTGTTGCGCAGAAAACCCGTTTTGATCTAGCCATTAAAGCCTTTGAGCATACCGCTCGTTATGACGGCATGATCGCCAATTACTTTGGCAAATTGGTTGAAGGCGGTAGCGAAGATTTCGCCCGCACTTACAACGTACAGTACGTGAAGAAACAAGAGATGCGCTACGGTGAGAACCCGCATCAAAAAGCAGCTTTCTATGTGGAGCACAACCCTGTTGAGGCTAGCGTTTCAACCGCTGTACAACTACAAGGTAAAGAGCTGTCTTTCAATAACGTGGCAGACACCGATGCCGCATTTGAGTGTGTAAAATCATTCGTAGAGCCTGCCTGTGTAATCGTAAAGCATGCTAACCCTTGTGGTGTTGCGATTGCAGAAAACCCGCTGCAAGCCTACGAAGCGGCCTATCAGACCGATCCAACCTCTGCCTTTGGTGGCATTATCGCGTTCAACCGTCCGTTGGATGCTGAAACGGCACAGGCCATTGTGTCACGCCAGTTTGTTGAAGTGATCATCGCGCCGGGCGTGTCAGATGAAGCTAATGCAATTGTGGCAACTAAGCCTAATGTGCGCCTGCTGGATTGCTCAGCAAATTGGCCGGGTGAGCGTGATCATGGTTTAGATTACAAGCGAGTGAATGGCGGCTTGTTGGTACAGGATCGTGATTTAGGCATGGTGACCGATGAAGACTTGAAAGTGGTAACTGAGCGTGCACCCTCTACAGATGAGTTACGTGATCTGGCATTCGCATGGAAGGTGGCTAAGTTTGTTAAATCAAACGCCATCGTCTACGTGAAAAAAGGCCAAACCATTGGTGTAGGTGCAGGTCAGATGAGCCGTGTTTACAGTGCCAAAATCGCAGGTATTAAAGCTGCCGATGAGAATTTAGAGGTTAAAGGTTCTGTAATGGCCTCTGATGCCTTCTTCCCATTCCGTGATGGTATTGATGCAGCCGCAGCCGCAGGCATAACTGCTGTGATTCAGCCAGGCGGTTCAATGCGCGATCAAGAGGTGATTGATGCCGCAAATGAACACGGTATGGCGATGGTGTTCACAGGCATGCGCCACTTCCGCCACTAAATACTGAGTTTATGGGCAATTCTGCACAAAGTTTGCATTACACCCAACAAAACGCAGTATCTTTATCTACACAGGTTCAGTACATACTGAACCTGTGTTATTTTCTCTGCCTATAAATACAATAACACTCTATGCTAAAAACAAGTTGGATCATTTAAGGTCGCCCACATACCGATGAATCCTAATAATACTGCTAAGCTCTCTAACCACCCATTAACCAGCGTGATTGGTCGTCGGATCATTCTGATATTGGTGATTATCAGTAGCTGTATCACCTTACTCTCTACCCTTATGCAGCTCTATTTCGACTACAGCTATGAGGTCGATGCAGTACATACTAGGCACGAAGAGCTTAAGCAGGTTCACGTCGAATCTCTTGCTATCAACCTTTGGGAGTTTAATGAGGCTCAGCTGCAACTTCGTATAGAAGGCTTGGTTCGGTTACCTAATCTTGAATATATTCAAGTACGCTCTAATACTGGTAATCAGCAGTGGAGCTCTGGCGAAGCGGTGAAAGGAGATAAATTCAGCAGCCATTATCCATTAATTTACAAAGGCCCTGGTACAGAAGCACCTTTTTCTTTGGGTGAACTTTATGTCGAATCCAGTGCTGAACGCATCTATCAACAACTGATCAAAAAATTTGCCTCCTTATTACTGATCAACGGTATTAAAACCTTTATTGTTTCTGGCCTTATTCTTTGGGTTTTCCACTTAAGTGTAAATCGTCGTATTATGACCATTCTACGCTATCTTGAACGCTATCGACCCTCGCAAAGCCATATACCACTGAAACTTGATAAGCCTAAATATATTACCTCTAGTCACCAAGATGAACTGGATGTATTAAGTGTTGCCATTAATCAACTGAGTGCAATGCTGAATAACCTTTATGCTGAAATAGAGCAGGAAAAAAGCCGCTTTAGTGACTTTGCTAATGTGGCCTCTGACTGGTTATGGGAGACAGATACAAATGGTGAGTTGATCTTTGTATCAGAGCAGATGCAGCAGCAACTTGGCTCTAACAAAAACTTCTCGCAATTACCGTTAACCGATCTTTTTCCTTCACAAAGGGCACAACTCGAACAGTTACTCGTTCAGAAACAAGACTTCCGTAATATTGAGATTCCAATAGTGTTGGATGAAATCACACACTACTTCCTCTTTAATGGTCTAAGACAGACCAACGAATTTAATACTTTCACCGGATTTAGAGGCACTGCGGTCGACATCACCGTACGCAAAGTTGCAGAAAATGCTCTGCAAGAGCTAAACGATAGCCTAGAGCAGAGAGTAATAGAACGTACTCAGCAGCTGAAAGACTCTTTAGAACAATTACAAGTCACCCAGCAGCAGCTAATCGAGCGTGAAAAAATGGCATCTCTTTCAGGTCTTGTTGCAGGCATTGCCCATGAAATCAACACACCTTTAGGTGTTGCTATCACCGCAGGATCGCTTTTAGAGCCAGAGAGTAGTAATACGGAGCAGAAAGAGGTCTACGACCTTATGCAAAGTAGTTTGCAAAGGGTTGTTAAGCTTGTGCACACGTTCAAACAAACCGCCGTACAAAGTAGCAACGCTAGAGTTGAAAATATCAACATCAAGTCTTTTATCTCAGACTTAGCAGTAGGCATTCAGCATAACTTATTGCAAAAACATGTAACGCTGGAAATTGAAGGTGATGAGCAGCTGGAATGGCAGACTGTGCCGAGTAGTTGGGCTCAGATCATTAGTCAATTTATTAACAATAGCCTTGAACATGGATTTAGTGCACCTGATCAGGGATCCAGCCAGGAAAACATGATTCACCTGAATCTGCAACAAGAGGGAGATGAGCTAGTGTTTACCTACAGCGATAATGGTAAAGGTATGGCACTTGAAACCCTTGAAAAGTTGTTTGAACCCTTCTACACCACAAAGCGTGGCAGTGGTTGTACAGGTTTAGGTATGCACATTGTGTTCAATCAGGTGACTCAAGTGCTACAGGGTCACATAGAAGCCACAAGCAGCGAACAAAGTGGTATTTGCATTGTTATTCGAGCGCCAAGGTTAGAGTTGAATACCGATCAGAACTCACACTGAGCGAAGCCGGAATGTAAAACCCCGATTAGTAGCTCACGGTCTGAATAAGCAAAAAGGCCTTGATACTAGAATTCAGTGATCAAGGCCTTGTTTTAGCAATCTATATATCGCACATCTTTATCTAGAAATGTACTGTGGCACCAGCGTAAAAACCACTCATAGAAAGATCTGCGTCAATATCATCTACATCTGACAGATCCAGAGAGAAACTGCGGTAGCCCAGCTCAGCGCCTATTATAAAGTCAGACTCATAAGCGGCATAAAAGCGACGGTCAAATACCGTTGCACCACCGATGTCCAAGTAGTTCACCAAAGCACCAACAGAGAAGTTTGTTGCAGGAATAAAGAAATCTGCCTTGCCGTAAGCCAATGGTACAGGCGCGTTTAAATCTAGGCTTTTAGTATCGACTTTAAACTCACCATCAAAGTTACGCAGTGTCACGCCCACATCAAACGCCATCCAACCTAAACCATCTAACAGTTCATAATAAGCAGTCCAATCGGTATGGCTTAGGTCTAACTTGGCTTTTTTATTCGTACTGTAGTTTGTACCTAAAAAAGTACCGCTTTGCTTAGTTGTGGCTGTTTCTGATAAATGAGTACGTTCAATACGTATATTAGGTATTAGTGGTAGTGGGTGTTCAATCGCAATAAACAGGCTAGTAGCCGAGCTATCATCAAAGCCCAGTGTACTTTCTAGATCGCTGTTATTTGCGCTGCTATCAGAATCGGCTTTGAAAGAGCCAGATAACGATGGCTGCCATAAAGAGGTGCCTGCATATACACCGGCAATATCAGCCTGAGCTCCAGCAGCAGACAACACGCCAGCAGATAACAATGCCACAGAGGCCAATTTTGTAAGCTTCATACTCAATCCTTTTATTGCTGCTCTGGATTTACCAGTAAAGTTAATATCAGCACCGCTAATGCCAATGCACCAGCGGCTAAAGCCAAACCTTTGCCTTTATAGCGCTCAGGTTGTAAGCGTGCCTCTCTAAAACCCATTAAGGCAAAGAGAAGCCCTAATAAAGCTACAAAATAACCCATCGGCACCGACATTGCAGCTGTGCCAATGGCCATAATAGACCAAAAAGAGGTTTGCACAGGGCGGATCTCAGTCTCATCTACTTTTTTATAAGCCGCAGCTTTCATCTGTCCTGAAGGCAGGTTAAATACTTGGTAGGCTTGCTCTGCTTTAGCTTCAAAGCTAACCAAAAGACCAGAATCAGGTAAGCCCCGCCCACGCCATCCGGTCAAGTCAAAAGTGTACTCCTCACCAGTTTCTGTACGAATTGTGCCTTGCTGTTCTGCGGTATCAAACTTGATCACTTCGCCTTGCATGGTTCACCTGTTATTCAGATAGGGTCGTCGATTGCCATAGTGCGACTGAACGGGACAGCTGTTCAATTAACAACGCAAAATTAATATGGCGCTGTTGACGCACCAGCTCAATGCCATCTAGCCAAAATATTAGAGTCGGCACTGTCAGTACTTGATAGCGAGCACAAGCTTGTGGCATCTGCACTAAATCAACGTAATAACATTGAACCTGTTCTGACAAAGTGGCAGCCCATATAGGGAGTTTATGTTTTAAAGACTGGCAGACACCACAGTCTGGCGTAGAAAATAAAACAAATACTGCGCCCGTCGAAACGGGCAGCTGATCTAAATCGTCTACAGTGATTAGCATGAGTTAGTTTGAAATCAATGTCAGATATTCTTGGCGTGTTGCAGCAGAGTTACGGAAAGCACCAAGCATCACTGAAGATTTCATGCTTGAGTTTTGCTTCTCAACACCACGCATCATCATGCACATGTGCTTAGCTTCGATTGTCACGGCAACCCCTCGAGCACCTGTCACTTGCATCACAGCATCTGCAATCTGCTTGGTAAGGTTTTCTTGAATCTGAAAGCGACGAGCATACATGTCAACGATACGCGCAAACTTTGATAAACCTAGTACTTTGCCGTTGGGTAGATAGGCGATGTGACATTTACCAATAAAGGGTAACAAGTGATGCTCGCACATTGAGTACAGTTCGATATCTTTAACGACTACCATTTCGTCAGCTTCAGACTCAAATATCGCATTGTTAGTCACTTCTTCCAATGTTTGCTGATAGCCTTTTGTTAGGTATTTAATCGCTTTGGCGGCGCGCACTGGAGTATCTAATAAACCTTCACGCTTAGGGTTTTCACCCACCTCTGTCAGCAGGGTTTCATAAAGGCTCGCCAGTTTTTCAGTCATTGAGTTACCTTACATTTAGTCAAAGTCATGTTTTATGTGGATATTCTAATACAATGCATTTCGAGGCTTACCCTCTGTGCGACAAGCTTTTGAATTATACCTCAAACAGCCTGATCAGTAGGGTGCGACAATTTGTCCATTTTACCTGACTAAGATGGTCAAGCATAATCTTTGCCGCGAATGAATGCCCATTATGCACCAGTCTAATAGATTCGGTGTCCTGATAAATGAATCAAACCTGCTATAATGCGCAAGTTTTGCAAGCCTAAATAAAATCTGCCAACTGATCGTGCTTACTGTTGGTAGTGCAACACTGCCAACTAAATCTGAATAGTCGGTGGTAGTAGGTGGTAATAAGTAAAGAGGAATCACAGGGACCTCTTTGCTCAGACTGTCAATGTTATCGCCACTTTTTGATATGGATTCCTGTACCTTTTAAAACGGTGAGTTATGAAACGACAATTGCTATCTGTTGCCCTACCTGCGGCCCTTCTTGGCGCATGTTTACCTGCATTTGCTGACAATACTGAAGTGTCTCAAGGTTATAAGCTACCTGAAAACACTATTCTGACGGTACAAGTACTGGTCGACAGAACGATTGCTCAAGGTGAAACTGTTTCTCACCTACTGTTAAAAGCCACCGGCACTGAGACGGAAGCCTCTTTACCTGAGCGCTGCTTAATGTCTGCCGATGCAACTATCAACAATAAGCGCCTAGAAATTAATGTCACCCGAGCACTTTGTGTACAACCTGACGGCCACATTTATGATGGTGCAATGCAGGCTAATGCTCTAGCGAGTGATTCAAAGCTTGGCTTGACGAAAGTTTGTACTGACGGTAGCTGCAGTAGTGCGGAGTTGGTAACAGGACAAGACTATCGTTTGAAACTCACCGCTGATGCCAATATCGCATTGGTCATCAATTACAGTGAGCAGGTCAATATTCAGCGTCGCCAGCATCAAGACGCAGCTGAATAACAAAACCTGATAGCTAGGTAAAAGGCACACATAGAAAAGAAAGAGCCTGCTTGTTTAAGCAGGCTCTTTTTTATCAACGACCTTTTAATTGCTTAGCCACGATAGTAGCGCTGCTCAATAAATGGCATACGCCCCACGATCATAGGTAGCATTTTGCCACGCACGCTGGCAAATACTTGGGTGTCTAGTGCACTAAACTCGGTGGCGACATAACCCATTGCCACAGGCTTATCAATGCTTGGACCAAAAGTACCGCTGGTCACCACACCAATTTTATTGCCTTCTGCATCAAATAGTTCTGCGCCTTCACGAATTGGTGCACGGCCTTCGCCCAACAAGCCAACACGTTTACGTGTCCAGTTTTTGTTGGCAATTTGAGATAGAATCACCTCTGCACCAGGGAAGCCACCTGCGCGCTCACCCTCTGCACGACGCGCTTTAGAAATCGCCCAAATCAGGCTGCCTTCTAGTGGTGTGGTCGTTGTATCAATGTCATGACCATACAAGCATAAACCAGACTCAAGGCGTAGAGAGTCACGTGCACCAAGGCCAATCGCCTCAACTTCAGGCTGCGCCAAGAATAAGCGGCATAGGCGCTCAGCCTCTGCTGAAGGAATAGAAATTTCGTAGCCATCTTCGCCTGTGTAACCAGAGCGAGAAACCAAACACTCAACACCATCAATCGTAACGGCTTTAGCATCCATAAACACCATGCCAGCTACTTCTGGTGCCAAGCGAGATAATGCGGTTGCCGCCATTGGACCTTGCAATGCAACCAGTGCAGCATCATCTAGCACTTCAAGTTGAACATCATCCCCTAGGTTTGCGCGCATATGAGCAATATCTTGTTCTTTACAGGCCGCGTTCACCACAACATAGATGCAGTCACCATAATTGGTCACCATCAGGTCATCCATAATGCCGCCATTTTCATTGGTGAAAAAAGCGTAGCGCTGTTTGCCAACAGGCAGGTCGATAATATCTACAGGCACTAGTGCTTCTAACGCTTTAGCGGCATTTTCACCTGTTAATTTCACTTGCCCCATGTGAGACACATCAAACAAACCGGCTTGTTCACGAGTGTGGATATGCTCTTTCTTCACGCCCAGCGGATATTGAACAGGCATCTCGTAGCCTGCGAAAGGCACCATACGAGCACCTAGCTCTTTGTGAAGGTTGTATAAAGGAGTTTGTTTCAGATCAGCCTGCACGTCTGCCATTGGAGAACCTCATATCAATACAATAACCTTTGAACACACAAGCTGTTCAGAGGAAAAAAGAGTTAGATTGGTTTATAACTTAAAGCACTTGGAGGAAAGCTCAAAGACCGTTAGTCTCAACCAGTGTTTCCTATTGGAAACAAAGCTAACGAAATAGGAAACTTGATGCAAGAAAAGTTTATAGCTGCTTGCAACCAAATTTTAAGCGGTTACCCAGAGCACAATGGCATCTTCAACACTGGTGGAAACCAAGGAGTGCCCCATCGCACAGTCATAGTAAGCAGAATCACCTTCAAACAGTTCAATAGGCTCATAGAACTCGGTATATAACAGTACCGAGCCACTCAGTACATAAAGTAATTCCTCACCATCGTGACGCACCCATTCAGGGTATTCATCAAAAGAACGGGCGCGTACCACTGTCCGGTAAGGAATCATCTTTTTATTGGTCAGCTGAGTGCCTAATAATTCATGCTCATAGGTAGACGTTGGATGAGGTTTCCCTTCGCCTTTGCGAGTAATATCTCTACGCCCAACTGCCCCTACATTACGTTTAGGCTGAGTAAAAAGCTGTGGAATATCAATGCCCAAACCTTTTACTAACTTACTGACCACAGAGAAGGTGGGTGAGATCTGTTCATTCTCGATTTTAGATAGTGTAGAGCGTGCTAGCCCTGTCAGTTTGCTGGCTTCTTCTAAGGTCAGGTTTTGGCTCAGACGGATTTCACGCACACGCTTACCTAGCTGGAGAGGTTCTACGTAAGACTCAGCATTCTCTTCAGCTCGATTAATCTGGATTTTCTCTTCACGTAAAAAATGCGGCTCGTCAGGCATCGGGCTTCCTTAATTTTGTCTGGCAAACTAGTCAGACTAGCGGGAGGGGAATGGTACACAAGGCGCATAGGCTTTTAAAGACACAAAAGCGCTTTTCCCTTATAAGGCAACCTTAGTTTCCTATTGGAAATTTTTATTGCTAACTATAAAGTCAATTTGATAGTCTGGCGCGTGCCGAAGAGAGCACTCTATCGCTTACAGTCTGTACTGCTTTCGCCCATAGGGCATTGATCAACTCAACAATACAGCCTGCATGCCGTAGGGCGGCCTAGACTTACAACAATTACAAAAAAATACCCTGTCTAATTATCCATTGCGATCGGAGTCAGAACCGTATGTCGTTAAGTATTTTTGATCTTTTTAAAATCGGCATTGGGCCTTCTAGCTCTCATACCGTGGGGCCAATGCTTGCAGCGAGTCGTTTTATTGAACAATTAGAAAACCGTGCGCTACTCAGCCAAATCAGCCGAGTGAAGACCGAGTTATTTGGTTCGCTTGCATTGACAGGGGTTGGTCACGCAACAGATACAGCCGTATTGCTGGGTCTGTCAGGTGAAGTGCCAGATCAGATTAAGCCTGAAACAGTTAAGCCACTGGTGCAAACCATACGTCAAGAGCATAGGTTGAAGCTGGCGGGTGAGATTGAAATTCAGTTTAACGAGGACAAAGACCTAGTATTTAATTACGCAGAGTCTTTACCTGAACACCCTAACGGCATGCGTTTTAGTGCTTTTGATAGTGCTGGCATCGTCTGCTTTGATGCGGTGTATTATTCCGTTGGCGGCGGTTTTGTTCTGAGTGAACAAGAGATGAAAACGGCACCGGAACTGGATTCAGCCAGCAGTTTGAACATTCAAAAAGAAGTGCGGCCTTATCCATTTAATAGCGGAAAAGCCTTGTTAGAGCAGGGGCAAAAGTCAGGTCAACAGATTGCCGATATGATGCTAGCCAATGAGTTAGCCCTATGGCAACAGGCTGATCAAAGTACAAGTGAAGAACAGATTAAAGCGCAGATAAAGGAAAAGCTGCTGCATATCTGGCAAGTTATGGACAACTGTGTGCGAGCGGGTTGCTCTAAAACCGGAGTACTACCGGGCGGTTTAAAAATTAAACGCCGAGCGCCAGCACTACATAAAGAATTAACGGAAAAACCTGAAAACGCACTGAAAGACCAGTTAACCGTTATGGACTGGGTGAACCTATTTGCAATGGCGGTTAATGAAGAAAATGCCGCAGGTGGCCGAGTCGTCACCGCACCGACTAATGGTGCCGCAGGGGTTATTCCCGCTGTATTGACTTACTACGTGCGTTTTCTGAACTCCTCTGAAGAGGGCATTGTGCGTTTCTTAGCCACCGCTAGCGCGATTGGCATGTTATATAAAGAAAATGCGTCGATATCTGCCGCAGAAGTGGGCTGCCAAGGCGAAATAGGCGTGGCTTGTTCAATGGCCGCAGGCGCTTTGTGCGCTGTGATGGGCGGCACCAATGAACAGATTGAAAATGCCGCCGAAATCGGCATGGAGCATAACTTAGGTTTAACCTGTGACCCGATTGGTGGCTTGGTACAAGTGCCTTGTATTGAGCGCAACACCATGGGGGCAGTAAAAGCGATTAACGCTGCAAGATTGGCAATACGTGGGGATGGGCAACATCACGTCTCCCTAGACTCCGTGATCGAAACCATGCGTCAAACGGGGCTAGACATGCAAGATAAATACAAAGAAACCTCAATGGGTGGACTGGCTGTTAACGTGGTTAACTGCTAAACCCATTACAGCCTAAGCATAAAGTTCGGCTGAGTAATTACAGATTTATTAGGGAATAATCGCCCTTGGGCATTGTGTCCCGTAAACATTTAAAGATAATCACCCGCGTGCAGCCTGCTCAGTTTAAAGCTGCCGCTATAAACCTTTTATAAGATAGAGGACGTAAAGATGAGTAACATTCCAGCTAACCTAAAGTATGCCGCTTCTCACGAGTGGGTTCTGGACAACGGCGATGGCACTGTAACTGTTGGTATTACTGACCACGCTCAAGAGCAACTGGGTGACGTTGTGTTTGTTGAGCTACCAGAAATTGGCCGTCACGTAGACGCAGGCGAAGAGTTCTCTTTGGTTGAGTCGGTTAAAGCCGCTTCTGATATTTACTCTCCTGTAACAGGCGAAATCATCGCCGTAAACGAAGAGCTAGAAGGCGCGCCAGAAACCATCAACGAACACCCATTTGAAGATGGTTGGATCGCTAAAATCAAACTGGCAGATGACGCTGATCTAAGCGACCTGCTAGACGCTGAAGGTTATGCGGCACGTGTTGCTGAAGACGAGTAGTTTTCGTCTGACCGATTGCCAATAGCCGCTTGTTATTGGCAATCAAACCCCGCTTTTTGATTGACTCCAGCTTTGCTGGAACTCCTTATCTTAAACGGTACTGTTAACAGGCCGTTCATACACAGGTTGATAAAAATGGCAGTTGATACGCGCACATTGAGTGAGCTTGAGCAACACGATGGTTTCACTCATCGTCATGTAGGTCCTGATGCAGCAGAGCAGCAAGTCATGCTTGGCACCCTAGGTGCAAGCTCGCTACAAGACCTAATCGAGCAAACCGTTCCGGGTTCTATCCGCTTGGATGATGCGCTCGATATGAGCACGGGTATCTCTGAAGTTGCAGCTCTGGCTGAGCTGAAAGCTCTAGCAGACCAAAACAAGATTAACAAATCGTACATCGGTATGGGTTACCACAACACTCATGTGCCTAACGTTATCTTGCGCAACGTGTTACAAAACCCGGGTTGGTACACTGCCTACACCCCTTATCAACCTGAAATTTCTCAGGGTCGTCTTGAGTCACTGCTGAACTATCAACAGATGGTAATGGACTTGACTGGCATGGACTTGGCTAACGCCTCTTTGCTTGACGAAGCCACTGCTGCGGCAGAAGCGATGACCTTGTGCAAACGCTCAAACCGCAAAAAAAGCGACCAGTTCTTTGTTGCCTCTGACGTACACCCACAAACCTTAGACGTGATCAAAACCCGTGCGGAATATTTCGGTTTTGACGTGGTGGTCGACGCAGCACAAAACCTAGGCAACTACGATGTATTTGGCGCCCTGATACAATATCCAGGTACGTTCGGTAACATCACTGACATTAAAGCCGTTGTAGAAGTGGCCAAAGCACAAAAAGCAATGGTTACCGTTGCCGCTGATCTGCTGTCATTAGTGCTGCTGAAATCACCGGGCGAGTTAGGTGCTGACGTTGTACTGGGCACCACTCAGCGTTTTGGTGTACCAATGGGTTTTGGTGGTCCACATGCAGCTTACTTTGCCGCCAATGAAGAGCTAAAACGCTCTGTTCCGGGTCGTATCATTGGTGTATCGGTTGACGTGAAAGGCAACCAAGCCCTACGTATGGCGATGCAAACCCGTGAGCAACATATCCGTCGTGAGAAAGCGACTTCTAACATCTGTACTGCACAAGCTCTACTGGCCAACATGGCAAGTTTATATGCGGTTTATCATGGTGCAGAAGGCCTAAAGCGTATCGCAGAGCGCACCCACCGTTTAACAGCGATTTTAGCAATTGGCTTAAACGCCAAAGGTGTAACCACCAACGACACCTACTTCGACACCCTAACCTTCTCAGCCGATGCAGCGGTTTATCAACGCGCATTAGACAACGGCTGTAACTTACGCCAAGCAGAAGGCGGTAAGCTGGGTGTTAGCTTAGATGAAACCACAACCCCTGCTGATGTTGCACAACTGTTCGACATCATTCTAGGTGCCGATCACGGCCTAGACGTTGCAGCAATAGACGCACAAATTATCGCAGGCGCAGAAACTGGCATCAAAGCTGACATGCGTCGCGAAGATGCGATCCTAAGCCACCCTGTTTTCAACACGCACCACTCAGAAACTGAAATGCTGCGTTATATGAAAACCCTAGAAAACAAAGATTACTCTCTGGTTCATGGCATGATTCCACTAGGCTCTTGCACCATGAAACTGAACGCCACCGCAGAGATGATCCCAGTTACATGGCCGGAGTTTGCAGACATCCACCCGTTTGCACCTAAAGACCAAGTACCGGGTTACTTTGAAATGATCCGTCAGCTAGAAGAGCAACTGGTTGAAATCACGGGTTACGACAAGATCTCTCTACAGCCTAACTCAGGTGCTTCTGGTGAGTACGCAGGTCTATTGGCCATTCGTAAGTACCAAGAGTCGATTGGCGAAGGTCATCGCAACATCTGCTTGATTCCATCATCTGCACACGGCACCAACCCTGCCACTGCGGCCATGATGGGCATGAAGATTATCGTGACCAAGTGTGATGAAAACGGCAACGTTGACAGCGCAGACCTAGCTGCAAAAGCAGAAGAGCATGCGGCTAACCTATCGGCACTGATGATCACCTATCCGTCTACTCACGGTGTTTACGAAGAAAACATCGTCGAGATCTGTGACATCATTCATAAGTTTGGTGGTCAGGTGTATATGGACGGTGCGAACATGAACGCACAGGTGGGCATCTCTAAACCAGGTCTAATCGGTTCAGACGTATCACACTTAAACCTACACAAAACCTTCGCAATTCCACATGGTGGTGGCGGCCCAGGCATGGGACCTATCGGTGTTAAAGCACACCTTGCTCCATTCCTGTCTAACCACGTTGTGAATTCAGTGGAAGGTCTTGAACAAGGCGTTGGTGCAGTATCCGCAGCCCCTTACGGCTCTGCGGCTATTTTGCCAATCACTTGGATGTACAACCGCATGTTGGGCAAAAACGGCCTGAAACGTGCTACTGAGGTGGCGATTTTAAACGCCAACTACATCGCAGAAAAACTGTCTGCTGACTACCCAATTTTGTACCGTGGCCGCAACAAGAAAGTGGCACACGAATGCATCATTGATATTCGTCCAATCAAAGCAGCGTCTGGTATCTCAGAAGAAGATATCGCCAAACGCCTAATGGATTACGGTTTCCATGCGCCAACCATGTCGTTCCCAGTTGCGGGCACACTGATGATTGAGCCAACGGAATCTGAGCCTAAGGTAGAGCTAGACCGCTTTATTGAAGCAATGATCAAAATCAAAGCAGAAGTGGCAAAAGTAGAAAGCGGCGAATGGCCGCTAGAAAACAACCCACTGGTGAATGCACCGCACTCACAAGTTGACCTGATCGGTGAATGGGATCGCCCATACAGCCGTGAAGAAGCCGTATTCCCAACCGCACACACCCGTGCGAGCAAATACTGGCCAACGGTCAATCGTGTTGACAACGTATACGGTGATCGTAACTTTGTTTGCTCATGCCCAAGTATTGAGACTTACCAAGACTAAGTGTTTGGATAGGTTTTAAGCGGAATACCAAAAGCGAGCCTTCGGGTTCGCTTTTTTTATGGGTGGTATTTACCCTGATGACCCACCTATAAATTGATGCATATCATGGCTAAATAAAATCATTTATGAACAACCCCATGACTCGGTTATTTAGCCATAACCTTATTAGAGTTTATTTGCGATCTATTTCACAATCCCATCAAAAAACCGATGATTTATTATTACATAAAGCTAAGATAGCAATTTTAAATATCATATAAAATAGTTCATTAATCAATACAATATCCAGAGTCAATCGCAATGGTCAAGGGGCGGTTGCAGACTCTGAGTGCAACACGCTACTGAACTAATGTGGTGGTATTATATTCTTTCGCCATCACTTCACTAATTACTTCAATGGGGCAT